>CAVQGC010000015.1:0-141992 GCA_963711955.1 uncultured Alphaproteobacteria bacterium | reverse complement strand
CCTGTTCGACGCCGGCGGTGCGCGCATCCAGGAGGGCGTCGCTTCGCTCGGCGGCTACGGCGAGGTGTTCAAGCGCAACGTGCTGGCCTCGGGTGTGATCCCGCAGATCAGCGTGATCATGGGCCCGTGCGCGGGCGGCGACGTCTATTCGCCGGCCATGACCGACTTCATCTTCATGGTGAAGGATACCAGCTACATGTTCGTCACCGGCCCCGAGGTGGTGAAGACCGTCACCAACGAGGTGGTGACGGCGGAGGAACTGGGTGGTGCGTCGGTCCACGCCACCAAGTCCTCGATCGCTGACGGCGCCTACGAGAACGACGTCGAGTGCCTGTTGCAGATGCGCAGGCTGATCGACTTCCTGCCGTCGAGCAATTCGAGCGGCGTGCCGGAATGGCCCTCGCACGACGACATCGAGCGCGAGGACAAGTCGCTCGACACCCTGATCCCGGACAATCCGAACAAGCCCTACGACATTAAGGAACTGATCCTGAAGGTGGTGGACGAGGGCGACTTCTTCGAGATCGGCGCGGCGTTCGCCAAGAACATCGTCACCGGATTCGGCCGGATCGCCGGTCGCACGGTGGGCTTCGTCGCCAACCAGCCGATGGTGCTGGCCGGCGTGCTCGACAGCGATGCCTCGCGCAAGGCGGCGCGGTTCGTGCGCTTCTGCGACGCGTTCGAGATCCCGATCGTCACCTTCGTGGACGTGCCGGGCTTCCTGCCGGGCACCGCGCAGGAGCAGGGTGGCCTGATCAAGCACGGCGCCAAGCTGTTGTTCGCCTATTCGCAGGCCACCGTACCGCTGGTCACCGTCATCACCCGCAAGGCGTTCGGCGGCGCCTATGACGTGATGGCGTCGAAACACATCGGCGGCGACATGAACTACGCCTGGCCGACCGCGCAGATCGCGGTGATGGGGGCGAAGGGCGCGGTCGAGATCATCTTCCGCGCCGACATCGGCGACAAGGATGCGATCGCCGCGCGCACCAAGGAATACGAGGACCGCTTCCTGTCGCCGTTCGTCGCCGCCGAGCGCGGCTACATCGACGACGTGATCATGCCGCACTCGACGCGGAAACGCATCGCGCGGGCGCTGGCGATGCTACGCGGCAAGAAGGTGGAGATGCCGGCCAGGAAGCACGACAATTTGCCGGTGTGAGAGAGAATACGCACGTGCGTAGTTTGCAACCCTGCCCCAAATTCGGTCGTGCTGCCCTCTGCCTGCTGGCTGTGGCGCTCGTCCAGCCGATTGCATTCGAAGCTCAAGCACGGGACGGCCGCGTCACAAGGAGTGGCAAAGCTGGCCAAGAAATATTCATCAGGGGGGCGTCGCGGTTTAACAACAATTGTGAACCGATGCCTCCGCGCCCGATCCATTTGGATGAACCGCCTGCCCATGGTGTGGTTTGCTGGCGGAGTGAAAACAGGAAAGTACAGCGCCTATTACGTGGTGATGCATCGCATTGCATCGGGCGAGCTATTCGCGGCGCGACCTCTATTATCTTCCTCGCTCGGGATACATCGGTATCGACCAATTCCGCTACACCGTGCACTATCCCTCAACGGCGCGGTATTCTGAACTTCGCCAGAAAATTTCCGCGACCGTCACCGTAACGCCGGGCGATCCGCGAGGTGGTGCGGTACCACCTGACATTGCGGCGCCGATGCCGGCTGAGCGCCAACTGCCAGGCCTTGTGTCGCGCTGTACCGAGCTTGTGTCGTAGTTCTGTAGGCTCAAGCGCCCCGATCATCCGCGCCCTTGTAAATCCTTCGTCATCGCGTCAGAACCAGCGCCAGTTCGTCATCCCGCCCCACAGGAGAACCCACCGATGCCCGCGTTCCGCTCAGGCCTCATCACCGCATCCGCCTTAGCCCTCGCCATCATCGGTTCAGCCATCATGTCCGATCCCTCAGAAGCCCAATCCGCCAAGCCCGTCACCACCTCGTTCGGGCCTGCAATACATCGACACCAAGCCGGGCACCGGCGCGACGCCGCGCAAGAACCAGACCGTGGTCGTGCACTACACCGGCTGGCTCTACACCAACGGCCAGAAGGGCAAGAAATTCGACAGCTCGGTCGACCGCAACGAGCCGTTCCGCTTTCCGGTCGGCGCGGGCCGCGTGATCGCGGGCTGGGACGAGGGCGTCGGCTCGATGAAGGTCGGCGGCAAGCGCACGCTGATCATCCCGCCGAATCTGGGCTACGGCGCGCAGGGCGCGGGCGGCGCCATCCCGCCGAACGCGACGCTGATCTTCGACGTCGAACTGATCGACGTGAACTGACCGAAATCCATCTTGAAAAACGAGTGCTGGTAAGGAAAAAGCCCGGCTTGCGCCGGGCCTTTTCCCAATGAGAGACACGAACTAGCGCGTCCGCGTCTTCACATCGACGTTGGTATCGCTCTTGATCTGGCCTGGCGCATAACCGGACGCGCCGGTCGTGCCCTTCACCGAGCCCTTCTCCTGCATGCGCTGGCCTGGCGCGTAACCGGAGGCGCCGGTGGTGCCCTTCACGGAACCCTTCTCCTGCATTTTTTGCCCCGGCGCATTGACGGAGGCTCCGCCCTGCACGTTCACGTCGGTGTTCGTGCGGGCCTGCGAGAAGACGGCGGACGGTGACAACGCCAACGCAAGAGCACAGGCAATCGGAACGAGCTTTTTCATTCGGAACTCCTTGGAAGCAACCCCATAGGAAAACGTCCGAACTGGAGCCCCGTTCCGTGAATATTTTGGGAACATTGTCTCAACGTCACGAATCTCCTCTGGGCGCTTCCGCATCGTGTCCAAGCTCTGCCCCCCGTCTCCAGCCTGAAATGTCCGCGGCTGGATCGAACCGTGGCGTAAGCTTCGCGTTGGTTCGCAGCATTTCACAGGAGGCGACGATGGTATTCCGGCGCGGCGGCTTCAATCTGACGCCGCCTTCCACGGTTGTGTTCGTGATCTCGGTGGTTCTCGCGGTGGTCGCGCTGCTGGTACGCTATGGCGGGGTCCGGATTCCGATCGTCAGCCCGGCGCGGGTGTTCGACGTGCTGGCGATCGCCTATGCCCTCCTGGCCGCCGGCGTGCTGTTCCGGCGGCTCTAGCCCTGTCGGGCAAATCACCTCTTGGATGACAGGCGTTTCGATTTTGCGTTCGGCTTCGCCTGCGCGCGGGCGTCTGCCGCCTTGCGCTCGTCGCCGACGAACTCAACCGGTGTGCCCTTGCCGACCGCGGACGCCAGCGTCGACACATCCCAGTTGGTCATGCGGATGCAGCCGTGCGATTCGGTCTTGCTGACCTTCGACGGCTCGGGTGTGCCGTGGATGCCGTAGCCTTGCTCCGACAGGCCAATCCAGACAGTCCCAACCGGATTGTTGGGTCCGGGCTTGATAATGAACGGCTCTTTGCTTTTGACGCCCTTGAAGGCGTAATCCGGATTGTAGCGGTAGGTCGGGTTCCGGCTGACGCCGGTGACCTTGAGGCGGCCGCTCGGGGCTGGCTTTTCCGCGCTTCCGACGGTGACGGGATAGAACGCCAGCAGCTTGCCCTGCTTGTCGAACGCCTTCAGCGTCTGGGCGGTTTTGTCCACCTCGATCCGCGCGGCCTTGCCTTCGAGTTTCGGTTCGGCCAGGTCCGGGACAACGATCGCGGCGCCCGCCTTGTCGAAGCTTTGCCCGGGGTTCAGGGCTTGCAGCAGCTCGGGACTGATGTGGAATTGCTCGGCGATCTTCTCCCGCACATTGCGGTAGGACAGAGCCGGCAGGTCCTTCATGTCGTCCATCTTGGCCGGGATCTTCTCGGCGAACGGACCGCGCAGATCGGCCTCGGTCAGCGTGTATTGCTTCAGCACCGGCTTATCGGAGCCAGCGGTGAGCTTCTGCCAGACCTCCGATGTCAGGCCGTCGGCCGTGCCGATCCCCTGGGCGGCCGCGAACGCCGAGATGGCTTTGCGGACGTTCTCGCCAAGCTTGCCGTCGATCTCACCGGGCGAATAGCGCGCCCGGCCGAGCAGCACCTGAGCTTTGACGGTGGCGGGATCGATCGTGCCCTCGGCCAGCTTGGTGTCCCGCCACTTCGCCTCGTTGACGGCAGCGGCGTCGAGCGACGCCGCGGCAGCCGGCGCCGCCAGCCCGGCGAACAGGATCAAAGCAACGAATTTGCGCATCTGACGTATGTCTCCGGCAATCTAATGGATGTGACATGCCGAAGTTCCGTCATGCAGCACAAAATTGCCCGATAGGGCGGGGTTTGGCCGCGCTCACATCCGCTACGGCCACTCGCTCGGTCATGGGTGGGAACCTTCGGTGTCGCTCACCTGTTCGACCTGAGCACACGAAAGGAAAAGCGAACACATGCCCACGCCGCAGGAACTTGAAAAGTTGCTCTGGAAATCGCTGAAGTCCGACATGACCATGATGCTCGGGCTCGACGGCGTCGAGGACGGTCATGCCCGGCCGATGACCGCGCAGGTCGAGGGCGAGCACAGCCCGATCTGGTTCTTCACCGCCAAGGACACCGAGATCGTGCAGAAGCTCGGCAGCGGAGCCGGAAAGGGCAACCGTGCCATCGCGACCTTCGCCTCGAAGGGCCACGATCTGTTCGCCACCTTGCACGGCACGCTTTCGCTTTCAATCGATCGCGCGGTCATCGACCGGCTGTGGAGTCCCTTCATTGCCGCTTGGTTCGAGCAGGGCAAGGACGATCCCAAGCTCGCGCTGCTGCGGTTCGACGCCGAGCGCGGGGAGATCTGGCAGAACGAATACAGTTTGGTCGCCGGCATCAAGCTGTTGCTCGGCTCCGATCCGAAGAAGGAATACAAGGATAAGGTGGCGGAGGTGTCGCTCAAGCGCGCCGGCTGACCGGCGCCGGTTAGTGTTTCCGCGCGGTCCAGATTCCCGAGCAGCGGTTCTTGTTGGAATAGCCGCTCCAGCGCCCGCGCCCTTCGGTGCGGGTCAGGCGACCGGTCCCGGACGCGAATTTGCCCGGCACGGAAACCGAAGCAGTCACGCCGCCGCCGCGCGATACACGGCCCTTGAATTTCACCAGGTTGGCGTGGCTGACGATGCCATTGCTGATCCGAACGTTGAAATCGTAGCTGCGGTCACAGTGAGGGCCGCGCTGCGTGATGAATGTCAGGCTCCAGCCGCCGTCGTAGACCGTGGCGGCGAAGGCGTTGGCGGCGGGGAGCGTCGCCGTGGCGAAAGCGACAAGGGCAGCGCGCATCAGGTGTGTGGTCATGAGGCTGTCGTTCCGGTGAGGGCGCCTTTCCTGCTGGAATTGTAGCCGAGGTGTCGCGGAAAAAATACTTATCCCCGCCCTTGAATCCGCCCCATATTGGTCGCGTCCCGTTCGACCGAGGGCGCCATCTAGAGACGTCTTGATGGCGGAGCGGGATGCGGCGCCTGCGTCTCGCCAGACGCGCGCCGCGCCTCCCAAGGTGCGGAAAACGATGGTGCGGCCCCGGCGCTCCGTCCCCTCGGGCTTCCGAGGGGAGCGACAAGGGAAGGGCCAGCCCGGCGCGAAGCGTTGGCTAACGAGGATGAAACCGAAGCTACGCGGCCTTGCTGCCTTGCTTGAACATCTGCTCGGCGCGCTTCTTCAATTCTTGCGGCGACACGTCTTCCTTGTGCGTCGCTATCTCCCAGTGATTGCCGGCTGGGTCCTTGACGCCGGCGGTGCGGTCGCCAAAGAACTCGTCCTTAGGGTCTTTCATCTTGGTGCCGCCGGCCGCGAGCGCCTTCTTGTAGCTGGCGTCGACGTCCGGCACGTACAGATAGAGCATGGTCGGCATCGGCTTATGCTGATCGGTTCCTTCCGACAGCATGACGCGCGAGTCACCGATCTTGACCTCGGAGTGCAGGATCGTCCCGTCCGGCCGCTTGAGCGGGTCGAATACGACTTCGGCGCCGAACGCCTTCGTAAGGAATTCGATCGTCTTATCCGCGCCGCGCACGACGAGGTAGGGCGTGATGCTGTGGTAGCCTTCGGGGATCGGTTTGACGGCCATGGACGGCTCCTTCGGTTGCGGGATGTCCAAAGAAATAACGGCCGGATGGGGCGATTGTTGCCTGTTCCCGCCCGGTTTTTGCGCAAGGCAGTCATCGCCACAATCAAGGCGCAAGGCCGTGTTCTCCCAGCGGGAAAGGACTATACTGATTCAACCAGGCAAGGCCCGCGATGGCATACGGCATTCCGCGCCGCGCGTTCGGCGTGAACGACAACGAGCAGACGCTGATCAACTGGCGCCGCGGCCTCTATCGCGTATGGGTGGTCATGTCGATCGCTTGGATCATGGGCTGGACGATCTTCCTGATCATGCACGGCCTGCAGGGCGGCATTCAGACCACCGGTGACATGCTCGAGATCCCGGTGTTGCTGTTCGGCCCCCCGGTCGCGCTGCTGCTGTTCGGCGTCGCAGCCGGATGGGCGATGCGCGGTTTCAAGGTGGAAGGCGCAGGCCCCGGCAAGTCGCCAGGCTGATCTTTCTGCGCGTTGCCGGATTAAATCTACCCGTTTTACCGCCAGCCGCCGCCACCGTTCACATAGACGGTGTCCGCCGTCATGAATCCGCAGGCATCGGAGCACATGAACAGCACCAGCTCGCCGATCTCCTCCGGCTCGCCGAAGCGCTTCATCGGGATGTCGTTGAGGAACTGCTGATAGAGTTCGGGTGAGGTGGCGGCCGCATCTTGAAATGGCGTCTTCACCGGCCCCGGCGAGATCGACAGCGCGCGGATGCCCTGGCTGGCGAACTCGCGGGCGACCCCCATGGTCATGGTCACCACCGCGCCTTTCGCCGCCGCGTAATGGATCGACGAGCCCGGCCCGCCGCGCCGGTGCGCCATGCTGCCGACATTGACGATCACCCCGAACTTGTTGCCGATCATGTGCGGCAGCACCGCCTGCATACCGTAGAGCGTGCCCTTCAAGTTGAGGTCGAACGTCTTCTCGATCAGCGCGTCGTCGATCTCCATAAACTTGGCGCGGCGGATGGCGGCGCCGGCCGAATTGAACAGGAAGTGCACGGTGCCGAATGCGTCGATTGCGCGCTTGGTCATGTCTTCGACCGCCTTGCGCGAGGTCACGTCGGTCTCTATGGCCAGCGCCTGGCTGCCTTTGGCGTTGACCTCGCTCGCCGCTTCCCGAACCCCGGCCTCATTGAGGTCGGCGCACACCACGTTCGCGCCCTCGCGGGCGAAGATGCGCGCGGTGGCGCGGCCGATGCCGCTCGCGGCGCCGGTGATGATGATGGTCTTGCCGTGAAAATAGTCCGGCGTCTTGGGCATGGCGTGCTCCCGCGATTGTTCCAAGGAGGGTAGCGCATGGCGAGGCGCACCTTCCATCGCGCGATCCCGCCTAAGCCCATATTCCCGGCCGTCGCCTTCTGTGTAGGATGAGCCTTCATCCGGGAGGAAATCATGCTCAAGAAACTCCGCCTAGTCGCAGTTCTGGCCGGGATCGCGTTCGCCGTTCCGGTGGCCGCCCAGCAGGCGCCGGTCTCGCCGGCCCCCGTGCAGCGCACGCCGATCGGCAAGACCGAAGTGCCGGGCTCGAACTACGAGGTCATCACCGCGATGGTGACGCTGCAGCCGGGCTTCAAGGCCGGCCGCCACACCCATCCCGGCACCGTGCAGGCCCAGGTGCTGGAAGGCGAGTTCATGATCCAATTCGACGGCGAGCCGGAAAAGATCTTCAAGGCCGGGCAGTCGCTCGAGGTGCCGAACCAGGCGATCCACAACGAAGGCGCGGTCGGCTCGGTGCCGGCCAAGCTGATCGCCGTCTATGTGGTCGAGAAGGGCAAGCCGCTGGTCAATCCGATCAAGTAGCGCGCGCTACGCGCAACCAGCGGTCAGGCCGGCGATTTCCATGGGATCGCGTCGAGGCCGGCGCTTCCGGGATCGCTCGTCGGTCGTCGATCGCTCGGCTCAGGCGATTCTTCGGCGCCATCGTCACCGGCTCCGGCTGCATCGCTTCCGGCTGCAGCGGCTCGGATGCGACCTCAGCCGGCCTGTCGTCGATCTTTTCGACCTTGGGCTCCGGCTTCCAGCCGGCGGCGAAGCCGATCTCGGTGAGCTGATAAGTGTAGCGGTCGCGCAGGTGCTGCTTGATCCACTTGCTCGCGATCGCGAAGTTCAGCCCGCGCTGGAAGTCGGCGTCGCGCACGTCAAAGAAGTTGTTCCGCCGCAACGTTCCGCCCGCGATCACCCGATAGCGCATGAAAATGCCGAGGATCTGGCGGCCGACTTCTTCATCCGACATCCGGGGGGGCATGTGCGGTCCATTGCTTGGAGTGAGCGTGCACAACAGCTACGCCAAAGCTGCGTGACACGTAAGGTCTACAAAAAAATTTCCTGTGTGTTGTTTTGCGCGTCACACACCGGAGAAAATTACGTGCTGCGACTCATTGGTGTCATCGCCGAGAGAGAAACTGCTGGCTCGGCAACCGCTTGTCCCTTCACGGCAAGCGCACGGGCAGCTCGTCCGCTGTGACTGGGACGATTTCCTGATCGGAACTTATCCCCGTTCTTCGCGGTTGTCGCCGCGTTGCATGCGACGTGCGCACGTCGACCGACGGCCTTTCCGGGCCTGGATAGCGGTGACACAATGCCGGAACAAGCAAACAAGCCTGCAAGGGAGGCTACGATGAAGCAACGGCTGGCATCGGCGGCATTGGCCGCCCTGATCGCGGCGCTGCCACTCGGCGCGGCCGCCTATCCGACCAAGCCGATCACCATGATCCTGGGCTTCGCGCCCGGCGGTCCGAGCGACGTGATGGCGCGCGTCCTGACCAAGAAGATGGAGGAATTCCTCAAGCAGCCGATCGTCATCGAGAACCGCGCTCGGGCGCCGGCGGCACCATCGCGGGCGGCATCGTCGCCCGTGCCGCGCCCGACGGCCATACCATCATGCTGGCGACCGGCAGCATCCTCGCGATCAATGTGACGCCTCTATCCAGAACGCCCCGTACGACAGCGTCAAGGATTTTGCGCCGATCAGCCTGCTCGGCGTGCAGACCAACGTGCTCTACACCCACCCGTCGGTGCCGGCGAACAACATCAAGGACTTCATCGCCTACGCCAAGGCCAACCCGGGCAAGCTGTCGTTCGGCTCGGGCGGCGTCGGCACCCCGGCCCATCTGGCGGGCGAGTTGCTGAAGCCTCAAGGCGGGCATCGACTACACCCACGTTCCGTTCAAGGGCACCGGCCCGACCCTGCAGAGCGTGATCGGCAACCATGTGCCGACCGCGTTCAATCCGCCGTCGCCGCTGATGCCGCATCTGCAGGCCGAGACGATCAAGGCGATCGCCATCACCACGCTGGAGCGCACTCCGGCGCTGCCGGATGTGCCGACCATCGCCGAAAGCGGCTATCCGGGCTTCGACGCCGCGACATGGCATGCGCTGGTCGCGCCGGCCGGCACGCCGAAGGAGGCCGTCGCCGCGCTGCAACAAGGCCATCGTCGGCGCGCTGAACGATCCGGCGGTGCGCAAGGCGCTGACCGATTCCGGCGTCGACGTGAACAGCAGCACGCCGGAATGGCTGCGCGCCTACATCAAGTCGGAAATCCCGAAATGGGCCGAGGTCATCAAAGCCTCCGGCGCGAAGGCGGAATGACCATGGCGCAACAGCCGGTCGAATACCGCGACGCCTCGCCCGAGGTGCGCGCGGTGTTCGACGACATCAAGAAGACCCGCCAGGTCGAGGACGTGAACAACTTCTGGAAGTATCTGGCGAACGACCCGGTGACGCTGCGGCGCACCTGGGAATCGCGTCAAGGAGGTCATGGCGCCGGGCGCGCTCGATGTGTGCACCAAGGAGATGGTCTATCTCGCGGTCAGCGTCAGCAACGGCTGCGAGTACTGCATCGCCAGTCACGGCGCGGCGGCGCGCAAGGCCGGCATGACGGACGCGATGTTCGGCGAACTGATGGCGGTGGTCGGCATGGCGAACGAGACCAACCGGCTCGCCAACGGCTACCGGGTGCCGGTCGATCCGGCTTTCGAGCGTAGGTGGCACTTATTTCATCCACTCCGCCAGCGGCTTGCGGAAGTCGCCCCTGGTCACGATGGTGTGGATGCGTTTGAGCTTGCCCTTGTCGAACACGATAGAAGTGCCAGCCGAGCGGGCCTTGCTCGTCGATCCGGCCGGCGAACACGATCAGGCGGCTGCCGCGCCGGAACTCGATTTCCCGGAATGCGTCGTGATGCTCGCTGCCAGCCCGACTTGGAGAACGTGCCGGGGATGATCTTGCCGCTCAGCGTGTCCAGGAAATCGGCCGTGATGCAGGCCGTTCCCGCAGGTCAGCGGCACCACGCATAGTGGCCCGCGAAACTCGTCCCGCCGTCGGCGATGGCCTGATAGTAGATGACCTCGCACTGCGCTGCTCTCGGTCTCCAGGATCGGCTTCGCGCTCTTGCCTTCGTAGATCTCCGTGACCGGATAATCTTCGAACCGCGGCACGCGCTTGCGTCCCTGCGCCTCCGCGTCGATGCAGAGCAGCGCGGATACGCAGATGGCGCAGAATCAGGCGGACCAGTGTCAATTGTTCAGTTCCTCGTGGTCGACCGACAGCCAGGTCACGCACGTGTCGCTACCTCTGGCGCCGGGATGCACTTCGGCGATGGTGAACTTGACCCAGAGCGCCCGGCTGGTCGGAATTCTGATCCGCTGCGGCGCGCGCGTGTCCTTCAGGGTAACGGTCGTCTTGTAGCCGCCTTCGGCTTCGATGTGCGCACGCTTCACGCGTCCGTTGCGGCGGAATGCATCGGCCGTGCGGGCGTATCCGTTGGTGATCGAGATCGTCCGGAAGCGCGGTCGCGGGTCCATTTCAATGGTGACGGATTCGCCGATGCCGGGTCCGGCAGCGCCTTCGCACCAAGCCCCGTCCTCGCCGGTGACCAGATGATTGGGGCCGTAGGTCCGCTGGCCTTGCGGCGCAAGCACCGAGCTCGCGCAAATCCGTGTTTTGCCGAACTGATGCTCAAGGCTGTGGCAGGTTTCGGCCGCAACGGCCGTGCGAGAGAGGCCGGCAGCGACGACAACCATGACGGCCAATCGAACGTGCATGGATGGGCTTTCGCGAAAGTGCGCATCGGAGATTGCCATACTTCCCGTTGTTCTGGCAGGTGTTCGGCGCGGCGTTCACGCGCTCGTAATTTGATATAGGCTCGGTGCCGAAATTGGCCTGTGGCCGGGGAGATGTGAGACATGCCAGCCACGCGCCGTGCCCTTCTTGTTGTCCTGATCGCAGGAGCGTTGGCCGCGGCCGCGCCCGCCGCCGCCCAGGATTATCCCAAGAAGCAGGTCATCAAGATCATCGTCCCGCAGGCGGTCGGCAGCGCGACCGACACGGTGGGCCGCGCGCTGCGCAACCCATATCGGCGCCGAGATCGGCCAGCAGATCATCGTCGACAACCGCCCCGGCGCAGGCGGGCTGCTCGGCTCGGAGCTTGCGGCCAAGGCTGCCGCCCGACGGCTACACGCTGTTGCTCGCCAACATTTCCACGCACGGCGTCAATCCGGGGCTTTACCCCAAGCTGCCGTACGATCCGGTCAAGGACTTCGCGCCGATCGGCCTGGCCGGCGGGACCTCGAACATCCTGATCGTGAACGCGGAGCTTCCGGTCAAAACGACGAAGGAGTTGATCGAGCTCGCCGAAGGCCAAGCCCGGTACGCTGCGCTACGCGACGCCGGGACAGGGCTGCTCGCAGCATCTGGCGGTGGAACTGCTTCCGCACCTGGCGGGCGGCTTCGACGTCACGCATCTGCCCTATCGCGGCAGCGGGCCGGGCGTGATCGCGGTGATGAGCGGCGAGGCGTCCTTCATGATGCCTGCCACGCCTTCGGCGCTGCCCGGTATCAGGAACGGCAAGGCCCGGGCGCTCGCCGTCACCAGCCTGAAGCGGCATCCGGATTTTCCGGATGTGCCGACCGTCGCCGACACATTTCCGGGCTACGACGTGACGTCGTGGTACGGGCTTGTCCGCGCCCGCCGCCACGCCGCAGCCCGTGATCGAGTGCTGTCGCGAGCGCTGCGCAAGGCGCTGGCCAATCCGGATGCCGTCAAGGCGCTGACGACTGCCGGCATGGAGCCGCGTTCCAGCACGCCCGAGGAGTTCGGCGAATTCATCAAGGCCGAGATCGAGAAGTGGACCAAGGTCACGCGCGACGCCAACATCAAGCTGAATAGAGGGAAATTGGAATGAATCGACGTTTGGCAGGCTCGCTCTGCACACTTGGACGCTGGATACGACGCCGCTCGACGCCGCGATCAAGGCCGCGCGCGACGGCGGCTTCGATGCGGTCGAATTGCGTCGCACCGACTTCAAGCGCTGTTATGAGAAAGGCATGTCCAACGGCGCGGTGCTCGACATGCGTGCGCGCCGCGCGAAATCCCGGTCTGCACGCTGGGCTGCGAATACGGCTGGATTTTCGCGACCGGCGACGAGAGCACGCGGCTGTTCGACGACCTCGAAGTCACCTGCGACAACGCAGTGGCGCTCGATTGCCCGCTGATCATGTGCGCGCCGGGGCAGAATGTCGGGCCGATCAGCGATGCGATCGAGAACCTGAAGCGCGGCGCCGACATCTGTCGGCAAGCGTGGCCTGACGCTCGCGATCGAGTTCAATTCGCAGCACGCCGTGCTCAACAGCATCGCGCGGCTGCGCGAGCAATCCTGAACGGCGCCGGTCGCTACAACGCCGGCATGCTGCTCGACGCCTATCACATGGAGAGAAGCGGGGCGGGCGGCCGCGGTTTCGAAGGCGTGGCACCCGACGGAGATTGCGGCATTCCAGTACAGCGACGCGCCGCCCGCGCCGGTCGCGGCCGGCGTGAAGCGGCCGACCGATCGCCTGCCGCCGGGCCAAGGTATCGTTCGCTGGCTCGACGTGTTCAAGCTGCTCAAGGAAAAAAACTTCGACGGCTATCTGAGCTACGAAGCACCGAATCCCGCGCAATGGGAGCGCCCGCCGGTCGAGGTATGCCGCGAAGGGGTCGCGGCAACCCGCGCGCTGATAGCGAAGGCTCTCGCCTAAAGTCTGTCCGTAACGGGTTCAGCGCATCAAACGCAAACAGCCCCGAGCCGGTTTGGCCGGGGGCTGCTGCATTCACACTTTCATGGCTTCACGCTTACTGCTGCGAACCGCCCTGACCGGTGGTCGAGCGGGCCGGACGCTGCGCCGCGGCGGGTGGCGTCGGCGTGCTGGTGGGCGGCGACAGGGTGCTCGGGCCCGGAGGCGGCGCGGTCATCTGGGTGCTTGCCTGGTCGGTGGTCGGCGAACGGCCGAACACGAACACCAGCAGCAACGCCAGCACGATGCCGCCGGCGATCCAGCCCCACATGGTGTTGGACTTGTCGAGTTCGCCAAGGCGTTGGCGCGGAACGTCGTCCCGCAGCGGCGGCTCGCTCGAGGCGAGGATCGGTGTAACGGGGATCAGACATTTTGGCGCTCCTATGTGTGCATTCCTGACAAGATAATTCGCTCCTTCGGTCGATAGTTCCTGATGAAGCAACCGTGGAACTTTTTGCCAATTCGTTCTAGCCGCCGGACTGGACCGCGATTTTGAGCTAGATACGCTTGCCGATGCCGCCGCGCTCCCCGCAAAACTCCCTGACCGACTTTGCTGTTTCTCCGCGCCCGGCGTGTTCCTGCTGCTGTGGTCATCGGGGTTCATCGGCAGCAAGCTCGGCATGCCATACGCCGAGCCTATGACGTTCCTGACCATCCGAATGGCCGCGGTGGTCGTGCTGCTCGGCGCGATCGTGCTGATCACACGGCCGACATGGCCCGATCGCGCCGACATGTGGCACTCCGCGACGATCGGGCTGCTGGTGCATGGCTGCTATCTCGGCGGCGTGTTCGTCGCGATCGCGCAGCAGATGCCGGCCGGGCTGGTGGCGCTGATCGTCGCGCTGCAGCCGGTGCTGACCTCGACGCTGGCCAATCGCCTGCTCGGCGAGAGGGTCACGCCGCGCCAGTGGCTCGGCCTCGCGCTCGGCATCGTCGGCGTCTATTTCGTGGTCCACGCGCGACCGAAGGCGAGGGAACGTTGGTGGCTTGGATCGCGGTAGCCGTTTCGCTGCTCGGCATCACCGCCGGCACGCTCTACCAGAAGCGCTTCGGCGGCGAAATCGAATGGCGCACCGGCTTTCTGGTGCAGTACGCCGCCGCGGGCGTGGTGTTCGCGCTTGCCGCGCTGATGTTCGAGACGCGCGACGTGCAATGGACGGCGCCGTTCATTTTTGCGGTGGCGTATCTCGTGTTCGTGCTGTCGTTCGGCGCGATCTGGCTGTTCTATTTCCTGATCCGGCGCACCGCGATGTCGCGTGTCGTGAGCCTGCTCTATTTGATGCCGCCGCTGACCGCCCTGATGTCGTGGGCGCTGTTCGACGAGCGGTTGGCGCCGCTTGCGCTGCTTGGCATGGCGATCTGCGTCGTCGGCGTCGCGCTGGTGAACTGGCGCACCGCGCAGCCCTGAGCTAGCCTTTACCTCTGAAGCGGGAGGCACCGATGCGTGCAGGGGCCGTCACGTGGCGCGAATGGAGCTCGCCGCCGCTTTGATCGCGGCCGCAGCCGGCACGGTTCAGGCCCAATCCGTCGAGGAATTCTACCGCGGCCGCTCGATGCCGTTGATCATCGGCTTTTCGGTCGGCAGCGCCTACGACCTCTACGCGCGGCATCTCGCGCGCTTCATGGGCCACTATATCCCGGGCAACCCGACCATCGTGCCGCAGAACATGCCGGGCGCCGGCAGCCAGCGCGCCGCGCAATACATCTACTCGGTGGCGCCGAAGGACGGCAGCGTGTTCGGCACCATGTCGCGCAGCATGCCGATCGAGCCGCTGCTGGGCGACGCGAAGTTCGACGGCCGCGCCTTCACATGGATCGGCAACATCGCCAACAACAACAGCCTGTGCGCGATGTGGCACACGGTCGGCATCAAGACCTGGCAGGACGTCATCACCAAGCCCTACGTGCTGGGCGGGCAGGGACCCGGCTCCGACCTCGACCTGTTCGGCACGCTGTTGAAGAACGTGTTCGGCGCCAAGGTGAAGATGGTCACCGGCTATCAGGGCGGCAATGACGTCAACCTGGCGATGGAGCGGCGCGAGATCGACGGCCGCTGCGGCTGGTCATGGGACAGCATCAGGAGCACGCGGCCGGATTGGATCCGCGACAAGAAGATCGATCTGCTGCTGGTGTTCGCGCTGGAGAAGTCGCCCGATATCCCGGCCGAGGTTCCGCTCGCGCTCGACAAGGTGCCGAGCGAGGAGATGCGGCAGATCCTGCGCGTTCATCTCGCAGGCCAGGCGTTCGGCCGGCCGTTTGCCGCGCCGCCCGGCATTCCCGCGGACCGCAAGGCTGCGTTGCGCGCCGCCTTCGACGCCACCATGAAGGACCCGGAGTTCGTCGCGGAGGCGAAGAAGGCGGGCTTGGAGGTGAGCCCGATCACCGGCGCCGAGATCGATCGGCTGCTGGCCGGCATCTATGCGCTGCCGCCGGACCTGATCGAGAAGGCGAAGCAGATGATGAAGAACTGAGGGATGTTATGAGCATCGAATTTCTGATCACTCGCTGATCGTCATCGTCTCGCCCGGCACCGGCGTGCTCTACACGCTCGCGGCCGGACTGTCGCGCGGCTCGCGCGCCAGCATCGTCGCGGCGTTCGGCTGCACGCTCGGCATCGTGCCGCACATGGCGGCGGCGATCATGGGGCTGGCGGCGCTGCTGCACACCAGCGCGCTCGCCTTCCAGATCTTCAAGTATGTCGGCGTCGCCTATCTCCTCTACATGGCGTGGAGCACGTTGCGCGAGCGCGGCGCGATGCGGGTGGAGAAAGAGCCCGATGCGCGCTCCGCGCTTCAGATCGCCGTGACCGGCGTTCTGATCAACATCCTCAATCCAAAGCTGTCGATCTTCTTCCTGGCGTTCCTGCCGCAGTTCGTCAGCGCCGATGAGCTGCATCCGCTCGCGCTGATGCTGACGCTCAGCGCCGTCTTCATGGTCATGACCTTTGTCGTGTTCGTCGGCTACGGGCTGTTCGCCGCCTCGGTTCGCGACCACGTCATCTCGCGGCCGCGGGTGCTGGCGTGGATGCGGCGGATTTTTGCCGGCGCGTTTGCCGCGCTCGGCGCCCGGCTTGCGCTGAGCGACCGTTAGCCTTTCTTCTGCATCACCAATTGCGTCTGCGTCACCAGCGCGGCGAGCTTGCCGTCGCCGCGGGTGACGCGGGTCTGCCAGACCGTGGTGGTGCGGCCGCGGTGCAGCGGCGTGCATTCGGCGTGCGCGGTATCGCCGACGGAAATGCCGGCGAAGAAATTGGTCTTGCTCTCGATCGTGGTGGTGATCTGCCCCGGCCGCAGATTCGCGACCGCGGCGGTGCCGCCGAGGTTGTCGGCGAGCGCCATCAGCGCGCCGCCATGCAGCACGCCGTTGCGGTTGCTGAGTTGTTCGGTGACGACCATCTCGGCGGTGACGCGCTCCGGCGAGACGTGGGTGACCTTCATGCCCATGAAATCGGCGAACGGCGGCTGCAGGTCGGCGCGCCAGGGCCCGGAGGTCTTGTCGTTCATGGCGTTTCGATTGCCCGATCTAGCCGTGGCGCGCAAGCCATTCGGCGGCGAGCTTGAGGTCCTCCTCGGTCAGGCCGTGACCTGCCTCCAGCATTTCAAAGGTCGCGTCGGCGCCGGCCTCGCCCAGCAGCGCGGCGAGCAGACCGGCCTGCTGCGACGGGATCAGCTCGTCGTGCCGGCCCGTGAGCATCAGAATCGGAAGGTCGGCAAGGTCGGGCAGCGGGCGCGGGTCGAACGGCAGCATGGCGCGCATCAGGATAGCGCCGGAGAACGCCTGCGGCTCGGCGAGGATCATCGACCACGCGATGTTGGCGCCGTTGGAATAGCCCAGCGCGATCGGCTTCGCCGATCCCGTAGGCGTCGCGGGCGCGCTTCAGGAAATCGATCAAGCTCGCCGGTGCGGCGTTTGAGGTCGTCGATGTCCCATTGGCCTTCGCCGGTTCTGCGGAAGAAGCGCGGCATGCCGTGCTCGAGCACCTTGCCGCGCGGCGACAGGATGCCGGCGCCGGGCGCGATCCGTGCCGCGAGCGGAGCAGGTCGTTCTCGTCGCCGCCGGTGCCGTGCAGCAGCAGCAGCGGTCGGCTTGCCGGGTGCTGTGGCCGGGATGAAACGATGGATGAAGCCGAGGTCTGTGTTCATTCTTGAAAATCGAAAGGGCGCGGCTTATGCCGCGCCCCCGATACTACGCCGCTCGTTGGACGATGCTAGCGCGGTTGCGGCACGATCCGGATGTAAGGCTTGGGCGATTTCCAGCCCTGCGGATACTGCTTCTTGGCGTCGTCGTCGGTCACCGAGCCGGCGATGATGACGTCGTCGCCGTGCTTCCAGTTCACCGGCGTCGCCACCTTGTGCTTGGCGGTGAGCTGCAGCGAGTCGATCACGCGCAGCACTTCGTCGAAGTTGCGGCCGGTGGTCATCGGATAGACCAGCACCAGCTTGATCTTCTTGTCCGGCCCGATCACGAACACGTTGCGCACCGTCTGGTTGTCGGCGGCGGTGCGCTTGGCCGGATCGCCCGACACGGCCGCCGGCAGCATGCCGTAGAGCTTCGACACGTTGAAATCGGTGTCGCCGATCATCGGGTAGTTCGGCGCGAAGCCCTGGGTCTCCTTGATGTCGGCGGCCCAGCCGGCGTGCCGGTCAACCGGATCGACCGAGAGGCCGATGATCTTGACGCCGCGCTTGTCGAACTCCGGCTTGATCTTGGCCATGTAGCCGAGCTCGGTGGTGCAGACCGGCGTGAAATCCTTGGGATGCGAGAACAGGACCGCCCACTTGTCGCCGATCCAGTCGTGGAAGCGGATCTTGCCTTCCGTGGTTTCCGCCTCGAAATCGGGCGCGATGTCGTTGATCGAAAGAGCCATGCGAACCTCCAGAAACGCTCATCCGGCGCTGCCGGTTACGGGAAGTCGGTTGGGGAATGCGGACCGATTAGACACCCGGCGTCAAGGCCGGGCAACCGGCGTTGACGAAGTATATAAGCGCCGGCGATGCCGCCCGTAAGACACTGATATTCCAAAGATAGGGATGGGAGTGAAAGGACTTCGCTGCAATGCCGGGCGCGGTAGCATGAGCCTTGCATCGCTGCTAGAGAATTGAGCCACGCGACCTCGTCAGCAGTGTAGGCATGTTCAAGCGCATCCTGATCGCCAATCGCGGCGAGATCGCCTGCCGGATCATCAAGACCGCCCGGCGCATGGGTATCGAGACGGTCGCCGTCTATTCGGAGGCCGACCGCGACGCGCTGCATGTCGAGATGGCGGACCAGGCGGTGGCCATTGGGCCGCCGGCGGCGGCCGAGAGCTATCTGGTGATCGACAAGATCGTCGAAGCCGCGCGCAGCACCAGGCGCCGAGGCGGTGCATCCCGGCTACGGCTTCCTTTCCGAGCGCGAGGCGTTCCCCAAGGCGCTGGAGAAGGCCGGCATCGTCTTCATCGGGCCGAACCCCGGCGCGATCGCCGCGATGGGCGACAAGATCGAATCCAAGAAGGCCGCCGCCAGGGCCAAGGTCTCGACCGTGCCCGGCCATCTCGGCGAGATCGCCGACGAAAACGCACGCGATCAAGATCGCCGAGGAGATCGGCTACCCGGTGATGATCAAGGCGTCCGCCGGCGGCGGCGGCAAGGGCATGCGCATCGCGCATTCCGCGGTCCGAGGTCGCGGAGGGCTTCGCCCGCGCCAACTCCGAGGCGAAATCCTCGTTCGGCGACGACCGGGTGTTCATCGAGAAGTTCATCGTCAATCCGCGCCACGTCGAGATCCAGGTGCTGGGCGACAAGCACGGCAACGTCATCTATCTCGGCGAGCGCGAGTGCTCGATCCAGCGCCGCAATCAGAAGGTGGTGGAGGAGGCGCCGTCGCCGCTGCTCGATGAGGCGACGCGCAAGGCGATGGGCGAGCAGGCGGTCGCGCTGGCCAAGGCGGTCGGATACGACAGCGCCGGCACCGTGGAGTTCGTCGCCGGACAGGACCGCAGCTTCTATTTCCTCGAGATGAACACGCGGCTTCAGGTCGAGCATCCGGTGACCGAGCTCATCACCGGCATCGACCTGGTCGAGCAGATGATCCGCGTCGCGGCCGGCGAGAAGCTCGCGCTCAAGCAGAGCGACGTGAAGCTCAACGGCTGGGCGGTCGAGAGCCGGCTCTATGCCGAGGATCCCGTACCGCAACTTCCTGCCCTCGACCGGCCGGCTGACGAGCTACCGCCCGCCGGCCGAGACGTCGATCGACGGCGTCACGGTGCGCAACGACACCGGCGTCACCGAAGGCGGCGAAATCTCGATCTATTACGATCCGATGGTCGCCAAGCTCGTCACCCATGCGCCGACGCGCGCGCAGGCGATCGCAGCGCAGTCGAACGCGCTCGATGCCTTCGTGGTCGACGGCATCCGCCACAACATTCCGTTCCTCGCCGCGCTGATGGCGCATCCGCGCTGGCAGGCCGGCAAGCTTTCGACCGGCTTCATCGCCGAGGAATTCCCCGACGGCTTCCACGGCGTTGCGGCGTCGGGGCCGACGGCCGAGACCCTCGCCGCGGTGGCGGCCGCGATCGACCACGTGCTGGGCGAGCGCAAGCGCCGCATCTCCGGCCAGATGACCGGCCGCGAGGTGACGCGCGAGCGCCGCCGCGTGGTGAAGCTCGGCGACACCGAATTGACGCTGGACATCGGCGCGCGAGACCGGCGGCATCGCGGTGCATTTCATCGATGCCAAGGGCAACGCCGGCGTCGGCCCGCGTGCTGATGTCCGTCTGGAAGCCCGGCGATCCGGTGTGGTCGGGCTCGATCGACGGGCGCGCCGCCGCGGTGCAGGTGCGGCCGATCCCCAACGGCTTCCTGCTCGCGCATCACGGCGTCGAGGCCAAGGCCTACGTCTACACCGACACCGAAGCGCAGGCGGCGCGGCTGATGCCGGTCAAGAAGCCGCCGGACACCGGCAAGCTGCTGCTCTGCCCGATGCCGGGGCTGGTGATGTCGATCGCGGTCGCCGAGGGGCAGGAGGTCAAGGTGGGCGAGACGCTCGCGGTGGTCGAGGCGATGAAGATGGAGAACGTGCTGCGCGCCGAGCGCGACGGCGTGGTCAAGACCATCCGCGCCAAGCAGGGCGACAGCCTGGCGGTCGATGCGGTGATCATGGAGTTTGCCTGGAAGTCCGGTGACTCGACGCCATGGCACGCAAGCCGTGCGCCTCGAAGCGCCGGCTGGCGCCGTGCGCGATCGGATGTGCCGGCGTGGCAATCGCGACGAGCTCGCGTGTCGACTGACTGATTACTCCGACGTTGCGCGATCGCCGACGTCTGCCGCGACGCGCGGCCGTTCGCCGATCGCCGATCGCTCGTTCTCGGTCTATCGTCGCTGAGCTTTCCTGTCTCGCAGGTGCTTGCTGTCGCGCGCCGGTCACCGGGCGGTCGGGCCTGTGGCCGTTCGCATTGCTGCAGGCGGCGCTGGTCTGGGCATGGATCGTGCTGCACATGAAGCGCCTGCGCGATGCCGGACGACCGTCCGGCTCGCGATCGGCATTGCCGTGCCTCTATGTGCTCGCGCTGGTTCTGCTGCTGCTTGTGATGGTGATGATCACTGCGGGTGAGACGAGCGGCGAGGCCGCGCGGACCGGGCAGGGCCTGATCCGCTCTTTTCTCGTGATCTATTTGTTCGCCGCGCTGTTCGGCAGCTCCGAGTTCGGCGTGCTGGCGTACTGGCTGATGGGCTTCGTGGCGCTGCTGCTGCTGCCGGTGGCCATCGCGCTCGGCTTCTCGATCTGGACCGGCACGCGGCCGAGCGCGCCGCCATCGCCGTGATGCTGCACTTCGCCTACGGCTCCAACATGAGCCGCAAGCTGATGCGCCGCCATGCGCCGGCGCGCGCAGCCGGCCGGCGTTGCCAGGCTGCCCGGCTATCGCTTTGTCATCACCGCGCGACGGCTACGCGTCGGTCGAGCCCTCGCGTCGGGGACGGCGTTCACGGCGTTGCTGTGGCGGCTCACCGCGCGCGACCGCGTCACGCTTGATGCTTGGGAAAACGTCGCGGCGGGACTCTATCGCCCCGCGATGCTGCCGGTGCTGGCCGCAGGGGCGGCGGCGTGCCGGCGCTGGTCTATGTGGCGCGGCCCAGCGGCGAGGGCCGCGCCAAGCCCGGCTACATGGAGCTCGTCGATCGCGGCGGCGCGGGAATGGGAGCTGCCCGACGCGCCTATATCCGCTCGCTGCGAGCGCTGGCTGCCGCCGCGCGCCAAGGGAAATCCGTCAGTCTTCAAAGGGCCTTCGCACAAGACTCGGAGAATTCGGATGAGCGACCTCATCCGCCATGTCATCGCGCGCGGCCGCGTGCAGGGCGTCGGCTATCGCGCCTTCGTCGCCGACGAGGCGATGAACCGCGGCATCGCAGGCTGGGTCCGCAACCGCCGCGACGGCACGGTGGAGGCGGTGTTCTCCGGCCCGGCCGGGATCGTCGCAAGGCATCATCGAAGCCTGTCGCGAAGGGACCGTGGGGCGCGCAGGTCGCACGGCATCGATGTGCGCGAGGCGACCAAGCAGGAGATCTGGCGCAGCGCCGCGGCGGCGAAGAGTTTTCCGTGCTGCCGACGGTCTAAGTTCAGAAGCCTCCGGAACACCGAATCCAGCAACCGATTGGCTTCCGCACGGCGAGGGCCCCGACATCACAAAGAACACGATCTGCTGCTCCGGCACGCAGCGGATCGAGGCGGTGTACTCGCCGCGCTTTCCCGATCATCGATTGCGAGCCGGGATCGAGCGGCTCGAAGCCGTTGCGCCGCAGCGTCTCCTGCGCATGCCCGAGGCAGATGTTCTGTGCCTCGCCGTTGGTGCGCCATTTGGTGGCGACCGCGGGACCGGCATAGGCGAGCGGCTGGGCGGTTCCGCAAAGAACCGATCCTGACAGCAGCAGGGCGCGGACGATTCGCCAATCCATGGCACACCAACGCTTTGGCGCGGCGAATAGTGCATGCCGTGTCGCGGCGAGCGTAGCGCGTCCGGAAGTCTCGGTTAGCGGCGGCTTACCGCGTCACGGCAATTTTGTTGGACCGAACAGCGCCTCGAACTCGCGGCGCAGCGCCACGTCGACGTCCGCCATGCGTGGCGGTGATGCCGAGGTCGGCCAGGCTGGTCACGCCGTAGCGGCGCTCCGACACGCCGCACGGCACGATGCCGGCGAAATGCGTCAGGTCCGGCTCGACGTTGATCGCGATGCCGTGCAGCGTGATCCAGCGCCGCACCCGGATTCCGATCGCCGCGATCTTGTCCTCGAAGCCTTCTGCCCTTGTCCGGCCGGCGCACCCAGACGCCGATGCGGTCCTCGCGCCGCTCGCCGCGCACGTTGAACGAGGCGAGCGTGCGGATGATCCATTCCTCCAGCATCGCGACGTAGGCGCGCACGTCGGGCTTGCGGCGGTTGAGGTCGAGCATCGCATAGACCACACGCTGGCCGGGCCCGTGATAGGTGAACTGCCCGCCGCGGCCGACGTGGTGCACCGGGAAGCGCGCGTCGATCAGCTCTTCGCTCCTGGCGCTGGTGCCGGCGGTGTAGAGCGGCGGATGCTCAAGCAGCCACACCAGCTCGGCGGCGCTGTCCGGCAGCGATCGCCTGCGACACGCTCGTCCATCGCGGCAAGCGCGGCCGCGTAATCGACCGGCGCGTCGCTGATGCGCCATTCGGCCGGCGGCAGGCCTTGCGGGAGCGGAAGGATCGCCTGCGCATGCCGTCCGCTCACGGTTACTTCCAGTTCTCGAACAGCGCGCCCGACATCTGGTCGGCCTGTCCGCGCGAGGGACCGACACGATGAAGATCGCAAGCCCGTTGCTGATGATGCAGCGGATCGCGGCGGTGTAATCGTCGAGGCTGCCGTAGCGCGACTGCTGGGTGCGCTCCAGCTTGCCGAATCCGCTCCTGCGGATCGTATCCTCGGCCTTTTGCAGGCATTCGTCCTGGGAAACGGTGACCTTCTGCCAGCGCGTCGCGACCGCCGGCCCGGCGGCCGCCTGTGCCGTCAGCCCGAACACCGCAAAACCCAATGCCCGCGCCAGCCATCGCCGTCGCATGCGCACCTCCGTACCGGCCCGATCCGGCTGGCGATTATCGCGCGTTAACCTCTCGTTCACCATGCCGTGGTGACCTGTCGCTCCCGCCGGTCTCCGCAAGGATTCGAATGCCCACCTTAGACACCGTCTCGCTGGATATCACGGTCGTGCTCGGCACCACTGCCATGCCGGTCCATCAGGTGCTTCGGCTCGGCCGCGGCGCCATCATCGAGCTCGAGTCGTCCGAGGACGACGAGGTCCAGATCCTCGCCAACAATCTGCCGGTGGCCAAAGGCATCGTGGTGGTTCAGGGCAACCGCATCGCCGTCGAGGTTCGGGAACTGCTGCCGCGCGCACCCGACGTGCGGTGAAGGCAGATCGGACAAGATCATGCGCAAACGCAAGCAAGCGGACCGCACCTGATGCTGCCCCGGCAAAGTCAACGATAGCCCCATGCTCTGGCGCAGCGGAAGCAAGCCCGTCCGGCAAGCAGCGCCAAGTCCGGCGACGGGCGTGCTGGGAGGCGGCTTTGGGCCGCCAGCCGCGACCCTTTACCCGGTTGGAACGATTTGTTAGAGCGACCGCGCCTGGAACGCCGGACGATTTCGGCCGGCGTCCATCCCAGATGCGGCCATGGCGGAATTGGTAGACGCACTAGCTTGAGGTGCTAGCGGGGCAACCCGTGGAGGTTCGAGTCCTCTTGGCCGCACCATCTCCTGACAACGGAATTGATTTCATTCTTTTTTTGCGGCAAGCGCTGGCGCAACAGCGCCGGCCGCTTGCTGATGACGTCGGAGTCAGGCCCCACCTCAAATGATGACGATATCCGTCGCCGCCAGCGCCGGATTCCCGATCAACGTCGCCAGCAACTCGGCCGCTCCGCCCCCGTTGCCATCCGCATCGTAGAACAGCTTGCCGTCGTCGGTGTCGTACAGGAACGCCGCGGCGGCCGTTGCCGCGACAGGCGCGCTGCCGGACACCAGGACCGTCGATCCAGCCACCGAGTTGGCGAAGCCGGTGTCCTGAATCTCAATCTTGTCCGCACCGCTGACGAAGCCTTGAATCTGGTCACCCTTTTCCGTAAGCGCCTCGTAGCGAAGAATGTCGTTGCCGCTCCCGCCGTTGAGGATGTCATTGCCCGGGCCGCCGTAAAGAGTCGTTGCCGTGCCGCCGGATAACAGTCGTTTCCAGCGTCACCGTACACGTCGTCATCGTCCGCGCCGCCGGACAATGTGTCATTGCCTTCATTGCCATTCAAGAAGTCGGTGCCAACGCCGCCGTTTTGCGTATCGTTGCCCGCGCCGCCAAACAAGAAGTCGTCTCCCCCATTCCCGATCAGCGTGTCGCTGCCGTTCATGCCATGGAGTGTGTTGGCATTGCCGTCGCCGGTCAGCTTGTCCGCGCCAGCCGAGCCGGTATTCTCTCGAAACCGGCCAGCTTGTCGCCGGCGGCGTCACCGCCCGTCGCGGTATTGCTGGCCAGCGACACCGTCACCGCAAGCAGCGATCCGGCATAGCTCACCGTGTCCGGCCCATCGCCGCCGCTGAGCTGGTCTGCCCCCCCGCCGCCTTCGATGGTGTTTTGGTCCGCGTCACCGGTCAACTCGTCGGCAAACTTGCTGCCGAGCAGGTTTTCGAAGTCGATCAGGGTATCGCCTTCCGCATCCCCGCCGATGGCCGTGCCGTCCAGCAGATTGACGGTGACGCTCCTTGGTGGACGGTGCATAAGACGCGCGTGTCGCTGCCGGAGGCGGTGCCATCCAGGATGTCCGCTCCGCCGCCACCCTCGAAATGATCGGAATTGTTGGTGCCGGTAAAGACATCGTCGAACTTGGTCCCGATAAATCGCTCAAAGTCGGAAAACTGGGTCTGTGCGCCCAGGGCATCCGATTGCGCAAAACCGTCCTGCACGTCGATCTCGACCGCTGCGCCGTACGCGAAGAACGTCAGCGTGTCGGTGGTGCCATCCCCGCCAAATACCGTGTCGAAGCCCAGGCTTGCAAAAATGACATCATTGCCGGCGCCACCGCTCAACACGTTGTCCAAGTCGTTGCCGGTGATGATGTCATTGCCGGCGCCGCCGGTGACGTTCTCAAAATTGACGATCTTGTCGCCGGCGGGATCGCTGCCGGCTAGCGCTGTCACCACGGTCCCGCCGCCGTCGCCGAGCGTCAGGACGATGCCATTGGCAGCATCGACGATGGCCGAATAGTCGAGCGTGTCGTTATCCGCGCCGCCGTTCATGATATCGGCGCCGGCGCCTCCCGCCACGGTGTCATCGCCGTCGCCGCCGTTCAGGGTGTCCGTCCCCAGTCCGCCGGTGAGCAGATCGTCGCCGCCGCCGCCGTTCAGCGTCGCTGCTGGCATTGCGTCGATCTTATCGCCGCCGCCGCCGCCATTGATGGTGTCGGCCAGTATGCTGCCTTCCAGCACGTCATCGCCCTCGCCGCCGGTGAGGACTTCGAAGCCGGCGATGGTGTCGCCTTCGGCGTCGCCTCCGGACGCCGTATTGGTGAGCAGGCTGACCGTGACGGCATCCAGCGCCGATGCGTACGACAGGACGTCCTTGCCGGCGCCGCCGTCCAGTGCATCGTTGCCGCTGCCGCCATCGATCACATCGGCACCGCCGCCGCCGAGATCGTGTCGTTGCCGGCGCCTCCGGAAAGCTGGTCGTTGCCAGCATTGCCAGTGACGATGTCGTTGCCGGCGCCTCCGCGATTTCATTGGCCCCATGACTGCCTGTCAGAGTGTCGTTGCCAGAGCCGCCAAGCAGGTTTTCAAAGCTGACGATCTCCCGTGACAAGCAAGCTCGCGGTACGATTGTTTCTAAGCGTCGGCAAACGACAAGAGATCGATGCCGAGACCGCCATTGACGGGTCGCGAAACCGGTGTCGGTCCCGACGACAACGTCGTTGCCGCTGCCCGCGTTGACGAAACTAAAATTACCGCCGATGACATCGTCGCCGGCCGTGCCGATGACTTGAGCGAAATTTATCAGCGTGTTCCCGAGACTATCGACGACCGCCGTGTTTCCAAGCAAGGCGACGCTGATCGACGACACCGCCTTCGAGTAGCGCAATATATTGCTGCCGGAGCCGGCATCGTAGAAGCCGCCCGGCCTTGCCGACGATAATGGTGTCTGCACCGGCCCCACCGAGCACGAAATCTCTGGCCTTCGCCGCCATCGATGACGTCGGCTTCCAGTCACCGCCCACGATCACGTTGTCGCCGTCGTTTCCGGTCAGGACGTCGTTGCCGGTTCCTCCGATCAGGTTCTCGAACCCCGAGATCTTGTCGCCCTGGGCATCGCCGCTCTTGCCCGACGATCACCGCGCCCTCAGCAGCGTGACCGTGACTCTTCGTGGTGGCGGCAGCATAGCTCAGCATATCGATACCGTCCCCGCCTTCGAGCACGTCGGTGCCGGAACCGCCGTCGATCGTGTCGTCGCCGGCCCCGCCGATCAGCGTGTCATTAGCGGCGCCGCCGGCCAGCACATCGGCCCCGTCCAGGCCTTGCAGCACGTTGGCCAGGTTGTTGCCGGTCAGCACGTCGTCGCCGAGGTCCCAGCCGGTGATGTTCTCGATGTTCGAAGAGCTCGTCGCCCGCGGCGTCGCCGCCGGACCCGGTGGTCTGTGCGCCATTGGCGCCGAGCGTGACCGTGACGCTGGCGCTGGTCCCGAACGCGTAGCTGGCCGTGTCGGTGCCGGCGCCGCCGTTCAGCGTGTCGCCGCCGCCCGCGCCGGCCAGCAGGTCGTTGCCGCCTACACCAACCAGGATGTCGTCGTGCGCGCTGCCGATGAGGCCTTCGATCGAAGTGAGATTGTCGAAGAGGGCATCGCCTCCTGCGACGATAAACTCGTTCAGCGCAGACGGTGACGGCGGCCGCCGAGCTGAGATAGGACGACCAGATCGAACCCTTCTCGCTAGACCTCCATTGATGTATCTTATCGCTTTACCAACTCGCCACCTTCGATGACGTCGTCGCCATTGCCGCCGTCCAGGCTGTCAAAGGCGCCACCCCCCGAAATGACGTCGTTGCCGTTCAAGCCCGAAATCACGTTGGTGAAATTGTTGCCAGTCAACGCGTCGGCGAAGTTCGATCCGTCGATGTCCTCCACGAACTGGATCGTGTCACCCTCGGCGTCCCCGCCGGTCGCTTTGGTTTGCGCGCCATTGGCTCCCAGCGTGACGGTGACACCGGCCGACGATGCCCTAATATCGAACCCTGTCGGTGTCTATCGCCGCCGTCGATGTCGTCGTTGCCGGCGCCGCCGTCGAGGAAATCGGAAATCGTCACCACCGTTGAGCGTGTCGTTGCCGGCGCCGCCGAACAGCGCTATCGGTGTTGGCGTCCCCCGTAAGTGTCATCGCCGTCGTTGCCGTGGATCGTGTCGTCGTTGTTGCCGCCGGAGATATCGTCCTTGCCGCCTTCAGTCCGAGCAACAGATCGCTGCCGTTGCCCCCGGTGATGGTGTCATCACCCGATGTGCCGACGATCACATCATTGCCGGCCGTCCCTGGAAACGTCGCCATAGCTGCCTCCGTGCGGCTTGCCGTCGTTCAGCTGCCCGTTGGCGTTGCCTGCGACCCCTGATTGCAAAGTGTGCCTGAAAGCCGGGGTCGCAGGGCTAAAATTGTGACGCACTGGGATTCGGCTATTTCCGCACCTGGCGGCCGAGGCGGCGGCACCGGAGCGACCGATCCGAGCAAAAACCCTGTTAAATTAGTTGGTTAGCATTTGTCACCGCTTATCGGAGATTTGGCCGCACACTATTTGGATGGACCAGGACCCCTGGCATCGATGATGCGACGCAGACCCGCTGAATCGGGCTGCGCCGATGTGATCCCGGTGATCGCGAGGTCCTCGATCTGGCGTGCGACGTGAAGGCGGTAGTGCAGCGCATCCCAATAATTGTCGTCCGCGCGGGTGATCGCGGAAGGGAATCGCAGGTCCACCAAAACTGAGCCATGCCGGGCCGCAATGCGGGCGGTGCGTTGCTTGCACACATCCTCGCGCTGCGCGGCCGCGCTGCCGGGCACCGGTTGCACGTTCACGTGCACCGGCATGGTGACCAGCATGAGCCGAGTCGAGGCAGGCAGCGACGCCAACGCCTTTTCGAGCAGGTCC
This sequence comes from uncultured Alphaproteobacteria bacterium, assembly GCA_963711955.1. Taxonomy (GTDB): domain Bacteria; phylum Pseudomonadota; class Alphaproteobacteria; order Rhizobiales; family Xanthobacteraceae; genus Z2-YC6860. The sequence goes on along the minus strand of CAVQGC010000015.1, from coordinate 113,770 downwards.
AGCCAAGGAAACGTCCAATCGCGCCGCTCGCTGTCCGGCACGGACTCCGGTGGCGAAACCGGTGGAGTGGGCTTCCGCGGTCCCGCGCCGTATATCCGGTGCAAGGCGGCTTCCGGGTCGTAGGCGCCGAGGTATGACGGAAACACCCAGTAGCCGTCATCGCGAATGGCCGGCGTGAAACGCCCCATGTTGTAGCGAACGGTATTGATCGCGTCGAACAAGGCATCCTCGTTCACCACCTGGCGCAGATTGGCCCACGACAGCTCCGCGTAGACCCAGTGCGGAAACTTGTGATCGGCCGGGTTCTCACGCTCGTAGACGAGCGTCGGCGCGCACCACAAACTGTCCATGGCGAACATCAGCGCGCGAGGCTGAGCGGGCTGCGACACCACCAGGCGCAAATACTCCAGTTGTTCCCAAGGAAGGCCGCCGGCCAGCGCGAGATTGCGAAGCGCCCGCCCAGTCCGGCGCTCAGCTTTTGCGGATCGATCAGCATGGCCGTCGAGCTTCCGAACACGAACGAGTCCCAGTTTTTCGTCCGCACCAGCATCGGATAGAGCAGCCGCTGGTTGTTGTTGGACATCGGGCGGTCGATCGAGGCGGAATGCGGGAGCGCCTTCCAGGGGTCGACGATGACGATGAACGCCGCCATCGCAAGGAAAACGACCGCGGTTCCCGACAGGACGATCCAGACATACGTGCGCCATCGCACCGCGGTCCCTACCGCCACGGTCCATCGTCGGTTCTGCGTTTCGTCGAGGACATCGGTCAGAACTGGAAATAGATGAACGTGACGGGAGCTTCGGTGTTGATGCGCAACATCATGAAGGCGAACATCGCGGCCAGCGGCATGGCAATCGAGGGCAACGGCTTGAGCCACGTTCGATCAGTTCGTGGCTTGACGGCATCAGCAGCGACACGGCGGCGGCGCATATCAGCAGCGTTCGCCCCTGTATTCGTCCGTCAAGCCGTTGAAACCGGTCATCGCCATCAGCAAGTCATAGGCCGCGGTGAAATTGGCGGCGCGGAAAATCACCCAGCCCACGATCACGAACAGCATGGTCAGCAGCCAGCCGACCGGCGCCGGCAGGGGCCGCTGCAGCGATTGATACGCCGCGCACACGATCAGGCCGGCGCCATGCAGCAGGCCCCACATCACGTAGGTCCAGCCCGCGCCATGCCATAGTCCGCATGCGCCCATCGTCACCATGACGGCAAGCGCATAGCGCGCCGGCCCCTGGCGGTTCCCGCCGAGCGGGATGTAGACGTAGTCGCGCAGAAACGTCGCGAGCGTGATGTGCCAGCGCCGCCAGAAATCGCGCAGGCTGGTGGCCCTGTAGGGCCTGCGGAAATTCTCCGGCAGGATCAGGCCGAACATCAGCGCCAGGCCGATCGCCATTTCCGAATACGCCGAGAAGTCGAGGAAGAGCTGGAACGAGAACGCCAGCGCGCCGGTCCAGGCCGAGCCGAAACTGGTGGCGGAGCCGGCCGCCGCGAAAATCGGATCGGCGAGGCGGGACAGCGGGTCGGCCAGCAACACCTTCTTGGCCATGCCGATGATGAAAAGCGTCAGCCCCTTGCCGAGCCGCTCCGCTACGCCCGGCCGCAGCGGATGCTCCGCGAATTGCGGGAGCAATTCGTTGTGGCGCACGATCGGACCCGCGATCAAATGCGGAAAGAAGCTGATGTACAGCAGGATGGACCACAGCCGGTGCGCTGGCGCTTGCCCGCGCCGTACGTCGACCAGGTACGACACGAGCTGGAAGGTGTAGAAGCTGATGCCGATCGGCAGAAGGATGTCGGACTTCGGCAGCGCGATGCTCAGCGCCTGCTCGATATTGGCGACCAGGAAGTTCGTGTACTTGAAGAATGCAAGCGAAAGGAACTGCAACACGATCGCGGCATCGATGAAGCCGCGCCGGCCGGTTTTCCGGGCAAGAACGGGCCCCGCCCATGCCACCGTGCAATGCGCGAGCAGCAGCGGCACAAAGCGCGCATCCCACCAGCCGTAAAACACCAGGGACGCGATAACGAGAATGGCCTGTCTGGCGGTCGGCCGGTCTGCGAACGCGTAATACAGCGCAAGCGCAATCGGCAGCAGCACCAGAATGAATTGTTGCGACTGGAACAGCATTCGCCGTCCAGTTAGTCGGCCACATTCCGCGGCGTCAAGCTAGAGCATGATCCCGAAAAGTGGGAACCGGTTTCCCGCCTGCGCTAAGCCCTGGCACGAGTCGTCATTTTGTTTTGATGCTTCGGCGGGCGAAGACAGGTCGGAAAAGTTCATGCCCAAACAAGAAAGCAAGCGACAGAGTCTGATTCAGCGTAGCTGAATCAGACTCTAGCGCGGCATTGCCTGCGTCAGGCTCGACGCGCTGACCGGCCAGGGCTGCTTGGACGGCAGCGGCACTTCGGCGCGCATCGCCCAGGGGTCGGCCTGCTGCCGCTCAACGGGAATCTCGGTGACCTTCATCGGCGGCGCGTCGCTGTGCGATGGCTTGAAGCCGGGTGTCAGCGGGCGGGTGACCTGCTGCGGATTGGGCTGCGGCTCCGGCGCGGCGGCAGCGTTGAGCGGCACCGACCGGACGGCTTCCAGGATCGGAACCGGTATGGTCCGGGCGGGCGGCGATGGTTGCGCCGGTTCGGGCTCGGCGGGCGCCGCTGCGGAAACCGGGCTCGCGTTGGCGAGAGCCGCTTCGGGCGGAATTTCGACGGGCTCCGGCGCTGGCGCAGGCGTTTGCGGCGGCGCCGCGCGCATGACGGGCGCAGGTCCGGCACCCGGCTCCGGCCGCACCACCACGCTCTGCGGCTGGGCGGGAGGAGTGGGCGATGTCACAGGCTGGGTCGTCGCAACAGGCGCCGGCGTGCGCGCCGGATAGGGCACCGGCCAGGTCGAGGTTTCGCGCTGCGGCTGCGCTGGTATTTGCGGCTGCGGCTGCGCTTGCTGCTTCGGCACGACGGCTGTCGTGACCGGTGTCGCGACTGTCGCCGCCGCCGGCGGCTGACGCGGCGCGCTCGCAACCAGCGCGGGCGCGGTGGCGGGGACCACCTGGACGATCTTGTAGCCGCGGCGCTTGAGCTCGCGGAGCAGGTGAGGGAGCGCCAGCGCGGTGGCCGGCTGGATATCGTGCAGCAGCAGGATACCCTTGCCCTTGGCGTCGAGCCGCGCGATCGAGCGGCTGACCACCTCGCTCGCGGTGATGTGCTTCCAGTCGTCGGCGACGACGTCCGCGCTCCAGGTCACCATGCCGCGCGAGCGCAGATACTTCTCCACCGTGTCGGCGCGCAGCAGCCCGGGAATGCGGAAGAACGGCGCGACCGCGTCGGCATTGCGCAGCGCGCTGCGTGTCGAGGCAAAGCCCTGATCGATTTCCGCCTGCACGGCGCCGAGCGGCATTTTCTCGAACGCCAGCGGATGGTTCTCGCTGTGGGTGCCGATCACATGGCCTTCGGCGTGGATGCGGCGCAGCAGCTCCGGATAGCCGCGCGCCATGCGGCCGACGATGAAGTAGTTCGCCTTCACGCATTCGTGGGCGAGAGTTTCCAGCACCCGGTTGGTGTAGGGCGGCATCGGACCGTCGTCGAAGGTCAGCACGACCTCCTTGTCGTTCAGCGGCAGCGTCTCCTGGTACTGCACGGTGCCGATCAGCGGATATTCGCGCGGATCGATCTTCAGCACGCGGCTGGTGCCCATCGCGCCGGGATTGCCGGGACAGCCGGAGGCGTTCGCCGCGGCGATCGCGCCGAACAGTCCGAACCCCAATCCGATGGCGGCTGGCAGGCGCACGCTGAAGTCCCCGAATCCAAGAAGCGCTATGACGTTTCCCCGGCTCAGGCTTAGTCCCAATCCACACGGCATGGCCGAAATTCGAAATTCATCTTTAACGCGCCGGGCTGCTGTTAACCGCGCCTCGTTAACGCGCCCTTGCAATTGCCACGGCCACCACGCGGGCGTACAAGCCGAAAGCTCTCTCCTGGCGGCGGAAACGGCATGCTCGACCAAAAGGACATGACCGCGCAGCCGGCAGCGTCGAGCCGGCGTTGCGCGACGACGAGGGCGCGCTGCGCGCCGACTTTGTCGAGCAAGTCAGCGAAGCCATCGAGCGCAACGACGCGGCGGCGCTGCGCGCGCTCGCCGGCGACCTCCACGAATCCGACACCGGCGACCTGATCGACGCGCTCGACCCCGAGCTGCGTCCGCGCTTCGTCGAGCTGCTCGGCGTGGAGTTCGACTTCACCGCGCTCACCGAAGTCGAGGATGCGGTGCGCGAGGAAATCCTCGAGGAGCTGCCGCCGAAGACCGTCGCCGACGGCGTCCGCGACCTCGATTCCGACGATGCCGCCTACATTCTCGAAGACCTGCCGAAGGACGGAGCAGGCCGAAATCCTGGAGCAGTTGCCGCGGCTCGAGCGCGTCGCGGTCGAGCGCATCCTGGACTATCCGGAAAACTCCGCCGGCCGCCGCATGCAGACCGAGTTCATCGCGGTGCCGCCGTCGTGGACGGTCGGCCAAGCCATCGACTACATGCGCGAGACCGTCGACCTGCCGGACCGTTTCTACGAGCTCTACGTGATCGACGACGGCGTCGAAGCTGCTGGGCGCGGTGGCGCTCGATCTCCTGCTGCGCAACAAGCGGCCGGTGCCGCTCTCCGATCTGATGGATCCCGAGCGCCGCCGGGTGCGCGCGACCGAAGACCAGGAGGAGGTGGCGCGCATGTTCGAGCGCTACAACCTGGTCGCGGCGCCGGTGGTGGACGACGGCGACAAGCTGGTCGGCGTCCTCACCTTCGACGACATCGTCGACGTCATCGAGGAGGAGGCGGAAGAGGACATCAAGGCGCTCGGCGGCGTCGGCCGCTCGGAAGAACTGTCCGACTCGGTCTGGACCATCGTGAAAGGCCGCTTTCCCTGGCTGCTCGCCAATCTCGTCACCGCCATCATCGCATCCTGGGTGATCCGGCAGTTCGAAGGCTCGATCGAAAAGATGGTCGCGCTCGCGGTGCTGATGCCGATCGTCGCCAGCATGGGCGGCAACGCCGGCACGCAGTCGATGACCGTCGCGGTGCGCGCGATCGCCACCCGCGACCTCGGCGACGCCAACGCGGCGCGCGTGGTGCGCCGCGAGCTGCTGGTCGGGCTTCTCAACGGCCTGGGCTTTGCGGTGATCATGGGCGCGATCGCGGCGGCCTGGTTCGACATCGCCGATCTCGGCCTGGTGATCGGGCTTGCCATGATCTGCGTGCTCGCCGCCGCGGCGCTGGGCGGCATCGCCATCCCGCTGCTGCTGTCCCGGCTCGGCGTCGACCCGGCGATTGCGTCGGGGCCCTTCGTCACCACCGTGACCGACGTGATCGGCTTTTTCGCCTTCCTCGGCATCGCCACGCTGTGGTTCGGCCTGAGCTGATGACGAGCCGTTAACCGCTCCGGCCTTAGGTTGAGCCGTGGGTTCTGTGGGTCGGCCGGACGGGCGTTTAGTCATGAGTTTTGCTGCCTTGCCGCTGCCGGCGCCGCGCCGCCGGGTGGTCACGCCGCGGCTGATTGCGACGCTCGCGCTGTTTGTCGTCAGCACGACCCTGTTCTGCGCCATCGTCAGCTACGTTCTGGTCCGGCAGGCCGACGACCGCCAGGCGCTGGAGCGCCGCGGCGCGTTGCTTGCCGCTGTCCAGGACAGCCGGGCTCCGGCGTCAACTCTCAAAGCTCGATCCCGATCGTGATCCGCAGCCTGGAGCGCACCGCCGGCCTCAAGGATCTGCGCTTCGAGGCCGAGCCCGCCGGCGGCGGCCGTGAGATCCAGTCGGTGCTCGACGCCCAGGGCCGCATCGTCGGCTGGTTCAGTTGGGAAGCGGACCGTTCCATGGCGGCGGCCCTGCGGCAGCTTCAGCCGCTGCTGGCGCTGACCGGGCTCTGCCTGATCGGCTTTGCCGTCCTCGCGCTCTGGCAGGTCCGCCGCGCGGTGCGCGACCTCGGCCACAGCGAAAAGCTGCGCCTGGACGCTGGCGCACGAGGACATGCTGACCGGCTGCCCAACCACCGCAAGATGATCGAGCTGATCGACGCCGCGCTGGCCGACGCGCGTGGACAGACGGTCACGCTCGCCTTCATCGATCTCGACGGCCTGAACGACATCAACGATGCGCTGGGCCAGAACGCCGGCGATCAGTTCCTGCGGGCTTCGGCGCAGCGGCTGCGCGACGTGCTGCCGAGACTGCGATCGGCGGCCGGTTCGACGGCGACGAGTTCGCGGTCGTGATGATCATGCCCGACACGGCGTGGCCGAAACGCGATCGAGACCACTGATGCGGCGCTGGCGCGCGCGTTCTGGGTTCAACGAGCAGGCGGTGCAGGTCGGCGTCACCGTTCGGCCTCGCGCACGCGCCGCTGCACGGCGCGACCCGCGACGAGCTGACGCGCCGCGCCGACCTCGCGCTGCGCGCCGGCAAGCGCAAGCGCCGCGGCGGCATGACCGTGTTCGATCTCGGCCATGGACGTCGAGTTCAACGAGCGGCGCTTCATCGAGCGCGAGCTCAAGCGCGCGCTCGGCCGATAAGGCGATCGACGTGCATTACCAGCCGATCATCAGCGCCGACGGCAACCGCATCGTCGGCGCCGAGGCGCTGGCGCGCTGGCGCCATCCGGTGCGCGGCGCCATCCCGCCGTCGTCGTTCATCCCGGTCGCCGAGCAGGCCGGCCTGATGGGACCGCTCGGCGAACTCGTGCTGCGCCGCGCGCTGTCCGACGCCAAGCGCTGGCCGGGATCTCTCGATCGCCGTCAACCTTTCGCCGGTGCAGGTGCGCGACCCCGCGCTGGTCGCGCTCGTCGACCGGGATGCTCGAGGAAACCGGCATCGAGCCGTCGCGCGTGATCCTCGAAGTCACCGAAGGGGTGCTGATCGACGATCCGGACGAGGCCCAGACGCGCCTCGACGCGCTGCGCGCGCTCGGCGTCCGCCTCGCGCTCGACGACTTCGGCACCGGCTATTCCAGCCTCGCCTATCTGCAGCAGTTCCGCTTCGACAAGCTCAAGATCGACAAGGCGTTCGTCGATCCGCTTGGGCGGTCGCCAGCAGCCAGGCGATGATCCAGGCGATCGTCACGCTCGGCCGCGCGCTCGGCCTCAAGCTGCTCGCCGAGGGCGTGGAAACCGAGGAACAGCGCGTGATCCTGCGGCTCGCCGGCTGCGACGAGATGCAGGGCTATCTGTTCGCGGTTCCCGGCCCGCGCGAGGCGCTGGACCGGCTGATCGCGGACAATTCCGTAGCCGCCGGCGCAAGCTGACAGCGCGCCGCCGCGCGGTCCATAATGGCCGGAACAGCGGTTCAATCCCGGGAGCGCGCATGATCGCCAATGCCTGGCAGGGCTTGGATTTCGGCCTCGGCGACGACGTCGACATGCTGCGCGACACCGCGAAGAACTTCGCGCAGGACAAGATCGCGCCGCGCGCCGATGAGATCGACCGCACCAACACCTTCCCGCGCGATCTGTGGCCGCAGCTTGGCCGCTCGGCCTGCTCGGCATCACCGTCGAGGAGAAATGGGGCGGCGCCGGCATGGGCTACCTCGCCCATTGCGTGGCGATGGAGGAAATCTCCCGCGCCTCGGCATCGGTCGGCCTCTCCTACGGCGCGCACTCCAACCTCTGCGTCAACCAGATCCGCCGCACCGGCAACGACGCGCAGCGCGAGAAATACCTGCCCAAGCTGATCTCCGGCGAGCACGTCGGCGCGTTGGCGATGTCGGAACCCGGCGCCGGCTCCGACGTGGTTTCGATGCGCACCCGCGCCGACAAGAAGGGCGACCGCTACGTCCTCAACGGCTCGAAATTCTGGATCACCAACGGCCCGAATGCCGAGACCATCGTGGTCTATGCCAAGACCGATCCGAACGCCGGGGCGCGCGGCATCACCGCGTTCCTGATCGAGAAGGGCATGAAGGGCTTCTCCACCGCGCAGAAGCTCGACAAGCTCGGCATGCGCGGCTCCGACACCGGCGAACTGATTTTCGAGGATTGCGAGGTGCCGGCCGAGAACGTGCTCGGCTCGGTCGGCGGCGGCGTCAACGTGCTGATGTCCGGCCTCGACTACGAGCGGGTGGTGCTGGCGGCGGGTCCGCTCGGCATCATGCAGGCCTGCCTCGATCTGGTGCTGCCCTACGTCCACGACCGCAAGCAGTTCGGCCAGCCGATCGGCAGCTTCCAGATCATGCAGGCCAAGATCGCCGACATGTACGTCACGATGAACGCCGCCAAGGCCTACGTCTATTCGGTGGCGCGGGCCTGCGACGAGGGCAAGACCACCCGCGAGGACGCCGCCGGCGCCATCCTCTATGCCGCCGAGCGGGCGACCTGGGCCGCGCTCGAGGCGATCCAGTGCCTGGGCGGCAACGGCTACATCAACGAGTTTCCGACCGGACGCTTGCTGCGCGACGCCAAGCTCTACGAGATCGGGGCGGGGACCAGCGAAATCCGCCGCATGCTGATCGGCCGGGAGATTTTCGAGAAGACGTCCTGACTAAGCCAATGAACGAATCGGTCTTTGACGCATAAGCCGTTGAAAGAATCGGCCAATGACCCGCCATCCATTGACCTGATCAGCCCTTTGAACGGATGCCGCTGAGCCATTCGGCCCTTGGCTCTGTCCCGGTGGATCATCGTTAACCTTTCATTAACCAAATCAGTCCACGGCTCGGCCTCTGGATCAGGGGAGATCTTCCATGATGCGGGTCAGACTCAAGGCCGACGGGCGTCTCGTTGAAGTCACCTCCGAAGGGCAGGAGCGCGTGCTGCCGCCGCCGATGCCTGAGCAGCCGGCGGCTGCGCCGACCGGGGCCAGCGCGCCCGACGCGGCCAATGCGCGGCGGATTCGCTCGCAGACCCGGCTGACGCAGGCCGAGTTCGCCGCGCGGATCGGCGTGCCGATCGAGACGGTGCGCAACTGGGAGCAGGGCAAGCGCTCGCCGCGCGGCCCGGCGCGCGCGCTGCTCAAGCTGCTCGACCATGCGCCCGACGTGGCGTTTTCGGTGCTGGGCAGCGCAAAAGCCGCAGGGCTGATCCTTCGGCGAACTGGGTTGGCACGCTCCAGACGATGCGGCATGGTCCGCGTCGAGGAGAACTGCCATTCCGTTCGTCGAAGCCAACGGCGCCCGCATTCCGATCGTCGGGCTCGGCACCTGGGACCTGCGCGGCAAGACCTGCGCGCGCATGGTCGAGGCGGCGCTCAAGCTCGGCTACCGCCACATCGACACCGCGGCGATGTACGGCAACGAGGAGGCGGTAGGCGAGGGGTTTCGCGCCTCGGGCCTGCCAGCGCGACGAGGTCTTCATCACCACCAAGGTCTGGCAGAGCGACCTCGCGCCGCGCGATTTCGAGCGCTCAACCAAGGACAGCCTGGCCAAGCTCAAGCTGCCGTTTGTCGACCTGCTGCTGATCCATTGGCCCAACCCGAGCATCCCGCTCGCCGGCACGATCGGCGCGCTGTGCAAGATGAAGCGCGAAGGGCTGGCGCGCCACGTCGGCGTGTCGAACTTCACCGCCGCGCTGATCGAGGAGGCGGTGAAGTTCGCGACCGAGCCGCTGGTCTGCAATCAGTTCGAATGCCATCCCTATCTCGATGCGTCGAAGGCCATCGCGGCGAGCCGCAAGCGCGGCATGGCGGTGGTGGCCTACAGCCCGATCGCGCGCGGCCGCGTGAAAGGGCGACGCCGTGCTCTCGCGCATCGGCAAGGCGCACGGCAAGACCGCGGCGCAGGTCTGCCTGCGCTTCCTGGTGCAGCAGGACATCGTGGTCATCCCGCGCACCAGCGATACGGGCCGGCTCAAGGAGAATTTCGAGCTGTTCGATTTCAAGCTGTCGGCCGCCGAGATGAACGAGATCGCGGCGCTGGGCAGCCCCAATGGCCGCATCGTGCAGTGGTCGGGATCGCCCGATTGGGACTGAGGCATGTTTTTCGCGCTCTCCAAAATCCTGGGCTTCTTCGCTGTCCCCTCCAACCTGCTGTTCCTGATCGCGGCCGCTCGGCGTCGTCCTGATGTTCACGCGGTTCGCCCGCGCCGGCCGGTGGCTGGCGGTGCTCGGTGTCGTGCTGATCGGGATCGCGGGCCTTTCGCCGTTCGGCAACGCGTTGATCCTGCCGCTGGAGCAGCGCTTCCCGCCGTGGGACGCCTCGCGCGGCGCGCCCGACGGCATCGTGGTGCTGGGCGGCGCGATCGGCCCGGCGATGTCGGACGCGCGCGGCGAGCCTTCGCTCAATGAATCCGCCGAGCGCATGACGGCGGTCGCGGACCTGGCGCGGCGCTATCCCAACGCCCGCATCCTGTTCAGCGGCGGCGACGGCAGCCTGATGGCCGACAGCAGCCCGGAGACGAAATACGCGCTGCCGCTGTTCGAGAGCTTCGGCATTCCGGGCAAGCGCATCGAGCTGGAGGGCAAGTCGCGCAACACCGCCGAGAACGCGGCCTTCAGCAAGGCGATGGCCGATCCGAAGCCCGGCGAGCGCTGGCTGCTCGTGACCTCGGCACATCACATGCCGCGCTCGGTCGGATGCTTCCGCCGCGCCGGTTTTGCCGTCGAGCCCTATCCGGTCGACTGGCGCACGCGCGGGCCGGCGGATCTCACCACGCCGTTCGGCGGCTTGGCCGCCGGGCTCGCGCGCACCGACGTTGCGGCCCGCGAATGGGTTGGGCTGCTGGCCTACTGGATCACCGGCAGGACCTCGGAGTTGCTGCCTGGCCCGAACTGATCGTGCTGCATTGCGCAACAGGTCGCGGCGCGTTGCCGCTTGTCGTTGCCATTATGGGGCGTATGGTGCACGTGTCCGGACGATTCGACTCCGAGTTGCGTGCTCGGACGGACAAGGGGCGCCGGGGCGCCGAATGGGGAATCGTCGATGTCGCTCGATATCCTTTCGCGTGTCGAGTCGGTTGAACTTGCCGATCCGGACTTCGAAGGTGAGCTCGACAGGCCGTGGGCCGAGAATGTCATCACCGCGGCAGCCGCGGTCTTGACTGTGGCGATGGTATCGTCGGTCGCCGTGCTGATGTATCTCGCCTGACCTCGATCAGCGGCCGACAACGGCGCGGAGTTGCGCTCGAGCTTCCCGCCGTTGCGTTCGGGGTGGCGCATCTGTCACGATCCGCCACACCCCGGAGTGCCGATGCCGCAGAACATCACCCTCAGTTCGCAAGTCGATGGTCGAGCAGGCCGAGCGCGAGATCGAAACGCTCGCCGTCGAAGACGCCATCAAGCTGCACGGCCGCGACGACGTCGTGCTGGTCGATATCCGCGACCCGCGCGAACTGCAGCGCGACGGCAAGGTTCCGGGCGCCTTCCATTGCACCCGCGGCATGCTGGAGTTCTGGATCGATCCGCAGAGCCCGTATCACAAGCCGAAATTCGCCGAGGACAAGAAGTACGTGTTCTTCTGCGCCGGCGGCATGCGCTCGGCGCTGGCGGCGCAGACCGCGCACCGCATGGGATTGAAGCCGGTCGCACACATCAGCGGCGGCTTTGGCGCCTGGAAGAAGGCGGGCGGGCCGGTGGAAGAGGGCGAGGGGCCGAAGTCAAAGGGTTGAGTTGAAACAGCTTACTCGGGCTGGATGCCGGCTTCGGCCGTCACCTTGCCCCACTTCGCGACCTCGGCCTTGATGTAGTCCGCGAAGCGCTGCGACGTGCCGCCCTGGATGTCGATGCCGGCGGCAAAAAGCTTGGCCCGCACGTCCTCGGCGGCCAGCGCCTTGTTGATTTCGGCATTGAGCTTCGCGACGACGTCCTTGGGGGTGCCGGCCGGCGCCAGGATGCCGCCCCAGGTGTTGGCGTCGTAGCCCGCGAGGCCGGACTCCGCGATGGTCGGCAGAGTCGGGTGCGACTTCGAACGGCTGATGGTCGTCACCGCAAGCCCGCGCACGCCGCCCGACTGCACGTGCGGCTGGATCGCCGTGATGGTGTCGAAGATCATTGCGGTGCGCCCGCCGAGCAGGTCGGGATGCGCCGCGGTGCTGCCGCGGTAAGGCACGTGCAGCATCGTTTTGATTCCGGCCATGCTCCTGAACAGCTCGGCCGCCATGTGCAGCGAGCTGCCCTTTCCGCTTGTGGCGAACGAGGCCTTGTCCGGGTTGGCCTTGATCCAGGCAATCAGCTCCTGAACGTTGGTCGCCGGAACGGCAGGGTGCACGGCAAGCAGCAAGGGCACGACGTGGGTGAAGACGACCGGCTCGAAATCCGTCACCGGGTCATAGGGCAGTTGCTTGAAGATGAACTTGTTGGTCGCGTGGCTCGAAGCCACGATCACGAGGTTGTAGCCGTCGGGCGGACTCTTGGCGACAAAATCGGTTCCGAGATTGTTCGAAGCGCCCGGCTTGTTCTCGACCACCACCGACTGGCCCATGGACACGGTCATCTTGTCGGCGACGAGCCGCGCGATGGTGTCGATGGCGCCACCCGGGGTGGCCGGCACGACAATCCTGATCGACCGCGTGGGATAGGGCTGCGCACTCGCGCTGCCGGCAATCGCTGAAAGCGCGGCTGCGACTGCAATAGCCGCAATACCATGGGCTCTGCGCATGAGGCCCTCCCCGTCTTGTTATTTGGCATCCCCGTATGACCGGGATTGGGCATGAACGCTAACATTTCACCGGGGATACACGGAAGCCTACAGGGCGATTGATTGATCCCATCAGCGAAATTCGCTTGCGTCCGTCCGCCCTTCATCCCGAAGCTTGGGCCGGTCGAAAGAAAATGGGAGGGCGTCTTGGCGCTCACGCTGGTCATCGGCAACAAGAACTATTCGTCGTGGTCGTTCCGGCCATGGATCGCGATGAAGACGGCGGCCATCCCGTTCGAGGAAGTGCTGATCTCGCTCGAAGCGGAGGATTTCAAGGAGCGCGTCCTGAAGGTTTCCGGCACCGGCAAGGTGCCGGTGCTGATCGATGGCGCAGTGCAAGTCTGGGAGTTGCTCGCGATCCTGGAATATCTCGCCGACAAATTTCCGGCGGCCAGGCTCTGGCCGTCCGATCCGGCGGCTCGCGCGCACGCCCGCGTCGTCGTCGTCGGAAATGCACGCCGGCTTCGTGCCGCTTCGCAACCATTGCCCAATGAACATGTGGCGTCCGGTCATCAGGCGCGAATCTGCCGGACGACGTCGCCAGCAACGTCGAGCGCATCGACGCGCTGTGGACCGACTGCCGGGCCCGGTTCGGGGCAGGGGGACCGTTCCTGTTCGGGGCGTTCGGCGCGGCGGATGCCATGTACGCTCCGGTGGTGTCCCGCTTCCACACCTATGGAGTCGAGGTGGAGCCACCTCGACAGGCCTATATGGCCGCGGTTATGGCCCTGCCGGCCTGGGCGGAGTGGCGGGCGGCGGCACTTCAGGAGCCCTGGGTCCTGCCCCATGACGAGCCGGACTGGCCGACCGTCCTGAGGGCCTATTTCTGGGCATTTTCAGCGCGTACTTCGCGGCATTTAGCCGTCCAAATTTTAACGCACGGAGCTCTTGCCAAGCTGGGGGTAAATCCCATCTTGTTGCCCCGAAATTGGGCCCCCGGGTCCGCGCTCGCGATCGCCGGATGCAGGAGTCGGTTCCGGGGTTCAACATGGGACGGAATTCCGCCGGAGAGGACGCCATGCGAATTGTTGCCGCTTTGATTGCTTTGGTCACGCTCGCCATTGCGCCGGCCTTGCCTGTCGCCGCGCAAGAAGCGCCGCCGGCGTGAAAGGCCTGTTCCTGCTGACCGACTATCCCGCCGTCACGGTGCGGCCGGGCACCGCCTCGACCGTCAACCTGCGCCTGCAGAACTACGCGCTGCCGCCGGAGCGGCTGGCGCTTACAGTTACCGGCGTGCCCTCGGGCTGGACCGCGACGCTGCTCGGCGGCGGCCAGCCGGTCGCGGCCGCGATGCCGGCGACCAACCAGAGCGTCTCGCTGCAGCTTCGCCTCGACGTTCCGGCCGGCGCCGCGATGGGCACCCAGACCCTCACCGTCACCGCCAAGGGCGGCTCGACCGAAGTGAGCCTGCCGGTCGCCGTGACGCTCGCCAAGGACCTGCCCGCCAAGCTCACGCTCGAGCCGCAGCTTCCCTCGTTGCGCGGCAACGCGCGATCGAGCTTCGAGTATCAGCTCAACGTCAAGAACGACAGCGGCCGCAACCTGGTGGTCGGCTTCTCGGCGGCGGGCCCGCCGAACTTCGAGACCTCCTTCACCGAGCAGTATGGCAGCGCAGGAGCTCAACTCGATGCCGGTCGAGGCCGGCCAGTCCAAGACCGTCAAGCTGAAGGTGCGCCCGCCGACCACGATCGGCGCCGGCACCTATCCGGTCACCGTGAAGGCGACCGCGGAAGACGCCAGCGCCGACGCCAAGGTCGCGCTGGAGATCGCCGGCTCAGCCGCGGCTCTCGCTCGCCGGCCGCGACGGCCTGGTGTCGAGCCGCGCCGAAGCCGGCAAGGAAACCTCGATCCCGATCCTGATCACCAACACCGGCACTGCGCCGGCCGACGAGGTCGAGCTCACCAGCACCGCGCCGAGCGGCTGGAAGATCGTGTTCGAGCCCAAGGCCATCGACCGCATTCCGCCGCGGCCAGAACAAGGAAGTGCAGGCGCTGGTGACCCCGCCCGAGAAGGCGGTGGCCGGCGACTATGCGCCGACGCTCAACGTCGCCTCGCGCGGCGAAACGGCGTCGCAGCAGTTCCGCGTCGCGGTTTCGACGTCGACCATGTGGGGCATTGTCGGCGCCGGGATCATCGGCATCGCGCTTCTCATCATGGTCGGCGCGGTTGCGAGGTTCGGCCGGCGATGAGCGATACGGTCATCGAAGCGTCGGGCCTGACCAAGCGCTACGGCGCGGCCACGGCGGTCGACGGCGTCTCGTTCACGATCAATCGGGGCGAGATCTTCGGCCTGCTCGGCCCCAACGGCGCCGGCAAGACCACGACCATCCTGATGATGCTCGGCCTGACCGAAGTGACCGGCGGCACGGTTAGCGTGATGGGATACGACCCGGTGCGCGAGCCGCTGCAGGTCAAGCGGCTGGTCGGCTATCTGCCGGACACCGTCGGCTTCTACGATCACATGACGGCGGCGGACAATCTCCGCTACACCGCCGGCCTGATCGGCATTCCGGTCGCCGAACGCGATGCCCGGATCGCCTCCGCGCTCGACCGCGTCGGGCTCGGCGACGTGCGCAACAAGCACGTCGGCAACTTCTCCCGCGGCATGCGGCAGCGGCTGGGCTTGGCCGAGATCCTGATGAAAGAGGTTTCGATCGCGATCCTCGACGAGCCGACCTCCGGCCTCGATCCGCACGCCACCTCCGAACTGCTCGACATGATCCGCTCGCTCAAGCGCGAAGGCGTCGCCGTGCTGGTGTCGTCTCACCTGCTCGAGCGCGTGCAGAGCATCTGCGACCGCGTCGCGCTGTTCCATGCCGGGCGCATCGCGCTGCTCGGCACCGTGCCGGAGCTGGCGCGGCAGGTGCTGGGCGGCGGCTACACCGTCGAGGTCGAGGCGGACGGCGGTCACGCGCTCGCCGACAGGCTGGCGGCAGTGCCGGGCGTGCGCTCGGTCGAGCAGCCCGCGCCGGGCCGCTACCGCCTGCTGGCCGAGGGCGACATGCGCCCGCAGGCCGCCGCCGCGGTGGTCAACGCAGGCGGCCAGCTCCGTCACCTGTCGGTCGAGGCGCCGTCGCTCGACGCCATCTACAATCGCTATTTCCAGAATCAGGGCACTCAAAATGCGGCGTGAAGGCTCTCCCTGGCGCGGCTTGAGCGTGGTGTTCTTCCGCGAGCTGTTCGACCACCTGACCAGCGCACGCATGCTGGTGCTGCAGCTTCTCGTCATCGTGTTCGGCGGCGATGGTGGTCTATTTCGCGGCCGAGCAGATCCGCAACACCACGGCGGAGGACCCGTTCCTGTTCCTGCGCCTGTTTGCGCCGCCGGGACAGACGCTGCTGTCGTTCGTCACCGTGCTGAGCATCCTGATCCCGCTGATTGCGATCGGCCTCGGCTTCGATTCCGTGAACGGCGAATACAACCGCCGCACCATGTCGCGCATCCTGGCGCAGCCGATCTACCGCGACGCGCTGCTGCTCGGAAAGTTTCTCGCCGGGCTCGCCACCATCACGATCTGCCTGATCACGCTGTGGCTGATGGTGATCGGCTTTGGGCTGCTGCGGCTCGGCATCCCGCCGAGCACCGAGGAGCTCGCGCGCTGCCTGATGTTCCTGCTGGTGAGCATCGCCTACGCCGGCGTGTGGCTAGCGCTGGCCATGCTGTTCTCGATCGTGTTCCGCTCGACGGCGACCGCTGCGCTGATCTCGCTCGGAGTCTGGCTGTTCCTCGCCTTGCTGTGGCCGGCGCTGGCGCAATTGGTCGGCGAGATCATCTCGCCGTCCGACATCCGCTTTGCGCAACTCGGCCTGCCGACGCCGGACACGGTGGCCTGGCAGCAGGGCCTCTCCCGGCTGTCGCCCGGCACGCTCTACGGCGAGGCGGTGCTGGCGATGCTGAGCCCTGAGGCGCAGTCGCTGACCAATCTGCTGGCCCAGTTCCAGGGCCGCATCATGGGGGCGCCGCTGCCGTTCGGGCAGAGCGTACTCAGCGCCTGGCCGCAGATGGTGGGCCTGATCGCAGGAACGATCTTGCTCTACGTGGTGGGCTACGTGGTGTTCCAGCGCCAAGAGGTGCGCGCTTAGGGGCGCGCCTAGCGCACCATCTGCACAAAAAGAAACGGCCGGCCCAGGCGAACCCGGGCCGGCCGTTTTCATTTGAGCGATCGTCAGGCGGCGATGACCGCGACGATCCTCAGCGTGCCCGGCTCGACGATGATGATGTCATCGCCATGACGAAGTACATGTAGCCGCGCCACGCCGGATGGATCTCGACCAGGGTCGCAGGCACCGCGACCACGCGGACCGTGCGCGGCACCACGGTGCCGACGTTGATCGAGAAGTTGATGTTGGCGGCCCGCGGCGCGTTGCCCGTGAGCACCGTGCTTCGGACCTTGGCCTTCTGCTCGCGCGGTGAGCGAAGGCGCGCTGGCCGACGCCTTGGTCTGGCGGCGCGCTGCGCCGCGACTTGGTCGGTGTCTGGTCGTCGCGCCCGGAGCGCGTCTGCCGTGTTGGTGTGCGGACTTGGTGTCGGCGGGTTCCTGCCGGGCTTGTCGGCTGGCCTTGGTGTCGGCTGCACCGATCGGGTGCGACCTTGCCGGCCGGCGCGATCTTCTCGGCCGGAGCGTTCTGGATCGCAGGCCGGGGGCGGTGCCGCGCCCTTCACGTCACTGGCCGGGGCTTCCTGCCGCTGGGCGAGCGCGGGACCCGCCATCAGGGCGGCAACGGCAACGGTGGCCAATAGCGATTTCTTCATCGGTTTCTCCTCGGGTATCCCCTCTTGAGATCAACGCAGCATTGGCCGGGCCAGTTCCGACATTTCCGAAACTTCATATTTGTTCCACCCTGACGGGGCGTTCATTCGCGCCGTGCGATGCGTATAGTGCATCGGAGGGGGAATTGGCGTGCCGATCGAAACCAGCATCGACCCAGGTTCCGTGGAATTCCGCGCCAATGCCGCGCGGATGCGGACGCTCATCGAAGATCTGGTGAAGCGCCGCGCCGAAGCCGGCGGAGGCGGTCCGCCGCGCGCCCGCGAGCGTCATCTGTCGCGCGGCAAGCTGCTGCCGCGCCAGCGCGTCATGCAGTTGCTCGATCCGGGCTCGCCGTTCCTCGAGCTGTCGCCGCTTGCCGCCAACGGCATGTACGACGACGCGATCCACGGCGCCGGACTGATCACCGGCATCGGCCGCGTCGAAGGCCGCGAATGCGTGATCGTGTGCAACGACAGCACCATCAAGGGCGGCACCTACTATCCGATGACGGTGAAGAAGCATCTGCGCGCGCAGGAGATCGCGCGCGAGAACCGGCTGCCCTGCATCTATCTGGTCGACAGCGGCGGCGCCAACCTGCCGCACCAGACCGAGGTGTTTCCCGACCGCGAGCATTTCGGCCGCATCTTCTACAACCAGGCCACCATGTCCGCCGCCGGCATCGCGCAGATCGCGGTGGTGATGGGCTCCTGCACCGCGGGCGGCGCCTACGTGCCGGCGATGGCGGACGAGACCATCATCGTCAAAGGGCAGGGCACCATCTTCCTCGGCGGGCCGCCGCTGGTGAAGGCCGCGACCGGCGAGGTGGTGACGGCGGAGGATCTCGGCGGCGCCGACGTCCACACCCGCAAGTCCGGCGTCGCCGACCATATGGCGGCGGACGACACGCACGCGCTGTCGCTGGCTCGCCGCATCGTGGCGAACCTCAACACCAAGAAGACCGTCGACATCCCGCTGATCCCGCCGCGCGAGCCGAACTACGCCGCGGCCGAGCTCGACGGCATCGTGCCGGGCGACACCCGCAAGCAATACGACGTGCGCGAGTTGATCGCGCGGCTGGTCGACGGCTCCGAGTTCGACGAGTTCAAGGCGCTGTACGGCCCGACGCTGGTCACCGGCTTCGCGCATCTCGCCGGCATCCCGGTCGGCATCCTCGCCAACAACGGCATCCTGTTCTCGGAGAGCGCGCTGAAGGGCGCGCACTTCATCGAGCTGTGCTGCCAGCGCCGCATTCCGCTCCTTTTCATGCAGAACATCTCCGGCTTCATGGTCGGGCGCGACTACGAGGCCGGCGGCATCGCCAAGGACGGCGCCAAGATGGTGATGGCGGTGGCGAACGCGCAGGTGCCGAAGATCACGCTGATCGTCGGCGGCTCGTTCGGCGCCGGCAACTACGGCATGTGCGGCCGCGCCTACGGCCCGCGGTTCCTGTTCACCTGGCCGAACGCGCGCATCTCGGTGATGGGCGGCGAGCAGGCGGCGTCCGTGCTGGCGACGGTGCGGCGCGACAACATCGAGGGCGATGGCAAGCAATGGAGCGCGCAGGACGAGGAGGCGTTCAAGGCGCCGATCCGCGCGCAGTACGAGGAAGAGGGCAATCCGTACTACGCCACCGCGCGGCTGTGGGACGACGGCATCATCACGCCGCAGGAGACGCGCCGGGTGCTGTCGCTGGCGTTCTCGGCGGCGCTGAACGCGCCGATACGGCGGACGCGGTTTGGGGTGTTTAGGATGTGAGAGGAGGTCAACATGTTCTCATGGAAATTCCTGCAGAATATTTCTTTTCAGCAATTGCATCCATCACCGTTCTTAGCACGCTTGTCCTATTTCCCTATACGCTCGGCTATTTCTACTACTTTGACGTTCGCGCGATGAGCGTTTCCCGCCGCGCATTTCTCTCCGCCGCCGCCGCCGCCGTTGCGTCATCCTCCGCGCACGCCTACCAGCTCTGCCCTGCGCCGGGGATGCTGCCGAAATCATGCTCGGCGATGATCGACCTGCAGCGCTACACCTCGCAGGAAACCTTCGCGCGGCAGATGCAGTCGGAATGGTGCTGGGCGGCGTGCGTGTCGATGATCTGCAAATTCCACGGCTTCAATCTCTCGCAACCGCGCATCGTGCAGCAGATGCACGGCGAGCTGATCAACAAGCCGGGTGACGACAAGCTGCTGACCGAGGCGCTCAATCGCGTGTGGGACGACGATGACGGCCAGCCGCTGCGCACCAGCGCGATCGTGTTCAGTCCGATCCTGGACAAGTTCGACGTCGACAACCGCCGCGTGCTCGACGATCTGAAGAACGATTTCCCGCTGCTGTGCGGGGCGCGCAAGCACGCCACCGTGGTGGCGCGCGCCGACTACTACGACGGACCGGACGGCCGGCCGCTGGTGTTCCAGGTTCACGTCATCGACCCGTATCCGGGCGCTGCGAAATCGCCGCTGTTCGCGCGGCTGCTGGAGCATGACGAGACGGTCCCGGTCACGATCGGCGGCGAGCTGCGCTATCTCGCGAGCATCCGCGTGCAGAAGGGGTAGGGCGCGCTATCAACCGGAATCGTGCGTTTCCTTAGGAAAGCGCACTTATCCCCGCCCCGGAATCCTCGCGTATCATGTGCGCACCTTGCTCGATCGAGGGCGTCATCTAGAGGCGTCTGTTTGGCGGAGCAGGGTGCGGTCCCTCCGGACAGGTTTCGCAAAACCTGGACTGGGGCGGCGCCGGGGCTCCCCCCGGGGATATTAAGGTCCCCTGCCAGGAGCTGGCTGACCTTGAGGGCCGGGACACTCCGGCTCTCCTGAGAAAGCGGGGCCCGGTGTCGAAAAAAGCCGCGGTGGAGCGCCGGCAGGCGGGCGTCCTTCGCAAAGGACGCGTCGCCGAAAGGCGAAGACTGAGAAGGAACGCCTCCCGGCGCTCCGCCTCCCTCACTTGGAAAGAGGGAGGAAAGTTCAAGGAAGGCGGCGCGGCGCCTCAAGTCCGCGGTCGATGACGCATGTCTCGTGCGTGACTTGAAATGCGCTCGGGCTGTTTGAAAAATGACGGCGACACGAAAAACGCCAACGCGTCCAGAGTGCTTCCGGCCGCGTTGGCGAAATTCGAATTGATGCCGCGCTTAGCGCCAGAACAGCGCCAGCAGAATGATGATCGGCAGCGGAATGCCAATCAGCCACAGCAGCGCGCCTTTGCCCCAGGTCATTTTGTGTCTCCTGATAAAGTTACCGTGGGGGCATAACGGCGTGATTGCTGGAGAGTTCCATCGGAAATGGTTGCGAAACCTCAACCATATCGCCCGAATGGCGTTTGACTGGCCTTTTGGGGTTGTGTACACAGCCCGCGCAACCAAGGTTTTGCCTGCTGCCTTGCTACGCCTCCCCGGTTTTGGGCTGCGCCTACAAGACACCTCCCAAAACTCGGATGGCTGCCCGATGCGCGATGAACGTGACACCGGTGAACTTAGCAAGGAGACTAAAATGGCTACTGGTACCGTGAAGTTCTTCAACACCCAAAAGGGCTTCGGATTCATCCAGCCGGACGACGGCTCGAAGGATGTGTTCGTGCACATCAGCGCCGTGCAAAAGGCCGGCATGGACTCGCTGAACGAGGGTCAGAAGGTCAGCTTCGACGTGTTGACCGAGCGCGGCAAGCCCGCCGCCGGCAACATCAGGTCCGCCTGAGCTGAATCACATCGCAGAATTGTGGAGCGCCCGGCGGTTTTGCCGGGCGTTTCATTTCAGCGCTGACTGCCGAGCCAGAGCGCGGCACTGAGCACGAATGTCACCGCCGTGCTGATCAGCATACTCGTCATCAGCGGGATGTAGATGTTGAAGCGCTTGCGCTCGACGACCACGTCGCCGGGCAGGCGGCCGAGCCCAAGCCTGGTCAGGTACGGCCAGAACAGCCCGGTGATCAGCAGCACGCAGGCGAAGATCATTGCGAAACGGACGATCATTGCGGACCTCGATGCGGAACTTGGCGCGCCGGCACTTCGTTATCTCACCATAAAATGGAGGATGACATGCTCAATACCAGCCAGATCCGTGAGCACATGGAAGTCATCGGAGCCGACGGCGTGCACGTCGGCACGGTCGATCACATGGAAGGCACCGGCAAGATCAAGTTGACCAAGAGCGATCCAATCTCGGAAGGTACGCACCATTACGTGCCGGTGGACTGGGTCGACCACGTCGACAGCCACGTGCATCTCAACAAGGAAAGCAGCGAACTGCTGGCGTATTGGAAGGCCGCCTGACGTTTGCAAAAGCCAATAGCGACAAGCGCAGGCCGGGCGAACCCGGCCTGCGGTTTTTTGCGTTCTAGTCGACCGCCTTGTACAGCCGCTCGTCGTAAAGCGCGCCGGTCATGCTGACTAGCTTGTCGCGGAACGCCTTGGTCTCCTTCGCGCCGACATGGGCGTCGAATGCCTTGCGGTCCTTCCAGCACTCCACCACGGTGAAATGGTTCGGCCGGTTGGTCTGCACGAACACGTCGAACCGGATGTTGCCGGCGTGCTTGCGGCTGTCCTCGGCGAGTTGCTTGACCGCGGCGGTGCCATTCTCGCGCTGCGGCGGGATGACGTCGACGTGGGTGACCGCGCAGACGCCGGCCTTGCCGCTTTGCGCGGGCGCGAACGACAGCGCGGTGTGCTGACGGGTGTCGTTCGGCGCGGCGACATGCGCCTTGATCTTTTCGTTCATGTCCTTGCTGTGCGCCGCAGCAACGTGACTCTCGAACGCCTTCTGATCCTTCCACGAGCCGACCACGACGAACCAGGCCGGCCGGTGAATGCCCTTGACCAGTTCGAGACCGATGTTGCCGTCGTCCTTCTTGCCCGCCGCGACATAGCTCTTGAGCAGCGCGGTGGCCTGCCGGGTGTCCTTCGGCGATGCCTCGACATAGGTCACGGTGTAAAATGTCGCACTGCGCAGCCGAAGCGCCGAGCGCGGTCATTGCCAATCCCAGAACAAATCCAAAGGCACGCATAACAATCCTCCCCCGTTTGTTGTCATGTTGTCAGCTCATCGAGACCACCACGTTGCCCAACGCCTTGCCCTGTTCGACCGCCTCGTGGGCGACGACGATGTCCTTCAGCGGCAACGTGAGCGCCACGTTGTTGAACAGCGTCTTGTTCTCCAGCATGCGGTTGATGGCGGAGACCGCGGCGTCGCGCTCGGCCTGCGTCAGCTCGTAGACGAAGATGTACTGGATGGTGATGGCGTTGGTCAGGAAGAACTGCGTCGGGATGGTCGCCTCGCCGCTGGCATTTCCATAGACCACGACCTTGCTGCGCGGATGCAGGATCGACGGCATCAGCTTGGCGTTGCCGGAAAAATCCATCTCGATCACCGCGTCGACGCCGGCCTTGTTGGTGATCGCCATCACCCGCTCGCCGACGTTCTCGCGCTTGTAGTCGATGGTGTGGTCGGCGCCCGGCGTCGCGCGCGATCTTGGCCTTGGCCTCGGAACTGACCGTGGCGATAACGGCTTGGCCGCGCGCCTTGGCGAACTGGATGGCGTAATGGCCGACGCCGCCAGCGCCGCCGGAAACCAGCACGGTCTTCGCCGCTCCCGCGACCGCGACCGCGTGATAGGCGGTCATCGCCGGAATGCCGAGGCAGGCGCCGGCCTCGTAGCTGACATGATCCGGCATCTTCACTGCGAGTGCTGCGGGCAGCACGATGTAGTCGGCGCAGGTGCCGAACGCGCGCTTCCATTGGCCGTTCCAGGTCCAGACGCGCTCGCCGATGCGCGATTGAGGCACGCCCTCGCCCACCGCTTCGATGTCGCCCGCGCCGTCGCTGTGGGGGATGACGCGGGGAAATGCGATCTTGCGGGTGCGGCCCTCGCGGGATTTCACGTCGGACGGGTTGACGCCGGAGGTCTTCAGCCTCACGCGCACCTCGCCGGGGCCGGGCTTGGGCGTATCGATCTCGCCGAGGCTCAAGACATCCCGCGCGGAACCGTTCTTGTCGTAGTACGCTGCACGCATCGCTTCTTCTCCGCTCACTGCCAGCATTCTGTCCATGGATCGCCATCGCGGCAATGGCATTCCGGCTTTCCAGGAGGCAAGTCATGACCACCGAACAATTCAAGACGGCGCTGATCGTGGGCGCAGGTTCGGGCCTGAGCGCGGCGCTGGCGCGCGTCGCTCGCCGCCGAGGGGATCAAGGTTGCGCTCGCTGCGCGCAGCACGGCCGACCTTGCCGATCTGGCGAAGGAAACCGGCGCGCAGCTTTTTACTTGCGATGCGGCAAAGCGCGGCGACGTCGACAAGCTATTCGCCGATCTCGATGCGCGGCTTCGGCGCGCCGGAGATCGTGATCTACAACCCGAGCTACCGGACGCGCGGCGCGTTCATCGAACTCGATCCGGCCGAGGTGGAAAAGGCGCTGATCGTCACCGCCTTCGGCGGCTTCCTGGTGGGGCAGCAGGCCGCGCGCCGCATGCTGCCGAAGCGCCGCGGCGTCATCCTGTTCACCGGCGCGTCCGCCAGCGTGAAGGGCTATGCGCAGTCGGCGCCGTTCGCGATGGGCAAGTTC
Source organism: uncultured Alphaproteobacteria bacterium (assembly GCA_963711955.1). Lineage (GTDB taxonomy): Bacteria > Pseudomonadota > Alphaproteobacteria > Rhizobiales > Xanthobacteraceae > Z2-YC6860. The sequence continues at coordinate 89,875 of CAVQGC010000015.1, read as the reverse complement.
GCGCTGCGCGGGCTGGCGCAGAGCATGTCGCGGGAACTGCATCCGCAGGGCATCCATGTGGCGCATGTGGTGATCGACGGCGGCATCAAGAGCGAGCGGCGCGCGGAGCCCGCCGACAAGCCTGCGAGCATGCTCGATCCCAGCGCGATTGCCGCGAGCTACCTGCATCTCATCCATCAGCCGCACAGCGCGTGGTCGTCGGAACTGGAGCTGCGGCCCTGGGTGGAGAGGTTCTGAAGGAGCGCAATCGGCTGGCTTCTTTTTGCGGCCGCGTTGCGATGTAATGGGCGAAACAAGCGAGGGGAGGGCACTGCGATGAATTGGGTACAGGCCGTGCGCGGCCGTTGTTGCAACCATTGTTTTGACGGGCGGCGCCTTTGCGGATCCGGCGGCGCTCAAGGAATTGGCGCCGACCGGCAAGCTGAGGGTCGGGATCGCCACGGCGCCGAGCCCCGGCGCGGGCAACGTGGCGCTGGACGCCAGCGGCGAGCCGCGCGGCGTCGGCGGCGACCTCGGCCGGGACTTGGCGAAGAAGCTTGGTGTGCCGGTGCAATGGGTTCCGTATCCCAATTCCGGCGCGCTGACCGACGCGCTCGCCAGCGGCGCCTGCGACGTGGCGTTCCTGCCGGTCGATAGCGAGCGCCGCAAGAAGGTGGACTTCGGGCCGCCCCACATTGTGCTGCAGAGCACTTTCCTGGTGCCCGCCGGTTCCGCGATCCAGAGTCTTGCCGAAACCGACAAGCCGAATCTGCGCGTGGTCGGCGTCGAGAATACGGCGACAACGCGCGCCGCCCAGGCCTTCTTGAAGAACGTCACCATGAGCAACGTGAAAGACGCGTCGCAGCTCGAAGACTTGTTCAAAACCGGCCAGGCCGATGCCATCGCGCTGTCACGAGAGTCGCTCGCCCAGCTTGCGGCGAAGTTTCCCGGATCGCCGCGTGCTGCCAGGCGCGTACATGAATTCGTTCGTGGCGGTCGCGGTGCCCAAGGGCAAGCCTGCGGCGCTGGCCTACGTCAGCACGTTCGCCGAGGAGGTCAAGTCGTCGGGTGCGGTGCGCCGCTCGCTCGATAGCGTCGGGATGCAGAGTTCGGTGGTTGCGCCGCCGGGACCGTTGCCCTGACGCTCAAGCCGCCTGCTGCAATTGCGCGTCGGCGACCCGCCATTGGTGGCGTTCGCCGCATTGCGGGCAGCGCGCCAGCACTCGCTTGTCGCGGATGCGCAGCAGGGTATCGAGTTCGCTTTCGATCCCGACGTCGATCGACTTCGCCGGTCTTGGGGCAGTGAAAGTGCAGTCGTTCCATCGCGGCCTCCTTGTGGGTGGCAGCCGATTGGCGGTGATCTGACGCCCCAAGCCGGCATCGCGGTGGCCATTGCGTGATTTCGCGCCTCCGACGGCCACAATCGATCACCTTTGAGTGAGCAGCCTTGCAACGGTAACGAGAAACCGTCGGTCCTCCGCAAGATATTGGATTAGCAAGCATTTTTGGCTTCCGGGTTTGCGATTTTTTCCCACTCCGGGCTGTTGATAAGTGCTATGAGTTTTGCTGAACGGACATTCATTGGGGAGTGGGTGCCGTCATGCGGGGCGAACGACAAAGCGGTGTTGTTGACGGGAGGCGTGCGGTGTTGAGGACACACAAATATTCGATTGGCCAAAACGTTCGTTATACGGCCGGCCGTTCAGCCGGTTCGGCGCGAGCGGATCATTCAAGATCGTCAAGTTGCTGCCGCCGGAAGGCGACGAGCAGCAATACCGGATCAAGAGCGCGGGCGAGGCTTTCGAGCGCGTCGCCAAGGAAAGCCAGTTGGATCGCGACCGCTGAGGCATATCGTCCGGCTGGAACGAAAAACGGGCCCGTCAGCGGGCCCGTTGTCGTTTGCCGGGAGACAAGAAACTAGCTCGTGACCTTGTGTGACAGCGTGGTCCAGGCCTCTCGCGCCCGTTGGCGCACGACGCGCCAGTTCTCGTCGACCACATCCCAATTCACCATCGGACGGTGTTCGACAGTGGGCGTTCTGCTGGCCGAAGGCCCGGTGGCCCAACTGTCGTGAAGAAAGCGGCGCCGACCGTCAGCAAGGCTCCCAAAACCATTCCAAAAAGCATACGCATCGGCTGCTCCTTAAAGTAGCGCGGCAGACAAACGCCGCGCAGGGCGATTTGTTCCAGAGCCCGCGGTGTTAGGCAGTATTATGATGCGGGAATAGGCGTGGAGATTCAGCGCCGCGAACCTGGAGGGACCCATGCCGATCTACATCACCCAGGGCCGTTACACGCGGGAAGCCATCAAGGGCATGATCGTGCGGCCGGAGGACCGGGCCGACGCGGTGTCGCGGCTGCTGTCAAAGGCCGGCGGCCGCATGATCGGCCTCTATTTCACCTTCGGCGAATACGACTTCCTGCTGATCGCGGAAGCCCAGAGCGAAACGCAGATCGCGGCGGCGCTGCTGACCGCGGCGAGCGGCGGCGGCGTCACCGGGCTGCGCACCACCCTGGCCATGACCACGATCGAGGCCAAGGGCGCATTCGCGGCGGCAAGCGATCTGGCGCGGTCCTATCAGGGGCCCGGCGGGACCTGATCCGGCACTCAGCTCTGCGCGCTTGGTCGCAGGGGACTTGCGCGCTTGCGGCGCGTGCTTTAGCCGCGTGCAGGGAATAGTCGCTCGGACGCGAGGCGTTGGTCCTGGATGATCCAGGACGTGTTGGGAGGAAAGAATGCAGTTTTTGTCGCGCGCCATTGCGCTGGCTCTTGTGGCTCGCGGCGCCGGTTCTTCGCCGTCGCCGGCGGTGGCGCACAGGACTATCCGTCGCGCCCGGTGAAGATCATCGTGCCGTTCGGCGCCGGCGGCCCGGCCGACGTGTTTGCGCGCCAGCTCGCGCAGCATCTGTCGGACACGCTCAAGCAGTCGTTCGTGGTCGAGAACCGGCCCGGGCGCGGGCTCGATCATCGGCACCGACGCGGTCGCGAAGTCGCCGGCCGACGGCTACACGCTGCTCCTGATGTCCAACACCCACACCACCAACGAGTCGCTGACGCCGAACAAGCCGTTCCAGCTGATGCGCGACTTCGTGCCGGTGGCGGCGATCAACTATTCCGACCTGGTGATGGTCGTTCATCCGTCGGTGCCGGCGAAGGACCTCAAGGAATTCATCGCGCTGGCGAAGAAGGATCCCGGCAAGCTCAACTACGGCTCGTCCGGACCGCCACGCCGTATCACATGGCCGGCGAACTGTTCAAAGCCATGAGCGGCACCGACATCGTGCACATTCCGCACAAGGCGTCGGGCGAAATGCGCAGCGCCGTGATCGGCGGCCACGTGCAGATGGCGTTCGACGCCGTCACCACCATGACGGAGAACGTCAAGGCCGGTCAGGTCCGCGCGCTCGCGACCTCGGCCGCCAAGCGCTCGTCGGTGCTGCCGGACGTGCCGACCGTCGCGGAAGCCGGCGTGCCCGGCTACGAGTCCACCATCTGGCTCGGCGTCATGGCGCCGGCCGGCACGCCGAAGGCGGTGGTCGACAAGCTCAACGCCGAGATCAACAAGACCATCGCCAGGCCCGACGTGAAGGCGGCCTGGGACAAGCAGGGCGCGGTGGCGTTAACCATGACACCAGCCGCAGTTCGACGCCTATTTGCGCAAGGACATCGAGAAATGGGCAGCGGTGGTGAAGGCGGCCAATCTCGCAAAATAATGCCGTCGCTGCGCTTGCGCGCCAAGGCCGCGGGTTCCACCTGTGGCCTTTGGCGTTTTGAATAGTCGCATTTCGGGCGCCGCCTTGTGCTATAGCCTCCGCGGGTTCGGGTCATTCAGGTCATGTCAGGTTTCGACCAGTGGCTGTCGGGCAGCCTTAGTTCCGTCGGTGACGCTTCCGCGCTGCCGGTGTGGGCGTGCTGGCGCCTTGGCGGCGCTGCTGTTCTTTGCCGGCGTGCTGGCGTTTCCGCGCGCCGCGCAGCCAGGCCGTGCCGGTGTGCCATGGCGCGTGCCCTGCTCCTGGTCGGCGCGGGTTTGATGTGGGTCATCTTGAATAACCTCGGCGGCCGCGACCGGACCGCCGCTCGCCACGTGCTCGATGCCCGCGCCGTTGAACTGACGCTGCGCGCCATCGCGCCCGGCTCGCCGCTCGCCTGCCTTGACGCGGTGGCGAACGAGACGGTCGAAGCGGCCTGCGAGAAATCGCTGTTTGCCAATCCCGAGACGGTCGCCGCGGCGGTGGCCTATGTGGATGCGCGGCTCGCGCTCCTGGCCGACAGCCTGGAATTCGCCGCGCGCGACCGCAGCTTACGAGGCCTCGATCGAACGTCTGCGCCGCGCCCTCGAGGCAGACCGCTTCGGTATGGTCGCGCATGTGCTGGCGAGCCGGGGCTGCACGGCGGAGAATTGCGCGGCGTTCAAGCTGTTCCGCGATCCGCGCCACGTCATCGCCAATCTTCGCGAGCGCAGTTTCGATGCCAACGTCATCGTGTATGCGGCAGCGTGGAATGCTCCGCCTCCAACGCCGGCGGCGCGCCGTGGCAGCGGCGCCAGCCGCTCCGGCTCTCGCCTCGGCGCCGGGCGTTGCGACCACCGGCGTCTCGACGCCGCCGTCCGGCAAGTACGATTTTCCTCCTCCGCCTCGATTCCGGCGATCAGCATCATGAACGCCGAGCCGGCGGTTCCCGCCGGTGAAAACAACGCGCCGCCTCAGCAAAACGCTGTACCCGCCGCACCGGCTGCCAAACCCGCGCCGCGCCGCCAAACGGCCCGCGAAACGCCTCCGGCTCAGCAGCCGCCTCAGCAGCAGGGCGCACCGCCCGCGCCAACGCCGCTGCCGCCGCCTGGCACCATGGCCAATCCGCGCTAGGAGCTGATCCGCAAAAGTGGGATTCGGTTGTCCGACAGGGCCGTGGCCAAAGCGAAAGCTCTTCGCCTGACAAGCTCTTGCGGCGGTGCTGTAATGCGCCGCCATGTTTTCATCCGTCCTGATTGCCAACCGCGGCGAGATCGCCTGCCGGATCGCGCGCACCGCCAAGCGGCTCGGCCTGCGCACCATCGCGGTCTATTCGGAGGCCGACGCCGACGCGCTGCACGTGCGGCTGTGCGACGAGGCCCATCCGATCGGTCCGGCGCCGGCGCAGGACAGCTATCTCTCCATCGACAAGCTGATCGAGGTCGCCCGCCGCACGCGCGCCGAATGCATCCATCCGGGCTACGGTTTTCTGTCGGAGAATGCCGGCTTTGCCGAAGCCTGCGCAAAGGCCGGCATCGTGTTCGTCGGACCTCCGCCTTCGGCGATCCGCGCCATGGGGCTCAAGGACCGCGCCAAGGCGCTGATGGAGAAGGCCGGCGTGCCTGTGGTGCCCGGCTATCACGGCGAGCGGCAGGAGCCGGCCTTCCTCAAGCAGAAGGCTTACGAGATCGGCTATCCGGTGCTGATCAAGGCGATCGCCGGCGGCGGCGGCAAGGGCATGCGCAAGGTCGAGAAGCATGCCGAGTTCGAGGCCGCGCTGGAAGCCGCGCAGCGCGAGGCGATTAGCGCCTTCGGAGAGGCCAGGGTGCTGCTCGAGAAATATGTCACCTCGCCGCGCCACATCGAGATCCAGGTGTTGGCCGACGCGCACGGCAACGCGATCCATCTCAACGAGCGCGACTGTTCGCTGCAGCGGCGGCACCAGAAGGTGATCGAGGAGGCGCCGGCGCCCGGCATGACGCCGGACTTGCGCGCGGCGATGGGCGCGGCCGCGGTGAAGGCCGCCAAGGCCGTCGGTTATGCCGGCGCCGGCACTGTCGAGTTCATTGCCGACGGCGCGGGCAAGCTGCGCCCGGACGGCTTCTGGTTCATGGAGATGAACACGCGGCTTCAGGTCGAGCATCCGGTCACCGAAGCGATCACCGGGCTCGATCTGGTGGAATGGCAGTTCCGCGTCGCGGCCGGCGAAACGCTGCCGCTCACGCAGAATGCAGGTGCCGCTCAACGGCCATGCCATCGAGGCGCGGCTTTATGCCGAAGATCCGGAGCGCGGCTTCCTGCCGTCGACCGGCCGACTGGTTGCGCTGAAATTGCCCGAGGGCGAGGGCATCCGCGTCGACACCGGGGTCGAAACGGGAAGCGAGATCACCGCCTATCTACGATCCGATGATCGCCAAGCTGATCGCGCACGGCGCCGACGCGCGAGCAAGCGCTTGACCGGCTTGCCGGCGCGCTCGAGCGCACGATCGTCGCCGGCCCGCGCTCCAACGTTGCGTTCCTCGCCGCGCTCTGCCGCGCCAAGGAATTCCGTGCGGGGGCTGTCGACACCGGTTTCATCGAGCGCAATGCCGCCGCGCTCGGCCTCGTTCCGCGAGGCATGGACCGTGCCGCGGCAGCGGCGGGCGCCGCCCGGCTGCTCGAGCAGGACCGCGAGCGGATCGCGCGAAACCTCGACCGCGATGCCGGACGTGCCGGCTTCGCCCTGGGACGCGGTCGATGGCTTCCAGCTTTCCGGCCGAACGCGACGCTTTCAGTCCCGCTCCTGGTCGATGGCGAGCCGGTGCAGGCCGAGGCGGCGTTCGGTTCCAGCGGCGCGAGTGTTGCTGTGGACGGCGTGGCCGCCGCCCTTGATGCGCGTCACGTTCGACGCCCCAGATGGCGTTCTATGTGCTGCGCAACGGCCGGCAGACCGTGGTGCGGCGCGTTGCCGGCAGGCGCCGGCGCGCTCGACGGCGCAGACGGCGACGGCCTCATCAAGGCGCCGATGCACGGCAAGGTGCTGGCGCTTCTGGTCGCAGAAGGGGAGAGCGTGGTGAAAGGTCAGCGTCTTGCCATCATCGAGGCTATGAAGATGGAGCACGCGCTGACCGCGCCGCATGCCGGAACCGTTGCCGGCATTTCGGTCGTCGGCCGGAGGCCAGGTCGCGGAAGGCGCCAAAATGATGACCATCGAGCCTGCAAGCAAAACGGACTGACATGCCGCTTCATCTCATCAAGCTCAGCGTCGGCACCGACTCGATCGAGGACCTCGAGGACTGGATCAAGCTCAAGTTGAACGAGCAGAAGAAACGCGGCGTCAAGAAGCCGGAGCGCTTCCACACCACCCGCATGGTGCCCAAGCGCGCCGAGGAAATTCTCGACGGCGGCTCGATCTACTGGGTGATCCGCGGCGAGATCCTCTGCCGCGAGCGCATCCTCGACATCCGGCCGTTCGTCGACAAGGACGGCATCGGGCGCTGCCGGCTGGTGCTCGACCCCAAATGCGTGCCGGTGCGGCCGCGGCCGTATCGCGCGTTCCAGGGCTGGCGCTATCTCGATGCCAAGGATGCGCCGCCCGATCTTGAGCCGCGTGGCGCGCGGCGCGTCCAACATGCCCGAGCCGCTGCGCCGCGAGTTGCGCGAGCTGGGCTTGCTCTAAACTTTGATGTTGTCGATCAGCCGCGTGCGGCCGAGCTTCGCGGCCACCAGCAGCCGCACCGGGCCGTCCTTGAGCGCGGCGATCGGCGCCAGCGTCCGGCGTTGCGCGCCTCAAGATAATCGACCGTGAATCCGGCGCGCTCGATCCTGCGCGCGGCCGTCGGCGAGCGCGGCGCCGATCGGCTGGCCGTCCCTGATGCGTGAGGCGCATTCCTTGAGCACTCGGTGCAGCGTCGGCGCGACCGCGCGCTCGCTCGCCGACAGGTAGGCGTTGCGCGACGACATCGCGAGGCCGTCCTTCTCGCGCACGGTCGGCACGCCGACGATCGTCACCGGCATGTCGAGATCGCGCGCCATCGTGGTGACGACCTTGAGCTGCTGAAAATCCTTTTCTCCGAAGATCGCGAAATGCGGCGTGACCTGCAGCAGGAGCTTCGCGACCACGGTCGCGACGCCGCCGAAAAAATGCGGCCGGAACGCATCCTCGAGCCCGGCCTTGGCCGGTCCCTCGGGCTCGATGCGGGTCGCGAAGCCGTCGGGATACATTTCGCGCACGCTCGGCGCCCAGATCAGATCGACCTTGAGTTCCGACAGCGCCGCGAGGTCGGTCGTCCAGGTTCGCGGATAGCTCGCCAAATCCTCATGCGGCGCGAACTGCGCCGGATTGACGAAAATCGAGACCACGACGCGCTTCGCCTTGCGCCGCGCCAAGCCGGACCAGGGCGAGATGACCGGCGTGCAGCGCGCCCATGGTGGGCACCAGGGCGATCGTGTCGCCGGCCTTCGCGGTAGCGCCCGATCGCCTGCACGGAGGCTTGTAACCGTCCGAATTATCGACTGGTTTTGGCATGGACTGATGCTTTTGACATGGTTCGGATTAATCGTAAATCGCGCGAAATTTCGCGGCGACCTTGATTCAAAGCGGCGAGAGTTGAAAACTAGGCGTGTGAGGGGCTGTCATGTCGCTTGAGAGTGCGGGGCGGCCGCGGTCCGCCTATGTCGTCGTGCTTGGCAACGAGAAAGGTGGATCGGGCAAGTCCACCGTTGCCATGCATATCGCTGTCGCGCTGATGAAAGCGGGCCAGCGCGTCGCCACGATCGACCTCGACTCCCGCCAGCAGAGCTTCACGCACTACATCGAGAACCGCCGCGCCTGGGCAAAGCATGCGCAGCTCGAATCTCGAGCTTCCCACGCACTACTGCATCTCGCGCGCCGAAGGCCTGAAGGTCGTCGACAACGAGGTGGCGGAGTTCAGCGCGTTCGCGCAGGCCGTGGATTCGCTCGAGCACAGCCACGATTTCGTGGTGATCGACACGCCCGGCCATGACAGCTACCTGATGCGGCTCGCCCATTCGATGGCCGACACGCTGATCACGCCGCTCAACGACAGCTTCGTCGATTTCGACGTGCTCGGCACTGTGGATCCCGCGACCTTCGCGGTCACCGGCACCAGCCATTTCGCCGAAATGGTCCGCGAGGCGCGCCGGCAGCGCCGCATCGTCGATCACGCCACCACCGACTGGATCGTGGTGCGCAACCGCCTGTCGATGCTGGGCTCGCGCAACAAGCGGCTGGTCGGCGAAGGCTTGCAGGAGCTGTCGCTGCGGCTTGGCTTCCGCGCGGTGGATGGTTTCGCCGAGCGCGTGATCTTCCGCGAATTCTTTCCGCGCGGCCTGACCGCGCTCGACGACCTCAACGAAACCACGCTCGGCACAAGGCCGAGCATGTCGCACGTCACCGCCCGGCAGGAGGTCGAAGACCCTGATGATCCAGCTTGAAGCTGCCGTTCGACGAGCGCGGCCTCAAGCGCGCCGCCGCGCGGGCTGAATGGTTCGCCACCGCCGACCAGCCGCTTGAACTGCACGATATTCTGGCTGTTTGAGGCCGCGCCGCGCTGTCGCGGCCCATTGCGCTCGCCACGCGAAGTGTCACCTTATAGGGCATGGCGAAAGACCGCACCCCAGCGCCGACCGAGTCGCGGCAAAGACGCCGGCGAGGGCTTCGCCGCGCGCCGAGATCGACGCATTTCTGAAGCAGGTGCGCTCGCTCGGTCCGGCCGTCGGGGCCGGCCAGCGCGGCCGGCTGATCTTTGCGCTCGACGCCACCATGAGCCGGCAGCCGCTCTGGGACACCGCGTGCAAGCTGCAGGCCGACATGTTCCGCGAGACTGCCGCGATCGGCGGCCTCGACGTGCAACTGGTCTACTTCCGCGGCCTGGCCGAATGCCGCGCCTCGCGCTGGGTGTCCGACGCACGCCAGCTCGCCGCGCTGATGGAGAAGATCGACTGCCGCGGCGGCCACACCCAGATCGGCAAGGTGCTGGCGCACGCCAGGCGCGAAACGGAGCAACGCAAGGTGCAGGCGCTGGTGTTGGTCGGCGACGCGATGGAAGAGCCGATCGACGATCTCTGCGCGGCGGCGGGCGCGCTCGGCCTGCTCGGCGTCCCGGCGTTCGTGTTCCAGGAGGGCCATGATCCGGTCGCCGAGCAGGCGTTTCGCGAGATTGCGCGTCTGTCGAAAGGCGCCTACAGCCGGTTCGATCCCGGCGCGGCGCATCAGCTCGCCGAACTGCTGCGCGCGGTTGCCGCCTATGCGGCCGGCGGCATGAAGGCGCTCGCCAACCTCAAGGCCAACGCCACCGCCGTGAAACTCCTGGAGCAGTTGCGATAGCCATGCCGACCCTTGTTTTCGGCATCCTGGTGCTGGTGCTGGCGCTGTGGGCGCTCAACGCCTACAGCAAGGCCGATCCCAAAATGCTGGCGAAGCTGCTGCCGGCGGCCGGCGGCATCGGTGCGCTCGCGCTTGCGGGTTTCCTGGGCTTTCGCGGGCACTTGGAAACGGCGATCCCGCTCGGCCTGTTCGGCCTGGGCATGCTCGGCTGGGGGCCGTTCGCCGCGACCGGGATTTTCCAGCGCACCCAGAAGACGCCGGGCCAGATCTCGCGCGTGCGCTCCGCCTTCGTGGAAATGGAGCTCGACCACGACAGCGGCGCGATGCGCGGCCGTATCCTCGCCGGTCCGCACGAGGGTCAATCGCTCGATGCGCTCGACATAGCGACGCTGCTCGGCTTGCTGCCGCAGATCGACGACGAAAGCCGCGCGCTACTGGCCGCTTATCTTGACCGCCGGGAGCCCGGCTGGCGTGAACACGCGCAGGGTGGTGCGTCGGCGGGCAACGGAGCGACGCGCTCCGGAAAAATGACGGAGGAGGAGGCCTATCAGATCCTTGGCGTGAAAATGGGCGCGAGCGCCGAAGAGATCGGCCGGGCGCACCGGACGCTGATGAAGAAACTGCATCCCGACCAAGGGGGGTCGACGTACCTCGCGGCCCAGATCAATGAAGCCAAGGAGGTTCTTCTTCGCCGCCATCGCTGAACTCCACACGCAACGCTGCCTGTGGCCCGCTGTGACTTCTGGCGACGCTTCCCGTTACCGATTTTGTTTTTGCGCCCGGACGCCGGGCGGATCAGATTTTCATTGACATGCAGACGATGTCGCTGCGCTTGAGCTGCTTGCAGGCGGCTTCCGCCTGGTCGCGGTCGAAGCCGGCGAAGCGCGCGCGGTAGTAGGTCTTTTCGCCCTTGGTGGTGCGCTCGGTGTAGGGGTCGGCCTTCTTGAGGACGCCGCCGGCCTTGGTCTGCGCGGCGCTCAGGCGCTCCTTGGCCTCGGCCTCCGCTTCGAAAGCGCCGATCTGGATGGCCCAGCCGCTGCGCGCGATCGCCGGTTTGGTTTCGGCGGCCGAAGCGGTCGGGACGATCGCCTTGCCGGCGGCGGCGGCCGCGGCGGGCAGCACGCCGAGGATGCCGGGGCGCGGAGCGGGCGGTGGGGCGGCAGGCGCCGCTGCCGCTTGGATCTTGGCGGGCGCGGGTTGCGGCGCAGCCAACTCCCGTACTGCAACGGGCGCCAGCGAAGCGGTCTGCACGGGCGCGGGCTTTGCAGCCACGGGCTCGGCCTGAACGGGAGCCGCGGCCGGCTTGGCGGCGGGCGCGTGCTTGGGCGGCGCGAGCTTCACCACCAGGGTCTTCACCGGCACCGGCTTGATCGGGTCGGTCGAGCCGACGCTCAGAGCGTGGCCGGATGGCTTGGCGGCTGGCGGGGCCGGCGGCACGGCGGCCGGCAGGATCGGGACCGAAACCGCCGCCGCAAGCTTCGGCGCCGCGCGGGGTTCCTCCGCGATGGGCATGGGACCGGCGGCCGCAATCCTCGTTGTCGCCGTCGCCGAGGCCATGGCGATATGGCCTTCGATCAGCGCTGCGCATGCGCGCGTCGCGCTGCCCGCCGGACGAGCCGCCGAGCACCACCGCCACGATATGGCGGTCGTTGCGGCGCACCGACGAAACCAGGTTGAAACCCGAAGCGCGGGTGTAGCCGGTCTTGATGCCATCGACGCCGTGCACGCGGCCGAGCAGCTTGTTGTGGTTGCGCATCGCGTGGCCGCGATAGCTGAAGCTCGACAACGAGAAATAGCGGTAGTAGCGCGGGAAGCGCTCCTGGATCGCGATGCCGAGCATGGCCTGTTCGCGCGCCGTGGTGACCTGCTCGTCGTCGGGCAGGCCGGAGGCGTTGCGGTAGATCGTGCGGTTCATGCCGAGCGCGCGCGCCTTGCGCGTCATCTGCTGGGCGAACGCTTCTTCGTTGCCGGCCAGCGCCTCGGCGACGACCACCGCGGCGTCGTTGGCCGACTTGGTGACCAGCGCCTTGATCGCGTCCTCGACCTCGAGCGTCTGGCCCGGCCGCACGCCGAGCTTGGTCGGCGCCTGCGATGCGGCTTCCGCCGACACCTCCATCGGCGTGTTGAGCTTGATCTTGCCGGCTTCGAGCTGCTCGAACAGCATGTAGAGCGTCATGATCTTGGTCAGCGACGCCGGATGCCGCAGGCTGTCGGCGTTGGCTTCGTGCAGCGCCTTGCCGGTCTTGGCGTCGACCACGATAGGCGGCGTAGCGCGAGCTGGAGGTGATCTGCTCGTAGGTCTTCGGCTTGTAGATTTTGGCGTGGTGATACTTTTTGACGTAGCGCTTGCGGCGGGAGCGGGCGTCGGCCGGATCGGTGGTGATCGCCAGCGTCGCCATCGCGGCGATCAGACTCAAAGCACCCCAGCGAAGGCCCCGAGAGGCCCTGGACGGCACGCGAACCATGCTCGTACCCCGTTCTACGCCTGGGACCGCCGGAGCCGCGGTCCCAATCCCCTGGAGTGGCTGCCTCGCACGCCGCAAAAAACAGCCGGCGAACCGTGGCCGCCACGGCACAGCGGTCGAACTTATGGTGACGGGGTTGCCAAAAAGTTAAAGCAAATCAACGGGAAGTGCCCAAAATCGGGTAGCAACGGAGTTCCGACTATTGCGGTGCAAAATATGTCTTGCCTTTTTTGTGCAGTGCAATATATTGCCTGTCATGCGGGCGGTTGAGCTGCGCAAGGTTCAGGCAAACATAGTGCTCCGCCGCAAAGCGGCCGGACGGAAGGAAGCGCGAAGATGATCAAGAATTTCGATGAAGTGCAGAAGCTCAGCAAAGACAACGTCGATGCGACGATGAAGTCGTTCGGCGCGCTGTCCAAGGCGACCCAGACGATCGCCACCGAGGTTGCGGACTACTCCAAGAAGTCGTTCGAGGACGGCACCAAGGTGATCGAGAAGCTGTTCGGCGCCAAGTCGTTCGAGAAGGCGATCGAGATCCAGACCGACTACGCGAAGACCGCCTACGAGGGCTTCGTCGCCCAGGCGACCAAGATCGGCGAGCTCTATGCCGATCTCGCCAAGGAGACCTACAAGCCGTACGAAGGCTTCGTGGCGAAGGCGACGCCGGCCAAGTAAGGCGCGGCGGCAAGTTGTAGGCGTAGCGTTCGTTGCGATTGTAGCGTCGCGTTGAAAGACAAAGCCCGGCCGGTTGCGGCCGGGCTTTTTGTTTGCCCGCGTTTGTCGATCCGGATTTAAAATTTCAAACAGCGGGCGCGCAACATTGTCCGGTTGTTTAGAGACGGACCGGCTCCGTCTTTCCCCGCCTCCGCGGGGACAGGCCCTTTTTCCGTTCTCCCCATGAGGGGATGGAGCGCATCCGATCTCGGGTTTACCCGAGATCGGCTCTTTGAGTGCGCAAGTCGGGTAAACCCGACTTGCGTGGCGCCGGGCGGATCGCCGCCCCTGTACGGCAGGTGACGTGGCCTGCCGGGCGGGCCTCGCGGCCCGCCAACGCACTCACGGCGATACTCCCCGTCACCGGGGGTCGCCGCTTTCGGAGTGCGCGCGGCCAATGACGCAGGCCGCTGCGCCTCCCGGCGCTCCATTCGGCATCCGATATGAGGGATGCCGGCCCCGCTCCGTCATCCAGCATCGCGATCGACGACGCCCTCGATTGAACGGGACGTAGTAGATATATATTCCTATAGGAATTAAGTCAACACGCACTCGGAGTTGCCCGGTGCTCAATACCGCCATTGCGACCGCACGCCCGCCACGGTCGCGGTTCTGGTGCCGGGGTCGCCGCGCGGATGCCAGATGAACTGCAGGTTCGGCTGCACGATCCAGCCCGGCACGATCTGGGCCTGATAGCTGAGCTCGAGATTGGTCTCGTGGTCGCGCACCGGCGTCCCGGTGAACGCCAACGTGTCCGGATCGATCGAATGGACGCTGTTCGAGAACCTGGCGTGGATCACGCCGGCGCCGAACCGGTCATTGGGCCGGCTGGGGAAGAGACCGGCGAAGACGATGCCGCCGTCGATATAGGCACTGATCAGATTGCGATCCGACGGGCTGAGCGACATGCGGCTGAACACTGAAATTCCGCTTTGCCGGATCGCCGCCGGGCGGCCGGTAGAGCTGCTGGTCGATGATCGCGTAGACGCCGAAATTGCCTCGGTGAATCGCGTCGGGGCCGAAGCTTGTTCCGATCAGCACGCCTTCGCTGGCAAAGCGCCGGTTGTCGAACTGCCCGAAATGCCGCCAGCCGCCGAGCTTCAGCGTGGTGGCGAGGCCGGTATCCCGATTGCCCATGTTGCGCCGGAATTGCGCTTCGCCGATGCACGAGCGGCGGATCGTTGACGCGGAAATTGAGGCCGTGGCGATTGCGGAGCTGCTCGTCGCCCTCGACTCCCGGTCCGGCCGGATCGCCGTTGAACACCGCCAGCAGCAGCGACACGTCCTTGGTCAGGATCGATCTTGAGCCGCGCGCCAGGTGTCGACAGCGGGTAGGCGGGCCCGCCGCTCGGCAGATTGAGCGCCGCGATGGTCGGCCAGTCGCTTTGCAGGAACATGGTGCTGAGTTCGCTGTAGAAGAACTCGGCGTCGGCGGCGAGTTGGCCGACCCGGATGCTCGCCTTGTCGTCCGCAAACTTCTGCTCGAGCCACACCTCCGAAAGCCGCGTGGCCGGCACCGCTTCGATCGCGGCGATGGTGTTGATGCCGCCGACGTAGTCGCGCCGGATGCGGCCGGTGTTGTGGATCTGAAAGAAATTGGCGAACCCCGACAGGCCGTTCCAGCCGGCCAGCTTGCCGAAATCGACGGTCAGGATGCCCTGCAGCTTGCCCTGGTCGATGGTGCCGGTGCGCAGCCCGCCGCGCACATTGGACAGGACGTCGTTGGTGTATTCCAGGCCATAGACGATGCCGCGTTGGCTCAGCCATTTGCGGTAACCGCCCGGGTCGCCGTTGTGGGGCAGGCTGGTCGCGATCGATACGTCGGGTATGCCGTCGCGGGATGAATACCACCATTCTTGGGCAGGGGCGGCGGACGCCATCAGCAACGATCGCGATTGCCGCTGGCGCCAATCCTCGCGCCGATCCGCCTCCAGTCTCCCGTCACTCGGTTCATACGCCTCAGCACACATTTGGAGTGCACTTAACACGCGAAAGTTTGTGACACGCGGACGCGACGGGTGTCCGGGCGCCCCAACGGCGCAGATTGCGATCAATATGGACGAGGGGTCTATTGAGGGGAATGGCTTTTCACCAACGAAAAAACCCGGCCATGAGGCCGGGCTTCGGTTTTGGCTGGTGCTCCACCGCTATTTCGCGAGGCGCAGCTTGGTCAGGCTGGTCCCGATCGCGTTGAACGCCGTCACGGTCTGGCCGGCGGTGATCTCGTAGTAGTACTCGGGCTTCGAGGCGCAGTCCTTCATGACCTTGGAGTAACCGGAGTTCACCAGCACGGTATAGATCGTGATGCCCGCAGCTTTCACGTTGGTGCACATGAGCGCCTGACGCGCGTCGATCTTGGCCTGGTCGTTCCACCAGCGGTTCTCTGTGTTCAAGCCGTCCGAGAACAGGATGATGGCCTGTTGCATGTCGACGGTCTTGGCCGGCGGATTGAGCGGAGCGCCATGCGTCAGGGCCATCCAGGCCCAGGCGAGGCCAATGGGCTGGTTGGTCATGCCGTCGGGCTGCAGTTCGTCGACCTTGGCCTGGAGCGCATTCCAAACCAAGATGATCGGGCTGGCTCAGTGCAGCGAAAAGCCCGGCCTTGCGGCCGGGCTTCGCGCTTGGGAGCAGGCGAATTTATTGCGCGATGCGCAGGTTGGAGAGCGAAGTTCCGATCGCGTTGAATGTCGCCACCATCTGGTTTGCGCTCTTGAGCTCGACAAACTTGTCCGGCGAGCTGGCGCAGGTTTTCAGGAAGTTCTGCGTCGGATCGCCGGTCGTGTTCACCTGCACGGTATAGAGCGTGATGCCGGCAGACTTGATGTTGGAGCAGGCCGACAGCGTCCGTGCATCCATCGTGGCCGTGTTGTCGCCGAACCGGTTCTCGGTATTCAACCCGTCGGTCAGCATAATGATGACCTCCGAGTACTTGTAGTTCGCGTTCTTCGCCGGGATCGTGAACGGCGCAGCGGTCAGCGACTGAAAACCCCATTGCAGACCGATGGTTTGATTGGTCATGCCGACGGGCTTCATCGAGTTGACCTTGTCATTGAGCTTGTTCCAGTCGTAGCTCAGCGGCATCAGTTCGACCGGGCAATCGTCGTACTGCTCGACCGGAAACAAGCTCGCCAGCAACGACGAGACGGGGCACGGTGTTGGTGGTGTCGTAATTCTTGTCGCGGTCGGCGACGCAGCCGTTCCAGCTCGAGTTCAGATATGCCGAGGATATTCGGGAATGTCCCAAAGCTGGAGGTTTGTCAGCCCACCCAGCCCGTAGGCCGCGGCGGCCAAGTCAAGCCGCAGCAGGCTCGAATTGAGAGTGAATTGCTTGCCGATGTTTACGTCCTTGCTGAACGGGATGATCGAAACATAAACGTCGCCGTTCTGCGCGGCGAGTTCTTCAACTGCGTCAGCAGGCCCTTGGTCGCGGTCTTGAGCGCGTCCATCTTGCCGTCCGACGCCATCGAGCCGGTGTTGTCGAGCACGAGCCCGACGCGGAGCTTGGTGTTGCCCCAACGTGCCTGCAGAGTTGGCGCCGATCTTGAGCTTCGGGAATCCCATCATCTGCATGAAATCGGTCTTCATGTCCGCGGTGGCGGCAACCGTGACCTGGGAGCCGGAGTTGGTCGTGTAATTGATATTGATCTTAAGGTCGGTCGCCTCGGGACGAGTGAACAGCGCCTTGAAGTAGGCGTTGCCCTTGGTCTGCATTTCAGAACTGGAAAGCGCCGCGGCGTCCTTCGCCAACATCAGCGCAGTCGAGTCGGCCGCGGCCTGCATCGCGACCTTCACCGAATTGGCATGGCTGTAATCGACCGCGGCGCCGACAGCGCCGACAATCGGGATGGTGGCGAGCGCAAAGGTGATGGTGACATTGGCGCCGTTTGCTCCGCGAATTTCGCGCAGCCGCGAGCGCATTCCATCGAGAAGCGATTGCAGTGCGATTTCGTGTCCATGGCGGCCCTGCCAATAGTTGAATGAAATGGCTCGCCTCGGTCGTAAACGACACGTGTGAAAACAGCGTAAAGTCGAACGCAGAAACTCCGATAAATTCTAGTGACCGGGAGATTCCGCCGCCGCGTAATGAACGCGGATTTTAACGAACGCTCGAATAGCAATGATCGTGTTAACGAATTGACAAACCCTGGGCGCCGCCGCGAGGGATGTATCGCTGAAGCGCCGTCGAGTGCGCAGTTTTCAGCCGATCAGCCGTGCCGCCAGCCATGAGAGGATCAGCCACGTCGCTATTTGGCGATGCGCAGGTTGGCGAGGTTCTGCGCGATCGAGCCGAACACGCTGGTCAGCTCGATGGCCTGGTCGACGTCGTAGTACATGCTCGGCTTGGTCGCGCAGTTCTTCAGCAGCGTGCCGTTGCCGTTGATCACGCGCACCGTATAGACCTTGATGTCGGTCGGCCTTGATGTTGTCGCAGACCTTCTGGGTGCGGGCATCGATCGACGACGTGCTGGAGGTCCAGCGGTTCTGCGTGTTGTCGCCGTCGGTCAGGATGATGATGACCTTGTCGAGGTCGGGCGCCGTCGGCCGGCGCGTTGAACGGCGCCGCCGGCAGTCAGCGTTTGCCAAGCCATCTGCGAGCCCGATGGTGACGTTGGTGTTGCCGGTCGGGGTCATGGCGTCGATCTTGGCGTTGAGCGCGGTCCAGTCGTACGACAGCGGCATCATCGAGGTCGGGCAATTGGCGGCCTGGTGGGCGCGGATACTTGGTCGCCGGGCTGCCGGCGACCGGCGCGGTGTTGTTCGACGTCGTTGTTCTGGTCGCGGTCGTTGACGCAGCCGTTCCAGTTGCTGTGCGGCTTGGGCGTCCAGATCTTGCCGTGCGACTCGCAAGCTGCTTTTCTTGGTGTAGCCGCCGCCGCTGCAGGTGCCGTTGGCGGCCTCCCAGTCGGTCCAGTCGATCCAGGGCTCGCTGACGTTGCCGGTGCCGACGTTGACGTCGACCGCGAACGGCACGATCGAGACCTTGACGTCGCCGGGCTGCTTCGCCGCGTTCTGCAGCGTGGTGAGCAGATTGTGCGCGGCCTCCTTGAGGGCCGTCATCTTGCCGCTCGACGCCATCGAGCCGGTGTTGTCGAGCGCCAGCGCGAGATTGAGCTTCTTGATGCCCCACAGCACCTCGGCGGAGGCCGAGAAGTTGAGCTGGCTCTGGCCGAGCAGCTTGGTGAACACCGGATCGACGCTGCCGCTGCCGGTGATCTTGAGCGTGAAGTTGCCCTCCTGGGGCGAGCTCATCTGCTGCGTGACCTGGACGTTGTGCGCCTCGGGCCGGGTGAAGTTCGCCTTGAAATAGTCGCTGGCCTTCTGCTCGAGGTCGGCAGGCGCCATGCCCTGCGCTTCCTTGGACAGCATCAGCGCGGTGGCGTCGAGCGCCGCCTGCATCGAGGTGCGCACCGACGCGGCGCGGCTGAAGTCGATCGCGGCGCCGACGAAGCCCATGATCGGGATCGCGGCCAGCGCCAGCATGGGCGCGACGCCGCCGTCGCGGTTCGTCCACAAGCGTTTGAGCACCACGAGTTCCCCCTTGGGTTCCGTAAGACGCGAGTTCGAATTCGTGTTTTAGTCGTGTTTGGCCGCATCATCGGCGGCAGGCTTTGAGATTGCATGAGCGCCGATGCCCCAATTTTGGGCGCTTTTGTGCAGAATTGTCTGGAATTGCGCCGCCGCCGTTTCTTCCTATGTGACAGAAGTGCGATTTGATCGGGCCGGAGCGCTGTGAAAGGGCCAAACGAACGATCTGGCAGCGTGCCGTGGCGGCCATTATTATGAGCGGCGAGAATCCGGTTTGGAATCGAACGAAACTTGTCCCTCAATGCGCGTGCCAGGCCCCAGTTCACCCGATAAGCCGAAGGCCGGCGCCGAAACCGGCCGGGCTCCTGCCGCATGGGCGACGACGAGCGCCGCAAGGGCGGCGAGCGCGGCACGCCTCCGGGCACCGCGGTCATCACCAAGACCAAGCCGCAGACCAAGCGGCCGAGCCTCTACCGGGTGCTGCATCCTCAACGACGACTACACCCCGATGGAGTTCGTGGTTCACGTGCTGGAGCGCTTCTTCAACAAGGATCGGGAAGCCGCGACGCGCATTATGCTTCATGTGCACAATCACGGAATCGGCGAATGCGGCGTCTATACCTACGAAGTGGCGGAGACCAAGGTGACGCAGGTCATGGACTTCGCCCGCAAACACCAGCATCCTTTGCAGTGCGTGATGGAGAAGAAGTAGCTCTCGGGGGCAGCGTCCAATACAAGCGGAAATGGAACATTGAATGCCGACCTTTTCTCGCAATCTTGAGCAATCGCTGCACCGGGCGCTGGCGCTCGCCAACGAGCGTCATCACGAATACGCGACGCTTGAACATCTGCTGCTCGCGCTGATCGACGACCAGGACGCCGCCGCCGTGATGCGGGCCTGCAACGTCGATCTCGACAAGCTCAAGCGCAACCTCGGCTCCTATCTCGAATCCGAACTGGAGAACCTCGTCACCGACGGCGGCGACGACAGCAAGCCCACCGCCGGCTTCCAGCGCGTCATCCAGCGCGCCGTGATCCACGTGCAGTCGTCGGGCCGCGAGGAGGTGACCGGCGCCAATGTGCTGGTTGCGATCTTCGCCGAGCGCGAGAGCCACGCCGCCTATTTCCTGCAAGAGCAGGACATGACCCGCTACGACGCGGTCAACTACATCAGCCACGGCATCGCCAAGCGGGCCGGGCATGTCGGAGTCGCGGCCGGTGCGCGGCAGCGACGAGGAGGGCGACGCGAAGGGCGGCAACGGCGACGAGCCGAAGAAAAAGGGCGATGCGCTCGAGGCTTATTGCGTCAACCTCAACAAGAAGGCGAAGGAAGGCAAGATCGACCCGCTGATCGGCCGCGACAGCGAGATCAACCGCTGCATCCAGGTGCTGTGCCGCCGCCAGAAGAACAATCCGCTGTTCGTCGGCGACGCCGGCGTCGGCAAGACCGCGATCGCCGAGGGCCTGGCGCGCCGCATCATCCATGGCGAGGTGCCGGACGTGCTCAAGAACGCGACGGTGTTTGCGCTCGACATGGGCACGCTGCTCGCCGGCACGCGCTATCGCGGCGACTTCGAGGAGCGCCTCAAGCAGGTCATCAAGGAGATCGAGGCCTATCCGGGCGCGATCATGTTCATCGACGAGATCCACACCGTGATCGGCGCGGGCGCCACCTCCGGCGGCGCGATGGACGCCTCGAACCTGCTGAAGCCGGCGCTCGCGGCCGGCACCATTCGCTGCATCGGCTCGACCACCTACAAGGAATACCGCCAGTATTTCGAGAAGGACCGCGCGCTGGTGCGCCGCTTCCAGAAGATCGACGTCAACGAGCCGTCAATTCCGGACGCGATCGAAATCATGAAGGGCCTCAAGCCGTACTTCGAGGCCTACCACAAGCTCAAGTACACCAACGAGGCGGTGAAGGCGGCGGTCGAACTGTCCGCGCGCTACATCCACGACCGCAAGCTGCCCGACAAGGCGATCGACGTGATCGACGAGTCCGGCGCGGCGCAGATGCTGCTGCCCGAAAGCAAGCGCAAGAAGACGATCGGCATCAAGGAGATCGAGACGACGATCGCCACCATGGCGCGGATCCCGCCAAAGACCGTGTCGAAGGACGACGCCGAGGTGCTGCAGCATCTCGACCATACGCTCAAGACCACGGTGTACGGCCAGGACAAGGCGATCGAGGCGCTCTCGACGTCGATCAAGCTTGCCCGCGCGGGACTGCGCGAGCCGGAGAAGCCGATCGGCTGCTACCTGTTCTCAGGTCCGACCGGCGTCGGCAAGACCGAGGTGGCGAAGCAGCTCGCCAAGAGCCTCGCGGTGGAGCTGATCCGCTTCGACATGTCGGAGTACATGGAGCGCCACACCGTCTCGCGGCTGATCGGCGCGCCTCCGGGCTACGTCGGCTTCGACCAGGGCGGCCTGCTGACCGACGGCGTCGACCAGCATCCGCATTGCGTGCTGCTGCTCGACGAGATCGAGAAGGCGCACCCCGATCTGTTCAACGTGCTGCTGCAGATCATGGATCACGGCAAGCTGACCGACCACAACGGCAAGCAGGTCGACTTCCGCAACGTCATCCTGATCATGACCACCAACGCCGGCGCGGCCGACATGGCCAAGGCGGCGTACGGCTTCACGCGCAGCAAGCGCGAAGGCGACGACATGGAAGCGATCAACCGGCTGTTCGCGCCGGAGTTCCGCAACCGGCTCGACGCGGTCATCACGTTCGCGCACCTGTCGCCGGAGATCATCAAGCAGGTGGTCGGCAAGTTCGTGCTGCAGCTCGAAGCCCAGCTCGCCGACCGCAACGTCACCATCGAGCTGTCGGAGGAGGCCTCGCGCTGGCTGATCGCCAATGGCTACGACGAGCTGATGGGCGCACGTCCGATGGCGCGGGTGATCCAGGAGCACATCAAGAAGGGGCTCGCCGACGAGGTGCTGTTCGGCAAGCTCAAGGGCGGCGGCCACGTCCGCGTCGTCGTCGTCAAGGACGACAACAGCAGGGACAAGCTCGGCTTCGAATACGTCGAGGGCCCGGTCACGCCGAAGCCGGAGAAGATCCCGGCCGAGGCGAAGCCCAAGCGCCCGCGCGCCCGCAAGCCGAAGCCGCCGGGCAGTGACGGCGGCCCGCCGCGAGGCGGCTCGGTGCCGAAGGTGCCGCTGGTCAAGGTTTGATCGTAACGAACGTTCGGTAAGGCCGGGCCCCCGCGCCCGGCCTTCGCTTTGCGCACACGTCGCATGTGGCGCGCGGCTTGCGCCGTTGGCATTGCTATGTGACGAACAGGCATGTCCACGCCGCCGGAACCAGCACCTCTCATTGCCTCCGGCGGCTTCCTGCTCGGCGTCCGCACCGCCTTCACGTCGGTGTTCGGTTTCGTCATCGCCTTCACCTACATCGGCTTCGGCGCGCTGTGCCACGACTACGGCCTGTCGATGGGCTGGGCGATGCTCTCGACCGCATTGCAATGGGCCGGACCGGCGCAGGTTATCCTGGTCACCGGCATGGGGCCCGGCACGGCGCTGTTCGAAACCGCGGTCGCGGTCAGTCTGTCGAGCGTGCGGCTGTTCCCCATCGTGGTCGCGCTGATCCCAGTGGTGCGGCAGGAGACCACGCGAGCTTTGGCAGTTGCTGATCCCGGTGCATTTCATGGCGATCAGCGTGTGGATCGAGTCGATGCGGGCGGCGCCCCAAGCTCGCGCGCGGCCAGCGCATGCCGTTCTGCAACGGTGTCGGCCTGACCTTGCTGAGCATCGGGGTGGTGTTCACCGCGGTCGGCTACAGCATTCAGGCTCTGCTGCCGGCCGTTGTTCGCTGCCGGCGCCATGTTCATGACGCCGATCTCGTTTCTGGTATCGGCGGCACGCAACGCGCGCCTGCTGCTCGACAAGCTCGCGCTCGGTCTCGGCATCGTGATCGGTCCCGCGCTGGCGTTCAGCAAGGTCGATTTCGACCTGCTGTGGACCGGGATCATCGCCGGCACGCTGGCCTATGGCGTGCATCGCGTGCAGCGCCGCTGGAAGGCCGCGTCATGAGCTTCGCGATGGAGCCTTATCTCGCGCTGCTGCTGATCGGCTTCCTGCCGAGCGAGATGTGGCGATGGCTCGGCATCATGCTCGGCCGCGGTCTCGACGAGAACTCCGAGATCATCCTGTGGGTGAGGGCGGTGGCGACCGCGCTGGTCGCCGCCGTGGTGGCGCGCATCACGCTGTTCCCGCCGGGCGCGCTCGCGGCGGTGCCGGTCGAGGTGCGGCTCGCCGCGCTCGGTCTTGGCTTTCTGGCGTTCCTGCTGATCCGCCGCTCGGCCTTCGCCGGCGTGATCGTCGGCGAGGCTGTATTGATTGCCGGCGCGGCGGCGTTCGCACCGTAGCTTGCGCGTTGCGGCGGTCCTGTGGGACAGCTTGGACCGATGTCCGAGACGCCAACTGATCCTTCCCCTGTCGCCGCGCGCGCGGCCTTCCTCAACGGCTTTGTCGCCGCGTGGCGCTCGGTGTTCGCCTATGTGCTGGTCGGCAACTACATCGGGATCGGCGCGCTGGCCTACGAGTTCGGCTTCAGCCTGCCGTGGATGATCCTCTCGACGCTGCTGATCTGGGCTGCGCCGGCGCAGGTCATCCTGATCTCGACGCTGACCACCGCGACGTTGCTGGAGGTCGCGATCGCGGTCGGGCTGTCCAGCGCGCGTTTCCTGCCGATGGTCGCGGCGCTGGTGCCGGTGCTGAAGGATCGGCGCACGCGTCAGCTCGATCTGCTGCTGCCGACGCATCTGACCGCCATCAGCGTCTGGGTCGAGGGCATGCGGCTCACGCCGCAGATGCCGCGCGGCGAGCGCATCCCGTTCTACAACGGCCTGGGCTCGGGTCTGCTGTTGTCCGCGGTGGTCGGCAGCGTGATCGGCTATGCGCTGGCGGCGCGGTTGCCGCCGCTGCTTGCGACCACGCTGCTGTTCTTCACGCCGATGGCGATCCTGATGTCGTCGGCGCGCAACAACGAGACGCTGATCGACCGGCTGGCGTTCGGGCTCGGCCTGGTGATCGGCCCATTGCTGGCGGCGCAGAAGGTCAAGCTCGACCTGATGTGGACCGGCGTGATCGCGGGCTCGATCGCCTACGCGGTTCACCGGCTGCGCGAGGCGATGCGATGACGCTCGCCGAGATCGGCCCCTACCTTGCGCTCATCCTGGTCGGCTTCCTGCCGAACGAGGTCTGGCGGGTGCTCGGCCTCGTGGTGGTGCGGGGCCTGAGCGAGGACTCGCAGATCATCGTCTGGGTGAGGGCGGTGGCGACGGCGATCCTGGCCGGCGTCATGGCGCAGCTCATCATGACGACCAGCGGCGCGCTCGCCGCCATCCCGTTGTTCGTGCGCATCGGCGCCGCGGCGCTGGGCTTTGCCGCGTTCCTGGTGGCGCGCCGCTCGGTGTTTGTCGGCGTGCTGGTCGGCGAGATGCTGTTTCTCGCGGGCGCGTGGTGGTACGGGGCCTAGACCTCAGTTCTTCAGCGCAGCCGCCAGCTTGAGGGCGTGGTCGGACAGCACCTCCGGCTTTTCCTTCTCGCTCGCCGGCGGCTTCATCGGCACCCCGGACTTGCGCGGGATGACGTGGACGTGGAGATGGAACACCACCTGTCCGCCCGCGCCTTCGTTGAACTGCTGGACCGTCACCCCATCGGCGCCGAACACCTGCATGCCGGCCTTGGCGATCTTCTGGGCGGCCGTGGCGACCGCGGCGAGGTCGTCGGGCTTGACGTCGAGCAGGTTTCGCGCCGGCGCCTTGGGCAGCACCAGCGTGTGGCCGGGCGCGCGCGGCATGATGTCGAGAAAGGCGAGAACCTTGTCGTCCTCGTAAACCTTGTGGCACGGCAAATCGCCGCGCAAAATCTTGGCGAAAATGTTCTGCGGGTCGTAGCTCGGCATCGTCGCTCCCCAGGACTGAATCCTGTTCCTGCTCGACCAAATCCTTGCGGAACGGGGCCGCCGCCGCAAGCTCCTCACCGGCCGCTTCCACATAGGCGCGCTCGCGGGCGAGGTAGTCGGCGATGGCCCGCCGCAGCGAGGGGTCCGCGATGTAGTGGGCGGAATGAGTGGTGACCGGCAGGTAGCCGCGGGCCAGCTTGTGCTCGCCCTGCGCGCCGGCCTCGACGCGGGCGAGCTTTTTGGCGATCGCGAACTCGATCGCCTGGTAGTAGCAGATCTCGAAATGCAGGAACGGATGATGCTCGCTCGCACCCCAGTGGCGGCCGAAAAGCGTGTCCGAGCCGATGAAGTTGATGGCGCCGGCGATCCAGCGGCCGGCCCGTTTCGCCATGATGAGGACGATGCGGTCGGCCATGGTCCGGCCGATCTGCGAATAGAACTGGCGGGTGAGGTAGGGCCGGCCCCATTTGCGCGAGCCGGTCTCCATGTAGAAGCCAAAGAACACGTCCCAGATGTCTTCCGTCAGTTCGCTGCCGGTCAGCCAATGCACGCTGATGCCGTTCTCCAGCGCCTCGCGGCGCTCCCGCTTGATGGTCTTGCGCTTGCGCGACGACAGCGCCTCGAGGAAGGCGTCGAAGCTGGCGTAGCCGGCGTTCTCCCAGTGGAACTGCTGGTCGGTGCGCCGCAGGAAGCCTTGCTTGGCGAGGTAGCTGCACTCCGGCTCCGGCATGAAGGTGACGTGGACGGAGGACGCCTGCTGCCGCCGGCACAGCTCCCGCAGGCCCGCCGTCAGCGCGGATCGCACCGCCTCGGCGTCGGCGCCCGGCCGCACCAGCAGGCGCCGTCCGGTCGCGGGCGTGAACGGCACGGACACCTGGAGCTTGGGGTAGTAGTCGCCGCCGGCGCGCTCGTAGGCCTCGGCCCAGCCGCGGTCGAACACGTACTCGCCGCGCGAATGCGATTTCAGATAGCAGGGCACCGCGCCGAGGAGCGTGCCGTCCGCGCTTTCCGCGAGCAGATGTTGGGGTTGCCAGCCGGTCCGGGCGGTGGCTGACGCAGACCCCTCCAGGGCATGTAGAAATGCGTATGAAATGAATGGGTTATAAGATTGTTCTTGAGGTTTTACTTCGGCTGCCTCGCGTGCCGGGTTGGCGCAGGCATCCCAGGCCCTTTCGGCCACCTGGTCGATGGCCGGGATCACGCGCAGACGCAGTTCAGGATCGCTCATTAATCGGACTTTGCCACCGCGAGGCTGGCCTCATTGTGGCTGACTCGTCCGGCAGGACAACCCGTCTAGCGGTAATAGGGGCAGTGCACTTCGTCGAACCCGGACGGATTCCAAGTGAAGGGATTGCGCCCCGGCACGACCCGGCAGCCGCGCGGGATCGGATTGCAGCCGAGTTGGGTGCAGGCGATCTGCCGCTGTCCGCTGCCGTAGGCTTGCGGGCCGCGAACGCGCTGCTTGCGCTTGGCGGCGGAGAAATCCTGGTGGGCAATTTGCAGGACACTGGGCGGCGCCGTTTGGCCGGCCTTGGCGGGCGTGACCGCAGCGGCGAGGGCTACGATGCTGGCGGCGACAAAGATAAATGGTCGCATGGGTCTCCAACTCCTCGATGCTCATGACGGCAACGCCCATACGCGCCGGGAGTTGCTTCAAATCGCGGACCCTCAAGGCCGGAAGCCTTCGAAAATGATCTGGTCGGCGTGCTGCGGCGGCACGGCGCCGGTCCTCGGGCGTGCGCACCGTCCAGGTCAGCAGCGGCAGGCCCAGCACATTGCGCGCGAAGCCGGGCACCGGCGAAGGCA
Organism: uncultured Alphaproteobacteria bacterium; assembly: GCA_963711955.1. Classification (GTDB taxonomy): domain Bacteria; phylum Pseudomonadota; class Alphaproteobacteria; order Rhizobiales; family Xanthobacteraceae; genus Z2-YC6860. The sequence goes on along the minus strand of CAVQGC010000015.1, from coordinate 63,412 downwards.
GGTCCGACACTCGATAGGCCAGGAATTGCAGCCGCGCCGACAAGGCTTGCAGCACGAATTTCGCGGCGGCGCCCGTCGAAGGGCTTTTTTCGCGCGTCCGGTCCGGCCGCCATCCGACCAGGCCGCGAAGCAAGCCGGGCGCGAGGTCGCGCAGCGCCGTAATATGCCCGGGGTCGAACGACATCAGCGCCACCGGCCCTTGGTAGTTTTGCAGCACCTGCGCGGCGCGCCGCGCCCCGCGCAGGTCGCCGTCGAACCGGCTTTTGATCTCGATCACCAGCGTTGCCCGTCCCGCCACCAGCGCGCAAAGCTCTCCCAGCGTCAGCATCCGGTCCTTGGTGGCCTTGAACGCGACGCGCTTGAGCTCCGCCGCCGGCATCGCGTCGAGCCGGCCCGCGCCATCGGTGAGGCGTCCCAGCACATCGTCGTGATGCACCATCGCCTCGCCATCGGCACTGATCTGGAGATCGCATTCGATCGCGTAGTGGCTGGCGATCGCGGCTTCGAAGGCGGACGGCGTGTTCTCGATCACGCCGTTTGCGGCGTCGTGCAGGCCCCGGTGTGCGACCGGTCGCGCGGTCAGCCAGTCCGGCATCGCCTCGGCGCATTGTCTTGTTTGAGCATGATCTTGCCCGACCAGCCTTCGCCCGCCGAAGCATCAGCCAAAAGGAAATTCGTGCCAGCGTTTCACGCAGGGGGGAAACCGGTTCCCACTTTTCGGGATCATGCGCTAGTTGACCTCGAACGCGCCCTCGACCTCGACGGCGGCATCGAGCGGCAAGGCCGAAACGCCGATGGTGGTGCGGGCGTGGCGGCCCTTGTCGCCGAACGCGGTGACCATCAGGTCGGACGCGCCATTCATCACCTTCGGTCCGTCGGCGAAGCCCGGCGCCGAATTGATGAAGCCGCCGAGCCGCACCACGCGGGCCACCTTGTCGAGATCGCCGAGCGCGCTCTTGAGCTGCGCCAGCAGGTTGACGGCGCAGGCCTGCGCCGCCTTGGCGCCGTCCTCGATGGAGACGCCGCCGCCGAGCTGGCCCTTGGCGACCAGCTTGCTGTCGTTGTCGAAGCAGAGCTGGCCGGAAATGATCAGCAGCTTGCCGGTGCGCACGAACGGCACGTAGTTCGCGACCGGCGCGGCCGGGGTCGGCAGCTTGATCCCGAGGTCCGCAAGCTTCTTCTCAACCGTGCCGGCCATGCTGGTCTCCCTGACAACGCCCCAAGACGCGCCCAAGCGACGCCCAAGAGGCGCCCATGAAAATGCCGCCTTTGTCTTCGCTGATCGGGCGGGCGCTGGCAAGAAGCTGCGCCGCCCAACCGGCGTTGCGGCATCGGCATGGCAAGCCTATTCTGCGGCACCGGGGCAGAACCGGGAGATTCTCGATGAAATCGGCCGTTGCGCCCGCCTTTCTTGCGGTTGTTACAATCTTGGCGTTGGCGCCACCCCTCCCGGCTGCGGCGCAAGGCAGCGCGGTCGTGCTCGCCTCGCATCGCGCGGTCTACGATCTCAAGCTTGCCCAATCGCGCGGCAAGCGGCCGATGAGCGCGGTCAACGGGCGCATTCTGTACGATTTCTCGGGCAGCCCGTGCGAGGGCTATGCGCTGCAGTTTCGTCAGGTGTCGCAGCTCGACAGCGGCGAGGGCAAGGTTTCCCTGAGCGACCTGCGCGCCACCACCTGGGAGGAGGGCGGCGCGCAGCGGTTGCGCTTCCACTCGCAGAATTTCCTCGACGACCGGCTGCGCGACGCGGTCGACGGCCAGGCCGAGCGGCTCAAGAGCGGCATTGGCGTCAAGCTGACCAAGCCGGCCGACAAGTCGCTTGATTATTCCGTCGACATCGTGTTTCCCACCGAGCACGTCCGCCGCATCATCGCCGCCGCGCGCGAGGGCAAGACCGTGTACGAAGCGGTGGTCTACGACGGCTCGGACAGCGGCGACAAGCTGTACGACACGACGGCGATTATCGGCAAAGCGATCGCGCCGCAGGAGCGCACGCCGACCGACGCCGCCGCCAAGCAGGCGGCGCTGGCGTCGTTGACGCGCTGGCCGGTCACCATCAGCTATTTCGACAAGAGCAAGCAGGGCGGCGAGCAGACTGCCGATCTATTCCATCACCTTCGAGCTTTACGAGAACGGCGTGTCGCGCGCGCTGCTGCTCGACTACGGCGATTTCGTCGTCAGCGGCGAGATGACCCAGCTCGAGCTGAAGGACAGCAAGCCCTGTCCTTGAGGCGCGGGCTCACTCCTCCTCGCCCTCGAACTCCAACCCCTTGACCATCGCCTCGTGGCCGAACTTGCCGCGCACGCGGTCGATCGCGCGCTCGGCCGCGGCGCGGCGCGTTGCGCCGGTGTCGATCAGGTCGGCGGGATCGGCGTCTTCGGCGTCGGCCAGCGCGCTGACGCCGACGCCGAGCAGGCGGTAGCGCGTGCCGTTGATCTCGCGGGCCAGCAGGTCGCGGCTGGCCGCGAAAATCTTGCCCGCAAGCTGGGTTGGGCTCTCCAGCGAGCGCGCCCGCGTCAGGATGCGGAAGTCGGCGGTCTTGAGCTTGAGCGTCACCGTCGAGCCGGACAGCTTCTTCTCCTTCAGCCGGTCGGAAACCTCCTCCGCCGCCGCCCACAGCCGCTTCTCCAGCGGGCGGAACGAGGCGAGATCGCGCTCGAAGGTGTTTTCCGCCGACACGCTCTTGCGCTCGCGCACCGGGTCGACGTCGCGATCGTCGATGCCGCGGCAGAGCCGCGCCAGGCGCTGGCCCTCCGCGCCGTAGCGGCGCATCAGGTCACGCTCCTCGGCGCGTTGCAGATCGGCGATCAGCCGGAAGCCGTCCTTGGCGAGCCGCTGCGCCGCGACCTTGCCGACCCCGTAGATGAACGACACCGGCCGCTCGGCAAGGAAGCCCGCCGCCTCGGCCTGGCCGAGCAGCGCAAAGCCGCGCGGCTTGTCGAGATCGGAGGCGATCTTGGCGAGGAACTTGTTGCACGAGAGCCCGATCGACACCGTGATGCCGAGCGTGCGGTCGACCTTGGCGGCAAAGCGCGCCAGCGCCTTGGCGGCGCTCATGCCGTGCAGCCGCTGCGTGCCGGTCAGGTCCATGAAGGCTTCGTCGATCGAGATCGGCTCGACCAGCGGCGTGAGCTCCAGCATCAGCGCGCGCACCTGCCGGCTGACGCCCGCGTACTTGTCCATGTTGGGCCGCACGATGGTGGCGTGCGGACACAGCCTGCGCGCCTCGAACATCGGCATCGCCGAGCGCACACCGAAGGTGCGCGCGATGTAGCAGGCGGTGGTGACGACGCCGCGCTTGCCGCCGCCGACGATCAGCGGCTTGTCGTTGAGGCTCGGGTCGTCGCGCTTCTCGACCGTGGCGTAGAACGCGTCGCAGTCGACGTGCGCGATGGTTAGCGTGTCGAGCTCCGCGTGACGCAGCACGCGCGGCGAGAAGCAGGCCGGGCAGCGCGGGGCCTGCGCGACGTCGTTAAGGCAATCGCGGCAGAAGGCCGGCATCACGATACGTCCGGGTGAGGCCCGGCGAGCACCTGGCGGGCCCGCGTCACGTCGAATGGGTCGATGCCCTGGTGGGCGGCGAAATCGAGCAGCAGCTTCTCGTCGGAGACCACATGTTCGAGCACGCCGGCGAGGAAATGCGGCTCGCCGGCCGCGGCGCGCAGGGATTCCGGGCCTATGCCGGAGAGCGCCAGGAAGCCGCCGAGCCGCTCCGGCTCCTCGGCGAGGAAAGACAGCGCGGCGATCGCCAGCGTTTCGGCGTGCTCGCGCCCGCTGCCGTTGTCTCGCGCGCCCTGCCGCGCCGTCCTTGCCGGAGGTTTCATGCCCGCCGCCGTTTACGCCCTCCCGGCAGCTTAGCAAGCGATGGGTGGATATTGCGGGCCAGGCTGGGGACAGGCCGTGGAGGTTGGGCGCCAGGGTCCCGCATAATCGCGCCGAGAGGCAAAAATATCCCGCCAGTTGTGATGCTTAGCCGGTTTTCGCGATCCGGAATTACATCGCATTGTTTTCCTTTCCGTAATACTTCCGGCCTACGTTGTTAACGAAATCCCCCAGCGCTTGCGGTACCCGCCGCGGGCGCCGCAGCCGTTCAGGCGCGGGGCAGTGGAGCGGGCGATGGCCAAGACCGTGCTGATCGTGGAGGACAACGAGCTCAACATGAAGCTCTTCCACGACCTGTTGGAGGCGCACGGCTACCAGACCGTCGGCACACGCAACGGCATCGAGGCGCTCGACCTCGCGCGCAAGCACAAGCCCGATCTCGTGCTGATGGACATCCAGCTTCCCGAAGTGTCCGGCCTCGAGGTCACCAAGTGGCTCAAGGACGATCCGGCGCTTGAAGTCGATTCCGGTCGTCGCGGTCACCGCCTTCGCCATGAAGGGCGACGAGGAGCGCATCCGCGAGGGCGGCTGCGAGGCCTATCTGTCGAAGCCCATCTCGGTCGGCAAGTTCATCGAAACCATCCGTCATTTCCTGGGGAATGCGTAATGACCGCCCGCGTGCTCGTCGTCGATGACGTAGCGGCCAACGTCAAGCTGCTGGAGGCCCGTCTTTCTGCCGAATATTTCGACGTCTCCACGGCGATGAGCGGCGCCGACGCGCTGGCGATCTGCGCCAAAGCGGAATGCGACATCGTGCTGCTCGACGTGATGATGCCGGATATGGACGGCTTCGAGGTCTGCCGCCGCCTCAAGAGCAATCCGGCGACGCACCACATCCCCGTGGTCATGGTGACGGCGCTCGACCATCCGTCCGACCGGGTGCGCGGGCTCGACGCCGGCGCCGACGATTTCCTGACCAAGCCGGTGTCCGACGTCGCGCTGATCGCGCGGGTGCGTTCGCTCGCCCGCCTGAAGATGATGACCGATGAGCTTCGCATGCGCGCGCTCACCTCGAAGGAGATCGGCATCCAGGACGCCGAGAACGAGGCGATCGCCGACGCCGGCCGGCGCGGCCGCGTGCTGGTCGTCGACGACCGGCTGTCGGCTTCCGAGCGCATCGCGCAAATGCTGGCAGGCGAGCAAACGGTCGATATCGAGAACAGCCCGAACGACGCGCTGTTTCACGCCGCCGAGGGCAACTACGACCTGTTGATCGTCTCGCTCGCCTTGGAGAACTACGACGGTCTGCGGCTGTGCAGCCAAGTCCGCTCCCTGGATCGCACCCGCAACACGCCGATCCTTGCGATCAGCGACGGCGACGACAACGCCAAGATGCTGCGCGGCCTGGAGATCGGCATCAACGACTACCTGATGCGGCCGATCGACAAGAACGAGATCCTGGCGCGTGCGCGAACGCAGATCCGCAAGAAGCGCTACACCGAGCGGCTGCGCGACAACGTCCAGCAGTCGATCGAGATGGCGATCACCGACGCGCTGACCGGCCTCTACAACCGCCGCTACATGGAGAGCCATCTGTCCGCGCTGGTCGAGCAGGCCGCCTCGCGCGGCAAGCCGCTCACCGCACTGGTGCTTGATATCGACTACTTCAAGGCCATCAATGACACCCACGGGCACGATGCCGGCGACGACGTGCTACGCGAGTTTGCGGTTCGGGTGCGGAAGTCCATTCGTGGAATTGACCTTGCCTGCCGTTACGGCGGCGAGGAGTTCGTCATTATCATGCCGGAAACCGACATGGCGGTGGCCACCATTGTGGCTGAGCGGCTGCGCCGCCGCATCGCGTCCGAAGCGTTCCCGATCAGCCAGGGCGCCGGCGCGATCGAGGTGACGATCTCGATCGGCATCGCCACGCTGGATGTCGCGGACGACACCGCCGCCTCGATCCTCAAGCGGGCCGATCAGGCGCTCTATCGCGCCAAGCGCGACGGGCGCAACCGCGTGGTCGCCGACGCGGCGTAAAATTCTTCGCGCCCGCGCTGTCCGCGGCGTTAAGCATTCGCTCAATCCTAGAATTCATGCCGATTTGCCGCGAGCGGACGTGCTTTTAGCGCGAGTGCTGGCGCTTAAGCATAACGCTTTAGGTTGACGCGCGAACATCAAAGTAAACGGCGTTTATGAAATTGCTTTCGCGCCTCGCTCGGATAATTTGAATCCATCAAGGAGGGGGCGGCCACGACTATCCAAATGCGGAACCGGCGAGCCAGCCGGAGTCGAGGCAACCAACTCCCGTTACAACCCTACGGTCGCTCAGGTCCGCCGCATCTCCTGAGTCTGTAGGGTTCGGCCGCGCCGGGAGTGATGCGAGTGGCCTCCTCATGACATCGCTCCCGGCCGGCCACCTTTTTTCTCAAAAAGAAAACAGGTGAGCCGGCGTTGCGCCGAGCGAAGAACCACAATGTAAAATGCGAAAGGGCGCCGCAGGGCGCCCTTTGTGCTTTCCAGCGGTGCGTGGAAGGTTACTTGATCTTGGTCTCGCGGAATTCGACGTGCTTCTTCGCGATCGGGTCGTACTTCTTCATGACCAGCTTGTCGGTCATGGTGCGCGAGTTCTTCTTGGTGACGTAGTAGAAGCCGGTGTCGGCGCTGGACAGCAGCTTGATCTTGGTGGTGACGGCCTTGGCCATGGCAAACCTCAGGTTTTGGGCGTGTTCCGCGCAACCTAGTCAGGGCCGGGTGAAAGTCAAGGAAAGCCCAAAGACCCAAAGAAAAGCCCCGGCGGGGGCGCCGGGGCGGGGAAGGTTCAACAGGAAGAGGTAAATCGTGAGGTGACTATGCCGGACAGGCCGGCGCGCCGCTGTGACCGGCATCACAAAATTGCCGATTGCCGCAAGGGGCCACCACCCCTGCAAATCCAAGGCGTCAGAGCATCTCCCGCATGCGCTTGCCGTGCAGCATCCGGTAGAACGGCACCGGCAGATCGTGACTGAATCCGGCCGCGATCTGCTCCTGGAGCGTTTCCAGCACCATCTCGGTGATCGCCATCAGTTCGAGGCGCTTGGTCTCGTCGAGCGGTAGCCAGACCAGTTCCACGAGCTCTGCTTCGGGGCCGATCACGCCTTCGATCCGGTGAGCGATCGCGGAGGCGTCGGCGGTAAAGAAGCGCGTGTCGTAGCGCCGCGCGCGGCGCGGCGGCGTGATCGCGCGGGCGATGAAGTGGATGCCGGAGAGGTCGGGATGGACGCGGTGTTCGGCGAATGCCGACCACTCGCCGTCCGGAACCTTGGGAGGCGTGTCGCGCCTGGTGCCGAGCAGCAGGCCGGTTTCCTCGAACGTCTCGCGGATCGCGGTGAGCGCGAGCGCGCGTGCCTTGGCGGCGTTCGGCCGCTTCACGCTGCGCATCAGCTTGGCCTCGGCGCGCGGATCGAGCGGCGAGCCAAACGTCATCAGCCTGTCGCGCGGATCGACCGCGCCGCCGGGGAATACGAACCGGCCGGGCAGGAAGACATGGCCCTGGTGGCGGCGGCCCATCAGCACTTTGGGTACCGGCCCGCTGCGGTCGAGCAGGATCAACGTTGCAGCGTCGCGCGGCGTCACATTGGGATGGCCGCTCGGCGCCTCGCGGGCAAAGCGCTCGGACAGATCGGTCATCGGCCGCGCCTGCCGCGCTTGTGTCGCTCGTCGCGATGCGGCGGCTTGTTCCGGAATGAGCGTTGTTGCCGCTCCGAGCGAGGCCGCGCGCTGCTGCGCGGCGCGTCGCCGGAACGGCGGCCTTCCGACAGCAGCTCGAAGCGCAGCGCGCCCGCCACCGGCGCAGCCTCGACCAGCTTGACCGTCACCCGGTCGCCAAGCCGGTAGCTCTCGCCGCTGCGGCTTCCCACCATGGCGTGCATCGCCTCCTCGTAGCGGAAATATTCGTCGCCGATCGTGCGCGCCGGGACAAAGCCGTCGGCGCCCGTGCCGTCGAGCTTGACGAACAGGCCGGCGCGCGTCACGCCCGAAATCCGCCCTTCGAACGTCGCGCCGACCCGGTCGGCGAGGTGGTGCGCGATCAGCCGGTCGACGGTTTCGCGCTCGGCCTTCATGGCGCGCCGCTCGGCGGCGGAAATCTGCGCCGCGATCTCGCCCAGCGCGCCGCGGTCCTGATCGGCCGGCACGCCGTCATGGCCGAGGTTCTGCGCGCGGATCAGCGCGCGGTGCACGGTGAGGTCGGCGTAGCGGCGGATCGGCGAGGTGAAATGCGCGTAGCGGCGCAGGTTGAGCCCGAAGTGGCCGTAATTCTCCGCGGAATATTCGGCCTGCGACTGCGTGCGCAGCACGATCTCGTTGACCAGCGTCTCGACGTCGCCGCCCTTGACCTTCGCGAGGATGTGATTGAACTGCTCGCCGCGCAGCACGCCGCCCTTCGGCAGCGAGATGTGCAGCGTCTGCAGAAAGGTGCGCAGCGCCTCGACCTTCTCCAGCGACGGCTCGTCGTGCACCCGGTAGATCAGCGGCAGCTTGGCGCGCTCCGCGGTCTCGGCGGCAGCGACGTTGGCCAGGATCATGAACTCCTCGATCAGCCGATGCGCGTCGAGCCGCTCCGGCGTGATGACGCGGTCGACCGTGCCGTCCGGCTTGAGCAGGATCTTGCGCTCGGGCAAGTCGAGGTCGAGCGGATGGCGCGCCTGCCGGGCGCGCTTGAGCGCCTCGTAGGCGTCGTAGAGCGGCTTGAGCACCGGGCCGAGCAGGGGACCTGTGGTGTCGTCGGTTCGCCCGTCGACGGCAGCTTGTGCTTGCGCGTAATGCAGCTTCGCCGCCGATTTCATCAGCACGCGGTGGAATGTGTGCGAGCGCTTGCGGCCGTCGGCGCCGACGATCATTCGCACGGCAAGCGCGGCGCGGTCCTCGCCGGGCCGCAGCGAGCACAGGTCGTTGGAGATGCGCTCCGGCAGCATCGGCACCACGCGGTCCGGAAAATAGACCGAGTTGCCGCGTTTGAGCGCCTCGCGGTCGAGCGCGGAGCCCGGCCGCACGTAATGGGCGACGTCGGCGATCGCGACCGTGATGATGTGGCCGCCCGGATTGCTCTTGTCCGGATCGGGCTCGGCGTGGACGGCGTCGTCGTGATCCTTGGCGTCGGCCGGGTCGATGGTGACAAGCGGCAATTTGCGCCAGTCCTCGCGGCCGGCGCCCGGCGTCGCGGGCTTGGCGGCCTCAGCCTCGGCGATCACGGCCTGCGGAAAAACATGCGGGATTTCGTGCGCGTGGATGGCGATGATGCTGACCGCGCGCTCGCTCTTGAGCGAGCCGAGCTTCTCCTCGACGCGCGCCGATGCCAAGCCGAAGCGGCCCTGCCGCTGCACGCTGACCGCGATCAGGTCGCCGTCCTGCGCGTCCTTGCTGTGGCCCGGGGCGATGGAGAGCTCCTTGCCGAGCTGCTTCTTGTCGACCGGCACCAGCCGGCCGCCACCGCCCGGCAGCGCACGATAGATGCCGAGCACGCGCTGCTTGGCGTGGTCGATCACCTTGATGACCCGGCCGCTGTAGCGGACGTCCTCGTCGTCGATCTCCTCGACGCGAAGCAGCGCGCGGTCGCCGACGCCGGCGGTTTCGCCAGGCTTTGCGCGGCGCGCCAGGATGCGGATTTTCGGCGGGGGCCCGAGCGCCTCGTCCCATTCGGTCGGCGTTGCGATCAATTCGCCGTCGCTGTCGCGCGCGGTGATGTCCGCGAGCGTAACCGAGGGCAGGGTGCCGGGATGATGCAGCTTGCCGCCGCTGCTTGCGACACGCCCGTCGCCGGACGAGCTCGCGCAGCACCTGCTTGAGCTGCGCGCGGCGGTCGTTCTTCAGATTGAAAGCGCGCGCGATCTCGCGCACGCCGACCTTGCCCGGCTGGTTGCCGATGAAGGCGAGGATTTCATCCTTCGAAGGGAAGGGCGACGGCGGCTTGCTGGATCGTTTAGCCAATGAAGTACCTGCGAGCGCGCAACAGCGCGCTCGCTCATAATTTAGGGTTTGGGCCGCGGCTTTGCCAGCCAATCACTCGGCGGCTTCGACCTTCGGCTTGCGCGTCGCCTTGGCTTTGGAGCCTCCGGCCGCGCCCTTCTTGGCCTTCGCGGGTGCTTTCGGCGCGGCCGCCTTGGTGGCCGCTGCCTTGCGCGCCGGACGCTTGCGGCGCGATGTCGAGCCGCCGCCGGTGCGCTCGGCGCGAGCGTCGAGCAGCACGATCGCCTCGTCGAGCGTGATCGTCTCCGGCGTTTTGTCCCCCTGCAGCGTAGCGTTGACGCCGTTGTTGGTCACGTAAGGCCCGTAGCGGCCGTTCTTGACGGTGACCGGGCCGCCCTTCTGCGGATGCTCGCCGAGCAGCTTGCCGGGGTCGGCGCCGAACCGGCGGCCCTTGCCCGGATTGGCGCGCTTCTCCGCGATCAGCGTGATCGCGCGGTTGAGCCCGATGGTGGTGACGTCCTCGCCGGTGTCGAGGTTGGCGTAGGTCTTGCCGTGCTTCACGTACGAGCCGAACCGGCCGATGCCGGCGATGATCGGCTCGCCGTCCTCGGGACTCTTGCCGATTTCGCGCGGCAGCGAGAGCAGCTTGATGGCCTGTTCGAGCGTGACTTCGTCCTGCGACACGCCCTTGGGCAGGCTGGCGCGCTTTGGCTTCACGGTCTCGCCGTCGGCGTCCTTGGTCGGCTCGCCGAGCTGGAGGTAGCTGCCGAACCGGCCGCCCCGCACGGTGATTTCGAGGCCGGTGTCCGGGTCCTCGCCGAGCTTGCGCATGCCGCCGCCCTGGCCGTCGGCGCCGACGGTGAGCTGGCGGGTGAACTTGCATTCCGGATAGTTGGAGCAGCCGACAAAACCGCCGAACCGGCCGAGCTTCAGCCCGATCCGGCCGTCGGCGCAGTTCGGGCACTTGCGCGGATCGGTGCCGTCCTTGCTCGGCGGAAACAGATGCGGCGCCAGCATTTCGTCGAGCGCATCGATCACTTGCGTGATGCGAAGCTCCTTGATGTCGGTGACGGCGCCGATGAATCCGGTCCAGAAATCGCGCAGCAGATCGCGCCAAGGCATCTCGTTGTTGGAGACCTTGTCGAGCTGCTCTTCGAGCGAGGCGGTGAAATCGTATTCGACGTAGCGGGCGAAGAAGTTCTCCAGGAACGCGGTGAGCACGCGCCCCTTGTCCTCGGGAACCAGCCGCTTCTTGTCGATGCGGACGTAGCCGCGGTCTTTCAGCACTTGCAGGATCGAGGCGTAGGTCGAGGGCCGGCCGATGCCGAGCTCCTCCATGCGCTTGACCAGCGAGGCTTCGGAATAGCGCGGCGGCGGCTCGGTGAAGTGCTGGGTGGCCTGGATCTCGCGCTTCTTCAGCGCGTCGCCGTCCGCCATCTCCGGCAGGCGGTTTGCATCCTCGTCGTCCGCCTTGTCGTCCTGGTCCTCGGTGTAGAGCGTGAGGAAGCCGTCGAACTTCACCACCGTGCCGGTGGCGCGCAGCTCGAGATTGCGGCCGCCCGCCTTGGCGGCGATGTCGACCGTGGTGCGCTCGAGCTCGGCGGATTCCATCTGGCTGGCGATGGTGCGCATCCAGATCAGCTCGTAGAGCTTGGCCTGGTCCGGCTCGACGAATTTCTTCACTTCGGCGGGGCGGCGGGCGAGATCGGTCGGGCGGATGGCCTCGTGGGCCTCCTGGGCGTTCTTCGCCTTGGTCTGGTACTTGCGCGGCGAGGGCGGCACGTATTCGCGGCCATAGTCGGCCTCGATCACGCGGCGCGCGGCGGTGATCGCTTCCTCGGCGATGTCGACGCCGTCGGTTCGCATATAGGTGATCAGGCCGACGGTCTCGCCGCCGATGTCGATGCCCTCGTAGAGCCGCTGCGCGATCCGCATGGTGTGCGCGGGCGCGAGGCCGAACTTGCGGCTCGCCTCCTGCTGCAGCGTCGAGGTCATGAACGGCGCATAGGGGTGGCGCTTGGCCGGCTTCGCCTCGACAGTGGTGACGGAGAATGCCGCGCTTTCCAGCGCGCGCTTGAAATCCTCGGCCTGCTGCGCCCGAGCCGATGTCGAGCCGCTGGATCTTCTCGCCGTCGGCGCCGACCAGGCGCGCCTCGAAATTCTCGCTGCGCGGCGTCGCGAGCTGCGCGACGATCGACCAGTATTCCCTGGCGACGAACTTCTCGATTTCGAGCTCGCGGTCGCTGACGAGGCGCAGCGCGACCGACTGCACGCGGCCCGCCGAGCGCGCGCCGGGCAGCTTGCGCCACAGCACCGGGGAGAGCGTGAAGCCGACGAGGTAATCGAGCGCGCGGCGGGCCAGATAGGCGTCGACCAGCGCGCCGTCGATCTGGCGCGGATGCTTCATCGCCTCCGCCACCGATTGCTTGGTGATGGCGTTGAACACCACGCGCTCGACGCTCTGTTTCTTCAGCGCGTTCTTCTGCTTGAGCACTTCGAGCACGTGCCAGGAGATCGCCTCGCCCTCGCGGTCCGGGTCGGTGGCGAGGATCAGCGTGTCGGCGCCCTTGACCGCCCGCGCGATGTCGTTGAGGCGCTTCTGGGACTTGTCGTCGACCTCCCACAGCATGTGGAAGTCGTTGTCGGGATCGACCGAGCCGTCCTTGGCCGGGAGGTCGCGGACATGGCCGAACGAGGCCAGGACCTCGTAGCCCGAGCCAAGATACTTATTGATCGTCTTCGCCTTGGCAGGCGACTCGACTACGACAACTTTCATTATATCCAATGGGTTAGAGGGAAAGTCCGATCCAATTTGTCATGGAATTGGCGCTTTTGATTGAGCCGAACATGGGTAACACATGCTTGCCTGTCAAATTGCTAAGGCTCGTGTGCGGCGGAAAAGCGCCAAAAATCAAGGGAATTCGAATCAACCTAGGAGGGAGTATTTGATTTAACTCCCCTCAATAGATATATCTGCGGTTGCAAGGTTTCGGGGTGGCGGCGCCGATCAAGGGATGCAATGTCGGATAAATCAGAGATTGGCGACCGGGAGGCGGCCGCCGCCTACGTGGCAGAGTTGAGCCGCGATCTCGCGTTCATCGCCCGGGACCATGGCCTCGACGCGCTCGGTTACCTGCTGGAGATGGCCCGCCTGGAAGCCGAGAACGCGATGCGGCAGATGAATGGCGGGCGCTAGTGGCTATTTTCGCTTGATGCCCATCCTGTCGAGCAGCGCGGCGCTGGCGTGGCCGTCCGGCAGCATGCCGAGCTTGACCTGCTCGGCGCGGATGAAGTCGCGCTGCTCGAAGGTGATCGGCCCGTTGAACAGCTTGACGTCGTAGCCGAGCTCGGCGAGCCGCTTCTGCAGCGCGATGCGGTCGTCGCGCGGCAGCGTGGTGTTTTCCTTCGGCCAGGGCGTCTTGAACGGCGCGCCGCCGCGCATGCGGTCGGCGAGGTGGCCGATCGAGATCGCGTAGGCATCCGAATTGTTGTACTCGCGCAGCACGTGATAGTTCTCGGTGATGATGAAGCCGGGGCCCGGCACGCCGGTCGGGAAAAACAGGATGCCTTCGCCGCTCGACGGATAGGCCTTTCCGTCGGCGCGTTTGACGCCGAGCCTGCTCCATTCGTCGAACGCTGCGCGGCTCTTGCGATAGTCGAAGCCCTGCGGGATCAGGACCTCGAAGCCCCAGGGCAGGCCGTACTTCCAGCCTTCCTTGCTGAGATAATTCCCGGTCGAGCCGATCACGTCCGGCACGTTGCCCCAGATGTCGCGCTTGCCGTCGCCGGAGAAGTCGATGGCGTAGTCGATGAAATTCTTCGGCATGAACTGGGTCTGGCCCATCGCGCCGGCCCAGGAGCTGACGAACTGGTCGCGCGGGATGCGCTCGTCCTGCAGGATCTTCAGCGCGATCAACAGTTCGTCGCGGAAATAGTTGTCGCGGTACTTGGCGTAGGCGAGCGACGCCAGCGAGCGAACGGGGTCCCACTTGTCCTTCATCGAGCCGTAGGACGTCTCCATTCCCCAGATCGCCAGGATGATCCAGCGCTCGACCTTGAAGCGCTTCTCCACCGCGTCGAACAGGCCGCGCCATTCCGCCTCCTTGCGCAGCCCCGCCGCGGCGCGCTGCGCCGAGGCGAGCGAGGCCACGTAGGCGCCCATCGGCTTGGCCTGCTCGGGCTGCCGCGTGGTCAGGGCGATCACGCGCGGGTCGGGCGTCACGCCGGCGAAGGCGAGGTTGAAGGTCTGCCGCGTGATGCCCTTCGCCTGCGCGTCCTTCCAGAGCTCGGCGACGAATTTCTGGAATGCGGCATCGGCCGCGGGCGGACGCGGCTGCTGTCCTTGCGCCGTCACCGGTGAAAATCAACGTAAGAAGCGAGCGCGCGGAGAATCATTCGCGCAGTTTACACCAGCGACACCAGCGAGCCGCCGTGACGCTCCAGCCGGCCGGCGATCTCCAGTTCCAACAGCACGGTGCGCACCACCGCGGGCGAGAAGCCGGAAAGCCGCACCAGATCGTCGATCGAAACCGGCGTCGGACCGAGCAGCGCGATGATGCGCTCGCGCTCGGAGCCCGCCGGTTCGGAAAGCTGCGGCGTGCCGGCCTCCGGTTCCTGCGCCGACAGGTCGAGCGTCTCGCCGAGGATCGGGCGCAGCACCGCGAGCACGTCCTCGGCCTCCGTCACCAGCGCCGCGCCCTGCTTGAGCAAGCCGTTGGTGCCCTCGGCGCGCGGATCGAGCGGCGAGCCCGGCACCGCGAACACTTCGCGGCCCTGTTCGAGCGCCATGCGCGCGGTGATCAGCGAACCGGAGCGCCGCGCCGCCTCGACGATGACGACGCCGAGCGACAGGCCGGAAATCAGCCGGTTGCGGCGCGGGAAATCGCGGCGCGCGCGGCTCCCAGCCGATCGGCATTTCGCTGATCGCCGCGCCAGCATCGAGGATTGCGCCGAGCAGGTCGACGTGCTCCGGCGGGTAGATGTGGTCGTGGCCGCCGGCCAGCACCGCGATCGTGCCGCTTGCGAGAGCTGGCCCGATGTGCCGCGGCATCGATGCCGCGAGCGAGACCGGATACGACCACGAGACCGGCCGCGCCAAGGTCCGGGCGATGCGGTCGGCGACCTTGGCTGCCGGCAGCAGAGGCATTGCGCGAGCCCACCACCGCGACCATCGGCTGCGCCAGCGCTGCGAGCTTGCCGCGCACCGCGATCAGCGGCGGCGCGTCGTCGATCATGCGCAGCCGCACGGGATAGTCCGGCTCGCCCAGCGCCACCAGCGTGGCGCCGCGCCGCGGCGCCGCGGCGAGCTCGCGCTCGGCCTCGTCGCGCGTGCATAGCCGCGCCGGCTTGGCGCGCCGCCGCGCCGCGCCATGTCCGGCAGCGCCCAGCGCGGCGCGGCGCCGCCGAAATGATTGAGCAGGTGCGGAAGGTGCGCGGGCCGACGTTGTCGCTGCGGATCAGGCGCAGCCAGTCGAGCCGCTGCTCGTCGCTCAAACGAACGCCCGCCGTGAACTCGTCCGCGCACGCCCCCTGTCGGCGCGCAGCATGGCGCGGTTCGAAGCCTGATGACAACCGCGTGAGAGGCCGCCAGGTTCGAGGTAAGCAATTGTTAATCATGTTTACCTAACCCTGATCGCGGTCTTTGATCCTCGGGATCGCCGCATGTTTCCCAACTCCTTCAACGCCAAGGTCGCCGAGCGGATGGCGATTTGGGGATTCATGCTGGGGTTCCTGGCTGTCCTCTACGCCGCGACCGCGGTCATTGAGTCCTGGCAGATCGACGCAGCTTGCCGCCGAGCGGCAGCGCGCCACCGCTGCTGCCATGGCGCACGTCAAGGACCGGTCTCGGCGACAAGGCGCTGAGGCGGCGCCGAGCTGGTCGGCGCGATCGAGGCGATCAACGCCAAGCAGGCCGAGCTCTCGGCCAATCACCGGCAGAACAAGATTCTCCTCGTGCTGCTGACCCTGTTCATCGTCGGCCAGATCGTCGTGATGGAATACCGGCTGCTGATCCGGCCGATCGTGCGGATGGCCGCGCTGCTGCAGAGCGGCAAGCAGACGCCGAAGACGCTGGCGCAATACGCCCGCCGGCGCGACGAGATCGGCGCTTTCGCGCAGGCGCTGACCTCGCATTTCATGCTGGTGCGCAAAGAGCAGGAGGCCGCGACCGCGGAGCAGGCCAAGCTGTCCGGACGGCTGGAGAGCCAGGAGCAGTTCCGCCGCGAGAGCGTGTCGTTCCAGGGCCGCATCGCCGAGATCGTGCGCAGCCTGGAAGGGCACGCCTCCCGCATGTCGTCCGCGTCGGAGAATCTCGCGACCATCTCCGTCGGAAGCCGACGTGCGCGCGGGCGCTTCGGCGCAATCGACGCAGCGCGTCTCGGAGCATGTCGACGTGGTGGCCTCATTCGATCGAGCGACATCGCGGCAACGCTTGCTTCGGCGGCGGAGGACGCGCAGCGCACCTCGACCGTCGCGCGGCGCGCGCGCGATGCCGCCGAGGCCGCCAAGGGCGACGCCAAGGCGCTGACCGAAGCGGCGCGCACCATCGAGCAGGTCATCGCGCTGATCGAGGATGTCGCCGGCCAGACCAATCTGCTGGCGCTCAATGCGACCATCGAGGCCGCGCGCGCCGGCGAAGCGGGGCGCGGCTTCGGCGTCGTCGCCCACGAGGTCAAGCAGCTCGCCACCCGCACCTCCCGTGCCACCGAGGACGTGCGCGGCGGACTGCAGGGCATCACCGCGGCGGCGGCGCGGATCGCCGACCGGGTCGCCAAGCTGTGGAATCGATCGAGCAGGTCGCCGCGGTCGCCGCCGCGATCTCGCAATCGATGCGCCAGCAGGACACCAATTCGCAGGCCATCACCTCGACCACCGCGCGCACCGCCGACGACGTGCGCGAAGTCGCGAACACCGTGCAGGATGTGGCCGGCATGATCGGCGAGGCGAAGCTGGCCGCCGACGTGGTGACCAAGGTGTCGACCGATCTCGGCCAGCAGGCGGCCGATCTGCGCGCCGCGGTCGAGCGTTTCATCGAGACAACGGAAAGGATCGCCGCATGAGCATGGTCACTCGCCCCGGCGCCGACGATCCGCCGCGCAGCTATCGCATCCGCCAGTACCGGATGACGGCCAAGGTGTTGCACTGGATCACGGCGGCGCTGGTGTTCTGCATGTTCGCCTCCGGCGTGATCGCCAAGCAGCTCGGCGGAGGCGCCGTCGCCGACGTGCTGATGAGCCTGCACAAGCTCACCGGCGCGTTGACGCTGCTGATCGTGGTGATGCGGCTGATCTACCGCGCGACGCGAGCCGATGCCGGAGTGGCGGCTGCAGGCGCACCGCCGTCCGGTGCTGCACTGGACGCTTTACGGCGTGGCGGTCCTGGTGCCGCTGCTGGGCTGGGCCGGCATTTCGGATTTCGGCGCGCGGGAAATCTTCCCCGGCTATTCGCTGCCGCCGATCTGGCCGGAGGGCGCGGGCTACGACGGCCTGCTGCTGCAGTACCACGCCTATTTCGCGTTCGCGCTGCTGGCGCTGGTCGCGCTGCACATCGGCGTCGCGATCCAGGACTACATGACCGACCGCCGCCTCGACGAAACTGATCGCAGCCGCCGCTCATGACTGCGGCGCCGCTTCCGATTTCTGGCCGATCTTCGTCTCGGTGCCATCGATCAGGCGCGCGATGTTGGCGCGGTGCATGATCCACAGCAGCGACGTCAGCGCGAGGAAGAGCAGCGCGACCGCGACGATCGCTGCGTCCACCACAACAGGAACGCGGGCGTGAGGGCGCTGGCCACAAGGCCGGCGAGCGACGAATAGCGCAGCGCCGCGGCGACCAGCGGCCCACACCGCGGCGAACGCCACGACGGCAGGCCAGGCGAGCCCAGCAGCACGCCGATATAGGTCGCGACGCCCTTGCCGCCCTTGAACCCGAGCCAGACCGGGAAGACGTGGCCCAGCACCGCGCCGAGCGCGGCGGCGAGCGATGCGTTCGCGTCCCCACAGACACGCCGGCGACCAGCACGGCGGCGGTGCCCTTGAGCATGTCGCCGATCAGCGTCGCCGCGGCGAGGCCCTTGCGGCCGGTGCGCAGCACGTTGGTGGCGCCGATGTTGCCGGAGCCGATGGCGCGGATGTCGCCGGTGCCGGCAAGCCGGGTCACGATCAGCCCGAACGGGATCGAGCCGAACAGATAGCCGAGGATCAGCGCGACCGCCGTGCTCATGTCGCAAGCCTAGCCCATGGCCGGCGCCTGTTACACGTATTCGTAGACGGTCCGTCCGGCGACGATGGTGCGCACCGCGCGGCCCTGCATGCGCGCTTCGTCAAATGGCGTGTTGCGGCATTTCGATTTGAGCTCGTCACGGTCGAGCACCCAAGGCACGTCCGCGTCGATCACGATCACGTCGGCCGGCGCGCCCGGCCGCAGCGTGCCGCCGGGCAGGCCGAGCAGCTCGGCAGGCCGTGTCGACATCGCCTTGAGCAGTGTCATGAGCTTAGCGATCCGCCGTTGTGAACGAGCCGCAGCCCCGCCGGCAGCATTGTTTCGATGCCGATCGCGCCGATCGCGGCCTCGGCGAACGGCAGGCGCTTGACCTCAACGTCCTGCGGATTGTGGTCGGACATCACGACGTCGATCAGGCCTTCTTCGACCGCGGCGACCAGCGCCTGCCGGTCGTCCTCGGAGCGCAGCGGCGGCGAAAGCTTGAAGAAGGTGCGGTACTGGCCGATGTCGATTTCGTTGAGCGCGAGATGGTTGATCGACGCGGAACATGTGACCGGCATGCCGGCGTCCTTGGCGCGGCGGAGCACTTCGAGCGATTCCACGCAGGTGATCGAAGCGGCGTGGTAGCGGCCGCCGGTCAGCGCGACGAGCCGCATGTCGCGCTCCAGCATGATGGTCTCGGATGCCTTCGGCGACGCCGATGAGCCCGAGCCGCGCGGCGAATTCGCCCTCGTTCATCACGCCTTCGCCGACCAGATCCGGGTCTTCGGTGTGGTGCACGATCAGCACGTCGAAGTCGTCGGCGTAGATCAGCGCGCGGCGCATCACCTGCGCGTTGGTGACGCTGCGGGTGCCGTCGGTGAACGCGACCGCGCCGGCGGCCTTGAGCAGACCGATCTCGGCCATCTCCTGGCCCTTGAGGCCCTTGGTCAGCGCCGCCATCGGCTGCACGTGGACGATGCCGGTGTCGCGCGCGCGGCGCAGGATGAAGTCGACGACGGCCGGATCGTCGATCGTCGGCGTCGGTGTCCGGCTGGCACACGATGGTGGTGACGCCGCCGGCCGCCGCCGCCTGGCTTGCCGAGGCGATGCTCTCGCGGCCCTCGGCGCCCGGCTCGCCGATGAAGGCGCGCATGTCGATCAGGCCGGGCGCCACGATCTTGCCGCGGCAATCGATGATCTCGGCTGCCTTCCGGCACGCCGGCGGCGCCGATGCCGCGCTTGGCATCGCGGATCACGCCATCGGCGATCAGCAGGTCGCCGGGAAAGTCGAGATCGCGAGACGGATCGATGATCCGCGCGTTGGCGAGCAGGATCGGGCGGCGGTCGCGGCGGTCGACGAGCATCGGGCTATGCGTTCGGCAGGTTGCGCGACAGGGCTTCCAGCACCGCCATGCGCACGGCGACGCCCATCTCGACCTGCTCGCGGATCAGCGACTGCGCGCCGTCGGCGACGATGGAGTCGATCTCGACGCCGCGATTCATCGGGCCGGGATGCATCACCAGCGCGTCGGGCTTGGCGTAGCCGAGCTTCTTCTGATCGAGGCCGAAGTAGGCGAAGTATTCCTGCGTCGAGGGCACGAACGAGCCGTTCATGCGCTCGCGCTGCAGGCGCAGCATCATCACGATGTCGGCGCCGGAAAGTCCTTCGCGCATGTCGCGCGCGACCTCGACGCCGAACCGCTCGATGCCGGGCGGCAGCAGCGTCGACGGCGCGATCACGCGCACCCGGGCGCCCAGCGTGTTGAGCAGGATGATGTTGGATCGCGCGACGCGCGAATGCAGGATGTCGCCGCAGATCGCGACGGTGAGCCCCTCGATCGCGCCCTTGTTGCGGCGGATGGTGAGTGCGTCGAGCAGCGCCTGCGTCGGATGCTCGTGCTGGCCGTCGCCGGCGTTGATCACCGAGCAGTCGACCTTCTGCGACAGCAGCTCGACCGCGCCGGACGCGTGATGGCGCATCACGATGAGGTCGGGATGCATGGCGTTGAGCGTCACCGCGGTGTCGATCAGGGTTTCGCCCTTGCGGATCGACGACGACGACACCGACATGTTCATGACGTCGGCGCCGAGCCGCTTGCCGGCGAGCTCGAACGAGGCCTGCGTGCGGGTCGAGGCCTCGAAGAACATGTTGATCAGCGTGCGGCCGCGCAGCGACGCGGTTTTCTTTTCGATCTGCCGGTTGAGCTCGACGAACGTCATCGGCGAGATCGAGCAGGCCGACGATGTCGGCATGCGAAAGCCCCGCTATCCCCAGCAAATGACGTTGGCTGAGGACGAAAGACGATTTCGGGGCCATGTTCATTAAAGCGGCATCCTATAGGCACAGAGCCCCATCCGCGGCAAGCTTCGAACGCCCCAATACACAGCGCGATTCGCCGCTCACAGCCGCGTTATCCGGAGACGGGTTCCAGGAACCTCGCCCAACCCAGGGGCGTTGTTGTCACGACCTCGCACCATAAGGCGCGTGGACGGGCGCTTATGGCCCGCGGAAACACAATGAGGAGAACGATATGATCAACTTCACGAAATCTTTGGCCGTGATCGGCGTGGCCGGCGCCATGGCCCTTGCGGCAGCCACTCCGTCGGAGGCACGTAGCGGCCGCAACGCGGCAGCGATCGGTGCCGGCGTGGCGGGCTTTGCGATCGGCGCAGCGGTGGGTTCGGCGGCGGCCAACAGCGGCTATTATCACGGTCAGCCGGCCTATGGCTACAGTCAGCCCGCGTATGGCTATTATAGCGAGCCGGCGTACGTCGACAGTTATGCCTATGCTCCGCGCCGCAGCTACTACGGCGGCGATCCGAGCGGCTACTATGCTCCGGCGTATGGCTATTCGCGATCGTATCGGCACGGTCCAGCCCGTGAGGACCATCTGACCGGGACTGGCGCCGGCTTCATCGACTAAGCTGAATCGGTGAGTTGAAATGATGAAAGGGCCGGCATCCAGCCGGCCCTTTCATTTGTCGATTCGGGACAGGCGGTCGAGCGCGCCCTGCAGGATGAACACTGCGGCGTGCTGATCGATCACCGCGGCGCGCTTGGCGCGGCTGATGTCGGCCTCGATCAGCTCGCGCTCCACCGCCGCGGTGGAAAGCCGCTCATCCCAGAGCGCGATCGGCAGTTCGGTGAGCTTCGACAGGTTGCGCGCGAAGGCGCGGGTCGATTGTGCGCGGGGGCCTTCGCTGCCGTCCATGTTGATCGGCAGGCCGAGCACGAAGCCAGCGGCCTTGCGCTCCTGCGCCAGCGCCAGCAGACGCGCGGCATCGGCGGTGAAGTTCGTCCGGGAAATGGTTTCGACGGCGGTGGCAAGCCGGCGGTCGGGATCGGAGGTCGCCACGCCGATCGTCTTGGTGCCGAGGTCGAGGCCCAGCAATGCGCCGCGCGGCGGCAGGCAGGTGGCGGCTTCGGCCAGCGGCAGGATCAGCGCCGGCATCAAGCCTGCACGAAGCGGACGCGGGTGCCCCAGGGATCGGCGGTCTCGATGCCGCCAGGAATTGCGCTCGACCTGCGGCGTTCGCCGCCTTGAGACGCGCGGTGGCTGCTTCAAGCGCCGCGCCGTCGGCGGCCTCCATGGAGAACCAGGCGAGGCCCGGCGCGATCCTTGTCGCGCACGCTGGCGCCGTCGCTATGCCAGACATTGGCGCCGACGTGATGGTGATAGCCGCCGGACGACATGAACGTCGCGCCGCCGCGCCGCCGCGTCAAGTCGAGGCCGACCGCGCCGCGATAGAATTGCTCGGCCTGTTCGACGTTGCCGACCCGCAGATGGATATGCCCGATGCGAAGACCGTCGGGCGCGGCGGTGTAGGCTGCACCCGGCTCGACCTCGCGCAGGATCGCCTCGATGTCGAGCTGCTTGGTCTGCATCACGATCATGCCGTCCTGGATCTGCCATTGCTCCTTGCGGACGGTCGTTGTAGACCTCGATGCCGTTGCCCTCGGGGTCGTCGAGATAGAACGCCTCGCTGACGCCGTGATCCGACGCGCCGGAGATCGGCACGCGGTTTCGCGCGATGTGCATGGATCCAGCGCGCATGATCCTGCCGCGTCGGCATCAGGAACGCGGTGTGGTAGAGGCCGGCGGTGCCCTGGTCGTCCGGCTTGGCGTCCGGCCGGTGCTCGATTTCGATCAGCGTCACGCCGTTGACGCCGAGCTTCGCCAGCTTTGCGTTGCGCTCCAGAACGGTCAGCCCGAGCAGGTGCTGATAGTAACCGGCGAGCAGGTCGAGATCGCGGGCGAGCAGGCCGACCGCGCCGATATGCAGCGGAGTCCGGCTGGCGAAGGTGGGTGTGGCGGAGGGGTTGGCTGCGTCCATGCCCCTATATTGGCTTGGCCCGGTCCGATTCAACAGGCTCATTGTGGGGCGGAGCGACCCTTCGCCACTCCCGAATGCGTGAAGGCGGCGCTCGCGTGGCATATGGCCGGCGTCATCGAATTCAGCCGGAGACACGCTCATGTGGCCGGACCGCCGTCTGATGGACCTGTTCAAGATCGAGCATCCGATCGTGCTCGCGCCGATGGCCGGCGCGATGGATGCCGACCTGGTGATCGAGGTGTGCGAGGCAGGCGGGCTCGGGTCGCTGCCGGCCGCGATGCTCGATGAACGGCAAGATGCGCGACGAGATCGCCAAGATCCGCAGCCGCACCAAGCAGCCGCTCAATCTCAATTTTTTCTGTCACAAGCCGCCGGAGCTCAACAACGCGCGCGAGGCGCGCTGGCGCGACCGGCTCAAGCCCTATTACCGAGGAACTCGGCATCGATCCGGCCGCACCGGTGCCGTCGAGCAACCGCACGCCGTTCGACGCGGCGCTTTGCGGCGGTCGAGGAGCTCAAGCCGGAGGTGGTCAGCTTCCATTTCGGATTGCCGGACGCGACTTTGCTGAAGCGCGTCAAGAACGCGGGCTGCGTGGTGCTCAGCTCCGCGACCACGGCGGAGGAAGCGCGCTGGCTGGAGCAGCGCGGCGTCGATGCGGTGATCGCGCAGGGCAACGAAGCCGGCGGCCATCGCGGTCATGTTCCTGACCGAACGATCTCGGCGACGCAGGTCGGAACGTTCGCGCTGGTGCCGCAGGTCGTGGACGCGGTGAAGGTCCCGGTGATCGCGGCCGGCGCCATTACGCGACGCGCGCGGCATCGCCGCGGCGCTCGCGTTGGGAGCGGCCGGCGTGCAGATCGGCACCGCCTATCATGTTCTGTCCGGAATTCGAAGATTTCGGCGCCGCATCGCGCGGCCTTGAAATCGTCGCGCAGCGACGGCACGGCGCTGACCAACGTGATGACCGGGCGCCCGGCGCGCGGCATCGTCAATCGGCTGATGCGCGAAATCGGCCCGATCAACGACGATCGCGCCGGAATTTCCGCTGGCCGCCGGTGCGTTGGCGCCGCTGCGCGCCAAGCCGAGGCGCAGGGCTCCGGCGATTTCTCGCCGATGTGGTCGGGGCAGGCCGCTTCGCTCGGCCGCGCGATGCCGGCGCGGGAACTCACCGCAACGCTTGTCGCAAGAGGCGCAGGCGCTGTTGCGGCGAATGGCCGGGTAGCCGGTCCGGCTCAGCGCGTGGGCTTGAGCTGAACGATCTGCCAGCCGAGCTTCTTGATCTCGCTTGCAGCCAGCGGCGTCACCGTCCGGTCGTTGCAAATACGGCGGCACCGTTCGGGCTGCGGCGGCGAAGCTCGGAGTTCGCGGTGAGGAAGGTCCGTTTCGGCATGGCGGTCCATGCGAGGTCGTCCAGCGGGAAGAGCGCGACCGCTTTGCCGTCGCGCGTGACGTTGATCACGTGTCCGGCAACCGGGACGAAAGCGACCAAGCCGCCGAGCTCGGCGCTTCGCGCAGCGATAAGTTGGGCCCTGCGCGTGTGGAAATAAGCCACGCCGTACGAATTGGCATCGGCTGCGCGTTCGACGAAGGCAGCGGTGTTCTGAGCCTTGAGTTGCGCCAGCGCGCGGCTCATCACGAGCAAGAAGGCTGGCGTGTAGTTCTGATTTTCCAAGAGGCGATTTATCGTCGCTTCGGGGACGCTGAGGGAGATCAGCGTGCCACGCACTTCTGCGATCACCTGCGCCGCCGTTTTGTCGCGCAAGGTGTCTTTGACCGCCTCCATACTGCCGGCGGCTGAAATGCCCATGCCGATGCCCCCGGTGACTGCGGCAAGGCCGGCCTTGACCGTCAGCGTGCCGCCGGCCATCACGCGCGACATTTCCTGCAGTCTGTTCTGAAGGGGTGCAAAATCCGTGTAAGGATCGACGTTCAGTTGAATAGCCAGTTGGCGCTGTGCATCGCTCACGCCGAGCAGGCTGTTGGCGATGTTGTCACGGCCGGCTTTCTGGTTGCTGAGCGCGGCGCCGGCGCGGTCGAACATGTTGTGAATGCCGCTCGCCGATCGATTAATGGCTTCCGCGGGATTGGTGATAAAGCTCACCCCGAATTTCACCGGCGCGATCGCGGCATTGCCGAACGATTTCGACCCAGGCTTCCGATTTCGACATTTTTTCGAGCGCCGCGGTTGCCTCGATTTCCCGCAGCCGGAGCTTGGTGAACTCGACGCCATCGAAATCATATTTTCCGTAGCGCGTATCGACGTGGAAGATGCGCATGAGGCCGTCGCTGCGCGCGGTCGGTCCGACCGTGTAGTTCTCGCTTTTCATCGCGGCGCCGAGATAATTTGCAGCGGGCGCGGATTTGGGCGTTTCAAGCCCATCAGCCGTCGTCTGTGCCGGGCTTGAGGGACGCGGCGCATTCTGCGCAGCGATTTGCTGCACGAATGCTCGTGCTGCCAAGCAGTCCGAGTCCCAAAGCTGCGAGTACAAAGCTCGCTCGGCGACGCGTCATGTGATTTCCTCTATGGGGGGCGATTAAATCCAATTTCGCAGCGCTTTGCCATCAAGTTCTGATCGGACAGGCCGGCCAAAAAAGCCCGGATTTGGGCCGCAGTTGCCGGGAGATTCCGGCCTCTGCTATAGCGGCAGCGCGGATGATATATTCGATCTGCAGGGAAATTCGGATGTCCGTCGACGCCGCCACCGTTCGCCGCATCGCCCACCTCGCGCGCATCGCGGTCGCCGATGACGAGGTCGAGCACCTGCGCGGCGAGATCAATGCCATCCTGGCGTTTGTCGAGCAGCTGTCCGAGGTCGATGTCGAAGGCGTCGAGCCGATGACGTCGGTGACGCCGATGGCGATGAAGAAGCGCCACGACGCCGTGACCGATGGCGGCGATGCCGACGCGGTGCTGCGCAACGCGCCGGCCCGCGAAGGCAACTACTATGTTGTTCCCAAGGTGGTGGAATAAGCCATGTGCATGGCCTGCGAAGAGATGGACATCTACTACCGCTACCTCGACGCGATCGAGGAGGCGAAGCGCCGCGCGCAGCCGTGGCAGTGCGAGGTGACCGTGTTCCCGCAAGACGATGGCGCTAAGCCTGCCGTTGCCGCTCCCGCGGCGTTGCAGGCCGCTTCGCCGTTCAAGTGCGACGAGCCGGAATGACCGAGCTGACCGCGCTCACCATCGCGGGCGCCCGCGACGGCCTGAAGCAGAAGAAATTCTCCGCCGCCGAGCTCGCCGAGGCCCATCTCGTCGCGATGGAACGGGCGCGCGCGCTCAACGCCTATGTGCTGGAGACGCCGGAGCGCGCGCACGCCATGGCGAAGGCAAGCGACGCTCGCATTCACAAGGGCGAGGCGCATCCGCTCGAAGGCATCCCGCTCGCCATCAAGGATATGTTCTGCACCGAAGGCGTGCGCACCACGGCGGGCTCGAAGATCCTCGCCAATTTCGTGCCGACCTACGAGTCCACGGTCAGCGCGCACCTGTGGCGCGACGGCGCGGTCATGCTCGGCAAGGTCAACAACGACGAATTCGCCATGGGCTCGTCGAACGAGACCTCGGCGTTCGGCCCGGTGATCAATCCGTGGCGGCGCAAGGGCTCGAATACGCCTCTGGTGCCCGGCGGTTCGTCGGGCGGCTCGGCGTCGGCGGTTGCAGCGCACCTCGCGCTCGGCGCGACCGGCACCGACACCGGCGGCTCGATCCGCCAGCCGGCGGCTTTCGCCGGCATCGTCGGCGTGAAGCCGACCTACGGCCGCTGCTCGCGCTGGGGCATCGTGGCGTTCGCGTCCTCGCTCGATCAGGCGGGTCCGTTCGCGCGCACGGTGCGCGACAGCGCGATCCTGCTGCGCTCGATGGCGGGGCACGATGCGAAGGACACCACCAGCGTCGACGTCCCGGTGCCGGATTACGAGAAGGCGGTCGGCAGGTCGATCAAGGGCATGAAGATCGGCATCCCGAAGGAATACCGCGTCGACGGCATGTCCGACGAGATCGAGAAAATCTGGGAGCAGGGCAAGGAATGGCTCGTCAAGGCCGGCGCCGAGATCGTCGAGGTGTCGCTGCCGCACACCAAGTACGCGCTGCCGGCCTACTACATCGTGGCGCCGGCGGAAGCCTCGTCCAATCTCGCGCGCTACGACGGCGTGCGCTACGGCCTGCGCGTGGGCGGCAGCCGCGACGTCATCGGCATGTACGAGAACACCCGCGCCGAGGGCTTCGGCAAGGAGGTGCGCCGCCGCATCATGATCGGCACCTACGTGCTCTCCGCCGGCTATTACGACGCGTATTACGTGCGCGCGCAGAAGGTCCGCACCCTGATCAAGCGCGACTTCGACGAATGCTTCGCCAACGGCGTGCACGCCATGCTGACGCCGGCGACGCCGTCGGCGGCGTTCGGCATCGGCGAGAAGGGCGGGGCGGACCCGATCGAGATGTATCTCAACGACGTGTTCACGGTGACGGTGAACATGGCGGGCCTGCCCGGCATTGCGGTGCCGGCCGGCCTTGATGGCCAGGGCCTGCCGCTCGCGCTGCAGCTGATCGGCCGGCCGTTCGACGAGGAGACGCTGTTCGCGCTCGGCCAGGTGATCGAGAGCGCGGCGGGGCATTTCAAGCCGCAGCAGTGGTGGTAATCAGCCTGGGTCCAGCCCGTGCTTCTTTTTCACCGGCGTCGCCGCCGGTGCCGCCAGAAATGCCGCGAGTGCCTTCGCGGCGGCGGGCTCTTTCGCGTCAGCGAACTGGCCGGCCGAGAAGGTGGTGATCTGCTGGATCGAAGCGGGCAGGGGACCGAGGAAGTCGATGCCTTTCACCGGAAGCAATTCGCTCACCTGCTGGAAGCCGATCTCGGCCTCGCCGCTCGCGACCATATTGCCGACCGGCTGGCCGACCACGGAGACCTTGACCTTGTCCTTGATCGCGTCAGCGATGCCCATTTGCTGGAACAGCCCTACCAGATAGGTGCCGCTCGGGCCCTGCGAGTATCCGATCGATTTCGCAGACAGCAGCGCCGCCTTGATGCTTTCAGCCGAGCTGATATCCGGCCTGGGCGCGCCGGCCTTCACGGCGACGCCGACGCCCGACTTGACGAGGTCGATGCGGCTGCCGGCCACCAGCTTGCCCTGCTTGATGAACTCGTCGAGCTCGGGCGCCGCCATGATCAGCAGGTCGTAGGTCTCGCCCGCCGCCAGCCGCTTCTTGATGTCGAGCGTACCCGACCAGGTGCTCGCGACCTTGTGCCCGGACGACTTCTCGAACTCCGGCACCAGCTCGAGATAGGCCGCCTTGATGGCGTTGGAGGCAAGAACCCGGACTTCTGCGGCCTGCGCGGTTGCTGACACGAGCAATATCCCTGCTGCTGCGACGATGACGGATGCTTTCACGACGATCCTCCCGATGCGTTCAGCCTGTCTCCAGACCGTGCTTGCGGATCACGGTGGCGCTGGCCGGCGTGGTCAGGAACTTGACCAGCGCCTTGGCGCCATCGGGGTTCGGCGCGCCCGCTGGAATGCCGGTCGCGAACACGGTGACGCGCTGCACGTCCGGCGGCAACGGCCCCACGTAGTCGATGCCCTTGATGTGCACGAGTTCGCTGATCTGCTGAAACCCGATCTCGCATTCGCCGCTCGCGACGATGGTGCCGATCGTGCCGCCGGAAGGCACGCTGCGGTGCTTGGGCTTGATCTCGGCGGCGATCCCCATGCGCTCGATCAGGCCGGCCATGTAGACGCCGCTCGGGCCGGAGGTGTAGCCGACCGTCTTGGCCGCCAGCAGCGTGCGCTTGAGCGCCTCGGCGGAGCCGATGTCGGGCTTCGGCGCGCCCGCGCGCACCGCGACGCCGATCCCGGACTTGGCGATGATCGACCCGGCTGCCGGCCGCGATCTTGCCTTGCTTGATCAGGTCTTCGAGTTCGACGCTGGAAAGCACGACGAGATCGTGGACCTCGCCGCCGGCCGATAGACGTTTCATGATATCGACCGTGCCCGCCCAGGCGGTCACGATCTTGTGGCCGGTGTCGCGCTCGAACTGCGGCACGAGCTCGTTGTAGGCCTCGCGGGTGGCGATCGAGGAGAGGACTTTGATTTCGCGAGCCATCTGAACTTTACCTTGGGTTTCCGTCGCCTCGGCGCACCCTAGCGTCGGGATCGATGTCGCGATAGGTAAGGCTTCGATGAGCGCAACCGCCAAATCCAACACCATCAAAGGCGCGACCGGCGACTGGGAGGTCGTGATCGGCATGGAGGTCCATGCCCAGGTCACCTCCAACGCCAAGCTGTTCTCCGGCGCCTCGACCGAATTCGGCGGCGAGCCCAACTCGCACGTCTCGCTGGTCGACGCGGCGATGCCCGGCATGCTGCCGGTGATCAACGAGGAGTGCGTGCGCCAGGCGATCCGCACCGGGCTCGGCCTCAAGGCCAAGATCAATCTGAAATCGGTGTTCGACCGGAAGAACTATTTCTATCCCGACCTGCCGCAGGGCTATCAGATCAGCCAGTACAAATCGCCGGTGGTGGGCGAGGGCGCGGTCGCGGTCGATCTGCCGGACGGCGAGAGCTTCACGGTCGGCATCGAGCGGCTGCATCTCGAGCAGGACGCCGGCAAGTCGCTGCACGACCAGCATCCGACCCTGTCGTACGTCGATCTCAACCGCTCCGGCGTCGCGCTGATGGAGATCGTGTCGAAGCCGGATATCCGCTCGGCGGAGCAGGCGCAGGCATTCCTGACCAAGCTGCGCTCCATCCTGCGCTATCTCGGCACCTGCGACGGCGACATGGAGAAGGGCAGCCTGCGCGCCGACGTCAACGTCTCGGTGCGCAAGCCCGGCGGGCCGCTCGGCACGCGCTGCGAGATCAAGAACATGAACTCGATCCGCTTCATCGGCCAGGCGATCGAGCACGAGGCGCGCCGGCAGATCGACATCATCGAGGAGGGCGGCACGATCGAACAGGAGACCCGGCTGTTCGATCCGAACAAGGGCGAGACGCGCCCGATGCGCATCGAAGGAAGAGGCGCACGACTACCGCTACTTCCCCGACCCCGACCTGCTGCCGCTGGAGTTCGACCAGCCGTATGTCGATGCGCTGAAGGAGCATCTGCCGGAACTGCCGGACGACAAGAAGGCGCGGTTCCGCAAGGACTACGCGCTGTCGCCCTACGACGCCGACGTGCTGGTCGCCGAGCGCGCCAGCGCCGAATATTTCGAGACGGTGGCGAAGGGCCGCGACGCCAAGATCGCCGCCAACTGGGTGATCAACGAGCTGTTCGGCCGCCTCAACAAGGAGGGCAAGGACATCGCCGCCTCGCCGGTCGATGCCGCTCAGCTCGGCGCCGTGCTCGACCTGATGGGTGAGGGCACGATCTCCGGCAAGATCGCCAAGGACCTGTTCGAAATCGTCTGGGCCGAGGGCGGCGATCCGCGCCAGATCGTCGAGCAGCGCGGCATGAAGCAGGTCACCGACCTCGGCGCGATCGAGAAGGTGCTCGACGACATCATCGCCAAGAATCCCGACAAGGTTGCGGACGCGAAAACCAAGCCGAAGGCGATCGGCTGGTTCGTCGGCCAGGCGATGAAAGCGTCCGGCGGCAAGGCCAATCCGCAGGCCGTGAACGATCTGCTGAAGAAAAAACTCGGGCTGTGACGCGCGCGTGTGCGCGTGATGGACCCGTCGCGCACCTTCACGATCGGCGTTGTCGAAAACGTCCGCCGGCGCCGCGCGCAAATCCCGTCTTTCGGTCTCCATCATGCGCGCCTCCGATGCGCGCGGAAGCGAATCAGCGAGACCCGATTCGCTCGTTTTTGATCGATTCCGCTCGCGCGACGGCGCTTGCAAGCATGCCTGTGCAAAAAATTTTCGACGGCGGTGGATATGACACAGCGCATGCCGTTTCGAAGCGATTGAAGTGGTGTGCAAAACTTTTCTTCTGCGGCCGCGCGAACGAAGCGCGCGTTCTGTGGCGGCTTAAAAAGCTAGAAATTATATGGGTTTGCGCGAAACGCGGGTTTTTGCGCGGCGCACACTCGATGTTCGCGCGTCGATGCGAGGTGCGCCCGCGATGAACAACGAAAGCGCGCGCGCGACAGTCCAAATTCAAGCGCGCGTACACGCTCTGTTAAGAGAGTCAGTGTTTTTTCCGTGGTGCTAGTGTAATCGGAATGTAGTGCACGTCGATTCGCGACTGCACTGTTCCGACATCGCCATTCAGATGGCTAGGAGGGCAGCATGGCTAAGAAGAGAAAGAAAGCGGCGGCGAAGAAGGCTCGCAAGAAGAAGTAGGGCCTTGTGGTCTCCGACCTCGTGTCGGGGACTGCTCGTCATACGGACCGGTGAGTGTTCGTCACGAACCTCCCGGTCCGAAGACGGCAGAGGGCGTCGGGGAGACAAAGGTCTCGCCGACGCCCTCGGTGTTTCTAAGCATGATCCCGAAAAGTGGTAACCGGCTTCCCGCCTGCGCGAAGCCCTGGCACGGGTCGCGCCGGGCGCTGGTTGTCAGTTGGTTCGCGTCCAGATTTCGTGGTCGCAGAACGGGCCGAGACAGCCCTCGATCTTGAGCCTGTTCGGATCGAGCAATTCGACGCTGCCGCTATAGGTCTTGCCGTCGTCGGCGTTGTAGATCGAGCCGGTCCATCGGTTGGAGCCCGCCGGCTGCATTCCGAAAATCCTGATGCCCATCATCGGGCGGCTGCGCCGGGCAGGATCGGGGTTCATCTTGTCGGTGGCCGGCCTGCCGGTTTCCTTGTCGATCGGCTGCGACAGCCACACGATGGTTCCGCACAGCGAGCCGCCGCAATCGCTCACGCGCACTTTGGCGTCGCGGTTCTTGGTCAGCCAAAGCCCGAAAGCATCGCGCGCATCCGCCGATGGCGCGCACGCCAGCAAGGCCGTGGCCACCAGTGCCGCGATCACGCCGGCTGATTTCATCCCGGGCCGTTGGGTCATTCGCAAACTGTCCGCCCATTCAAGATCCGTCTGGGCGATCAGTTCAGCATTCGGTGTGCCAAACGCAAATGCCGAAGCGCCAGAGTGGGTTTGCAAGCCAAGGTTATCGACGCGCAAACGGGAAGGGTTAGCGAACGGTCAGCTTTGCCGGAAAACTGCGCCGTGCCTCGATTGGCGTTCTTAACGGGTCGTTGCGGCAATCACCCTCCGTCGCAGGGTTCACTCGCCGTTCATTGAGTCAATTAAACGGCCGTTCAAATGTTCCCTCGATGATTGCGTCGCTCGGCCGAGGAAGGCTTGAGGGCAAAGCGCGACGTCCGGGGACATTGGGACGCGTGCGACAGGGGGAGTGGGATCATGATCCAGTTCGACGGCGGCCTGCCGGCCGCCAGCGTGGATGCGCCGCAGTCCGCGGAAGAGATGTTTCTTCTCGGAATGCTTTATTCGAGCGGCCGCGAAATTCCGGCCGATCTCGTCACCGCGCACAAGTGGTTCAATCTTGCCGCGATGAAGGGCTACGCCGAGGCCGCCCGGCTGCGCCGGGAAATCGCCGCGGAGATGTTGGACGCCGAAATCGGCCAGGCGCAGCGCGCGGCGCGCGATTGGCTCAAGGCGCATCCCGACGCGGTGGCGACGGAAGCGCCGGCGTTTCGCGCCGCGGCCTGACGCGCGAGCTGATCGACACCCCGATTGCATCGGCGTTTGTGGCCTTGCCTTGTCAAGGCCACAGGCGTCGGGCATACCGCCTCATGCTGGAGAGGTGGCCGAGTGGCTGAAGGCAACGGTTTGCTAAATCGTCATACGGTTTACCCCGTATCGTGGGTTCGAATCCCACCCTCTCCGCCACTGGTTTCCGGTTCGCGCTGAAATCCGAACGCGACATTCGAACGCGACACTCGAATTCGGCGAGCGCGGATCACCGCCAAATTGCGCGCGGCAACGATTCGTTTTTTGGAAAGGCCGCGCCTTGCTGTCAGCGGCCGTCGGCTCGCGCAGAATCAGAACAGCGCAGCGTGCGGTTGCGTGACGCTTCTGGTTTTTTGACTCCCGGTTGGACGTTGCCCAAACGCCACGCTGATCGAACTCTCTGCCAGCCATCGCTGAACCAAAACGGGACACTGCGCGTCGCCGGCATTCGGGGCCGCGAAGGGGCGGGGCGCGCCGATACGGATTTTTATCCACGAATCGCTCGGTATTCCGGGTCTTTGTCTAGCGATCGGGATCGTTCCGAAAGTTGTTCACAGGCTGCGTGTTTTTCGGGCCACACCCCCCGGAAATCCAGGTTTTAGGCTGTGGGCAGAGGCCTGTGTTCATTGCCTGCCGGGTTCCATCGGCTACTGTGACACCCGCGACGAAGGGGGGCGTCTCCTAAGTCGCTCTGTCCGGTTTCCACGCTTCGGAGTTCGGATGGACGGGGAGATTAGGGGACTGCGCAGGGTGCAAACCACCCGACGGGGACCAACCCTCCCAAGTCAGTTCAACAGGAGGAACAAAAATGAAGATGGTGAAAAGTCTTCTCCTCGGCTCTGCAGCAGGTCTCGTTGCGGTCGCTGGAGCACAGGCCGCCGATCTTCCCGTTAAGGCCAAGCCGGTCGAATACGTGAAGGTCTGCAGTCTCTACGGCGCCGGCTACTATTACATGCCCGGCACCGATATCTGCATCAAGCTCGGTGGCTACGTCCGGTACCAGTTCACCTGGAACCCGGGCACCAGCGATCACCGCTGGTCCGCTGCAGCGGCCAGGGTGGCCGTGAACAACCGCGCCGACGTCGCTCGAAACCGCGCACCGCACTCGCGCGCTGATCACGGTCGACACCCGTCAGCAGACTGCGTACGGCACGCTGCGCACCTACATCCTGCTCGGCTACTCGCAGGACTCGACGGCTCCGGAAACGCACGTCGCCGGCGGTCTACATGACCCGCGGCTTCCTGCAGATCGCTGGCTTCACGTTCGGCAAGGCGACGTCGTTCTTCGACATCGTCCCGGGCGCGAGCTTCGCGTACAACGCCGGCATGTTCCACCACCCGGACACGGGTGACGCCGGCAAGATGCTGGCGGCGTACACCGCGCAGTTCGGCAACGGCGTCTCGGGCACCATCGCGCTCGAGCAGTCCCGCGTCCGCGGTATCGTCCCGCACCGCAGAACGTCAGCGTACTACGTCCGGCGTGACCGCACTGAATGCTGCGGCGACACCGTACTCGCTGCGCTGGGCGCGTCCGGTCACGCAGTTCAACGAAGGCGGCGCTGGCCAAGGGCGTGTCCGAGTATCCCGATCTGGTCGGCAACATCCGCATCGATCAGTCCTGGGGCACCTGGCTGGTCGGCGCTGCTGCTCACGATCAATCGGGCAGTACTATCGGCTCGGCTGCACATGCGACGGCCGACCAGAACCGTGCGGCGGACCGGACGCGAAGTTCGGCTGGGCAGTCACCACCGGCTTCATCTGAACCTGCCGATGATCGCTCCTGGCGACCGTCTGTCGGCCGGCATCGTCTACTCGGAAGGCGCAGTGGGCTACGCGGCGGTCACGCCGTCGGGTGGCGCGACCAACATTGCTTCGAACCGGGTCAACGGTAGTCGTTCAGCTTCGGCCTTTCCAAGACGGCATCTATGACAGCGTGGGTCTCGCAGCTGCCGCGTGCGGCGTCGTCAAGCGGCGGCGGTTGCGGCCAGATCCAGCTGACCACGGCCTGGAGCGCCTCGGCTGCGTTCGAGCATCTGTGGACCCCGGCTCTGAAGACGTCGCTGGTACGGCTCGTACATCGACGTGTCGCACAACGCCGCAGGCAACGCGCTGATCTGCAACGCGGGCTGGCGGCGTATACCAGCGCTGGCTCGTCGACCGGCTGTCCGACGGGCTGCAACCCGGACTGGAGCTGCCTGGAACGTCGGTTCCCGCACGCAGTGGGAACCGGTCAAGGGCCTCATCATGGGTATCGACGTGATCTACAACAAGCAGAACACGTCTAGCCCGAACTTCGCCAGCATTGCCGCTGGCGCTCGGCACGGGTCTCCGCTGGCGCCATGCCGCAACTGCGTGCGGCGAGCGCGGCCGGGACTGCTGCCGGCGCTGCTACCGACCAGGATCAGGACGCCTGGACCGGCACGTTCCGCATCCAGCGCGACTTCCTGCCCTGATCGGGTGAGCGCTCTAGGCTCTAAGCAATCGACCCCCGGCGGGCAAACCGCCGGGGGTTTTGCTTTGTGGCGAGTGAATGTGCGATCGCTTCTGGCGGCGTCAATGCCGCGCCGCCGCGCTCGCAAGCGGCGACGAAGCCGGCAATCCGCTGGATCACAGCAGGCTCGGCGAGCAACGGCGCGTGGCCCTGGTCGGGCACCACCACCGTCTCCATCGTCGGCCCGCCGCGGCTCGCATCGCCGCCACGGTCTCCTCGGACAGGACAGTCCGAATTGGCGCCGCGGATGCACCATCAGCGGCACCGCCCGCAGCGCGTCGAATTCCTTCCAGAGCGCCGGCAGCGGCCGCTCGATATCGATGCCCTCCAGCGTCCTGGCGAGCTGCACGTCGTAGGTCGGCACGAGCCGGCCGTCGCGCTCCTGCCAGGTCCGGCGGGCGGCGGCGAGCCAGGCGTCGCCGTCGAGCTTGGGGAATTGCGCGTCGAACAGCCGGCGCAGGATCTCGGCGCCTTCCTCGAAATTCTCGCGGCGGCGGCAGCTTGCCGACATAGCTCTTGATGCGGACCAGCCCCTTGGGCTCGATCACCGGGCCGATGTCGTTGAGCACGGCGCCGGCGATCAGCGCCGGGCGCGCCGCCGCGAGCAGCATGGTCAGAATGCCGCCGCGCGAGGTGCCGACGAACAACGCGCGGCCGACGTCGAGCGCGGTCAGCACCGCGAGCACATCGGCCAAGCTCGACGGCGAGGCTGTAGTTGTCCGGATTGCGGTCGTAGTCGGAGCGGCCGCGGCCGCGGTAGTCGAGCGCGATCACGCGCCGGTCGGGATCGCCGCTGCATCAGCGCCGGCGGCCAGCTCGTCGAAATCCGCCGTGGTGCGGGCGAGGCCGGGCAGGCAGACCACCGGCAGCGCGCCGGCGCCGCGCGGGCCGTGGCAGCGCACGTGCAGCTTCAGCCCGTCCGGCGCGGTGACGAACACGCTCTCGGGTCTCCGTCGCCGGACGTCATCTGCCCGATCGCGTTTCCAGAGCCGAGCTCAGCGGCATCGCGCCGCGACGTCAGGGATAGTTCGGAGAGCGCGTCTAGTTGCCGTCGGCGCCGCGCCGCAGGTCGGCCTCGATCAGCAGCCGCGAGCCGCCGCCGAACCGGACGCGATAGACCTGCACGTTTTCCATGACGCGCTGCACGTAGTTGCGCGTCTCGGAGAACGGGATGCGCTCCACCCAGTCGATCGGATCGACCTTGGGATCGCGCGGATCGCCGTAGCGGCTGATCCATTCGCGCACCCGGCCGCGGCCGGCGTTGTAGGCGGCGAAGGCCATGATGTAGGAGCCGCGATAGTCCTTGATGACGTCGCCAAGCTCGGCCGCGCCCATCTGCAGGTTGTAGACGTTGTCGCTGAGCAGCCGCTTCTGGTCGTACGTCACGTTGAACTTCTTGGCGAGATACTTGCCGGCCGCCGGCGTCACCTGCATGAAGCCCATCGCGTTGGCGCTCGAGACCGTCTTCGGATTGAACCAGCTCTCCTGGCGGGCGATCGAATAGACCAGCGCCGGCTCCACCTCGGGGCCGATCGCGGTGTAGCTCGGCAGGCCGACGGTCGGGAACGGCGGCATGATCGAGCGGATGGCCGCGCGCGAGCGCAAGCTTGCCGACCAGCAGCATGCCGCGCGGATCTTGGTACTTCGCGCGCGAGCTCGCCCAGCATGGCCAGCGTGGCGATGTCGTTCGACTTGTCGCCGAGGTCGGCCATCACCGCGTTGAGCAGGTCGCGGGCGTCGACCGCGTAGAGCAGCTCGGCGGCGCGCACCACCTCGGACTTCGCCAGCGCGGCGCGCTCGGCGGCGGTGAGGGCAGGCGGTGAGTTGAGCGCAATATCGCCGAGCCCGGCCTTGGCGCGGGCGATCTGGCCGTAATAGGCGGTCGGGAAGCGCGCCGCCGCCTGATAGTGCGTGCGGGCCTCCTGGGTCCGCTTCAGCGCCTCCGCGGCGCGGCCCTGCCAATAGAGCGCCGCGCGCCATGCGAGATCGGGTTCTCGGCGCCTTCGGTGACCTTCTTGAAGTGCGCGGCGGCGGTGGTCGGATCGTTCAGGTAGCGCAGCGCCACCCAGCCGGCGGTGAACTGCTGCTCGGCGCGGTAGTTGTCCCGTGTCGGCGGCGTGGCGTCGCGGGCCACGATGTAGGCCTTCTTCGGATCGTCCTCGTCGAGCAGCTTGCGCACCAGCAGGCGGCGCTCGATCCACCACTCGTCGAGATCGTGGCTGTCGTCGAGCTGCGGGATGGTGGCCATCAGCGCCGCCGCTTCGGCGGTCTTGTCGGCGCGGCGCAGCATCTGGATGCGGGCGAACTTGTAGCCGATGTCGTTGTGCGCGGCGGCCGGCACGGCCTCGACCAGCTTCTTGTCGCCGCCCTTGCCGAGCCATGGCGATGCGCGCCTTGGCGATCGCAGGCTCGTTGCCGCCGAGCCGCTGCGCGGCGCGCAGGCCCGGCCTCGGTGTCGTCCTTCTCGTAGAGGCGGCGGTCCATCCGCGCCTTGTGGTCGGCGCGGGTCAGGAACTCGCCGAACTGCTCCTGCACCTTCAGTTCGACCTCTTGCGGAGATGGCGTCGGTGCGCCAGGCCTCGCGCACCAGCGCCTCGGCGCCCTTGCGGTCGCCCTGCGCGAGCAGCGCGCGGGCCAGCGCGAGCTTGCCCTTGGCGCTGAGCGGCTTGTTGTTGCCGAAATAGGCGCGGATGGTGGCCGCGTCGATGCCGGTCCTGGAACAGCTGGCCTCGGCCTTGCGGCGCAGCGTCGTGATGCTCGGCCAGGTCGGGTTGGCCGTGATGAAAGCCGATGTAGCGGGCGAAATCCGCGCCGCCGTCGTCGCTGCGCAGGATCGCCCATTCGACCAGCTTCTTGGCCACCGGATCGGAGATTGCGTTCCTCGTCTCGTTCGCTTCGGTGCGCTTGCGGCTGCGCACCAGTTCGAGCGCGCGCTTCGACAGCGGCGACGTCGACGGCCGAGGTCGGTCAGCGTCGAGGGGAAGTGCGGCCGGCGCGGCGAGCCGCCGTGCGGATGGCGGCAGCCGCAGCGAGCTGCGGCGTTGGCACGGCCGGCTGTGCGCCGCCGCGTCTGCGGCTGCGCCGCAGGCCGCGCGGTGGGAAGCGGCGTGGCGGCTGGCGGCTGGTCTTGGCGGGCTTGGCGGTCTTGGCTTGGCGTCCTTGGCTTTCGCCGCCGCTTTCTTGTCCGTCTTGCGCTTGGGCTTGTCGGCCTTCGCTGTCGGGCTTCGTGTCGGTCTTGGCGCTGCGTCGGGTTTCTTCGCCGCCGGCTTGGCGGCGGCTGGCTTGGCGGTCTCCTGCGCGCGCCGCCTGCCGTCGGATTCGCGAACGCAAACAAGCCCGCGACCGCGAGCGAGCCACAGCGACTTCGGCCGGTTCCACCGTGCCACGCGGCGCTCCTGATCAGGCGGCTCGAATCGAGAATTCGAAGCCAATACCTATTCCGTTGATAAGATTGATGAAAGCTAAAATTCACCAGCAAATGCGGCCACAGTTCGGCATCAGCGCCGGGAAATGCCACCGATCTGAAATAACCATAACGCGGGCCGGGAACGGCGCGCCGCGCTGCCATTTCTCTGCTATTCTGGTGCGCAAGCAACCGCTTATCGCCAGTCGAACGCCGAGGAACACGCCATGACCGCCAAGACGAGATTTCGGGGATCGTTCACCGCCCTCGTCACGCCGTTCAAGAACGGCTCGGTGGACGAAAAGGCGTTCCGCGAGCTGGTGGACTGGCAGATCGCCGAGGGCACCAACGGCCTGGTTCCGGTCGGCACCACGGGCGAAAGCCCGACGCTGTCCGCACAAGGAGCACGAGCAGGTGGTCGAGTGGTGCGTCGACCAGGCCAAGGGCCGCGTGCCGGTGATCGCGGGCGCCGGATCGAACTCGACCGCGCGAGGCGGTCAGCCTGTCCAAGCACGCCGAGAAGGCCGGCGCCGACGCCGTGCTGGTCGTCACGCCGTACTACAACAAGCCGACCCAGGAAGGGCTCTACCAGCACTTCAAGGCGATCAACGACGCGATCGGCATTCCGATCATCATGTACAACATTCCCGGCCGCTCGATCGTCGACATCAACGTCGACACCATGAAGCGGCTCTACGAGCTCAAGAACATCGCCGGCGTGAAGGATGCGACCGCCAACATGGCGCGCGTGTCGCAGCAGCGCGACGGCGATGGGCGCCGACTTCAACCAGCTCTCCGGCGAGGACATCACCGCGCTCGGCTTCAACGCCCACGGCGGCCACGGCTGCATCTCGGTGACGTCGAACGTCGCGCCGCGGCTGTGCTCGGAATTCCAGGCGGCCTGCCTGAAGGGCGACTACGCGACCGCGCTCAAGCTGCAGGACAAGCTTGCGCCGCTGCACTCAACCTGTTCGTCGAGACCAGCCCGGCGCCGATCAAGTACGCGCTGTCGCTGCTCGGCAAGTGCAACAACACGCTGCGGCTGCCGATGGTGCCGGCGTCCGAGAAGGCGCAGGCCGCGGTGCGCAGCGCCATGGTGCACGCCGGGCTGATCAACTGACGTCTCGATCGCGACGTTACGCGCCCCGGTCCGGTTGACCGGGGCGTACGTTTGGTCGATTGCCGGACATGGCCACCAAGCCCGAACCGAGATTCAAGATCATCGCCGACAACCGCAAGGCGCGGTTTCACTACGCCATCGGCGAGACGTTCGAGGCCGGCGTCGCGCTCACCGGCAGCGAGGTGAAATCGCTGCGCACCGGCAAGGCCAACATCGCGCGAATCCTACGCCTCGACGCGCGACGGCGAGCTGTGGCTGCTCAACTCCAACATCTCCGAATACAAGCAGGCCGGCCGCTTCAATCATGAGCCGAAGCGGCCGCGCAAGCTGTTGCTGCACAAGCGCCAGATCAACAAGCTGATCGGCGCGGTCGAGCGCGAGGGCATGACGGTCGTGCCGCTCAAGCTCTATTTCAACGACAAGGGCCGCGCCAAGATCGAGATCGCGCTCGCCAAGGGCAAGAAGCTGCACGACAAGCGCGAGACCGAGAAGAAGCGCGACTGGCAGCGCGAGCGCGGCCGGCTGATGCGGCAGAAAGGATGAGCGCATGATCGACGAACGTATCGATCGGGATGCTGATCTTCCCGCGGCTCACGCAGCTCGACATGACCGGGCCCCTACGAGGTGCTGGCGCGGCTTGCCGAACACCATGGTGCATCTGGTCTCGCACACGCTCGACGCCGGTGAAGACCGACCGCGGCATGGATGATCGTGCCGACCGTCACCTATGCCGATTGCCCGCAGCTCGACGTGATCATGGTCCCCGGCGGCCCCGGCCAGCAGGACCTGATGGAAGACGCCGTGGTGCTCGAATTCCTGCAGCGCCAGGCGCGCAGCGCGAAATACGTCACCTCGGTGTGCACCGGCTCGCTGGTGCTGGGCGCCGCGGGCCTGCTCAAGGGCAAGCGCGCCGACCAGCCATTGGGCGGCGATCGATCATCTGGCTTGCTCGGCGCGATCCCGGTCAGCGAGAAGGTGGTGGTCGACGGCAACGTCGTGACCGGCGCGGGCGTGACCTCCGGGATCGATTTCGCGCTCAGGCTCGCGGCGATCCTGGAGGGCGAGGAGGTCGCGCGGGAGATCCAGCTTCAGATCGAATACGATCCCGCGCCGCCGTTCAATTCGGGATCGCCGAAGACCGCGGCGCCCGAGATGCTGCAGGCGCGTGCGCTCGCGGCTCGCGCCCTCAACGAGCAGCGCCGCGAGGTGGCGCAGCGCGTCGGCCGCAAGCTCGGCGTGCCGCAGAAATAAGGACTAGTAACGCATGCCGCTTCCCACCAAGCTCGACCATTGCGTCATCCATGTCTCCGACTGGGAGCGCTCCAACGCGTTCTACCGCGACGTGCTGGGCGCCGAGCTGGTCACGCGCGAGGCCGGCTGGGCGTATCGCTTCGGCGACAAGCAGCTCAACGTGCACGGCGTCGGCGTGCGGCCGGCGGAGGTCGCGCGGCTGCCGGTGCAGCCCGGCAACAGCGACCTCTGCTTCGAATGGATGGGGCCGATCGAAGACGCCATCGCGCATCTCGAAGCGCCACAACATCGCGGTCGAGGCCGGGCCGATGCAGCGCTTCGGCGCCAAGGGCAACGGCACCAGCGTCTATTTCCGCGATCCCGACGGCTCGCTGATGGAATTCATGTCGTACCAGCGTTGAGACGGACGATGGCAGAGGCCGTGCACAATCCGCTGATCCTGCCGGACAACCTGCCGGTGCCGCAGGACGACGGCGCCGCGCGCCATCTGCACGGCATGCGCTTGCCCGACATCGTGCTGGCGGCCACCGACGGCACCGCGGTGAATCTCTCGAAGCTCACGGGCCGCAACGTCGTCTATGTCTATCCGCGCACCGGCCGGCCGGGCCAGGCGTCTGCCGACCGGCTGGGACGCCATTCCCGGCGCGCGCGGCTGCACGCCGCAGTCCTGCTCTTCCGCGATCATTTCGCCGAGCTGAAGCGGCTCGGCGTCGCGCAGCTGTACGGACTGTCGACCCAGGACACCGCCTATCAGCGCGAGGCGGTGGAGCGGCTGCACCTGCCGTTTCCGATCCTGTCCGACGCGTCGCTGCATGCTCACCCGCGCGCTGAGCCTGCCGACCTTCGACGTCGACGGCATGACGCTGCATCAAGCGCATGGCCTGGGTGATCGACGACGGCGTGATCACCAAGGTGTTCTATCCGGTGTTCCCGCCGGACCAGAGCGCGGCGCGAGGTGATCGGGTGGCTTCAGTCGTCGAGAGTAGGTCGCGCACCGCTCGCAAACACTGCGCGGAACATCTCCGGCGTCAGCACGCCGGTGTTGGTGTTGTAGCGCGAGCAGTGATAGCTGCTGAACAGCGCGAGCGGCCCGATCTGCGCCCTGCCGCCGTGGCTGAACGCGGCCGCCTTGAGCTTGCCGCCAAGCGCCGCGCACGGTCGTCTCATGCGAGATGCGGCCGAGCGTGACGATCGCGCGCGAGCTTCGGCATCTCGGCGATGGTGGGCTCGAGGAAATCCCGGCAGGTGTTGATCTCCGCCGGCGTCGGCTTGTTCTCCGGCGGCACGCAGCGCACGCCGTTGGTGATGCGGGCGTCGACCAGTTCCAGGCTGTCGTCGGCCGCGCCTGGAATTCGCCGCGGGCGAAGCCGTATTGCTTCGAGCGTCGCGTAGAGCAGGTCGCCGGCATAGTCGCCGGTGAACGGCCGGCCGGTGCGGTTGGCGCCGCGCAGGCCCGGCGCCAGGCCGACGATCAGCAGCCGCGCGTCGAGCGGGCCGAACGAGGGCACCGGCGCGTTGAACCAGGACGGCTCTTTCGCGCGCCATTCCTGCCGGAACGCGACGAGGCGCGGGCAGCGCGGGCAGTCGCGGCCGGGCTTGCCGGATGAGATCGGCGCTGGGTTTCGTTGGGCTGGATGCAGGCACCACGTCCTCAAGCATTGCTGGCTGGCTTATAGCCTAGCCGGATGCATGGAGCGGCGCCGGCTTTCGCGCTAGGCTTTCCCC
This sequence comes from uncultured Alphaproteobacteria bacterium, assembly GCA_963711955.1. Classification (GTDB taxonomy): domain Bacteria; phylum Pseudomonadota; class Alphaproteobacteria; order Rhizobiales; family Xanthobacteraceae; genus Z2-YC6860. The sequence continues at coordinate 21,484 of CAVQGC010000015.1, read as the reverse complement.
TGGATTTGAGCCGGAGCGCAGCAATCATCCGGCCAATCGGGAAGACGTCATGCGGCATTCGAGCGTCATCATGGGCACGTTCGCGGCCGCTTGCAGTCGTCGTCGCAGTGTCAGTCGCATGGAGCTCCCGGGCGGTCACGCCTTCGCGCAACAGCAGCCGCGCGCCCTGCCGACCTTCGCCGTCGATCCGTCATGGCCGAAGGTGCCGGACAAGTACAAGCTCGGCGACATCTCCAGCATCGCGATCGATGCGCAGGACAACGCCTACGTCCTGCATCGCCCCGCACGCTGAAGCCTGAGAACGCCGCCAGCGCCGCGCCGGCGGTCGTGGTGTTCGACCCGGCCGGCAATTTCATCAAGGCCTGGGGCGGCCCCGGCGCGGGCTACGAATGGGTCGAGCGCGAGCACGGCATCCACATCGACCACAGGGGCTTTGCCTGGATCGGCGGCAACCAATGCCCGACCTCGGGCACCGCGGGCCTCAAGCCGGTGGCCGACGACCAGCTGCTCAAGTTCACCCTCGACGGCAAGTTCGTGCTGCAGATCGGCAAGAGCAACCAGAGCAAGGGCGACGGCGACACCGCCAACGTGCATCGCGCGGCGGACGCCTGGGTGCTGCCGCGCACCAACGAGGTGTTCGTCGCCGACGGCTACGGCAACCACCGCGTCATCGTGTTCGACGCCGACACCGGCGCGTTCAAGCGGACCTGGGGCGCGTTCGGCAAGCCGCCCGGCGGCAAGGACAATTGCGCGATCGCGCGGCTGACGGAGTTTGCCCCGGGCGATGGCCTGCCGGACTTCAACGTCGCGCATTCCATCCGCGTGTCGAACGACGGCATGGTCTATCTCGCCGACCGCGAGAACCGGCGCGTGCAGATGTTCACCAGCGACGGCAAGTTCGTGAAGCAGCTCCGCCAGACCGCGGCGCCGTTTGCCGCCAACCTCGCGTTCTCGCCCGATCCGGAGCAGCAGTTCCTGTACGTCGGCGGCGGCAAGGTGATCACCATCGTCGACCGCAAGACGCTCGACGTCCTGGGCCAGGTCCAGGTGGAGAAGCAGCTCGGCGGCGGCCACCACATCGCGACCGATTCCAAGGGCAATCTCTACATCGCGGCGACCGCCACCGGCATGCAGCGGCTGCTGTTCAAAGGGATGTCGGCGCGGCGTCGCGATGAGGTCCGGTTGTCCTCAACCGTCATTGCACGCCGCCTCGCGTTGGGACTATTCTCTTTCAGCTTCGACGAGCGGCCGTCATACGGCCGCCGTGAACAATATCCGGGAGGAATGGCCATGCGGATCGTCCACATTCAGAGTGCTATTGCGGCGGCCTTCGCCGCTTTGATTGCGATCGTTGCGCTGCCCGCGGGCGCGCAGCAAGCGGCCGCTCCGGTGGCAATCGACAACGATGACATCGGCGGCGTCGTGCGCGGCCCCAAGGGTCCCGAGGCCGGAGTCTGGGTGATCGCGGAAACCCGCGATCTGCCGGTGCGCTACATCAAGATCGTCGTCACCGACGACCAGGGCCGCTATGTGATCCCGGATCTGCCGAAAGCCAATTACGACGTGTGGGTGCGCGGCTACGGCCTCGTCGATTCACCGAAGGTGAAGAGCGAGCCCGGCAAGCAGCTCAACCTGACCGCGGTGCCGGCGCCCAGCGAAAAGGACGCCGCGCATTACTATCCGGCGATCTACTGGTACGCGATGATGAAAATTCCCGGAGGCCGAGGTGTTCGGCAGCAAGGACGCGCCGCCCAAAATCAAGATCACCGACTATCTCAACCTCATGAAGAACAACGGCTGCATCGGCTGCCACCAGATCGGCCAGCTTTCGACCCGCACGATTCCGAAGTTCCATCTCGACGCGATCAAGACGCACGAGGAAGCCTGGGTGCGCCGCATTCAGTCCGGACAGGCCGGCGAGAACATGATCAACCAGGCCGCCGGCCAGCTCGGCGGCATGCCGTTCAAGTATCTTGCCGACTGGACCGAGCGCGTGGCCAAGGGCGAGCTGCCCTTTGCGAAGCCGGAGCGGCCGCAGGGCGTCGAGCGCAACATCGTGGTCACGCTGCGCGACTGGCACAACGACAAGCAATACCTGCACGACCTGATCGCCAGCGACCGGCGCTATCCGACCGTCAACGCCTACGGGCCGCTGTACGGGCAGTGCGAGCACGCCTGCGACGACATGCCGATCCTCGATCCGGTGAAGAACGTCGCGACCAACTTCGTGTTGCCGACCACGCCCGACATGCCGCTGGCGCTCGGCCCCGGCAACGCCGGCTCGATCAAGATCCTCGGACCCTCGGCCTATTGGGGCGAGGAGAACATCTGGAACAGCCGGGCCAACAACCACAACTCGATGTTCGACCGGAAGGGACGCCTCTGGCTGGCCGCGACGGGTCACAAGCCGGACAATCCCGACTTCTGCAAGAAGGGCTCGGATCACCCGTCCGCAAAGGAGTTCCCGCTCAACAGCACCAACCGCCGGGTGACGATGTACGATCCGAAGACCGGCAAGTACACCGCCTACCAGACCTGCTTCGGCTCGCACCATCTGCAGTTCGGCTACGACGCCAACGAGACGCTGTGGATGTCGACCGGCGGCGGCGGCGGCAACGTCGGCTGGATCAACACCAAGATGCTCGACGAGACCGGCGACATCGTGAAGTCGCAGGGCTGGACGGCGCTGGTGCTCGACACCAACGGCAACGGCCAGCGCGACGAGTACACCGAGCCCGGCAAGCCGCAGGAAGACGGCAAGGACATGCGGCTCGGGCCGACCTTCTATGCGGTGATGCCGAGTCCGACCGACGGCTCGGTCTGGGGCACGCTGCGCGGCAACCCGGGCGCCGTCGTGCGCGTCGATCCGGGCAAGAACCCGCATCGTGCGCTCGCCGAACATCTACAATGTCCCGCTGCCCGGCTTCGGCCCGCGCGGTGGCGACATCGACAAGCAGGGCCGCGTCTGGGTCTCGCTGGCGAGCGGCCACATGGGCGTGTTCGACCGCCGCCTGTGCAAGGGTCCGCTCAACGGCCCGAAGGCGACCGGCGACCACTGCCCGGAGGGCTGGGCGTTCCACCAGTATCCCGGCCCGGGCTTCAAGGGCATCGGCGAGAACAGCGCGGAGTCGAGCTACTACTCGTGGGTCGACCAGCACAACACGTTCGGGCTCGGCGAGGACATCCCGATGTCGACCGCCAACCTGATGGACGGCCTGGTCGCCCTCAAGGACGGCAAGATGATCTCGATGGTCGTGCCGTATCCGCTCGGCTTCTACGCCAAGGGCTTCGACGGCCGCATCGACGATCCTAACGCCGGCTGGAAGGGCCGCGGCCTGTGGGCGGCGAACGGCGACCGCACGCCGTGGCTGATCGAAGGCGGCAAGGGCACCAAGCCGCTGGCGGCGCACTTCCAGCTGCGGCCCGATCCGCTGGCGAAGTAAGCGGGAGCTAACAGAAATAGAGCAGGGGCCGGAGTTCTTTCCGGCCCCTGCATTTTCGTCAAAGCCCTAATCCTCGAAATCGTCGCGCGCCGGCGCGCTGCGGCGCCGGGCCGCGCTGCAGGAACTGCGGGGTGTGCTGGCGCTCGGGCCGCGGCTCGCGCGGCTCACGGCGGCGCGCGCTCGGACGGATCGCGGCCGATCTTGGTCTGCAGCTCGGCGATGTCGAGGAAGATGTCGGCCTGCCGGCGCAGCTCGTCGGCGACCATCGGCGGCTGCGTCGAGATGGTCGAGACCACGGTGACGCGCACGCCGCGGCGCTGCACCGCCTCGACCAGCGAGCGGAAATCGCCGTCGCCGGAGAACAGCACCATGTGGTCGATGTTGGGGGCGAGCTCCATGGCGTCGACCGCGAGCTCGATGTCCATGTTGCCCTTGACCTTGCGGCGGCCGGTCTGGTCGACGAACTCCTTGGTGGCCTTGGTGACGACCGTGTAGCCGTTGTAGTCGAGCCAATCGATCAGCGGGCCGGATCGACGAATATTCCTGATCCTCGATCACCGCGGTGTAATAGAACGCGCGCAGCAGGTTGCCGCGCGACTGGAACTCGCGCAGCAGGCGCTTGTAATCGATGTCGAAGCCCAAGCGATTTGGCGGTGGCGTAAAGATTGGCGCCATCGATGAACAATGCGGTTTTTTCGACTTGTGCGGACATGATTCTCACTCAACTGCTCTCTCGTGATCGCGAATGCCTTCAGCGAAGCCCTGTGGACCGGCCGCAAGGGCTCAAAAGCCTCAAGGCCGGCCTGATCGTCGTAATTTGAGACCGAACGGCGATGCAGTCCAAAAAGGGAGGCTAGCGCCGCACCGGCCAACCGACGTTTAAAAATGATAAATCCCAATGACCCGTCATTGGTTCCTGGCCCTGCCTAACAAGGCTCCGGACAGCCGCCAAGGCCTCATTTCCACGCGCTTGCGCTTTGTGCCATCTGGGGCTACTTAAGCCGCAAATTCCAGGACAACGTACCGTTGCAGGAGCGCCGAGCCCATGGCCCGTGTCACCGTCGAAGACTGCATCGATAAGGTCGATAACCGTTTCGATCTCGTGCTGCTGGCGAGCCATCGCGCGCGCATGATCTCGTCCGGCGGGCCGATCACCATCGAGCGCGACAACGACAAGAACCCGGTGGTGGCGCTGCGCGAGATCGCCGATCAGACGGTGTCGCCGGAGGACCTCAAAGAAGACCTGATCCACTCGCTGCAGAAGTATGTCGAGGTCGACGAGCCGGAGGCCGAGAGCGTGCCGCTGATCGCCGGCGCTCGGGCGGCTCGGTCGATGCCGACGACACCGAGGTCGCGGTCGAGCACATGAGCGAGGAAGAGCTGCTCAAGGGCCTGGAAGGGCCTGGCGCCGCCCGAGGAGCAGCCGGAGCCCGACGAGGAATAGGGAGCAACGCTGAATTCCGCGCCGAGCACCGGACAGAGCACTGCGAGGATCAGAACGGCCCGGATTTCCGGGCCGTATCGCATTTCGTGAACCATTTCCGGCCGCTCCCTTGCGGCGGCGCCGAATCCCCGTGATATCTTGGGCTTATGGCCCGTTCGAAGTCCGATCTGCCGCGCATGCAAAACCCGGCCCGCAGCCGCGCGCCGCTCAAGCGCGGCTTTAATATCGTCTCTCAAGCCATTGGCAAGAGCGGAGAAATCCGACTCGCCCGCGCCGATGATGCGGCAGTACGAACTGATCGAGCGGGTCCGCCGCTACAATCCCGACACCGACGAGGCGCTGCTCAACCGCGCCTACGTCTACGCCATGAAGGCGCACGGCGAGCAGAAGCGCGCCTCGGGCGATCCGTATTTCTCCCATCCGCTTGAAGTTGCGGCGATTCTGACCGACCTCAAGCTCGACGACGCCACCATCGCGGCGGCGCTGCTGCACGACACGATCGAGGACACGCCGACCACGCGCGCCGAGATCGACCAGATATTCGGCCCCGATATCGGCCATCTGGTCGAAGGCCTGACCAAGCTGAAGAAGCTCGACCTGGTGTCGCGCGAAGCCAAGCAAGCAGAGAACCTCCGCAAGCTTCTGCTCGCCATTGCCGACGACGTTCGCGTGCTGCTGATCAAGCTCGCCGACCGGCTGCACAACATGCGCACGCTCCACCACATGCCGCCGGAAGGGCGCCGGCGCATCGCCGAGGAGACGCTCGATATCTACGCGCCGCTCGCCGGCCGCATGGGCATGCACGGCGTGCGCGAGGAGTTCGAGGATCTGGCGTTCCGCGAGCTTTATCCGGAGGCCCACCAGGTCGTCAGCGGCCGGCTCAACGCGCTGGCCGAGCGCAGCAAGGACCTGATCGGCGAGATCGAGCACCAGCTCACGCGCAAGCTTGCCGAATCCGGCATCGCCGCCGAGGTCGACGGCCGCCGCAAGCGCGCCTATTCGATCTGGCGCAAGATGGAGCGCAAGTCGGTCGGCTTCGAGCAGCTCTCGGACATTTTCGGCTTCCGCGTCATCGTCAAGACGCTGCCGGAGTGCTACCGCGCGCTCGGCGTCGTGCACACCACCTGGCCGGTGGTGCCGGGCCGCTTCAAGGACTACGTCTCGACGCCGAAGCAGAACGACTACCGCTCGATCCACACCACGGTGATCGGCCCCGGCAAGCAGCGCGTCGAGCTGCAGATCCGCACCGAGGAGATGCACGAGATCGCCGAATACGGCATCGCCGCGCATGCGCTCTACAAGGATGGCGTCGGGTCGCCGACCGAGATGCTGTCGCGGGAATCCAACGCCTATGGCTGGCTGCGCCGCACCATCGAGCTGCTCGCCGAAGGCTCCAACCCGGAGGAATTCCTCGAGCACACCAAGCTCGAACTGTTCCACGACCAGGTGTTCTGCTTCACGCCCAAGGGCAAGCTGATCGCGCTGCCGCGCCGCGCGACGCCGATCGACTTCGCCTATGCGGTTCACACCGACGTCGGCAATCGCGCCGTCGGCTGCAAGATCAATGGCAAGATCTCGCCGCTGGTTTCCGAGCTCGTCAACGGCGACGAGGTCGAGATCCTCACCTCCAAGTCGCAGACGGCGCCGCCGGCGGCGTGGGAATCGATCGTGCTCACCGGCAAGGCGCGGCTCGCGATCCGCAGGGCGACCCGCAGCGCGGTGCGCGTGCAATACGCTGCATTGGGCCGGCAGATCGTCGAGCGGCTTTGCCAGCGCGCCAAGCGCGAGTATTCCGACGAAAAGCTGCGCGGCGCGTTGCATCGGCTCGCGCGTGGCTCGATCGACGAGGTTTTCGCCGCCGTCGGGCGCGGCGAGATGCGGCCCTCCGACGTCGCCCGCGCCATGTACCCCGACTACAAGGAGGAGCGGATCGCCGCGGTGCCGCCGCCGAAGTCGGAGAGCGGCTGGTTCGGCCTGAAGATGGGCAAGGCGCTGATGTTCAAGGTGCCATCGCGCCGACGCCGAGCTGATAACGATGCCTCGATCCCGATCCGCGGCATCAATTCCGACCTGCCGGTGCGCTTTGCGCCGGAGGGCGGCGCGGTGCCGGGCGACCGCATCGTCGGCATCGTGACGCCGGGCGAGGGAATCACGATCTATCCGATCCAGTCGCCGACGCTGAAGGATTTCGAGGACACCCCGGAGCGCTGGCTCGACGTGCGCTGGGACATGGACGAGCGCACGCCGCAGCGCTTCCCGGCCCGGATCGCGGTCCAGTCCGTCAACGAGCCCGGCACGCTGGCGCAGATCGCCCAGGTGATCGCCGAACACGACGGCAACATCGACAATATCCGCATGACCCGCCGTTCGCCGGATTTCACCGACTGCGTGATCGATCTCGAGGTCTATGACCTCAAGCATCTCAACGCCATCATCGCGCAGTTGCGGGCCAAGAAGGTGGTGGCGGCCGCGGAGCGGGTCAACAACTAGGCCGGCGAGCGGCGCTGGACCATCGAGACAGGACAAAGACGTGCCGGCGCTTCCTCATCTGCGGCTTGGGGTCAACATCGACCACGTCGCCACCATCCGCAACGCGCGCGGCGGGCGGCATCCCGATCCGGTCCGCGCCGCCAAGCTGGCGATCGCGGCGGGCGCCGATGGCGTCACCGCGCATCTGCGCGAAGACCGCCGCCACATCAGCGATGACGATATCGCTCGGCTCAAGGCCGAGATCGCAAAGCCGCTCAATCTGGAGATGGCGGCGACCGCGGAGATGGTCGCGATCGCGCTGCGGACCCGGCCGCATGCGGCCTGCCTGGTGCCGGAGCGGCGCGCCGAGCGCACCACCGAAGGCGGGCTGGACGTGGTCGGCGGCCGCGCCGAGCTCAAGCCGCGGATCGCCGAGCTGCGCGCCGCGAACATCCGGGTGTCGCTGTTCATCGCCGCCGATCCCGCGCAGATCGAGGAGGCCGCCGCGCTCGGTGCGCCGGTGATCGAAATTCACACCGGCGCCTGGTGCCATGCGCTCGCCGACGGCGACAGGCGCGCGACGCGACGCCGAATGGCGGCGCATCCGCGAGGGCGCCAAGCTGGCCAAGAAGCTTGGCCTCGAAGTTCACGCCGGCCACGGCCTCGACTACGCCAGCGCCGAAACCATCGCCGCTTTGCCGGAGATCGTCGGAGCTCAACATCGGCCATTTTCTGGTTGGCGAGGCGGTGTTCGTCGGGCTCGATGAGGCGATCAAGACCATGCGCGGCGCCATGGATCGCGGCCGCGCCAAGGCCGGACGTTCGGCCATGATCCTCGGCATCGGCTCCGACATCACCGACGTGCGCCGCATCGCCAAAGTGATCGAGCGGCACGGCGACCGGTTTCTCCATCGCATCTTCACGCCGAAACCGAGCGGGCGCGCGCCGAGCGGCGAAAAAATCGCGTCGAGACCTACGCCAAGCGTTTCGCCGCCAAGGAAGCGTGCGCCAAGGCGCTCGGCACCGGCATGCGCGCCGGCGTCTGGTGGCGCGACATGGGCGTGGTCAACCGTCCGAGCGGGCAGCCGACCATGAAGCTCACCGGCGGCGCGCTGCGCCGGCTGCAATCCCTGACGCCGCCCGGTCATCGAGGCGCGGATCGATCTCACCATCTCCGACGAAGGGCCCGATGGCGATCGCCTATGTCATCATCTCGGCCGTGCCGGCGGCGGCAGGCCGGGCATTCCGGCCGGCCGGCCGCCGAACTGATAGCGTAACCCTCATGATATATCATAATAAATCGGTTGCAGCTTTGCACTGCGGTCGCGCGGTTGATTGCGCGGTGCGGCACCAGCGGCTACAACGGCGCGGGGCGTCTCCAAGGTCAAATTTCCCAAGGACAAGAGGTCGATGAGCGTGGCCAGCGGCACAAAGCGCAAAGAAGGCGGCATTGGTGAATTCATCCGCCTGCTGATTCACGCCGGCCTGATCGCCCTCGTCATCCGCACCTTCCTGTTTCAGCCCTTCAACATTCCGTCCGGCTCGATGAAGGCGACGCTGCTGGTCGGCGACTATCTGTTCGTCTCCAAGTTCTCGTATGGCTACAGCTATTACTCGCTGCCGCTGTCGCCGCCGCTGTTTTCCGGCCGCATCATGGGTTCGACAGCCCGAGCGCGGCGACATCGTGGTGTTCCGCCTGCCCAAGGACGACTCCACCGACTACATCAAGCGCGTGATCGGCCTGCCCGGCGACCGCATTCAGATGATCCAGGGCGTGCTGCACATCAACGGCACGCCGGTGAAACGCGAGCGCGTCGAGGACTTCGTCGATATCGACGAAGGCGGGCGCGCGACGCGGGTGCGGCAGTGGCGCGAGACGCTGCCGAACGGCGTCAGCTACAAGACGCTGGAGCTGCCCTACAATCTGCAATCGGACAACACCGACGTCTATCAACGTCCCGGCCGACAACTATTTCATGATGGGCGACAACCGGCACAATTCGACCGACAGCCGCTTCCCGCAGGTCGGATTCGTGCCGTTCCAGAATCTGATCGGCCGGGCGCAGATCATCTTCTTCTCGGTGGCCGAGGGCGAGCGCGCCTGGGAAGTTTGGCGCTGGCCCTGGACGGTGCGCTGGAGCCGGCTGTTTACGATCGTGCGATGAGGCGCGCGCGCAAACGCAGCGTCGCATCTTCATCGACGCCGCGTCCCGACGGAGCGCTGCCGCTCCGCCACAAGCCGCAAAACCCGCCAAGCCGAACCACGTCCGTCCGCAAACGCCGCGCGCGGCCGCCAGCGCGCTTGAGCAGACCATCGGCTATCGTTTCAAGGACGGCGAACTGCTGGTGCGGGCGCTCACCCACATTTCGGCGCTGGCCGGCGGCAGCCGCGCCGGCAGCTACCAGCGGCTCGAATTTCTCGGCGACCACGTGCTGGGCCTGGTCATTTCCGAAATGCTGTTTCGCGCCTTTCCCGAAGGGCGACGAGGGCGAGCTGTCGCGCCGGCTCGCCGATCTGGTGCGGCGCGAAACCTGTGCCGACGTGGCGCGCGCCATCAATCTCGGCGAGGCGTTGCGGCTCGGCGCCTCGGAATCCAATTCGGGCGGCCGCTCGCGCACCGCGATCCTTGCCGACGTCTGCGAGGCGCTGGTCGGCGCGGTGTTTCTCGACGGCGGTTATCCCGAGGCCGACGCAAGCTGGTCGAGCGGCTGTGGGGCGAGCGCATGCGCGCGCCGAGCCGGCCGCTGCGCGATCCCAAGACCATGCTGCAGGAATGGGCGCAGGCGCGCGGGCCTGCCGACGCCCGCCTACCAGCGAGGTCGAGCGCATCGGCCCGCATCACAATCCGGAATTCCGCATCGCCGTGAGCTTGCCGGAGCGCGAGCCGGCCGAGGGACGGGGCCGCTCCAAGCGCGTCGCCGAGCAAGCCGCCGCCGCCGCCATGCTGCAGCGCGAAGGCGTGCGGGTGGACCGGCTCGATGGCTGAAACCGAAGCAGCGGTAGCGGGCGGCACGCGCTGCGGGTTCATTGCGCTGATCGGCGCGCCCAACGCCGGCAAATCGACGCTGACCAACGCGCTGACCGGCAGCAAGGTCGCGATCGTGACGCCGAAGGTGCAAACCACGCGCGCGCTGGTGCGCGGCATCGCGCTTGCCGGCAACGCTCAGCTCATTTTCGTCGATACGCCTGGCATCTTCGCGCCGAAGCGCCGGCTCGACCGCGCCATGGTGACGACCGCCTGGAGCGGCGCGCACGACGCCGATCTGGTCGCCGTGCTGATCGACGCCAAGTCGGGTCTCGACGACGAGGCGCAGGCGATCTTCGGCAAGCTCGGCGAGGTCAAGCAGCCCAAGGTGCTGGTGCTCAACAAGGTCGACATCGCGGACAAGCCGCGCCTGCTGATGCTGGCGCAGACGTCGAATGCGCGCGCGCAAATTCGCCGCGACGTTCATGGTTTCGGCGCTGACCGGCGACGGCGTCGCGGACCTGCGCGATTGGCTTGCCGCCCACGTGCCGGAGGGGCCGTGGCACTATCCGGAAGACGAGGTGTCGGACGCGCCGCGTGCGCCAGCTCGCCGCCGAGGTCACCCGCGAGAAGCTTTTTCTCAAGCTTCATCAGGAATTGCCTTACCAGTCGACGGTGGAAACCGAGACCTGGACGGAGCGCAAGGACGGATCGGTGCGCATCGAGCAGACGATCTATGTAGAGCGCGAAAGCCAACGCAAGATCGTGCTGGGCAAGGAAGGCCGCTCGATCCGCGCGATCGGCGCGGCAGCGCGGCGGAGTTCGCCGAAATTCTGGAAAAGCCGGTGCACCTGTTTCTGTTCGTGAAGGTGCGCGAGCATTGGGGCGACGATCCGGAGCGCTACCGGGCGATGGGACTGGAGTATCCGAAGGAGTAGGCGGGTGGCGAGGGCCTTGCTTGCGGTGCTCCTGCTGATCGCCGGTCATGGCGTTGCGCCAGCGCAGCCCGATCGGACGCAGCCTCCAGTTCACATCACCGAATTGAATATTGCGGAGGCGCCGAGCTCACTGGTGATCGGCAATCCGCTCGCCGTATTCGCTTTCGTGCTGAGCAACGTGCCGGAACGGGCACAAATCTATCCGACCGAGAACTACTACTATTTCCGTTTCGCTCACAAAGGCATGCCCTACACCGGCAACATACGGCTTGCGGCCGCGGGCCGCGACAAGGGCAAGCTGCATTTCGCGTACGGCGAAGCGCCGACGGACCGGCGGCCGTCACCCAAGGTCAGGCACGTTGTGCTTGATGCCTCCCAAGGGGTCGCGGTGGCTTCGCTCTCAGCCAACGCATACCGCGTCACTCACGCGGGCCGGTCGGTCACGTTTGCGCTCAACGATCTCGCCCAGGTGAAGCCGACCCCCGGCCTGTTGCGGCCCGACGAGAGGTTTCTCGGCACGATCTTCGACGAATCGGCGGTCCGGTTTTTTCTGGTGTTCAACGCGCGGCTGAAGATCTTCCACTATCTGCTTGATGACACTGTCGCGCCGGCGGCAGACGAGTGGGCCGCCGCGAGCGAGGGGATTGTGATCGGCAAGCGCACCGGCTTCGCGTTCTATCGGGATGGCGAGCGCAAAATCTTGGTCGGCATTCTGGAGCGCAACTCACGGCTCAACACGGCGTTTGACGGGCCGTTCGACCAATTGCCGGAAAATTCCATCGAAGGGGAGGCGTTGCGTGAGGCCATCGTTGCGGCCGATCCCGGTGCCAAAGGCAAGATCGACCGGCTCGGCAATTTCATCGACGGTTCCGGGCGCTACCTGATCCATCCTTATTTGCTCTACCGCGCGCCGGGCGATCTTGCCGTGTTCCACCGCTGCGTGACGGCAAAGGCTGTCGCTACGGCGGAAAAGCCGCTCTGTTTCGTCATCAGCGACAGGGAATCCCGCAAGCGCAAACCGTTGCCGCTAGCCTTGCAGAGGCGTTGAGGACTCGGCTCGCGGGGACTAGAAGCAGGCTATGGAATGGACCGACGAAGGCATCGTGCTGGGCACCCGCCGACACGGCGAGGCGAACGCAATCCTTGAGGTGATGACGCGCGAGCACGGCCGCCATCTCGGCCTGGTGCGGGGCGGCTCGGCCTCGCGGCTGCGGCCGGTGCTGCAGCCCGGCAACGGGGTGCGCGCGGTCTGGCGGGCCCGGCTCGACGAGCACCTCGGGCACTACACCGTGGAGCCGCTGCAACTGCACGCTGCGTCGCTGCTGGCCGCGTCGCACGTGGTTTATGGAGTAACGCATCTCGCGGCGCTGTGCCGGCTGCTGCCGGAGCGCGATCCGCATCCCGAGGTGCACGATTGGCTCTCGGCTGTGCTGCTGCAACTGGAGGCGCCGCTGGCCGCAGGGGCGGAGGTGGTTCGTTTCGAAATGCGGATGCTGGCGGAACTCGGTTTCGGTCTCGACCTGTCCTCCTGCGCGGCGACGGGGGACGAGCAGGATTTGAGCTACGTCTCGCCGAAATCCGGGCGCGCGGTGTCGCGGGGCGCCGGCGCCCCCTGGCATGATCGGCTGCTGCGGCTGCCGTCGTTCATGACCGAAGGCCATGTTTCCGGCGCGCCGTCCGCCGCGGACGTCGCCGACGGGTTCGCGCTGACCGGTTTCTTTCTCGCCCGCTACGTGCTGGAGCCGCGCGGCCTCGGCTTCGCCGACGCGCGCGAAGGCTTCGTCGCGGCCGTGCTAGGGCGACGCGGACCTTCAGCAGCCTAACGTCGTACGTTGTAACACCAGGTGCTGCCGCACGAGAGGGTCATGCACTTGCGTGCATACGGGCCGCTTTGCGGCGCCGACGACGTCAGTCTGGCTGTATCGGAGTGTATTGTTTGGTGGCGCGGCGGTCGTTGGCGTGCGAATCCGGCACGCCGGCCAGTAGCAGGCCGGCCGCCGCGAAAACCGCCATCAGGACGCTTTTCACGGTACTCACTCCAAGGTCCAGTTTGCCTCCTGGACCTCACGGGTTACCGCATTAACCGAGAAAATGCCGCATCGGATGCGCCGATGCAAGCACGCAAACGGCGGCTCTGCCGTCGGCAGAACCGCCGTTAAATCAATAACTTATGCGTCGTATCAGTAGTGACGCCAGCGGCGGTAAGACCGGTACGGGCGATAGTAGCGGCGGGTCGGCGTCCACCAGCAGACCCGGCGGCTGCTGTAATAGCGGTGCCGGCAGACGTACGCCGCGTTTTCCAGCGCGCTCATGTCCTCGAGTGCCATTTCAACAGCGGCGGCGCTGCCGACGCCCATGGCATCCGCGCGGCTCGGAAGCAGCGTCGCAGCCGAGACGATGGCCGTGGCTGCGGCCAGCGAGAGTAGTGTTCAATTCATTGGGGCCCTCCGTAGGTTGTTGCAGCTTATGCCGCCCACTCTTTGGTTTTTCGTACAGGCAATCCAACAACTGCACGCGGCTGTTGTCCCGAAGATTTAAGTTGAATGCACCTGAATTCCGGGTGGTTGCCCCGTTCATCCCTTGTTCATGCCGGGATTGCGGGCTAACCGGGCGGACATGGGCAAGCGTCTGATTCCTCCCGAACCCTCTGACGTCCAGGAAATCGCACTGCGCGAGGCGCTGGAGGAGCGCTATCTCGCTTACGCATTGTCCACCATCATGCACCGCGCGCTTCCGGATGCGCGCGACGGCCTCAAGCCTGTGCACCGCCGGGTGCTGTTTGCGATGCGGCAACTGCGCCTCGACCCCGGCGCAGCCTTCAAGAAGAGCGCACGCGTCGTCGGCGACGTTATCGGTAAATTCCACCCGCACGGCGACCAGTCGGTCTATGACGCGCTGGTGCGCCTCGCGCAGGATTTCGCGCAGCGTTATCCGCTGATCGACGGGCAGGGCAACTTCGGCAACATCGACGGCGATAATCCGGCCGCGATGCGCTACACCGAGTCCCGCTTGACCGAGGTGGCGCGGCTCCTCATCGACGGCATCGACGAAGACGCCGTCGATTTTCGCCCGACCTACGATGGCAGCGAAAGCGAGCCGGTGGTGTTGCCGGGCGCGTTCCCGAATCTGCTCGCCAACGGCTCGCAGGGCATCGCGGTCGGCATGGCGACCGCCATCCCGCCGCACAACGCCCATGAGCTCTGCGACGCGGCGCTGTTCCTGATCGATAATCCCAATGCGCGCTCGCGCACGCTGGTGAAGAATTACGTGCCGGGTCCGGACTTTCCGACCGGAGGCGTGATCGTCGATCCGCGCGATGCGATCGAGGAAGCCTACGTCACCGGCCGCGGCTCGTTCCGCGTGCGCGCGCGCTGGACGAAGGAAGACTCCGGCCGCGGCACATACCAGATCGTCATCACCGAAATTCCCTGGCTCGTGCAGAAGACGCGGCTGATCGAGCGGCTGGCCGAGCTGTTCAACGACAAGAAGCTGCCGCTGATCGCGGATTTCCGGGATGAATCCACCGAAGACGTTCGCATCGTCATCGAACCGCGCGCCCGCACCGTCGATGCCGAACTGCTGATGGAATCGCTGTTCAAGCTGACCGAGCTTGAGAGTCGCATTTCGCTGAACATGAACGTGCTGGTCAAAGGCAAGGTGCCCAAGGTGCTGGGCCTGGCCGAAGTGCTGCGCGAATGGCTCGACCACCGCCGCGAAGTGCTGGTGCGGCGCTCCAAGCACCGGCTCGCCGAGATCGATCACCGGCTGGAAGTCTTGGGCGGCTTGCTGGTCGCGTATCTCAATCTCGACAAGGTCATCAAGATCATTCGCAACGAGGACGAGCCCAAGCCCGTTCTGATCAAGGCGTTCAAGCTCTCGGAGGTTCAAGCCGATGCCATCCTCAACATGCGCCTGCGCAACTTGCGCAAGCTCGAGGAAATGGAGATCAAGCGCGAGAACAAGGATCTGCGCGACGAAAAGGCGGCCGTCGAGAAGCTGATCCGCTCCGAAAAGGAGCAGTGGAAGACGGTCGCCGGCCAGATCAAGGAGGTGCGTGACGCCTTCAGCAAGAAAACGCCGCTCGGCAAGCGCCGCACCGATTTCGCCGAAGCGCCGCAGCATGACGAGGCCGCGATCGAAGAGGCCATGGTGGTGCGAGAGCCGATCACCGTGGTCGTGTCCGAGAAGGGCTGGATCCGCGCGTTGCGCGGTCATCAGACCGATCTGTCCGGCGTGGCGTTCAAATCCGATGACGGGCCGAAGTTCTCGTTCCCGGCCGAAACCACATCGAAGGTGCTGCTGTTTGCCACCAATGGCCGCTTTTACACGATCGATGCGTCGAAGCTGCCCGGCGGGCGGGGGCATGGCGAGCCGGTGCGGCTTTATACCGACATCGAGCAGGACGGCGACCTTGTCGCGGCGATGCGCTACGTCGGTGGCCGCAAATTCCTGGTCGGAAGTGCAAGCGGCCGCGGATTTGTCGTCAAGGAGGACGACTGTCTCGCCAATACCCGCAAAGGCAAGCAGGTGCTCAACGTCAAGCCGCCCGACAAGGCGGCGGCGGTCGCACCGGTCGAGGGTGAACTGGCGGCTGCGGTCGGCGAGAACCGCAAGCTGGTCATCTTCCCGCTCGATCAGGTGCCGGAGATGGCGCGCGGACGAGGCGTGCGCCTGCAGCGCCACAAGGACGGCGGGCTCTCGGATGTAACGACGTTCAAGGCCGCGGACGGATTGCGGTGGGTCGGCGAGGGTGGTCGCACCTCGAATTTGTCGATCAAGGAGCTTGCCGCCTGGCGCGGCAATCGCGGCGACGCCGGCCGCGTCCGGCCGGACCGTTTCCTCGCCAACCTGAAGTTCGGCCGCCCCCCGGAA
Organism: uncultured Alphaproteobacteria bacterium; assembly: GCA_963711955.1. Lineage (GTDB taxonomy): Bacteria > Pseudomonadota > Alphaproteobacteria > Rhizobiales > Xanthobacteraceae > Z2-YC6860. The sequence goes on along the minus strand of CAVQGC010000015.1, from coordinate 5,352 downwards.
AACGGCAAAGCCTCCGACGGCAAGTAAAACGTCGGCGGGAATCCGACCAGTCCCAGCCGCCAACGAGCGGACAACCGAAACTGCAATTGCAAGTTATTCGCAACTAGGGTAACTAGGTGCAGCGAAACCTTTGTGAGACGTATTGAAAATGCCTACCTCGGCGCCAGCGACGGACGCCCCAGTCAAGGGCGGCTGGCGTAACCCGCGCCTGCGGCCCTCGCTGGCCGAGGTGTTCGGCAGCATTTCGACCCGCCCAACCGGGTCGTTCTGGCGCAAACTGACGGCGTTCCTCGGGCCCGGCTACCTCGTCGCGGTCGGCTACATGGACCCCGGCAACTGGGCCACGTCGCTCGCGGGCGGCTCCAAGTTCGGCTACACGCTGCTGACCGTCGCGCTGCTGTCGAACTTGATGGCGATCCTGCTTCAGGCGTTGTGCGCACGGCTCGGCATTGGCGCCGGCCGGGACTTGGCGCAGGCCTGCCGCGATGCATTTCCCCGCGCGGTGGCTTGGCCGCTCTGGGTGCTCGCGGAGATCGCGATTTGCGCCACCGACCTCGCCGAGGTGATCGGCACTGCGATCGGGCTCAACCTGCTGTTCGGGATTCCGCTTGAGCTCGGCGTTCTGATCACCGCGCTCGACGTGTTCGTTATTCTATGGCTGCAGAACCTCGGCTTCCGATGGATCGAGGCATTCATCGTGACGCTGCTCGGCGTCATTACGGTTTGCTTTGCGATCCAGATCGCGATGGCGGACCCGGATTGGGGCGGGGTGATCCGCGGCTTCGCGCCGACCACCGAAATCGTGACCAATCCCGACATGCTCTACATCGCGCTCGGCATCCTCGGCGCGACTGTGATGCCGCATAATCTCTATCTGCACTCCGGCGTGGTGCAGACGCGGCGCTTCGGCGATTCCATTGCCGACCGGCGCGAAGCGATCAAGTTTGCGACGGTCGACTCCACCATCGCGCTGATGTTTGCGCTTCTGATCAATGCGTCGATCCTCATCCTGGCGGCGGCGACCTTCAACAAGGTCGGAAAAACCGATGTGGCCGAGCTCGAACAGGTGCATTCGTTCCTGGCGCCGCTGCTCGGTTCGGCCATGGCGCCGACATTGTTCGGCATCGCGCTGTTGTGCTGCGGCTTGAACTCGACGGTGACGGCGACGCTGGCCGGTCAGATCGTGATGGAAGGCTTCATCGACATCCGCTTGCCGCCGTGGGCGCGGCGATTGGTGACGCGCGCCATCGCTATCGTGCCCGCGGCGATCGTGACCATCTGGTACGGCGAGAAGGGCACCGCGCAACTCCTGATCTTCAGCCAGGTGATCCTGAGTCTGCAGTTGCCGTTCGCCATCGTTCCGCTGGTGATGTTCACCGCCGACCGCCGCAAGATGGGCGAACTGGTGGCGCCGAGATGGGTGACCGGGCTTGCGGCGTTGACCGCGATCGTCATTATCGCGCTCAACGTGAAGCTATTGTTGGATTTTGCCCGCGGCTGAGTGCGCGCGTTCAGCTCTCGACCCGCACCCAGGCGTCCGGCGTGAGCCGCTCCTGCGGCAGATAGCGGCTTTTGTAGTCCATCTTGCGCGAGCCGTTTACCCAATAGCCAAGATAGACGTACGGCAAACCCATGCGCTTGGCGCGCTCAATGTGGTCGAGGATCATGAAGGTGCCGAGCGAGCGGTCGCTCGCGTCGGGATCGAAGAACGAATACACCATCGACAGGCCGTCGTTGAGCACGTCGGTGAGGGCGACCGCCAGGAGCGGGCCCGTGCCGCGGCCGTTGATGGTGCTGTCGGGGCCGCGCAGGCGGTATTCCACCAGCCGGGTCTTCACGTGGCTGTCCTCGACCATCATGGCGTAGTCGAGCACCGTCATGTCGGCCATGCCGCCGTCGCGGTGCCGGCTGTCGAGGTAGCCGCGGAACACGGCATATTGCTCCGAGGTCGGCACCAGCGCACGCATCTCCCCGACCACGTCGGCGTTAAGCTCGGCAACGCGGCGCATGCTCCGGGTCGGGCGGAATTCGTCGGCGATGACCCGCACCGACACGCAGGATCGGCAGGCCTCGCAGGCCGGCCGGTAGGCAATCGACTGGCTGCGCCGGAAGCCGCCGTGAGTCAGGAGATTGTTCAGTCCGGGTGCGCGATCGCCAACCAGATGCGTGAAGACCTTGCGCTCCTCCTTGCCCGGCAGATAGGGGCAGGGCGAGGGCGCCGTCAGGTAGAACTGTGGCGTATCGCGCGAGTGTCCAGCGTCGGCCAGGTTCAGATACTCAGGGGTAATTCCCCTTGACTGCAGATGTGCCACTGCTCGTTCAGCAGCTTCTCGAGTCGTAAAAATGCCAACCACGGTTTGCATACCAGGCTTCCTTATCTCATAGAGTGATCTGCTACGTGCTACGTGTTCGCCTACAGAGATGAGCGAGACTTCCATACCATGACGGCCTCCGGTGTTCCCTCGGGCAGATAGCCGCTTGCTCTCTATCCACGAGCCCATGGGCCACTGTTCTTGATGCTAGTCGGTCAGGGTCTCTTGTAATTGATCATAATGAGAATAAAATCTCTTTATGAGAGACATGCTGTTGGCTCAGAATGAGACAAAGGGTGCCAAAGGCACGACGGCCTTCGCCACCCCGTCAGGCTCTGACGCAAAGTCCGTAAAGGCATAAGCCTTGCACTAGCTATTAGCATAACAAACGGCTCGCCCCATACCTCCAGGCACCCCCAATCTCTTTACAGCCCTCAGGTGACGACCAGGGTGCGGACAGTGGAGGTCGCAGCGATATAGTCAGTGCCGGAGTGAGGAGAAAAACTATGCGATATCAAGTCGCCACAAAGTTGTCGCCGCCTGAAGCGCTGCAACGCGCCATCGAGCACTTTGGGGCACAGGGCGTCGGACTGCGACTCATCGATCAAAACGAGGCTTGTGTTAGCTTCGCGGGTGGAGGGGGACATGTGTCTATTGCCGCCTGTCCCGGCGACAGCAATACTACCTTGGGAGGTTGGTGAAACCCGAGAGTGGGATTATGCTGTCCGGCAGTTTATGCAGCACGTGTAAAGTCGCTGTGCTGCGGGCGCTGGCAGCGGGCTGATTGGTCGTTTGCGAGACGTGCCGTGCCTAGGAGCGTATAGGGGGAAAAATATGCCGCAGCAATTCCTCGCGGTCGATTGTACCGGGATGGCTAATGGCACGCCACCCGGAGCCGTGTGTCATGGTGATTTTCGGTGTAGCCGGAGATCTCGCCCGCAGTACCCTGATTCCAGCCCTGTATGATTTAGGATGCCCGGGGCTTCTGCCAGAGCCTTTTTCTCCGTTTCTGGGTAGGACGGCGACAGTCGGAATTAGTGACGTTTTGCGCCAGGCACTGCTGGACGTACTCAGGAAGCGTAAAGGCTTTCGTGTGGATGCGTGGCAGAAGTTTGGTGCCGTTGTCTGCTTTTTATGAGCGTGGCGATTTCAGCGACCCCGACACCACGCCTCTATACAGCGCTGCGTGACCGTATTGTAGAGGTACGGGCCGAATACCACCTGCCGGATAACGTTTTGTTTCATATCTCGACACCGCCTAGCCTCTATGGGGAAATTGTCCAAAAACTCGCGGCCGCCTCGCTGCTCGACGAGTGACAACGGGGGATGGCGTCGGGTCATCATTGAAAAGCCCTTTGGTCATGACGCCATCTACTGCGCCGCAGCTCAGACCGAGAACTGCTCCAGGTCATCGACGAGGAGCAACTCTACCGGGTCGATCATTATCTCGGCAAAGAAACCGTCCAAAACATGCTGGTGTTTCGCTTTGCCAATCCAGGCTTCGAGCCCATCTGGAATCCCACTACATCGATCACGTGCAGATCACGGCCGCCTGAAAAATGACGGCATCGGGACCCGGGCCGGCTATTACGAGGGGATCGGGTGTCGGTGCGCGACATGGTGCAAAATCACTCTACTCGAGCTTCTCTGCATGACGGCCATGGAAGCACCCGCTATCCTACGACAGCCTGTCGCTGCGTAACGAGACGTTCAAAGTCTTACAAGCGGTTCAACCGATTATGTCCAGCAAGACTAGCGTGTTGGGCCAGTACGGCGCCGGTGAAAACGAGGACTACGGCCCCCTATTGTGCCTATCGCGACGAAGCCAATGTGCCTAAGGTTCCATCGACGCCGACGTTTGCTAGCGCTCAAGCTCCGCTCAACAATTGGCGGTGGGCTGGCGTGCCGTTTTACTTGCGGACGGGGAAACGGCTGTCACGCAGAAGTCTGACGGAAATTACAATTGCACTTTAAGCCGACGCCGCATCTGATGTTTGCCCCTCGGAGATGAGCAAGCCGCTACCCCAGCAATATTCTCACCTTTTCGGGCTGCAGCCGGACGAGGGTATTTTCCATACGTTTCTAGCGAAACAGCCAGGACCGGATATTTGTCTGTCTCCCGTGACCATGAACTTCCGCTATGATCTCACGTTTGGCATCGACACGCCCCCGAGCGCCTATGAATGGCTGTTGCACGATGCGATGCACGGCGATCAGACGCTGTTTCCGCGCTCCGACTGGATTTACCGCGCCCTGGGCCATTGTCGATCCGCTGCTCGCACAGTGGGAATCGCATCCTGCCGAATCTCCCCAACTATGTTGCCGGCACATGGGGGCCTGCCGCCGCCGACCACCTACTGGCGCGGGGTAGGACGGGAGTGGCTGGGGTTGTAGGGTGGTATTACGCACCCTCGGGCTTTTGTGGCAGGGCGTGTGCCGGTGTTGGTGGCAGGTTCTGCACCTCTTGCGGAAATGTTTCAACGAGATACCGCACAATGTCCCGCGTCGAAATGATGCCGAGGGGACGTCCCTGTTCATCAGTCAGCTGGCACGAGAGAATGTTCCCCAACATACATCTGGTGCAGCGCCGAGGTGAGCTGGTGCTCCGGCTGCAAACACACCGGCTCCAACCGCATGAATACTCTTCCACCCGCGGCCTGATCCATATCGAGCGCGTCAACCACGAGACTGGTGAGCACCTGAGACCTCGTACATACCCCCACCACCTGTTCCTGGTCGATGATCAGCACCCCCTCTACCTGATGGTGCAGCATCAAGTTGGTCGCCTCACGCACCGTGGCATGCCGCTCGACAGTGATGGCCGGCTGGTGCTCGGGAAGGTCTTGCAGACGCTGCCGTAACAGGCGCGTTTCCGGACGCGTGGCGGCTAGCTGTTCTTCAGCGACACTCTGCTCTTCCTGAAGGATCTCTTCGCGCATAGATACTCCTTTCCTCTCTCTGCCGCTTTACCCATGAGCAACGTTGCATGCGTGGTTGGTGTGGTGGGTGGCTCCGCCAGCGCCGCCATGATCATGCGGCA
>CAVQGC010000014.1:0-567204 GCA_963711955.1 uncultured Alphaproteobacteria bacterium | reverse complement strand
CATCCATCGAGGGTGCACCCCCCTCTTGAGAGCGAAAAGTCCGTTGGGGGCCCGAGCCGCACAATTCGCGATCCGAAGGACCGCCAATCCGATCGGCAGATCGAGCACCCGTCCGCGCCAACGCCAACGGCTCAACCAGAACGGGACAGGAACTGCGAGGGCAGAAAAAAGGGCAAAAAAGGGCAGAAAATGGCGGAAGGAACGAAACGCGCTCGAACTTTCCTTCGTGATCACCGGTGTTAGATTGGCTGGGGAACCTCAACTAAAACCAGAACTAACGGAGTAGAGATTCCCCATCAGCATACTTTGAATTCTTTCGCGAAGAGGGGAGAGTACGCTCCCATCTGCGGCAGTCGCCCGCGACCCCGCGCCGGCAGGCGCGCGGAACGCGCATTTGCGGAGGGCTTCTCGACAAGTTGCTCCCCCCTCGACTACACCCCCGATCCACGCTTAAAGCATAGGTTCGGCTGCTGCCAAACAGCCCGGTCTCGGCCGACGGCGAGACGATCCCGGTCCACATCCCGATGCCGTTCAGGAAGCGCGGCGGGCGGAAGCTGGTGGTGACGCCGGGTAGGGCGGCGTGGGCGCCGCGGCCGCGGGTCGACGACGCGGTGGTCAAGGCGCTGGCGCGCCTTGTGGCTTGTGCGATGGACACGAGCGACGGCCTCGCCCCAACGCTAGGCGAGCTTGCCAGGTCAACGGACTTGGAATTCGTGTAGACCTCAAAACTATGGAACGGGCCCACAGTGGCCTATGCGATCGCCCCGAGAGGCTCTGGATGGGCTGGGGCGATTGGACCGTTGCGGCCGCGGTTCGGCCAAATTACGTCGGCTTGGTGCAGGCGCATCTGCAAGAATTGAACCGACCAGCAGCCGTGATCGGAGAATTCGTGCATGGTAATGTGGAAGTTGTGCTGGTGTCGCGAACTTCAGAACTGTTACTGGTGTTTGACGGCCCGACTGTGACCGCCGCTAGGGCAATCAAAATCAGAGGAAGGACCAAATGGATGATCACGCTCTTCCTGCTCCATTCGTAAGCAGGAGCAAAGAAGGCTCGCGCCGTGCGCCCGAGAACTCTCTCCGCGGCCAACTGCTGACTAAGGGCGTATATCGCCTGGTCGACGGTGGAGGAGAAGCGGGCAGCGGGCAGCCGGTAGGTATGGCCCTCGGAGAGCTGAACCAGACCAGCGATCGCGTCGGACCGGTAAACGTCCAGGCGCACCGCCTCTCCAAAACTGGCCTGATTTGTCAGACTATTAATAAGTATCGAGAGGGGATAAAACGCGGGGAAGCAGAGATAGTCCCTCATCTGGACCGAAGCGCCCTCCTTGGTTTGATCGTAATCGAAGAAAGAGATCAGCTCCTCTCTGCTCACGCGGCTCTCTTCAAGGATCTTGAACCCCCTGGCGCGTAACCCCGGAACGCTCGCCGGCTTCGGATGTCAGAATGACCGCCGCTGTTCCGATCGACGACAGCAGCTGGATGCGCCCGCTCCCATGGACACGCTCCGCGAGCCACCTGGAACCGCTTTCGACAGCGGGGTCGGAGCCTCCCGCACGCTTGAGGGCGAGTACGGCCCACGCAGTCGCATCAGGCCGTCCGCCGGCTGTCGGTGTCGCTTGTGGGGCGGAGTTCACTCCAGGAGCCGTCGCTGAGCTGCCGCTTCCGCAGCTCGTTGGCCACTTCGTCCCTGAGCTCGACCAGCTCCGGTTCGCGCGTCTTGCCCAAAGCGAGCACGGTGAACGCTAGACGGACATTCTGCAGGAAGAGTTTACCTTCAGGCTTCGCTTCCCAAAAAGCGCGGAGTTGGGCTCGGACACGGCTATCCACCGGAGAGCTCGGATAGGCGATCTGGTTGACGACGATCCCGGCAGCCGTGCCGTACGGGCCAATCTGAAATACCGGCGAGGCCGCTTCGAGGAACTGGCCCCAGCCCGCTATACTAGGATTGCTCTGTACGGGCCTCAACGCACCGCTGATGATGTCGCTGATGGAACGCACCCGTCCGTGCAGTTCCTCAATTCCGCTCATGCACGTTCCCCTAGCAGGGCACGGAGCAGCCCGGCTCTCCGCATGGCTTCGAGTTTGCGCGGTCTGGCCCGCCAGTCAGCGAGCGGCGCCTCGTCCGCGGCAATCGCTGCCAATGTGCGAGCAAGCTGGCGAGGGACGTTCAGCGGCCGAGACAAAATATGGTATCGATCGCTACGGTCGGACACAAGAAGGTAGGCCCCCTCTTTGGCAGCGTCTGCGAGGGCTGATGGGAGATTCGGATAGGATGCGATCCTTAGATAGTAGGATCGCGCCTGATCCAGGATTGATACGCCATTGGCGAATAGAAGTGCGTGGGCGTGGTAGCAGTGGGCGTCATGCTGATCTCCGTCGTCCCTGCAGACCGGCACCCGCCCGTGTTCCGTCATCAGCAAGGGGCCTCGTACGGCTTCCAGCCGGCTTCGCAGGTGTTCAATGGCTGCAATCGAGGTGGAGTCGGCTGCGGCCACGTCCGCCAGCGATGGCAGGTGCGCCCTGCTCGCCAGAATGGCGTAGGTATCTGTAACGGGACCGAGCCCGACCATTGCATACGCTGCCACGCCTCGAGCTATCTCAATCTGCGTCCGGCGAGCATAGGAAGCAGTTGGGCTAAATCATTTTGGTGTCGTACACGGACCGCCGTCAGTTCACCATGCGTGGTTGGATTTCAGACGCCTTCGGAGCCCTGGAACTTCGCAAACTTCTGCCCTCGGGTTTCCCAGGGAAAGTCCTAATTAACAAGGATTTAAGGGTGTTGACCGAATGGGGCGGGGTCAACAGGTCCGGGAGAATTTCGGCCCGGAGAGAACGGCGTTCGCTCCAACCGCGAGCCCTGCGGTCAACAGCCCTTTGGCTACAACCCTCGAAAACAATGGGAAATTTCGGCCGCGCGTCCGAGCGGAGAATGGGTTTGCAGGGCGGCGTTGGCGGAGCAAAGGGAACTGGGGTCGAACATTCTCTGCGCGCCGGGAGGCCGGTGGATGGATGCAAATGAAAGGGTCGTACGTTGAAGGGGTAGCCGCCCGCAACGGCCCAGAGTTATGCGGCGTCGCTCGCGAGGGCGACGTCGAAGCGTTGACAGGGGAAACGGCGGGCTGGGTATTGAGCCGCGAAATGGTGAATGTCCGGGGCGCCGACGCTGTAGAGAAAAGCGGAAGGCAACACGGCGCGCACCGTCATGGCGAGGTGCACGCCGGCCCTGCGCAGTCCGAGACCCCATGCACGCCGGGACACCATCCACACGGAAACCGGGAGGTCCCTGGATCGCTTGGCGCGGTTGCGCCAAGCCGCAGCGGCAAGGCGACGGCCGTAATCCGCTGATGCACGGTCCAGGGAAGTCAGACCCGCCCATAGTACCAGGGAAGCGGCCGAACAGACCCGGGCGACCGGGCGCGGAGGCCGTGGAGGGAAGGGGAGGGGCCAAGGGAACCGCAGGGCGGCAAAGCACGGGCCGGACAAGAGAAGCCGGGAAACCGTGTCACAGGCGCTGGCCTGCGTACGAGAAGCGGCAAAGCGGAACAGGAATGAACGGTTCGCCTCGCTGATGCACCACGTGACGCCGGAGTTGCTGGCCTGGGCCTTCCATCAGCTCAAGGCAAGGGCAGCTCCCGGTGTCGACGGGGTGACGTGGGAGGAGTACGCGGGCGCGCTCGATGGCAACATTGGCGATCTGCACCGCCGCGTGATGCGCGGCGGCTACCGGGCGAAGCCGTCGCGGCGGCAGTACATCCCGAAGGCCGACGGCCGGCAACGGCCGCTCGGCATCGCGGCACTCGAGGACAAGATTGTCCAGCGGGCGCTGGTGGAGGTGCTGAACGCGATCTACGAGACGGACTTCCTCGGCTTCTCCTACGGGTTCCGACCGGGTCTGTCCGGGGGGCGCAGGGTGAAACCTGCCGCTGCAGTGGAGTGGGCCCCTCGGGGCGGACAATGATCAGGCTGCGGTTTTGACCGGCGGCCGGGCGTTCTCCTCCTCGAACTGATTGGGGCTGCGGTATCCGAGCGCCGAGTGAAGGCGCCGGTCGTTGTACTTCTCGATGAAGCGGGGCAGATGCTCCGCGACGTCCTCGTGGGTCTCGAAGTCCATCGGGTAGACGCCCTCGACCTTCAGGGTCTTCATCAGGCTCTCGGCCATCGCGTTGTCGTAGGGATTGCCGCGCCGGCCCATCGAGCCGACGAGGCCTGCGCCGGCGAGCCGGTCCCGGTAGGCCTGCGCGGCGTATTGGGAGCCGCGATCCGAGTGGTGGATGCAGCCTGGCGGCGGATGGCGCGGCGCGATCGCGGCGTCGAGAGCCGCCAGCGTCAGGCGGGCGTCGATCCTGCCGGCCGATGGCATAGCCGACGATGCGGCGCGACCAGGCGTCCATGATCAGCGCGACATAGACGAAGCCGACGGCGACCGCGACGTAGGTGAGGTCGGCCACCCAGAGCTGGTTCGGGCCGTCGATGACGCCAGCTCGCGCGCCCGGTCCGGGAAGATCGGCTGGTCGTGGTCGCTGTCGGTCGTCGCGACGAAGCGGCGGCGCAGCGTCGGGTTCAGGCCGTGCTCGCGCATCAGCCGCTTGATCTTCTTGTGGTTCACCACCCAGCCCTGCTGGCGCAGCGCCGCCTGCATCCGCCGCCAGCCGTAGGCCTCGAACTCGTCCTTGATGGCGTGCATCGCCTCGACCAGCGCGGTGTCGTCGGCGGCCGCCGGGGATCGTCATAGAAGCTGGAGCGCGCGATCCCCATCACGCGGCATCCTTCGGCGACGGAGAGGCCGCGGGGCCGGCGATCACGGACATGGGCGCGCTTCTCGGCGGGCGTCCTTGCCGCAGAGCCCCCTTTAGAAACTCCAGCTCGAGCGCCTGCTTGCCGACCAGCCGCTCCAGCGCCGCGATCCGCGCCTCGTACGCCTGGATCAGGTCGGCCGCCCGCGCGTCCTCGTCGAACGCGCCGGCCTCGTACTTCTCGACCCAGACCCGGATCAGGTTCCGCGAGACATCGTGGCGCTTCGCCAGACCGTGCAGCGTCTCGCCGGCCAGAAACTCCTGCGCGACCTGCCGCTTGAACTCGATGCTGTGGGATCGGTGCTTCACCATGGCTTCCATCCTTCGAAAGCCCGGCGCACCGGTCAATTCACTTCACCCAACCTGTCCGCCCCGAGGGGCCCACTCCACAGCGCGAAGAACTTTGATACCGCTTGGGCCGCCACAGGGCCGACGTCGCGGCCGATCAGGTAGAGCACGAGGTCGTGCCAGCTGGTCGAGGCGCCGGAGCTGACGAGTTCGCCGCGCCCGCCGGCGACGACCAGCGCTCGCTCAGGGTTGGCGCGGACAGCCGGGTACTGCGCGGCGAACATCCGGGCGTAGGGCCAGTGCACGGTCGCTTCGACGCCGTCAAACAGACCAGTCTCGGCAATCAGAAAGAGCCCCGAGCAGGCCGAGCAGATCGTCGCGCCGGCGGCGTGCCGTTCGGCGATCCAGTCCGTGATCCGCGGATAGCGCCCCTTCACCCAGCCAGGTTCGCGGACGAAGAGCGAGGGGACGATCACCACGTCGCTGACCGACCCACCACCGCCCCGTGAGTGGCATGGTGACCGCACTGGCGAGCCGCACGGGATCGGCAGTCTCGCCGAGAAACTCGACATGGAAAGGCGGGTGGTCGGGCACCCCCTCGCGGCCGACGAGCAGGCAAGGCTCTGCAGCACGTCGAAGATGCCGCTGAAGGTTGCGAGGCCGGCGTCAGGCATGGCCACGATCCCGACCCGGACCCGCTTCAGCTCAGGCCTGCCAGCTCCTCCTGACCGATCCGGACCTTTTCGGGCCAGTCTCGCACTCGTTCGCAGGACCGGCAATCGCGATGGTGCGGGCGCGGCAGTCCCGTCAGGACAAGGAATACCACCAATGGCGCTCGACAGACCGACCCTCGATCAGGCCAGCTTGACGCCCTCGTCGGCAAGGCCGTCTCGGAGCTCGCCGCCGGTTACGGCGGCGTCATGATCGACATCGGCCAGAAGCTTGGCCTCTACAAGGCGATGGCGGGCCGGGCCCGGTCACCAGCCAGGAGGTTGCGCGCACTGCAGGCTGCGCCGAGCGCTACGTCCGCGAATGGCTGAACGGCCAGGCGGCGGGCGGCTACGTCGCTCTACCACCCCGCGAGCAGGACCTACGAACTGACGCCCGAGCAGGCCTTCCTGCTTGCCGACGAGAAGAGCCCGGTCTTCATGCCGCCGATCTGGGAGGTGGTCGCCGCTGCCTGGGCCGACGAGGCGAAGACCGATCGAGGCCATCCGCACCGGAAGCGGCGTCAGCTGGGGCGAGCACGACGGCCGGCTCCACTGCGGCGTCGCGGCCTTCTACCGCAACGGCTACCGCGCAAGCCTCGTCGCCGAATGGCTGCCGGCGCTCGACGGCGTGGTCGCGAAGCTCGAGGCGGGCGCGCGGGTCGCCGACATCGGCTGCGGCCACGGCCATTCGACGCTGCTGATGGCCGAAGCCTTTCCGAAGTCGCGCTTCTTCGGCTTCGACACCCACGGGGGTTCGATCGAGGCCGCGCAGGCGCACGCCCGGGAGGCGGGGCTCGCCGACCGCCTAGACCTTCATTCATGCCGACGCCAAGGAGCCGCTCCCGGGGCCGTTCGACCTCGTCTGCTTCTTCGACTGCCTGCACGACCTCGGCCATCCGGTCGAGGCCGCGCGGCGGGCGCGCGAGGCGCTGGCCGAGGACGGCACGCTGCTGCTCGTCGAGCCCTACGCCGCCGACAGGGTCGAGGACAACCTGAACCCGGTCGGCCGGATCTACTACTCCGGCTCGACCTGGCTCTGCTGCGCGCATGCGATCTCCGAGGAGGGGACGCACGTGCTCGGCGCCCAGGCGGGCGAGGCGCGGCTAGCGCAGGTCTGCCGCGAGGCGGGCTTCTCCCGCGTCCGCCGGGCGGCGCAGACGCCCTTCAACCTGATCCTCGAAGCGCGGCCCTGACGGCCGCCTCGACGAACCGAATGTCCTGCGCGCCGCCGTCCTGACGCGGCGCGCCTGACGCCTACCGGAGCCGCTCTGACCGCGCCCCGCGCTCACGCGGGACGGAACGGGCGACTCCGTCCATCCGCCGGACTGCCCGGCACCTCCACCCCCTGCGCGTCCGCCCAAGGCGGCGCGCCCATTCGAATGAAAGGACCTATCATGGCTACCTTCAACGGCACCAACTTGCGCGACATCATCAACGGCACGTCGCTCGCCGACACGATCTTCGGCAACGGCGGCAACGACCAGCTCGCCGGCAACGGCGGCAACGACAGATCCGCGGCGGCTCCGGCCAGGACATCATCGACGGCAACGCCGGCAACGACGTGCTCTTCGCCGACTCGAACGGCGGCGGCCGCGAGGAGGACGTGCTGTTCGGCGGCGCCGACAGCGACATCCTGGTCAGCGGCACCGGCCGCGACCACTTCAACGGCGGCTCGGGCGTCGACGCGGCGAGCTGGCAGGAGTCGGCCTTCGCGGTCACCGCCGGCCTCGCGACCGGCCGCGGCGACGGCCGGGGCGTCGAGGACACCTTCACCCAGATCGAGAACCTGATCGGCAGCCGCTTCAACGACACGCTGCGCGGCGACGGCGGCAACAACGACTGTTCGGCGGCGAGGGCAACGACAAGCTCTTCGGGGGCGGCGGCAGCGACCACCTGTCGGGCGGCGCCGGCAACGACACGCTGGACGGCGGCGCCGGGCACAACTTCCTCAAGGGCGGCGCCGGCATCGACACCGTCGACTACCGCGGCCTGAAGGGCGCCGTCGACGTCGAACTCGTGTTCGGCAACGCCTTCGGCGACGACCGGCTTCGATGGACTGACCGAGATCGAGGTCGTCATCGGCGTCCAACTTTGCGGACACCATGCTCGGCAACGCGTTCGGGAACCAGTTCTCGGGCGCCGGCGGGCAACGACCGGATAGACGGCGGCGAGGGCGACGACATCCTCGGCGGCGGCTCCGGGGCCGACACCTTTGTGTTCGAGGCCATCGAGTTCGGGCAGTTTGGCACTCCCGGCATCGATTCCGGCGACGATGTGATCACCGACTTCGGCGCAGGGGACCGCATCGACCTCCGCGCGCCACTTCGAAGCGACGACCTTCGCCGACCTCAAGGCGGGGGCGAGCCAGTTCGGCGAAGACACCGTCCTGCGGCTCGGCGAGGACACGATCCGGCTCGAAGATCTGTCGCTCAACGAGCTCTCGGTCGAGATGTTCCTGTTCTGAAATCAGCCTCTTGTCGCCTCCCGCATGCTGCGGGAGGCGATCAGCCCAGGTACGCTGCGACTGCGTCGGCCTCGCCCCGCGCCACCCTTCCGCCAGGAGTTTCGCCATGACGATCACCAGCCCCGATTTCGCGGAGCCGCCCAGCGGGGCATCCACCGCGCGCCCGCTGCTCGACGAAGGTCGGTCGCTCCTCGCGCCTCGCAGCGCCGATCATGTTCATCTGCCTCGTCAACATGGGGATGAGCGTCACCGACACCGTGATGGTGTCCGCGCTGTTCGGCGCCGAGGCGCTGGCGGCGGTCGCCGTCGGCAGCGACCTCTACTCGATCCTCTTCTACCTCGGCGCCGGCGTGCTGGCAGGCTTCGCGCCGCTCTACACGGCCGCCGTGGTCCGCGCCGATCGGGACGCGCGGCTGCGGCTCGAGCGGAGCGGCCGCATCGCGGTCGCTCTCGTCGCGGCGCTGCTCGTTCCCCTGGTCTGGACCGCGCCCGACTGGCTCGCCCGCCTCGGCCTCGATCCCGACCTGCTGTCGCAGGGGCAGGGCTACACGCGCGCCATGGCCGTGACGCTCGTGCCGATGCTCGGCGTCGCCCTCTACCGCACGATCCTGACCGCGGCCGAGAAGCCCCGGGTCTTCCTGAAAGTGACCCTCGCCATGCTGCCGCTCAATGCGGCAGCCGACTATGTCCTGATGACCGGCGCGGGACCGCTCCCCGCCTTCGGGCCGGCCGGCTCCGGCCTCGGATCGCTCCTCGTCGCGACGGCGAGCCTCGTGGTCCTCGTCTGGGTCGGCCGGCAAGGCCGGACCAGCGCGCCCGTCGGCGTCGACTGGCGCGGCCTCGCCACGGCGCTGCGCGTCGGTCTGCCGATCGGCATCGCGACCGTGGCCGAGGTCGGGATCTTCCTGGCTGCGACGATCTATGCGGCGACCCTTGGCGCAGCCGATGTTGCGGCCCATACGCTCGCGCTGCGAACGGCCGGCGTCGCCTACGCGGTCCCGACCGCGCTCCTCCAGGCCGCGATGGTTCGCGCCGCGCGCGCCGAGGCCCTCGGCGATCCCGTCCTCCGCCGGACCGTCGCCACGAGCGGCCTTGCGCTCGCGCTGATCGCCGGCACGCTGCTCTTCGCCCTGCTCGCGGCCGGAGCCCGGCCGCTCGCCGACCGCTTCTTCGACGCCGGCGCCGTCGGACTGGCGGCCTCGGGTCTCGCGGCGGGCCTCCTGCTGCTGCTCGGCGTCATGGAGTTCGTCGGGGTTCCGAGCGCGGTCGCCGCCGGCCTCCTTCGCGGCCGGAAGGTCACCCGCGCGCCCATGCTCTTCGCGCTGATCGGACACTGGGGCATCGGCGCGCCGGTCGGCCTCTATCTCTGCGAGACCATGGGCCGGGGCATCATCGGCCTGTGGATCGGCCTCACGGTGGGCACGCTCTTCACCGCACTGCTGACGCTCCATCGTCTGTTCGTCCGGCAGGGTTCGGCCTCGCACTGACCTTGGCACGGCGCCCCGCTCCCTGGGCGTGGGTGGACGCGCCGCGCCCGAGCGTCCGGTGCGCGAGATAGTGGCGCTTCCGGTCCAGGTGGAGGCAGCCGGCGCGGCCCGCGCCGGTCGGCGGGCTTGGATGATCGCGTGTAGCCTCGCTCTCACCTCTGACCGCGGCTCCCGGGCGGCCGGATCAGTTTAACTCTCGAGAGGGGCCGTCGGGTCGATGGCCGCTTCAGGTCAGGCGCCGAGGCCGCCCTCGGTGAGGTCGGCCGTGCCCAGTTCCAAAGCAAGCGCCGCGGAGCCGGAAAGCGCCTGTCGCCAAACGGGCCCGCGCACCTCTATCGAAGAACGGGAAATCTTATGTTTCTATACTCCGAGCCTGACGAAGTGTGACCAACTCCCGGGCGCGGCGCCTGTCCGTACTTTGTCCGGGCAACCGAACGGAGGGTCCGGGCGACCATGCGCGGACGGATATCGGCCCGCCTGACCCGGGACCTTGGATTCGACTGCCGCAGGCGAAACGCGCCCGATTGCCCCATCTCTGGGTCTCTGGAGCCGAAACTACTGAAGTCGACAAACCTATCTTTCTGAGCGCCTGTTAAAGCTCGGTGCAGAGGGGAAGGGCTCGCATTCGAGGAACGCGAGCCCATTCGATCAAAGGCCGTCGAGGCGGAGGAGATCGACGTCGCCCAGCCAGACCCGCTCAAAGGCAGCCCGCGTCTCGGACGCGCGGGCGTCGCCCGCTGCCGCCTGGGCCTGCGCGAGGCCCCAGAGATCGCCCGGCCGGCGACACCGGGACGGGCGGCGGCTCCGGCGTCTCCTCCTCGCGCGGGTCGGGCTGGCCAGCGTGGAGCAGCGCGTCGATCTCGCCCGCCTCGAAGCCGAGGCCAGAGACGTCGATCCCGAGCTCCGACAGCTCGCCCACCTCGAGCGCCAGCAGCTCCCGGTCCCAGCCGGCCGCTCCGCCAGCTTGTTGTCGGCGAGGATGTAGGCCCGCTTCTGCGCCGGGGTAAGGTGTGCCGAGCTCGATCACCGGCACCTGCTCCAGCCCGAGCTTGCGCGCCGCCAACAACCGGCCATGCCCGGCGATGACGCCGTTCTCGCCATCGACCAGCACCGGATTGGCGAAGCCGTACTCGCGGATCGAGCCCGCGAGCAGCGCGACCTGCTCCTCCGGTGCGTTCGGGCATTCCGCGCGCAAGGGATCAGGCTTGCGACCGGCCGGTGCTCGAGCCTCAGGCCGAAGCCCGCAATCCGGTCACGCGCCGAGGGCTCGCTTGCCGTGATTGTCATGCCCGATACCTCGTCTGCTCGCCTCAACTCCGCAGTTGGTCGACCGTTTCAAGGGGCGGGGCCGAAGTGACTCTCTCAAACGCCCGGTTTCTTTGACTTCTCCGCCCGCCGCGGCCGCCGACCCGGCGGGATACCCCCCTGCCAATTTCGCGGGTGTGGTAGAAGAGCGGGACACCGGTCCCCAGGTCCGAAGGCCCCAGTTTTCTTGACCGCCCCCCCCCGGGGGTGCCCTGTTTCGTGTGGCGCCCGGGCGTCCGAGCCGCGAGGACGCGGCCATGCCGCTGGCGCCAACGGCCGGCATCGGGTTTGTGAAGCCGTGTTCGCGGACCGATCCGGCGCTGAGCGCGACCTGGGCAGCCTCGTGGGTGCGGGCGTTGCTCCCGATCCGCCGATGGGCCGGGCTCGCACCAAGCCCGCATGCGAAGGCCGTCCGATCGAGCGGGTGACCGAGGACTTCGGTGGCGTTCGGCACGGTCGATCTCTCCTGTTTAAAGCGCCTCGCGAGCTGTCAGCCTGAGTATACTACAAGCCGCAAGGCATTGATAGATTTATATGTTTGCGCGGGTGTACGCACACCTGCGCATAGCCGACCGACCGACAGCCCCTGTCACGACCGCGTTGGTCGCCAATCCGCAAGCGGTCCAAGGAGGCGGGACAGCAGGCGGTGCGATTGACCCCGCGTCCGTGACCGATCGCCTGCACCAGCTCATCGTCGCAGATCGCGGCGTACACCGCCCTGCGGTCGTCCACCACCCTGGCGGCGTGCTCGAGGATCTCCCGCGCTCTCATCGCACGCCTCCGCGGATTTCCAGAACCCAGAGCTGGATCGCAATCGCGTCGGCCTCGTTGTTGTCGGCGGGGCTGAAACCGCAGGTAGCGCATGCCGCCACCGTCATAGCGGCTGGGGCGGAACGATACCGAGCCGCTGGTGATCATCCCGTCGGGGGCGTGCAGCGCCCAGCCCGTCGTCGTGCCGAGGTCGAGGGCGAGGATCGCGTGGGGAAGCGCGTCAGACCCGGACGCTGGCGCGGAGTCCGGGGTGACGGGTGTGACGGATGTGACGGGTTCTCCTCTATGAGTGCCATAGGCGCGCGTATGCGCGCGTGTGACGGTGTTATAGGTATGACCCGTCACATCCGTCACGCCTGCTGATTTCATTGACATTTTACTGCTCCTCCGAAAACAGGTCAGAATTGCTGTCGCTGAGCCCGATCCCCCGAAACCCCTTGGCCTTGCTGGTGTTGTGCCGCTCGAACCCGCGCGTGTTCAGCGCTTCCGAGAACCGCTTCATGGAGCCGGGATACTCGCCGTTGGCGTCGGCCCATGCCTTCCAGCCGGCAAAGAGCGCGGCCGAGCTTTCACAGTGGTGCGGCCCCAACTCGCAGCGCTCCTCGATCCAGCGGCCCATGGCGTCCTCAGCCTCGAAGTAATCCTCCGTAGCGGCCATCACCGCCTCGGGCGGGCGCAGCCCCGTTCGCTGCCATTCGAGGCAGCCCTGCAGCGCCCAGGCGAGAATGCCGTCGCGCTCAGCGAGCAGCCGGTCGGGCAGCCGCTTGTCGCGCTTCGGCGCAGGGATGGTGACGGTGAACGGCACCATGTGCAGCCGGCGCTTCATGGCCTCGTCGACGCTGCGGATCGAGGGCTTGTGGTTGCCGACGATCAGCAGCTTGAACTGCGGCGTGAACTCGAAGAAGTCCTGGCGCATGAAGCGGGCGGTGATCTTGTCGCCGCCGGTGAGCGCCTTGAGCTTGCTCTCCGCCCAGCGGCTGCCCTGCTCGGTCTCGATCGAGGTGACGATGCGCGCGCCGCGTAGCCCCGCCATGTCGGTCGGGTGCCGGTCGCCGTGGGTCGCCATGAACGTGTCCATGGCGGCGACGGTGGCGTAGTCGCCCATGATGGCCGTCAGCGTGTTGGCGAAGACCGACTTGCCGTTGGCGCCGGTGCCGTAGAGGAAGAAGAGCGCGTGCTCGGTGGTGACCCCGGTCAGGCAGTAGCCCGCCATGCGCTGCAGGTAGGCCTGTAGATCAGTGTCCCAGCCGGTGACCGTGCCGAGGAACTCCATCCAGAGCGGGCAGTCGCCGGCCGCCGACGCGCCCGCGGTCTTCGTCATGTGCAGGAGCGGATCGTGGCCCGCGACGGCGCCGGACCGCAGGTCGACCACCCCCCTCGGCGTGTTCAGGAGCCACGGGTCGCGATCCCAGACCTCGGTGGTGCTGGCATGCCGGCGGTCGCTGCGGGCAAGGCGCTCGACGGCCGAAACCGTGGCGGCGGTCGAAAGCTTCGCCTTCAGCTTCGCCGTGCCCGCGCGCGCCGCGGCCTCGCGGCAGACGTAGCGGGCGAGGTCGAAGGCCTGAAGCGTGTCCTCGCGGCGCCAGGCGATGCCCGACCAGGTGAGCCACTGCCCCCACGCGGCGACGTAGCGCCAGGTCTCCGCATGCCGATCGGCGAAGGCGGCGGCGAGCGCATCCTCGGTGAAACGAACCGGGACCGGCCCGTCGTCGTCACCATCGCCGCCCGACGGGACGCCGCTGTCGCCATCGTCACCACCGGGTAGATCGCCGTTCCGATCGGCGTCGCGCTTCCAGAGCCGTTCGGCCTCCTGCGCCAGCCGCGCCTCGGGCCACGGCGGGTCGATGCGCGCGGCGTTGTAGGCGACGATCTCGTCCCACGCCTGCGCCGGGGTGACATGGCCCTCGCGGCAGCGCCGAATCCAGTAGCCGATCACCCGCGACAGCGCGTCGAAGCGGGTGGTGCCGTCGACCCCGCCCTCGCGGACCTTGCGGCCGAAGAGCTCGGTGACGCTTCCGCTGGTGGCGGAGGCGTCGTTGAAATCGAGGTCCGATGCCGCCTCGCCCTCGAGCGGCGGCATGGCGATGATCGCCTCGATCAGCTCCCCGAGGTCGTGGTCGCGCGTGTCGTGGTGGAGGATCTCGACGAGCCGCCGCGTTCCCGACTTGGCATGCACGGACCCCGCGACGCGGATCGGCTGGTGGGCAGACCGGAACGCCGGGTCGCCGCCGACCTTGGTGGCGATCATGTGCCGGGCGCGGCAGACCCGGGCGATATCCTCGCCCTCGGCGGGCTCGGTCAGCCGCCAGTAGAGGTGCAGCTTGCGCTGGCCATCCGCGGTGACGCCACCGGAAGCGACCTCGAGGGTGGGCGTGCCCAGGTGGCGCAGGAGATGCTCGCGCTTGGCGGCGATGTCGCCATGGTCGAGGTCGACCAGCACGACCTGCGTCTGGGCGATATGTTCGGCGCGGGCCTCGCCGGGCGACTCCACCGTGCCGGGCACGACGAAGAGCGCCATGCCGGCGTCGGCCGCCCAGCCGGCCTGCAGCGCGAGCCGCGCTGCGAGCTCGCCGTCCGCCTCGATGAACGGGGTGTGCGGCGGCGCGTCGGCGGAGCCTTTCTCGGCCAGCGCGCGCACCGGGACCCAGCGCTCGCAGTAGCCGAAGACGACGTCGGCATAGAGCGCGATCATCGCCGGATCGGGCTGGACCGGCGGGGCCTCGCGATCGGGATCGGCATCGGGGATCATGCCCAGCACCTCGCTTTCCAAGGGCAGAAGCGGCATTCGAAGTGCTCGGGATCGGCGGTGTGGCGCGGCAGCAGCTCGCCGGCGTCGCAGGCGCGCAGGATCTGCACCGCCTTGTCGCTGGTGGCCTGCGCGAGCGCGCCGTCGAAGGGCACGAGCTCGTGCCAGAGCTCGCAGGTGTCCTTGTTGATGGCGGTGAAGAGCGCCGGGTTCTCGGTCAGTCCGAGATAGGCCTGGTAGAGCGCGATCTGCGCGGCGTAGATCGGCTTGGCCGCGCTGCACCCCGCGCTTGACGATGTCGCGCCAGTTCTTCGCGTTGGCCGACTTGCACTCCCAGAGCGCGGGCACCGCCATGCCGTTCGGGGCCGCGACGACCACGCCGTCCGCGTGCCCTTGAACCCTGCCGCCGGCCGCCGAGAAGCCGAACTGCTCGCCGTGCCGATTGCGGACCCGGAGATCGAACCCGGCTTTGCGCAGCCACTGGATGGCCAGGTCCTCGAGCACATGGCCGAGGGCGAAGATGCGCAGCGACTGGCCGGAGAACTCCGCGCCCTCGTCCTTCGGCGCCTTGAGGTACTCGTACTGCAGCCGGCGGCTGCAGCTCTCGCCGAGGCGGCTGCCGCCGAGATAGTCCCGCTGCGGCCGCGTCGCGTTCTCGGCCACGAGCGCCTGGTCGATGAGGGCGTTCACCTCGTCGGCGAAGGCCGGCGGCTTCTCGCGGTGGTTGAAGTCGAAGGCGGCCATCCATCAGAACGGCACCTCCGGGTCGGGCCGCGGGGCGCTCGTCTGCATCGCCTCGAGGAACCCGTCGATCGCGGCCTCCGCGAGTGCGCGGGCCTGCGCCTCGGTCAACTCGTTGAGGCGTGTCGTCCAGCCGATCTCCGCCATCAACTCGGCCATCAGTTTCAGCCCGGCGGCGATCGCCGCGCGTTCGCGGTCATCGGGATCAATCACTTGCCGCCCCTGCAAATCGGCGGCGGGATCGGCGGGCAGTATCGCCATGGTGGAGAGCTCCAGTTGCTCTCCTCACATACCGGCGCGCCGCCCGAACTGTCGGAGGCGTCCAAAGCGTGAACGCGGGGCTTGATGCACGCTGTGGTTTAGCGTAGGTCCATTCGCCCGACGTTCCACCGGAGACCCTGAGCTTGGCTACATTCAATCCCCGCATTTTCACCAATCCCGATCGTCTGAAGCACATCGCACCGGCACGGCTGCTGGCATTCCTCGATCCCTGGAAGGAGTATTTCGCGGCGCGTGGCGTCGATCTGTCGGCGGCAGATCCCGAGGACATACCGCTGGAGGAGATCGCGCACGTGCTGATGAACCCGGACGCGACGGTGCCGGAGGACATGGTGAACGCGCTCTACTATGTCCACGAGACCGCCTCGCACGAACTCGATGGAGCAGCTGCTCGACCGTGCCACCACGGCCGGGATCGACATCGACGACGACACCAAGACCTCCGCCGCCGACGTAGCGGTGCAGATCTGGCTGGTGCAGCCGATGCTACTGCAGCGCCAGCACGCGGAGACCGTGGCGTTCACTCGCTCGAACTTCATGTATTTCGCGGGCTCGGGCGGTGCCAAGCGCCGAGCTCCCGGAGATGACCGAGGTGCAGCAGGTCGCGATGCAGGACCGCATGGATGGCTGGTTCGAGAAGAAGCGCCGCGGCCGCGGCTGCCGGATCTTCGCCTTCCCGCGCGGCACGAAGATCTGGTTCCTCGTCCGCCATGGCCTGCCGATGCGGCGCGAGGGCAAGCACCTCGACGACGGCGAGGGCGGCATCGCCTTCTACCGGCCCGCAGCAACATGACGTGCTGATCTACGACGCCGAGACCGACGAGATGGGCGTCAACGCCGGCACCAAGGGCGAGCGCACGCTCTACCTCGAGGTCATCGGCGACGTGCTGTTCGGCGACGAGAACTACTTCGACCCGTCGGAGCGTTTCACGCTCGACCCGCTGCGCGAGGTCGGTCCGGGCTCGCTCGAATGCGAAGAGATCGAGGGCCTGGCCCAGGTCCGCCTCGTCGAGTTCGGGAGGTTCTGGGGTGGCAGCCAGCGGGAAATCGAGATCCGGAAGGCCGACGACCTTTACAAGGCCTTCGGCGAGAAGTGGTCCGAGCGGCTGGCCGGCGGAGCCTGACCCACGCCGTCTTCAAAATCGCCTTCGAGGGATCGAAGCGGGAGCGCAAGGTCACGATCCGTCCGGCCGACATCGCGCGCTACGAGCGGGACTCCGACACCGACGTGATCGACGCCTGGCTGAAGGCGCGGGGCTTCTGCTGCCCGGCGGACGAGGACGACGATGAGGACGACCCGCTTCTGGAAGTCGCTTGACGAGTTGCCCGGCGGCGAGACCGACGCGCGCGAATGGGCGGCCCGGCTTGACGAGGAGTGGCCCATCGCCGCGCCGCTTCTGCGACGCACCGGCGCATTCGCGACGTCGATCGCGTGCCCGTCGCCGGCGGGCGACGGCTGCCCTCGGCGCGTGGTCCGGCATGACGACGGCAGCATCCGCGCCGTCTGCGGGGAAACCCCGAAGTTTTGCGACGATCTGGATCTCGCGCGCGACGACATCGCCATTCTCGGGCTTGACCGGCCGAAGCTGATCAAGGCGATCGCCGTCGCGCTTTCACTGTTGGAGCGCAGGGCGGCCCCAGGCGCCGGCTCGGTGATCGAAATCGGCATGCATGATGTTCATGCCGGGCGCGGCTTTCCGGTCTTCCTCGCCGTTCCCGGGCCCTGGTTCGGCGACGCGATCGAGCCCTTCGCGGAGCTGGCGGCGGTCTCCGGGCCAACGGTCCTCCTGACCCCGACGCGACGCTCGCTCGGCGCCGCCGCTATCCGCTACCTCGACTCCATCGGCGTCACGCGTTTCGCGTTGGCGGACATCCTGGTCGCTGACGAGCGCCGCCGCCTGGCAGCCGCGCAGCCCGTCGACGTCCTGTTCGCGGAGCTGCGGGCGGTCCTCGCCGACGCCTCCGGCTCGTCCGACCCCGACCTTGTCTGGCCCCTTCCGCCGGACGCCCGGTGGGAGGAGCTGAGGCTGGCCTTCATCTCCGAGGAAGTCGTGAAGGTCGACTTCCGCGGAGAGACCCGAAATTTCGACCCCTCCATGCTGGGCATGCTCAATCGCAAGTCGCTTCGCCCCAACGATCAATGGGAGCTGCTGAAGATCCTCGCGGGCCATAATGGCATCATCCCGATGCCGCCCAGCGCCAAGAGGCAGACCGTTCAGAAACAAAAACAGACGCTCAGCAGACGGCTGTTCCGCGCGTTCGGAATCGCCGATGAGCCAATCCAGGCAGTCGACGGACAGTATCGGACGCGCTTCCGGATCTCCGCCGCTGATCTCAATCAAGGTAAGGCAGACCAGCGCCGACGAAATTTCGCCGGCCGCGCCTAAGCCTCCGCAGAAAAATCTGATCCATCAAGCCGCTGAAACCACCTCGGTTTCAGCGGCTTCTCGTTTGTAATCACCGTCCCACACCGCCACTCCCGCGAATTTTCGCCGGTGCCGGGTGTTCGGGCCGCCGTGCCCGCCCCCTGGACCAAGGCGACATTCCATGGAGCGCATCCACCACCTCACCGACGCGAACTCCCGCGTCTCCCGCAACATCCGCATCCGCGCCGAACGGCTCGTTCGCTCAGGCGCGGTTCCCGGCATGGATGCCGACGACATCGCGCAGGAGCTGCGGCTGGACCTGCTGGAGCGGCAGGCGAGCTACGACCCCGCGCGCGCCTCCTTCGAGACCTTCGCCGACCGGGTGATCGCCAACCGCATCGCGACCCTCGCCGCACCTATCGCGCGGGTACGGGCAGAGCGCGGCCTGCAGGACCTGCATGCGCCGGCCGGTCGGGTCGGTGAGGACGAGGGGCTCCAGCTCGCCGACGTCCTGCCGGAGTCGGCCGCGCTCCATGCCAGCGACAGCGCCGACCCCGCCCTGGCCTTCGGGCTGCGCCGCGACGTCGGCTGGCTGGTGGCCACACTGCCGCCGGCCTGCCGGCAGGTCGCGCTGGCGCTCAGCCAGATGTCGGCGGCCGAGGCCGCCCGGGCGCTCGGCCTGAACCGCGGCACCATCTACGCGCGCCTCGCGGCGATCCGCGCCACCGCACTCGCGCTGGGGCTCGAAGAATATCTCCGCCCCGCCCCGACACTTCGCGCCGCCCGCCGGTAAGTGAAGGCAGGACAAGCGAATTCATGCCGGGCCCTCGGAGGAATGCAACACCCGAAAGGGAAACACTCCGACCGCGAGCTCCAGGGCGGCGTCAGGCCCGGCAGCCGATCCCCCGACGAACCCTGAGCCGCACGAAACCAAGGAGCAGCTCTTTGTTCACCTCCCCCCTCAACCGCCTGCGCCGGTCGACCTGGCTCGAGGCCATTCCCGACACGCTCACCGTGCCCGAGATCGGCGGACGGCCCGGCCGCAGCATCTCGATCGATCGCTGCGACGGTCGACGACGTCGCCCTCGCGCTCGTCGCCCTCACGAGCAGCACTCGGCGCTCTGCCGCCTCAGCAACGCGCTGAAGGAGGTGCACGACCTCGCCCGCAAGCATGGCGCTCTCGGCGAGGACAACGCTATCTCGGCCGCCGCCCGCCAGTCGGAGAGCGGCAATGAGCGCGCCCTTCGGCACCGCGCCGCTGCAGATCATCACCGCCGACCAGCGGCTGGCAGGAGACCCGCGGCATCAAAGGCGTGCTCACCGGCATCTCCGGCATCGGCAAGACCAGCCAGCTCTGGACGCTCGACGCCGAACGCACGCTGTTCCTGAACCTCGAGGCCGGCGAGCTCGCGGTGCAGGGCTGGCCCGGCGACGAGGTCCGCATCCGCGACTGGGAACGCGCCCGCGATCTCGCCTGCTGGATCGGCGGCCCGAACCCGGCGATGCGCGACGACCAGCCGTACGGCCAGCGCGACTACGAGCGGGTCTCGGCCGCCTTCGGCGATGCCTCGCGTCTCGACAAGTACGAGACGATCTTCGTCGACTCGATCTCGGTCGCCTCCCGCATCTGCCTGCAGTGGTGCAAGGGCCAGCCGCAGGCGATGTCGGACCGCAGCGGCAAGCCGGACCTGCGCGGCACCTACGGGCTGCTCGGCCAGGAGATGATCGGCTGGCTGACCCATCTCCAGCACACGCCGCGCAAGAACATCTGGCTGGTCGGCCTGCTCGACAAGCGGCTCGACGACTTCGGCAAGCCGTACTTCGCGATGCAGATCGAGGGCTCGAAGACCGGCCTCGAGCTGCCCGGCATCGTCGACGAGGTCATCACGCTCGCGGAGATCCGCCCCAAGGAGGGCGCCCCGTTCCGCGCCTTCGTCTGCACCACGATCAACGACTTCGGCTTCCCGGCCAAGGACCGCAGCGGCCGCCTCGCCATGCTGGAGCCGGCGCACCTCGGCCGGCTCATGGCCAAATCCGCGGCCCGCGCCCCGACCAGCCCGGCGCCCGCCTCGACTTCGACCTGCCGGCCGAGGCCGGCGCCACCCCCACCCCGACGACTGGAGCATGAGTGCCATGGCCAACGACATGGACTTCAACGGCGCCGACAGCCAGGACGCCGCCTTCGACCTGATCCCCGCCAACACGCTGGTGAAGCTCTGCCTCACGATCCGCCCCGGTGGCGCCGGCCCCGAGGGCTGGCTTACCCAGAGCAAGACCAGCAGCGCGCTCTACCTCAACACCGAGGCCATCGTCCTCGAGGGCCCCTATGCCCGGCGCCGCATCTACACCCGCATTGGGTTCAGGGGCAAAGACGCCGGCGGGCCGGCGAGGATAGCTACGCCAACCGCGGCCGCGCACTGATCCGGGGCATCCTCAAGTTCGGCGCGCGGCATCAAGGCCGCCGACCAGTCCGAGACGGCCCGCGTCGCGCGCATGATCCGCAGCCTTGGCGAGCTCAGCGGCCTCGATTTCGTGGCGAAGATCGGGATCGAGAAGGACAAGGACAAGCCCGAGGACACCGGCAGGAACGTGATCAAGGCCGCCATCGGCCCGGACCATGCCGAGTACCTGCGGCTGATGGGCGCCATGCCGACGTCGTCGGCGCAGCCACCCGCGTCCGGCTACACCGGCGGGCGCGTTGTGGACAACCCCCATGCCGGACCGGCCACGCCCGCCGGCGGCGCCGCCCCGTTCTGGGCGCGCTGAGGAGGCCGGCCGATGATCCCGCGCGACTACCAGCGGGCGGCGGTCGATGCCGCCCGCGAGAAGACCGGCCTGCACGGCAACACCATGCTGGTGCTGCCGACCGGGGCCGGCAAGACGGCCATCGTCGGCTTCTACATCGACGAGGAGGTCGAGGATACCCGTGACGCCCGCGTCCTGGTGCTGCAGCACGAGCACGTCCGCGACCTCAATCCGCGGGTCAAGGTGCTCGGGCTCTCCGCCACCCCCAGCCGCGGCGAAGGGCGTAGCCTCCGGAAGACCTTTACCAACGTCGGCTACCAGCTGAAGATATATGCCGCCAACTGCCACCTGAATTTCCGCTGGAACCGGGCGGCGATCACGGACGCGGTCCTGAAGGACATTCCGCGTCGGGCCGCATGAACCGCCCCAATCCTCTCGGCCCGGACCGTATGACGGCCAGGGAGCGGCTCGCCGAGATCTGCGAGCTGCTCGCCCTCGGCCTGATCCGCCTCCGCGCCCGGCAGTCAAGCTGAGTTAACGAGAGAAAGTTCGCTACACTTCCCGCCCGACCAGAGCGGTCATGCGAAACCGAAACGACGGAGAGTCGCATGACCGACAGCATCCCCGCGCGCGTGGCCGCGCTGAAGACCATGCCGATGCCCGAGCTGAAGGCGCAGTGGCGCGATCTCTTCGACAGCCGAGCCGCCGCCCTTCAACCGCCGCCACCTCGAGAACCGGCATCGCCTACCGCATCCAGGAGCTGGCCTACGGCGGGCTGAAGCCCGAGACGCTCCGGCGGCTGGAGGTCCTCGGCGAGCAGTACGACAGCGGCAACGTCACCACCCGCCGCATCCGGCACGACGCGCAGGCCGGTCGCCGGCACCCGGCTGGTCCGCGAGTACCAGGGCGTCGAGCACACGGTCACGGTGCTGGCCGACGGCTACGAGTGGCAGGGCCGGCCGTACCGCTCGCTCTCGGCGATCGCCCGCGCCATCACCGGCACGCGCTGGAACGGCTTGGTGTTCTTCGGCGCTCAAGCGCCAGGGGAGCGCGGCATGACGAAGCCGATCACCCGCAAGCTCCGCTGCGCGGTCTACACCCGCAAGTCCAGCGAGGAGGGGCTGGAGCAGGAGTTCAACTCGCTGCACGCCCAGCGCGAGGCCTGCGAGGCCTACGTCGCCAGCCAGCGCTCCGAGGGCTGGGCGCTGATCCGCGAGCCCTACGACGACGGCGGCTTCTCCGGCGGCACGCTGGAGCGGCCCGGCGCTGAAGCGGCTGCTCGCCGACATCGAGGAGGGGCTGATCGACGTCGTCGTGGTCTACAAGATCGACCGGCTGTCGCGCTCGCTGATGGACTTCTCGAAGCTGGTCGAGGTGTTCGACCGCGCCGGCGTCACCTTCGTCTCGGTCACCCAGTCGTTCAACACCACGACCTCGATGGGCCGGCTGACGCTCAACATCCTGCTCAGCTTCGCCCAGTTCGAGCGCGAGGTCACCGCCGAGCGCATCCGCGACAAGATCAGGGCGTCGCGGCAGAAGGGCATGTTCATGGGCGGCAACGTGCCGCTCGGCTACGAGGTGAAGGACCGGAAGCTCGTGGTGCACGAAGGCCGAGGCGGCGATCGTCCGCAGCGATCTTCGAGCGGTTCGTCCGGATCGGCTCGGCGACGGTGCTGGCGCGGGAGCTGCGGCACGAGGGCGTGCGCACCAAGCGCGGCAAGCTCGTCGACAAGGGCTACCTCTACAAGCTGCTGAACAACCAGACCTACCTCGGCATGGCGGTGCACAAGGGCACGGCCTATCCGGGCGAGCACGCGGCGATCATCGACCAGGACCTCTGGGACAAGGTGCACGCGATCCTCGCCGAGAACGCCCGCACCCGCTCGGCGAACACCCGGGCGCAGACGCCGGCGCTGCTGAAGGGGCTGATCTTCGGGCCGACCGGCGCGGCGATGTCGCCGACGCACACCCGGAAGGGCAACCGGCTCTACCGCTACTACGTCAGCCAGGACGTGCTGAAGCGCGGGCCGGATGCGTGCCCGGTCGGGCGGGTGCCGGCGGCGGAGATCGAGGCGGCGGTCATCGACCAGCTGCGCGGCATCTTCCGGCAGCCGGAGATCATCGTCGGCACGTGGCGCGCGGCGCGGGCCGAGCAGGACGACATCACCGAGGACGAGGCGCGGGAGGCGCTGCTGCAGCTCGACCCGCTGTGGGACGAGCTGTTCCCGGCCGAGCAGGCGCGGATCGTGCAGCTGCTGGTCGAGCGGGTCGATGTGCGGATGCACGGCGTCGAGGTCCGGCTGCGGCCGAACGGGCTCGCCGGGCTGGTGCGCGAAGTGGCGGGCAGCAGGAGGGCAGCGGCGTGACGCGGGCGACGGTCTCGGCGGACGGCGAGACGATCACCGTCCACATCCCGCTCACGTTCAGGAAGCGCGGCGGGCGGAAGCTGGTGGTGACGCCGGACGGGGCGGAGTGGGCGCCGCGGCCGCGGGTCGACAACGCCATGGTCAAGGCGCTGGCGCGGGCGTTCCGGTGGCGGAAGATGCTGGACGACGGGCGTGCACGCGACGCTGGAGGATCTGGCCCGGGCGAAGGGCGTGAACGCGTCCTACGTCAGCCGGGTTCTGCGGCTGACGCTGCTCGCGCCGGACATCGTCGAGGCGATCCTCGATGGGCGGCAGCCGGCGGAGCTGCAGCTGGATGATCTGCTGGAGCGGGTTTCCGTTGGAGTGGGAACCGGAGGACCCGGAAACCTAGCTCTTCGTCGAGGAAGGCCGCGCATGGTCGGGCATGGAGTGATCATCCGCTTCGGAGCGCGCCTGGCGGGCCGGGGCGGCTACGCGATTCATGCGATCTGTCCGCGCTCGGGGCGCGCATGGCTCTACCGGCGGCGGATCGCTCATAACCGCTACCGCTTGGGCCGCGCCGATATCTGCGCCTCGCCCGACCTGGAACTGCGCGCTCCGGCTCATCGAGTGAGAAAAGACGGCGGGCGGAAGCTGGTGGTCACGCCGGACGGCGCGACATGGGCACCGCGGCCGCGGGTGGACAACGCCATGGTCAAGGCGCTGGCGCGGGCGTTCCGGTGGCGGAAAATGCTGGACACTGGCGTGCACGCGACGCTTGAGGACATGGCCCGGGCGAAGGGCGTCGCGCCGTCTTACGTGAGCCGCGTCCTGCGGCTGACGCTGCTGCGCCGGAGCGTGGAGGCGATACTCGACGGGCGGCAGCGGGCGGAGATGCAATTGGATGATCTGCTGAAGGGGTTTCCGCTAGAGTGGAGCGGGCGGGCGCCTCCGGCCGTCTTGCCGCCGAAACATCCTAGGCTCATGGTGGGGTCTCGGACCGGGAGGGAGCGAGCGCGATGTCGATCTACCAGGCTATCGAAACGGCTATGCATGGTAAGGACCCCGAAAAGTACATCGGCCTGTTGCATGACGATTTTCAGTTCGTCAGGCATCGGTCCGGGACCTCAATGGACAAGGCAGGCATGGCCGACTGATCCGGCGCATGGTGGCCAGCGGCGGGATGGAGGTCCACGATCAGCGGTGCCTCTATGAGAACGGGGACATCGTGGTCGAGCACGGCGTCATGGATTTCCCCGACGGGACCCGGGAAGCGGTGATGGCCGTGCACATGCTCAAGGACCGCAAGATCATCCGCACCGAAACGGGCGCAACGCCGGTTTCCGAGTAACTGTCGGTTCGGGCCATGGCGACTGGCCGTCGGATGAGCGTGCCGCCACGTCAGGCGGCATTGAGCTGGTGGTCATGGATCGCTCCGCGGAGCAGCCGGAATCATCGTCAACGTGGCGCGCGGCGAGGCGGAGCAGGACGACATCACCGAGGACGGGCGCGGGAGGCGCTCTGCAGCTCGACCCGCCGGGGACGATCTGTTCCAGCCGAGCAGACACGGATCGTGCAGCTGTGGTCGAGCGGGTCGACGTGCGGATGCACGGCGTCGACGTCCGGCTGCGACCAAACGGGCTCGCCGGGCTAGTGCGCGAAGTCGCGGGCAGCAGGAGGGCGGCGGCGTGACGAGGGCGACGGTATCGGCGAACGGCGAGACGATCACGGACCACATCCCTCT
Organism: uncultured Alphaproteobacteria bacterium; assembly: GCA_963711955.1. Classification (GTDB taxonomy): domain Bacteria; phylum Pseudomonadota; class Alphaproteobacteria; order Rhizobiales; family Xanthobacteraceae; genus Z2-YC6860. Next base: position 542,418 of record CAVQGC010000014.1, on the reverse strand, counting down.
GACGTTCAGGAAGCGCGGCGGGCGGAGCTGGTGGTGACGCCGGACGGGGCCGAGTGGGCGCCCCCGTCGCGGTCCGTCCGAAAATAGGCCTCAGCCCGAAAAAATCTCGCGCTCCATGAAGAGAAGGAAGGCAGCCATGCCGGGGTCGAGCGGGTAGTAAGGCGCGATCCGGCGAAAGCCGAGCTGCGCATAAAGTCGGTGCGCCTCGTGCTGGAGCGGGCCGGTTATCGAGACGGGCCAGGCGGTAGCCGGCCGCCCCGGCCTCGGACAGGAACAGGCGGCCGAGCGCGGCGCCGAGGCCCTGGTGCTCGGGCAGACCGCATGGGGTCGATGGCGGCCGCACACTGTCTTCTGGCGACGTACGAAGCGGAACGGAGGCAGGCGACATCAATCCGTCAGAGGACCGCGCGGCAGCGGTACGAATGCAACTTCAACGCCAAGGCTGACGGGGCATGTCGCCGCGCGTGAAGCTTTCAAGGTTGGATTTCAGGTTGCTTTGCCAGCCGTTTCTGGATCTCCGGTGCTGCCGGGATAGGCGGCCGGATCGGCATCGGGTTCGAGACGCCTGACCCGCTCGGCGTCGCGGTCGGCGGTCGGCGTGTCGCGCGCGTCCGGCGCTACCGCCGCGTCGTGCTCGCCGAGCACGACCGCGACCGCATCCGGATCGAGCTCCTGCGCCTCGCTCAGCAGACGCTCGGCCTCGGGGTAGTCGCCCCTCGCCTGCGCGTGCATCGCATCTTCGGCAAGCGCCCGCGCTCGCCGCGCAGCTTCCGTGTCCGTCATGCCCGCATCCTCCCCACGTCCGTCAGACGGTAGCGCCGAGCTGCCAAGGGGCGAACTCCGCAGCTCCGTAGTCGGCCTGCTCGCTCTTGGTCCGCTCGCCGCCCGCGACGCGCAGGATCAGGTCGAAGATGCGTTGCCCGGCCTGCTCCACGGTTTCCTCGCCGTCGAGGATGGTGCCGCAATTTACGTCCATGTCGTCCTCCAGCCGGTGATACATCGGCGAGTTCGTGGCGATCTTGATCGACGGGGACGGCTTGCAGCCGAACATGCTTCCGCGGCCGGTGGTGAAGCAGACGACGTTCGCGCCGCCGGCGACCTGGCCGGTGGCGGCGACCGGGTCGTAGCCCGGAGTGTCCATGAAGACGAAGCCTTTCGCCGTCACCGGCTCGGCATACTTCACCACCTCGACAAGATTCGTGCTTCCCGCCTTCGCCATGGCGCCAAGGGACTTCTCGAGGATGGTGGTCAACCCGCCAGCCTTGTTGCCCGGCGACGGGTTTGCATTGATCTCAGCGCCCTCTTTCCGAGTGTACTCCTCCCACCATTTCATCAGCTCGACCAGCTTTTCGCCGACTTCCCGGCTGACCGCTCGCCGCGTGAACAGGTGCTCGGCGCCGTAGGTCTCGGTGGTTTCCGAGAGAATGACGGAACCACCGTTCCGCACAACCAGATCGCTCGCGACGCCGAGCGCCGGATTCGCCGGAGACGCCGGAATAGCCGTCCGAGCCTCCGCATTGCAAGGCGACGATCAGCTCGCTTGCCGGCACTGTCTCCCGCAGGATCCTGTTGGCGTCGGGCAGCACGCTCCGCACGAACTCGATGCCTGCCTCCACGGTCTTGCGGGTCCCTCCGACGCTCTGGATGTTCATGTTCCTGACACGATCGGCGAGCTTCTGCTCCTCCAGCAAGTCGCCGATCTGGTTGACCTCGCAGCCGAGGCCGATCAGCACGATATGGGAAAAGTTCGGATGGCGCGCGTAGCCGGCGAGGGTGCGCCGCAGCAGCCGGAGCGGCTCGCCGGCAGCCATCCCGCAGCCGGTCTTGTGGGTGAGGGCAATGACCCCGTCCACGTTCGGGAATTCGGCGAGCGGATTCAGTCCCAGGATCGGATGGCGCTTGAATGCGTCGGCGACCAGTCCGGCAACATGCGCGCTGCAGTTCACGGACGTCAGGATGCCGACGTAGTTGCGCGTCGCGATGCGGCCGTCCGGGCGGCGTATGCCTTGGAAGGCCGCCCTCGGCTCGATCATCTCCGTGGGCCTGGCGTCCACCCCGAACGCATAGTCCTTGGAGAACTCGCCCATCCCGAGGTTCTGCACATGGACGTGCTGACCCGACTCGATCGGACGCGTGGCGAATCCGATGATCTGGCCATACTTGTAGACAGGCTCACTCGGCCCGTGTGTCCGGATGGCGACCTTGTGCCCCGGCGGAATACGCTCGGAGGCGACCACCCCATCGGCGACGGGAGTGCCGGCCGACAGCGTCGCACGCGCGATCACGATGCCGTCCTTGGGATGCAGCGAGATGACCGGATATTGGTTCATTGCATGCTCCCTCCAGTCGTCCCGCTCATCACTCCGCCCGCACGCCCGCGACCGACCCGGCGACCGCCCGCGCCCCTCTGTCGACGAGCGCCGCGTAGGCCGCCGCAAGCTCGCCCTGCATTGCCGCGATCTCTGCCGTGAAGACCTCACGCACCCCCAGCAGTGCCGCGACTTTGCCGGCGGGATCCTGAGCTCCGTCGCTCAGCGCCTTCAGCCGGTCGGCGAGCGGATCCTTGACGTCGATCGCCCCTCCAGTCTCGTCCGTCCTGCCAACGTAGCGCATCCAGGCGGCGACCGCGAGCGTCAGCCCCGGCGACGGACGGCCGGCGGCGCGGTTGTCGGCTAGCGTCCCGAGGATCCGCTGCGGCAGCTTCTGGCTTCCGTCCATCGCGATCTGCCAGGTCCGGTGCCGGATCGCCGGATTGGCATAGCGGTCAAGGAGCGCGGCGGCGTAGCGCTCCAGATCCTCACCCTCTGGCGGCACGAGCGTCGGGATGATCTCGTCGGCCCACAGTCGGCGGCAGAAGGAAGCGAACACCGGATCGGCGATCGTGTCGGCGATGGTCTCGTGCCCGGCGAGATAGCCGAGATAGGCGAGCGAAGAATGCGTGCCGTTCAGCATCCTGAGCTTCATCAGCTCGAAGGGGCGCACGTCGCGGACGAGCTGCACCCCTACGGCCCCGAGGTCGGGGCGGGCGCCGCCGACGAAATGGTCCTCGACGACCCACTGCCGGAACGGCTCGTGCATCACCGGCGACAGGTCGAGCCGGCCGGTCAGCGCCGCCACCCGCTCGATGTCCTCGGGTTTCGTCGCCGGCACGATCCGGTCGACCATGGTGCAGGGAAAGGCTCCCTCGGCCGCGATCCATTCGGCAAGCCCCGGATCGACCAGACCGGCGAGCTCGAGCACCACGCCGCGCACGGTCAGCCCATTGTCCGGCAGATTGTCGCAGCAGAGCACGGTGAAGGGCGCCGTCCCCGCCGCTCGCCGGCGCACCATCGCCCTAACGAGGAAGCCGGGGGCAGAGCGCGGCGCATCGGGGTGGGCGAGGTCGTGGACGATCTGGGGGTGCGCCCGGTTGAGCAGCCCGGTCGAGGGGTCGTGGCAATAGCCCTTTTCGGTGACGGTCAGCGTGACGATCCTGACGTCCGGGTTGGCCATCGCCGCCAGCACCGCCTCCGGGCTCTCTGGCGCGACCAGAACATCCTGCACCACGTCGATCGTTCGGGCGGTTTCGCCCTCCGGCCCGAGCTCCAGCGCGGTATAAGCGAAGCTCTGCGGCGCCAGCCTGTCGCGCTGGTCAGGGCGGACGAGGCTCACTCCGGCGATGCCCCAGTCGCCGCCGGATTTCTCCATCGCCTCGGCGACATAAAGCGCACCGTGGGCGCGGAAGAAGGCGCCGAGGCCGAGATGCACGATGCCGACGCCGGGGCGCGAACCCTCGGGCCGGCTCAGGCGGGGAAAATCAGCGGGCAAGCCAGCCTCCATCGACAGGCAGAACGGTGCCGTGGATGTATTTCGCCGCCGGCGAGGCGAGGAAGACGGATCGCGCCAGTGATGTCGGACGCCTCGCCCCAGCGCCCGGCCGGGATGCGGTCGAGGATCGCCTGGTTGCGGGCGGGGCCGGCGCGCAGCGCCTCGGTGTTGTTGGTCTCGATGTAGCCCGGCGCGATTGCATGGCCGTTGATCCACTTCGCCGCCCACTCGCAGGCCAGTAGTTTAGTCAGCCCCGCGACCCCGTGCTTGGCGGCTGTATAGGAGGGAATGCGAATGCAGCCCTGGAACAAGAGCAGCGACGCGATACTGACGATCGCCCCGCCGGCCTGGCGTGCGAAGGCGGCGCGGGCGAAGGCCTGGGAGAGGAAGACGACGCCCTTCAGGCTCACGTCGATGACCTCGTCCCAGTCCCTCTCGGTGAAGTCGACGGCGTCGGCGCGGCGGATGATGCCGGCGTTGTTTGACGAGGATGTCGAGCAGCCCGAGCTCGCCCAGCGTCTACGCGGCCGCCACCAGCGCGTCGAGCGAGAGCCGGAACGGTCGGCTGACGGCGTCCGCCTGCACCGCGTCGAACTCATCCACGCCCCCCGCCGCAAGCCGCAGGCGCGACACGACCGTCTCCATCGCCCACGTGCGCATGGCTGGAGCTCCCCCAAAGTCGACGGCGATCCAGTCCGCCGTCATTACGCGGTGAGGACGACCTTGACGCTCCGGCTGCGGTCGAGGGCGAGGACGAAGGCGTCGTTGACCTCGGCGAGGGGGCGCTTCGCGGTCACAATGGCGAGGACATCGACCTTGCCCGCGGCAATGAGCTTCACCGCCGCCTCGAACTCACTGTCGAACCGGAAGGAGCCGACGACGTCGAGCTCCTTGGCCATGATCGGGTTCACCGGCGCGGGGAAGCTGCCGCCGGGAAGCGAGCCGAGGAGCACCACCGTGCCGCCGCGGCGGACCGCACCGATGGCGCCTTCGAGCGCGGGGGGCGCGCCGGCCGCCTCAATCACCACGTCGGGGGCGGGGATCTTCGTCAGGCCTTCGGCGTCCTTGGAGAGGTCGACGACCCGGTCGGCGCCGAGGCGGGTGGCGAAGTCGAGCGGTGCCTCGGCGAGGTCGACCATGGTCGTCTCGCTCGCGCCCTTCATCCTGGCGGCCAGCAGCGTCAGGAGCCCGATGGGGCCGGCGCCGATGATCGCCACGTGCCTGCCCGCGACGTTGCCGCGGTTGACGGCGTGCAGGCAGACGGCGAGGGGCTCGGAGAGGGCGGCGGCCTCGAAGGGCATGGCATCGGGGATGGGGATGCACTGGGCGGGGATGGCGTCGAAGTGGGTGGCGAAGCCGCCCTGCATGTGCGGGGTCTTGGACGCCGAGCCCATGAAGTAGATGTTCTCGCAGAGGTTGCGGCGGCCTTCCAAGCAGCGCGGGCAGTGGCCGCACCAGCGCGAGGGGTTGACGGCGACGCGGTCGCCTACGGCGACGCCGGTGACGCCCTGGCCTGTCTCCTCGATGGTGCCGGCGACCTCGTGGCCGAGGACGAGCGGCGAGGTGGCGATGAAGTTGCCGATCCGGCCGTGGGAGAAATAGTGCATGTCCGAGCCGCAGATGCCGCCGGCGGCGAACCGGACGCGGACGAAGCCGGGGGCGAGGGGGGCGAGCTCGCGATCTTCCAGGCGGAGGTCCTTGGCCCCGTAGAGGGTGGCGGCGCGGGCGGTGGTCATGGCGTGATCAGTCCGAGCTTGGTCGGCAGCCAGAGGGTGACGGCCGGGATGAAGGTGATGACGAAAAGCGCGATGAAGAGCGGCACCAGCCAGGGCAGGATGGCCATGGTGGTGCGCTCGACCGAGAGCTTGGCGACGCGCGAGAGGACGAAGAGGACCATGCCGAGCGGCGGGTGCAGGAGGCCGATCATCAGGTTGAGGGTGATGATGAGGCCGAAGTGCACCGGGTCGACCCCGAGGCGCACGGCGATAGGGAGGAGGATTGGGACGATGATGGTGATGGCGGCGATGGTGTCGAGGAAGCAGCCGATGACCAGCACCAGGATGTTCACCAGGATCAGGAACACCCACTTGTTGTCGGTGAAACCGAGGATGGCGTCGGACATGAGCTGCGCCGCCTGGCTGACGGTGAGGAGCCAGGCGAAGACCGAGGCGGCGGTGACGATGAAGAGGACGGAGGCGGTGGTCTCGATGGTGTCGAAGCCGGCCTTCGCCAGCGACTTGAAGGTCATCGATCGGTAGCGGACGAGGCCGAGGAAGAGCGACCAGATCACCGCGGCGACGGCGGCCTCGGTCGGGGTGAACCAGCCCATGGTCATGCCGCCGATCAGGATGACCGGCGTCATCAGCGCCATGACGGCGGAGAAGTTGTAGCGCCAGTCGAGGATGCAGAGGATGACGAGGGCGATCAGCGCGGAGACGTTGATCGAGAGGCCGGCGAGGATCAGGAGGTAGATCAGCACCGGGAAGGCGAGGACGATGACGATCTCGAGCGCCGCCTCGCCGAGCTGGCGGAGGTCGAAGGGGGCGTCGGAGCCCCAGCCCTTGCGGGCGGCGATGATGGCGACGGTGAGCATCATCAGCAGCGTCATGACGACGCCGGGGAGGATGCCGGCCATGAAGAGGGCGCCGATCGAGACGTTGGCCATCATGCCGTAGATGACGAAGGGGAGAGACGGCGGGAAGATCGGGCCGAGGGTGGCGGAGGCGGCGGTGACGCCGACGGCGGCCTCGATCGGGTAGCCGTGGTCCTTCATCGCCTTGATCTCGATGGTGCCGATGCCGGCGGCGTCGGCGAGCGCGGTGCCGGACATGCCGGAGAAGATCACCGAGCCGATGATGTTCACCTGCGCGAGGCCGCCCTTCATCCAGCCGACGAGGCTGACGGCGAAGGCGTAGATGCGGCCGGTGACGCCGGCGATGTTCATCAGGTTGCCGGCGAGGATGAAGAAGGGCACGGCGAGGAGCGGGAAGCTCTCGACGCCGGCGATCATCCGCTGCGCCATGATGATGTCGGGGGCGACGCCGGAGACGAGGAGGTAGAGGCCGGAGGCCACGAACATCGAGATGGCGACCGGCACGCCGATCAGCATCAGGACGAGGAAGGAGCCGATGAGGAGGGTCATCCGCTCACTCCCCGATGTTGTCGAAGGCGCCGGGGCGCTCGAGGATGGAATAGCCGCGGCGCCAGTTCGCCCAGGCGACCTGGATGGCGCGGAGGAGCATCAGCACGAAGGCGGCGAAGACGCTGTAGAACACGACGGACCGGGGCAGGTTGACCGTCACCATGCGCTCCTGGGCGACGATGGCGACGTAGCGCCAGAGGAGCCAGCAGGCGTAGGCGAAGAAGACGATGCGGATGAGGTCGACGAGGGTGGAGAGGACGCGGGCCACGCCGTCGGGGAGGTAGTGGTAGAGGACGTCGACCTGGATGTGGCGGGAGCGGCGGACGCACCAGACCGAGCCGAGGAAGACCACCACGATCAGGCAGTTGGTGGCGATCTCCTCGGTCCAGGCGAGGCTGTTGTTGAGCACGTAGCGGGTGAAGAACTGCAGGAAGACGCAGAGCGCCATGAACCAGAAGACGGCGAGCGTCACCCAGTCCTCGACCGAGTAGGGGGAGAGGTCGACCGGCGCCTCCTCCTCCTCGAAGACGTGGGCGATCTCCTCGGCGGTGATCGGGATGTGGTGCTCCTCCACGCCACTCATGCCGCGCGCCCTCCTCGTCGGTCAGGGGGAAGGGCGCCTTTCGGCGCCCTCGGGGATCAGGAGGCGGGCTGGATGGCCCGGATCTCTTCCCAATCGGCCTGGTTGTAGCCGAGGCTCTCGACCGGCTTGTTCTCGAGGACCGCCGCCTCGAAGGTGGCCTTGTCGACCTCGGTGACGTTGATGCCCTTGTCCTTGAAGGTCTGCACCAGCGCCGCCTCGCGCTCCTTGATGATGTTGGTGGCGCGAACGGACGCCTCCTGCATCACCTCGGTGAAGATCGCCTTGTCCTCGTCGGAGAGCGAGGCCCAGCGCGACTGCGAGACCACGGTGTTGAGGTGGTCGACGATGTGGCCGGTGAGCGCGATGTTGGTCTGCACCTCGTAGAACTTCTTCGCCTCGATGGTGGTGAGCGGGTTCTCCTGGGCGTCGACCGTGCCGTTCTGCAGCGCGAGGTAGACCTCGGCGAAGGCGATCGGCGCGGTGTTCGCGCCGCAGGACTGCGGCATGGCGAGGTAGGCCGGCACGTCGGGGACGCGCATCTTCACGCCCTCGAGGTCGGCGCAGACCTTGATCTCCTTGTTGGCCGTGGTCTGGCGGGTGCCGTAGTAGGTGACCGCGGTGATGTGGTTGCCCGAGGCTTCCTCGTAGCCCTGCGCCAGGCGCTTGAAGACGTCGCTCTGGGTGTAGGCGAGCAGGTGGTCCGGGTCGCGGAAGATGTAGGGGTAGTAGGTGACGCCGATCGGCGGGTACTCGCGGGCGGCGAAGCTCGAGCCGGAGATGATGATGTCGACGGTGCCGAGCTTGAGGCCCTGGTTGATGTCGGCCTCCTTGCCGAGCTGCGACGCCGGGAAGACCGCGACCTCGTAGCGCCCCTCGGTGCGCTTGCCGATCTCCTCGGCCGCCCAGACCGACTCGGTGTGGAAGGGCTCGGTCACCTCGTAGACATGCGCCCAGTTGAGCTTGGTCTGCGCCGTGGCGGTCGTCGCCAGCATGGCGAGCGTCGCGAAGGCGCCGAGGCCCAGTGTCCGTTGCAGCATCCGCAGTCCCTCCCGCTCTGTTGGGGCGATCCATGTCCGATTCAGTAAGCACACGCCGCACGGGGCAAATCAAGGCGTACCGCACCCGGACCCATGCTCCCTGTCGCGGACGTCAGAGATCGCTCGACCAGAACCTCCCGGGCGCGGCATAGTGCAGCAACGCTGCCCATGGGTGCCGTACATGATTCATCGAGACCTTCGCTGCGCTCATCATCCTGCCCTTCGCGACGACACTGTTGGGGAACTGAAATGACACAAGAGCGTGCCTTGGACCTGCCGGCGACCGCGGTCAGTAGGTCAAGGCGCAGCTGGATTTCGCTGCCTGAAGCCATGCCGGTCATCACCGAGATCGAGGATCTGCGCCGGCTGTACCGGCAGCGTGTCCCGCGCATGTTCTATGACTATGTCGATGTCGGCGCCTGGACGGGCGGCACCTATCGTGCCAACCGCGCCGATTTCGAGCGCATCCTGTTCCGCCAGCGCGTGGCCCGGAATATCGAGGCGCGCAATCTCGCCACTACGATGATGGGCCAGAAGGTCTCGATGCCGGTGGCTCTGGCGCCGGTGGGTCTGTTGGGGATGCAGCACCCGGACGGGGAAATCCATGCCGCGCGTGGCGCGCTGGCCGCCGGCGTGCCCTTCACGCTCTCCACCATGTCGATGTGCTCGCTCGAGGATATCGCGCAGGCGACCGGCGCCCCGTTCTGGTTCCAGCTCTACACCCTGCGCGACGAGGAGTTCCTGGACAATATCCTCGAGCGCGCCCGCCGCGCCGGGGTGACTATTCTGGTGCTGACGCTCGATCTGACCATTCAGGGCCAGCGCCACAAAGACTTGAAGAACCGGATGACGGCGCCGCCGCGGCTGACTCTGGGCAATCTCATCAACATCGCCATGCACCCCCGCTGGGCGCTGGGGATGCTGGGCACGAAACGGCGCAGCTTCGGCAATATCGTCGGCCATGCGCGCGGCGTCGACGGCCTTGGCGATCTCATGGACTGGACCTCGCGCCAGTTCGATCAGCGCCTCGACTGGGACCGGGTCGAACAGATCGTCCGCAAATGGGGCGGCCCGGTGATCCTGAAAGGCATCAACGACCCCGAGGACGCGCGCCGCGCCCTGGATACCGGGGCCGATGCGATCCTAGTTTCCAACCACGGCGGACGGCAGCTCGACGGCGCCCCCTCGACCATCCGCGCCCTGCCGGCGATTCGGCGCGCGGTCGGGCCGGATTTCCCGCTTTATCTCGACAGCGGAATCCAGTCCGGGCAGGAGGCGCTGAAGGCCATCGCCACCGGCGCGAATGGCGTCTTCATCGGCCGTGCCTACACCTATGGACTGGGCGCCATGGGCCAGAAAGGCGTCGAGACGACGCTGGCCATCCTGTGTCGCGAGATGGATATCACCATGGCGCTCTGCGGCGTCAACGACATCAAGGACTTCGGCCCCGGCTGCTTGTGGTCGGACGACTGCGAGAACACCGCCTGACAGATAAGGAAGGCACTATGCGACATACCTGGCGCTGGTTCGGCCCGAAGGATCTTGTTTCGATCGACGACATGCTGCAGGCGGGGGTTCGGGGCGTGGTTACCGCGCTGCATCACGTCCCGACCGGAACCGTCTGGTCGCCCGGGGAAATCGCGAAACGTCAGGCCGAGATTGCCGTGATGAGCGACGGCGCACCCTCGGGGCTGAAATGGGAGGTGGTCGAAAGCCTGCCCGTCAGCGAGGCGATCAAGATCCAGACCGGCGGCTGGCGTGAGCATGTCGCGAACTGGACCATCTCGATGCGCAACCTCAAGGACGCCGGCATCGACGTGATTTGCTACAACTTCATGCCGGTTCTAGACTGGACGCGCACCGATCTGGCCTGGCGCCGCCCCAATGGCGCGCGCTGCATGCGCTTTGACTTTATCGACTTCGCTGCGTTCGACATTCATATCCTCGAACGCAAAGGCGCGGCCGAGGACTTCCCCGAGGAGGTGCGGGAGGAAGCCGGCCGCCGCCTTGCCGCCATGGACGATGCATGGCGCGAACAGCTGGCCGGCAACGTGGTCTTCGGTCTGCCCGGCGCGGCCGAGAGTTTCAGCCTCGAGGATGTGCGTCAGCTCCTCGACAGCTATGCGCCGGTAACGGACCAGGTGCTACGCCAGCATTTCCATGACTTCCTCGAGCAGGTCGCGCCGGTCGCCGAGGAGATCGGCATGCGGCTTTGCTGCCACCCGGACGACCCACCCTTCGGTCTGCTGGGCCTGCCACGCATCATGTCGACCGAGGCCGACTATGCCGAGCGCATGGCGGCGGTGGACCTGCCCGCCAACGGCATCACTCTCTGCTCGGGCTCGCTGGGCGCGCGTCCGGACAACGACCTGCCGGGCATGATGGAGCGGCTGGGCGATCGCGTGCATTTCCTGCATCTGCGCAATGTTCGGCGCGACAGCGATGCCGTTCGCGGCTCGTTCTTCGAGGACGAGCATCTGGGCGGCCAGACCGACATGGTGGCGCTGGTCGCGGCCGTCTTGCGCGAAGAGGCCCGCCGCCGCGAGGCCAGCCGCGCCGATGCGGCAATCCCGATGCGCCCCGACCATGGGCAGGACATCCTTGATGACATCGGCCGCGGCGGCCAGCCCGGCTATCCCGCCATCGGCCGGCTCAAGGGTCTGGCCGAATTGCGCGGAGTCGAGGCCGCGCTGAACTACCGAGGTCTGGCATGAGCCCGCAGCTGACCGACCTTTCGGACCTGGTGCCCGAAGTCGCGCCGCTCGGCTATGCAGGCGGTCTATACCGATGATGCGCTCGCGGCCGAGAGCCGGTCGCCCGCATCAGGGCCGCGCAGCCTGCCAAGGATCCAGGCCGGGTGGCCGCGATCCTGGAAGGGTTGCGTCTGGCGGGACTGGACGAGGGCTGACCGGCAGCGTCGGCTTTGGAGGAACTTGCAACTTCTCATCCGCCGACACAGGACACAAACCGCGCGGAACCCCGATGCTCTCTCAGCGACGCCAACTCGGCGCCCATATCGGGGAGCCCGGAAATCCTAGAGCTTCTGAAGGCGGGGAGGCCGGAGGTGTGGCCGGATCGCGTGGCTGAGCTGCGGACCAATTAAGCAAGGCTTAAGCGCTTGCTCGGTGAGGGGGCGGCCAGACAATGGGATCGCTTGCTAACAGCCGAGCAGGCGGCGCAAAAGATCAAGACCGCCGATGGCAACCGCGACCTCAGCAACGCTATCCAAGATGTCGATCGAGCGATGCGGGCCCTCGAAGTTCGTGCTGGATAGTGGGCGCAATAGTATTCGGTTTGGATTTCAGACACGCTTGGCACCCAACCGATTTGTCGGAATGCGGCATAGTGGCTTGGCAGAAAATCCAATGAAACCAGTGCCCCGAGGCACCACACCTAAACACCCAAAGTCAACAGGTCCGGAGAATATCGGCCCGAAGAGAACGGATTCCGGGCATTCGCCAAGAAGACAGTGTAGTGCCCCCAAGGCTACAACCCTCGAAAACAACGGGAAATTTCGGCCGCACGACGCTGCGGAGAAAGGGTTGTGTCGGGAGGTTGGCGGAGGAACGGGAACTGGGGACTCTCTGCCGTGTAAGACGTTGATTTTAAACGATACGGCTTTCAGTGCTCCTGGGCTATGTGGCTAAGAGGGCTGCGGCAGGTTTCCGCGCGGCTTTCATATGTCGTACCGGTGGAGCCTTCTTCGTGCCTGGCCACTTCAGCTCCCGAGCGTTTCGGATCACGCCTCGCTAGGAGGCGGCTGGCTTACGAAGGTGTCGTGGGTCGAGATGCGGTGGCGAACGGGACGCAGAGCAGGGCGGCGGCGGTCAGCAGCGCGACCATCGCCCAGGCATCGTTGATGGCGTGGACCAAGGCCGCTCGCTCCACCATCGGCTGCAGGATCGCCTGGGTAGCGGCATCGATCGGTTCTGCGCGCCGGGCGACGAAGATGTCCAGGGGGATGCCGACAAACCGCGCGGTCTCGATGTCTCCAGCCTGCAGCGCGGCGACTATGCTGGCCGCATGCGTCGGAGCGCGGCCGTAGATGACCGTGTCGATCAGCGCCAGCCCGATTGCGCCGCCGAGATTGCGCATCAGGTTGAAGAGGCCGCTGGCGTCCGGGACGCGGCTCGCTTCCAGATGCCCGAGCGCCAGTCGGGTCGGCGGCAGCAGGCAGAACATGATGGCGGCGCCGCGAGTTACCTGCGGCCAGAACATGCCCTGGAAGTCGGTTTCCGGAGTCTGCCAGGCGCTGAGCCCCAGGCCAGTGGCGAAGACCGCGAAGCCGGCGGCCGTCAGCATCGCGCATCGAGGCGCCGCTCGAGCGCGACGGCGATCGGCGCCATCAGCAACTGCGCCGCACCCGTCACCAGCATGATCGTGCCGATCTCGAGCGCGTCGTGGCCTCGGACGAAGGCCAGGAAGACCGGCATGAGGTAGACCGACCCGAACAGGCCGATACCCAGCACGAAGCTCAGGACGCATCCGATCGCGAACCTCCGGTCTGCGAAATTGCGGAGATCGACGATCGGCTCCGGGTTGCGGAGGGTTCGCCGCACGAACGCGGCCGCGGCTGCCGCGCAGAGCGCCACCAGTCCGAGCACCAGCCCGGCGGTCCAGCCGCGCTCCGGCGCCTCCTTGAGCGCGATCTCCAGCGCGGCCAGGGCGACTGCCATCAGGATCAGGGTCAGAACGTCGAGCTTACGGGCCTCGTGCAGGCGGGAGGCGGTCCGCGGCAAGAGCGCCGCGGCGATGAGCGCCGACAGGATGCCAGGGAGGACGTTGATCAGGAACAGCCAGTGCCAGGAGAAGGTCGAGGTGATCCATCCTCCGGCTATGGGACCGACCGTCGGCGCAAGCACCGCCAGGACGCCGGCGAAGGTCGTGGCCATGCCCTGGCGTCGTTCCGGAAAGAGCAGGAAGACGGCCGCGAACACCGCGGGAATGAGCGTCCCGCCGGAGAAGCCTTGGACGATCCGCCAGGCGATAAGCGTGTGGAAGCTGCCGCTCGACGCACAACCGATCGAGGCAAGCGTAAAGGTGAGGACGGCGCTCACGAAGAGCCACCGCATGCTCAGGACACGCATGAGAAAGCCGGTCAGCGGGATCGAGATCACTTCGGCGATCAGATAGGCGGTCTGAACCCAGCTCATCGCTTCGGGTCGGATGCCGATCGCGTTCTGGATCGTGGGGAGCGACGTCGCCACGATCTGGATGTCGAGGATCGCCATGAACATGCCGACGCACATGGCGCCGAAGCCGACCGAGGTCGCGGCCGGCCCGAGTACGGCCGTGCGGGCGTCAGACACCTGCACCACCGCGCGATTCCATTAGCGCGGCGTTCTCCGCCCGGATACGGATCGCCAGGACGCACGGCGTTGGCGATGCTGAAGGCCAGTGCATACCACGGCAGGCCCAGGCAGAGCGGCAACACGGCGATCTCACCGACAACCACGAGATAGTTGGGGTGCGCCACAAACCGGTACGGGCCGGTCGTGACGAGCGGGGCGCCGGGCAGGACGATGATCCGCGTCGTCCAGCGCCGGACCGAGCGTCAGCAGGGTCCAAGCCCGCAGCACCTGCAACGCAAGGTAGACCGTCAGCCAGGCCAGGCTGACGGGTTGCGCCCAACCGATGATCCACAAGCCGGACAGCCAGAGCGCATGCAAAAGCACGATCAGGGGGTAGTGCCGCGGCGCAACCTCGAACGCCCCCCTTGCAATGAGCGCCGCGGTGTTGCGTCGGGCGAGCCAGAGTTCGGCCAGGCGCTGGGCGGTGACCAGCGACAGCAGCACGACAGCGGGCATCAAGCCGCTCTTCTGAGGGAGAGGCAGCTCGCGGTGAAGCCGGGCCCCAGCGCTGTCAGCAGCGTGCGGGAGGCGAGGCCTGCCTCGACAAGGCGCTCCAGCACGAAGAGCGCCGTGGGCGCTGACATGTTGCCGTAGTCGGCCAGAATCACGCGCTCATGGTCGAGCGAGCCCTGCTCGAGCGACAGGGCCCGCTCCAGGGCGTCGATCACCTTGGCGCCGCCCGGATGGCAGGCGAACCGGTCGATGTCGCCCAGCCGCAACCCGGCCCGGCCGAGGATGCCTTCCAGCGCCGGCGCGATGTTGGCTTCGGCGAATGGCGGGATCGCACGGTCGAAGATCACGCCCAGTCCTTGCGGGTCCACATCCCAGCCCATGATGTCGAGCGTATCCGGCCAGGTGTGCTGCCCGCTCATCTCCACGTCGGCGATGCCGGCCTCGCCCGCCTGCAGAAGGCACGCCGCGGCGCCATCGCCGAAAAGCGCCGTGGCGACGATGTTCTCCTTGCTCAGCTTGTCGAGCCGAAATGCCAGGGTGCAGAGCTCGACAGCCACCAGGAGCACGATACCGGGCCGCGATTGCGCGAGGCGCGCTGCGATCGACAGTCCGGAAACGCCGCCGGCGCAGCCCAGGCCGAACACCGGCACCCGCTCGACGTCAACGCGAAAGCCCATGCGATCGGCGACGCGCGCCTCGAGACTCGGCGTGGAGATTCCGGTCGAGGAGACGGTGACGATCGTGTCGACCTGCACAGCACGGACGCCGGCCCGTTCGAGAACCCGTGTCGCCACCTCGGTGAACAGTTGCGTAGCGCCGTCCAGGTAGGCGCGGTTCCGCTCCGGCCAGCCCAGCGGCTGGAGGTACCATTCCAGCGGGCGCACGGCGTACCGCCGACGAATGCCCGAGTTCTCGAATACCCTCGCCAGGCGATCGAAATCCTGGATGCGATCCGCGAAGCACCCATGCGACGCTGCGGCGGCGTCCCGCTGTTCGATGGCGTAGGGCGGCACGGCGGTCGCGACGGAAAGCAGCTTCACCGGCTGAGCCATGGAACACTCCGGCAGCCCGAACGCTCGATCGACACGCCAGAGCCGCGCGGCCGAGGGATCAGGCAACGATCGGACACGCCCTTTGTTCCACGCCCGCACCGGCTCGGCAAACACAATCGCGGTATTGATGTCCGCCGTCCGCCGGCCTATCGCATGGAGACTCGCAGCGCGGAAGGCGTTGCCCGATTTGAGCATCACCCCCGCCTTACCGCCCAAGACCAAGGCCCGTCGGGCTACCGCCGTCGCTTTCGGTGCCATGTGTCACACGGCCTTCGCGATTGGCGTGGGCACAATGATAGCCGCGATGTTCTTCGGGATGAGCCGCTCGCTCGGCGGCGTGCCGGCACCCTGGGACCGTCTGACCAATGCCTTGCTGCTCGTGCAGTTTCCGCTGCTGCATTCGCTGCTGCTGACACCCCTCGGCCATCGCATCCTGAAGCGACTGGCGCCTGCCGGGATCGCGTCACATCTGGCCACCACCACCTATGTGATAGTCGCGTCAGCTCAGGTGTTCGTGCTGTTTACCTTCTGGACGCCGAGCGGGATCGTCTGGTGGCGCGCCGAGGGGCCGGCGCTGTGGCTGATGAGCGCCGCCTATGCCGCGGCATGGCTGATCTTGCTCAAGGCGATCTGGGATGCCGGCCTTGCGCTCCAGACCGGTCACCTGGGCTGGTGGGCTGTCTTCAACGACCGGGCCCCGATCTTTCCGCCAATGCCAGCCACCGGGCTTTTCCGCATCGTACGGCAACCGATTTACGTCGCGTTCGCGCTGACGCTTTGGACGGTGCCGGTATGGACGCCGGATCAACTCGTCGTGGCCGTCGTGCTCACCGCCTACTGCGTTGGCGGGCCGCTGCTGAAGGAGAGGCGGTTCCGACAGCGTTTCGGGCACGAGTTTCTGGCATACGCCCGCCGCGTTCCCTACTGGTCGCCGTGGCCACGTCCGGCCGCCATTCGGAACGACCTCTCCATTTATGACGCTTCCGCGGACTGGTGGGGCGGTCGGACGCGCTGGCTCAGAGCGCTGCAAAATCTGGTTCCGGCTCGCCTCGCGTACTTCGATCCTGTCGTGGGAGACTGGACCGGCAGGCAAGTGCTCGACCTCGGCTGCGGCGGCGGGTTCATGGCCGAGGAGCTTGCACGGCGCGGTGCGGCCGTCACCGGCGTTGATCCATCGGAGGCGGCGATCGCAGCCGCGAAGGAGCATGCCGAGACGAGCGGACTGAAGATCCGGTATCTTGTAGGTCCCGGAGAGAGCCTGCCTTTTTCCGACAGCCGGTTCGACGTGGTGGTTTGCGTGGACGTGCTTGAGCACGTTCAGGACTTGAACCGGGTTATTGCCGAAATCCGGCGGGTCCTGCATCCGAGCGGATTGTTCCTCTTTGACACAATCAACCGAACGCCTCTGGCCTCGTTCGTGATGGTCACGCTCGGGGAGCAACTCACCAGGCTGGTGCCCCGCGGGGCTCACGACCCGACGATGTTCATTCGCCCGGACGAGCTGCGCAGGACGCTGGAAAACGCGGGATTCGAGGTGGGACGGTTCGTCGGAATGGGCCCACGTGGATTGAACCGGCGGTTGGACTTCACCTTCGGGTTCATGCCAACGTTGGGGATCCAGTATTTAGGCTGCGCGACAGCCCGATCCTGACTCACCGCCGAGGACGTGGTGCAGGAGAGCTACGTGCGCGCCTTCACCCGCCTTGACGAATTCCGCGGTGACGCTTCGCGCGTCACTGAAGGTCTACAACGACGCCCTGGACGCCACTGAGGCCTTCCCCGGCCGGCGCGCGCCTGATTATCCCGCGGCACCACCGGCTGCTGGGTCGGCTGCTAGCGTTCGACGGCCACCACTACGCAAACCCGGCGAGACGGCCTGAGGCGCTGCTCACGGCGTCGTCTCGCGGAGTGATGGTCGGTGCGACGATCAGCCTCCTGCGGCATTGGTGGCTAGTTGGCGGAGCAAGGGGACTGGGATCGAACATTCTTTTCCACATAAGCCATTGATTTTACTTGGTCGGTTCCTGAATTAGCCCGGTTTCGCGGTCTTGACCTCGAAAGGATCGATCGACGGGGCGGCGGACTCCCAACCGAAGACACTGCGCCCACCGTACTTGTAGGAGCGCCGGCGCTCCGTCTCGACGAACTGCGAGAATGCGGGGCCGGTAGCTATGCGCTCCAGTCGCCGGGCCTGATCATCCAGCCTGCGGATCGCTTCGAGGCGCTCGTCGTTGCCGAGGCGTGCCTTGTCGACCGCGGACTTCAGCAGCGCGATGGTCTGGTCATAGACCTTCGTTGGTACCGGATAAGGGTGCCGATCCTTGCCGCCGTGGGCGAGCGAAAAGCGGGCCGGGTCGGCGAAACGGCAGGGGGCGCCGTGGACCACCTCCGCGACCATGGCGAGCGATTGTACCGTCCTCGCCCCGACGCCCGGGACCAGCAGGAGGTCGGCGAAATCAGATGGGCCCCGGTCGGCTGCGGCGGCGAGCGCGCTGTGCAGGCGGCGGAGTATCACGTCCTTCGGTCGAACATCGTGGTGCGCCGGCATCACAAGGTGCGGCAGCAGGGGCGCCTCCGGCGGCGGCACGGCCCGCCGCTCGATGCCCGCCACCTCGCGCACAATGCGGTCCGGCCCGAGGTCGCGCAGCAGGTCAAGCTAGATTGGCTGCGAAAGTAAAGGCGTGGATGGCCGGGACAAGCCCGGCCATGACGAAGCGATGGGAACCAAACTCACCGTCAACGATCGCCCCGTTTCGGTCGAATTCCGATGGCAGCGTTCCGCTGCTGTCGGTGCTGCGCGACGAACTTGGGCTGCGTGGCGCCAAGTTCGGCTGCGGCACCGAACAATGCGGCTCCTGCATGGTTCTGATCGACGGCGAGCCCGCCTATTCCTGCACCCGCGAGATCGGCACGCTCACCGGCAAGGCCGTCACCACGATCGAAGGGCTGAGCCGCGACGGCGCGCTGTCACCGCTGCAGCAGGCATTCCTCGACGAGCAGGCCGGCCAGTGCGGTTATTGCCTGCCTGGCATCCTGATCGCGCGACGGCCCTGCTGAAGAAAACCCGAAGCCCAGCCGCGCCGACATCGTCGATGCCCTTGATCCGCATCTATGCCGTTGCGGCATCCACAACCGCGTGGTGCGCGCCGTGCAGAAGGAGCGGGCTCAGGCGAAGGAAACACATGATCTCCAACACGCTGCCGCTCAGCCTGACCGACAATCCAATCCTGTCGCAATGGATCGCGTTCGAGCCGGCAAAGTCCGCATCGCCACCGGCAAGGTCGAGATCGGCCAGGGCATCCTGACCGCGATGACGCAGATCGCGGCGGAAGAGCTCGACGTGCGGCCGGACCAGGTCCGCTTGGTGTCGGCGAAAACGACGTGAGCCCGTCCGAATATTCCACCTCGGGCAGCTATTCGGTGTCGGTCGGCGGCGCGGCGATCCGGCTGGTCTGCGCCGAGGTGCGCTCGATGCTGCTCGACAAGGTCGCGGAGGCGCTGCGCTGCCCGGTCGGCGAACTGTCGATCGAGGAAGGGCAATTCCTGCGCGGCGGCAAGGCGACCGGCCGCGACTACTGGTCGATGGCTCCCGCCATCAACCTCGACCGGCGGGCGAGCGGCACCGCGCCGACCAAAAGCCCGTCCAAGTACAAGATCGTCGGCAAGAGCCTCCCCCGGCTCGACCTGCCGGCCAAGGTCAAGGGCGCGGCCTTTATCCACGACATCGCGGTGGAGGGCGTCGTCCATGCCCGGATGCTGCGCCAGCCGTGGAAGGGCGCGCGGCTCGCATCGCTCGACGAGACGGCGGTGCGCAAGGCCGCCAAGGCGCCGGTCGAAATCCTGCGTGACGGCGAGTTCGTCGCGTTCACCGGAGACGATGAGCAGGCCGTGGTGCGCGCCGCAGAGGCCGCGCGCGAACGCGCCAATGGGAGGGTGGCACGCCGGCGCCCGACGGCATCGGCTCGCCGAGTGGCTGAAGGCGCAGCCGGCGCGCAGCCGCACCGTCGAGCAAGGCGAGAAGGGCCGCGCGCAAGGCCGCACCGTGACCGCGCGCTATTCGCGCCCGTTCCTCACCTATGGCTCGATCGGGCCGTCCTGCGCGCTCGCCGAGTTCAAGGACGGCGCGCTGAAGGTGTGGTCGCACACCCAGGGGCCATCGATCCTGCGCGACTGGCTCGCCAAGGCGCTCGGCCTGGAACCAAGCAGGTCACGGTGTTTCACCGCCAGGGCGCCGGCGCGTACGGCCACAACACCGCCGACGATTGCGCGTTCGACGCATCCCACATCGCGATGAAGATGCCGGGGCGCACCGTGCGGGTACAGTTGGCCCGCGAGGATGAATTCCTGTCCGCGCCGATCAGCACCGCGATGGCGATCGAACTCACCGCGGTGCTCGGCGCCGACAACAAGCCGGCCGACTGGCAGATCGAAATCTGGAGCCCGCCGCATGCGCAGCGGCCCGGCATGAACGGCAATTCCAATTTCATCAGTGCCGCGGCGCTGCCAAATCCGCCGCCGATGAAGGAACTGAACGACGTTCCCGACGAACGCGGCGGCGGCGCGACCCGCAACGGCTATGCGATCTACGACCTGCCGCGCCACCGGCTGATCCATCACCTGCTGCCGGACGCGCCGCTGCGCACCTCGTCGCTGCGCGGGCTCGGCGCCTGGGCCAACGTTTATGCGATCGAAGGCTTTCATCGACGAGCTTGCCGAGATCGCGGGCGAGGACCCGGTGACGTACCGGCTTTCGCTCCTTTCCGATCCTCGGCCCCGCAAGGTCATCGAGACCGCCGCACAGATGAGCGGGTGGTTCGACAAGAAGAACTTGCCCGAAGGGCATGGACGGGGCTTCGGATTCGCGCGCTACAAGAACATCGCGGCCTTCGTGGCGGTGGTGGTCGACGTCGAAGTCGACGAAGAAGTCCGCCTCAAGCGCATCTGGGCCGCCGCCGACGCGGGCCTGGTGATCTCGCCGGACGGCGCCAAGAACCAGGTCGAGGGCGGCGTCATCCAGGGCGCCAGCTTCGTCATGAAGGAGCGCGTGCGCTTCGAGAACGGCAGGGTCGCGGCCAAGACCTGGGAGGACTACCCCATCTTGCGCTTCTCCGAGATACCCGAGATCGACATCCAGATGATCGACAACCCCAACGAGCCGACACTGGGGCTCGGCGAAGGCGCGGTCGGCCCGACCGGCGCCGCGATCGGCAACGCGGTCGCCCGCGCGCTCGGCAAGCGGGTCCGCGATTTGCCGCTGACGCGCGAGCGATCATGGATACGCTGCTGAAAGAATAAGGAAGTCCAAGGAGGAACCCGATGAAGGTTCGCCCGTACGCTCGCGGCAGCATCGCTGCTGCTTGCCGCCCTGCCCGCCGTTCATGCCCAGGAGCTGCAGACCGGCAAGCCGATCCGCATCATCGTCGGCCTGGCGGCCGGCGGCGGCACCGACGTCATGGCGCGCCTGGTCGCCTCCAAGATGAGCGAGAACATGAAGGCAAACGTCATCGTCGAGAACAAGGCCGGCGGCAACTTCATCCCGGCGCTGCGGGAACTCACCACGTCCGCCCGCCGACGGCCACACGCTGTTCTTCATCTCGACCTCGACGCTGATCACCCAGCCGCTGCACTCACCGGGCTATCCGTTCGATCTCACCAAGCTCACCCCGGTGACACAGGTGGCGACCGGGCCGCTGATCCTGGTGGTGAAGAACCAGCTCGGCATCAAAACGCTGAAAGAGCTGATCGACTACGCCAAGGCAAATCCGAACAAGCTGACCTTCGGCGCCGGCGGCGGCACCGGCAGCTCGCTCTACTTCGCCACCGAGCTGCTCAAGTCGAAGGCCGGCATCAACATCAACATCGCGAACTACAAGGGCGCAGGCCCCGCGCTCAATGACCTGCTCGGCGGCCACATCGACGGCATGTTCGACGCCATGCCGGTGATGGCGCCGCAGGCCAAGGAAGGCAAGGTGACGCCGCTTGCCGTGACGAGCGCCAAGCGTTCCGCGGCGCTGCCCAACGTGCCGACCATCAAGGAGTTGGGCTATCCGGACTACGAAATGTCCGGCTGGTTCGGCATTCTCGCGCCGGCCGGCACGCCGCCGGCGATCGCGCAGAAGCTGCGCGACGAGGTGGCCAAGGCGGTTGCCGATCCGGGCGCGATCAAGATCCTCGACTTGCAGGGCATGGAGCCGCTCGCCACGCAGCCCGGCGAGTGGGCGAAGTATCTGAAGTCGGAGCTCGACGTCTATACCAGGATCACCAAGGACGCGAACATCAAGCCGTAAGGAAGAATAGCCGATCCGCGGTTACAAGCCCGGCGCAGACCGGGTGATGGTCGGCCCGGTGTCATACCGCTTAAGGGAGGAACAATATGAAAGCGATTGTCCGCACGCCTCGCGGCCTCAAGCCTGCTTCTTGCGGCCGCATTCACACCCGCCGCAGCGCAAGATTTCTCCAGCAGACCTATCCGCGTGATTGTGCCGTTCTCAGCAGGCGGCGGCACCGACATTTCGGCACGGCTGATCGGCCAGAAGCTGAGCGAGGCTCTCAAGACCAATGTCATTGTCGAGAACAAGGCGGGCGGCAACCTGATCCCGGCGGGCAAAGAGGTCGCTGGCGCGCCGCCCGACGGCCACACGCTCTACTTCATCTCGACAAGCGCGCTGATCACGCAGTCGCTGGCCGCGGACTACCCGCTTGACCTCTCAAAGTTCGCGGCGGTGTCCGAAGTTTCTGTCGGGCCGCTGATCCTGGCCGTGCGTAACGACCTTGGAGCGAAGACCTTCCGCGAGGTGGTCGATCTCGCCAAGAAAAACCCCGGCAAGTTGAAGTTCGCCAGCGCCGGCGGCACGAGCACCTCGCTCTACCTCGCCACCGAACTGTTCAGGCTCACCACAGGCGTCAACATCACCATCGTGCCGTACAAAGGTTCGGCCCCGGCGCTCAACGATCTGCTCGGCGGACACATCGACGCCATGTTCGATTTCATGCCGCTCATGTCGGGCCAAGTCAAAACCGGCAAAGTCACGCCGATAGGGGTGACCGGCGCCACCCGCTCGCCGGCGCTGCCGGAGGTGCCCACCATCCTGGAAACCGGAGTGCAGTACCAGATCACCGGCTGGTACGGCATCCTGGCTCCCCCCGGCACGCCGACCGCGATTGTGCAGAAGCTGCGCGACGAGGTGGCCAAAGCCATCGCTTCGCCGGACGTGACGGAAAAGCTCGGCCAGCAAGGCATGGAGGGGCGCGGCACCCAACCCGGCGATTTCGCGAAATACGTGCAGTCAGAGCTGGCGTTCTACACCAAGCTCACCAAGGATGCCGGCATCAAGCCGGCGCAGCAATAAGGTCGCGGCGGGGCCGCGCACGGCGGCGCGGCCGTAGCCTCTCGCCGTGTTCGTGAGCTACAACGCCTCCGCGGACGAAGCTCGTCCATCTGCGCCTTTGGCACACAAGGCGCGGACGGCCCGAGTGTCCGCGTCTCAGCCGTCCTTCGGACGGCTCTGCCCGGCAGTCGGAAAGGACACCTGGAATGTCTCGCGGCCCTTGGATCGATCACTTCGGCGACAATTTTTTGTGGTCGAACGCGACCCTTATCCTCAAAGGCATGGCCCCTTACGGCACGGTCTCGCTCGAAGAAATGGACCGCGCCTGCGAGAAGCTGCGGGCGCGGCAGGGCGAGGCAGACCGCGGCAAGGCCTGGTTCGAGGAGTGGCGCGCGCTCGGCGACCAGATCGAGAAGCAGGGCGACGCGGCGCTCGCCAAGGGCGGCACGATGTCCGCCGGCGACTATTATATCCGCGCCGGCATCTATCACTACAACGCCGAGCGCTTCATCGCGCCAAGCCCCGAGAAGAAGGCGCAATGCGCGCACGCCTACAAGGTCTGGCACCAGGGCATCAAGCTGCGCCATCCCAACATCGAATTCGTCGAGGTGCCCTATGAGGGCACCACGCTCCCCGCGCTGTTCATGAAGGCGCCTGTGCCGGGCCCCGCGCCGACCGTCGTCGTGCTCAACGGCATGGACAATGCGAAGGAGATGAGCGTGTTCTTCTGCGGCCTCGAATTCGCGCGGCGCGGCATCAACACGCTCTGCCTCGACGGCCCCGGCATGGGCGAGACGCGGCGGATGCGCGACATGCCCAGCCGCTACGACTACGAGGTGCCGGCCGGCGCGGCGCTCGACTATCTTCTCACGCGCCCGGAGGTCGACGGCAAGCGCGTCGCCATCATGGGCTACAGCTTTGGCGGCTATTACTCCTCGCGCGTCGCGGCGTTCGAGAAGCGCTACGCCGCCTGCATCGCGCTCAGCGCATTGCATTGGGACCTCGCCGCCTGGCAGCAGAAGATCAAGGACGCCAATACGAACGCGCCGAAGAGCGTTGCGCAGTCGAACTTCCAGTGGCGCTGGGTGGCGGGCGCCAAGGACGAGGACGAAGGTATCGAGATCGCCAAGAAATTCTCGCTCAAGGACGTGGCGAAGAACATCACCTGTCCGTTCCTGGTGACGCACGGCGGCAACGACCGCGTGGTGCCGGTCGAAAACGCGCAGAAGCTCTATGACGCGGTCGGCTCCAAGAACAAGACCATCAAGATTTTCACGACCGAAGAAGGCGGCGCTGAGCACGCCCACGTCGACAACCGCCAGATCGGCATCGACTTCGCGGCGGATTGGCTGGAGAGGAATTGGTAGAACGGCACATGAGCAAACCCATCCATATCCGCATGGGCGGCTACGGGCCGCCGACCACCGGCTTCTCACGCGCGATGAAATTCATCGGCGACCGGCTGCAGAAGGAATTCGGCGACCGCATCGTGGTCAAGTACGTCTGGAACATCATGGATCTAGGCTACCGAGCCGACGACATCCTGTGGCTGGTCGAGGACGGGTTTCTTTCGCTCGGCTATCAATCGTCGAGCTACCTCACCGATCGCGTGGCGGAGCTGAGCTTCGTCGATCTGCCGTTCCTGTTCGCCGACACGGCGCAGGCGCGCGCCGCGATGGACGGCGCGCTGGGCAAGACGCTCGCGCAGGCGATCGAGCGCGAGACCAACTTCCGCATACTGGGCTGGTACGAAAACGGCTTCCGCCACATCTCGAACCGGGTGCGCGCGGTGCGCACGCCGGACGACCTCAAGGGCATGACCGTCCGCGTGCTGCCGAGCAAGATCCAGGCGCGGACCTTCGAATTGCTGGGTGCGGACCCCAAGATCATGGACCTGACCGAGGCGATCGCGCTGATCACCAAGGACGGCATCGACGCGCAGGAGAACCCGCTAACCAACACGGTCACGTACAACGTCCACAAATTCCACCGCTTCCACACCCTCAGCAATCACTTCTACATTTCGCGGCCGATTTTCCTGCACCGGCCGACGTTCGAAAGCTGGCCGGCGGACCTGCAGGCGGCGATGCAGCGCGCGATCGACGCGTCTGTCGCGTTCCAGCGCGATCTCCACGTCAAGGAAGAGGACGAAGCCGAGCAGGCAATCCGCGCGCAAGGCTGCGAGATCGTCGAACTCGACGCCGGCCAGCATCAGGCCTTTGCCGCGGCGGTGCAGCCAATCTACCAGGAAGCGCGGCAAACCCTCGGTAATGAGCTATTCAAGCTCACTGGAACCGGTTGATGGGCCTCGGGGTTCATCCCATCTGCCTTTCAGATTGGACGGTTTATGAAGCTGTTTGAATGCCAGCATTGCGGGCAGTTGCTCTATTTCGAGAACACGCGATGCGAAAGCTGTGAACGACGGCTCGGCTATCTGCCCGCCCGGGAGACCGTGACCGCGGTCGAGCCGGACGGCGACCTCTGGCACGCGCTGGCCGAACCGACCGGCCGTTACAAGTTCTGCGCCAATACGGTCCACGATGCCTGCAACTGGCTGATCGGCGCCGAAAACACCGAACAGTACTGCGCGGCCTGCCGCCACAACCGCACCATTCCGGATCTCGACAACCCCGAGAACGCCGAGCGCTGGCGCAAGATCGAATCCGCCAAGCACCGGCTGTTCTACACCATTCTCAAATTGCGCCTTCCACTGATGACGCGAGCCGAGAGCCCGGATGACGGCCTGGCATTCGATTTCCTTTCGCCCGATGCGCCGCCGCCCGGCCATCCGGCCGGGCCGCTGATGACCGGCCATGCGAACGGGCTGATCACGCTCAGTCTCGCCGAAGCCGACGACGTCGAGCGCGAACGCCAGCGCACGCAGATGGGCGAGCCTTACCGGACCCTGCTCGGCCACTTCCGCCATGAGATCGCGCACTACTACTGGGACCGACTGATCGCGAACTCAGCCTCGATCGAAGAATTCCGCAAAATCTTCGGCGACGAGCGCGACGACTACGGAGCCGCGCTGCAACGCCATTATGCGAACGGGCCGCCCTCCGATTGGCACGAGCATTACGTCACCGCGTATGCCAGCTCGCATCCATGGGAGGATTTTGCGGAAACCTGGGCGCACTACTTCCACATGGTCGACACATTGGAAACCGCGCGCACGTTCGGGCTGAGCGTGAACCCCGAGGTGTCCAAGGGCGCCGATCTCGCCACCACGATCGACTTCGACCCGCATAACGGCACCATGGAGCGCATCATCGCGTCCTGGCTGCCGCTGACCTTTGCGGTTAATTCCATCAATCGCAGCATGGGCCTGTCCGATCTCTATCCGTTCGTGCTGCCGCCGCCCGTGATCGTGAAGCTGACCTTCCTGCACGACCGCATTCACGCGCAGCAGAGCCGACGCCCCGTCCCCAACAGCGGGCTTCGGGCGATCGTGGCCAGCCTACGGCAGAACGTCGGCACGACCGGGCCGAACTGACTGCGCAGACTTCCAGCTTGTGCTGGGGCCGCGCCGGTCAATACAATCTCTCCCAACAGCAAAATGAGCGCCTGAGCGCTCTGCCGTGCAGGGAGGATTGTCGTGCAGGGAGGATTGTCATGAGAGGGTTCGGAAGGGCTTTGGCCGTCGCGCTGGCCGCCACATTCATCGTGTCGGCCGCGCAGGCGCAGGCCCCCTACCCCAACAAGCCGATCCGGATTCTGGTGCCGTATGCCCCGGGCGGGCTGACCGACGTGGTGGCCCGCCACTATGCCGATCAGCTTCGCAAGTCGCTTGGGCAGAACGTGCTGGTGGAGAACAAGCCGGGCGCGTCGGGCATCCGCGCGATCGAGGAGATGGTCCACGCCAAGCCGGACGGCTACACCATCATGATCGGCAACATCTCGACAAATTGCCTTACTCCGGTCCTGCTCGCGAAGAAAATGCGCGTCAACTACGACCGCGACGTGCAGGTGATTGCGAGGCTTGCCGACGCACCGGTGTTCTTCATTTCGACCACGACGAACTTCGAGCCCAAGACATTCAAGGAGTTCATCGACTACGCCAAGAAGAACGAAGTGCGCTATGCCAGCGCCGGCATCGGCGCTTATCAGCACGTCAACACCGAGATTCTGGCCAAGCGCGCCGGCGGGCTTCAGCTCCTGCACATCCCGTTCAAGGACGGCGGCTCGGGTATCCTGAAGGACGTCGCCGGCGGCGACATCCACGTGACCTGGTTCAACATCACCAACCCGGTCGGCATGATCAAGGCCGGCAAGGTGCGGCCGCTCGCGATCGCGGCGCCCAAGCGGCTCGAGGCATGGCCCGACGTGCCGACGCTCGATGAGTTGGGCTTCAAGGGCTTCCGTCCCTCGCAATGGTCGGCGGCGTTCGCGCCGTCCGGCGTGCCGAAGGAGATCATCGAGACGCTGCACAAGGCGTTCGTCGCCGCAGCCAACCTGCCGGAGATGAAAGCGATCTTCGAAAAGGGCGGCATGGTTGCGCCTGAGCAGAAGTCGGTCGAGGACGCCGCGGCCTGGCTCAGGCAGGAAATGGAAACCTGGCGGCGCGACATCGCCGACGCCGGCATCAAGGTGGATGAGTAGCGCAGCACAAGCCGCAGCCCGCTCCGCCTCATCCTGAGGAGCGCCCGCAGGGCGCGTCTCGAAGGATGGGGGCGGCCCCATGCTTCGAGACGCGCTGCTTCGCAGCGCTCCTCAGCATGAGGTCGTGAGAGGTCGGCGCTCGTGACATTGGAAGGACCTAACCTTTGAAAATTGGAATCATGCACGGCGACGACATCGGCCTCGAAGTCGTGCCGGAAGCCGTCAAGGTGATGAAGGCCGCCGCGGCGAAGACCGGGCTCTCTATCGAATGGCAGGAGTTGCTGATCGGCAAGGCCGGGCACGAAGCGCACGGCAACACGCTGCCGAAGATCACCGAAGATACGCTGCGCACGCTGGATGGCTGGTTCATGGGCCCGATCGGCCACAACGCCTACCCGCGCGGCGACATGACATGGGTGATGCCGCCGGTCCGCAAGAAGTTCGACCTGTTCACCGCGCTGCGCCCCGCGCTGTCGCACCCGACCGTGAAATCGATCCACCACGACGTCGACATCGCGTTCTTCCGCGAGTTGACCGAAGGGATGCTGTATTCCGAGACGGTGGTGGCCGGCCTGCCCGAGTTCCGCCCTAACGACGACATCACGATCTCGTCTCGCGTCATCACGCGGAAGGGATCCAACCGCGTCGCCCGCGAGGCATTCGAGCTTGCACGCACCAGGAAGCGCAAGAAGGTGACGGCCGCGCACAAGGAGCCGGTCTATCGCCTCGCCTGCGGCATGTTCGCTGAGGAGTGCCGCAAGGTCGCCAAGGACTATCCGGACGTCCAGTTCGAGGAGATGATGATCGACTCGATCGCCATGAAGCTTGTCACCGATCCGCAGCGCTTCGACGTTGTGGTCACCACCAACCAGTTCGGCGACATCTTGACCGATATCGGCGCCGGCCTGGTCGGCGGTCTCGGCCTCGCCCCCGGCCTCTGCATCGGCGAGAAGCAGGCGATGGCGCAGGCGACCCACGGCTCAGCACCCGACATTTCGGGGCAAAACATTGCCAATCCATATGCGATGATCATGTCAGGACAGATGCTGATGGGCTTCCTCGGCCGCAAGCACAATGAGCCGAAGGCGACGGCGGCCGCCGAGCGCATGCAGGCCGCAGTGACCAAGGTGATGGCCGAAAACAAGAAGCTGACGCGGGATCTCGGCGGCACGGCCAGCACGCAGGAAATGGGCGACGCGATCGCGGCGGCTATCTGAAATGGGCGCTCAAGAAACACGAGGGAGGACGACAATGAAAACAGTGAAGATGTTGGCTGCCCTGGCGATGCTGTGCGCGACGTCGACGCTCGCCATGGCGCAAGCTTGGCCCAACCGGCAGATCAAACTGATTTGCCCGTTCGCGGCCGGCGGCGGCACCGACGTGATCGCGCGCATCATGGCAAAGTATCTTTCCGACCGGCTCGGCCAGCAGGTTTTTGTCGAGAACCGTGCCGGCGCGAATGGCGGCCTCGGTGCATTGGAAGTCATGCGGGCAGACCCCGACGGCTACACGCTCGGCGCGATCTCCGACTCGCCGATGACGGTCAATCCGTCGATGTACAGCAATCTGCAGTATCAGCCGCTGCGCGATTTCATTCCGATCGCGAGGTTCAACCATTTCCCGTCTTACGTCGTCGCGCACCCGTCGGTGCCGATCAAGAACATTGCGGACCTGATCGCCTACGCCAAGGCAAACCCCGGCAAGCTCAACTACTCGTCCGGCGGCGTCGGAAACTTCAGCCACCTCGGCCTGGAGATGCTGGCGTTCCAGACCGGCATCAAGATCGTGCACGTGCCCTACAAGGGTGTCGGACCGGGAACGACTGCATTGATCGCGGGCGATGTGCAGATCATGTACAACAACGTCGCGACCGCGCTTCCGCATGTGCAGGCTGGCAAAATGACGGGCCTTGCGGTCGGCACCAGCGAGCGCCTGCCCGCGCTGCCGAACGTTCCGACCGTCGCCGAAACCGTGCCGGGGTTCAACGTGACGCCATGGGTCGGGCTGTTTGGTCCGGCCAAGTTGCCGAAAGAGATCGCGGCGCGGCTGAGCAAGGAGATCGATGCGGTGCTGAAGGATCCGGCGGTCATCAAGAATTTCGCCGATCAGACGATCAGGGCGGCGTATCTGGATTCGCCCGCATTCACGCAAGAAATCCAGAAGGAGACGGACGCCTGGGCCAAGGTGATCAAGACGCTCGGTATCAAGGCAGACTAGGAAAACCACAGCAATGTACAGTCTTCATCTTAGCGCGGAGCAGCTCGAGTTCCGCGATACGGTGCGAAGCTTCGTCGACGACGAGATCAAACCGGTCGTGCTCAACGCCAACCGGCTCGACATCGGCGACCGCGCGTTGCCGATGGACGTGCTCGACAAGGCCTCGCAGATGGGATTGCGCACGCTCGCGCTGTCCGAGGAGCTGGGCGGCGTCGGCGCCGACGCCCTGACCTCGTGCCTCGTCACCGAGGAGCTGGCCACGGGCGACGCCGGTATCGCGACCGTGCTAATGGAAACGTCGGCGCTGGGGCGGTCCCTGTTCGGCGCGATGACGAACGCGCAGCGTGACAAGTTCCTGCCGGCGTTCCTCGAAGACGACCGCTATCACCTCGCCTGTGCCGACCACGAGCCGGACACCGACACGGCGCTCGGCATCGATTATCACCGCACCAAGAGCGCCGCGCGCCGGGTGCGCACCAAGGCGGAGCGCAACGGCGATAGTTTTGTCGTCAGCGGCGTCAAGGACGCCGTGGTCAACGCCGGCCTCGCCAAGCTGTTCGCCATTGAGGTCGATACCGGCAAGGGCATCGGCGTGCTGCTGATCCCGGCCGGCACGAACGGGCTCACCGTCAACGAGAACGCCGAGCCGCGCTGGTATCACGGCTCCTGCGGAGAATTGATCCTGCAGAACTGCACGGTTCCGGCGGACGACCTGCTGCAAGGCTCGCCCAGCCTGCGCGGCGAGCCCGGCCGCGGCGCGCCGCTCGCGCAAGCGGTCAATCTCGGCATCGGCCGCGCCGCCTACGAGGCTGCGCTCGACTACGCCAAGCTTCGCGTGCAGGGCGGCCGGCCGATCGTCGAGCACCAGGCAATCGGCGGCAAGCTCGCCGAGGTCGCGATCCGGCTCGAGGTCGCGCGCAACGCGGTCTGGCAGGCGGCCTGGGCGTCGGACCATCCGGCCGCGCAGGCCGACCGCAGCCTGCCCGACCTGCCGCTGACCGCGATGGCGCAGGTGTTCGCCTCTGAAGCGATCTATCGCGCCGTCAAGGATGCCGCCGAATGCTTCGGCGCCATGGGCGTGATGCGCGACATGCCGCTGCAGAAATACATCAGCGACGCCCGCATCTGCCTCTATTCCGGCGACGGCAACAGCGACCTCAAGCTGCGCATCGCCGAGGAGCTCTCGGGCCACCGGCGCGCGCCGCTGCTCGCCGCGGAATAACTGGAAGGTCAAAAGCAATGGACTTCTCACTGAGCAACGAGCAGCGCTCCTGGCAGATGATCGGCGCGCAAGTTCGCCGAGGAAGAGATCAAGCCGATCACGCTCAAGCTCGACGAGGCGCCGGACGCGCACGGCACGTTCGACTGGGACATCGTCGAGAAGGGATCGAAGCTCGGCTTCCGCACCATGGCGGTGCCAAGGAATACGGCGGCGAAGGCACCGACTACGTCACGCAGGCGCTGGTGATGGCCGAGTTCGCGCGCGGCGACAGCGCGATCTCCAAGACCTTCAGCCAGAACTGGAAGTGGAGCCACCTGATCTCAGCAGGCCTGCAATCACGAGCAGAAGGATCGCTTTCTGCGCCCCTTCGTCGCCGACCACCGCTTCCTGCTCGGCAAGGGCATCACCGAGCCGACCGCCGGCTCCGACAACCGCCTGCCGCCGAAGGATGCGCCCAAGGCGGGGCTGAAGTTGCGCGCCGAGCGCAAGGGCGACGAATGGATCCTTAACGGCGAGAAATGCTTCATCGCCAATGCGCCGGTCGGCAAGCTGTTCTTCATCGACGCGCGCACCGATCCCAATGCGCCGCTGCGCCAAGGCACCACCATGTTCCTGGTGCCTTCCGACACGCCGGGCTTCCGCATCGGCAAGGTGTTCAACAAGAGCGGCTGGCGGTTCTATCGCAACGGCGAGATGATCTTCGAGAACGCCCGCGTGCCGCACGCCAATGTGGTCGGCAACGTCAACACCTCCGACATGAAGACCGCGCAGGCCGGCGACCGCACCGGCGGCGACCTGTTCGGCGACCTGGAGCTCGCCGCCAATGCGCTCGGTGTCTGCGACGACGCCTGCGAGCAGGCCATGAAGCACGCCAAAACCGCGAAGCAAGGCGGCCAGCCGCTGATCGAGCAGCAGCACATCGCGCTCAAGCTCAACAAGATGAACATGCTGACCGAGGCGCTGCGCTCCTACGTGATGCGGATCGCCTGGGAGCACGACCACAAGGTGCACTCCGCCAATGCCGGCCTCGCGATGAACTTCTCGACCGACGTGATCCAGGAGGTCACCGAGATCAACCTGGACATCCACGGGGCGCCGGCGCCGGGCGCGCGTCATGCCGAGAAGCTGGTGCGCGACAGCTTCATCTGGAGCCATCTCGCCGGCGACAGCGTGCAGCGGCTGAAAGTGGCGAACCGCCTCGCCCGGATGACGATGCCGGGGCACTAAACCATCAGCTGTCATTCCGGGACGGCGCGCCGCGCCCGACCCGGAATCCAGATACAAATTCCGAACGTGTGTCTGGATTCCGGGTTCGCCGCTTCGCGGCGCCGCGGAATGACAAAGAGGAAGCGCACCATGGATACCAAGGACCTCGCCGCCAAAGGCCTCAAGCTCCGCAAGGAGATGGTCGGCGCGGCCAATGTCGAACAGCGCATCAATGCGCTCGGCGAATTCGGCGAGCCGCTGCAGAACATCATCAACGCCTATGCCTACGGCGACATCTGGAGCCGCCCGGGGCTTTCGATGGGCACCAAAAGCCTCGCCATGATCGCGATGATGGCGGCGGCCAACAAACCGGCGGAACTGCGCGTCCACCTCAAGGGCGCACTGAAGAACGGCTGCACGCCCGAGGAAATCCGCGAGGTGCTGCTGCTCATCGCACTCTATTGCGGCATCCCGGCCGCCAACGAGGCGCACCGCGCCGCGGTCGAAGTGCTTAAGGAAGAGCAGATTTAGCCACACCTGGGCTATTGGGCGATCCGCCCCACCGATAGGATACCGGTGCGCACAATTTTCAATGCGCCCAATCGGGAGGTTGAAATGGCGAAGAAAAGCAAGGGTGGAGGCGTTTACCGGATCGTCGATGTGGTCGGCGTCAGCAAGACATCCTGGGAGGATGCCGGCCGACGCGCGGTCGAAACCGCGGCCACATCGCTGCGCGACCTGCGCGTTGCCGAGGTCACGAAAATGGACATGACGGTGGACAACGGCAAGGTCTCGGCCTTTCGCACCCGTGTCGCGCTCTCGTTCAAATACGAATCCTGAGCGGAAGCACCCGCAACGCTATTTCTCGTGGAACTGCACGACGACGCGCTCGGCCAGGATCGGCGTGCAGTATTTCGCGAAGAACGCCTGGTGGCCGGTGGATTCGGCGTACTTCAGGTAGCCGGCCGGATCGTCGAACACCATCGTTAGCCCGACGTCGTAGTTTGGCGCGAAGCTGCCCTTGCGAACATGCGTCTCGCCGCCGGCGCCCTCGTTGCGGCCGATCTGCCATGACTTGATGGTCGGCTGGCTCGTCCATCAGCGCCGGGAACGCCTCGAAATACGCCGCGATGTCTTCCGCCTTGGCGTCCGGCTTGAATCGCAGAATGGCCATGTGACGGAACATGTTTTCTCCCTTGTCAGCGCGTGCGCGCCGGATTGTAGATGCGCTCGGCGGCGCCGCCCAGAACCAGCGCCTGATCGGCGGCGGACAGCCCGGAGATCAGCTCCTTGATGCCGCTCCACACCTGCTGGAAGCTGCCGGACAGCAGCACCACCGGCCAGTTGCTGCCCGCCATGACACGGCTTGGGCCGAAGTGCTGGATGACATGGTCGGAATAGCGCCTGATTTCGCTCGTCGACCATGGCCAGCGCCACACCACGTCGCCGCCGACCGATAGCTTGACGCTGATGTTCGGGCACTTCGCCGCCTCGACGATCTGCGACGCCCAGGGCTCCCAACCTTTCTCCGGCAGCGGCGGGCGGCCCATGTGGTTCAGGACGATGTTGAGGTCCGGCATCCGCCGCGCGGTGTCGAGCACCGTATCCATCTGCTCCTGCGTGTTGGTGATCGCCTCGAACAACAGACCCGCCTTTCGGAATTGCTGGAGCGATTCCTGCACCGTGGGCTGAGCCAGCCAGCGCGGGTCCTTCTCATAGACAATGAGGTGGCGCATGCCGACGAACTTCTCGCGGGCTTTCAGCGCCTCAAGCGCCTTGCGCAGGCCGGCGGATCGGCGAGCGGCACCCAGCCCACCACCGCACGCATGAAGTCGGTCGCCTCCGCGACATCGAGGTAATGCAGCGTCTCGCCGTAGTTGTCGAGCGACTGCACCAGGATGGTGCCGTCGATGCCCGCCGCTTTCAGCTCCGGCCGCAGATCGTCGGGCGTGAAGTCGCGGTTGAGGCTGGTGCCCCAGGACGGCGGAAAGGTGTGCGGATGCTTGTCCAGCCACCAGACATGATGATGACAGTCGATCACGGCCATAACGACGCTTTCATGTTTCCTTAGATGAGATGATCTCTACTTGCCGCGCCACTGCGGCTCTTTCTTCTCGACGAACGCAGCGACGCCTGTCCTGAAATCCTCGCTGCCGAAGGCCTGGCGCACCAGATCGTCGCCGTTCAGGAAGGCAGAGTGCAGCAGCCGGCGCATGGCTTCCTTGGTCACGCGCATGGTGATCGGCGCGTGGTGGACGAGCCGATCGGTCAATTCCGCGACCCGCTTGTCCACGTCGGCAGGCTGCACGATCTCGACCAGGAAACCGCCGGCCAGCGCCTCCTCGGCGGTGATGTTCTCGGCGAGCAGCAGCATCTTCTTGGCGCGCGGCATGCCAATCGATGCCACCAGCCGCGCATAGTTCGCGACCGACAGGCAATTGCCGAGCGTGCGAGCGATCGGAATGCCGAACCGGCTGCCCGGCGTGGCGATGCGAAGATCGCAGCACGCCGCGATGGCGAGTCCGCCGCCGATCGCAAATCCCTCCACCACGCAGAGCGTCGGCATCGGCAGCGCTTCGATGCCGGAGAGGATGCTTTCCATCTTCTCCTCGTACGCAACGCCGTCCTCGCCGGATTTGAACTCTTTGAACTGGGCGATGTCGGTGCCGGCGATGAACGACTTGCCGCCGGCGCCGCGAAACACCACGGCGCGCACGCTCGCGTCGCTGCGCAGCTTCACGCAGATTTCGCCGAGCGCCTCGTACATCTGCCAGGTCATGGCGTTGCGCGCCGCCTGGCGGTCGAACGTCACATGGACGACATCGCCCTTGCGCTCGGTGCGGACCTCGCCGTCGCTCATTGCACTGCTCCCGATTTCACGTGTGCCGCCGCCGGATTTCCTCGATCACGGCGCTGTTGTCGTAGTCCGCCTCGCCGGCGCGCACGCAGGCTTCCAGCAGAGACTTGTTGAGCTCCAGCGCCGGCAGCGTCTGGCCGAGCTTCGACGCCTGCTCGTGCATCAAGGTGAAGTCCTTGAGCGACTGATGGACGAAGCCCTCCGGCTTGAATTCGCGCTCGACCATCTTGCGGCCCTTGATGTCCATCACCTGCGAATAGGCCGCCGAGGCGCGCGCCACGTCAAGGAATGCCTTGGCGTCGAGGCCGAGCCGCGAGGCGAACACGATCCCCTCCGCCAGCGCCATCCGGTTCAAACCGAGGATCAGGTTGATGGCGAGCTTGGCCCGCCCGGCATCGCCGGACTTTCCCGATGTGGAATCGTCGCGGATAGAGCGCCGTCAGAATATCGTCGACCTCCGCCGCGGTGGCTGGATCGCCGCCGATCAGCCCGGTGCCCTCGCCGCGGCTGACCTGGCCGCTGCTGCCGGACACCGGCGTTTCCAGGAAGCGGATGCCTTTCGGCGCGACGCGCGCGGCCAGTGCCGCGAT
The DNA here is from genome assembly GCA_963711955.1 of uncultured Alphaproteobacteria bacterium. Lineage (GTDB taxonomy): Bacteria > Pseudomonadota > Alphaproteobacteria > Rhizobiales > Xanthobacteraceae > Z2-YC6860. The sequence goes on along the minus strand of CAVQGC010000014.1, from coordinate 506,974 downwards.
CCGGTCGGGATCACAGGTCGAGGTGCAGAGCACGATCTTGCCGCTGCCGGCGGCCGGGACCAGCGTGTTCTCGACCACGTCCTCGACCTGGTCGGTGCTGAACACCGCGAGCACCACGGTGCCGCATTTCGCCACCTCGGCGAGCGAGGCCGCCTCGCCGCCCATCGCCTTGAGCTTGGCGCCTTTGGCGGCGTCGATGTCGTAGCCCAGCACGCGAAAGCCCGCCGGGATCAGCCTTGTCGCCAGCGCCTGGCCCATCAGGCCGAGACCGATCAGGCCGACTGTTTTCTGTCTCACTTGCCATTTCCCCTCCCTGCGCGCGGCGTTGCCAAGGCCGCGCCCGGCATGCCAGCGTGACTGTAGCATCCGCCGCCTCCGGAGAAACAATGAAGCCAAGCCTGCAACCCGGCGTCTCGCTGACCCGAACATCACCATCGACCGCGCCCGCACCATCGGGTTCATGGGCGAGGAGGCGCGGGTCTATGCCACGCCGTCGATGATCCTCGACATCGAGCACACCTGCCGCGAGCTGATCCTGCAGCACGCCGACGCCGGCGAGGATTCGGTCGGCATCGAGGTGTCGGTCAAGCATCTCGCCGCGACGCTGCCGGGCATGACTGTCGAGATCAGCGTCAAGGTCACCGCGGTCGAAGGGCGCAAGGTGACGTTCGAGGTTGCGGCCAAGGACGAGATCGAGGCCGTCAGCGCCGGCACGCACGCCCGGTTCGTGGTCGACATCGCCAAGACCATCGAGCGCATCAAGGCGAAGGCGGCGAAGCATCGCGACCAAGATGCCTTAGCCCGTTGGCGCGGTCCGCTGCAAAACCGCCAACGATAAAATTTTAGCGAAAGTTGCCCCAGATTTTTTGCAAGTGCCAGTTATCGTCCTGCCCAGCACGAAAGAAATTCGGCTGGAGCGGGGCATGCTGACGGTAACCGTTCATCAACCAAAGAGATTTGGGCCACGATCGCGCTGGCGGCGCTGCTCGTCATGGCGTCGGTCGCGCACGGCTCGGGCAGCCCGTTTGCCGGCCTTGTCCGGCGCGTGGGCGGGCCCCGGCACCATCACGCTGGACAACGGCGGCAAGGAAGCATCCGCTGCCGCGCCAACTACAACGTCGACGGCAGCGGCGTGAACCTCAAGCTCGATCTGCGTTGCTCCAGCGACAGCTTCAAGTTCGAACTGCAGAGCAGCGTCTCGCATAGCAACGGCGAAGTCTCCGGCTTCTGGAACGAACTGACCAACCGGGTCGGCGGCACAGTGGCCGGCAAAGCCGCGGGCGAACAGATCCAGGTGCGGGTCGATGGCGCCGATCGCGGCGATGCTCGACATCAGCACCCGCGCCGACCAGCAGTCCGTCGCGATCCAGTCGCCGGGCAGCAAGATGTCCGAGGTGGCGATTTCGCTCAGCCGGGGACCAAGCAGGCCGCGCTGAAATAGCTACGGCTTGCGGTTCTGCGCGTTCCAGTATTTCTCCAGATTGGAGATCAGCGCCGGGCTGAAGTGGCAGTACGCCTGCTCGCGGGCATAGACCGCGAAGTAGTTGCGGAACATGTCGAGCGGCTCTTGCGTGATGCGGAAGGCGCGGCGGTTCGACGCCGCGCTGACCACGCCGGAGCTGGTCAGCCCGTTCACCACGCGCTCGATCGCCGCGTCCATGGTGCCCGGCTCGACGATCTCGTCGCAGATCAGCCGCCCCTCCGGGCTGTCGCATTCCAGCCGCCGCTCGTACTGGATCGCCTGGCGCGCCAGCCGGTCGCCGACCGCGCGCGGCAGCCGCATGTTGGCGGCGCCGGGGATGATGCCCTCCTTGCGCGCGGGCAGCGTCATGAACGCGGTCTTCTCGGCGATGACGTAGTCGACCGCGAGCAGGATCTGGCAGTGGCCGCCGATCGCGAAGGATCTCGACCGCGGCGATGATGGGTTTTTCAAGCGTGTTGCCGCCGAACTCGTCGGGCGGCGGGCCATCGACATGAAGCGAGCCCGCGATAGAGCTTGTTGACGTAGCCCATGTCGCGGATCAGGTACCAGAGGAACGGAATGCGCCCGTGATAGAGATGCGTGAGATTGATGCCGGAGCCGAACACGCGCCTGCCCGCGTATTTCGGATGCTCGACCACGCTGCCGCGCAAAACGACGACTTCAATTCTTGCATCGAGCAACGCGAGATCGACGCAAAGCTCCATCCCGGCAAGCGTGGTCTGATCCTCGGCGTTGAGGAAGCGCGGATTTTCGAACGTGACGATCGCCGCCTTGCCTCGCCGTACGACCGACGCACCGGGATATTTCGCCTTGCCAGTGTCCATGAACTTCGGCAGTTCGTCTGCGATTTCCATCGCGCGGCAAGCAGCATGGCGTGACACAGATGCCGGCCCGAGCTGCTCGCTCCGCAAGCACCTCTGAGACAAAATATCCTTGGTCGATCTCCAAGCCCGCCTTTTCGCTCTGGAGCAATCCCTCCTCCGCCGCGATGTCCTTTGGCGACGGCACCAGGCCAGGCACCAGCTTCGCGGCCGCAGGCACCAGCTCCTCCAGCCGGACAAAGCGCGTCCGCTTGGCGGTCAGCGCGTCGTAGACCGCATCGACATGCGTGCGCAGGAACAGCTTGCGCGCTTCAAGCGCTGCTCCGCGGATCAACTGCGCGGCGTGATCTTCCTTCGCATTCTGGCGTGCCGGCGGCGGCAATTGGCCGAGCAGCCGGGCGGTTTTTTGCCAATAGGCGCGAATATCTTGCGGTCGGCGGCAAAGTTTCGCGCTTTGCGCGGATAGGCCTTTCTCCAAGCTGCGACCTCCCGGGCGGGAAGACCCGCCGAGACGAGCAAGTTCGTCATCGTGCTTGGTGTAGACGGTCGCCATCAACACGCTCCAAGAACTCCTGGGTTCACGGAGCCCGCGCCGCTGCTACTATAGCCGCGCCTGCCCCGCGTAACGAAGTGCCATGCCCGCCGCACCGCCGCAAAATCCCTCGATTACATGTTCGACCGCAAGGCCGAATGCATGCCGCGCGAGGAGCTCGCGGCGCTGCAGCTCACCCGGCTCAAGCAGACGCTCGCCCACGCCTACGCCAAGGTGCCGCACGTCCGCGCCAAGTTCGACGCCGCCAAGGTCAAGCCCGACGACTGCAAGTCGCTCGCCGACATCGTGCGCTTTCCGTTCGCCACCAAGGCGGACCTGCGCGACACCTATCCGTTCGGCCTGTTTGCGGTGCCGCGCGAACAGATCATCCGGCTGCACGCCTCGTCCGGCACCACCGGCAAGGCCACCGTGGTCGGCTACACCAAGGCCGACCTCGATCTATGGACCGACCTGATGGCGCGCTGCATGGCCTGCGCCGGCGCGCGGCCGGGCGACATCGTGCACAACGGCTACGGCTACGGCCTGTTCACCGGCGGGCTCGGCGCGCACTACGGCGCCGAGCGGCTCGGCTGCACCGTGGTGCCGGTGTCTGGCGGCATGACCGAGCGGCAGGTGACGCTGCTGCAGGACTTCGGCGCGCATGTGCTCTGCGCCACGCCGTCCTACGCGCTCAACATCGCCGAGGTCGCCGAAGGCATGGGCGTCGACATCCGCAAGCTGCCGCTGCGCATCGGCATCTTCGGCGCCGAGCCGTGGAGCGACGCGATGCGCCGCGACCTCGAGATGCGGCTCGGGCTTCAGGCGGTCGATCTCTACGGGCTGTCCGAGATCATCGGACCGGGCGTCGCGGTGCGAATGCGACGTGGCGCGCAACGGCCTGCACGGCTGGGAGGATCATTTCCTGTTCGAGGTGATCGACCCCGAGACGCTTGAGCCGGCCGCTGAGGGCGATCCGGGCGAGCTGGTCATCACCACGCTGACCAAGGAAGCGCTGCCGATGGTGCGCTATCGCTCGCGCGACATCACGACGCTCACGCGCGAGCCCTGCGCCTGCGGCCGCACGCATGTGCGCATCATGCGCGTCACCGGCCGCGACGACGACATGCTGATCATCCGCGGCGTCAACGTGTTTCCCTCGCAGATCGAGGCCGTGCTGGTGGGCTTGCCGGGCATCGCGCCGCATTATCAGCTTGTGCTGACCCGCGAGGGCGCGCTCGACGCGATGACCGTCGAGGTCGAGATGGCGCCCGGCTCGCCCCCAGACGACGCTGCACGCGCCAAAAGCGCGGCCGAGGTGGCGCATCAGATCAAGTCGCGCATCGGCGTCACCTGCGCCGTTACGGTCAAGCCCACAGGCGAAGTTCCGCGCTCGCAAGGCAAGGCGGTTCGGGTTAAAGACCTGCGCAGCAAGAGCTGACCACAAGGCCCTTTCCGTGAACAACGCCGATCTCATCGTCGCCACGCTCAAGGCCGCCGGTATCCACCGCGGCTTCGGCATCCCGAGCGGCAACGTGCTGCCGCTGATGGAGGCGATGCGAAAGGGCGGCGTGGATTTCGTGCTGACCGCGCACGAGGGCTCGGCGGGCTTCGCCGCCGACGTCACCGGGCGGCTCAGCGGCGCGCCCGGCCTCTGCATCGCCACGCTCGGCCCCGGCGCCACCAATCTCGCGACCGGCGTCGGCAACGCCTGGCTCGACCGCTCGCCGATGATCGCCATCACCTGCAACTTGAACACCGACCAGCTCGGCCGCCGCATCCAGATGTGGATCGACCACCACGCGCTGTTCAAGCCGATCACCAAGGGCACGTTCCGCCTGGAGAACGGCAAGATCGCCGAGACGGTGAAGGAGGCGATCCGCCTCGCCATGAGCGAGCCGCGCGGGCCGGTGCATCTCGACCTGCCCGAGGATGTGGCGCTGGCGCCCGTGCGCGGCGACGCGGCGGCGATGAAGGCGCTGTCGAAGATCCTGCCGGCGCCGGAGGGCGCCATCGCCAAGGCTGGTGAGCTGATCGCCAAGGCGAAGCGGCCGATCGCCGTGCTCGGCTCGACCGCCATGCGGATCGCCAAACCGGAAATGCTGCGCCAGGTGATCGAGCGCCACCACCTGCCGTTTGCCACCACCACCATGGCCAAAGGCATGATCGACGAGGATCATCCGCTGTCGATCGGCTGCATCGAGCGCTCCTGCCGGCAGATCCAGCGCAAGCTCCTGCGCAGCGCCGATCTGATCGTCGGCCTCGGCTACGACACGGTCGAGGTCGAGTACGAGGCCTGGATCGGCGACGTGCCCCTGCTGCAGATCGATATCGAGCCGGTCGACATCGCTGCCACTGTGAAATTGGCGCATCAGGTCACCGGCGATCTCGACGCCTCGCTCGCCCGCCTCGCCGCGCTGCCGGCAAGCACCAATTCCTGGACGTCCGCCATCCTCGCCGAGCACCGCGAGGCCTTCCACGCGGCGTTGCGGCCGGTGAGCAGCGCCTTCACGGCGCACGCGGCGATCGATGCGGTGCGACGCGCGTTGCCGCGCGATGGTCTGCTCTCGTTCGACGTCGGCGCGCACACCCACCAGATCGCCAGCCAGTGGACCGCCCACGCGCCGAAGACCTTCCACATCACGAACGGCTGGTCGTCGATGGGCTTCGGCCTCCCCGGCGCGATCGCCGCGAAGCTCGCGCGGCCCGACGCGCCGGTGGTGTGCCTGATCGGCGACGGCTGCTTCCAGATGACCTGCGGCGAGGTCGCGGTGGCGAAGCGCATGGGTCTCGCGTTGCCGATCGTTGTGCTCGACGACAAGTGGCTTGGATTGATCAAGGTGAAGCAGATCCGCCGCCAGTTCCCGCTCTACGGCACCGAGCTGCAATCCGAGGAATACACCGAGCCGCCGCAGCACTATTTTGGCGTGCCGGCGCTCGGCGTTCGCAGCCCCGATGCGCTGGAAAACGCGGTGAAGAAGGCGCTGGCTGCGAGCGGCCCGACGGTGATCGAGGCGGTGGTCGATTCCGACCACTATGTCGATACGGTTTACGACTGAGGGAGACAACCATGGCGAAGCTTCGGCACATCGCAGTCATCGTTCCTGATCCTGAAGCGGCGGCGACATTCTTCGAGCAGGCGTTCGACATGAAGCGATGCGGCGTCGCGCGCCGCGGCATTCACGTGTCCGACGGCGTCGTGAACGTCGCGCTGCTCAAGAAGGAGAAGGACGAGGAGCGGATCGGCATCGCCCACTTCGGAATGTGGGTGGACGATCTCGATGCCGCCGAGAAGAAGGTCCTCGCGGCCGGCGGCGAATACCTGTCCGGACGGCCGAAGTCGCCGAAATCGTTCTACGAGGCGAAGTACCGCGACCCGCGGGGCATCGTGTTCGACCTCACCCACACCGGCTGGGCCGGCTCGGCGAAGGACGTCGTACCAAAACCCTAACTTACTCGTTGCCGCGCCGCCAGTTCGGCCCCGGCGGCAGGCCCCACATGTCGCGCTGCTTGTTCGGGTCCCAGACCTTCGGCTTCTGCGGGCGGTCCTTGTGCCAGGGCTTCGGCTCGAAGTAGCCGCCCTCCTCGTCAACCATGCGATCGAGGTCGGTGAACAACTCGACCATCTGGTCGTCGGGGTTGCGGTGATAGACCGCGATGTTGTGGCCCGGCCCGTGCCGCACCGGCCCCCAGACGATCTCCACGTTCTTGCGGCCGAGCAGGTCGCAGGCGCTGGTAAGCTGGCTGGTGTCCTTCACCTCGAACGCCATGTGATGCATGCGCGAGTTCGGCCCGCGGATGAAGTTGACGGTGTGGTGGTCCGTGCCGCAGCGCAGGAACACGAAATAATCGCCGATCCAGTCCGACAGGCGGAAGCCCAGCACCTTGGCGTAAAACTCGAAAATCGCCTTCGGGTCTTCCGTTACGTAAGCGAGGTGCCCGAGCTTGTTCGGCATCACACTGCCGGCCGCCGGCGCCTCCCCGCTCAGGAATTTCCATTCCGAGAACAGCTCGATGGTGGTGCCCTTGGCGTCGGTGAAGGCGAGCGTCTTCGGCACACCCGGGATGGCGTCGCTGCGCTCTTGGCTCTTGAGGCCCTCGGCCTGCAGCCGCTTCGCCATATCGGCCATGCTCAGCGACGGCGACACCTCGAACGCGATCCGCGCGCAGCCCGGCTCGCCGCCCTGTTCCAGCACGATCGCAAGCTGGCCTGTCGGAGTCGCCAGGAACGCCCGGTTGCCCTCGCGCGCCACCAGCCCGAGGCCGATCACTTGCCGGTAGTAGTCGATCTGCCGGTCGAGGTCGGGGGTCGTGAAGCTGGCATGTCCGATCCGCTTGGCCTGGATCATCGCTCACCTCATCACGTCGTGGCCTTGTTGTGTCATCCGGACGCGCCGAACTCAAGACAGGCTAATGTCGCGATTCAGAAGTTCGCTTGAATTCTCAGCTTGCTCCGAAGCGAACTTCCAATCAAAGCGACACTAGCAACTTAATGATTCTAGTGTCCCTTTGAACCCGAAGTTCGCAAAATGGTTGCTGAACAATCGTGCGAACTTCGGGTTCGGGACACTAGTCAAATTGCGCGCCGCGCCGCCCTGTGATTACGTCGGCCCATGCAGTCGCGAACCATCGCCATCATCGGCGGCACCGGCAAGGAAGGCTCCGGCCTGGCGCTGCGATGGGCGCACGCCGGGCATCGCGTGCTGATCGGCTCGCGCTTTGCGGAGCGCGCCCGCGAAACTGCAGCGACGCTCAATGACCGCGTCGGCGCGCAACGCGCCGAAGGTTCCGACAATCTCGCCGCCGCGCAGGGCGCCGATATCGCCGTCCTCACCGTGCCCTACGCCGCGCAACTTGCCACCTTGGATGGCATCAAGGCCGCACTCGCCGGCAAGATTCTGATCGATGTCACGGTGCCGCTCATTCCGCCGCAGGTCAGCCGCGTGCAGTTGCCGGAAGGCGGCTCGGCCGTGCTCGAACGCGCAGAAGCTGCTCGGCGACGGCGTGCGCGTGGTATCGGCATTCCAGAACGTCTCGGCCGAGCATCTCGGCGTGCTCGGGCACGCCATCGATTGCGACGTGCTGGTCTGCGGCGACGACAAGGATGCGCGCGGCGAGGCGATTGCGCTCGCCAAGGACGCCGGAATGCGCGCATTTCACGGCGGGCCGCTCGCCAACTCGGCCGCGGCGGAGGCGCTGACCTCCGCGCTTATCGCCATCAACCGGCAATACAAGATCAAGCACTCCGGCATCCGCATCACCGGACTGCCGGCGGACGACTGCCAATGGCTAGCGAACTGCGCGCCGTGGCGCTCGCCGGGATCCCGCGCGTGCGCGCCGGCGACGACATCGCCGCATTGATCGCGGACGCGCTGCAACGCTCCGGCTTGACGCTGCAAAGCGGCGACGTCCTGGTGATCGCGCAGAAGATCGTTTCCAAGGCCGAGGGGCGCCTGGTCGCGCTCACGAGCGTGACGCCCTCGGCGCGCGCGCAAACGCTAGCCGCCGAAGTCGACAAGGACCCGCGGCTGGTGGAACTGATCTTGCAGGAGTCGACCGAGGTGGTGCGCCATCGCAAGAACGTGCTCGTGGTCGCGCATCGCAACGGCTATCGTGCTAGCGAACGCCGGGATCGATGCCTCGAACGTCGGCGAAGGCGACGATGACAGCCACGTCCTGCTGCTGCCGGAGGACTGCAACCGGTCCTGCCGGGAGATCCGCCGCAAGCTCGCCGAGCGCACCGGCGTGGAGGTCGCGGTCGTCATCAACGACAGCCTGGGGCGCGCCTGGCGGAACGGCACGGTCGGTACCGCACTGGGAGCGGCCGGCCTCCCTGCCCTGCTCGACCTCGCGGGCACGCCCGACCTGTTCGGCCGCAAGCTCCGCACCACCGAGGTCGGCATCGCCGACGAGATCGCGGCCGCGGCGTCGCTGCTGATGGGACAGGCCGGCGAAGGAACGCCCGCCGTGCTGCTGCGCGGCCTCAAGCTGTCGGCGCGCGACGGATCGGCGCAAGAGCTGATCCGGCCGCGCGAGATCGATCTGTTCCGATGAGCGGCCGCCTCGTCCTCGCATTGGCCGGAGGCGTCGGCGGCGGCAAGTTCGCCCGCGGGCTCACCGCCGTGCTGCCGCCCGATGAACTTACCATCGTGGTCAACACGGCCGACGATTTCGTGCATCTCGGGCTGCACATCTCGCCCGACATCGATTCCGTTCTCTATGCCATCGCCGACCTGAACGACACCGAGCGAGGCTGGGGCCTCGCCGGCGAAACCTGGAACTTCATGGCGGCGCTGCGCCGGCTCGGCGCGGCCGACTGGTTTCAACTTGGGCGACCGCGATCTGGCCACGCATGTGCTTCGCACCGAAGCGCTGGCCGCCGGGCAAAGCCTGTCGGAGGTGACGGCGATGCTTGCGGCACGCATGGGCATCAAGCACACGATCGCGCCGATGACCGACCATGCGGTTCGCAGCATCGTCGACACCGACGAAGGAGCGCTGGCGTTCCAGGATTATTTCGTGAGGCGGCAATGCCAGCCGGCGTTTCGCGGCGTCGCGTTTGAAAACGTCGCGAACGCGAAGGCCGAGCGCTGCGCTCGGCGAAGCCTTGAAAAAGGCGACCGCCATCCTGATCGCGCCTTCCAATCCATTCGTCAGCATCGATCCGATTCTGTCGTTGCCGAACGTGCGAGACAGCATACGCCGCTCGCATGCGCCGGTGGTCGCGGTCTCGCCGATCGTCGGCGGCGCCGCGATCAAGGGCCCGCTCGCCAAGATGATGCGCGAGCTCGGCCTCGAGCCATCGACACTTGAAGTCGCCAGGCATTACGGCGCCCTGGCGAACGGCTGGATCATCGATGCCAGCGACCGCGACAGCCTGCCGACGCTGGAGGCGATGGGGTTTCGCGTCCGAGTGACGAACACAATCATGCGAAACACCGAAGACAAGGTCCGGCTGGCGCGCGAGGCGCTGGATTTCGCGCTTGAATTGCCGCAGCAGCCGTTAAGATGACAGCATGAAGCCGGACCTGTGGGCCATCATCCCGGTGAAGCCGTTTGCGCTCGGCAAGTCCCGCTTGGCGGGCGTGCTCGATGCACCAAGCCGCACGGCGCTCAACCGGACACTGTTCGATCATGTGTTCGGCACGGCGGCTGCCGGCCTCGGAGCCGGCCGCATCGCGGTGGTGACATCGGACTCAGCGCTGTCCGCTTCGGTCGATGCACGCGGCGCACACGGCATCGTCGACATCGGGCGATCTGAATGCGGCGCTCGGCCAGGCTTGCAGGTTCGTTGCCGACCGCGGCGCGCAAGCCATCATGGTGCTGCCGAGCGATCTGCCGTTCGTGTCCAAGGACGATATCGCGGCGCTGGCCTCCGCCGTCCCGCCCGCCCCAAACCTCGTCATCGCACCGGATGCATCCGAGCAGGCGACCAATGCGCTGGTGCTGTCGCCGCCCGATCCGGATTTCTTCCACTTCGGGCCGTCAAGCTTTGCAGCGCATCTGCATGCGGCTCGCGAACGGGGCATGACGATCGAGATCGTGCGGCGTCCCGGCCTCGCGTTCGACCTCGATACGCCTGAGGATTACCAGGAGTTCCTGGCGCGAACCGGCGCGCCCGCCACCTGATGGTCAGTCGACCGAGATGCTGCGCGCCTTGACCACCGGCTCCCAGGTTTCCGTGCTCTGCTTGATCAGCTCGCGCATCTGGTCCGGCGTGCTGCCGAGCGGGTCCGCTTCGAGCCGCAGGATGCGCGCCTTGAGATCGGCCTCGCGGAAGCCCTGGCCGATCGCGTCGGAAATTTTCTTGGTGATGTCCTTTGGCGTGCCGGGCGGCGCCGCCACCGCCATCCAGGTCGTCGAGGTGACGCCCGGCAGCGTTTCGGTGACGGTCTGCACGTTGGGATAGTCCTTGAGCCGCTGCTCGCTCGCCGTGGCGATGAACTTCAGCTTGCCGGCGTCGATGTTCTGCTTGTTGGCGAGCAGGTAGTCGGGGACCATCTCGATGGTGCCCGCCAGCAGATCGTTGATGGCCGGCGCGCTGCCGCGATACGGAATCTCCGTCATCTTGATCCCGGTCTTGAGCATGATCAGCTCGCCGAGCAGATGCCCGGTGTTGCCCTTGCCTTGGTGCCCGTAATTGACCTTGTCGGGATTGGCGCGGGCGTAGTCGATGAACTCCTTCATGTTGTTCGCCGGCAGCGCCGCTTTGGTGATGATGATCAACGGATAGGTGGCGAGCACGCTGATCGGCTCCATCGTCCGGGCGTCGGCCTGCGACTTGGTGAAGACCAGGTGCGTGATGCTGAACATGAGCTGGGTGCCGCATAGCACCGTGTAGCCGTCCGGCGCGGCGCGCATCACCTGATCCATGCCGACGCGCCCGCCGGCGCCGCCCGCGCCGGTTCTCGACCACCACCTGCTGACCGAGGATGGCGGTCGCCTTCTCGGCGGCGAAGCGGCAGAGCAGGTCGGCCGTTCCGCCGGCCGGCAGCGGCACCACCATGGTGATCGGCCGCGCCGGAAAATTGGCCTGCGCCATGGCGGGGCCGGCCAGCAGCGCGCAGAGCGCCGCGCCTCCGAGGACGGTGTGCATTGCCGCCGCGCATGAGCTGCACCCCGTTCGATCAAATCGTGACTAGCGATCATAGCAGAATGGCGAACAGCGGATATCGCAAAACGCCGGCACTGCGGACCGCGGCACATCAGGTCCCACTTAGTTGAGGACCACCACGCGCGTTTCCAGCGGGGAGCGATCGTAGAGATGGATCACGTCGTCATTGGTGAGGCGGATGCAGCCCAGCGACGCCGGCCGCCCGATCGAGCTCGGCGTGTTGGTGCCGTGGATGCGGGATTCCTTGCTCAGATAGAGCGCCCGCGCGCCGAACGGATTCTTGTTGCGCTCGTCGTCAGCCACTTTGCCGCCGGCCGGCGCCTTGAACCCCGGCCACTCCTCCTTGCGCACGATCTGGTAAAGCCCGGCGGCGGCGTTGCATTCGGGACCGACGCCGATGCCGTAGCGGATCGCGCTCAGGCTGGGCCGCACCACGTAGAGAAAGCTCTGCGACTTGTCGACCACGATGGTGCCGACCGGATGGTTGGTGCGGTAATACACCGGCTGCCGCAGATAGACGTATCCGGCGCCGCCTGCGCCGACGGTCCGGTATCGGCCCGCTTCGGCGCGGAGGCCGTGGCGCGCTGGGCAGGCGGCGAGCTGGTCTTGCTCGGCCAGTACGTGTAGGCCGCCGCCGCGCCGAGCAGCATCGCCAGCGCGGCGACGCCCGCGGCGATCATGACGGAACGGCTTGCGCTCGTCGTCATCGAGCGGCGGCCGGTCCTGGTAATGCTCCTCGACCGGCGTCGGCCTCCGGTTCCGGCGTTGGCCGGCGGGCCGCGGCCGGCGCTACGCGGGGTGGCGCTGGAGGCGGCAGCTTGCGCGCGGCCGGAGGTGGCGGCTGTCGCGAAGGCGCGCCGGCGCGGCCGACGCCGCGCAACGCCTCGACCTCGAACTGCAATTCGACCTGGCGGATCGCGCCCTCGAGCGCCACGCTCTGCGTCTTCAGGTCGGTGTCCGACAGGGTCGGATCGCTGGCACGAAGCCCGTCGATCAGCGCGCGGCGCGCACGATCGTAGAGGCCGCGGCGCGCCTCCGGAGTATTCGGATTGAGCGCCCCGACCGCGCGATTGAGCACCGGAAAGTAATCGACCATCGGCCTACGCGAGAACGTCCATGCTGCTAGCAAAGCGCGTCATCGTGCCTGCCTTGGGAACTTTCACCGATCAGCGGATCGGCGGGGCGTATTGAATGCCGCCGACGTTCCAGAGCTGATTGATGCCGCGCGGAATGCCCAACCTGGATCCGACGCCCACGTTGCGCTCGAACACCTCGCCATAATTCCCGACATGCCGGACGACGCGCGCCGCCCAGTCCTTGGTCAGGCCGATCTGCTCGCCGTAGCTGCCTTCGTTGCCGACCAGACGCTTGACGTCGGGCTTTTCCGACTTCAGGGCGTCGTCGATGTTCTTTGAAGTCACGCCGAGCTCCTCGGCATTGATCATCGCGAAGTGCACCCACTTCACGATGTTCAGCCATTGCGCGTCGCCCTGGCGCACCACCGGGCCGAGCGGCTCCTTGGAGATGACATCCGGCAGAATGACGTGGTCGTCGGGCTTGGCCAGCAAGAGCCGGATCGCGAAGAGCTGCGAGACGTCGGCGCTGAAGACGTTGCAGCGATTCGCATCGTAGCTCTTGATCGCTTCGTCTGCCGTGACGGAGCCGACCGTCTCGTACTTCATCTTGTTGGCGCGGAAATGATCGGCGAGATTGAGCTCGGTCGTCGTTCCGGTCTGCACGCACACTTTCGTGCCGTCGAGGTCGAGCGCCGAATCCTTGTTCATGCGCCTTCCGGACGAGGAAACCCTGGCCGTCGTAGTAACTGTCGCTGCAAAGCTCAGCCCAAGCTCGGTCTCGCGCGACATGGTCCAAGTCGTGTTGCGCGACAGCACGTCGATGCTGCCCGATTGAAGCGCCTTGAAACGGCTGCTGGCATCGAGCGGTGTGTATCTGACCTTGCTGGGATCGTTGAAGATCGCCGCCGCGATCGCGCGGCACATGTCGACGTCGAAGCCGCTCCATGTGCCCTTGTCGTCGCGAGCGGAAAAGCCATAGAGCCCCTCGCTGACGCCGCAGTTGAGCGCGCCGCGATCCTTCACCGCCTTGAGCGTCTGCGCGCCGGCCGGCGCGGACAGCGCGACAGCGATAGACAGGCCCGCCAAGACCGCGGCGAGTGACCCGTTGCCATATCTATTCATGTGATTGTCTCGTTTGCTGCAATGTTGTCCCGTATGCCATCAATTCGTATCGCCGAAGACCTACAGGCTGGCGGCGTGCCGGATGACGACCTTGGTCCCCACCGGAACGCGGTCATAGAGATCGATGACGTCGTTGTTCACCAGGCGGAAGCAGCCGGACGACACGGCGGAGCCGATGGTGTGCGGCTGGTTGGTGCCGTGGATCCGGTAGACCGTGCCGCCGAGATAAAGCGCCCTGGCGCCCATCGGATTGCCGGGGCCGCCGGCCATCCAGCGCGGCAGATAAGGCTGGCGCTGAATCATCTCCTCGGGCGGCGTCCAGTCCGGCCACTCGGACTTGCGGGAGATCTTCAGCAATCCCTGCCACTGGAAGCCGTCGCGGCCGACGCCGATGCCGTAGCGCATGGCGCGGTTGTTGCCCTGCACCAGGTACATGAAGCGCTCCGAGGTATGCACGATGATCGTGCCCGGCGGCTCGGTGGTGCGGAAGAACACCGCCTGGCGCTGGAACTGGGCAGGCACCTCCTCGCTTTGCGGGATGTAGCCCGGCTGGTCCTGGACGTTCATTTCCTGGTAGCGGCCGGTCCGGGGATCGTAACCCTGCGCCTGCACGGCGGGCCCGACCAGACTGGCGGCGGTCAACAATGCGGCAATTCGCAAAAACCCCGTCATTTCGGCTCCTTGCTGTCCTTGTCTAAGCGGTCGTGCAAGGTCGCGCCAAAATTGTGGCGTCCCCACGACACCATGCGCGAAAGAATAGCTTAGCCCATACCCCATTCCTAGGCTGTTGCCCTAGAGGGGCAATGGACGCCGGCGCGGCCCGCCCGCGCTCTCGCCGCGGGCATCACGATAAATGATTGCCGCAGGCGCTCCGCGGGCGCGTCACTGTAGGTTGTCGTTCGCTGCCGCGGCACCCGCCCGACCGAGCAGATCATCTCCTCCATTGTCTTCGGGAGCATTTCCTGGCCGTGGCTTGCCCCGGCGGAGCGCGTGATTGTTTCGTCCATCAACGTCCCGCCCGAGATCGTTGGCGCCGGCGTGGAGGCAGACGCGGCAGCCGTCCGGCCCCATCTTGACCCATGAGGTCTGGATGTTGGCGACGGCCGGATGCAGCACCAGCCGCGCCACGGCGTGCATCAGCACGGCCTCGCGGAACGTCGGACCGCGCCGCGAGCGCCCCTTGAGATAGATCGGCGCTTCCATGTGAACGAATGGCAACGGCACAAACTCGGTGAAGCCGCCGGTCTCCTCCTGCAGCGCGCGAACGCGCAGCAGATGCCGCGCCCAATGTTCGTAACGGTCGACATGGCCGAACATGATGGTCGCCGTGCTCTTCAGGCCGGCGCGGTGCGCCGCGCGCATCACCTCAAGCCAGCGCGCGGTGGAGATTTTGTCCGGGCAGATGACGGCGCGGACCTCGTCGTCGAGGATTTCGGCCGCGGTCCCCGGCAACGAGCCGAGACCGGCGCGGCGCAGCTCCGCCAGGAATTCGGCAACCGGCACGCCGAGCGTCTGCGCACCGTGATGCACCTCGAGCGGCGAGAACGCATGGATGTGCATCCGCGGCGCGCGCCTGCTTCACCGCTTCGGCAGATATCGAGATAGGTCTGCCCGGTGTACGACGGATGGATGCCGCCCTGCATGCAGACTTCGGTGGCGCCGCGCGACCACGCTTCGCGGACCCGCGCGCCGATTTCGCTGTCGGAAAGCTCGTAGGGACGCCCGCGCAGGTTCTCGCTGGTCTTGCCTTTGGAGAACGCGCAGAACTGGCAGCGATACGAGCAGATGTTGGTGTAGTTGATGTTGCGCGTGACCACATAGGACACCGCATCGCCGCAGACGCTCGCGCGCAGCTCGTCGGCGGCCGCGGTCACAGCGGAGAACGCGTCGCCGCGAGAGCGGAACAGCGCGACGATGTCGTGCTCTGTCAGGGCGCGGCCGCTCGCGGCGCGGTCCAGCAGTCTGGATAGATTGCTCGCGACGATCGCCGGTTTGCGACACCGCCGCGATTGCTTCGTCCTCCGGCAGCGGCGTGATCGCACCGGGCGTCCAAGCATCGGTGCGCGGCCAGCCGTCGGCGTCGACGCCACGGAGCACGGCGGTTCGCAGGCCGGGATCGACCCAGCGATCGAGCGCGCGAACATATTGCGGATAGATCGCCAGCCGCTCGACAATCTCCTTGCCCGAAGCGCGGCACGCCGATTCCAGCACCGACAACTCGCGGCCACGGCGCTTCCGGATTGACGTGGTCCGGCGTCACCGGCGAGACGCCGCCCCAGTCGTTGATGCCGGCGCCGATCAGCGGAGCGAGATCGCCATCGGCGAGATTGGGCGGCGCCTGGATGTTCATCTCCGGCTCGAACAGCAATCGCGCGACCGCGATGGTCCACAGATGCTCGCGTGTCGCGGCGGCCGGCGTCTGCGCCATCCGCGTGCCGGGCTTGGGCCGGAAATTCTGGATGATGACTTCCTGGATGTGCCCGTATCGTTCGTGCAGGTCGCGGATCGCCAGCAGCGACTGCACGCGCTCGGCCCGCGTCTCGCCGATGCCGATCAGGATGCCGGTGGTCAGCGGCACGGCCTGCTCGCCGGCGAGCCTGATTGTTTCAAGCCGCACCGCCGGGTCCTTGTCGGGCGATCCGAAATGCGGGCCGCCGCGCTCGCACAGGCGTCGCGATACGCTCTCCAGCATGATGCCCTGCGAAACCGACACCTTGCGCAGCGCCGCGATCTCATCCGCGTCGAGCACGCCTGGATTGACGTGCGGCAGGAGGCCGGTCTGCTCGAACACCGCGCGCGCGGCCTGCGCGAGATACGAGATCGTCGTGGCATGGCCCAGCCGCGCGAGTTCGGCGCGCGCTGCGGCGTAGCGCAGCTCGGGCTTGTCACCGAGCGTGAACAGCGCCTCCTTGCAGCCCGCCCTGACACCGGCCGACGCGATCGCCAGCACCTCGTCGAGCGAGAGATAGGAATTGTGGCCCCGGCGCGGCGGCTGGGCGAACGTGCAGTAGTGGCAGACGTCGCGGCAAAGCCTGGTCAGCGGGATGAACACCTTGCGCGAATAGGAAATCAGCGCGCCGTGGGCCGCATCCCGGCGTGCCATCGCCGCCTGTGCCAGCGCGTCGAGATCGTCGCATTCGCAGAGCCCCAGCGCTGCTTCAGGGCTCAAATGGGCAGGCAGAACGAGGGCCATGGCACGCAGCCTAAGGGAAATTGGTGCGACGCAAAATGGTGGAATGATTGACCTTTTCCAGGCGGCCACGCCCCGTGGCCGGCCGTGCCCGAAACAATCACGTTTTGGCGAACGGGGCGGGCCGCGGCTGGAATACCAAGCGCGCCCAATTGTTGTCTTGAAGTAATCTAATTACAGTCTGCACATCCGAGACAACGCGGCCCTTGAGGCGTCAAGCGGCCGCGGCCAAATCCAGGGAGGGCGAGAATGGCGCGTTTCACAGTCAATGGCCGAGCTGTCGACATCGATGTCGATCCCAATACCCCGCTGTTGTGGGCGATCCGCGAAAACGTCGGTCTGACCGGCACCAAGTACGGCTGCGGCATTGCGCAATGCGGCGCATGCACGGTTCATGTCGACGGCGTCGCCACCCGCTCCTGCGCGCTCCCGGTGAGCGCGGCGGAAGGCAAGCAGATCACCACCATCGAGGGCCTTGCCCAGGGCAGCACGCTGCACAAGGTGCAGCAGGCCTGGATCGAGCATGAAGTGCCGCAGTGCGGCTATTGCCAGAGCGGCATGATCATGGCGGTTGCCGAACTGCTCAAGAACAAGCCGAAGCCTACCGACGCCGACATCGACAGCACGATCACAAACATCTGCCGTTGCGGCACCTTCCAACAAGTACGCGCGGCGATCCACGCCGCGGCGAACGCGTGATCGGGGAGGCAGCAATGAACGTCATGCCAAAAATGAATCGCCGCTCCTTCGTGATCGGCAGCGCCGCCGCCGGTGGCGGACTGGCCATCGGCTTCGATATGCCGTTCGGCCCCAAAGAGGCCAGCGCCCAACTCGCCACGCCGGAACTCGGCGTGTGGGTCGTGGTCAAGCCGGATGACACCGTGGTCGTCCGGATCGCGCGCTCGGAGATGGGCCAAGGCACCATCACCGGCCTCGCGCAGCTCGTCGCCGAGGAACTCGAGGCCGACTGGTCGAAGGTCACCTACGAATATCCGACGCCGGGCGAGAACGTTAAGCGCAAGCGCGCCTGGCAGTCGTACTCGACCGGCGGCAGCCGCGGCATCCGCGAGTCGCACGAATACGTCCGGCAAGGCGGCGCGGCGGCACGCTTGATGCTGCTGCAGGCCGCGGCAAACGAGTGGAAGGTGCCGGTCGAGCAATTCAAGGCCGAGAACAGCACCATCACCGGACCCGGGCGGACTGCAGCACCACGTTCGGCAAGGTCGCGGACGCCGCGTCCAAGCTCCCGGTGCCGGAGAAGCCGGCGCTGAAGGATCCGAAGAACTGGAAGATCGCCGGCAAGCCGATCAAGCGGTTCGGCACGCGGCAACGGGTCACCGGGCAGCAGATCTACGGCTTCGATCTGACGATGCCCGGCATGCTCATTGCCACGATCAAGGAATGCCCGGTGTTCGGCGGCAAGGTGAAGAGCTTCGACGCCGCCAAGGTCGCCAGCATGAAGGGCGTGAAGAAGGTCCTGCAGGTCGGCGACACCGCGGTCGCCGTGGTCGCCGACACCTTCTGGCAAGCCAAGACCGCGCTCGACGCACTGCCGATCGTCTGGGACGAAGGCCCGAACGCCAAGGTCTCCAGCGCCAGCATCGCGGAATGGCTGAAGGCCGGCCTCGATGCCGACCAAGCCTTCGTCGGCAACCAGAACGGCGACGCCAAGGCCGCCATCGCCAGCGCGGCGAAGAAGGTCGAGGCCGTCTACTCCTACCCGTACCAGAACCACGTCTGCATGGAGCCGATGAACGCCACCGCGCGTTACACGCCGGACAAGGCCGAGGTGTGGGTGCCGACCCAGGACGGCGAAGGATCGTTCGCGGCGCTGCTCGCCGCCTCCGGCCTGCCGGCCGACAAGTGCGAGGTCTACAAGATCGACCTCGGCGGCGGCTTCGGCCGGCGCGGCGCGTTCCAGGACTATGTGCATCAGGCGGTGCGCATCGCCAAGGAAATGCCGGGCACGCCGATCAAGCTGCTCTGGACCCGCGAGGAAGACATGGTGCAGGGCCGGTATCACCCGGTCATGCAATGCAAGCTGGTGGGCGCGTTCGACAAGGACAACAACCTGACCGGCCTGCACATGCGGCTGTCGGGCCAGTCGATCCTGGCCAGCGTGCGCCCGCAGGTCGTGGAGCAGGACAAGGGGCGAGACGCGCTCGCCTTCCAGGGCGTTTTCCAGACCGGCGAGCATTCGTTCGGCTATTCGGTTCCGAACCTGCTGATCGACCACTCGATGCGCAACCCGCACGTCCCGCCGGGCTTCTGGCGCGGCGTCAACATCAACCAGAACTGCATCTTCATCGAGTGCTTCATGGATGAACTTGCCGCGGCGGCCGGCCAAGATCCGCTGGCGTTCCGCCGCAAGCTGATGGACAAGCACCCGAGGAACCTTGCCGTTCTCAATGCGGTGGCCGAACGGATCGGCTGGGACAAGCCGGCGCCGCAGGGCATCCATCGCGGGCTGGCGCACATGAAGGCGTTCAATGCCTATGTGGCGGCGGCAGCGGAAGTCTCCGTCACCGGCGACAAGATCAAGGTCCACCGCATCGTCGCGGCGACCGACGCGACCTACGCGGTCAACCCGGCGCAGATCGATCGGCAGGTCGCCGGCTCATTCGTCTATGGCCTGTCGGCGCTGTTCTGGCAGGAATGCACGGTGAAGGACGGCCGCATCGTCGAGACCAACTTCGACACCTACGATTCCATGCGGATCGCCCAGATGCCGAAGGTCGAGACGATCAACATGCCGAGCGGCGGCAGCGGGCCGTGGGGCGGCATCGGCGAACCGACCATCTGCGTGGCGGCGCCGGCGGTGATGAATGCGTATGCCAAGGCGACCGGCACCCGCATCCGTTCGTTCCCGCTCAAGAACCACAAGCTGCAAATCGCCTGACGACAACGCGGGCGGCGGCTCGAAAGAGCCGCCGCTTCGCCATCCGGGGGGAAGCGGATGAAATCGACGTCCGGAATCCTCGCTTGCGCGCTCGTGCTTGGCGCGGGCGCAGTTTTTGCGGCCGACGCACCGCCGGGCGCGGCCGCCTGCTCGGGCTGTCACGCCACCAATGCCGGCCGCCGAAACGCCGGTGCCGAAGATCACCGGGCGCAACGCCGACGAGACGGTGACGCTGATGGCGGAGTTCCGCTCCGGCGCGAAGCCGTCGACCGTGATGGGCCGGATCGCCAAGGGCTTCACCGACGACGAGATGCAGCCGATCGCGGCCTGGCTCGCAGCACAGAAATAGGAGGCAGCGGTGCGCAACAGCCGGACCCGCAGGGCATTCCTCCGCAACTCGGCCGCGCTCGCATCGACCGCGCTGCTGCCGATGCCGGCGATCGCGCAGGCAGCGCCCCGGGTGGTCGTGGTCGGCGGCGGCTTCGGCGGCACCACCGTCGCGCGCAACGTCAAGGCGCTCGATCCCAAGATTCACGTCACGCTGGTCGAAGTCGAGCGCGACATTCACCGCCTGCCCGTTCAGCAACGCCGTGCTCGGCGGCCTGCGCGATCTCAAGGCGCAGCAGTTCGGCTACGACAAGGTGCGCGCCGCCGGCGTCAACGTCGTGATCGGCACTGCGATCGGCGTGAACCAGACCGGGAACACGGTTCGTCTCGCGGACGTCACCTTGCCCTATGACCGGCTGGTGCTCTCCCCCGGCATCGACATCCGTTGGGACGGTCTGCCCGGCTACAACGAGGCCGCAGCGGCGAAGATGCCGCACGCATGGCGCGCCGGCGAGCAGACCACGCTGCTGCGCAATCAGCTCACCGCGATGGAGGACGGCGGCCTCGTCGTGATGTCGGTGCCGGCCAACCCGTTCCGCTGTCCGCCCGGCCCTTACGAGCGCGCCTGCCTGATCGCGCACTATCTCAAGACCAGCAAGCCGAAGTCGAAGCTGCTGGTGCTCGACGCCAAGGACCAGTTCTCCAAGCAGCGGCTGTTCCAGAACGCCTGGAAAGAGCTCTATCCGGATCATCTCGAGTGGGTTTCGCTCTCGACCGGCGGCAAGGTGACGGCGGTCGATCCGGCGACCAACACGCTGACCACCGAATTCGGCAAGCACACCGCCAAGGTCGCCAACGTGATTCCGCCGCAGAAGGCCGGCAGCATCGCCGAGCTCGCCGGCGTGACCAATCAGACCGGCTGGTGCCCGATCAATCCGGCGACGTTCGAGTCGACACTGGTGCCCGGCATCCATGTGGTGGGCGACGCCACCATCGCGGCGCCGATGCCGAAATCCGGCTTCGTCGCCAATTCGCAAGGCAAGGTCTGTGCGCTCGCCATCACCAAATTGCTGAGTGGCGGCCAGGCGGAAGCGCGTCCGGCGTTCATCAACACCTGCTACAGCCTGGTCGCGCCCAACTATGGCATCAGCATCGCCAACGTCTATCGCGCCGACAACAAGGCCATGACTGAGGTGAAGGACTCCGGCGGCGTCAGCCCGCTCGACGCGCCGGCCGATTTCCGCGCCAGCGAAGCGGTCTATGCAGAGGCATGGTTCCGCACCATCACGTCCGAGGTGTTCGGTTGAAGCCGCTGGTGCTGATCGCAATGATTGTTCAAGTCTTGCAGCCAACTATGACGCACGCCCAAGACGCGTCCAAGGCGGCGCTGCGGCCCTATGAGGTTGTCGGCGACGCCATCCCGGTGTCGCTGACCGGCGCCCCAGGCGATCCGGCGCGCGGTCGCGCAATCGTGATCAACCGGCAGAACACCTGCCTGCTCTGCCATTCCGGCCCCTTCCCGGACGAGCGGTTCCAGGGCGATCTGTCGCCCAATCTCAAGGGCACCGGCGCGCGGTGGACGGCGGGCGAATTGCGGTTGCGGATGGTTGACGCGAGCCGCCTCAATCCGGCAACGATCATGCCGTCTTATTACAAGGTGGATGGCCTGACCCGGGTCGGCACGGCCTGGCGCGGCAAGCCGATCCTCACGGCCGAGCAGATCGAGGACGTGGTGGCCTATCTGACAACGTTGCGCGATTGAAACCATGAGCGACACCAAACAAGCGATGCTTGCGAACCGCCGCCAGGTGCTGGCGGCCGCCGGCGCGGCTGCCGGAGGGCTCGCCCTGCCCGCTCTCGCGCCGCCGCCGGCACGCGCGCAACTGATCCAGTCCAACCCGGCGCAGCTCGGCATCGCGATCCGCAAGGTTGCCGGCAGCGCCGAGGTGAAGGTCGGCAAGGTGACGCTCGACGTGCCGCCGCTCAGCGAGAACGGCAACAGCGTCACCATGACGGTGACGGTCGACAGCCCGATGACGCCGAAGGACTACGTGAAGGCCATTCACGTGCTCTCGGAGAAAAACCCGCAGCCGAACGTCATCACCGTAATGCTCGGGCCGCGCGCCGGGCTTCCCACGATCCAGACCCGCATCCGGCTTGCCGATTCACAGGACATCGTCGCGATCGCCGAGCTGAGCGACGGCACATTTTGGCAGGACACTGGAAACGTCATCATCACGCTCGGCGCCTGCCTTGAGGATCTCCCCGATGGCACGCGCACTGATTAACGTCCCCGCCAAGGCCAAGCGCGGCGAGATCATCACGATCAAGACGCTGATCTCGCACGTCATGGAGTCCGGCTTCCGCCACACCTCGACTGGCGTGCGCATCCCGCGCGACATCATCGATACGTTCACCTGCACGTTCAACGGCGAGGAGATCTTCCGCGCCGCGCTGCATCCCGCGATCGCCGCCAACCCGTTCATCACCTTCCACACGGTGGCGACCGAGAGCGGCACCTTCACGTTCAAATGGACCGGCGACGGCCAGTTCTCCCAAACCGAGACCGCCAGCATCGTCGTCGAATGAGCGCCGTGACGAGCCTGCGGCTGTTCGGGCCCGTCGCCGCGCTGCTGTTCGCGGCGACGATCATTTCCGCGCACGCCGAAATCCCGCTCAACGAGCGCCGCTCCGGCTACGCCGACCTCGGCCGCGAAACCAAGGCGATGCAGGACGACGACACCGCCAATCCCGGCATGCTGGCGGTGCTCGACGGCGAGGCGCTGTGGAACGCCAAGACCGGCAACGGGCGCGCCTGCGCCGAATGCCACGGCGACGCCAAGACCAGCATGAAAGGCGTCGCCGCGCGCTACCCGGCCTACGAACCGAAGCTCAACCGTCCGGTCAACCTCGACCAGCGCATCAACACGTGCCGCGTCGAGCGCCAGGAGGCGAAGCCTCTCGCCTACGAGAGCAAGGATCTGCTGGCGCTCTCAACCTACATCGGCATGCAATCGCGCGGCGAGCCGATCGCGCCGCCCACCGATCCGCGCCTCACGCCGTTCCGCGAGGCCGGCCGCGCCACCTACATCCGCCGCCAGGGCCAGCTCAATCTGTCCTGCGCGCAGTGCCACGACGACAACTGGAGCCGGAAGCTCGCCGGCAACGTCATCCCGCAGGCTCATCCGAACGGCTATCCGCTCTACCGCCTGGAATGGCAGAGCATCGGCTCGCTGCAGCGGCGGCTGCGCAACTGCCTGATCGGCATGCGCGCCGAGCACTACGACTACGGCGCACCGGAATACGTCGACCTCGAGGCCTACCTGATGTGGCGCGCCCGCGGCATGCCGATGGAGACGCCGGCGGTACGCCCCTGACCAAGTGGGACGCGGAACTAAAGCTTCTCGCGTCGTGAAAAGACTTCCGTTATAGGGACCGGTCTGCGCTCCACGGCGATGCTGCCGGAGCAACGGCAGCGCCGGAAACCGAATGCACGATTTTTTCATTCAATGGGCGTCGTACGGGGATGGCGCTCTCGCCTGGGCCATCATCACGGCGCTGCTGATCCTGAGCGGATTGATCTTCGTGCCGCGCCCGGCAATCTGCATCCTGGCCGGTCTGACGTTCGGCATCGCGGCCTTCCCGCTCGCGCTGATCGCAACCGCTGTGGGCTCCTTCGCCGGTTTCGTGCTGGCGCGTTATTTCTTCCGCGACCGGTTCCTGCGGATGATCGAGCGGCGGCCGAAGGCAAAGCTGATTGCCGACGCCATCGACACCGAGGGCTGGCAGCTCTTGTTCCTGCTGCGGCTCGCGTCGCCGATCCCCGGTCCCGTCTCGAACTATGCGTTCGGCCTGAGCAGCATGAAGCTCTGGCAATTCATGGCCGTCACGCTGGTCGGCCTCGCTCCGCAGGTGTTCGCCTTCGTCTATCTTGGCGCGATCGGGAAGGTGGCGCTCGACGACCGTTCGGTGTCCTCGACCAAGCTGATCTTCGGCATCGCCGGCTTCGTCGTCCTGTTGCTCGTGATCGCGATGGTGACGCGCCGGGTCAAACATTCGATCCAAGCAAGATTGGGCGGCGCGGCCGGCAAGCTCTAACCGGCGCTTGCCCTTGATCGCCAGGACGCTGCTATGATCGCGCAGCGCGACAGCACGAAGGCTCGAAGAATGAGCGAGGCCAATCTCGTCGGCGGCACCGACGCGGACCGGAAGGAAATCCTCCGGCTTCACGAGAAATACATCGACGTCAACGCCCGATTCGACTGGGAAAACCTGCAGCCGATCTTCAGCGGCGCGCCGGAAGCGACCTACTTCAATCTCAACGGCCACACCTACAACGGCCGCGAGCACTGGACCAGGCTGTGGAAATTCTACATCCAGAACGTCCAGTCCGGCTATTGGACGCCCTACGACATCGGCGGCACCGTGACCGGTGATCTGGCGGTGGTTTGGTGCCATCGCGAAACGCAACGGCAATGGACCGGCAAGGAGCCGCCGCCGCGCGACATCAACTACAGCAACCAGAAATTCTATTCGCGCTCGACCATGGTGTTCCGCAAGGAGGACGGCCAATGGCGCGTCGTCCACGTGCATTTCTCGCCAGGGGACTCCGGGCCGCGACCGGGCGGCGTCTAGCGTATGAGTTTCCCCAAGCTCAGCGTCCGCTTGCACGGCGCCATGACGGCCGCGCAGTGTGTCGAGCAGGCAAAGGCCGCGGAAGCCGCGGGGATGCATGGCATCTGCTTTGCCGAAAATCCATTCAACCGCGGCGCCCTGCCCGCTGCCGCGGCCTGCGCGATTGCCACAAGATCTCTGCGGATCGGCGCTGGCGTGTTCAATCCCTACAACCGCCACCCGACGCTGATCGCGATGGAGATCGGCGCACTCGACGAGCTCGCCGGTGGCCGGGTACAGCTTGGGATCGGCTCCGGCATCGGGTTCGCCATCGAACGCATGGGCTTCAGCTACGGCAAGCCGCTGACCACGCTGCGCGAAGCTATCGCGATCGTGCGCGCGCTGCTGCACGGCGAGGAAGTGACCCATGCCGGCACTGTGTTCAACATCAACAAGGTCAAGCTCGACTACAAGCCGCGTGCGGACATTCCGATCTTCATGGCCGGCCGCGGCGAGCGCAGCCTGGAAGCTTGCGGCGAGATCGCCGACGGGCTGATCGTGTCCAACATGGTCACCGCGTCGTTTGCCGCGAAGGCGGTCAAGACGGTGCATCACGCCGCGCGGGCGGCGGGCCGTCCGCTTCCCCAGATCGTGCAATATGTTCCCTGCATCGCACGGCCCGACCGCGATGAGGCTTATCGCCTCGCCAAACAGGCCGTTGCGGAGATGGTGCCGGCTTACTGGACGCTGGGGCAGCGACTGCCGGCCGCCAAAAGCGCGTTGCTCGACGGCAGCGATATCTCCGAAGCGGACTTTGGCGATGCCGCCGCCCGGCTCAAGGCGGGCGAGGCGGCAACGTCCAGTACTCGACGAACGGTTCGTTCGTGCCTTTTCGATCGCGGGCAATGCCGACGATTGCCGGACGCTGGCTGCGTCCTACGGCGCCGCCGGGGTCACCGAATTGGCGCTGACGTTCGCGGGGCCGAGCGCGGCGGCGGACATGAAGTACATGGCGCAGGCCGTCGGATAGCGCGGATTGCGCGCTAAGGCAGCTTTTGCAAGTTCGCCACCTCCACCGCGCGTTTCCAGCGCACGCGCTCTTCCATGAAGAACTTCTGGATGTCCGCCGGCGTGCCGCCGACCGGCTCCGATCCGATGGCGCGCATGCGATCGATCACTTCGGGCTTCCGCAGGATCGTGTTGGCCTCGGCGCTGAGCTTGTTGACGACGTCGGCGGGCGTGCCGCCGGGAGCCGACAGCGCGTTCCACGAGCTCGCCTCGTAACCCTTCACCACCGTGCCGATCGGCGGCACGCCGGGCAGCAGCGCAACCGGGCCAGCCGTCGAGACGCCGAGCGCGATCAACTGCCCGGACTGGATGAACGGCAGGATCGGCCCGAGGTTGTCGAGACCCATGCTGACGCGGCCGGTGATCAGGTCCTGCAGATACTGGCTGGTGCCCTTATAGGGCACGTGATTCATCTTGATGTCTGCCATCGCAAGGAACAGCGAGATCGACAGGTGGCTGGTCGTGCCGACGCCCGAGGTTGCGTAGTCGATCTTGTCCGGATTGGCCTTCGCCTTGTCGATCAGTTCCTCGATGGTCTTCACGCCGAGCGACGGATGCACCACCAGCACGTTCGGGAACCGCGCGACCAAGGTGACCGGCGCGAACGACTTTTCCGGATCGAACGACAGGCTCGTATAGAGATACTGATTGACGACATGCGGCCCGGGCGCCGCCAGCAGCAGCGTATGGCCGTCCGGCTCGCTCGCAACCAGCGCTGCCGCGCCGATGTTGCCGCCGGCGCCCGGCCTGCTGACCACGGTGAACGGCTGCTTCAGCGCAGTGGAATATTGATCGGCCATCACGCGCGCCAGGATGTCAGTATTGCCGCCCGGCGGAAACGGCACGATGATCTGCACGGCGCGCGTCGGATAGACGGTCTGCGCGCTGCCGAGAGGCGCCGCGATCACCAGCGTCAACGCCGCAAGACCGGCGACTGCGTATCTCATAGAGCTGCTCCTGTTGCGGCGGCCTCCCGCGAACGCCCGCCGTCATGGTCCGTCATGAAAATATCGAATGCAAGAGCCGGGCCAGCGCGGACCATGCTACTGCGCCGCGATGCCGCGCTATTTCAATTCCGTAGCAAGCCGCATGAACACCGGCACCGCGGCGGCGAGTTCCGCGACCGGCACGCATTCGCCGGGCGCGTGCGCTTTGCCGATATCGCCGGGGCCCATGACCACGCACGGCGCCAGGGCCTGCAGCATGGATGCGTCGGTGCCATAAGGCGCAACGCGCGGCGCCGCACCGGTGATGCCGCTGCAGAGCTGCACGAACGGATGGCTTTCCGGCAATTCAGGCGGGTCGCCCTCGAACGCCTCGGTCAGCGTCAGCCCGTAGAGCTTTGCTGCCTCGCGCACCATGCGCTGGATCGGCGCCGGGTCGGTCTTGGCGCTGTAGCGGAACTTGATAACGGCGGTCGCCTTCGGCACCGTGACGTTCACGGCCGCGCCGTGGTTGTCGATGATCGGATTGAAATCGTTGAACGGCGGATCGTACGCAGTGTCGTGATACTTCGGATCCGCGCGCAGCATCTCATAGATGGCCTTCATGTCCATGAGAAACGGCACCAGCGCCCAGTTGGCGTTGCGGCCCAGGCCAGTGCTCGAATGAGCCTGCACTCCGGTCGCCGTCGCGGTGAACTGGACATGGACACGATGGCCGCGCATCGGCACCATCTTCGTTGGCTCGGCCACCAGGATGCCGCGCAACATGGCGGCCTTGGCTAGCTTCGAGCGCTGCGCGATCTCGCGGGCGCCGGCCTTTGTGGTTTCCTCGTCGGCGCTGATCAGGAGCGTGATCGGCACGCCGTCGGGGAGCGCCTTCGCCGCCACGATCGCCGCTGCGACCTGACCCTTCATGTCGACGCTACCGAGCCCGTGCAGCACGCCGTCCGCAATCCGGCCACTCCATGGGTCGTCGCGCCAACCGGTATCCGGCACCGTGTCCATATGGCCGGACAGCGCGAGCCCGCCCGGCGGGCCGCGCCGCGCCACCAGACAGCGCTTGGCGACGCCGTTGCCGTCCTTGTAATCGACGCGCTCCAGCTCGAAGCCGGCAAGCTCCGCTTCGACGCGGTCGGCGATCTTAAGGTTGGACACGGAGCTCCGGCTGTCGATTGCGACAAGCTCGCGGGCCAGCGCCGCCACCATGTTGGACCACTCAGTCATGCGGGCAGGTTGCGCGAACTGGGCTTCCGTCGCAAGGTGCGCCTTGCCGGCCCGATCCCAGCGGAATTGCGTTTGACCGATACCGTCGCCGAAATCCTGCAAGCCCACCGCGCTTCGACCAAAACGCCCGCCGAGACGGTGGCGCGCAGCTATGCGCGCATCCGCGCCCACAACGACCCGGCCATCTTCATCACTCTGCGCGACGAGGCTGACGCAGTCGCCGAGGCCAAGGCGCTGCAGGCGAACGGCCCGCACGGCCGGCCGCTCTACGGCATTCCGGTCGCGATCAAGGACAACATCGACGTTGCGGGACTGCCGACCACCGCGGCCTGCCCGGCGTTCGCATACCAGCCAGGCAAGGATTCGACCGTGGTGGCGCGGCTGCGCGAGGCCGGCGCCATCGTGATCGGCAAGACCAATCTCGATCAGTTCGCGACCGGGCTGGTCGGCGTCCGCTCGCCCTACGGCGTGCCGCGCAACGCGATCGACCCGGCGCTGATCCCCGGCGGCTCGAGCTCCGGCTCCGCGGTCGCGGTGGCCGCCGGCCTGGTGCCGCTCGCGCTCGGCACCGACACCGCGGGCTCGGGCCGCGTGCCCGCCGGGCTCAACAACATCGTGGGGCTCAAGCCCAGCCTCGGCCTCGTCTCCACCGCCGGCGTGGTGCCGGCCTGCCGGACGCTCGATTGCGTCTCGATCTTCGCGCTGACCACGGACGACGCCTGGACCGCGCTCGCTGCCATCGCGGGCCAGGACGACGCCGATCCCTATTCGCGCGAGCGGCCGCGCGGCGCAGTCGCGCCGTTCGGCAAGGGCCTGCGGATCGGCGTGCCGGTCGCGGGGCAGCGGATCTTTTTCGGCGACACGGCCTCAGCCGCCGCCTACGACGCGGCCATTGCGCGCTGCGCCGCGATGGGTGTGCAGATCTCCGAGGTCGACATCGACCCGCTCTACGAGACGGCGCGGCTGCTCTACGACGGGCCCTGGGTGGCGGAGCGCTACCTGGTGGTGCGTCCGCTGCTGGAAGCCTCGCCCGAGGCCATCCATCCTGTGACGAAAGAGATCGTGCTGCAGGGCGCGCGGCCGAGCGCCGCCGACGCCTTCGCCGCGTTCTACCGGCTGGAGGAATTGCGCCGCGCCCGAGACCTGACCTTCCGTCATATCGACGCCATGCTGCTGCCGACCGCGCCCACCGCCTATACCGTCAAGCAGGTGCTGGCCGACCCGATCGGGCTGAACAGCCAGCTCGGCACTTACACCAATTTCGTCAACCTGCTGGACCTGTGCGCCCTGGCGGTGCCCTCCGCGATACGCGAGGACGGCATCCCGTTCGGCGTGACGCTGCTGGCGCCGGGGGGCCAGGACGCGCTGTTGGCCTCGGTCGGGCGGGTTTTGCACGCCGAAACCGGCCTGCCGCTCGGCGCGCTCGGCAAGGTGCAACCGCCGCTTGCGCCGCTTCCGCCTACCCCCTGAAAACCTGGATGCTGCCTGGGTTTTGAGCGGATGGCCGCGCGGCTGAGATGCCGGCCTGTTCAATATTTTTGCCCCAATCGGGAACCGGAACCCGTCGAAGCGATTGTCCGGACGGATTTGTCGCGGGGTTTGCCATGAAAAAGAAGAAGTTGATCTCTGTCACGCCCACCACCGCGCCGTGCGCGGTCTGTGAGGGGGCGATGAAGCACACCCGCACCATTCCGGCGGCCGGCTTCATGTCCGAGATGCACAGCTTCCGCTGCACGGTGTGTGGCTGCCCGCGCACCGAAGACCGCCTGGACGGGCCGCAAACGGTTCAGGCGGCGGCACACGCCGCCGCCTGAGGCTGGTCTTGCCGGCGGGATGGCCGGGCACAGCCCGGCCTTTGCCGCTACGCCAGCAGTTGGAAGTCGGCCGCCGCCAGAACGGGTGCTCCCGTCAAGGTCGCGATCAGGAACGCAGGGTCCCCGCCGTTGCCGTCCGCGTCCCACGACAACCAGCCGGTGTCCGTGTCGTACAGGAACTGCCCGTGCGCCTTGTCCACGACCGGATCGGTGCCGCTGATGAAGTACTCCGCAGCGAACGTGGCGGCATTGACGCCGGCAGCGATGCCGAAGCCGGCCTTCGAGATGGCGATCTTGTCCGTGCCTGACACCATGTCGGCGACCGTGTCGCCACCTTCCGCCGCCGAATTGTAGCGGAAGATGTCGGCATTGGCGCCGCCCTCCAAGTCGTCGGCGCCGAGGCCGCCGATCAGCGTGTCGTTACCGGCCCCTCCGAACAGATCGTCGTCGCCGGCCTTGCCGTTGAGCGTATCGTTGCCGCCGCTGCCGCTGAGCTGGTTGACCCCCGTGTTGCCGATGATGGTGTCGTTGCCGGCGCCGGCGATGATGTTGTCGATGTTGAGCGGCCTGTCGCCGAACGCGCTGCTGGCGCTGTTGCCTCCGACCGTCGCCACCGGCATCGGGGCAACGAGCGACTCTTCCGCCAGCGCGATGATCAGGTTGTGCGCGGTGTTGGTGACCGTCGAGGAATAGTTGACGGTGTCGCTGCCTAAGACGCCGTTGAAGGTGTTGGTGACGCCGGCGTTGGTGCTGTTGATGAAATGTCGAACCGCACGCCCTGCGCAAGCGGCAGTTGTTTGCCGTAGTTGATCGTGTTGGTGGCGCGACGCATGTAGGCTTTCCAGGAATCGGAGCCCGCCTCGCGCCCCCCGCCCGTCTCCTTCTCGCCGCCGAAAGCGCCGCCGATCTCGGCTCCCGACGGACCGATGTTGACGTTGGCGATGCCGCAGTCCGATCCCGTCGCCGACATGAACCGCTCGGCTTCGCGCACGTCGAGGGTAAAGATGGACGACGCAAGCCCGGCGCCGACCGCGTTGTGCAACCGGATCGCCTCATCGAGCTCGGTAAATCGCATCACATAGAGAATGGGCGCGAACGTCTCCCGCAGCACGGGACCGGTCTGGTCCGGCATCTCACACAGGGCCGGGCGCACGTAATAAGCGTCATCGCCCGCAATGCCCTCGACGCGTTCGCCGCCCTTGATCGTGCCGCCGGCCGCGCGCACCTCGGCCAACGCCCGCTCCATGCTTTCAAATGCGCCGCGGTCGATCAGCGGGCCGACCAGGGTGCCCGGAGCGCGCGGATCGCCGATCTGAACGGAGGCGTAGACTTGCGACAGCCGCGGTAAAAACTGCTGGTAGACCGCGTCCGCGACGAACAGGCGCCGCAGCGTGGTGCAGCGCTGTCCTGCAGTGCCCATGGCAGCGAAGGCGATGGCCCGCAGCGCCAAGTCGAGATCGGCCGACGACGTGACGATCGCGGCGTTGTTGCCGCCGAGCTCCAGGATGGCGCGGGCAAACCGCGCGGCGAGGCGAGGGCCGACGGAGCGGCCCATGTCGTGGAGCCGGTCGCGCTGACCACGGCCACGCGAGGATCGTCGACCAGCATCTCGCCGACGTCGCGCCCTCCGATCAGAACCTCCGACAGCCCCGCGGGCGCGTCGCCGAACCGCTCCATGGCGCGTTGCACGATGGCTTGAACGGCAAGCGCCGTGAGCGGGGTCTTTTCCGACGGCTTCCAGACCACGGGGTCGCCGCAGACCAAAGCCAGCGCCGCATTCCAGGACCAGACGGCGACCGGGAAGTTGAAAGCGGAGATCACGCCGCAGACGCCCAGCGGATGCCAGGTTTCCATCATCCGGTGTTCGGCGCGCTCGGTCGCGATCGTGCGGCCATACAACTGGCGCGACAGGCCAACGGCGAAGTCGCAGATGTCGATCATCTCCTGCACTTCCCCCAGGCCTTCCGAGGCGATCTTGCCGGTCTCGAGCGTCACCAGCCGGCCGAGATCGGCCTTGGCGGAGCGCAGCTCTTCCCCGAGCAAACGCACGAACTCGCCGCGGCGCGGGGCCGGCACCTCACGCCAAACGGCGAAGGCCTGCGCGGCTCGCCCAATAGCTGCGCTCGCCTGCTCCTGGCTGGTTTCAGCCAGATGCGCGATCAGTTCGCCGCTAATGGGGGAGCGGGCCGCCAGGCCGGTGTGAGCGAATGCCGTTTCTCGCACGCCGAGCCGGGCCAGGATATCGAGCGCATCCTTGCGAACGGATGCGAGTTGGACAAGCGGGACTTTCATCATCGCTCTCCCCCTCCGAACTGTGCTTACGGAACAGTCTTGACCGGCCTGGCGTAGACTTGGCCGAATCGATTGTCCAGAAACGCCTGCAACGGCACGTCCTCTTGACGAATAAACCCGCGCTGCTCGATTTGGCCATGTCGCCAGCAGGTCGAACATGGTGCAGATCGCAGCAGCCGTCGTGATTTGGATCGCGGTCAGCGTCTTACCCTCGACATCGCGGCTGTAGATCTTGTTGGCGTAGGTTTCCTGCATCAGGCTCCCGCCGTTGCGGCCGCTCACCGTCACGAAAATGATGACGACATCTTGCAGCGTGGTCGGGACTGCATTTTCCAAGATGTCCTTCAGCACATCCCGGCGGTCGCGCAAGCGGAGATCATTGAGCAGCGCGCGCATGATGGCGGCGTGGCCCGGGTAGCGAATGGTGCGGTAGTCGAGGGTCCGGACCTTGCCTTCGAGAGTGTCGCACAAGGTCCCGAGACCGCCGGAGGTGTTGAAGGCTTCGTAGGTCACGCCGTCGAGCGAAAACTCCTCCAATCCCTCAAGCGGCGCCACCTCCCGCCGCACGCCATTCACGATGGCTTCGCAAGGCTCGCAATATTCATTGATGACGCCGTCGGTGCTCCAGGTCAGGTTGTAGTTGAGCGCATTCGAAGGAAACTGAGGAAGCGCCCCGACCCGCAGCCTGACGCTGTCGAGCACCTCGAAACGTTTCGCCAGGTCGAAGGCGGCGACGGAGACGAAACCCGGAGCAAGCCCGCACTGCGGGATGAACGCCGTGCCGGCATCGGCCGCGAGTTCCTTCACGCGCCGCGTGCTGGAGACGTCTTCCGTCAGGTCGAGATAGTGGGTGCGGGCGGCGCGAGCGGCTTCTGCGACGCGCAATGTCAGGTGGAATGGCGCGGCATTGATCACGGCGGACTGATCGTTCAGCAGCCCGAGCAGGCTCGGGCTATTCTCGACATTGAGCGGCACGCACCGGATGCGCTCGTGTCGCTCGACGCGATCGAGAACTGCCGGCGAGCGGTCGGCCAGCGTCACCTTATAGCCGGCCGACGCCAGCAGGCCGGCCGCGGTGGCGCCTATTTTCCCGGCTCCGATAACCGCCACGTTCTGCATGCGCCCTCGGTTTCGCCAGGACACGGGCTTAGCTCGCTACGCCGTCCGTGACAATTCGAAGTCAAAATACGCTGATCGCGATCAGGACGGCACTCTTTTTTCTCTTTCTCTGATTCTCTATTGTAGAAGTCTGCTCGTTCGCAACGATGTCGACGGTCGCAGGCCTCTGCGTGATCGATGACGGGATGGGGATGAGGCCAAAACCTATTCTTACGGGAGTGCATTGCGATGAAAACACCGCACCTGAAAAGCGACGCAATGGACTGGCTTTCGCGTATCGCTTTCGGCACGGCGAGTTTCGTGCTGATGGCGATGTCGCTTGCCCTCGTGGAATTCGCCATCACCGAGCTTTACGCAGCAGCCGCGCGTTCGCAGGGTGAATTTGGCGACGCGCTCCTCAGCGCCATAGGTTATGTCGTCATCGCCATGGCCGTGTTCGACGTAGCCAAATACTTCATCGAAGAGGAAGTCATCCGCGGGCGGGAAATGCGCATCGCATCCGAGGCGAGGCGCAGCCTTACCAAATTCATCTCGACCATCTCGATCGCCGTTTTCATCGAGGGGCTGGTGACAGTGGTTCGTGTGAGCAAGCAGGACGTCGATAAGATGCTTTATCCGAACCTGCTCCTGCTGACGGCCATCGTCATCGTCGTGGGCCTCGGCCTCTACCAACGGCTCAGCGCCGCGATCGAGCGGAAGGACGAAGGTGGCAAGAATGCAAAATCCTGAACCCCGAAGCAGCGGCTACACCAAGGCGCAACGCAATTGCCAGCCGCCACGACAGGCTTGCCATCAACGATCTAGCGTTCCTCGAATCTAGCCGATCCGCTCCAGAACATCCTGGAGCCGTCCGGAGCGGGATACAGAAACTTGTTTTTCCGGCGAAGGCACCTTCTCGCTCCCCCGTCATACGGTGGAGAACGGTGGTGGGCCCGGGAGGACTCGAACCTCCAACCAGACCGTTATGAGCGGTCGGCTCTAACCATTGAGCTACAGGCCCGAACCGGGAGTGCGCGACGCCGGAGAATATAGCATCCCGCGCCGCAGACGACGATGCGGGACTTTTCTTTATATACGCAACAGTCGCTTGGCGTTGCCGCTCAATATCTTCGCCTTGTCCTCGTCGCACAGCGGCACGGTCTTCATCCAGTCGACGCCCGGCGGATTGGCGACGAACGGCCAGTCGACCGAGAACAGAATGCGGTCGACGCCCATCTCCTGCACGCAGCACATCAGCGCCGGGTTGGAGAAGTTGCCGCTGGTCGTGATCCAGAAGTTGTTGCACCAGATGTCGCGGAAGCTGATCTGCTTCGCCGCGCCCGGCCGCGCGATCGCGTGATCGACGCGCCAGACCAGGAACGGCAGCGTCTCGCCGAGGTGGCCGATGATCACCTTGAGCTTCGGATGCTTCTCGAACACGCCGGACAGCACCATGCGGATCGCGGTGGTCGCGGTCTCGACCGTGTAGCCCCAGGCGGCGCGCACCACCATCGGGAAGTCCTTGGCGTAGTCGTTGTAATAGGCCTCCATCACGCGCGCGTCCGGCAGTCCGGGATGGAAGTAGATCGGCACGTCGAGCTTCTCGGCGCGCTCGTAGATCGGCCAGAACTGCTTGCCGTCGAGAAACACGCCGTTGGCGAGGCCGTGCATCATCGCGCCCTTGAAGCCGTGCTTGGTGACGCAGCGCTCCAACTCGTCGGCGGCGGCCTTCGGGTCGCAGGTCGGCAGCGCGGCGAAGCCGAGGAAGCGCTTCGGGTTCGCGGCGCAGGCGGCGGCGAGCCGGTCGTTGACACGCTGCACCAGCGCCACCGCGCCGTCGCCGGAGAGCTTCTGCGCCGACGGCGCGCCGTGCGAAATCACCTGGATGTCGATGCCGGTCTCGTCCATCTCCTTGAGGCGCAGCGCGCCGAGATCGAACAGCCGCTCCTGCTGCGGGCCGGGCCGGCCGGATTCGACGCCGGTGTAGGTCTTGGACAGTTCGGCGTCCCAGTAATGCTCCTCGATGGCGATCACCGGGCAATTCGGCTTCTTGAACATCGGACCTCCC
Organism: uncultured Alphaproteobacteria bacterium; assembly: GCA_963711955.1. Classification (GTDB taxonomy): domain Bacteria; phylum Pseudomonadota; class Alphaproteobacteria; order Rhizobiales; family Xanthobacteraceae; genus Z2-YC6860. The sequence goes on along the minus strand of CAVQGC010000014.1, from coordinate 471,791 downwards.
AACAGCCAATCCTGCCTTGTTTCACGGCGTTGGTATCAGCCGCGCCGGAGCCTGTCACTCTGGAGACAGGCGTTGCGCCGCACGGCATAATGCCGGATACGCCGAAACGGGAGGATCGGCATGCACGTGTTCGACATCAATAAAGAACAGCAGTGGGACCCGAAGAAACACGTCGAGAAAGTCCTCGCCGAGCTCGACGTCGGCGGCGGCCAGGCCGGCGACTACACCGTGGCGTGCTGGGAGCCGGGCCAGATCAGCCCGCACCACTGCCATCCGGACTGCACCGAGATCTATTTCTGCTTCTCCGGCGGCGGCAAGATGCGCACGCCGACGGGGACGGTCGACGTGGTGCCGGGCTCGTTCTGCGTTCATCCGCCTGGCGAGGTGCATGAGTATGTCAACGGGCCGCAGCGCTCGTTGCTGTTCCGGGTGCGGCACGGCACCGACATGGTGTCGCGCCATCTCGAATGGCCCAGCAATCCGGAGTTCAAGCAGAGCGCGGAGGATGCCGAGTACTACCGGAAGAACCCGCCGGGATATTGAAGCCCGCCGATCTTTCATCGCTCGCACGGCCGGCCTCAGCGCCGGCCGTATGCTTTCCGGACTGTTACCAACATCGCGCCGATTTTCCGGGTTTCTCCGAATTGTTCCTTCAACTCCGTGCACTATCTTTTGCGCATCCCGAGATGCCGGAAGTGGCGGGAGCGAAGGCATGGAACGACGCAGGGCAGTCCGGCAGAAGAGCTTTCTGCGCGGCAACATCCAGTTCAACAACGGCCGCAACTCGGCCGATTGCCTGATCCGCGACATCACGACGTTCGGCGCCCGCCTGGTCTGCTCGGATTCCGTCACCACGCCGGACGTGATCGACGTCTACATCCCGCAGAAGGAGCAAACCTTCCGCGCCCACGTGATCTGGCGTCACGGCCAGGAGATGGGCGTCGCCTTCGCGCAAGCCGCGGCGAGCCAGCCACCGCCGACCATCCGCACGATCTCGACTCGCGGCCCGGGTCGAGCGGCTGGAGAACGAACTCGCTGGCATGAAGAAGATGCTCAAGCGGCTGAGGACCGACGCCGGCCAGGAAACTGACGTGGCGTAAACCGATTTCCCTTGTTCGCTTTTTGTTCTTGACATATGTCTGCCGGGCGTCCAACCGCGGCCCGCATGACCGTCATTCACCCCCCACCAGGATGCCGCGCTCCAGGCCGTCGCGGCCTGGCTCAAAGCCAAGCCCGGCCAACGCGGCACGCCGCTGATTTTCCGGCTGTTCGGCTATGCCGGCACCGGCAAGACCACCCTCGCCCGCCACATCGCCGAGGGCGTCGACGGCAAGGTTCTGTTCGCGGCGTTCACCGGCAAGGCCGCGCACGTCATGCGCAGCAAGGGCTGCGAGCGCGCCTCGACCATTCACAGTCTGATCTACAAGGCGCGCGACAGCGGCGAAGGCACGCCGAGCTTCGACCTGTGGGACGACGCGCCCGCCTCCAAGGCCAAGCTGATCGTGATCGACGAATGCTCCATGGTCGATCCCGAGCTCGGCCGCGACCTGATGTCGTTCCGCGTTCCGGTGATGGTGCTGGGCGATCCGGCGCAACTGCCGCCGATCCAGGGCGGCGGCTTCTTCACCGACGCCGAGCCGGACGCCATGCTCACCGAGGTGCACCGGCAGGCCGAGGACGATCCGATCGTGCGGCTGTCGATGGACGTGCGCGCCGGCCGCGCTCTCGAGCCGGGCGTCTATGGCGAAACGCGCGTGGTCGAAAAGAGCGAGCTCGATCCGCAGCGCGTGATCGACGCCGACCAGGTGCTGGTCGGCCGCAACAACACGCGGCGCGCCTACAACGCGCGGATGCGCGAGCGGCGCGGCTTTGCGGGCGCCGCTGCCCGCAACCGGCGACAAGCTGGTGTGCCTGCGCAACAACCGCCGCAAGGGACTGCTCAACGGCGCGCTCTGGAGCGTGAAGGAAAAGCCGACCACGCGGCGTGACATCATCAAGATGCGGCTGTCGCCGGACGACGACGCCGGCGCCAAGCCGATCAAGGTGTCGGTGCGGCCGGAATGCTTCACCGGCGCGATTGAGCAGCTCGAATGGCCGCTGCGCAAGCGCTACGACGAATTCGACTACGGCTATGTGCTCACCGTGCACAAGGCGCAAGGCTCGCAGTGGGACGACGTCGTGCTGTTCGACGAGTCGTTCGCGTTCCAGGAGAGCCGCCAGCGCTGGCTCTACACCGGCGTCACGCGCGCGGCGAAGCGATTGACGGTTGTGGTCTGACGGCCGCAGTCTCTCCCCTTCAATATAGGGGAATGACGATGCCATGGCCGACATCGAAACCCGCCTCCGCGCCATCGAGGACCGGCTCGAAATCTACAACCTGATCGCCAGCCATCCGCCCAGCGCCGACACCGGCGCCGACTATTTCACCCGCGCGGCCTACACCGAGGACGGCGTGATCGATCTCGGCGGCGGCAAGGCCGCGGACGGCAACGAAGCGGTCGGCCGCCATGCTGAAGACGCCGGGCCACCAGGCCGCGATCGCCGGCGGGCTGGCGCATTTCTGCGGCCTGCCGCGCATCGAGATCGACGGCGACACCGCGACGGTGATGTCCTATCTGCAGATCATCACGCCGCATCCGACCGCCGAGCCGCACGAGGTGCCGAACCACGGCGTCAGCAAGGGCTTTCGCATCCATCGCGTCGGCGTCGAACCGCTGGGATCTGGTGCGCACGCCCACGGGCTGGAAGATCAAGCGCCGCACGCTGCGCCCGCTCGACGGCTCCGAGCCGGCGCGCGAATTGCTGCGCCACGCGGTGCGGTCTTACAAAGAGATCGCCTAGCGATCGCGCTGGCAGCGGGTGCGCCTGATGCGACGGATGCTTGAAGTAGCGCATCGGATTGTACCAGGCGTAAGTCGGCAGCGGGCGCAACGCGCCTCGCCGCCGCGACCGGCTGCGCTGAGGGCTGAGCCTGCGGTCCGATCCTCGGCGGCTGCGCACGCGGCGCCTTCTGCTTGGACTCTCCGTCGTGCCTGTTGCGCCTGCTCGCGATCGATCCTCTGCTGCAGGATCGCCTGGCGCTGCTCGGCGCGCTCTGCTCGGCCGCGTTGCGCTGTCGATAGCCGCTGCTGCAGCGCCTGCTGACGGTCGTGCGCTCCTGCACGCATGGCCTGACGCTGCGCAGCTCGCGCCTGCTCGGCGGCCTTCTGCTGCTCGGCTCGAGCCTGCAACACCGCCTGGCGGTCCGCGATACGGGTCTGCCTCGGCCAGCCTTCTGTTGCGCAGATGCGAGCATCGAGCATCGCGTGCCGCTCCAGCCGCTGCTGCTCCGCGATTCGTTGCGACGCTCAAGCTCCTGTGGCTGGCGCAGCATCGTCGGATCCGGAGCGGCCGCCTGCGGCGGCGACGCTGACGCCGCTGCATAAGGCGAGAAGCCCTGCGCCTTGGCCTTGTCGTAGTAGCCGCGCTGATAATTCCGGATCGCCTGGTCCTGATTGCCGCCAGCGGCGCGATAGGCGCCGGCGAGATACCGCACCGCATAGGTCATGTTGGTGTCGGCATCGAGCAGGCCGCTGGCGTCGCCGCCATATCCCATGGCTCGGGCGGTGCCGAGCCGGATCTGCATCAGGCCGTAATTGCCGGCGCTGACGACGCGGGGATTGCCCTTGCTCTCGATCTGGATGACCCGCCGGACCAAGGATTCGGGCACGCCATGGGCGGCGGCATGCTTGGCGACGAGGTGATCGTGCTCGCTAGCGCGCGTGGCTTTTGCCCGGCAACCGGGACCGACGCAGACAACGCAACAAAAACAACTGTAAATTGCCGAACCATCGTGCGCTCCAGATACCCCCGATCGGTCTTCCAAGTAAATTCCAATTCCGGCGGGCATCGGGCGAAAATGCGTCCCGAACCATGTTACAAAAACGGCCCCGCCGGCCTGAAAACCACCCTCGCCAAGGACGTCGTGTGATGAACGAGAACGTGAAGCGCTTGTTCCATGTGCGCGCGCTGATGCACCCCCTCTACGCCGAGATCATCGCGACGCGGCCGGAAATCCGCTTCGACAAGCTGGAAAACGACACGCCGGACCCGAGCTGCCGAGCCGATCCTGTCCGCCGCGCACGCCTACCAGGTCAGTTCGGCGCGCGATGAGGTGCCGCGCAAATACCACGCCACCGCCGAATTGCTGGAGCGCACGCCGAAGCTGCTGATCGTGTCGACCGGCGGCGCGGGCTTCGACACCGTCAACGTCAAGGACTGCACCGAGCGCGGCGTCCTCGTCGTCAACCAGACCGGCGGCAACGCCGCATCGGTGGCGCAGCATGTGCTCGCCATGGTGATCGCGCTGTCGAAGCAGATCGTGCAGACCAACCACGCGCTGCGCGCCGGCACCATGAAGGACCGCAACCTCTTCACCGGCCACGAGGTGCAGGGCCGCACCATCGGCATCGTCGGGCTCGGCAATGTCGGCCGCCGCGTCGCCGAACTGTGCCGCACCCTGTTCGGCATGACGGTGCTCGCTTGCGACCCCTTCCTCGACGCGAAGGAGATCGCCGCGCGCGGCGCAACGAAGGTCGAGCTCGACGAACTGCTCAAGCGCTCCGACTTCGTCTCGATCAACTGCCCGCTCGACGACACCTCCCGCAACATGATCGGCGCCAAGCAGTTCGCGCTGATGCAGCCGCACGCCTATTTCATCACCACCGCGCGCGGCTCGATCCACGACGAGAAGGCGCTGGAGGAGGCGCTGCGCGAGAAGCGCATCGCCGGCGCCGGCCTCGACGTCTGGGAGAAGGAGCCGCCGGACATGGACCATCCGCTGCTCAAGTTCGACAACGTGATCGCGAGCCCCCACATGGCGGGCGTGACCAAGGAGGCGCGGCCAACATGGGCCGCATCGCCGCCGAGCAGGTCATCATGGCGCTCGACGGCAAACGGCCGCCGCGCATCGTCAATCCGCAGGTCTGGCCGACCTATGCGAAGCGGTTCGAGCAGACATTCGGCATCCGGCCCGAATAGCGCCGCAAACGATTGCAAATCAGAGCGTTCTGGGGCACACCCTGCGCGGGCGGGCGGCGCAGCGAAAAAAGGAACAAAAACAATGGCTCGGAGACCTGGAAGCCGCGCAGAATTCGTGTTTTTCGACGTCATGTACGAGGACGGGAGCCAGCGCTCCAATCGCCGGGTCCCGGCCGACATCCTCGGCGGGCTCGAGGGCGACGGCCCCGCGCGCAACTTCATCGCGGAGCAGGATCGCGAGATCGGCGAGAAGTCCGGCATGCGGCCGCTCGCCATCAAGGAGCTTGTGGCGCGCCGGCGAGAAGCCGAAAGAGCGCACGCAGGCGCCGCCGCAAGGAATACGGCGCCGAAGCGTAGGCTCTCGCACCCGCCCGCGGACCACGATAAACTCCGGCTGCGTTCAGTCCAGCCGGAGTTTTTTCATGCCCAAGGGCTACTGGGTCACCACCTACCGCTCGATCTCCGATCCGAACAAGCTGCAGGCCTATGCGCAGCTCGCGCCGCCGGCGGTGCAGCCGTTCGGCGGGCGCTATCTCGCGCGCGGCAGCGCCGCCTTCGCCTATGAAGCCGGGCTGAAGGACCGCATCGTCATCTCCGAATTCCCGAGCGTCGAGCAGGCCAACGCCGCCTACAACAGCCCGGCCTACAAAAAGGCGCTGGAGGCGCTGGGCGACGGCGCGGTGCGCGACATCCGGATCGTCGAGGGTCTGGAGTAACCGCGCTGTACTGTTCGCTCGTCCCCGCGCATGGGGCAGCGCCAAAGCGCCGGTCGTGCAGCCCGATTCCCGTTTGCTAAGCTCACGTCGCCACACGTCGCGAGCAACGGAGGATCTCATGCCCAAGGCCTACTGGGTCGCCACCTATCGCTCGGTGAAGGACCCCGACAAGCTCGCCGCCTACGCCAAGCTCGCCGGCCCTGCCATCCAGAGCGCCGGCGGAAAATTCCTCGCCCGCGGCAACGCCGCCAAGGCCTATGAGGCGGGGCTCGCCCAGCGCGTCGTCATCATCGAGTTCGACAGCGTCGAGCAGGCCACCAAGACGCACGACGGGCCGGCCTACCAGGAGGCGCTGCGCGTGTTCGACGGCGCGGCGGAGCGCGACCTGCGCATCGTCGAAGGCCTCTAGGTGATCAAGAGCTTCCACGTCCTCTACGTCGGCCAGATCGAGCTCGACAACGATCGGGCTCGACGGCACGCCGGCCAACGACCGGCTGCTATTCCGACGAGCGGCTGCGCGAGGCCTTCTTCACCGCGCGCGACGTCGCGCAGGTGATGGACGAGAACGGCTACGACGTGCTCTGGACCGCCGAGCACCACTTCCAGCGCGAGGGCTACGAGGTCTTCCCGAACCTGATCCAGCTCGGGCTGTGGCTTGCGACGCAGACCAAGCGGCTGAAGTTCGGCTGCGGCTTTAACGTGCTGCCGATGTGGCACCCGATCCGGCTGGCGGAGGACTACGCCATGGCGGACATCGTCACCGACGGCCGCATCGTGATGGGGGTCGGGCGCGGCTACCACACCCGCGAGGTCGAGAGCTTCGGCGCGCCGCTGCTCGACGCCGACAAGAACCGCGAGCTGTTCGAGGAAGGAGCTTCAGCTCCTGCTGAAGTGCTTCAACGAGCAGAAATTCCACCACAAGGGCCGCTTCTACGAGGCGCCGCCGCCGGTGCCGTACCGCGGCTACACGGTCAAGGACATCACCCTGGTGCCGCGGCCGAAGCACCTGCCGGTCGACATCTACATGCCGATCGCCAGCGGCAAGACCATCGAGCTGATGGCGAAGTACGGCCTCAAGGCGATGGTGACGCTCAACGGCGAGAAGATCCTCGACGACGTGCTGCGCGCGTACCACGCCGCGTCCGCCAGAAATACGGCCGCAACAAAAAGCTCGGCGAGGACGTGATCTGGGGCGCCGGCGTGTATCTCGCGCGCGAGCGAGGCCGAGGCGATCAGGAAGCTCGAGCCCGCGCACGACGAGCGCTTCAAGTGGTTCGCGCCGTTCGGGTTCGTCCGGTATGCCGACGAGCAGGGCCGCGTCTGGGGCACGCCCGGCGCGCCGGCCAGCGTGCCGAAGCTCGCCGAGGGCGTGAAGCAGAAGGCCTGGTTCTGCGGCACGGCGAAGGACGTGATCGACGGCATCAAGTCGATCGAGGCGAAATATCCGGGGCTCGAAAACTTCATGATCCACTGGGCCGAGGGCCTCACGCCCGCGGAGTTCAAGGAGCAGCTGCGCTGGTTCGCCAAGGACGTGATGCCGGCGTTCAAGAATAGGTAGCAATGTTCCGCTCGTCCCCGCGAAAGGGGGACCCAGAGCCCAATCGCCGGCAGTGAACGTGGCCCTGGATTCCCGCTTGCGCGGGAATGAGCGGAGAGATCCCTTCCCCAAGGAGCATCCCATGGCCGACATCAAGCTTCTCAATCCGGACACGCTGGGCAAGCCGCTCGGCCCCTACTCGCACATCGCGCGGGTGAAGGCGTCGGAGTTCCTGTTCATCGCCGGGCAGGTCGGCGCCGGCAAGGACGGCAAGGCCGGCGCCACGTTCGACGAGCAGTGCGACCTCACCTTCGCGGCGCTCGGCGCCGCGCTGAAGTCGCAGGGCGCGAGCTTCGCGAACGTCGTCGAGTTCACCACCTACATGGTGCACTCGCAGGACATCCCGAAGTTCATGGCGTGGCGGGCGGCGAACTTCCCCAAGCTGTTCCCGGGCGGCGCCTACCCGCCCAACACGCTGCTGATGATCGACCGGCTGGTGAAGGAAGAGCTGCTGATCGAGATCAGCGCGGTCGCGGCGCTGTAGGCTCTACCGCGGCTCACGCCGCGCGCGCTCGCTCTTGCGATCGAGCCAGCCGCGCAGCATCTTCATGTTGCGCCGGTTGGCGCGCCACATCACGTCGAACACGTCGCCGGCGAGCGGCACCGCGCCGACCACGCCGTCGAGCGCGACGTTGCCCAGCATGCGCAGGATGAGGTGGCGGGGGGCGCCGAGCGCGCGCGCCTCCCTGACGATGTAGAGCGAGAGCAGCGTCGTCACCACGTCGCCGACGCCGGGGACGAGGCCGATCAGCGCGTCGAGCCCGAACCGCACGTTGGTGCCGGGGATCAGGATCGCGGTGTCGAGCAGCGACGCCAGCGCGTCGAGCCGCGCGATGCGCTCGGCGCGGGTGGCGGGCGTATTCAAAAAGACATAGTCGGCGCGGGTTGTGTTCATGCCGCGCACATGGGGAGTGCGTGGCAAAGCGCAAGTACGCAACCGCGACGGAACTCAGCCCGGCGCGCAGCTCGCGGCGAACTACGTCGCGGGCGCGCACGAACACCGGCGTGTTGATCTTGCCCTCCTCGATGGCGTCGAGCACGGCGAGCGCGAGCTTGCCGCAGCTCGCGCGCGGCGCCGCCGTCACCTCGCGCGCCTTCGCCACCGGGCCGCAGGTCTGCGTCACCGCCTCGAAGGCGTGCCGGTAGTCCGCCGACTTGTCGTCCTTGCCGTCGAGCATGGACGATCAGCGCGAGCGCGCCCTGGCGGCAGGGCGCCGAGCCGTGCGCTGCTGCGCCAGCGCGGGTGGGCGGCGAGCGTTGCGGCGAGCAGCGCGAGGGCGGCGATGGTTCGCATGGGGCGAGCGTAGCACGGATTTGCTCACGCGATGCCCAGCTCCCGCGCGCGCGCCTGCAGCGCCTTGCGGTACATCTCCATCATCTTGGCGTCCTTCTCCGGCGCCGAAGGCGGCGCGGCGACATCGCGGCGCGAGCAGCGCATGACATCACGACGGCGCCGTCGAGGTGCACCGCGTTGGCGGCAAAGGGCCCGGCGCGGGGCGCTCGAGCGCGATGCGCTCATCGGGCGCGACCCATTGTTGGTCGCGGCGAGGCCTTCGGCGGTGACGGTGCCGGGATTTCCTGTCACAATGTCACACACTGGCCTGGAACGACTGGGCCCCCAAGACAGTTGGCCCGGGCCACCCGGCCGCTCGGCTGAGCGCCGGTCCACTGTAAAGAGCAGGAGTTCCCCATGGAAAGACGCGCGTTTTTGGCCGGCCTCCTCGGCGTCGTAGGCGCGGCCGCGCTGGCCGGCGTGGCGCAGGCGGCGCCGATCGCCCGGTCGCTGGACCTGGCCGACGACAAGACACCCCCGGTTCCCGGCGGCCGTGCGCCCGACGGAACGGAGATCGAGAAGGCGCAGGTGATCATCCGCACCGGACCGCGGCGCCGCTGGTATCGCCGCTATTATGTCCGCCCGCGCCGCCGCTATTATCGCCGCGCGCGCCGCGTTTACCGCCGCGCTTACCGCCGCCGTTACTGGTAATCCGCCGGCGAATGCCCGAAATGCGTCACCCGTCCGCGCCGCGGGCGGGTGACCTTTGCCGTCAGGACGACGCAGCAGCCGCGCGCCGCTGCGCCGGCGCGGCGGCAGCGCCCGACAGCTCGGCGGCCGCGCGCTGCGAGCGGTGGTCGAGCCGCAGCGTCAGGCAGCAGGCCGAGCCGCCGCTCTTGAGGAACGCATCGAGCGGCCGCGCGATCACGCGGTAGCCGCGCGCCTCGAGCTGCCGGCGCAGCGCGGGGCTCGCGCTCGACATCACGATGGCGCCGCTCAGGTGCACCGCGTTGGCGGCGAAGCGCTCGGCGTCGGCGCGGCCGAGCGCGATGCGCTCCGCGGGCGCGACCCGCCGGTGGATCGCGGCGAGGCCCTCGGCGGTGAAGGCGCCCGGATAATACATCACGGCGCCGCACGGCAGCGCGCAGAACGCGGTGTCGAGATGGTAGAAGCGCGGGTCGGCGAGCGGCAGCGCGACCGCGGGCACGCCAAAGGTGTCCTCGACCACCGCGCGCGCGGCGGCGTCCGAGCGCGGCCCGCAGCCCATCCAGAACAGCGCGCGCTTGGCGTCCCAGATGCAGTCGCCGGCGCCCTCGAGCGGCACGCCCTCGGGCATCTCCTCGACCGACGAGATCAGGCCGCGCGAGCGCAGCGCGCGGAACGCGGCCGCGAACACCGGCTCCTCGCCGCGCCGCTCGCCATGGCGGAAGCGCGCCAGCAGCGCCTTGCCGTCGAGCACGACGGCGGCGTTGGCGGTGAAGACGAGATCGGGCAGGTCCGGCTGCGGATCGACCAGATCGATCTTCGCGCCGGCGCCGCGCAGCGCGCGGTGCAGCGCGGTCCATTGCCGGGCGGCGCGCGCGGCCATGCGCCGCGCCGTCACGCGCCCAGTCGGCCGGATCCATCCACGGATTGATCGAGTAGTTCACCGCGAAGTGGCGCGGGCGGCACATCAGAAGGCGGGGCGTCTGCTTTGCAGCGAGCGGCGCGTTCATCGGCCTTTCGGAGCCATCCTGTTTCCGGTTGCGCGAATCGGTGCGCGGCATTGCCGCCGCGGCGAATGCAGATAGGGCAGTTGCGGAAAAATGCAAGCGCGGCGCGCGGCTGGCGGCGCGCGGTTGCGCCGATGGGCAAAGAGTCCTCGGCTTGGCGTTGCGGGCTTGGCGTTGCGGTTCGCGCTGCGCCGCGCGCTAGAACCCGCGCAACGATCCGGCGTCGCGCATCGGCGGCGACGCAGGCGGCGCGGTCTCCGGCGGGTCGGCGGCCACCACCCGCTCCACCGCCGCGTCCGCCTCATCGTCCTCGCTCGCGCCGCGCGGCTTGCCGGGCTTGCGTCGCTCCGCCTCGCGCGGCTTGCGATCGGCCTTCGGAGCGGCGGATCTGGGTTCCGTGGACTTGATGCCGGCGGGCCTGCGTTCCACCGGCTCGCGGCTGACCGTGACGCGCTCCTCGGCGTCCTGACCGCGACGGATCATCACGGTCGTGGACGGCGCGGTAGGCGGCGCGGCGATGGCGGGTTGAACGGCCGGCCGTTGCGCGGCGGGCGGCGTCAGCGGCGCGGTCACCGGCAGCGCCGGAGCGCTCGTCGTCGCCGAGCCGGTGGTTTCCGCCGGCGGCGCGGCGACCCAGCCGGTGGCGGGCGCGGCGCGCTCATCGGCCGCAGCGGCCGATTCCGGCTTGGCCGGCTCCGGCCCGGCGGGCTTCGGCTCGTTGATTTTGGCGGCGGCCGCGGCCTTGTTCTCCTCCGGCGTGCGCACCGTCACCGGCGTGGTCGCGATCGGCAGTTCCGGCTTGTCCTGCTTCGCCACGATCTCCGGCCTGTCCTTGGGGCGCGGGCCCTCCTTCACCGGATCGGTGCTGGTGAGAAACAGGCCGCCGCCGAAGCCGACGCCAAGCGCGGCGACCACGGTTCCAATGCCGGCAAAATAAATCATGAACGGCGAGGCCATGGCGAAGCTCTCCTTCGCCATAGAAACGTTCCCATGAGCCGGCAGTTCCGTGGACCGCGAAACGCGCCGCTTTCGGCGGCTTATCGGGCGCCGAGCTGCTGCGCGAAATAGTGCATCGTCTTGCGATACACCTCGCTGCGGTTCCACTCGCGCATCACCTGGAAGTTCTGCGTGCCCTCGCCGAACGCCGCGCCGGCCTGCCAGCCGTTCACCTTGAGCAGGTTGGCGGTGGAGGCGAGCACGTCCGGCACGCTGCGGCGCAGATCGATGCTGCCGTTGCGGTCGTAGTCGACGCCGTACTTGAGATAGGACGAGGGCAGGAACTGGGTCTGCCCCAGCTCGCCGGCGTAGGCGCCGATCATGGTCTCGCGCGTGAGATCGCCGCGCTGCAGGATCTTGAGCGCGGCCATCAGCTCGCCCTGGAACAGCTCGGTGCGGCGGCAGTCGTGCGCCATGGTGGCGATGGTGCGCACCACCGGCAGCTTGCCCATGTCGCCGGTGCCGAAATCGGTCTCCAGGCCCCAGATCGCGACGATCAGCTCCTTCGGCACGCCGTACTGCTTCTCGACCCGCCCGAGGATCGCCGCGTGACGCGCCAGCGCGTCACGCCCGCGCTTGATGCGGGAGGCGCCGACTCTCGTCGCGACGTATTCCTCGAAGGTCTTGCGGAAGGTGCCGCGCTGGCGGCGGTCGAAGGCCAGCACGTTCTGGTCGACCGTGAGGCCGGCGAAGGCCGACGCGATGACGTCGCGCGAGACGCCTTGCGCCTGCGCGTCGCGCGAGGCGGCGGCGAGGAAGGTCTCGAAGCTGCCGCCGCACTGGGCGGCGTAAAGAGACGTGGAAAAGAGCAATGAGACGAAGAGGGCAATCAGCGCGCGTTTGATCATGACCTGTCCTGTGACCCCCGCCCGCCATCATACCCTGTGTCGGCGCTGGCGGAAGCGGGAAAGACGCCCCGGTCAGTGCGTGAAGTTCAATTACCCAAGAAGCTGCGCAGCTTGCGCGACCTCGACGGATGCTTGCGCAGCGCCTTGGCCTCGATCTGGCGGATGCGCTCGCGCGTCACCGAGAACTGCTGGCCTACCGCTTGCAGCGTGTGGTCGGTGTTCATGCCGATCCCGAAGCGCATGCGCAGCACGGGACTGGTCGGGCTCGGAATGCGAAGCGTCATTCCTTCAGCATGCGCTCAACCCGCGCCGCCAGCTCCTCCACCGCAAACGGCTTCACCATGACTTCCATGCCGCGCTCAACGTGGCCATGCGGAAACGCGGCGTTTTCCACATATCCGGTGATGAACAGGACCTTCAGGTCGGAACGCGCGGTGCGCGCGGCGTCGGCCAGCTGGCGGCCGTTCAATCCGCCGGGCAGACCGATGTCGGTGATCAGGAGATCGATGCGGTCCGCCGACTCCAGGACCCGCAGCCCGGACGGGCCATCCACCGCTTCCTTGCAGGCGTAGCCGAGGTCGCTCAGCGAATCGCAGATCAGCATGCGGATGGTTGGCTCGTCGTCAACGATCAGCACGGTTTCGCCGGCCAGCGTCTTGTTCGCGGTGGAACCGCGCTCGACATCGTCGGTGGCTTCGGCGCCGGCGTAGCGCGGCAGGTAAAGGCAAACCCGGGTGCCCCGCCTCACCTCCGAATCGATCTGGACGTGTCCGTGACTCTGCCGGGCGAAGCCGTACACCATCGACAGCCCGAGCCCGGTGCCCTCGCCCATCGGTTTGGTGGTGAAGAACGGGTCGAACACGCGGTCGATGATCGACTTGTCGATGCCGGCCCCGGTGTCGCTGACGGTGACGGTGACGTATTGGCCCGGATCGAGCCCGAGCGCCTTGGCGGCGCGCTCGTCGAGCGACCGGTTGCCGGTTGCGATGCTGATCCTGCCGCCGTTCGGCATCGCGTCGCGCGCGTTGATGCACAGGTTGAGCAGCGCGTTATCGAGCTGGTTGGGATCGACCATGGTGAGCCACAGCCCGCCGGCTGCGATCGTCTCGACCTCGATGGCCGGCCCGACCGAGCGGCGCACCAGCTCGACGAAGTCAACCAGCAACCGGTTGATGTTGATCGACTTGGGCTGCAGCGTCTGGCGGCGGGAGAATGCCAGCAGGCGGTGCGTCAGCGCGGCGGCGCGGCGCGTCGCGCGCTGGCCGGCCGACAGGTATTTGTCGACGTCGGCGCTGCGGCCTTGCGACAGCCGCACGCCGATCATCTCGAACGAGCCCGCGATGCCGGACAAGAGATTGTTGAAATCGTGGGCGAGCCCACCGGTCAACTGCCCGACCGCCTCCATCTTCTGCGACTGGCGGAGCGCCGCCTCGGCCTCGCGTAACCGCTCCTGCTCCTGCAGACGTTCGGCGACCGCCTCGGTGACGCGCGCCTCCAGCGTTTCGTTCAGCCGCATCAACTCGAGCTCGGCGCGCTTTCGCACCGTGACGTCCTTGAACAGGACGGCGACCTGCTTCTTGGACGCGGGCTCGACCCGGAAGGCCGACAGTTCGAGGTGGCGGCCGGTGGCGACCAACTCGCGCTCGAAGCGAATCGGTTCGCCGGTGCGCAGCACCTCGCCGTAGAGTGCCACCCAGCCGTCGGCCTCGTCGGGCACCATGTCGCGCACCTTCTGGCCGACCACGTTCGGAATGCCAGCGTTGGTGGTATAGGCCGGGTTCGCCTCCACATGGATGTAGTCGCTGAGCGGACCGTGCGGCCCGTCGACAAACTCGATGATACAGAACCCCTCGTCGATGGAGTCGAACAGGGTGCGGTAGCGCAGCTCGCCCTCGCGCACGTCCTGCTCGCGCGCACGCCGTTCGCGGACGATCTCGATGAAGCGGACGATGGCTTCGAACAAGGCGATCGTTTCATCGTCGAATGACGCGAGCAGCGTCGATCCGAACCCAGTGACGTTGACGATCTCGCCATGCACGGCAATCGGAAAGCCGGCATAGGCCCGCATTCCGGCGCGGCGGGCCAGCGCGGTGCGCGGGTCGGTCGAGGACTGGATGTTCGCGAGGATGAGTTTCTTGCCGGTCTGCGCGACGATGCCAAACAACGACTCGGTCGGTGACACCGACCGCGGTTCCGCCTTGATTTGTTCGCTGAACCCGAAGCCGAAGACGATCTTGGCGCCGTTGCGATCCGGCAACAGGTCGACGCTATAGGCCAAATCCAAGCCGAGCGCAGCGCCGGCATCCTGGAGCAACGGACCGAGCACGTCATGTGGATCGTCTGCGGTCGCGAGCGCGATCGAGGCCTGCGAGAGGATGCGGACATGGGCCCGCGCGCGATCCAGCGTCGGATCGTCCGGCTCGGGCGCGACGACCAGGGCCCCTTCGCTCAGCTGTGTGGACGCCATAAACTCCTTGATCCCCCGGCTCCGCCCAGAGCCACAGCCTATTAGAATGCGGAAGGCCGCCGAAGGTTTCAAACCATCGCGTTTCCCGCGGATTCAACGAAAAGGGCGGGCTTTCGCCCGCCTTTTTTTGATCCCATAGGGCTGCCGCGCGGCCGGTCAGTTATCCGGGAAGCTCCGCACCTTGCGTGATCGGCTCGGGTGCTTCCCCGGATCAGCGCTTCGCGCTGTCCGGGGGCTAACGGCTTAGTTGTCGAGGAAGCTGCGCAGTTTGCGCGAGCGGCTCGGGTGCTTGAGCTTGCGCAGCGCCTTGGCCTCGATCTGGCGGATGCGCTCGCGGGTCACCGAGAACTGCTGGCCGACCTCTTCGAGCGTGTGGTCGGTGTTCATGCCGATGCCGAAGCGCATGCGCAGCACGCGCTCTTCGCGCGGCGTCAGCGAGGCCAAGACGCGCGTGGTCGTCTCGCGCAGGTTGGACTGGATCGCGGCGTCGATCGGCAGGATGGCGTTCTTGTCCTCGATGAAATCGCCGAGGTGCGAATCCTCCTCGTCGCCGATCGGCGTTTCGAGCGAGAGCGGCTCCTTGGCGATCTTGAGGACCTTGCGGACCTTCTCCAGCGGCATGCCGAGCTTCTCGGCGAGCTCCTCCGGCGTCGGCTCGCGGCCGATCTCGTTGAGCATCTGCCGCGAGGTGCGCACGATCTTGTTGATCGTCTCGATCATGTGCACCGGGATGCGGATGGTGCGCGCCTGGTCGGCGATGCTTCGCGTGATCGCCTGGCGGATCCACCACGTCGCGTAGGTCGAGAACTTGTAGCCGCGGCGGTACTCGAACTTGTCGACCGCCTTCATCAGGCCGATGTTGCCTTCCTGGATCAGGTCGAGGAACTGCAGGCCGCGGTTGGTGTATTTCTTGGCGATCGAGATGACGAGGCGCAGGTTCGCCTCCACCATTTCCTTCTTGGCCTGGCGCGCCTCGCGCTCGCCCTTCTGCACCATGTGGACGATCTTGCGGAACTCGAGGATCTCGAGCCCGGTCTCGCCGGCCAGCGTCTGGATCTCGTGGCGGATCGCCTTGACCTTGTCCTTGTCCTTCGCGACCAGGTTCTTCCAGCCCTTCGCGCTCAGCTTCGACACGCGGTTGAGCCAGCGCGGATCGAGCTCCGAGCCCTGGTAGTTCTTGATGAAGTCGTCGCGCGCCACGCCATAGCTCTCGGCGAGGCGGAACAGCCGGCCCTCGTAGCCGACCAGACGCTTGTTGATGTCGTAGAGCTGCTCGACCAGCGCGTCGATGCGCTGCTGGTTCAGCCGCAGCGACTTCACCGCGGTGATGATCTCTTCCTTGAGCTTCTTGTACTTGCGCTCCTGCGCGGGCGAGAGCGACTCGCTCTTCAGCCGGAACGCGATGTCCTGGTCCTGCAGGCGGCGCAGCCGCTTGTATTCGGAGGCGACGGTGTCGAACGTCTCCAGCACCTTCGGCTTCAGCTCGGCCTCGATCGCGGCGAGCGACAGCGAGTTCTCCATGTCGTCGTCGTCGAAATCGCCTTCGGCGGGCTGCCCCTCGGCGGCTTCGCCCTCGCCGTCGGCCTTGGGCTGAGCGCCGGCTGGAGCCGCGGGCGGCGCGACGGGCGGCGCCTGCACCACGGTGAAGCCGCCGCCGTTGGCGGCGCGGCGCCGTTGCCGTTCTCGGCGCCGGGCGCTGCCGCCGCCATGTTGTTCTTGGCGTCGGGGCCGGCGTAGGTCGCTTCGAGATCGATGATGTCGCGAAGGAAGACTTTTCCGTCGTTGAGCTCGTCGCGCCAGATGATGATGGCCTGGAAGGTCAGCGGGCTCTCGCAGAGCCCCGCGATCATCGCCTCGCGGCCGGCCTCGATGCGCTTGGCGATCGCGATTTCGCCCTCGCGGGAGAGCAGCTCGACCGAGCCCATCTCGCGCAAGATACATCCGAACCGGATCGTCGGTGCGCTCGGACGGCTCGGACTTCTCGGCCTTGGCCGGAACCTTGTTGGAAACCGGAACCAGCTCGCCGTCGCTGTCGTCGTCGTCGTCGGCCTCTTCGGCCGGCTTGTTCTCCTCTTCCTGCTCGGCCTCGTCGGAATCGACGACGTTGATGCCCATTTCGTTGAGCATCGCGTAGACGTCCTCGATCTGGTCGGAGGACACCTCTTCGGAGGGCAGCACGGCGTTGAGCTGGTCGTGGGTGACGTAGCCGCGCTTCTTGGCCTGCTTGATCATCTTCTTGACCGCGGCATCGGACAGGTCGAGCAGCGGCAGCGGGCTATCCGGGGTGGTCTCCGGCGCCTCCTTCTCGGCCGCCGGGGCGACGACCTTCTTCTTTTCGTCCTCCTTGGCCACAGCTCTTGATGTTGGCCTTGGTCGCCACCTTCATTCCCTTCTCCTGACCCTTTCCGGCCGGCCGTTTGGCCGACGCCGCGCTCTTCGCGGACCCCTTGGACGGGGCCGCGGCTCGCGACTTGGTTGCTGTTTGCCCCCTGCTCATGTGGAAGGGCCTCCTACCTATAGGGATCAGAATCGGTGTGCGGCGAAGCGGCTCCGATCCGGGCAAAAACAGCCCGAATCGGAACCGGAGTTTTGGCGAGGCTCCCTTAAGCCCCACTTAACCCTGACTGACAGCGGGAACCGATGTCCTATTCCGTCCCTGACCCCGCAGACAAGACCCAAACCCGCATAATGGCCGGTTCAAATGCTGCCGACCGCGCGGCCCGACAACGCCCCGAAACCCTCGATTTGGGCCTCGAAGCCGTCGAGCGCCGCAAGTCTTGCCTGGACGTCACGAAGCCAAGCCAGATTGGCGTCGGTTGGTTCCTCGCCGAGTGCGTGTTCGGCGTCTTTCAACTCCTTATTTAGCGTGCGCTTCTTGCGGTGCAAGGTAACGACATGGGTCCACCATTGGACCACGTCGCCGGTTGCCGTCCCGGCCGTGACCGGCCAGTCCGACGTGTGGGTGATCGCGGCCTCGACGCGGGCCAGCAGCGGACCAAGCCCGCGCGCATCGAGCGCCGCCCGCAACTTGTCGGAGGCCACCGTCTCGTCGGCCTGATGGTCGATGCCGGCCTCCAGGATGGCGCGGCGCAGCAGATCGGCGTCGGAGTTGAGCAGTTCCAGGTCGGCGAACTCCTCGGCGTGGTTTTCCAGCAGCCACGGATGGTTGACCACGGTGATAAGGAGCAGCGCCTCGCGCGCCGGAACCGCGCTGCGGTGGCCGCGCACGATCGGGCTCGATGACAGCCTGGCGCTGGGCGGCGGCGAAGGCTCCCGGCCCGGACCGCGGTTGCGCGTCGTGGAATTCTGCCAGCCGCGCCCGCCGCTCTGGCGGCGCGCCGCCGGAGAGGCCGCCGTAGTGCGTGCCGCCGCGGCTCTGCGCATCGAACTTCGGCGCCATGAGCTGCCGCAGCCGCGCGACGAAGTCTTCGCTGTAGTAGCGGCGCACCGTCTCGTCGCCGATGCCCTTGATGATCTCCTTGATGCGCGCTTCGAGCGCCGCGCGGCGCTCCGGCGTGTCGAACGCGCTCGCTTCGGTCTCGCGCGTCCACAGCATGTCGGCGAGCCCGCGCGCGCTGCCGAGCACCTCGGCAATCGCCTCGCGGCCCGCCCGACCTGTAAAGATCGTCAGGATCCTGGCCCTCCGGCAGCAGCGCGAAGCGCACGCTCTTGCCGGGCACGAGCCGCGGCAGCGCCATGTCGACGCGCGCGATAGGCGGCGCGCTGGCCGGCCTTGTCGCCGTCGAAGCAGAGGATCGGCTCCTTGTCCATCTTCCAGAGCAGGCCGAGCTGCTCCTCGGTGAGCGCGGTGCCGAGCGGCGCGACGGTCGCGGGATAGCCCGCCGTCACCATCGCGATGACGTCGACATAGCCTTCGACCACGATCAGTTGCGCGCCGTCGTGCGTCGCCTGGCGTGCCGCGGCGCCGTTGTAGAGGTTGTGGCCCTTGTGAAAGAGCGTCGTCTCCGGCGAGTTGAGGTACTTCGCCGGCGCGTCCTTATCGAGCGCGCGGCCGCCGAACGCGATGATGCGGCCGCGGAAATCGGTGATCGGGAACATCACGCGGTCGCGGAAGCGGTCGTACGGCACCGGGATGTCTTCGCCGTTGATCAAGAGCCCGGTCTCGATCATGTCGTCGACCGACACGCCCTGCTTGCCGAGATGCTCCTTCAGCGCGTAGCGCTCGTTCGGCGCGTAGCCCATGCGGAACTTGAGCTGCGTCGCGCCGTCGAGCCGCCGGTCGGCGAGATAGCCGCGCGCCTTGGCGCCCAGGCGCGAGGCGAGCGTCGCCTCGAAGAACTTCGCCGCAAGCTCCATGACGTCGTGCAGCGATCTTGCGCTTCTCCTCGCGCTCCACCTCTTCCTTGGAGAATTTCGGCAGCGCCACGCCGGCCATGGCGGCGAGCCGCTCGACGGCCTCGGGGAACGAGACGCCCTCGGTCTCCATCACGAAATCGAAGATGTTGCCGTTCTTGCTGCGACGAGAAGTCGAACCACGCCGCCTTCTGGTCGTTGACGAAGAACGAGGCGGTCTTCTCCTTGTTGAACGGCGACAGGCCCTTCCACTCGCGCCCCGCCTTCTTCAACGCGACGCGCCTGCCGACGACCTCCGAAACCGGAAGCCGGGCCTTCAATTCATCGAGAAACTGCGGCGTGAAGCGCATGGTCGGTGACGCCAGGGTCGGGAGGCTCTTCGGGCTTGGCCCCGAATCGCTACACCATTCGATAGGCTCGGCAAATCAGTGACGGCTTTCGATGGCCACCAATTCCTGCGCGAAATAAGCGGCTCTTGATCGAACCGCTCGATTTTCTGAGTTATCCACAGGTCACCGACCTGCTGCTCTATCCACACTGATTCGACAGACAGCGAACTCAGCTGCAGCATGCCGGAGAGCGCATGCCCCACACCTTCGTCCTCGTTCATGGCGCCTGGCACGGCGGCTGGTGCTGGCGGCGCGTTGCCGACCTGCTCGCCGCCAAGGGCCACAAGGTGTTCACGCCGACGCTGACCGGGCTCGGCGAGCGCTCGCACCTGCTGGCCAAGGGCATCAACGTCTCCACCCACGTCACCGACGTGGTCAACGTGTTCAAGTGGGAGCGGCTGACGAGCGACGTGGTGCTGTGCGGCCACTCCTACGGCGGCTTTGTCGTCTCGGGCGTGGCCGAGCAGATGGCGTCCGCGATCTCGCTCGATCGTGTTCCTCGACGCCTTCCTGCCGGAGAACGGCGAAGCCATGGTCGACATCACCGGCCAGGCGGTGATCGACGCCACGCGCGCCGCGGAGCAGCAGGGCGCGCTCGGCGTGCCGCCGCGCAAGGCCGAAGCGTTCGGCGTCAACGAGAAGGACCGCGCCTGGGTCGACAGCCTGACCGGCTTGCAGCCGATCGGCTGCTTCCTGGAAAAGATGAAGCTCACCGGCGCGCGCGACCGCATCGCCAAGAAGGCCTACATCCGCGCGGCGAACTACGCCAACCCCGGCTTCGACAAGGCGCTCGCGCGGGTCAAGAACAATCCGGCGTGGCGCACCTACGAAGCGCCGTGCGGCCACGACGTGATGGTCGACATGCCGGAGCGGCTGGCGGAGATTTTGGAAGAGGTGGCGTAGCTGAACGCTGCCAGCAACGGCGTCATCATCCGCGAAGCGGATGATCCAGTAATCACAACTGACGTTGAGGGTACTGGGTCCCCGCCTTCGCGGGGACGACAGCCTCTGTGTTGCGGCAGCAATGCCTACTGCGGCTCCAGCCCCGCCGCCTTCACCACCCGCTCGGCCACCGCGCGGTCGCGCTTGATCAGCTCGGCGAACTCTTCCGGCGACTTGCTGAGCGCCGGCACCAGGCTGCGCTGCGTCAGGTGCCGCCGGATGAATTCAGGGTTCGACACGACCTTGGCGACGTCGCGCATCACCTTGTCGATGATCGGCTTCGGTGTGCCCGGCGGCACGAACAAGCCCGTACCAGCTTTCCGACACCGCGCCCTTGTAGCCGGTCTCCGCCAGCGTCGGCACGTTCGGGAAGTTCGGCGACTTGATGTTGTTGACCATCGCGAGCGGCGTCATCTTGCCGGCCTGGATGTGGCCGATCACATTGGCCTCGCCGAGCAACGCAATCGGCGTGGTGCCGCTCATCATGGCGTTGACCGCCTCGCCGCCGCCGCGGAACGGCACGCGCACCCAGTCGGCGCCCCGCTCCTTCTTCATCGTCTCCATGTAGAGCATCAGCGGCGGCGTCGCAGTGAGATAGCTGAGCGTGCCGGGCTTCGCCTTCGACAGCGCGATCAGCTCGTCCGTCGTTCTTCACCTTGAGGTCGGCGTTCACCACCAGCATCTGGATCAGGTAGTAGAGGTTGGTGACCGGCGTGACCGCCGTCTCCGGCTTGAACGGCATGGTCTTGAGCAGGAACTGGTTGTAGGCGAGCGGATCGGCATTGACGATGCAGAGCGTGTAGCCGTCCGGCTGTCGCCTCGGAGCAGGCGCGCGTGCCGGTGTTGTTCATGCCGCCCGGCCGGTTGTCGATGATGACCGCCTGGCCCCAGCCTTGTGCAGCTCCTCGCCGAGCGCGCGGCCGAACACGTCGCTGATGCCGCCCGCGCTGTTGGTGGTGATGATGCGCACGGTGCGGTTCGGATAGTTGTCCTGCGCCCACGCGTGAACGGCCAGCGCCGGTGACGCGAGCGCGGCCAGCAGCGGCAGCAGCAGTGCAGAACGTTTCATCGGCATTTTCTCGGCATTCCCTATTGCGGCTCGAAGCCGGCGTCCTTGACCACCTTCTCGGCGATCGGGCGCTCGCGCTTCATCATCTCGGTGAACTCCTCCGGCGTGTTGGCCGCCGGCACCAGGCTGCGCGCGGTGAGGTGCTTGTCGCGGAAATCCGGCGTGTTGATGATCTCGGTGATTTCCTTGTTGAGCCGGTCGACGATCGGCCGCGGCGTGCCGGCCGGCGCGAAGATGCCGTACCAGCTTCGCGACGGCGGGCCGTTGTAGCCGATCTCGGTGAGCAGCGGCACGTCCGGGAAGTTCGGCGACGGATGTTGTTCATCATCACCAGCGGGTCATCTGGCCGCCGCGGATGTTGCCGATCACGTTGCCTTCGCCGAACAGGGCGATCGGCGTCGAGCCGCTCAGGATGGCGTTGACCGCCTCGCCGCCGCCGCGGAACGGCACGCGCACCCAGTCGGCGCCCTTCTCCTTCTTCAACGTCTCCATGAAGAGAACCAGCGGCGGGCCCGGCGCGAGGTAGGACAGCGTGCCGGCGTTCTTCTTCGAATAGGCCACCAGCTCGTCGACATTCTTCACCCCGAGCTTGGAGTTCACCACCAGCATGTGGATCAGGTGGAAGGCGTTGGTGATCGGCTGCAGGCTGGTCTCGGGATTGAACGGGATGCTCTTGAACAGGAACTGGTTGTAGAGCATCGCGTCGGCGTTGGTGATGCAGATGGTGTAGCCGTCGGGCGCCGAATCCGCGCAGGCGCGCGTGCCGGTGTTCATCGCGCCGCCGGGCCGGTTCTCGACGATCAGCGGCTGGCCGAGCTTCTGCCGCAGCTCCTCGCCGAGCGCGCGCATGAAGATGTCGGAGAGGCCGCCGGCGCTGGTGGTGGTGATCGCCTTGATCGGGCGGTTCGGCCAGTTGTCCTGCGCGGCGGCGGGAACGGCGGCGGCCAGCAGCGAAAGCAGCACCAGCAGAATTTTCATGGGCATTTCCTTGGCATTCCCTAGGCGATTCTCGTTGCGAAGCGCGCCCACTTTTCAGGGCGCGCGCGGCTTGGCAAGCGTCATTGCGCCTGCAGCCCGGCGGCATCGACGATCTGCTTTGCCGTCGCGCGGTCGCGCTTGAGATATTCGGCGAAATCGTCCGGCGCGCTGAACACCGGCTCCAGGCCGCGCTGAGTGCAGGTTGCGGTCGAGGAACGCCGGCTGGGTCGCGGCCGCCCGCACGTCGTCGGCGATCTTGGTGATCAGCGCCTTCGGCATGCCGGCCGGCGCGTAGAGCCCGAAGTAGGAGCGCGTCAGCGGGTCCTTGTAGCCGTACTCGGTGATGGTCGTGACGT
The DNA here is from genome assembly GCA_963711955.1 of uncultured Alphaproteobacteria bacterium. GTDB lineage: Bacteria > Pseudomonadota > Alphaproteobacteria > Rhizobiales > Xanthobacteraceae > Z2-YC6860. Next base: position 449,115 of record CAVQGC010000014.1, on the reverse strand, counting down.
CGGGAATGAGCGGCGATCGCTTGTCGGCATCGACCAGCAGCCCGGTCATCGTTCCGGCGCGCAGATGCGGCATCATGTTGCCGATGCCGACGAAGGTGATCGGCGACACGCCGGACAGCACGCCGTTGACGGCGTCGCCGCCGCTGCGGAACGGCACGCGCACCAGATCGATGCCGTGCTGGCGGTTGAGGCTTTCCAGGAACTGCACCAGCGCCTGGGCCGGCGCGGTGTAGTTCAAGGTCTTGGGATTGGCCTTGGCGTGCGCGATCAGCTCGCCGACGGTCTTGACCTTGAGGTTCGAATTGACCACCAGCGCCTGCGTCATGAAGAAAAGCTGCGTGACCGGCGCGATCTGCTTCTCGGCGTCGTAGGGCAGGTTCTTGAACAGGTGCATATTATAGGTGACGGCCTCGTTCGGCATGATGCAGATCGTGTAGCCGTCGGTCGGCGCTTCGGCGCAGGCGCGCGCGGCGATGTTGAACGCGCCGCCCTGACGGTTCTCGACGATCAGCGCGTGGCCCCACTTCTTCGCCAGCTCCTCGCCGAGCACGCGGATGAACACGTCGCTGATGCCGCCGGGACCCGAAGCGGCGATCACCTTGATCGGCTTGTTCGGATAGTCCTGAGCCGCGCCGCTTGCGGTGCGCGCAAGTCGCGGCCGTCGCGACGAGAAGCAGCGCTGCCCTCGTTGCATCATCTGCGATCAATTCCGGATGCAGCCCGGACGCCTTGATCGCCGACAGAGCTTCGGCGCGATCCTGCTCAAGCCCCTTCTCGGCCTGTTCCGGCGAATCCAGCACCGCCGCGAGCCCGCGCGGGATCATGTGTTTCTTCTGGAACTCGGGGTTGGACGCGACCTTGACGATCGCCTTGTTGACCCGGTCGATGATGGCCTTGGGCGTTCCGGTCGGCGCATAGATGCCGAACGACGAAGGGATGATGTGGTCCTTGTAGCCGATCTGGCGGAACGTCGGGATGTCGGGCGCGAGCGGCCAACGCTCGTCGCTGTCGACCGCAAAGCCGAGAACCTTCTTCGCACTCCATGAGCGATCGCAGATTGCCGATGCCGAAGATCGCGATCGGCGCCGTGCCGGTCATCATGGCGTTGATCGCGTCGCCGCCGCCCTTGAACGGCACGCGGACGAAATCGACGCCGTGCTTCTTGTTGAATTCTTCCATGAAGGCGACCTTGGAGATCGAGGGCGCCATGTAGACCAGGGTCTTGGGCTTCGCCTTGGCGAGTGCGGCGAGCTCGTCGAAGTTCTTGACGCCGAGATCGGCGTTCACCGCGAACACCTGGATCAGCACGAACGCCTTCATCACCGGCGCCAGGCTCTTCTTCGGATCGAGCCCGGTATCCTTCATCACGTGCGGATTGATGGTGATGGTCTCGCCCGGAAGGATGCAGAAGGTGTAGCCGTCGGGCGGCGCCTCGGCGCAGGCGCGCGCGCCGATGTTGCCGGCCGCGCCCGGCCGGCCCTCGACCACGACGCTGCCGCCGAGCAGCGGGCCGAGTTCGTCGCCCACCGCCCGCATCCAAGTGTCGCTCAATCCGCCGGCGCCCTGCGAGGCGATGAAGCGGATCGGCCGGTTCGGATAGTCCTGTCCTGCGCAAACGCCGCGCCCGGCGAGAGCGGCCAGCGCCAGCAGCACAAGAGACATGCGGGCCAGAGGGGTCATTGCAGCGTCCTCCCTCGTGATTTTCTTTTGTAGGCAGGCAACAATGCCGCAGCCGGGATGACCCGGCAAGACACGCCAGCGGGGCGCATGACAACATGACGCAAGCGACACATGCGAAAACCGCAGGCAAGCGCACGGCGCAATACGAAATGAAGGTCGAAAAGGGCGTCACCGTCACCATGCGCGACGGCGTGCGCATCTCGCTCTGCGTCTATCGGCCGGACGCGCCCGGCCAGTTCCCGACGCTGTTCGCGGCCTCGCCCTACCAGTACGAGATGGACGAGGTGCCGGCCTATCCGCTGTTCCTCTGGCGCGAGACCGGGCCGGTCGAATGGTACGTCGGCCAGGGCTACGCCTATGTGCACGCCGACGTGCGCGGCTCCGGCCACTCCGAGGGCGAGTTCTGCTTCATGGGCAAGCCCGAGCAGGAGGACTACCTCGAGCTGATCGCCTGGATCCTCAAGCAAGGCTGGTGCAACGGCCGGATCGGCGGCATCGGCCAGTCGTACTACGCGATGGCGCAGTGGCTGATGGCGACCTACAACCCGCCCGGCCTCGCCTGCATCATTCCCTACGACGGGCTGGTCGATCAGTACCGCTGCTCGAACTATCACGGCGGGATTTTCTGCTCGTACCGCTCGGTCTGGTACACGTCGCTGCGCGCCGACAACATGCACCGCCCGGCCGGCGGCCAAGGGCCGCGCGCCGATGAAGTTCGATCTGGTCGGCGCCATCACCGAGCACACGCTCGACGACGAATTCTGGCGCGAGCGCTCGCCGTACTGGCGGATCGACAAGATCAAGTGCCCGGTCCTCTCGGTCGGCCACTGGGGCAAGATGGGGCTGCACCTGCGCGGCAACATCATCGGCTACGAACTGCTGAAGTCGCCGAAGAAGCTGGTGGTCACCGGCGCGCGCAACACCTTCGAAGCGCACCACATGTTCGACCAGGTCGAATTCCACGAGAAGGAATGCCTGCCGTTCTACGACCTGCACCTGAAGGGCGCCAACAACGAGTTCATGGACGCCTCGCCGGTGAAGATCTTCGTGCGCGGCGCCAACGAGTGGCGCTCCGAGGAGGAATGGCCGCCGGCGCGCGCGGTGATGACGCCGTTCTATCTGCGCAAGGGACCGTCGCGGCAGCGTGACCTCGCTCAACGACGGCGCGCTGTCGGCCGACAAGCCCGCCGGCGAACGAAGCGAGCGACAAGCTACACCTATCCGGACTGGGAATGGGTCAACGGCGTGGTCGTCACCGGCCCCGACGGCCGGCCCGACTTCACCAAGCGCGTGCTGACCTTCACCACCGCGCCGCTGGAGCGCGATCTCGAAGTCACCGGCCCGATCGTGCTCAAGCTGTTCGCGTCATCGACCGCGATCGACACCCAGTTCATCGTCAAGCTGTCCGACCAGAACCCGCAGGACGACGCGGCGCGCAAGTCCGGCGCGCAGCCGACGCACACGCCGGTGTCGAAGGGCTGGCTGAAGGCCTCGCACCGCGAGAAGGACATGGAGCGCTCGACCGAATGCCGGCCGTTCTACACCCACACCAATCCGCAGCCGATCAAGCCCGGCGAGATCTACCAGTTCGACATCGAGGTGCTGCCGGTGTCCTACGTCTTCAAGAAGGGCCACCGCATCCGGCTGGAGATCGTCAACGGCGACTCGCCCGTCACCGACGGCGTGTTCAACCATCCGTATCATCCGACCCAGATGGGCACCGACACCATCCACCATGACGCCGCGCATGCGTCGTGCATCGTGCTGCCGGTGATCGGAGCAACAGCGCGGGCCATCGCTTACTGCGGCTGAATTCCCGCCTCGGTAACGATCTCCCCCGCCCTCCTGCGGCTCTCCACGACAAACCGCGCAAACTCCTCCGTTCCACCCACCGCCGGTTCGATGGCGCGGTCGATGAAGTTCTTCTGCCTCCAGGCCGGGTCGCTGGTGATGCGCACCACCTCGGCGTGGATCTTCTCGATTATCGGCTTCGGCGTTCCGGCCGGCGCGAACAGGCCGAACCAGGTCGGCGGCACGTCCTCGCCGGTCGCCTCCTTCAACGTCGGCATGTCGGGAAACAGCGGCGAGCGTGAGTTGGCGTTGAGCGCGATGCCAGTGATGTGACCGGACCTGATCTGCGGCAGCATGTTGGCGAGGCCGAGGAACGCGATCGGCGCGGTGCCCGACATGATCGCGTTGACGATCTCGTTGCCGCTGCGGAACGGCACCCGCACGATGTCGATGCTCTCCTGCTTCTTCAGCTTCTCCATGTACTGCGCCAGCACGAACGAGAACGTGCCGTAGCTCAGCGTGCCGGGCTGCGCCTTCGCCAGCGCGACCATCTCCGGAATGGTCTTGATGTTGAGCTTGGCGTTTGCCACCAGCGCCACCGAGTTGATGAACAGGTTGGTGATCGGCTCGAAGTCCTTTTCCGGATTGAACGGCAGGTTCTTGAACAGGAACTGGTTGTAGATGACCGGCTCGCTCGACATCACGCAGATGGTGTATCCGTCGGGCGCAGCCTCCGCGCAGGCGCGCGCGCCGATGTTGAGCCCGCCGCCGGGCCGGTTCTCGACGATGAAGGACTGGCCGAACTTCTTCTGGAGTTCCTCGGCGAGCAGCCGGGAGAAGATGTCGCCGCCGCCGCCGGCGCCGAGCGGAATATAGATGCGCACCGTGCGGGTGGGCCAATCCTTGATGACGTCCTGCGCGGGCGCGGCGCAATTCATCGCCAGCATCAACGCTGCAATGAGCAGGACGCGCATGGTGGCTCCTCGTGTGCAGATATACTGCCCATCGCCGTACGCTCACGGCAAGCGGGCAATCGCCCAACGCGCGATTGCTCGCCGCGCCGCTAAGCCCCTCGCTATAGTGTCGCGAGCGGCGGTGCCGCCTAGAACACCAAGGGGGAGACGATGTCCGACAATTCGTTGACACGGCGCGAGGCGATCGGCGGCGCGGCACTCGGCGTCGGCGCAGCGGCGCTCGGCGGAACGCAAGCGGCGGCGCAGACCGGGCCGCGCAAGACCTTCGTGCTGATCCACGGCGCGTGGCACGGCGGCTGGTGCTGGCGACGCGTCGCCGACCGGCTGGAGGCGAAGGGACACAAGGCGTTCGCGCCGTCGCTCACCGGGCTCGCGGACCGCTCGCATCTCCTCAGCATGAGTGTCAATCTCGACACCCACATCACCGACATCGCCAACCTGTTCAAATGGGAAGACATCAAGGATGTGTGCCTGGTCGCGCACTCCTACGGCGGCTGGCCGTGCTCGGGCGCGCTGGAGCAGATCGGCGACCGGGTGTCTTCGATCGTCTGGGTCGACGCGTTCCTCCCGAACGACGGCGAGCGCGGCTTCGACTTCGCCAACGAGTTCAGCCGCAAGGCCTTGCAGGAGGCGCTGGCGAAGAACGAGCCGGGACGCAACTCGCCGCCCGCCAAATTCTTCGCCGTGATCAGCGAGGCCGACCAGAAGTGGGTGGATTCCAAGACCACGGCGCAGCCGAACGGCATCCCGATGCAGCCCATCAAGCTGACAGGGGCACGCAACAAAGTGGCGAAGAAGACCTACATCCGCGCCGCCAAATATCCGCAGCCGGCTTTCGACAAAGCGCTGGCGCAGTGCAGGGCGGACAAGAGCTGGCAGACCTACGAACCCGACAACACCGGCCACGACATCATGGTCGACGCGCCGGATTGGCTGACGGAGATCCTGATCAAGCACTCGTAAGGCGGCTTACGCCTTGTGGAAGGCGCGCGAGTCCGCGGGCGCCTCCGCGCGCTCCTTCATGCCATAGTCGCGCACCACGGAGGCGATCCGCAGCCGGTAGTCGGCAAACACACCGGCCGCGGCCGGCGGCCTGGCTTTCGCGGTGATGCACTTCGTTGCGCCAGCGCTGCACCGCATCCTCGTCGCGCCAGAACGACAGCGACAGAAGCTTGTCCGGATCGGTCAGGCTCTGAAACCGCTCGACCGAAATGAAGCCGTCGATCTTCTCAAGCTCGGCGCGCAGCGTGGCGGCGATGGCGAGATAGTCGTCCTTGCGGCCGGACGCCGGCCAGACTTCGAAGATCACCGCGATCATGGCCGGCCTCACAGGCGACGCGAGCTTATTTCCCGCTCAGCAATTCCTTGATCTTCGCGCTGGCCTTGCCGAAATCCATCGAGCCGGCGAAGCGCTCGCGCAGCGCGGCCATGACGCGGCCCATGTCCTTCATGGTCTGCGCGTTGATCTCCTGGATGATCGCGGAAATCGCGGCGCCCGCCTCGACGTCCGACATCTGCTTGGGCAGATAGCCGCCGATGATCTCGATCTCCTCGCGCTCCTGCTTGGCAAGCTCGGCGCGGCCGCCCTTCTCGTAGAGCTCGACCGATTCCTGGCGCTGCTTGATCATCTTCTGGAACAGCGACAGCAGCTCCGCCTCGTTGAGCGGCTCCTTGGCCGATCCGCGGTTCTCGATGTCGGCGTTCTTGATCGCGGCGTTCATCAGCCGCAGCGTCGAGACGCGGCGCTCGTCGCGCGCCTTCATCGCGTCTTTCAGGGCGTTGTTGATGTTGTCGCGCAGCACGGGAACCTCGCTGAAATCAGGGGTGGGAACCGGCTGTACACATGCCGTTTCGCGGCCTTTGACGGCGGCGGATTGGCGAGCCTATCTAGGCCCCTGATGAGCCCCAAACAAGCCGATTCCGGGTGGACCGAGCCGAAAGCCACGGCCCTTCTGGTCCTGGCCGACGGCACCGTGGTGGAGGGCGCCGGATTCGGCGCCACCGGGCCACGCGGTCGGCGAGGTGTGCTTCAACACCGCCATGACCGGCTACGAGGAAATCCTCACCGACCCCTCCTACGCCGGGCAGATCATCACCTTCACCTTCCCGCACATCGGCAACGTCGGCACCAACGACGAGGACATCGAGACCGTCAACATGGCGGCGACGCCGGGCGCGCGCGGCGTGATCCTGCGCACCGACATCACCGAGGCGTCGAACTACCGCTCGGCGCTGCATCTCGACCAGTGGCTGAAGCGGCGCGGCATCATCGGCCTGTCCGGCATCGACACCCGCGCGCTGACCGCGCTCATTCGCGAGAAGGGCATGCCCAACGCGGTGATCGCGCACGAGCCGTCGGGCCAGTTCGATCTCGCCGCGCTGAAGAAGGAAGCCGCCGAGTGGCCGGGCCTGGTCGGCATGGACCTGGTGCCGATGGTGACCTCGGGCCAGCGCTTCACCTGGGACGAGACGCCGTGGCTGTGGGGCAAGGGCTACGGCCGGCAGACCAATCCGGAATTCCACGTCGTTGCGATCGACTACGGTATCAAGCGCAACATCCTGCGCCAGCTCGCCGAGCAGGGCTGCAAGGTCACCGTGGTGCCGGCCAAGACCTCGGCCGAGGACATCCTCGCGCTCAATCCGGACGGCGTGTTCCTGTCCAACGGTCCCGGCGATCCGGCGGCGACCGGGCAATACGCCGTGCCGGTGATCAAGAAGCTGATCGACACCGGCACGCCGACGTTCGGCATCTGCCTCGGCCACCAGATGCTGTCGATCGCGGTCGGCGGCAAGACCATGAAGATGCATCAGGGCCATCATGGCGCGAACCATCCGGTGAAGGACATGACCACCGGCAAGGTCGAGATCACGTCGATGAACCACGGCTTCGCGGTCGACAAGGACTCGCTGCCGCAGAACGTCGCGCAGACGCACGTTTCGCTGTTCGACGGCTCGAACTGCGGCATCGCGCTCAAGGACAAGCCGGTGTTCTCGGTGCAGTACCATCCCGAAGCCTCGCCCGGCCCGCGCGACAGCCATTATCTGTTCGCCCGCTTCGTCGAGCTGATGCGCAAGCGGAAGACCCGCGCGGCCTGAGCGTCGTGCGATACAAGCTCGTCATATTCGATTTGGACGGCACGCTCGCGGATTCGTTTTCGTGGTTCACGCGCGTGTTGAACGTCGTCGCCGACAGGTACGGCTTCCGGCGCGTCGAGCCTCACGAGGTCGAGACGCTGCGCGGATTGAGCGCGCGGGAGATCGTCCGGCATCTCGGCGTGCCGCGCTGGAAGGTGCCGCTGATCGCCCGCCACATGCGCACGCTCAAAAAGTCCGCGCCGATCGGACTGTTCGACGGCGTCGACTGCATGTTGCGCGGGCTGTCGGCCGGCGGTCTTACGCTTGCAGTCGTCAGTTCCGACGCCGAGGATAACGTCCGCGCAACGCTCGGGCCGGAGCTTGCCGCCTTGACCGCGCATTACGGATGCGGTGCGTCGTTGTTCGGCAAGGCGGCGAAATTCAAAAGCATGCTGCGCCGTTCGGGATACGCCGCCGCCGAGACGATCACCATCGGCGATGAGCTTCGAGATCTCGAAGCGGCGCGCAGCGCCGGCATTGCGTTCGGCGCGGTGACCTGGGGCTACACCCGGGCGGAGGCGTTGCGGGCGCATAGGCCAGACGAGATGTTCAACAGCGTCGAAGAGATTTGCGATAGGCTGGGTGGGACATGACCACGAAGCCCATCGAGCCCGCCGCCTTCCTGTTCGCCGACGACGGCTCGGTGCCGAACAATCCGCGCCTGCCGTTCCTGGTCTATCGCAGCGGCATCGATCTCGCCGGCACGCCCGATCCCGCGAGGTGATCGAGAAGACGTTCCGCAAGAACGGCTGGGGCGAGATGTGGCGCAACGGCATTTTTCCCTACGTGCACTATCACTCGATGATCCACGAGGGTCTCGCTGTCGCGCGCGGCCGCGCCAAGGTGAGGTTCGGCGGCAGCAAGGGCGAAGAGCTGGACATCGTTCCAGGGCGACGTCGCCGTATTGCCGGCCGGCACCGGCCATCAATGCCTGTGGGCGAGCCCCGATCTCCTGGTGATCGGCGCCTATCCCAAGACCGGCCGCTACGACCTCTGCCGCGGCAGCAAGGCGGAGCGCGAGAAGGCGCTGCGGAGCGATTGCCCAAAGTTCCTCTGCCCAACAGCGATCCGGTGTTCGGCGAGGCCGGGCCGCTGATGCGGCTCTGGAGATCGTGAGCGCCAGCATGTCCGACTGGATTTCGTTCTGGGATTCCAAGCATTCGGTTTATGTCAGCTCGCGGCATCTCGAGGCGCACTACCGGCGCATCGCCGATGACCTGCTGCGCTACGTGCCCGAGGGCGGCGCGGTGCTCGACTATGGCTGCGGCGAGGCGCGCGCCCACGACCGGATCGCGGCGGTCGCCGCGCGGCTGATGCTGTGCGACGCGGCGCCGGGCGTGCGCGCCTTGCTCGCCGAGCGATTCTCGACCAGCGAGAGGATCGAGGTGGACGCGCCGGAAGACATCGACGCGCTGCCCGGCGGCGAGATCGACCTGATCGTGATGCATTCGGTCGCGCAGTATCTCAGCGACGCGCAATTCGGCCGGGCGCTTTCGCTGTTCCGCCGCCTGCTCCATCCCCGATGGCGTGCTCGTGCTGGGCGACATCATCCCGCCAGGCGTCTCGCCGGTCACCGACGCGATGGCGCTGCTGCGGTTCGCCGCAAGCAGGAGGGGTTCCTCACCGCCGCCGTCGCTGGGCCTCGCGCGCACCGCGTTCTCGAACTACGCACGGCTGCGCTCGACGCTCGGGCTCACGCACTACAGCGAGCGGCGATGATCGAGACTGCTCGCCGAGGCGGGCTTCAAGGCCGAGCGCGCGGCGCAGAACATCGGCCACAACCCGGCGCGGATGACGTTCCTGGCGCGGCCGCGATAGCCACAGTTATCGCGCCCCGAACACCTTGCGGAACAATTCCCGCGAGCCGTTCGAGCCGTCGATCAACCGCAGCGTACGCCGCTTGATGCGCCAGGCTCCGTCGATGCGCACCAGATCCCAGCGATTGGCCGACGGCCGCCGGACGCGGCAGTCGTCGCCCTTGCCGACAACCAGAACGGTGTAATTGGTGGCGGCCGCCTCGTCGCCGTCGATGGTGATGTGGGGCGCGGTCATGATGTGAGCGAGGCCCGCTTCGCGCGAGGCCTGCAATTGCGGGCTGCCGACCTCGTTCAGAATGTTGCCCTTGCCGTAGGCGCCGTCGAAGTCGCCGCTGTGCTTGTGCGGATCGGCTGCACCCCGGTCGAACACGCCGTCCTCCGTCCACACCTCGCCGACGTAGTCGAGCGAGCGCGTATCGACCGCCAGCGGGTAGCTCATGATGAGCTGATGGATCGCAAGCCTGTCCTCGACCGCAAGAAGCCTCTGCTCCAGGCTCGCCTGCTCCGCTGCAGCCATCGGTATCCTCCCTGCGACATTGCCGGACGCGACGGTAACGGAAGCGCGGCGCACAAGGAAAGTGGATTTCACAGCGCGCGCGGCCGCGCAATAATCGCCGGACGCCGCGTCACGATCCAACGAGAACGCAGGCAACGGGAGGAAACATGATCCGGCACCGGCTGCTGGCGGCCTGCGCGCTCGCGCTTGTCTTCGGCTGACCGCCGCCTTCGCCCAATCGGACTATCCGAGCCGCACGGTGACCATCGTCTCTCCGGTCGCCACCGGCGGCACCTACAGCGCCTATGCCCGCATCGTCGGCGCCAAGCTCGAGGAACGGCTGCGCCAGCCGTTCGTGATCGAGAATCGGCAGGGCGGCGGCACCGTGGTCGGCACCAACTCGGTCGCCAAGGCCGCGCCCGACGGCTACACGCTCCTGATGGCGGGAAGCCCGGCGCTGGCGATCAGCCCGACCGTCAACAAGACCCTGCCCTACGATCCTGCCGCCGATTTTGCGCCGATCTCGCTGATCGGACATTCGCCGCAGGTGCTCCTTGTCAATGCCGCGCTGCCGATCAAGTCGGTCGCCGACATGGTGCGCTACGCCAAGGACAATCCCGGCAAGCTCAACTACGCCTCCACCGGTCCCGGCACCGTGGTGCATCTCCAGGCCGAGCTGATGAAAAACCAGCTCGGCCTCGACCTGACGCATGTGCCGTATCGCGGCGCGGCGCCGGCGCTGAACGACATCGCCGCCGGGCACGTGTCGATGATGTTCATCACCTATTCGGCGGCGCAGGCTCTGATCGAGGCGGGCAAGCTGCGCGTCATCGGCATCAGCACCAAGACGCGCGACGAGACGCTGAGGGACATTCCGCCGCTCGCGGAATCCGGCCTGCCCGGCTTCGACACGTCGATCTGGTACATGCTGGTGGCGCCGGCTAAGACGCCGCAGCCGATCGCCGCCAAGCTTCATGCCGAGGTCGGCGCGGTCCTCGGCGACGCGACGGTGCGCAAGCAGCTCATCAGCCAGGGCGTCACCCCCGGACGTTCGCCGCCGCCCGACGCACTGACGAAATACATCCGGACCGAGATCGAGACCTGGGGCGCGATCGCCAAAAAGGCCGGCGTCGCCGGAACGCTCTAGTACCGAGCGCCTACTCCGCCTTGAAGCCGCCGGCCGCCGATCACCCGCGACCAGATCGCGCGGTCGCGCTTGAGGTGAGCGACGAAATCGGCGGGCGTGCCGCCGCCGGTGACAAGCCCGTTGTTGGCGATGTGCCTGCTCATCTCCGGCGACTTGAGCGCCGCGTTGATCTCGCGGTTCAGCGCCGCGATCGCCTCGGGCGGCGTGCCGGCGCGCACCATGATGCCGAGGAAGCCCGCCGCCTCGTAGTCCTTCACGCCGGCCTCGGCGAGCGTCGGCAGGTCGGGCAGTTGCGGCATTCGCGTGGTGCCGGTGTGCGCCAGCGCGCGCAGCTTGCCGGCGCGGATATGCTCCAGCGCGCCCGGAATGTCGGACGCCATGATCTGCACGTCGCTGCGCAACAGCCCCATCATCGACGGCGCCAAGCCCTTGAACGGCACGTGGGTGATCTTGGTGCCGGTCGCCTGCGTGAACTGCGCCATCGCGAGATGCGCGAAGGTGCCGTTGCCGGCCGAGCCGTAATTCAGCTCGCCGGGTTTCGCCTTGGCCAGCGCGATCAGCTCGGCGACATTGTTCGCCGGGACGGCGGCATTCACCACCAGGACCGCCGGCACGGTCACCAGCAGGGCGACCGGGACAAGGTCGCGCTGCGCGTCATACGGCGTCTTGTTGCCGAGCAGCGGATTGATGTTGGTGTTGGTGCCGGCCTGGAGCAGCGTGTAACCGTCGGCGGGCGCCTGCAGCACCGCGCTGGTGCCGGGAATGGTCGCGGCGCCCGGCCTGTTCTCGACGATGACGGTCTGCTTGAACGCCTGCGACAGCCTGTCCGCGAGGAGCCGCGCCGTCACGTCGGCATTGCCGCCGGGCGGGAACGTCACCACGATGCTGATCTGACGCGAGGGATAAGTCTGCGCGTGAGCGCCGCCAAACCAAAGCGCGGTCATCGCCAGCGCAAAGACAATTCGCAGCATCAGATCCTCCCTACCCCGCCGGCATCTCGACAAACGAGTTGCGGCTGTTGACCGTCTCGACATCGAAGCCGGCGGCCTTCTTGAAGTTGACCGCGGTGGCTTCCAGTTCCTCCTGCGTCAGCACGTCATGGATGTGCTTGAAGCCTTCCGGCGCGCGCTCCTCGGCGGTCTGCAGGATCGTTTCGAGGCCGAGGCTGCGGTTGCGCAGGATCATGTCGTTCATCGCCGCGATACGCGCGTCCTGGTAGCGCGTCAGCGCCTCGGCCGGATCGCGCATCGCCATCAGCGAGGCGGCCAGCACGCGGCCGTCGACGATCGCCTGCGAGCCGGCCTGCGCGCCGACCGGCTGCATCGGATGCGCGGCGTCGCCGATCAGCGTGACGCGCGAGAAGCTCCAGCGCGGGATCGGATCGCGGTCGACGTTCGGCAGTTGCAGCACCGCGCTCGCCGGCGTTTTGGCGAACAGGCCTTGCAGGTCGAGCCACGGGTAGGTCCAGCCCTTGAACTGATCGACGCAGGCCTGCTGATCGGCCGCGGTGTCCCAAGCTTCCAGCGGCGGCGAGCCCGGCGGGATCTTCGTGTAGGCGAGCCAGTTGATCATCACCTTGCCGCCGGGACGCTTGGCGACCGGATAAAGGATGGCGCGGTGGTGGCGATGGCCGACCACCGCCATCGACGCGCCGGTGAGATAAGGCTCGGCTTCGACGATGCCGCGGTAATGCAGGTAGCCGTCGAACACCGCCTTCTCGCCCGGATAGAACTGCCGGCGCACCGCGGAGTGGATGCCGTCGGCGCCGATCAGGATGTCGCCCTCGGCCTCGGCGACCGGCTGGCCCGACGGATCGGCGAAGCGCGCGACCACCTTGCCGCCGCGCTCCTCGAAGCTGCGTCAGGCGATGCCCGGCCATCACCGCGTTCGGTCCCGATCCGCTGCTTGATCGCGTCGAGCAGAATTTCGTGCAGCGTGCCGCGCGAGATCGAGATTTGCGGCCAGCGATAGCCGGCCGCCTTGCCGCGCGGCTCGCTCCAGATCAACTGGCCATGCCTGTTGTAGAACGCGAGCTCCTGCGTGAGGATGCCCGCGGCGGCGAAGCGCTCGCCCAGCCCCAGCGCGAACAGCTCGCGCACCGCGTTGGGCTGCAGGTTGATGCCGTAGCCGAGCGGGCTGAGCACCGGCACCTGGTCGTAGACTCGGCCGGCACGCCGATCTGATGCAGGCTGAGCGCGCAGGACAATCCGGCGATGCCGCCGCCGACGATGATGACTTGCATTTCCGTTTTCCGGATCGCTTCCGCCTATTTCACTTCGATACCGGAGGCCTGCATCGCCTTGCCGTAGCGCGCGTGGTCCTCGGCAATGATCTTGCGGAACTGCTCGCTGCCCGCATAGGCGATGTCGAGGCCGAATTTCGCGGTCCGCTCCTTCACATCGGGCAGCGCCATGACCGTCTCGATCTCCTTGGCAAGCTGCGCGACGACCGCAGGCGGCGTCTTGGCCGGCGCGGCGACGCCGAACCAGATTTCCACCTCGAAGCCCGGCAGCGCACTCTCGGCGATGGTGGCCGCCATCGGCAGCGATGACGCGCGCTTGAGCGAAGCGACCGCCGAGCGCGTTGACCTTGCCGCTCTCGACATGCGGCATCAGCGCGACCGGCGTCGCCCACATCAGCGGCACTCGGCCGGCGAGCAGATCGGCAAGACCGGGGCCAGTGCCGCGATACGGCACCACGGTGATGTCGACCTTGGCGGCGGAGTTGAACATCACGTTGGCAAGATGATGCGGCGTGCCGATGCCCGGGATCGCCACGGTGAGCTGGCTCGTCTTGGCGAGCGCGATCACGTCCTTGGCGTCCTTGGCAGCGACCGAAGGATGCGCGAACAGCATCAGCGGCGACGTGGCGACGCGCGCAATCGGCGCGAAGTCCGTGGTGACGTCGAACGGCACGCCCTTGTTCAGCCACTTGGAGATGGTGGCGGAGCTTTCCATCAGCAGCAGCGTGTGGCCGTCGGGCGCGGCCTTGGCGACCGAGTCGGTGCCGACCGTGCCGCCGGCGCCGGTGCGGTTCTCGACCACCACATTGATCTTCAGCCGCTCCTGCAGTTTCTCGGCGACCAGCCGGCCGATGGCATCGACGCCGCCGCCGGCAGCGATCGGCACCACCAGGGTGATGTTGCGCTGCGGGTTGAGCTGCGCCGCAGCGGGCGCGGTGAACGCGCACGACAGAACGGCGGCAAGCCACAGACTGCGCTTGAACGGCATATCGTTCCTCCCGGCTTCTTTCTTCAAGCGTAGCTTGGCGCATCGGCCCCGGCAAATATCGCGCTTGTCGCAGCCCGCCGAACCGGCGCAAACTCCCGCCGCACTGCAGCGGGAGCGAGCCATGAACAAGCACGCCGGAAATCTGCGCAACGACACACGCGCCTGGATCGAAGTCCCCGCCGACGACAACGGCGACGCCATGATCGCGGCGATGGCCGAGGCCGGCGTCGAATACATCTTCTTCACGTCGGGCTCGGAGATCGGCTTCTACCAGGAGGCGGTCGCCAAGGCGCACGCCAACGGCCGCCGCGCGCCGAAGCTGATCACCGTGACGCACGAGCACGCCAGCCTCAACGCCGCGCTCGGCTACGCCGCGGTGTCCGGCAAGCCCGCGGTGACCGCGGCGCACGTCGATTGCGGCACGCAGCACTACGGCGGCGCGGTGCACACCGCGTTTCATTCCGGCCTGCCGGTGGTGATCACCGGCGGCGGCTCGCCGACCAGCTATCCGGGCAGCTTCAACGGCGCACGCGACGGCGGCGGCCACATCTGGCTGCAGCAGAGCTTCGACCAGAATTCCATCGTGCGGCAGTACACCAAGTGGGACCACCGCATGCAGATCCAGGACAATCCGGGCCTGATGATCTCGCGCGCGCTTGCAGGTGGCGCGCACCGAGCCGTGCGGGCCGGTGTATCTGCACGCTGCCGCGCGAAGTTTCGCTGCACAAGGTGAACGGCGCGAAGTTCCCGACCATGGATCAGCTCGGCGTCGCGCGGCCCGCCGCGCCCGACGCCGCCGGCATCCGCGAGATCGCGGCAGCGGCTGGTCAAAGCGCAGAACCCGTTCGTGCTGGTGGCGCGCTCCGGCCGCAATCCGGCGACGGTCCCTGCCCTGGTGCGGCTCTGCGAACTGCTGGGGCTGCCGGTCGCGCAATCGGGCCTGCGCGCCTATCAGTGCTTCCCGCTCAACCATCCGCTCTACATGAGCGAGGCGCATCTCAAGGACGCCGACGTCGTGCTGTGCCTCGACGTCGACATTCCCTGGCTCGCCGACACCAATCCGCCGCCGGACACGGCTTGGGTGGCGATGACCGACGTCGAGCCGTCGAAGCGCCGCATCCCGACCATGGAATTCACCGCCGACCTGCGGCTCACCGCCGACGCGCTGTCGGTCATCGAGGCGCTGGAGGCCGAAGCACGCAAGCTCATCACGCCGGACGATGCAGAAGCGCTTCGCGGCCCGCGCCGCGAAATGCGCGGAAGCTTCGGCCAAGCGCCGCAAGAGTCTGGCGGACGACGCCAAGTCGCGCGCGGGCAAGAATCCGATCGATCCGAAGTGGCTGTCGCACTGCATCGGCAACGTGATCGACGACAATTGCATCGTGTTCGACGAGACCATCTCGCAGAACCAGGTGCACGACTATCTCTCGATCTCGCAGCCCGGCGCCTACTTCCACAATCCGGCCTCGAGCGGCGGCTGGACGCCGGGCGCGGCGTTCGGCGCCAAGCTCGCAGCGCCGCATAAAGATGTGATCGCGGTCACGCGGCGACGGCTTCTACATGTTCGGCACGCCGATCCACGCGCTGTGGGCGGCCAAGCACTACAACGCGCCGTACATGTCGATCGTGTTCCAGAACCGCAGCTATTCGACCGGCACGCTGCGCATCAACCGCGTCTATGGCGCGGAGAACAGCTACGCGGCCAAGGCGAACTACGACGGCGGCTATTTCGATCCGCCGATCGACTTCGCCAAGGAGGCGGAGGCCGCCGGCTGCTACGGCGAGAACGTCACCGATCCCGGCGCAGGTCGAGCCGGCGCTGCGGCGGGGCTGAAGAGCATCCGCGAAGGCACGCCGGCGGTGATCTCGGTGTGGCTGGCGCGGCTGCTGCAGAAGGATTGAGTCAGAAGCGGCCGAACGAAATGGCCCCGAGAATCGCAGTCTTCGGCACCGGCGCCAACGGAAGTTGCATCGCGGCGAGCCTGGTCGACGCCGGGCTCGACGTGACACTGATCGATCAGTGGCCAGAGCATGTCGAGACCATGCGGCGCGACGGCCTCAAGATCACCATGCCGGAGCACGAGCAGCACGTGCTGGTGCGCGCGCATCATCTCTGCGACGTCAGCACATTCCGCGAACCGTTCGACGTGGTGCTGCTCGCGGTGAAGGCCTACGACACGCGCTGGGCCTGCGAGATGATCAAGCCGCATCTCGCTCCGAACGGCATGCTGATCGGCATGCAGAACGGCATGGTGGCCGGCATCATCCGCGACATGATCGAGCCGCAACGAACCATCGGCTGCGTGATCGAGCTGTCGTCGGAAATGTTCACGCCCGGCCAGGTGAAGCGCAACACGCCGCCGCAGACGACCTGGATCGGGCTCGGCATGCTCGACGGCGGCCCCGCCGAGCGGCTGGCCGAAATGCAGGCGCTGCTGACGCCGGTCGGCAAGGTCGAGATCAAATCCAACATCCTCGCCGCCAAATGGTCGAAGCTCGTCGTCAACGCCATGTGCCTCGGCCCCTGCGCGATCGTCGGGCTGACGATTTCCGACGCGGTCCAGTTGCCCGGCATGCGCGACCTGATCGTCGAGATCGGCAACGAGGCGATGCAGACCGGGCAAGACCTCGGCCATCCGCTGGAGCCGATCTTCGGGCTGACGCAAGCCGACCTCGCCGGCTCCAACAGCCCGGCCGAGAAGATGTTCGACACGCTCGCCGGCCACATCGGCCCGGGCCGCGGCCGCAACACGGTCTTGCAGGACTTCCTCAAAGGCCGCGCCAGCGAAGTCGGCATGATCAACGGCCTGGTGGTCGAGGAAAGCGAGCGGCGCGGCCGCGCGGCGCCCGCCAACGCCCGCATCGCCGAGATCAGCCGGCAGATCGAGGCCGGAACGCTGAAGCCCTCGCCCGCCAACATGGCCCTGGCGCTGGCGCGCGGACCGGCAAGATGATCGAATAAGCCGATTGCGAAGGGGCTGAGCAAAGCTCCGCGTCAAAAAAATCGAAAATTTGCAGGGGAGGAATGGCAATGGGAATTCCACGCCGTCGATTTCTGCAACTCGCCGCCGGCGCCGCCGCGCTCCCGGCGCTATCGCGATCCGCGTTCGCGCAGGCCTATCCGTCGCAGCCGATCCGCATCATCGTCGGCTTCGCGGCCGGCAGCGGCTCCGACATCTTCGCCCGCCTGATGGCGCAATGGCTGTCCGAGCGGCTCGGCCAGTCGGTCCTGATCGAGAACCGGCCGGGCGCCGGCGGCAACATCGGGACCGAGTCGGTGGTGAAGGCGGCGCCGGACGGCTACACGCTGCTGCAGTGGGTGCCCGCGAACGCGGTCAACAACTCGCTCTATGAGAAGCTGAGCTTCAACTTCCTGCGCGACATCGCGCCGGTCGCCGGCACCGCGCGCGCGCCCTATGTGGTCGTGGTCAATCCGGCGCTTCCGGTCAACACCATTCCCGGAGCTGATCGCCCACGCCAAGGCCAATCCCGGCAAGCTGAACTTCGCCTCGGCGGGCGTCGGCACCGGCATCCACATGGCGGGCGAGCTGTTCAAGATGACTGGCCGGGGTCAACATGGTGCACGTGCCGTATCGCGGCGCCGCCGGCGCGATGACCGACCTGATCGGCGGCCAGGTGCAGCTCATGTTCGACACCACGGCGGCGTCGATCCCGCACATCAAGGGCGGCAAGGTCCGCGCGCTGGCGGTGACGACGGCGACGCGCTCGGCGCTGCTGCCCGACCTGCCGATCGTGGCCGATTTCGTGCCGGGCTACGAGGCGAGCGGACCGTTCGGGCTCGGCGCGCCGAAGGACACGCCGCCGGCGGTGATCGAAAAGCTCAACAAGGAGATCAACGCGGTGCTGGCCGATCCCAAGGTCAAGGCGCGCCTGGCGGAGCTTGGCAGCGAGCCGCTCACCGGCTCGCCTGCCGAGATCGGCCGCATGCTCGCTGCCGAAACCGACAAGTGGGCCAAGGTGATCAAGGCCGCCAACATCAAGGTGGAATGACCGCCGCGCGTTTTCTGACCGCTAAACAAGATTTTAAACATTGAGGAGGGAATGCCGATGGAACTTCCTCGCCGCCGTTTTCTGCAAGTCGCCGCGGGCGCCGCCGCGCTGCCGGCCGTGTCGCGCTCGGCTTCCGCGCAGGCCTATCCGTCGAAGCCGATCACTCTCATCGTGCCCTATGCGGCGGGCGGGCCGACCGATTCATTGCGCGCGTCCTGGCCGAGCGGATGCGATCGTCGCTCGGACAGACCATCGTGTCGAGAATACCACCGGCGCGGGCGGCACCATCGCCGTCGGCCGGCTCGCACGATCGACGCCCGACGGCTACACCATCGGCATCGGCCAGAACGGCTCGCATGTCGTTACCGGCGCGACCTATTCCAAGCTGCCATATGACCTCTTGAACGATTTCGAGCCGCTGACGCTGATCTGACCGACGCACCGTTTTTCCTCGCCGGCAAGAAGACCATGCCGGCCGACGACCTCAAGGGCCTGATCGCCTGGATGAAGGCCAACCCCGGCAAGGCGACCTTGGCAATGGCGGCAACGGCAGCATCAGCCATATCTGCGGCCTGGTGTTTCTGGACCTGACCAAGACGACCGCGCAGGTCGTGCCCTATCGCGGCAACGCGCCGGCCATGCAGGACCTGGTGGCGGGCCAGATCGACATCATTATTGCCGATCCGGTCACCGGCGTGCAGCAGGCGCAGAGCGGCAACATCAAGGCCTATGGCGTCATCCGCCAAGACGGTCTGCAGCACCGCGCCCGATATTCCAACCGTCGATGAGGCCGGATTGCCCGGCTACCACGTCTCGCTCTGGCATGGGCTTTGGCTGCCCAAAGGCGTGCCGGCGCCGATCTGCCGCCAGCTTAACGCCACGGTCGTGGAAGCGCTTGCCGACCCGGCGGTGCGGGCCAAACTCGGCGCGCTCGGGCAGGAGATTTACCCGCGCGAGCGGCAGAACCGAAAGCGCTCGACTCCCATCAGAAGGCCGAGATCGCCAAATGGTGGCCGATCATCAAGGCCGCCGGCATCAAGGTGGAGTAACCACCAAATCGCGACGGCCTCCCGCTGGGCTACGGCGAACGCCATCGGCTGCCGCCCCCGTCAACTGCACGGCAGCGGACGAGCGGCGTTGACAGGCTGCCGCCTGCGGGCGCAGCCTTGGCGCGGGGTGAGGAACTTGGGCGCTTAACAGGCCAGTCCGACACCCGGATTCGGCCATATCGGAGGACACGATGATCAGACCGGTCATCTCGACGGCGGCGGCCGCCGCCCTTGTTTGCCTTGCGCAACCCGCGGCTTCCAAACAGCTTGGCAGCGTGCAATTCGAGACGTCCTGCAAGCCGGCCGCCCAGAAGCTGTTCAACCAGGGCATGATCTATCAGCACTCGTTCTGGTACCGCGCGTCGCAGCGCACGTTCGAGGACGTGCTGAAGGCCGACCCGAAATGCGCCATGGCCTATTGGGGCATTGCGCTGAGCCTGCTGTACAACCCGCACGCCCCACCGCCGCCGGAGAACCTTCCGCTCGGCCTTGATGCGGTTCAGAAAGGCAAGGCGCTGAACGCGCAGACCGAGCGCGAGCGCGACTACATCGAAGCGATTTCGGCGATGTACGTGGACCACGACAAGGTCGACCACCGCACCCGCGTGCAGAAATATCTCAAGGCCACCGAGCAGGTGGCGCAGCAAGTATCCGAAGGACGACGAGGCGCAGATCGCCTACGCGATCACGCTCAACGTCGCGGCTTCTCCGGCCGACAAGACCTACGCCAACCAGCTCAAGGGCGCGGCGCTGCTCGAGCCGATCTTCAAGCGCAAGCCGCAGCATCCCGGCGTCGCGCACTACCTGATCCATCTCTACGACTATCCGGCGATCGCCGAGAAAGGCCTTGCCGCGGCCAAGCGCTACGCCACGATCGCGGCGGCCGCCCCGCACGCCCAGCACATGCCGTCGCACATCTTCACGCGCGTCGGCTACTGGAAGGAATCGATCAAGTCGAACGCCGAGTCGGCGCGCGTCGCCAAGCTCGACGGCGAGACGCACGACCAGGCGCACGGCATGGATTACATGGTCTATGCCCACCTGCAGCTCGCGCAGGACAAGAAGGCGCGCGCCGTGATCGACGAGATGAACAAGATCGAGTTCAAGCTCGACCGGTTCGTCGGGACATACGCGATCGCAGCGAGCCCGGCGCGCTACGTGTTCGAGCGCAGCGACTGGAAGGCGGCGGCCGAGCTTCAGGCGCGTTCGACCAAGTACTTCTATCCCGATGCGGTCACGCATTTCGCCCGCGCGATCGGCGCCGCCCGCACGGGCAATCCGGGCGCGGCCAAGGCCGACGTCGCCAAGCTCGCCGAGCTGAGCGACAAGCTGAAGCAAGCCAAGGATGCCTACTGGTCGGAGATCGTCGATATCCAGCAGCAGGTCGCGGCGGCCTGGGTGCTGTACGCCGAAGGCAAGCACGACGACGCGCTCAAAGCGATGAGCGCCGCCGCCGACGCCGAGGACAAGACCGACAAGCACCCGGTCACGCCCGGCCCGCTGGCGCCGGCCCGCGAGCTTTACGGCGCCATGCTGCTCGACCGCGGCATGGGAAAGGAAGCGCTCGTGGCCTACGAGGCGGTGCTGACGAAGGAGCCGAACCGGCTTGCCGCCTATGTCGGCGCCGTCAACGCAGCCACCAAGGCGGGCGAGGCCGGGAAGGCGAAGCAATACACCGCCAAGGTGATTGCGCTGACCAAGGACGCCGACACGCAGCGCCCTGAGGTGATGGAGTTGCGCGCACGCAAGACCGCGTCCGCGACGCGCTGACCGAGAGCGGCCGGGGCCGGCGCTGAGCCGGCCCCTCGCGCTCAAGCGATCATCGGAGCCAGATCAACAGCGGAACCTCGCGCTGATCGGGGCAGCGCATCATTCCCTTGTAGGCGTCCGACTTCTGCCCCTGATAGGTGCAGGTGGTGTGATCCATGATCAGCGTCGCTTTGATCCGCGATGCGCCGGCGAGTTGAACCCGCAGTTCGCCTTTTCTCTGTTCCGGACCGTCCTGGGTGCAAAGCCCGACGTGCTTCATCAGCAGAGGCCCGGAAAACTCCTTGCGGGCGGCATTGGTGGCCGCGAGATTCGCAGTCAGCTCCCATTCGCCGAGCACGCCGGCCTGGCCCGAGAACCTGCAACGATTCCGCGCCGGCCGGGGCCGCAAGCGATCCCAGCGTCAGAGCAAGACCAGCGATGGAAACAGCCCGCACGTCGATACTCCCGAATGGAAAGTAACGGCCGAACCGATAGCCAGGAGACTAGCATATCGCGGCCGAAAATTGGCCGGTCCGGGCAAGCCGCAGCAAATCCTTGCAAAAGGCCTGATGACAACTACGTTTTCAGCCGGTTCCGGGGTTGGCGGAACCGCGATTCTGGTCTAGTCAGCCCCTGCGCGGGGTCGCCCCGCCACGGGAGCCAAGGACGCGCAAAAAGCGCGCCCTTTTTTTGTGTGCCGGTTCGGCACGTCAGTCGAGGCTCGATGCCCAAACGCACCGACATCAAATCGATCCTGATCATCGGCGCCGGCCCGATCGTGATCGGCCAGGCCTGCGAGTTCGACTATTCCGGCACGCAGGCCTGCAAGGCCCTCAAGGAAGAGGGCTACCGGATCGTGCTGGTGAACTCCAACCCGGCCACGATCATGACCGATCCGGAGATGGCGGACGCCACCTACATCGAGCCGATCACGCCGGAGATCGTCGCCAAGATCATCGAGAAGGAGCGGCCCGACGCTCTCCTGCCGACCATGGGCGGGCAGACCGCGCTCAACACCGCGCTGTCGCTGCGCAAGATGGGCGTGCTCGACAAGTTCAACGTCAAGATGATCGGCGCCACCGCCGAGGCGATCGACAAGGCCGAGGACCGCGAGCTGTTCCGCAACGCGATGAACAAGATCGGGCTGGAGACGCCGCGCTCGCACCAGATCAAGACGCTGGCCGAAGCGCTCGAAGCGCTGAAGGACATCGGCCTGCCCGCCATCATCCGGCCCTCGTTCACCATGGGCGGCACCGGCGGCGGCATCGCCTACAACAGGGACGAGTTCATCGACATCGTCGAGCGCGGCATCGACGCCTCCCCCACCAACGAAGTGCTGATCGAGGAATTGGTGCTCGGCTGGAAAGAGTTCGAGATGGAGGTGGTGCGCGACAAGAAGGACAACTGCATCATCATCTGCTCGATCGAGAACGTCGATCCGATGGGCATCCACACCGGCGATTCGATCACCGTCGCGCCGGCGCTGACGCTCACCGACAAGGAATTCCAGATCATGCGCGACGCCTCGATCGCGGTGCTGCGCGAGATCGGCGTCGAGACCGGCGGCTCGAACGTGCAGTTCGCGGTCAACCCGGCGGACGGCCGCCTGGTCGTGATCGAGATGAATCCGCGGGTGTCGCGCTCCTCGGCGCTGGCGTCGAAGGCAACCGGCTTCCCGATCGCCAAGGTCGCCGCCAAGCTCGCGGTCGGCTACACGCTCGACGAGATCGCCAACGACATCACCGGCGGCGCCACGCCCGCCTCGTTCGAGCCGACCATCGACTACGTGGTGACGAAAATCCCGCGCTTCGCGTTCGAGAAATTCCCCGGCGCCGACGCGCGGCTGACCACCTCGATGAAATCGGTCGGCGAAGCCATGGCGATCGGCCGCACCTTCCAGGAATCGCTGCAGAAGGCGCTGCGCTCGCTGGAAACCGGGCTCACCGGCCTCGACGAGATCGTCATCGAAGGGCTCGGCCAGGGCGACGACAAGAACGCGATCCGCGCCGCGCTCGGCACGCCCTCGCCGGACGGGTTGCTGCGAGTGGCGCAGGCGATGCGGCACGGCTTCACCAACGAGGAGATCCACGCCGCCTGCAAGGTCGACCCGTGGTTCCTCGAACAGATCCGCGGCATCATCGATACCGAAGCGGAGATCCGCGCCAAGGGCCTGCCGGCAACGCCCGGCGCGTTCCGCCGCCTCAAGGCGATGGGCTTCTCCGACGTGCGGCTCGGCGCGCTCGCCGGCGTCGCCGCCGACGAGGTGACCAGCAGCCGCCGCGCGCTCGGCGTGCGGCCGCAGTTCAAGCGGATCGACACCTGCGCCGCCGAGTTCGCCTCGCCGACCGCCTACATGTATTCGACCTACGAGCCGCCGTTCGCCGGCAAGTTCGCCAACGAGGCGATGCCGTCCGACAAGAAGAAGGTGGTGATCCTCGGCGGCGGGCCGAACCGCATCGGCCAGGGCATCGAGTTCGACTATTGCTGCTGCCACGCCTGCTTCGCGCTCGACGAGGCGGGCTACGAAACCATCATGGTCAACTGCAATCCGGAGACGGTATCGACCGACTACGACACCTCTGACCGGCTCTATTTCGAGCCGCTGACGCCGGAGGACGTCATCGAGATCATCGACATCGAGCGCTCGAACGGCACGCTGCACGGCGTGATCGTGCAGTTCGGCGGCCAGACGCCGCTCAAGCTCGCCGAGCCGCTGGAAGCGGCCGGGCGTGCCGATCCTCGGCACCTCGCCCGATGCGATCGACCTCGCCGAGGACCGCGACCGCTTCAAGAAGCTGCTCGACAAGCTCAAGCTGCGCCAGCCGGAGAGCGGCATCGCCACGAGCCTGGCGCAGGCGCGCGCCACCGCCGGCAAGATCGGCTATCCGATCGTGATCCGCCCGTCCTACGTGCTGGGCGGCCGCGCCATGGAGATCGTGCACGACGCGGCGCAGATCGACCGCTACGTCACGCATCTCACCGCGGCGCTCGACCGGCCGTCGGAGCTCGCGGTGTCGACCAAGCGGCCGCTGCTGATCGACCGCTATCTCACCGACGCCATCGAGGTCGATGTCGATTGCCTCGCCGACGGCAAGGACACCTACATCGCCGGCATCATGGAGCACATCGAGGAGGCCGGCATCCACTCCGGCGATTCCGCATGCTCGCTGCCGCCGCACTCGCTCGACGGCGCGCTGATCGCCGAGCTGGAGCGGCAGACCCGCGCGCTGGCGCTGGCGCTCAAGGTCGGCGGCCTGATGAACGTGCAGTACGCCATCAAGGACGGCGACATCTACGTGCTCGAGGTCAACCCGCGCGCCTCGCGCACCGTGCCGTTCGTCGCCAAGGTGACCGGCGTGCCGGTCGCCAAGATCGCGGCGCGGATCATGGCCGGCGAGCGGCTCAAGGACTTCAAGCTGACGCCGCAGAACTTCGAGGTCGGCCAGACCGCCCACGTCGGCGTCAAGGAGGCGGTGTTCCCGTTCGGCCGGTTCGGCGACAACGTCGACACCGTGCTCGGCCCGGAGATGAAATCGACCGGCGAGGTGATGGGGCTCGACCGCGACTACAGCGTCGCCTTCATCAAGAGCCAGCTCGGCGGCGGAGCGCGGATGCCCAAGCAGGGCACCGTGTTCGTCTCGGTGCGCGACGGCGACAAGCCGCGCATCCTGACGCGGTCCGCTCGCTGGAAGGGCTCGGCTTCAAGGTGATCGCCACGTCCGGGACGCAGCGCTACCTGGCCGAGAACGGGGTCGAGGCGGCGCAGATCAACAAGGTGGCCGAAGGCCGCCCCCATATCGTGGACGCCATCAAAAACGGCCGTGTTCAGCTGGTTTTCAACACCACCGAGGGGGCCACCGCCCTGGCCGATTCAAGGCCTCTGCGGCGGGCCGCCCTCTTGCATAAAGTGCCGTACTACACCACTCTTTCCGGTGCCGTCGCTGCGGCGCAGGGCATCAAGGCCTATCTTGGGGGCGATCTCGAGGTAAGGGCGCTGCAAAGCTACTTCGGCGGCCTGGTCTCGGACCGGGCCGGAACAGCAAGACGGCGTGAGTTGGGGACAGCGTCCCAACAGTCGCGGAGCCCGAGGGAAACTTCGGCCCGCGATCTGACTTTTAGTCACTGCGCCGGGATACCGGCCCCGATGAATGGTTCCTCTGGGTTCCCATTCGCCGGGCAAACGAACGGCTCGCGATGCCGGCGTAACAAGCGCATCGCGGGGTGGAGGATTGAATGGTTGAGAAGATTCCGATGACCGCGGCGGGCCACGACCTGCTTGAGAACGAGCTCAAGCACCGCCAGCAGGTCGAGCGGCCGCGCATCGTCCAGCAGATCACCGATGCGCGCACGCACGGCGACCTGTCGGAGAACGCCGAGTATCACGCCGCCAAGGAGCAGCAATCGCTCAACGAGGGCGCCATCGCCGAGCTTGAGGACAAGCTCGCGCGCGCCGACGTCATCGACGTGTCGAAGCTGTCCGGCGATACCATCAAGTTCGGCGCCACCGTCACGCTGATCGACGAGGACACCGACAAGAAGCAGGTCTGGCAGATCGTCGGCGAGCCCGAGGCGAACGCCAAGGAAGGCAAGATCTCGATCACCTCGCCGTTGGCGCGCGCGCTGATCAACAAGAAGAAGGGCGAGTTGGTCGAGGTCGTCGCGCCCGGCGGCGCCCAGGCCTACGAGATCACCAAGATCGAGTGGAAATAACGCGGCCTGCTCCGATGGCTCGCATCGAAGTCCCGGTGTCCGCCGGCGAACTGGTGGACAAGCTCACGATCCTCGAGATCAAGTCCGAGCGCATCGACGATGCCGGCAAGCTCGTCAACGTGCGGCGCGAGCTTGCAGGGCTTTCGGCGATCGTCGATCCGATGCTCAAGGCCAACGCCGGGCTCGCGCCGCTCAAAGCTTCGCTGCGCACGATCAACGAGACGCTCTGGGAGATCGAGGACGACATCCGCGATTGCGAGCGCAACAAGGATTTCGGCGCGAAGTTCGTCGAGCTGGCCCGCAGCGTCTACCGCACCAACGACCAGCGCGCGGCCGCGAAGCGGAAGATCGACGACCTGCTCGGCTCCGAGATCACTCGAAGAGAAGTCGTACCAGGCCTACGACTGAGCTTTCCGTATTACCTTATCCACCGCGCGCAGCACCGGCTCGACCGGGATCGCATCCATCGTATCGCCGCCGAACTCCTGCGCCCGCACGATGATGCCGGCGGCTCGGTGAACGGCGCCCAGCGCGCGGCGTCGGTCGGCCCGAACAGCGTGACCAGCGGCGTTCCGATCGCGCCCAGCAGATGGCCGATGCCGCTGTCGTTCGCGACCGCCGCCGAGAGCCGGTGACATAGCGCGATGGCGAATTCGAGCCGAGCCAGACCGAGCGCGGGATCGGGCGGCGTCGCCTCGGGGAACAGCGCCGACGGCACGGCCGCGCGAAGCTGCTCCAGCAATTCGCGCTCCTGCGGGCCGATCAGGAACACCGGCGTGCGGCCGCCCGCCTCCAGCGCCTGCGCCAGCGCGATGTAGCGCTCGACCGGCCAGTTCTTGCGCACCTCCCGGCTGCCGATCGCGAGCCCGATATAGCGTGGACCTGTCTGGTAGCCGCTCTTGCGCCAGCGCGCGGGCGGCCGGTGACACCTCCAGCGTGCCCTGCCAGTCGCCCGGCCTGCCCAGCGCCGCGTCGGCCAGGCTCAGCATGCGCTCGGCGATGCCGGTCGGCCGCGTCCAGCGGCCGGGCGGGCGTTTGTCGGACAGCACATAGCCCGGCAGGCAGCAGTAGAAGCCGTTGTGGGTGAGCGAGCGTGCGGGCCAGCAGCACGCTCGGAATGTGCGTGCGCGATTCGAACACCATTTCGAACGGCGGCAACTGCCTGCAGCCGTTCCCTCACCTCGCGGCTCTTGCCGGTCAGCGCCGGCGTGGTCGATGACGCGATCGATCAGCGTGGTGACGAACGGCGCCAGTTCGTTCGCCATCGAGGTCTGGTGCGTCGCGATCCACCAGACCGGCCGCCCCGGAAAGCCGCGCCGGATCGCGCGCAGGAACGGAAACTTGAGCAGGCTGTCGCCGAGGCCCTCGCGGTCGACCAGGACCGCGATCGGGCGCGCGGCGGAATTGCTGCTCGTCTCGCTCATGCGCGGACAGCATTGCCACGAATGCACAATCGACGCCAAGTCCGGGGCCCGCTAACCTCCGACAGCAAAGAAAAAACTGCACGGGGCGGAAATGAAATTCGGCGTATTCGACCACATCGACGATGCGGGCGTGCCGCTCGGCCAGCTCTATGCCGACCGGCTCACCATCGCCGAGGCCTACGACCGCGCGGGCTTCTACGGCTACCACGTCGCCGAGCACCACTCGACGCCGCTCGGCGCCGCAGCCTCGCCGGCGCTGATCATGGCGGCGCTCGCCTACCGCACCAAGAACCTGCGGTTCGGCCCGCTGGTCTATCTGCTGCCGTTCTACCACCCGCTGCGCCTGATCGAAGAGGTCTGCATGCTCGACCAGATGAGCGGCGGGCGCTTCCAGCTCGGCGTCGGGCGCGGCGTTTCCATGTACGAGACCGCGGCCTACGGCCTCGACTTCACCAAGACGCAGGCGATGTACCACGAGGCGTTCCAGGTCCTGCTCAAGGGCCTCGCCTCGGACGAGCTGACTTTCCAGCGGCGAGTTCTACAAGTTCGACAAGGTGCCGATGATCCTCAAGCCGGTGCAGAAGCCGCATCCGCCGCTGTGGTACGGCGTGACGCTGCCGAGCAATTCCGCCTGGCCCGCCGAGAACAACGTCAACATCGTCGCGCTGGGCCTGCGCGACAACACCAGCGCGATCATCAAGGCCTACCGCGAGGCGCGCGCCAAGCACGGGCTTCGATCCGGAAGGCACGCTGATCGGCGTCAGCCGCCATGTCGTGGTGGCGGAGACCGACGACGCCGCGCTCGCGATCGCGCGGCGCGCCTATCCGCGCTGGCGCGAAAGCTTCCGCTGGCTGTTCAAGCGGCACGGCACCGAGCCGCGCGTGATCGGCATCTATCCGCCGACCTTCGACGAGCTGATCGCGCTCGGCAACGGCATCGCAGGCTCGCCCGACAACGGTGCGCCGCTTCGTTGCCGACGAGGCCGCGGCGAACAACTGCAACTATTTCGTGCCGCACATGGCGTTCGGCGACATGACGCTGGACGAAACGCTGCGCTCGATCGAGCTGTTCTCAAAAGAGGTGATGCCGAAATTCACTGCGGCTTGATGTTCGCCGCCTTGATGATCGGCCACCACTTGTCGGCTTCGCTCTTCTGGAACGCGCGCAGCGCCTCGGGCGTCTGCTGCGCGCGCGCCGGCGTGTCGAGCGCCAGCTCGGCGAAGCGCTTCTTCACCGCCGCATCGTTGAGCACGTCGAGCATGGTGGCGTTGAGCTTGGCGATGACGTCCTTCGGCGTGCCCTTCGGCGCCCAGAGGCCGTACCACAGCGACGCGTGATAGCCCGGCAAGCCCGCCTCGTCGGTGGTCGGAATGTTCGGCGCCGCGCCGGTGCGCGTCTTCGACGCGATGGCGAACGCCTTGATGTTGCCGGAGCGGACCTGCTCGAAGAAATTCGACGACGGCTCGATCTGCATGTCGATGTTGCCGGCGACGAGGTCCTGCAGCGCCGGGCCGTTGCCGCGATACGGGATGAACTGCGCCTGCGTGCCGGTCTCCTTCAGGAACGACAGCCCGGCGAGATGCCCGGTGCCGCCGACGGCGGGAATGCCGATCGACGCCTTGTCGGGATTGGCCTTGAGCCAGGCGATCAGCTCCTTGAGGTCCTTCGCGGCCAGCGCCTTCTTGCCGACGATCATCAGCGGCTCGCTGGCGATCAGCAGGATCGGGTCGAGATCGTTGATCAGGTCGAACTGCAGCGGATAGAGCCCGCCCAGCAGCATGTTGGTGGTCGAGGTGCCGATCTGCAGCGTGTAGCCGTCGGCCGCCGCGCGCACCGCGCGGCCGAGCGCCGATGCTGCCGCCGGCGCCGGTCACGTTCTCGATGATGAGCGGCTGGCCGAGCCGCTCGCGCACCTTCTCGCCGAGGAAGCGCGCCAGCGTGTCGGTCGCGCCGCCCGCCGCGAACGGCACGATCAGGTTCACCGGCCTCGACGGATAGCTCTGCGCCGATGCGGTGGCAGCAGCAGCCAGCGCGATGAACGCGGCCGCCAGCGACACGCCCAGTTTCCTCATGAATTCCTCCGACCTTTTCTTGGAAGTCTTAAGTCTTCTTCATCTCCATCGGCACCATGGCGGCGTCCTTGGAGTTGCGCAGCGTCAGCGACGTCTTCACGTTGCGCACGTGCGGCGCCGCGGTCAGCTCCGCGACGAAGGCCTGGAAGGTCTTGAGGTCCGGCGCCACGCACTTGAGCACGAAATCGATCTCGCCGGACAGCATCCAGCATTCGCGCACCAGCGGCTTGCCGCGCACGAAATCCTCGAATTGCTTGAGGTCGGCCTCCGCCTGGCTCGACAGGTGCACCATGGCGAACACGGTGACCTCGTAGCCGAGCAGCTTCTCGTCGAGCAGCGCCCGGTAGCCCTTGATGAAACCGGCCTCCTCCAGCGCCCGCACCCGCCGCAGGCACGGCGGCGCGGAAATGCCGACGCGGCTCGCCAGCTCCACATTGGTGATGCGGCCGTCCTCCTGCAGCTCCTTGAGGATTTTCCAGTCGATGGCGTCGAGGCGGGCAGGCACGGCGTTTCCCCTGACACTGGCCTCAATCCTTAGCCCGAAGCCGGGCTCCGCGCGAAAGATTATTGCGCGCCGACCGGGGCGTGACCGCAAACCGCAGCCTGGACCTGTGGGACTCTAGGGTTGCATATCTTGCATAGCTCGATTGAAGCCTTAAATTGGGGTCCGGGGGATGCCTGGCTCGGCCTGCGGCCGCGCCGCACGCCCCCTGTCCAAATCGCCCGACCGTCGGGGGAACGATGTCCAAGACCACCCATGCCAAGCTCGTCATCATCGGCTCGGGACCGGCCGGCTACACCGCCGCGATCTATGCGGCCCGCGCCATGCTGGAGCCGATGCTGATCCAGGGCATCCAGCCGGGCGGCCAGCTCACCATCACCACCGACGTGGAGAACTATCCGGGCTTCGCCGACGTCATCCAGGGTCCCTGGCTGATGGAGCAGATGCAGAAGCAGGCCGAGCATGTCGGCACCAGGATCGTCACCGACCACGTCAACAATCTCGACCTGTCGAGCCGGCCGTTCCGGCTGACCTGCGACTGCGGCGACGTCTACGTGGCCGAGACCGTGGTGCTGGCGACCGGCGCGCAGGCGCGCTGGCTCGATCTGCCCTCGGAGCAGAAGTTCAAGGGCTACGGCGTTTCCGCCTGCGCCACCTGCGACGGCTTCTTCTACAAGAACAAGGAAGTGTTCGTGATCGGCGGCGGCAACACCGCGGTCGAGGAGGCGCTGTTCCTCACCAAATTCGCCTCCAAGGTGACGGTGGTGCATCGCCGCGACCAGTTCCGCGCCGAGAAGATCCTGCAGGACCGCCTGTTCAAGAACCCCAAGATCAGCGTGATCTGGGACAGCGCGCTGGAGGACGTGTCGGGCGACGAGAACCCGCTCAAGGTCCGCAAGATCAAGCTGCGCAACGTCAAGACCGGCGCGATCACCGAGCACGCCGCCGACGGCGTGTTCATCGCCATCGGCCACTCGCCGTCGACCGAGCTGGTGCAGGGCAAGGTCGAGATGAAGCCGAGCGGCTACGTCTGGACCGCGCCGCATTCGACCGCGACCTCGGTGCCCGGCCTGTTCGCGGCCGGCGACGTCACCGACGAGGTTTATCGCCAGGCGGTGACCGCCGCAGGCCTGGGCTGCATGGCGGCGCTCGAAGCCGAGCGCTTCCTCGCCGCCAACGCCGAACGACGCCACGCGGCCGAATAGCGCCAACATGCCGGATTGCGGCCAGGAGTCAACGATGGATTGGGACAAGCTCAAGGTGTTTCACGCCGCCGCCGAAGCCGGCAGCTTCACCCATGCGGGTGAGCAGCTTGGCCTGTCGCAATCGGCGGTGTCGCGCCAGGTCAGCGCGCTGGAGCAGGAGCTTGCGGTCTCGCTGTTCCACCGCCACGCCCGCGGGCTGATCCTGACCGAGCAGGGCGAGATGCTCTACCGCACCGCCCACGAAGTGTTCATGAAGCTCGAGGCGGCGCGCGCCAAGCTGACCGACAGCCGCGAGAAGCCGAACGGCGAGCTCAAGGTGACCACCACGCCCGGCATCGGCGTGCACTGGCTGACGCCGCGGCTCGGCGAATTCATCGATCTCTATCCCGGACATCCGGGTCACGCTGCTGACCACCGACGAGGAGCTCGACCTCGCCATGCGCGAGGCCGACGTGGCGATCCGGCTGCGCCAGCCGACCCAGCCCGACCTGATCCAGCGCAAGCTGTTTTCGGTGCATTTCCATGCGTTTGCGTCGCCGGAATACCTCAAGCGATTCGGCACGCCGCACGCGCTGCACGAACTCGACAACCACCGCATCGTGCTGCTCGGCGGCGCGACGGTGCCGACCTATCTGGCAAACCGCCTCTGGCTCACCGAGGTGGAGCGCGACGGCAAGGGCGCCCGCACGCCGATCCTGACTATCAACACGATTCTTGGCGTGATGCGCGCCTGCCAGCGCGGCATCGGCGTCGCGCTGCTGCCGGATTATCTGGTCGAGCAGAACGGCGGCTTGGTGCAGCTGTTCGGCGAGACGGACGCGCCGGCGGTGGACGCATATTTCGTCTATCCGGAAGAACTCAAGTCGGTTGCGCGCGTCCAGGTGTTTCGCGATTTCCTTGTCAGCAACGCGCAGCGCTGGAGCTTCTGAGCGAGCCCTGAGTGGGCAGTATTCCCGCGGCATTTGCGAGGGCCGCATGGCTAGCCATGCGGCCCTTTGCATTGTGACTCACCGCAGTCAGTCGCATGATCGAATTCGCTGTCGGCGTTCGGTTGTCGCATCCCCCCAGATTAAGCAACCGAGTCTCCGGCAGCTTGTTCCCCTCTGGAAGGTGAATGTCGGCCGTCCCGCGCCGACATTACTGAGCCGGGCCCTCACGGGCCCGGCTTCTTCCTTTTCGAATCACACTTGCAGAAAATTAAAACGTCAACGCGGTCCGAAATTTCGCGCGCGCCAAGTTGTCGATGGAATTGCTTTTCGTTTCGCACAGAGCCGCGGATCGATGGCCTCAGGCCCAGAGCCGCTCGCTCTCCAGCCCCTTGTAGAGCCCTGCGACATATTCGCCGTAGCCGTTGAACAGCAGCGTCGGCTTGCGCTCGCCGCCGGTGCCGAGGATTTCCTCGCTCGCCTGGCTCCAGCGCGGGTGCGACACCTCCGGATTGACGTTGGCCCAGAAGCCGTACTCCGACGACTGCAGGTCTTCCCAATAGGACTTCGGCCGCTTGTCGGTGAAGCTGAACCGCACGATCGACTTGATCGACTTGAAGCCGTACTTCCACGGCAGCGCGAGGCGAAGCGGCGCGCCGTGCTGCTTGGGCGCCGGCTTGCCGTAGGTGCCGGTGACCAGGAAGGCGAGCTCGTTGTTCGCCTCCTCGATGGTGACGCCTTCGACATAGGGCCACGGAAACCAGGTCTGCCGCTGGCCGGGCGCGACCGACTTGTCGAGGAAGGTTTCCATCCGCACGTACTTCGCCGACGACAGCGGCTTGGCCAATTCGACCAGCTTCGACATCGGGAAGCCCGACCACGGGATCGTCATGCTCCACGCCTCGACGCAGCGCATGCGGTAGAGCCGCTCCTCGATGCCGACCTTGCGGATCAGGTCGTCGATGCCGATCTCGAACGGCTTTTCGACCATGCCGTCGATCTTGATCGTCCATGGGCGGATCTTCAGCGCCTGCGCCGCCCTCACGATGTTCTTGCTGGAGCCGAACTCGTAGAAATTGTTGTAGCTGGCGTTGACCTTCTCGTCGGTCAGCGGCCGGTCGAGCACGTACTTCTCGTTGCGCTTGGCCGGATAGAGATCCGCGGTCGGATCGGGCAGGTCGGCGACGCGCTGCGCCATCGCAAGCTCGGGCGAGAAGCCGATCGCAGCCGCGCCGGCGGCGGCGCCCATGAAAGCGCGGCGATTGAGAAACACATGCTCGGGCGTTGCGCAGCTTTCGGGCATTTCCCAGCCGCGCCGGCGAATGATGTTCATAGTCCGCTCCGGAGTTTGAACGGCAGAAGGAGTACGGCGCGCACGGATCACAGGCAAGTCACGGATACGGGAGGTTGGAAGCGAATAGCAAGTAGCGAATAGTAAATAGAAAAGCGGTCGTCTCTACTCGCGATTCGCCCGTTGCTACTCCGCCGCGGCGGCGCCCGTCCGCCGCGCCGCGACAATCTGCTCGGCCGTCTTGCCGGTCAGTTCCGCCATGTGATCGAACTTGAAGCTGAAGCTGCCGGCGCCGGCGGTCCCCGAGCGCACCTCGATGATCAGGTCGCCGATCTCCGCCTCCGGCATCTTGGCGCGCACCACGTCCCAGCCGTCCCATCCCTCGCGGGTGTCGAAGCCGAGGATCTGGCCGCGCCGGCCGGACAGGATCGCGTTCATCTTCGCCGTGGCCTCGTTCGGGCAGACGATCTCGACCAGATAGATCGGCTCGAGCAGCACCGGATTGCATTGCGGCAGGCCATCGACCAGCGCGATGCGCGCCGCGGTCTGGAACGCCATGTCGGACGAATCGACGGTGTGATACGAGCCGTCGACCAACGCGACCTGCACGTCCACCACCTGAAAGCCGAGCGGGCCGTGCTTGAGCGCGTTGATCGCGCCCTCCTCCACCGACGGGATGTAGTTGCGCGGCACCACGCCGCCGGTGATCTTGTCCTCGAACTTGAAGCCCGAGCCGCGCGGCAGCGGCTTGATGTCGAGCACCACGTCGCCGAACTGGCCGTGGCCGCCGGACTGCTTCTTGTGCCGGCCGCGCTGCACGATGCCCTTCTTGATCGTTTCCAGATAGCCGACCGTGGGCTTGCGCGTCGTGATGGCCACGCCGATAGCGCTCGGCAAGCCGCTCGGCGGCGACGCGCAGGTGCATCTCGCCCTGCCCCCACAGCACCACCTCGTGGGTTTCCGCGTTGTGCACCACGTTGACCGAAGGATCCTCGTCGACCAGCTTGTGCATCGCCTGGCCGAGCTTGACGTCGTCCTTGCGGTCCTTGGCCGACACCGCGATCGCCAGCACCGGCTCGTGCGGCTTCACCTCCGTCAACGGGGCATGCGCCTGCTTGCCGGCCGAGAGCGTGTCGCCGGTCTTGGCGTATTCGAGCTTGCCGAGTGCGACTGTCTCGCCCGCGCCCGCGGGGCCGCGCTTCTCGGTGTTGTGGCCGACCATCTTGAAGGTGGCGGCGACGCGGCCGGCCTCGCGCTCTGGCGAAAGCAGCGTGACGCCGTCGCCGATCTGCCCGCTCAGGACGCGCGCGACCGACATCTTGCCGGCGTGCGCGGTGTTGAATGTCTTGAGCACATAGGCAAGCGGCTCGCTGCCCGTGACGCCGAGCCGCTTGACGGTCGCCTCCACGCCCGGCGCCTCGTGGCGCAGCGCCTTGAGCAGCCGCAGCACGCCGTTGGTGCGGGTGGCGGCGCCCATCAGAACCGGAACGACCAGCCCCTCACGCAGGTCCTTGGCAAGATCGTCGAAAACCTTGTCGCGCGGCGGCGGGATGTCCTCGAGCAATTGCTCCATCAGCGCGTCGTCGTGGTCGGCAAGCTTCTCCAGCATGGAGAAGCGCGCGGTCTTTTCCTGCTCAAGGTTTTCGCCTTCGAGCGGAACGACTTCGGACGCGGCGTGCTCCTTGTAGACATGGGCGCGCTCCAGCGCGAGATCGACGAAACCGGTGACGATCTCGTTCTTCCAGATCGGGATCTGGCGCAGCACCAGCGGGATGCGCGAGGCCGGCTGCAGGATCTGCAGCACCTCCATCACCTTGGCGTCGGCCTTGTCGATCTTGTTGAGGAACAGGAAACGGGGAACTTTGAGGTCTTCAAGCTCGCGCAGGATCAACTGCAACTGCGGAATCTTGCGCTCGTCGGCTTCGCAGACCACGACCGCGGCGTCGATCGCGGGCAGCACCGCGCGCATGTCGTGAACGAATTCAACGGAGCCCGGGCAATCGATGAAGGTGTAGGAGTCGTCCATGAACGTCGTGGTGGCGACGGAGAGCTCGACGCTCATCTTGTGATGGCGCGCCTCCTTGGAGGCATCGCCGACGGTGGTGCCGGCTTCCACCGTGCCCTGGCGCTGGATCGCGCCGGTGCGCGCCAGGATCGCTTCGAGAAGTGTTGTCTTGCCGCTTTGGAATGGGCCCACCAGAGCAATGCACCGGGGACCCTTGGCTCTATTGCCGCCATTGCCATTCGCAGCCGCCATCGACGCCTCCCATTCGGCGTCCGCACGACCGGATCGTTCCGGCCGCAAGTTCACGCCGGGCATTTATCGTCTCAGGGGAATGCGGCGATGGCAAGGGCGATCACGCCCGAATTCCTGCGGTTCAGGTGAGCGTCCGCGCGTTCTGTACCGCATTTCCACTGACGGCGCGCTGCCTTAAAAAGCCCGGCATGATGTCGCGCGCAAACCGCCGCAAATGCTCGCGGCCGCCCGCCATCGCGAAAATGATGAACTCCGCGCCGGCTTTCCGCAGCGCCTCCAGCGTGCAGCATATTTCATCGGGCGTTCCGAACATGGCGTTCTCGGTGGTGCCGCCCGCCTTGTCGGCATAGTTGAGAATGTGGGAGCCGACCTTATTGTCCGGCCAGCGCGACACCGCGGCCATCCGCTCGTTGTTGAGCGCCTGGCGTTCCAGCGCGGCTGCCTTGTCGGCCTTGTCCTTTGCAATGTAGAGCTGCCGCGCGACCGTGACGTGGTTCGGGTGGTACGCCCTGCCATGCTTGCCCAGCTCGTCGCGATAGATCGCGATGCGCCGGCCGATCTCCTCAGGCGAAGCGTACTGGTCGAGAATCAGCCGGAAGCCGCGCGCGGCCGCACGCCGGATCGACGGCTCGCTGCCGGCCGCGACCCAGAACGGCGGATGCGGCTGCTGCGCCGGCGGCGGCTCGACCACGATGTCGTTGAAGGTCCAGAATTTGCCCCTGTGCGAGAACCGCTCGCGCGACGTCCAGGCGCGGGTGATCACCTCGAGCGCCTCCTCGAAGCGCGCGTCGGCCTCCTCCTGCGGAATGTTGAAGCCTATGAACTCGTTGTAGCGGTAGCCCTTACCGATGCCCAAATCGAGGCGTCCGCCGGACATCACGTCGAGCATCGCGGCCTGCTCGGCCAGCAGCACCGGGTGGTGCCAGGGCAGCACCATGACCGCGCTGCCGACCCGCAGCGTGGTGGTCCGCATGGCGAGACAGGTGAGCAGCGTCAGCGTGGCGGAAACCTGGTTCCAGCCGGAGAAATGGTGCTCGACCAGGAAGCTGGAGCAGTAGCCCAGCGCCTCGGCCTCGATGTTGAGGTCCAGGTAATCCCGAAATCCCTGCCCGCTTTCAGGCGGATGCTCGTTGGTGCCCGCTTGCGCGGTGCAGAACAGTCCGAATTGCATAAGTGGAGTGTACTCAAAAAATCGAGGTTGGCGCCCGCTTATGATCGCCTACTCCTTCAGCGCCTCTTCGCGTTTGGTGCGGATCAGCGGCACAGCGATCGAGGCCAGTAGCGCCGCCGCCGCCAGCAGGAACGCCAAGCTAAGCGGGCTCGTCACCAGCACTGTCGGATCGCCGAGCGAGATCAGCAAGGCGCGCCGAAGGTATTCCTCCATCATGGGTCCAAGAACAAGCCCCAGGATGAGCGGCGCGGGCTCGCAGCCGAGCTTGATCAGCAGGTAGCCGAGCCCGGAGAACACCACGAGCTGGAACAGGTCGGAGACGTTGTTGTTGATCGTGAACACGCCGATGCAGCAGAACACCAGGATGGCCGGGAACAACAGCCGGTAAGGCATCCTCAGCAGGCGCACCCACAGCCCGATCATCGGCAGGTTGAGCGCGAGCAGAAACAGGTTGCCGATCCACATGCTGGTGACGATAGCCCAGAACAGCTCGGGCCGTTGTGACATCACCTGCGGGCCGGGCTGGATGCCCTGGATCATCAACGCCCCGATCATCAGGGCCATGGTCGGGTTCGACGGCACCCCCAGCGTCAGCATGGGAATGAAAGAGGTCTGCGCGCCGGCGTTGTTGGCAGCCTCTGGCGCCGCCACGCCGCGAATGTCGCCGTCGCCGAAGTTGCGCGGCGGCTTCGCGATCTTCTTCTCGATCGTATAGGCGGCGAACGAAGCCAGCAGCGCGCCGCCTCCCGGCAGAATGCCGAGCAGCGAGCCCAGCACGGTGCCGCGCGCGATCGACCACGAACTCCGCTTGAAGTCGTCACGGCTAGGCAGCGCGCTGCCGAGCGCGGAGGTGAAGACCTCGCGGTGCTTGCCGCGCTGCTCGAGGTTGGTGATGACCTCGGCGATGCCGAACATTCCCATGGCGAGCGCGACGAAGCTGATGCCTTCCGCCAGCGCCGGGATGCCGAAGGTGAACCGCATCACGCCCGAGTTGACATCGGTGCCGATCAGCCCGAGCATCAGGCCGAGCACAACCATGGCGATCGCCTTGCGCAGCGAGCCGCGCGCGAGCACCACCGCGCCGACCAGGCCGAACACCATCAACGAGAAATAGTCGGCGGGCTGAAACTTCAGCGCGATCTCGGCGAGCGGCGGCGAGAACAGCGCGACCACGAGGGTGGCGACCGAGCCGGCGATAAACGAGGCGATCGCGGCGATTCCAAGCGCCGGTCCGGCGCGGCCCTGCCGTGCCATCTGATAGCCGTCGAGGGTGGTGATGACCGAGGACGACTCGCCGGGGATGTTGACCAGGATGGCCGTGGTCGAGCCCCCGTACTGCGCGCCGTAATAGATTCCCGCCAGCATGATCATCGCGGCAGCGGGGTCGAGATTGAACGTCAGCGGCAGCAGCATCGCCACGGTCGCAACCGGACCGATGCCCGGCAGCACGCCGATCAGGGTGCCGAGAAATACGCCGAAGAAACAATAGAGCAGGTTCTTCAGGGTGACCGCGACACCGAACCCCAGCGCGAGATTGGCGAGGATGTCCATCAGGCGGCGCTCAGAGGCTCGGCCACAAGTTCAACGGCAGCCCTAGCAAGCCGACAAAAATTCCGATCGAGAATAGGACGAGGAAGACGGCAAGCCCTGCGGTTTCATGCGGCCGCAGATCGGGATCCGCCAGACTACCGACCACCACCAACACCGCCACGGCGATCGCGAAGCCGAGATATTCCAGCGCCACGCCGAACGCGGCGATGCTGAGCAGCACCATCACCAGCGGCCGCCAGTACAGGTGCGGGACTTTCTCGCCGTCCTTGAACAAGGCGGGGATTGCAAGCGTGAAGCCCAGGAACACCAGCAATCCGCCGAGCAGCGTCGGGAAATAGGCCGGCCCCATGCGCGCGGCGGTGCCCAGGCGGTACTGCCCCGCCATCACCAAAACGGTGGCGCCGATCGCGACGAACAGCAGCCCGCACCAGAAATCGCTTTGGGATCGTATCCGCAACAAAACCCCGCTTACCCTCAAGCGCAACGCCCCGCCCGAAGGCGGGGCGGCTCGCAATGACTATAGCGCGCGGCGTATCGGCCGCGTCACTCCGCCTTGACGTTGGCTTCCGCCACGATCCGCTTGAGGCTCGCCGCCTCCTGTTTGATCTTTGCCGTGAACTCGGCAGGCTTCATTCCTCCGGGCACGCCGCCGCCGGCGGCGAAGCGCTCCTTGACGTCCGGCAATTGCAGAATGCTCATGACCTCGTTGTAAATCTTGTCAATGATCGGCTGCGGCGTGCCCTTGGGTGCGAACAGGCCAGCCCAGATCGAGGAATGCACGCCGGCAACGCCGGCTTCCTGAAGCGTCGGCCAGGACCCATCGACGTCGCTGCGATTGGCAGTGGTCACGGCCACCACCCTTACGCGGCCTGACTTGATGTGCGGCATGGCCGAGCCCATTGCGGCGGTACCGGCCGGAACTTCGCCGCCGGCTGTGGCGGTGATCGCGGGCGCGCCACCCTTGTAAGGCACGTGCAGGAACTTGGCGCCGGTTGCAAGATTGGTCCATTCCAACACCAAGTGATTGATGGAACCGTTGCCCGGCGTCGAGACGCCGACCGTGCCGGGCTTGGCCTTGGCGGCAGCGATCAGCTCCTGCATGGTCTTGTAGGGGGCGGCCGCGTTCACGACGTAGACCATCGGAGCGTCCGTGATCATCGTGATCGGCGAGAAATCCCGATCGAGATCGTAGGGAATGGTGGCGGCGAACACCGCCGGGTTGACCGAGAACTCGCCGTTATGGGCCATCAGCAGGGTGTACCCGTCGGCCGGCGACTTTGCCGCCGCCATGACGCCGATGAAGCCGTTGCCGCCGGGACGGTTCTCGATGATGACCTGCTGGCCCCAACGCTCGTGCAGCTTCTGGCCGACGACGCGCGCCGAGGTATCGACGATGCCGCCTGGCGCGAACGGCACCACGATGCGTATCGGCTTGGTCGGGAAGTCCTGAGCCTGAGACGGGGCCGGTGCGTTCGCCACAGCGAGCAGTGCCGAAAAAGAACAGACGATCCAACGCATCAATGATCTCCGTGGCGAGCCCGCGGCTCGCATTCACGGGTAGGATACCGCACCGCCAGTGCACTGCAATGCGGCGGCAAGCCCCATTGCCCGAAGGCGGTCGTGAGGTGCGGCTGTCCGAGAACCGCTCACCTCAAGTTCACGCTCAAAACCGCGGAATATCCGGGAACGGCACCTTGCCGGCATGGACGTGCAGGCGGCCCAGCTCCGCGCAGCGATGCAGCTTCGGGAACACCTTGCCGGGGTTGAGCAGCCCGCCGGCGTCGAACGCGCATTTGAGGCGCTGCTGCTGGTTGAGGTCATCCTCGGAGAACATCACCGGCATCAGGTCGCGCTTCTCGACGCCGACGCCGTGCTCGCCGGTCAACACGCCGCCAACCTCGACGCAGAGCTTGAGGATCTCCGCGCCGAACGCCTCGGTCTTCTCCAACTCGCCCGGCTTGTTGGCGTCGTAGAGAATGAGTGGATGCAGGTTGCCGTCGCCGGCGTGGAACACGTTGGCGACGCGCAGGCCGTAGTGCTCCGATAGTTCGCGGATGCGCTTGAGCACCAGCGGCAGCTTGGCACGCGGGATGGTGCCGTCCATGCAGTAGTAGTCGGGTGAGATGCGCCCCACCGCCGGGAACGCCGCCTTGCGGCCGGCCCAGAACAGCACGCGCTCTTCCTCGGTGTTGGAAACCCGCAGCGTGGTCGAGCGGCAATCCTCGGCGATCGAGGCGACACGCTCGATCAGGTGGTCGACCTCGGCCTGCGGCCCGTCGAGCTCAACGATCAGCAGCGCCTCGACGTCGAGCGGATAGCCGGCGTGGACAAACTCCTCGGTCGCATGGATCGCAGGCTTGTCCATCATCTCCATGCCGCCGGGGATGATACCCGCACCGATGATGCGCGATACGCACTCGCCGGCATCTTCCGAGCTTGGAAATCCCACCAGCACGGCGCGCGCGGTCTCGGGCTTCTTCAGGATGCGCACCGTGATTTCAGTCACCACGCCAAGCAGCCCCTCCGAGCCGGTGACGATGCCGATCAGATCATAGCCGCCCGGATCCATGTGCTTGCCGCCGAGCCGGATCACCTCGCCGGTGATCAGCACCATCTCGAGCCCCAGGATGTTGTTGGTCGTCATGCCATATTTCAGGCAATGCACGCCGCCGGAATTCTCCGCGACGTTGCCGCCGATCGTGCAGGCGATCTGCGAGGA
This sequence comes from uncultured Alphaproteobacteria bacterium, assembly GCA_963711955.1. Taxonomy (GTDB): domain Bacteria; phylum Pseudomonadota; class Alphaproteobacteria; order Rhizobiales; family Xanthobacteraceae; genus Z2-YC6860. The sequence continues at coordinate 408,207 of CAVQGC010000014.1, read as the reverse complement.
CGGGTCCGGCGCGTAGTAGAAGTCGGCGTCTGCGACGGCGTTGCTCACCGACAGATTGGTGACGCCCGGCTCGACCACCGCGACGCGATTTTCGTAGTCGATCTCGCGGATGCGATTGAACTTCGCCATGCCGAGCAACACGCCGTCGACCAGCGGCAGCGCGCCGCCGGACAGCGACGTGCCGGCCCCGCGCGGCACCACCTTGATGCCGTTGTCGTGGCAGTACCGCAGCACCGCCGCGACCTGCGCCGTGGTCTCCGGCAGCACCACCACCATTGGCAGCGCCTTGTAGGCGGTGAGCCCGTCGGACTCGTAGGGCCGCATCGAGCGCTCACCTGCGATCACACCCTCGCCCGGCACGATCGCCTGCAGCGCCGCCACGATCTGCTCGCGGCGGCCCAATACGGCCTGATCGGGCTCCGGCATATGAACCGACATGGGGGCTCCGTTGTTCGTTATAGGCGATTGTACTACCGGGCGATCCGTGCAGAAAATGGCGCCCATGACGATAGGAGCACTGATAATGAAGGTTTCGGTATTGGCCGCCGCGGCGCTTTTGATCGCCACGGGTCTGGCAAACGCGCAGGATCTCGCCGCCGGCGAGCAATCGTTCCGCAAATGCCTGCCCTGCCATTCGGTCGGCGAGGACGCCAAGCATAAGATCGGGCCGGTCCTGAACGGCCTCGATGGCCGCAAGTCCGGCACCATCGACGGCTACAACTACAGCGAGGCCAACAAGAAGGCCGAGATCGTCTGGAGCGAGGCCAGCTTCAAGGATTACATCGTCAACCCGATGGCGCGCATGCCGGGCACCAAGATGGCGTTTGCCGGCATCAAGAACGAAAAGGAAATCGCCGACCTCTGGGGCTATCTCAAGCAGTTCAAGGCCGACGGGAGGAAGTAGTCCGTCTCTCAACCCTGCCCACATCGGCCGCGGGCAATGACGCGCGGCGTTCTGCCCTGCGGCCGGATGAGGGCCCGATGCCATAGTGATGTGACCAAGGGCAACCGGCCGAATTTCGCCGCAACCAAATGCCGCGCAGTGCGTTCTTGATCGCGGGCTCCTGCGGGGGTTTCTGGCCCGCGCACTAATCCGTTGTTCCGATTGAGTTATTCCGGCCCCGTAGGAGCCGGCAACGGCGAGGTCACAAATGGCCAACTACAAGATCGGAATCGAGGAAGAATATTTCCTGGTCGACGCCGCCACCAAGTCGGTGACGCGCGCCATGCCGGAAGGGTTCCTTGAGGCCGCCAAAAAGGCGACCGGCGGCCAGATCATGGGCGAATTTCTGCAATCGCAGGTCGAAGCGGTGACGCTGCCGCACACTGATATCAAGACCGCACGCGAGGAACTGCGCCACCTGCGCCAAGCCGTCGCCAAGATCGCGGCCGAACACGGCCTTGCCATTCTCGCCGCCGGCACGCACCCGACCGCGGACTGGGGCCGCTCACAGCAGACCGAGGGCGACCGCTACGACGCGGTGATGGACGACCTCCAGATGGTCGGCCAGCGCAATATGCTGTGCGGGTTGCACGTCCACGTCGAACTGCCGGACCCCGACGAGCGGGTCGACGTAATGACCCGCATGCTGCCCTACCTGCCGCTGTTCATCGCGCTCGCGACCTCGTCGCCGTTCTGGCGCTCGCGGCCGACCGGGCTCAAGGGCTACCGGCTCGCCGCCTATGACGAACTGCCGCGCACCGGCGTGCCGGAGCTGTTCCACACCAAGGAGGAGTTCGACGCCTACGTCGACGCGCTGGTGAACGCCGGCGTGATGCAGGACTCGAGCTACATTTGGTGGTCGATGCGGCCTTCGCTCAAGCATCCGACGCTGGAGCTGCGCGCGCCAGACGTGCCGACGCTGGTCGACAACTCGATCGCCATAGCCGCGCTGTGGCGTTCGCTGGCGCGCCGCCTCACCCGGAATCCGTCGCTTAACGGCAACCTCAACGCAGTGTCGCGCGCGATCGTGGTCGAGAACAAGTGGCGCGCGCAGCGCTATGGCGTGCATGGCTCGTTCGTCGGCAACGGCAGCTCGGTAACCGTGGCCGAAATGATCGAGCAGGTGCTGGAGGAGACTGCGGAGGACGCCGACGCGCTCGGCTGCCTCTCCGAGATGCGCCGCTGCCGCACCATCGTCGGCGCCGGCACCTCGGCGGACGCGCAGATTGCGGTGTTCGAAACGCACGGCAAGACGGAAGGCCGCGCCGACGCGCTGCAAGCGGTCAAGGACTGGCTGGCAGTCGCGACGCTGCAATAGCGCGCTCTCTCCGTATATCCCTCCCCCTTCAGGGGGAGGTAGAAGAGTTTGGGGTCTGCACCACCAGCCCCCTCGCCCGCGCATCGACCACGCCGAGCCCGCGCAGCGCGAACAGCGTCAATGTCTGCACCGCCTCGCGCGTCTTCGCCTCGTCGCCGCCGAGGTCTGCCGCCAGCGGCCCGGCCAGCCCTTCGATCAGCGCACCGATCAGCGCCGGCACCGCGCGCGCCCTATCGATCTCCGGCATGTGACCGCCAGCCACCGCCGCGCTGACCAAAGCTTCGAACTGCTCGGCCAACGCCTTGCGGTAGGCGAGCCGCATCGCGTCGGTATCGGCGTCGGCCGGCTCGGCGATCATCGCCCAGGCGAGCCTCCGGTTGCGCGCCGCGCGCCCCGCGAAGGTCGCGATCGCGGCCGCCAGGGCCGACAGCGGCCCAGGCGCGGCTTCCGCTGCGCGGCGCACAGCGGCGATCTCCCGCTCGGCGGCGCTCGCCACCAGCGCGCCGACCAGTTCGGTCTTGCTGGGGAAATACCGGTAGACCGTGCCGGCCGCGATGCCGGCGCGCGCCGCGACCGGGGCGATCTGGATCGCCGCCATGCCGCCCTCGCTGGCGGCGCGTCCCGCGGCCGCGACGATGGCGTCGTGACGCTCGGCCTGCCGGCGAATAATGCGTTCGGTGCGACGATAGGCCATGAAAGACTGAATGCTGATTCATGACGAGGCGTCAAGAATCTCTTCCCGTCATTCGGGGCGCGAGCGGCATAAGCGCGTTCACGCGCGTCTTCGACGCGCTATGGAGCGAGCCCGGAATGACTCGCGGTTAGTTCTTCGGCGACGCCAACGCCCGCGCCCGGATCGTTTCCAGCGACGCGCCCGGCGTCAGCGCGTCGGTCGCCACCTTGACGTGGATGATCGAGGGCTTGCCTGACTTCACCGCGTCCTCGAACGCCTTGGCGAACTCAGAGGTCTTCTCCACGGTCGCGCCGAACCCGCCGAACGCGCGCGCGTAGGCCGCGAAATCCGGGTTGCGCAAGTCGGTGCCGATCACGCGCGTCGGATACTCCCGCTCCTGGTGCATGCGGATGGTGCCGTAGGTGCCGTTGTCCATGATGATGACGATGATCGCCAGATCGTATTGCACCGCCGTCATGAACTCCTGCCCGTTCATCAGGAAGTCGCCGTCGCCCGCCACGCACACCACCGTCCGGTCGGGATAGAGCCGTTTGATGCCGACCGAAGCCGGCAACCCGTAGCCCATCGAGCCAGCCATCGGCGCGAAGTGCTGGCCGAACTGGCTCAGCCGGAAGAAGCGTTGCGCCCAGGTGGTGAAGTTGCCGGCGCCGTTGCACAGGATCGCGTCCGGCACACGCTCGCGCAGCCAGACGATGATCTCGCCGAAGTTGACCGGGCCGGGCTGCGGCGTCGCCTTCTCGGTCCACTCGATGTAATCGGCATGGGCCTGCTTGGCCTGGTCGCGCCACGGAATCTCGTTCGGCGGCTGCAGACCTTCGAGCGCTGCCGCAAATCCGGTCGGCGCAGCGTTGATGGCAAGATGCGGGCGATAGACCCGGCCGAGCTCCTCGGCGCCGGGGTGAACATGCACCAGCGTCTGCCGCGGGGCTGGAATCTCGAGCAGCGTGTAGCTCTGCGACGGCATCTCGCCGAGCCGCCCGCCGATCAACACAATGAGATCGGCGGCCTTGATCCGCGCGAGCAGCTTCGGGTTCGGCCCGATGCCGAGGTCGCCCGCATAGCTCGGATGCCGCCAGTCCATCAGGCTGCCGCGGCGGAACGTGGTGGCGACCGGGATGGCGAAGCGTTCGGCGAAGCGGCCAAGGCTCGCGCGCGCCGCTTCCGACCAGCGGCTGCCGCCGGCCAGCACGACCGGCTGTTTCGCCGCCCACAGCATCTTCTGCAGCTTCGCCATGTCGGCCTGGCCGGGCCAGATCTCGACCGGCTCAAACGGCGGCGCGTCGGGCACGGCGACGCGCTCGGTCAGCATGTCCTCGGGCAGCGCGATCACCACCGGCCCCGGCCGGCCGCTGGTCGCGGCGTAGAACGCGCGCGAGACAAGCTCGGGGATGCGCGCCGGATCGTCGATCTCGGTCGCCCACTTGGCGACCGAGCCGAACACCGCGCGGTAGTTCAATTCCTGGAACGCGTCGCGCTCGCGCATTTCGCGGCCGACCTGGCCGACGAACACGATCAGCGGCGTCGAATCCTGCTGCGCGATGTGGATGCCGGGCGAGGCATTGGTGGCGCCGGGCCCGCGCGTCACGAACACGATACCCGGCCGGCCGGTCGCCTTGGCCTGCGCCTCCGCCATCATGGCGGCGCCGCCCTCCTGGCGGCAGACGGTGAGCTGGATCGGCCGGTCGTAGAAGGCGTCGAGCGCAGCGAGATAGCTCTCACCAGGCACGCAGAACACGTGCTGCACGCCGTGCGCGACAAGCTGATCGATCAGGATCTCGCCGCCGGTCCTGGTGCCGTCGTTGGCGCGCATTCAACTCTCCTCGATTGCCTTGCGATGAGTTGTCATCGCCCCTTTTTAGGGCCTACCTCGACCAAAAAGTCCAGAACTGCGCGCACCCGAGCGGTGCGCGCGACATCGCGGTGAACCACCAGCCAAAGCTCCACCGATATGACCCGTGACGGCGGCAGCAGACAGACCAGGTCGGGCTCCTGATCCGCCGCCAGGCAAGGCAGGATGGCAACGCCCAGTCCCGCCTTGCAAGCGGCATGATGGACGCGCCGCGAGTTGGCCATGAAGGCGACCGTCGAGCCGCGAGCGTGTTCGGCAAACCACGGACCGCCCCGCAGATGCGCGCTGTCGGGAGTCCAGGTGATGATCGCGAGCTTGGAAAGATCGCGCAGGCCGGGCGCGAGATCGTGCGCCTGCGCATAAGATTTGGCGGCATAGAGACCGAGATTCCACCAGCCGGCGCGACGGATGGCGTAGTTGCCTCGCGTTGGCCGCACCGTGCGAAGTGCGATGTCGGCATCGCGCTGCGCCAGGTTCACGACGTCTCTGCGCGCCACGATCTCAAGAGAGATTTCGGGAAAGCGATAGCTCAATTCAGAGAGGTGAGGCGCCACAGCGAGTGCGGCGATGTCGTCAGTCGTCGTCAGCCGGACCGTGCCGGTCGCGCGCAGGTCGCGTCCCAGCGCCTCGCGCTCCAGCGAAAGAACGGCCTGCTCCACCTCTTCGGCCTTGCCGCGAATAGCATGACCGCTTTCCGTCAGCGTGAAGCCGGTCTGCTTCCGGTCAAAAAGCCGCGCGCCCAGCCGGCCTTCGAACGCCGTGACTCGGCGGCCGACCGTTGCCGCGCTGGTCTTGAGCGCGGCACCCGCCGCCGTCAGGCTGCCGCCCCGCGCCACCGCGAGAAAATGCTTGAGGTCGTCCCATTCCATGAGGCTTCAAAAACAAAAAATGATCCTGCAATTTTTGCTGTATGGCCGGAAAATCGCAAGACCTAGTTTCGCGTCCAGCCCGGTCAGCAACCGGAGAGCTAAAATGCGCGCTTTCATTTGTTGCGCAGCGCTGGCGGCGGCGTTGCAGAGTTCCGGAAGCGCCGTGGCGCAGGTTTATCCGTCGCGCCCCCTGACCGTGATCGTGCCATTCGCCGCCGGCGGCCCCACCGACACGCTCGCGCGCGTATTGGCGGAGCGCATGAAAACGTCGCTGGGACAGCCTGTGATCATCGAGAACGTCGCCGGTGCGTCGGGCAGCATCGGCGTTGGCCGTGTCGCGCGCGCAGCGCCCGATGGCTACACGATCGGAATCGGCCAGTGGGATACCCATGTCGTGAACGGGGCCACCCACACGCTTCAATACGATCTGCTGGAGGATTTCGAACCGATTGCGCTGCTGCCCAGCAACCCGCAGCTCATCGTCTCGAAGATCTCGCTTCCCGCCAAGGACCTGAAAGAACTGGTCGCCTGGTTGAAAGCGAACCCCGACAAGGCTTCGCAGGGCACAGCGGGGCCCGGAAGTGCGGCACATGTCAGCGGCGTGTACTTTCAGACGGTCACCGGTACCCGATTTCAGTTCGTGCCCTATCGCGGCGCTGGACCCGCGATGCAAGATCTGGTGGCCGGGCAAATCGATCTGATGTTCGACCAGGCGGGCAACGCCCTGCCGCACGTGCAGGGCGGGAGGATCAGGGCTCACGCGGTCACCGCAGCGTCCCGGCTTGCCGCGGCGCCGGACATTCCGACAACCGACGAGGCAGGACTGCCGGGATTCCATGTGTCGGTCTGGCGCGGCTTCTGGGCACCCAAAGGAACGGCCAAGGACGCCGTCGCCAAACTCAATGCGGCCATCGTGGCCACGTTGGCCGACCCGGTGGTGCGCCGGCGGCTCGACGAACTCGGCCAGGATATACCGCCACGCCACCGGCAGACGCCGGAAGCGCTCGGCGCGCATCACAAGGCCGAGATCGAAAAGTGGTGGCCGGTCATCAAAGCAGCAAAGATCAAGGCCGAGTAACGTCCATCGTCAGCGCTTGATCGGGCAGAACCCCGTCGGGATCATGATCGAGGTCTTCTGCTCGAGCAGCAGCCCCGACTTGTTGAGCTTCTGCAGGTAGACCTGCCATTCCGGGTCGGCGAACATCCCGGCCCGGCGCTTGGTGCGGTCGGCGGCGTCCTCGTAGGCCCAGTTGTGCACCACAGTGTTCACGTCGCCGGTTTCGGCAAACATGTACGCGACCGGCTGGCCGAGATGGCGAGTCTGCGCCGCATAGCCATATTGCTCGTAGATCTTCAGGTGCATCGCCGTGTGGCCGGGCTTGATGCGATAGGTGCGATGGTCGACGATCAAAGGAACCTCCCGTTCAGCGCGTGATGGCGCGGGTGCGGGAGTGTTCAAGTTGGGCCGTGCCGTGGTCAAGGGGACTTCTTTTTGATGTGGGCATGATCTTTTCGGACCTGCCTTCGCCCGCCGAAGCATCAAACCAAGATGGTGAACCACGCCAGGGCTTCGCGCAGGCGCGAAACCGGTACCCACTTTCCGGATCATGCCCTAGGGAAACCGCGCGCCCTGGGTGCGGCCGTGCTGGGTGCGCGCGTCGTATTCGACGTCGTTCTGGTTCGCCTCCTTGACGAGGCGGTCGCCCAAGGCATTGGCGGCGCGGCCGAGCTCTTCGCAGGTGGGGTACGGCTTGATATCGCGGATCGCAGCCTCGATGCGGTTGCCGATCTCGATGCCGTTCTGCGCGTGACCCTCCTCGTGCTCCCGCAGCTTGTCGGTGTATTCGCTAAACGTGCGCGCCAGGTCCACGGGCGAGCCTGGCTTCAGGCGCGGCATGGTGATGGTGACGTCGACGGTCACGGAGACGCGCGCGATCGCGCAGTCCTGCCCGACGTTGCGATAGCGGTAGGTCCACTTCACATACCAGCGCGTCGTCGCGTCGGACCGCCGCTTGGTCGTCTCGTCGATCGGGCCGAGCCGGTCCATCTCCGCCCGGATCTCCTGGGCGCTCGCACCGCTCACGTCGTAGTGGACGACGTTGCGCTTCACCAGCGGCTCTGCGGCAGCAGGGCTCAAACCCAGCGCCAGCGCCGCGATCGACAGCCATCTCGTCATGGAAGCCCCCTCCACCCCAAGGACTAGCAAAGCGCGTCGTGCTGCGCGATGGTCTCGCATGTTGATCGATCCGCGCCGCATCGCCATCGTTTTCTGCGCGGTGTGCGCCTTTCTCCATCTCTATTCGCCGCAGGCCGTGCTGCCCTTGATGGCCCAGGAATTCGGGGTCGGCGCGGCCGGAGCGAGCCTGATCATCACCGCCAGCACGCTCGCCGTCGCGGCCACGGCGCCGTTCAGCGGCGCGATTTCCGACCTGCTGGGCCGCAAGCGCGTCATCGTCGCCGCCATGGTTCTGCTGCTGGTGCCGGGGGTCATGCTGCCGCTGTCGGGCAGCCTCAATGAACTGATCTTCTGGCGCTTCGTCCAGGGACTGCTGCTGCCCCCGATCTTCGCCGTCGCCATCGCCTATATCGGCGACGAGTGGCCGCCGCAGCAGGCCACCGGGGTGATCGGGAGCTACACGTCCGCCTCCGCGGTCGCCGGCTTCCTGGGCCGCTTCATCCCCGGCGTGCTGCTCGCCTATGTCGGATGGCGCGGCGGCTTCATGGCGCTCGCGGTGCTGACCGGGGTGTGCCTGATCGTGGTGACCGCACTGCTGCCGCGCGAGACGAAGTTCGTGCGCGCCAGCAACCTCGCCGCTTCGCTGCGCCAGATGCTGGCGCACCTGCGCAACCCCAAGCTGCTCGCGACCTACGCGGTCGGCTTCGGCGTGCTGTTCAACTTCATCGCCGTGTTCACCTACATGAGCTTTCATCTGGCCGGGCCGCCGTTCTTCCAGTCGGCCGCCTTCATCGGCTCGATCTTCGTCGTCTACCTCGCGGGCGCCGCCGCGGCGGCGCTGACCGGCCGGATGATCGCAGCGATCGGACGGCGCACCTTCGTGCTGTGCATTCTGGCCGCGTGGGCGTTCGGCATCCTGCTGATGCTGATCCCGTCGGTCGCCGTGATCGTCGGTGCGCTGGCGATCGCCTCGATCTGCGGCGTGCTCACGCAAGCGGCCTCTACGAGCTACGTCGCCATCACCGCGCAGGGCGGCACGTCTTCGGCGGTCGGGCTTTACGTGACATCGTTCTATGTCGGCGGCACGGTCGGCGGCTGGCTCGCCGGTCTCACCTATGAGGCGGGCGGCTGGCCCGCGACGCTTGCGCTGGTGCTCGGCATGCTGGCCATCATGGCGTCGATCGTCGCAACGACCTGGAAGAACTAGCTGTCATGCAATCCCGCGGTTCAAAGCGGGCGCAGCGACCGGCTGATCCGCGTCACGGTGTCGTCCCAAGCGCGCTTCTCGAGGAGCGGGTAAGTGAGATCAATGCAATGGATCGTCCGGTCCTGAAAATTGCACCGCCTGTACAGGATCTGGTTGTTGTGGCGAGCGGACATCGCGAAGAAATTCCGCGCTACGCGATCGTAGGTCAAACGCGAACGCTGCTGCGGGAACGTTCGTCTTAGAAGCTGTGCTGGGCTCTCTGCCCGTTCATTAGGACCGGTGTAAACGTGGAGGGTGGAACGACCATCCTGAGTGACAAATCTGCGCCCTCTCGGGGTACCGCTCGTCACCGCAAACACGTCGGCCGGGTATTGGACCTGCGTCCCTCTCTGGTCGGTGAATGTGGTCCATCCAGCGCCGGATTGGGCCAACGAGGCTGTATGCGTGGTCAAAAGGCCGCCCGCGACGAAGCCGATTGCAATCAACCGGAGCAGCATTCTTCCCCGCATATGCATCCTTCGTTTCATACTCGGTCAATGCGGACACACTGCTGGGGTTCCACTCCCGGCGGCGGCGCGGGTATATTGTACCGAAGCCCGCTGTCGGCAACGCCTTGGGAGGAACCATGTCCGCGACGCTCACCAAGGCTCAGGCCGAATTCCTGCAATCGATCGACACGCCGACGGTCTGCAACCTGCTGGAGATCGTCGCGCCGGAGCGGCGCGGCTTCGGCTACACGGTGCGCCATTTGCACTGCCCGTTCCCCGACCTGCCGCCGATGGTCGGCTTCGCCAAGACCGTGACGATGCGCGCGCAGGACCGCGTGCCGCTCGGCGAAGCCGGCTACATGAACAAGCGGCTCGACTACCTCGACTACATCGCGTCAGTGCCGCAGCCGTCGATCGCCGTGATCCAGGACCTTGATGACATCGTCGGCTTCGGCGCCTTCTGGGGCGAGGTGCAGACCAACGTGCACAAGGCGCTGGGCTGCCTCGGCACCATCACCAACGGCTCGATCCGCGACATCCCGCAGGTCGCGCCCGGCTTCCAGATGCTGGCCGGCTCGATCGCGCCATCGCACGCTTTCGTTCACGTGGTCGATTTCGGCACCAACGTGAACATCCACGGCATGGCGGTGAAAAGCGGCGACCTGATCCACGCCGACCGGCACGGCGCCGTGGTGGTGCCGCTGGCGACCATCGACCCGATGAAGGCCGCCGCCGACGGGCTTGCCGCCAAGGAGGCCAAGATCATCAATGCCGCGAAGTCGGGCGCCGGCCTCGAAGCGATCAAGGCCGCGATGAAGGGCTAACGCATGATCCCGAAAAGTGGGTACCGGTTTCCCGCCTGCGCGAAGCCCTTCCGTGGATTTTTCATTTTGGCCTGACGCTTCGGCGGGCGAAGGCAGGTCGGATAAGATCATGCGCAAAAAAGTAGCCTAGCCTACGGCCCGTCGCACAGAAGCTGCGCGACCTTGCAGAACAAGCGGCGGCTCTCACCCGCGGTCGCCAGGCACATGTCCATCGCCTTCGCTTCCGCGGCCTTCTTGTCGGGACCGACACCCCATCCCGCCCCCGGCGTGCCGGGCGCCGGATCGTTGGCTTCCGCGACGCATTGGTTGTGAAAGCTCTCGACGATCTTGCATTGCGCCCGCGTCTGCGGCGAGCCGTTGTTGCGGCACCAGGCCAGCGCACCCTTTTGCGCGATCGTCTCCGTCCCGGCGTTGACAGCGATGCCGATGGAATAGCCGTCCTTGCCGAGGTCCTCGGTCTGCCCGATCGCGAGCGCGCCGGCCGCGCAAGCGGAGCCCGGCCCCAGCGCAACAAGAAGCGCAATGGCCGCCGGCAATTTGGCAAGGGCTGCACCGAACATGACTGGTCCTCGAACGGAGGCGGAACGTTAGCAGCAGGATCCCGAAAAGTGGAAACCGGTTTTCGGAAAAGATCATGCTCAAACAACAAAGCGCTCCGCGCCGTCCTCAACGCAACTGGGATGCCAGCGCGGACTGTAGCCCGCGGAGAGCGCGGCAACGATCGCCGGCGGCGTCAGCACGTCGACCGTGCCGCTGCGCGGCCTTGGCCGGCGCGTCGCGTAGCCGTCCGGCGCCCAGTACAGCAGCGAGTCCCCGCGCACCGCGAAGGCGCGCCTATCGATCACAACGAATGCGGCGTCCGGCAGATCGGCAAACGCCATCGGATGGCTCCGCTTTTGGCGCCCGTCCAGCCGCTCCTGGTGCAGGCGCTCATCCATGGCGGACGCGCGGGGGCGATCCCCCAGACCCAAGCCGCGCCGCCAGCATTCGGCAAACGCGATCGCATCGCGGCGCCGGCATTCGAAGCACGGCCGGTGCCCGGCGGCGAGCGCGGTGACTTCGTCGAGGAAGAACAGCTCGGTGTAGCCGTCGCGCCAGACGCTGCGGTGCCGCGCCTTGAAGTCGAGCACGCAGCAGATCCATTGCCGCGAAGACCAGCGCCGCCGCGCCAGCGTGCGCTCGCCGGTGTGAATGCGCCCGCCGCGATTACCCATAAACAGGCCCAGCGCGGGATCGGCAAATATCTCGCCGAACGGATCGACGCGGTTTTGCAGCGGCATGGCGAGATGGTGTGCGGCCACCTGACGCCATGCAACCAAAAGGGGGCGGCCGCTGGGGGAACGGCCGCCCGTCCGTCAATCGTGTACCGACACGCGACGCGTACTCACTCACACATCCGAAGGTTTCTTGCTGATGTCCTCGGGTTACTGGTTTTCACCTGGCTTTCAGGAGATCGGACGCCTCGACCAGGATCAGCTCGTTGTCGTCCTGCTTGCCGAGCTTGCGGCCCGACGAGTACGGCAGGTTGTTGTCGTTGCCGACGATGATGTGGCGATCGTCGACGATGTCGAGCCCTCGATGGTGACGAAGGGAAGCGTGAAGATGCCCTCCTTGGTGCCCTGCTTCGCCTTCTTGTCCGGGTCCTTGATCGCCAGCAGATCGAGATGCGCGATCTTGCGGACGAAGCCGCCGGCGTTGGCGTCGTTCATCTCGATCTTGTAGATGCGCTTCATCTTGGCCGGGATGTTGAAGCAGTCCGGGCGCGGCGCGCCGGTGCAGGCCTCCGGCAGTTCGCCCTCGCCGTTGTCGCGCTCGATGATCAGGCCGGTGGTGGCGTCGATCATGTTGAAGTCGCCGATGTTGTTGCCGTTGATCTCGAGGCGGTACTTCCAGAGGCGGCCGGTCCACTTCTGCGCCGTCACATCGAATTCGAGGATGCGCAGATATTCGCGGTCGCCGTCCATTTCCCAGGCCTTCTTGCTGTCGTCCCACAGCGGGCCTTCGAGCAGCGGATAGAGGAAGCGGCCGTCCTTCGACGCAGCCATCGCCTCGTAGCCGCGCGAGCGGCGCACGGTGAACGGCACCGCCCCGCCGGGCACCGCCGGCGTCGAGACCAGATAGTGGTCGGGCGAGCGCGCCGGCTTGCCGTCGATCTGGTCTCGAAGAACGCGTTGACCTTGCCGTCCTGGTCGATGCGGATGAGATAGGGCCCGAACTCGTCGCCGATCCAGATCTCGTCGCCGATGGTCTGGAAGCTTTCGACGTCGAGGTCGGCGCCGGTCAGGTAGCGCTTCGGCGGTGCCTTCCAGCGTGATCTGGAACGGGATTTTCTTGTCCGGGTCGTGCACGAAGATTGTCCGCAGCACCTCGACCTTGCCGCTCGCCCAATCCGGCTTGATCCGGTGCAGCACCAGCATCGCATCCGGCGAATTGGCCTTGGTGCCGAAGCCGTTGTCCTGCAGCACCCAGAACGTGCCGTCGCCCGCCGACTTCAGGCCGGAGAAGCCCTGCATCGGCTGGCCCTTGAACGGCAGCTTCACGCCGGTCTCGCGCGGCACGCCGGGCGCGGAGATGTACGACGCGCCCATCACCGAGCCGACCGTGTCGATGCGCTTACGGTCCGCGTTGGTGAACTTGCCCGAGATGGCGAGGTCGGCCGGCGCGTCCGCCGGCGGATTGAAGAACGTCTCGCCGGCACGATGGCGTGACCGGCAAGCTTGCCCGGCGTGGGCCTGATCGGCGGCCGCCGGAATGATGGTGAGCACGCTCGTGACCAACTGCCAGAGCCATTCGCATCGTCGCCTCCTGATCGATTGAATCGCCGGGAGGCTCGCGCCGGGAGTTGTCAGGGATGTTGCCGATCCATGACAGAGCGATGACAGCTCACAGATCTTGGCAACGATGCAACAGACCGCGCCGAGTCTTCCGCTGTCATGCCCCGCGAAAGCGGGGCATGACAGTCGGTGATGATGCGATAGCCACCCTCAGGTCTGCGGCTGCGGCTCCATCGGCCCGGCGCGCTTCCGGGCGCGGCCGGCTTTTGCCGGCCGGCGGCACCGCGGACGAGCGCGGCTGCTGCGGCTCGATCACCGATTCGCGGTTCGGCTTCTTGCCGAGCAACAGGTCCTTGATCTCGTCGCCGGTCAGCGTCTCGAACTCGAGCAGACCCTTGGCCAGCGTCTCGAGGTCGTTGCGCTTGGCTTCGAGCACCTGGCGCGCCTCGTCATGCGCCGCCTCGACCAGCCGCCTGATCTCGCCGTCGATCTTCTGCGCGGTGTCCTCCGACACATTCTGCGTGCGCGCCACCGACATGCCGAGGAACACCTCGTCCTGGTTCTCGCCGTAGGACACCGCGCCAAGCTCCGGCGAGAAGCCCCAGCGGGTCACCATCATGCGGGCGAGACGGGTCGCCTGCTCGATGTCCGACTGCGCGCCGGACGTAACCTTCTCCTTGCCGAAGATCATCTCCTCGGCAACGCGGCCGCCCATCAGCATGGCGAGCCGCGAGGTCATCTGCTCGAAGCTCATCGAGAGCTTGTCGCGCTCCGGCAACTGCATGACCATGCCCAGCGCGCGGCCGCGCGGGATGATGGTCGCCTTGTGGACCGGGTCGGTGGCCTTGACGTTGAGCGCCAGGATGGCGTGGCCGCCCTCGTGATAGGCGGTCAGCATCTTCTCTTCTTCGGTCATGACGAGCGACTTGCGCTCGGCGCCCATCATCACCTTGTCCTTGGCGTCCTCGAACTCGGCCTGCGTGACCATGCGCTTGTTGCGGCGCGCGGCCATCAGCGCGGCTTCGTTGATCAGGTTGGCGAGATCGGCGCCGGAGAAGCCGGGCGTGCCGCGCGCGATGGTCTTGAGATTCACGTCGGGCGCCAGCGGCACCTTGCGCACGTGGACCTTCAGGATCTGCTCGCGGCCGACCACGTCCGGATTCGGCACCACGACCTGGCGGTCGAAGCGGCCCGGGCGCAGCAGCGCCGGGTCCAGCACGTCCGGCCGGTTGGTGGCGGCGATCAGGATGATGCCTTCGTTGGTCTCGAAGCCGTCCATCTCGACCAGCAACTGGTTGAGCGTCTGCTCGCGCTCGTCATTGCCGCCGCCGAGGCCGGCGCCGCGATGGCGGCCGACCGCGTCGATTTCGTCGATGAAGATGATGCACGGCGCGTTCTTCTTGGCCTGCTCGAACATGTCGCGCACGCGGCTCGCGCCGACGCCGACGAACATCTCGACGAAGTCGGAGCCGGAGATCGTGAAGAACGGCACGTTGGCTTCGCCGGCGACCGCGCGCGCGATCAGCGTCTTGCCGGTGCCGGGCGGGCCGACCAGCAGCACGCCGCGCGGAATCTTGCCGCCGAGGCGCTGGAATTTGCCGGGGTCGCGCAGGAATTCGACGATCTCCTGCAGGTCGGATTTCGCTTCGTCGACGCCGGCGACGTCCTCGAAGGTGACGCGGCCGTGCGCCTCGGTGAGAAGCTTGGCGCGAGACTTGCCGAAGCCCATCGCTTTGCCGGCGCCGCCCTGCATCTGGCGCGACAGGAAGATCCACACGCCGATCAGCGCGATGAACGGCAGCCACGAGACGAGCAGCGAGACGAACCACGGCACGCTCTCGGTCTGCGAGCGCGCGGTGATCGCGACGCCCTTGCCGTAGAGACGCTGCACCAGCGTCGGGTCGTTCGGCGCATAGGTCTGGAAGCTGCGGCCGTCAGAGAATGTGCCGTGAATGTCAGGGCCCTGGATCAGAACGTCGCGGACGCGGCCGGCATCGACCTCGGTCAGAAGCTGCGAGAACGAGATGTCCTGCGAGGGACTGCGTTGGCTCGGATTCTGGAACAGCGTGAACAGCGCAAGCAGCAGCAGAACGATGATGACCCAGAGGGCGAAATTCCGAAGATTGGCGTTCATCCCAGTCTTTCTGGCTCGCCGGTGGTGCCGGCTGCGCGTTCAAGTGAGCAAAGGCATCGGACGGTCCCAGAGTGCCCGACTTTGGTTAATCTAGGTCTGCGATCCCACTCTGCCAAGGTAAGCGCCGCGGGCAGAATCCCTACGAATCCTACGCATTCTACCCCGGCCACATGCTCCGTGGGAGGCCGAACCCAACCATCGTCGCGTTTGGTTAAGGCCGTTTCGGGGCGCGGCTGCGCGCGGCGGGCGCGCTCGACGGCGAGCATGCCGCCCGTCAGGGTGATGACGGCGCCGGCCAGGGTGCGGCGAAAACGGGCGGAGCGCCTGGCTTTGAACAGGGCTTCGCAGAGCGCCTCCAGCTTGCCCAGTTCGACCGGGCCTTCATCGCCCGCGGTGTCGATCGCCCGGCCGAGGAGCCGCAGGCCGATCTCGTCAGGCAACTCAAAGAATGCGCGCGCTTCGATATTCACCGGCTCGCCGGTCGCCCACGGCCCCGGCGACAGCACGGTCGCGGCGTGGCTGACCACTTGATGCATCGCTCATTCGGCCCGGCGCACCCGCCGTGCCAGCAGCGCCAGCCGATCCACCGTCAGCCCCTCACGGGCGAGCAACGGCATCAGCTCGCGCAGCGCGGCCGGGCGAAGCGCGGATCGCGGTTGGTCGGATCGTCGGCGTACGGCACCTTCGCGGCCTTCAGCGTGGCGAGCAGCCGCGACTTCGGAATGCGCAGCAGCGGCCGGACCAGCAGAATGCCGCCGGGGTCCTCGATCGGAATCGGCGCCGCCTGCGCCATGCCGGCAAGCCCTCCGACGCCGCTGCCGCGCGCGAGCCGGAACAGCACGGTCTCGGCCTGGTCGTCGAGCGTGTGCGCAGTCAGCACGCAGTTGGCGCCCGCCTTGCGAGCAGCCTCCGACAGCAGACGATAGCGCGCCTGGCGCGCCGCCTCCTGGATGCCGGTCTTCGGCTTCTTGCCGGTCCAGCGCAGCGTCCGGTGCTCGACGCCGAGCTTGCGGGCGAGCCGGGCGACGCCTTGCGCCTCGCGCTTCGATTCCGGGCGCAGGCCGTGATCGATTGTGACAGCAATGAGTTTGGGGCCGCCTTTTTTCGCCTTGCGCCAGCGCGCCATCAGCCAGAGCAGCGCCGTGGAGTCGGGCCCGCCGGAAGCGGCAATCAGAACAATCCGAACATCGGCCAAATAGTCCAGAAGAAGGCCGAGCTCGGAGGCCGAGATTGGCCGTTATCAGCAGCGGACACGCTTCTGTTCCCGCTCGACGCCCTGCTTCACGGTGTTCGAGGCGCGGGGATATTTCCGGTTCACTTCCGCCAAGGTGGCGCAGGCCATCTCTTTTTGGTTAAGCGCCGCAAGGCTTTGGCCCAGTCGCAGCAGCGCGTCCGCGGCCTTGGGGTGCGCGCTGCTTTTGGTCGACAGCGCCAGGAACTGCTCCGCCGCCGCGTCATAGCGCTGCCGCTGGAACAGGCTCTCGCCGAGCCAGAACTGCGCGTCAGGCACGAGCTTATCGCTCGGATACTTCTTCAGAAAAGTCTGAAACGCGTCCTCGGCGTAAGCGTAGTCCTTGCGCAGCACGTAGCCGTAGGCGAGGTCGTAATAATCCTTCGGAATGTTCGACGGCGGCGCACCGCCGCGACCGCGCCGGTGGCATTCGGGTTGCGCGCCGGCGGCGGCGGCAGCATGCCGCCCTGCTGCGCCGGATCGCCGGTCGCCGCGCCTTGCAGGGTCGAGAGATCGAGCGGCTCGCCGCGGTTGCGGCCGCCCGGCACACCGACCGGCGGCTCGGCCATGATGATCGGCGGCGGCTCGCTGGGGACGGCGGAGGATTGGATCTGCGGCGGCGGACCGCCGCCCAGCGCGCGCGGCACGCCAGGCGCATTCGGATTCATCGACGGATCGAACGCATCGCCGCGCCGCCCGGGACCGGCGCGGCGGGCGGAGGCGCGGCGGCGACCGGAGGCGGCAGCGGCGCGGCTTGGCGCCGGTGGCCGTCCGGGCGGCGGCGGCAGGGCGGCCTGCGGCGGCATTTCGTTGAGCGGCGCCGCAGTCCGCCCTGCGCACGCAGCTGCTGCTCGAGCTGCTGGTTGCGGAACTGAAGCTGCTCGATCGTGCCGGTGAGCTGGCGGATCTGCGATTCCAGTTGATTGATGCGGACCGCCATCTCGGCCTCGTCGGGGCCGCTGCGGGGCTGCTGGCGCTGCTGACCGCCGAACAGATTGTCGAGGAAATTGCCGGACGCGCTCCTGCGCGCCGCGCAGGCGCAGCAGCGAAAGCGACAGCGAGCGCCGCCGCCCGGAGTCGCGATTCATGTTCATGTCGATCATCGGAAACCGCCGCCTGCCCGGCGTCTGGATAACATATCGGGGGGAACAAGACCAAAATGTGACTTTTGGCCGCGCCACTTGCGGCACGCAAAAGCAAACCGGCGCCCCGCAAGGGCGCCGGTTGTCGATCGTTCATGCACATGAGTCCGCGGTCTAGGACGTCACGCCAAGCACCGTGACGGCGCGGCGGTTCTGCGACCAGCACGAAATATCGTTGCAGACCGCGACCGGGCGCTCCTTGCCGTACGACACGGTGCGCATGCGAGACGGCTGGATGCCGCGGGCGGCCAGATAGTCGCGCACCGCCTGGGCGCGGCTGGCGCCGAGCGCGATGTTGTATTCGCGGGTGCCGCGCTCGTCGGCATGGCCTTCGACGGTGAAGGCATAGTTGCCGTACTGCTGCAGCCACTGCGCCTGCTTCTCAAGCGTGGCGCGCGCCTGCTGCGACAACTCGGACGAGTCGCTTTCGAAGAACACGCGGTCGCCGACATTGACCACGAAATCCTGCTGGCTGCCCGGCGTAGCGGCGCCGGCGTTCGCCATGGCGTCGTGGGGCTTGTTGGCGCAGGCCGAGACGGCAAACGCTGCGGCAAGCGCGAACGCTAGCCCCAAGCCGCGGAAGTTCAGTTTCTCGAGGATCATTCCGGGGTCCTCCTTTACTCGATACTGGCGCTGTTCCGGATATTCCGCATTCTCTACCAGCAGCTTCGTTAAGCGAACGTTCCGTCAACCTTGACGAGGCGTTGTCACGGCCCGGAAATTCGCCGCCAATATCGAAACCCTAGGTCATGGTTAATGAGGCGTGAAGGTGTCCGACTTAAGGCAGCAAAACCCGACCTAACTGGTGAGCAGCGGCGACCAGGCAGGATCCGAGGCAAATCCCGGCGTCTGGACCTTCTGCTCGTTCCGGCCGGTGAGGTCGACCGTATGGAGCGATGGCCCGGCCGAGCCGCTGGGCTCGCGGAAGAACATCACCACCCGGCCGTTCGGCGCGAAGGTTGGGCCTTCATTGTGATAGCCGTCGGTAAGGATGCGCTCACCCGAGCCGTCCGGCCGCATGATGCCGATCGCGAACCGCCCGCCCCCCTGCTTGGTGAAGGCAATGGCGTCGCCGCGCGGCGACCAAACCGGCGTCGAGTAGGACCCTTCGCCGAAACTGATGCGCTGGGCGCCGCCGCCACTGGCGGCCATGACGTAAATCTGCTGCCTGCCGCCGCGGTCAGACTCGAAACAAATCCGCGCGCCATCGGGCGAATAGGATGGCGCCGTGTCGATTGCCGGCGTGTCGGTGAGCCGCGACATCTGCTTGGAGCGCAGGTCGAGGGTGTAGATGTTCGAGTTGGCGCCCTGCTGCAGGCTCATGATGACGCGCTGGCCGTCGGGCGAGAACCGCGGCGAGAAGCTCATGCCAGCGAAATTGCCGACGACCTCGCGCTGACCGGTTTCGATGTTGAGCAGCACCACGCGCGGATCGCGCGAGCCGAACGACATGTAGGTGATTTCCTGCGTCGTCGGCGAGAACCGCGGCGTCAGCACAAGGTCGTCGCCGCGCGTGAGATAGCGCACATTGGCGCCGTCCTGATCCATGATGGCGAGCCGCTTGACTCGCCGCTCCTTCGGACCGGACTCGTCAACGAACACCACACGGCTGTCGAAGTAACCCTTCTCGCCGGTCAGCCGCTCGTAGATTGCGTCCGAGATGATGTGCGCGATGCGGCGCCAGTTTTCGGAGGCGGTGAAATATTGCTGGCCAGAGAGCTGCTGCGCCTGGAACACGTCCCACAACCGGAATTCGGTGCGCAGCCGGCCGTCAGCCTGCCGGGTGATGCGTCCGGTCACCAGTGCCTGCGCATTGATGGTGCGCCAATCCGGAAAACGCGGCACGGTGTCGATGTTGCCGATGCGCTCGATATAGGCGGCCTGATCGATCGGCGCGAACAGGCCCGAGCGCTGCAGGTTGCCAGCGATGATCTGTGTCACGCTGCGACCGATCTCGCTGTCCGCCGCACCGGAGCCGCCGATGAAATCCGGCAGCGCGATCGGCATCGGTTTCACCGTGCCTTGGGTGACATCGACTCTGGTCTGACCGCTGACCAACGACGGCCGCATCACCGCGAGCGCCCCCGCGGCGGCGATCGCGCCAGCCAGAACCCGGCGCCGGTTCAGAACGAGAGAGTTGGGCATCAATCGGTCCATGACATCAGCCGCCGAACATTTCGCGCGGGTCGAATGTGATTTCGATGTCTTTCCATTGATCGTAAGTATCGGCCCTGAGCATTTTGAAGGGCTGGCACGTCAGGATCGCGCGCTTGGCGCTTTCGGCCATCGCCGGGCCGAACGGCGAGGCGGTGCCGGCAACCATCGCAGGCTGGGCGGCGACCGTTCCATCGCGATTGAACAACACGCGGAACACGACCTTCAGGTTGGGCGCATTGGCCGCCCCCACGGGCGGGCTCCAGCATTCGCTAAGGCGACGGCGCAGCGCGTCGATTTCGCTCTGCGACAGTCGGGCAGCCGTGGCATTGGCGTATCCCAGGTTCGGAGTCTGACTCACCGTCTCGCCGGTTGCCGTATTGCGCTGCGCGTCGCGCTTGTCGAGCAGCGCGGCGATCTGCATGGGATCGAACTTCGGTTGCTGTTGCTCTTTCTGCTTCTTCAACTCGGCGGCCTTCGCGTTGGCTTCGTCGCGCTTCTTCTTTGCTTCTTCTTTCTTCAGGGCTTCGGCGATGGCATCCACCTTCGGCGGCGGCTTCTTGTCAGGCTTGCTTTCCAACTTTTCGGGCTGCGCCTCGGCCGGCGGGGGCGCAGCCACCGATTTGACCTCCTGCTTGTCGGAGATCTTGGACGTCATTTCCTCGGCGGGTTTGCTGGGACCCTGCTTGTCGACCAGCGGCTTCGGGGTATCCGACTTGGGCGCATTCTTCACGCCCGCGGAAATTTCCGAGAACTGCTTCTCGCTGATGATGTCGACCGGAAGCGTCGGCGTAGGCTTGGCTTCGAGCGGACGCGCAGAGAACGAGACAAGGCCCCACAGCAGAAGGCCCGCGTGTGCGGCGGTCGATATGGTCAGTCCGGCCCGCATCTCCGGCAACCTCACGAACCCTGCTCCACTTCGGTCACCAGCGCGACGCGCCGGAAGCCGGCGGCAGACAGCCGCCCCATGATTTTCATCATCGTACCATAGTCGACGGTCTTATCGCCGCGCACATAGATGCGCTCGTCGGCGCCGCCCCGCGCCGCGGTAATGGCCTGCAGCTTGGGCACCAGCTCATCGACCTTGATCTCGGAATTCTGCAGGAAGACCTGACCCTTGGTGTTGACTGAAACCGCCAGCGGCTCCTTGTCGGCGGCGTCCAGGCTCGAGGCCTGGGTCTGCGGCAGATCGATCGGCACCCCGACCGTGAGCAGCGGAGCCGAGACCATGAAGATGATCAGCAGCACCAGCATCACGTCGACCATCGGCGTGACGTTGATCTCCGCCATCACCGGATTGCGCCGGTGACGGCGTTTGCCGAACACCCCCGAATGCGCGCCGCCCCCGCCGATGGCCATGGCTGCCCCCTACCCGCGCTCGTCGATTTGCCGCGACAGGATCGCGGAGAATTCGTCGGCGAAGCCCTCCAAGCGCTGGGCCTGCTTGTTCACTTCGGCAACGAACTTGTTATAGAAAATGGTCGCGGGGATGGCGGCGATAAGGCCGATTGCGGTCGCGAACAGAGCCTCCGCGATGCCCGGCGCCACCACCGCGAGAGACGTGTTTTTCGACGCCGCGATCGACTGGAAGCTGGTCATGATGCCCCAAACCGTGCCGAACAGGCCGACGAAGGGGCCGGCCGAGCCGACCGTCGCCAGCACCAGCAGGCGCCGCTCCAGCCGCTCGACTTCCCGCGCGATGGTCACATCCATGACCTTTTCGATGCGGGTCTGCAGACCGGCGAAAGACTTGGCCTGCCCTTCGAAGCTGCGCTTCCATTCGCGCATCGCGGCGACGAACAGTGCCGCCATCGAATGCGTCGGCCGCGCTGACAACGTGCGGTAAAGTTCCTCAAGCGACTGGCCGGACCAGAATGTCTGCTCGAACACGTCCATCGCCTTCTTGGTGCGCGCGTAGAGCAGGAATTTGTCGATCGCGATCGCCCAGACCCACACCGACGCGATCATCAAGCCGAGCATCACCGCCTTGACCAGCCAATGCGCCTGCCAGAACAGCGCAAAAAGCGATAGGTCGGAGGAGGTCAGCGGCAGAGCCGACTGCGCTACGTCGCCAGGATTCATGAGTTCGCGTCCCTTCGGCCCGATCGACCGGGGCGGCACGCATTCGCTCGATCAAATGGCATCAGCGCGGCGTCGCTTCGCGTCCGCACCAGACCCGTGATTTCGCAAAATCTGCAGCCGTCCACCACCGGCGGAGGCCAGAAAATCCCGCGAAACTTGACCAAACTAGGGCGCACGACCGGTCATACCGGGCTAGCCAGCGCGATTTGGGTTAATGGACGGTTACCAACCGGCCCGCCGGCTTCCCGGACGCTGAAAAGGCAGCCTTCAGGCTGTCCCGGTGCGGTCCTTGTCCGCCTGCATGGCGGTGCGCAGCGCTTTGGGAATCGGCCGGGCGCGGCCGGCGGACACGAAAGCGACCTGGACCGCCGCCTCGACCAGGGCTTCGTCGCCACGCATGACACGCTGATGAAGCGTCACCGAGGCGCCCTTCACTTCAGCCGTCCGGGTCACGACGTCGAGCACGTCGTCCATCCGCGCCGGCTTGACGAAGTCGATGGACATCGAGCGCACCACGAAGGCAAAACCCGGCGCCTCCCGCGCGGCCTCCTCGAACAACGCGCGTTGATTGGCGCCAATCAGCCGCAGGTAGTTGGTGCGGCCGCGCTCCATGAAGCGCAGGTAGCTGGCGTGATAGACCACGCCGGAGAAATCGGTGTCCTCGTAATAGACGCGGACAGGCTGGTGGTGCCGGCCGTCGCGAATCTCACCGTCGAGCCCCGCGTCGCTCATCGCCACGGCACGCGACGGGTCATCGCGTCTTCCCAGTTGCGGCCGTCGAACTGCCTGATTGAAAGCGCGTCGACGTCGACGCCGTCGAGGCAACGCGCGTTGACGTCGATCTTATCCGGGTCCGAGCGCGGCACATAGAACGGATGCACGCCGCAATGCTTGCAGAACGTGTGCTTCGCGACCTTGGTGTTGAACTGGTAGGTGGTGAGATCACCGTGCCCGCTGATCTGCTCGAATTGCGCGGGCAGCACGATGAGATGGAGGAACCCCTTCATGCCGCACAGCGAGCAATTGCAATAGGTCACACGGTCGAGGTCTAAAGTGACGCGGAAGCGCACCCGGCCGCAGTGGCACCCGCCTTCAAAGGTCTTCATTTATTCCTCGTCCTGCGCGAACAGGCCGAACTGCGACGGATCGCGCGCCGGCTCGGCCAGACCGAGATGCTTGAATGCGTGCGAGGTGATCAGCCGGCCGCGCGGCGTGCGCTGCAGGAAGCCCTTCTGGATCAGGAACGGCTCGATGATCTCCTCGATGGCGTCGCGCGGCTCGGACAGCGCAGCAGCCAGCGTCTCGACGCCGACCGGGCCGCCTCCGTAATTCATGGCAATGGTCGTCAGATAGCGGCGGTCCATCGCGTCGAGACCGGCGGCGTCCACTTCGAGTTGAAGCAGCGCCCGATCGGCAAGCTTGCGATCGATTTTTTCATCGCCTGCGGCGTGGGCAAAGTCGCGCACCCGGCGCAACAGGCGGCCCGCGATGCGCGGGGTGCCCCGCGAACGCCGCGCGATCTCGTTCGCGCCATCGTCCGTCATGCCGATGCCGAGCACGCGCGCGCCGCGATTGACGATCAGTTCCAGTTCCGCCTCGGTGTAGAAGTTGAGCCGGATCGGAATGCCGAACCGGTCGCGCAGCGGATTGGTGAGCAGGCCCGCGCGCGTGGTCGCGCCAACCAAGGTGAACTTGGCGAGATCGATCTTCACCGAACGCGCCGCCGGGCCCTCGCCGATGATCAGGTCGAGCTGGAAATCCTCCATCGCCGGATAGAGGATTTCTTCGACCGCCGGATTGAGCCGGTGGATTTCGTCGATGAAAAGGACGTCGCGTTCTTCGAGATTGGTGAGCAGCGCGGCGAGATCGCCGGCCTTAGCAATCACCGGGCCCGAGGTGGCGCGGAAGCTCACGCCGAGCTCGCGCGAGACGATTTGCGCGAGCGTGGTCTTGCCCAGCCCCGGCGGGCCGACGAACAGCACGTGGTCCAGCGCTTCGTTGCGCGATTTCGCGGCGTCGATAAAAATCTTGAGGTTGGCGCGCGCCTGCTGCTGGCCGATGAACTCGGTGAGCCGCTGCGGCCGCAGCGACGTCTCCGCCGCGTCGTCCTCACGGCGTTCCGCGGTGACCAGGCGGCGCGGCGTGGTGCTCAAAGCGTGCGCTCCCGGCTGTATTTGTTCGGCAACAGCGCGGCGATGCTCACCGTTTCCGGCCCATTGTCTCCCGGCACGATCACGCGCGCGTTGCGATCGTAGTCCCAGATCAACTCACGGCACGCGCCGCACGGCGACACCACCGAGATCGCCCGGCTGGCCTCCTCCGGGGGCGGATGACGCACGGCGACAATGACCTCTATGCCGGTCTCGCCCGCATTGGTGATGGCCTGGCCGAGCGCAACGGCCTCGGCGCAGACAGCCATCCGGCCGAGATACGCATCGAGACTGACGCCGGTGAAAACCTTGCCCGAGCGCGTCCGCATCGCCGCACCGACCTCCTGCCAATCGTAACGATAGCGGCGCCGGATCGCGTCGGAGGCGGCTTCGATCAGTTCCATGTCGAGGCTGCTCAGCGCAGCAACGCTTTCGTGCTTCACTTCGAAAGCTCCCTAAGACCCAGCCGGATCAGTTGCGCGGTCTCGGCGCCCTCGCCCGCGCCGCGCGACGCGGCGGCAATGGCGGCTGCGGCCTGCGGCTGACCGTAGCCGAGATTGACCAGCGCCGACACCGCATCGAGGATGGGCTGCGGCGCGCGCTTTTCTTCCAGCGCGCCGGAAAGCCGGATGACGAAGGGATCGAGCGACGAGAACGCCGGCGCCTTGTCCTTTAATTCGATGACGATGCGCTCGGCCACCTTGGGGCCGACGCCCGGCGTGCGCTTGATCGACGCCTTGTCGCCCATCGCGATCGCGGACGCGAGCTCGCCCGGCTTGAACGTGCTGAGCACCGACAGCGCCACCTTCGCGCCGACACCCTGCACGGTCTGCAGCAGGCGAAACCATTCGCGCTCGGTGTCGCTGAGAAAGCCGAACAGGCGGATCTGGTCTTCGCGCACATGCGTCTCGATCGACAGTGTCGCCGCTTCGCCGGCACCCGGCAGCGCCTGCAGCGTGCGGGCCGAGCAATGCACCAGATAGCCGACGCCTTGCACGTCGAGGACGATGAAATCCTCGCCGTAGCTGTCGATCACACCCTTGAGCTTGCCGATCATCGCCGCTTGTTACCACGAGTCGGCGGCCATCTTGAGCCCTGCAGGGATCGAATTCCCCGGCAAAGCGTTGGATTTGCGGGGATTGATTTCTCGTATTTCAAGAAGGCATTGCCGTGGTCACCACATCGAAGGACTTACGGACCGGACGCTCGGTCTGGGAGCAGCAACGAGCCCCGCCGGTTCCCACAAGCCGCTCAAGCGCGATCTGGAGACCGACGTGCTGGTGATCGGCGCCGGCATCACGGGCGCGATGGTGGCGGACGCACTGCGCGACAGTGGATTGCGGGTCGCCGTCGTGGACCGGCGCGGACCGGCGAGAGGCTCCTCCACCGCCAGCACTGCGCTGGTGCAGTACGAGATCGACATGCCGCTCATCAAGCTTGCGCGTAAGATCGGGCAGCGAAAGGCAGAGCGTGCGTGGCGCAGGTCGCGGCTCGCGGTCGACGCGATCGCGGGGCGGCTGCGCGAGCTTGACGTGGCGGATACCGCGGAGCGCAACTCCCTCTATCTCGCCGGCGATATGCTCGACCGTGACGGGCTGATGCGGGAGCACAAGGCGCGGCGCGCGGCCGGGCTGGCGAGCCGTTTCCTCGAAACAAATGAATTGCGAACGCGATTTCGCATTCGCGCGATGCCGCGGCACTCCTGAGCTACGGCAATATGGCCATCGATCCGCGAAAGGCGACGATCGCCCTGCTCAATGCCGCCGCTTCGGAGAACACCCGGATATTCTGCCCGGTCGATATCGTTGATATCGACGCAAAGCCGCGCGGCATTACCGCCGCCGCGGCCAATGGGCGGCGCATCCATTGCCGGCATCTGGTGTTTGCCACCGGCTACGAATTGCCCAAATGCGTGCCGGCGAAGGGTCACCAGATCGTCTCGACATGGGCCATTGCGACGGTGCCGCAGAAGCGCCGGCTGTGGCCGGAGCAATGCATGATCTGGGAATCATCCGACCCGTACCTCTATGTTCGCACCACGCAGGACGGCCGCATCATTTGCGGCGGTGAGGACGAGGAGTTCTCCGACGAGGCAGCGCGCGACGCGCTGCTGCCGCGAAAGACAGCGGCGCTTAAGCGCAAGTTGGGGAAACTGATCCGCAGCGCCGACACGACAGTTGAGTTCGCGTGGACCGGCTCGTTCGGCACCAGCAACACCGGCCTGCCGACAATCGGGGAAATTCCACGTATGCCGAATTGCTGGGCCGCGCTCGGCTACGGCGGCAACGGCACGACCTATTCGCGAATTGCCGCCGACGTCATCTCCAGCGCGGTGGGAGGACGCACCGACGCCGACGCCGACCTTTACGATTTCTAGCCGCCGGCAACCCGGCGCATCATCGCGGCTGCTCCGCGGTGATGCGCGTGGCAGATCGCAATCGCCAAAGCATCGGCAGCGTCCTCGGATTTCGGATCGGCTTTCGGCAGCAGCACTCCGACCATCATGCGGATCTGCGCCTTGTCGCTGTGGCCGGCGCCGACGATGGTCTTCTTGACAAGATTCGGGGCGTATTCTGCGACTTCGATGCCCGCGCGCGCCGGCACCAGCATGGCGATGCCGCGCGCCTGACCAAGCTTCAGCGTCGCGGTCGCGTCCTTGTTCACAAAGGTCGCTTCGACCGCCGCCTCGCCGGGACGAAATTGCTCGATCACGCGAACCAGACCGTCGTGGATCGCCAGCAGGCGAATAGCGAGCGCGGCTTTGTCCTCACTCGCGACCGAGCCGCAGCCGGCAAACGACAGCCGGTTGCCGTCAATGTCGATGACGCCCCAGCCGGTGCGGCGGAGCCCTGGATCGATGCCCAGGATGCAAATCGGTGAGCCCATGCCAAGCTGTTCATAGCGCCGCCCGGCCCGACCGCATAGGAGCGCCGGCAGGTTCGCCAATCGCCCCGCCCGCTATCCACTGCTAGACAAGCGTGCCGGACAAACCCTGTGATCGAACTTCCCGACAGCGCAACATTCGCTGCCGCTCTTGCCGAGCGGCGCCTCTTCATGGCGATGGCTGTCGCCGCGCTCGCCGGGCTGGTGCGCGGCTTTTCCGGATTTGGCGGCGCAATGATCTACATGCCGCTGGTCGCGGCGGTGTACGACCCGCGCATTGCGGCGGTCACCATCCTGCTGGTCGATTTCGTTTGCAGCTCGCCGTTCGCGATTCCCGAAATGCGACGCTGCAACTGGCGGGAGGTCGTGCCGATCTCGATCGCCATGGCCGTCGGCGTGCCGTTCGGCACCTGGGCGCTGATCGCGCTCGATCCGATCGTGCTGCGCTGGTGCATCTCCGTTATCGTCCTCGGCCTGCTGCCGCCGCTGGTGCTCGGATGGCGATATCACGCGCAGCCAAGCTTGCCCGTCACGATCGGCGTGGGGCTTTTCTCAGGCGTGAGCGCGGGCGCGGTGCAGATCGCCGGGCCGCCGGTGATCCTGTACTGGCTCAGCCGCGTCGGCAGTTCCGTCACCGTGCGCGCCAATATCATGGTTTTCTTCCTGATCTGCGGCGTCGTGCTGGTCGCCTTTTACGCATACGAAGGCCTGTTCACGGCGCAAACCCTCGCGCTTTCGCTGCTGCTTGGCGTTTTCTATCTGGGCGGCGTCGGGCTCGGCTCGTATTTCTTCCACGGGACGTCGGACCAGGCCTATCGGCGCATCGCCTACGTCATCATCGCGCTCGCCGCTCTGCTCAGCCTGCCGCTGCTCGATCCATTATTCCGATGACGAACAAAAGCTCGCGGGTCGCTTGCTGCATATGGCAACGGAACCTAATCTCGTCTGCATCATAAGTCCGGGGTTGTCATGGCATTTTCGCTGAAGCGCGGGCTGTTGTTCGCTATTGTTGCGTTTGCCACCGCCGCTGTGGCGTGGGCCGATACCTTTCCAAGCCGATCAATCACCATCATGCCGCTGCTCGCAGCCGGCACCGGTCTCGATGTCACGGTTCGGCTTTACGCCGAGCAATTGTCGCAAAGTCTGGGCAAGCCGGTCGTAGTCGAGAACAAGCCAGGCAGCGCGGGCCTCGCCGGCATCGCCGCGCTCAAGGCGGCCGCGGCGGACGGCTACACTCTGATCGTCGCGACCAGTGCGGTCATGGCAATACGCCCAACGTTACTCAAGAGCGCGCCTTACGACGCGCAAAAAGATTTCATCCCGATTGCGCTGTACGTGAAATCGCCGTTCATCCTGGTGGTCGATCCGAAGCTGCCGATCCGCTCGGTCCCCGAACTGATCGCGTACGTCAAGGAACGTCCGGGCAAGATCAGCTATTCGTCGTCCGGAGTCGGCGGGGCACCCCATCTCTCCGCCGAATACATGAAGCAGCGGTTTGGTATCGATCTCGCCCACGTCCCATATCGCAACAGCCCGCAATCAATCGCCGACGTTGCGGCGGGACACGTCGCGCTTGCCTTTGCAGAGGCCGGCGCGTCTCTGCCGCTGATCCGCGACGGCAAGCTGCGCGCGCTTGCCGTAACGTCATCGACGCGCCTTCAAACTATTCCGGAGCTACCGCCGTTCGGTGAGGCCGTAGGCGTGCCCGACTTCGAGACTGTATCGTGGCATGTGCTGCTCGCGCCAAGCGGTACACCGGCCGAAGTCGTTGCCAAGCTGCACGGCGAGATGAAGCGGATCATGGAAGCCCCCGATATGGTCAAGAAAGTCGCGAACATTGGACTCATTCCGCAACCGATCGCGTCGATCGAGCAGCAGCGCCGCTACATCGCCGCCGAGAACGCAAAGTGGGGCGCATTGGTGAGGTCGCTTGGTCTCGAAGGCTCGCAATAGCGCGATCATGCCGGGGCAATCGAACAAAGGCCGAAAGCGCCGCGCCGTCATCGTCGGCGGCTCGATGTCGGGACTGTTCAGCGCCGCGTTCCTGCGCCAGATCGGCTGGGACGCCGACGTGTACGAGCGCTCGAACGTCGAGCTGGTCGGCCGCGGCGCCGGCATCACGACACACCCCGAATTGCTGGACGCGCTCGAAGCAGCCGGCGCCAGCACCCAGGATCTCGGCATCGAGATCCCCAAGCGCATCGCGCTCGACCGTCTGGGCCGCGTCACCGAAGAGCGACCGCTTCGGCAGATCATGACCTCGTGGGACAAGCTGCAGCGCCTGCTGCGGGCGACCATCGATCCCGCGCACTATCACCTCGGCTGGAATTTCGAGCGCGTCGATCAGGACGAGCGCGGCGTGCGCGTGCAGTTCTCCGGCGGCCGCGTGGAACACGCCGACATCCTGGTGGGTGGCGACGGCATCCGCTCCGGCGTGCGCGCGCAGGTCGCCCCCGAATTGCAGCCGATCTACGCCGGCTACTACATCTGGCGCGGAGCGCCGAACGAAGCCGACCTCGCGCCGCAGACGTTGCGCGAGATATTCCCGTATTTCGTTTTGTATTGGCCGAAGCGGCAGCAGGTCATCACCTATCCGATTTCCGGTTTCAGCGACGACCTGCGCCCGGGCAAGCGCCGCTACAATTTCATCTGGTATCGTGTCGCCGACGCCGCGCAGATGAAGGACATGTGCATCGACGAGCGCGGCGTGCAGCACGAATATTCGGTGCCGCCGCCGCTGATCCGCAAGGAGCTGATCGCGCAGATGCATCAGGACGCGCGCGATATCATGCCGCCGGTGCTGCTCGATTGCGTCATGAATATCCCGCAGCCGTTCATCACGCCGATCTACGACTTCACCGCGCCATCGATCGTGTTCGGCCGTGTCGCCATGATGGGCGACGCGGCAACGTCGGCGCGGCCGCACATGGGTTTCGGCGTCGCCAAGGCCGGCGGCGACGCGGAGGCGCTGGCACGCGCGCTACGCGACCACGACGACATCGACACCGCGCTCAAGGCCTACAACGCCGAGCGGCAGCCCTATGGCAACAAGGTGGTGATGCACGGCCGCAAGCTCGGCACGCACCTGGGCGTCGACCTCAAGACCGAAGAAGACCGCCGCATGCATGCTCTGCTGCAGAGCGACGCCGGGGCGCTCGACTGGATCGCGGTTCCGAACTTCCTGAACGCCCACCAATGAGCGATCTGCCAAGCCGGACTAGCACGCAACAGACGCACCGTCGGCCATTCCAGATCAGGGCGGCGGGCCGTCTAGCCCGCGGCCACCTTGGCGACGACCGCGTCCGACACTTCGAAGTTGGCGAATACGTTCTGCACGTCGTCGTTGTCCTCGAGTGCCGCCATCAGCTCCAGCATCTGCTCGCCCTTGGCGTCGTCGAGCGCGATCGAGTTCTGCGGCTTCCAGGTGAGCGCCGCCTTGCGCGGCTCCCCGAACTTCGCTTCCAGCGCCTTGGCCACGTCACGCAACGCGTTCTGAGCGGTGTAGATCTCGTGGCCGCTGTCGTTCGACACCACGTCCTCGGCGCCGGCCTCGATCGCGGCCTCCAGCATCTGCGTCGGCGCTGGCGACCTTGGGATCGAACTCGATCAAGCCGACATGATCGAACATGAACGAAACCGCGCCGGTCTCGGCGAGGTTGCCGCCGTTCTTTGTAAAGGCCGCGCGCACCTCGCCGGCAGTGCGGTTGCGGTTGTCGGTCAGCGTCTCGACGATGACCGCGACGCCGCCCGGCCCGTAGCCCTCGTAGCGCATGTCTTCGTAGTTCTCGGCGTCGCCGCCCTGCGCCTTCTTGATCGCGCGCTCGATGACATCCTTCGGTCATGTTCTCGGCGCGCGCCGCGAGCATCGCCGCGCGAAGTCGTGGATTGAACGCGGGATCGGGCAGACCGAGCTTCGCCGCGGTGGTGATTTCTCGCGCGAGCTTGCCGAACACCTTGGAGCGCACCTTATCCTGGCGCCCCTTGCGGTGCATGATGTTCTTGAATTGGGAATGTCCGGCCATGGCGTCTACCCGATGCAAGCGCACGCCGGCATCCGGCCGCGCCCGCACAACGATCCTGTGATGGCCGTTATATAATTCGGCCGGTTGGGGCGGTCAACGAATGGCGCTTATGCGCCGGCAACCGCCACGTTGCGCAGCATCGCGCCGATCTGCGCTCCCACCTTGCCGACATTGTCGTGGACGCGGGTCTTGTAGCCCGTGACCGCGTCGCGATCGACCAGGAAGAAGTTCTTTTCCGGGAAAGTGCGGCCGAAAATGTCGATCAGCATGCTGCGGAACTTGCCCGACACCATGCCCGGCATTTCCGTGTCGGGTTGCTCGGTGAAGGCAACCAGCTCAGCCGCGGTGAGCGCGCAGAGCAGCGGATGCAGGCGCGTCGAGAACACGTTCTTGTGGCGCTGGATGGTCTGGATGGTGCGGTCGAGCGGAAGCTCCTTGAGGATGTCTTCGTCGATCGTCAGCAGCGAATCCTCGGTCGGCCGCGACATCGGGAACTGATCGATCAGCCAGTCACCGAGGTGCATGACGTTGCTGCGGCCACGGCCGTACATCAGAACGTCTTCCTCATAGCGCGCGTACCAGGTGTCGAGCCGGTCGAGCAACGCGTCGATCGACGGACGCGGGATCAGCTCGCGGTACTGCGTGCCGAAGATTCCAATCGACGCCTTGCCGCGGTTGAGCACCTCGAAGATCTCGTCCGTCAGCAGCGGCTGGAAGATGCTGTTGCCGATGCCGAGAATGACGAGATCGTAAGTTTCGCGCGCCGCCTGCAGATTGCGGAAGGTGAGATGATGCACATCGGCGGTCGCCGGCAGCAGCGAATTGATGACGTGATAGCCGAGCCGGTCGCCGAAATTGCCGACGTCGTTGTACGAGATCACGGCAACGTCGCACGACGGCGGCACGATGGCGCGGTCATCCGGCGTGAGCCGCATCAGGAACTGGATCTCGTCGATCCGGTCCGATCGCTCGACGCGAAAGCCGAACTTGTCGAACAGAACGGCAAGCTCCATCAGGCTGAGATGATTGATCCAGCCGAGCGAGGCGCGGTCGATGTCGCCGGTGAGATCGCTGACGCAGTAGCTGACCACCAGATCGCATTTGCTGTGGCGCAGATGCGTGAACAGCGCCTCCAGGTCGACGACGTATTCGAGCACGCCAAGCATGACGATGACGTCGGATTGCGCGGCCGGCGCGCTCGGGAACTGCCCGGCGTTGAGATCGCAGACGATGGTGCGGCTGTCGCGGGCGACCAGATCGCAAGGCTGGTAGGCGCAGCCGTTCGGCAGGAAGCGCGACAGCGCCATGCGCCCGCAGCCGATGTCGAGCACGCGCGAGCCATTCGGCACGAAGCCGGCGGCCACCTCGGCGCGCTGGTCCCAGGCGAGTTCAAGCGCTTCGACGTCCGACCAGCGGTCGACGTCGGTTTTCTTGGCGAGCGCGAGGTTGCGATTGATGGCCATGCCGGATCCCCCCGAAAAAGGCCGGACCCGGTACTGCCGGCCGCGAATCGTTCGTGAGAGAACCTATGCCAGGTGGCGCGGGAACGAAAAATTCTCAACCCCAATGCGCATGGTTCCGTCGGCGAACCGGTACCCACTTCGACGGATCATGCGCTACCAGAAGCCAGGCCGCGCCTCTTCCAGCCTGCCGCCGAGCCGCACCGCGCCGATTTGCCGGGCCAGGCCGGTGGCATCGTCGGTCTCGACCGCGATCGCGCACAACGTGCCCGGCCCATTGGCGGGCTCGAACCTGGCGGCCGGAATTTTCCGGGTGAACCGCGACATCGGCTCGTCGCGGTCCATGCCGATGATCGACTCGTAATCGCCGGTCATGCCGACATCCGACACGAACGCCGTGCCGCCCGGCAGGACGCGGTGGTCCGAGGTCGGCACATGGGTGTGCGTCCCGACCACCAGGCTGGCGCGGCCGTCGGCAAAATAGCCCATCGCTTGCTTCTCGCTGGTCGCCTCGCAGTGCGCGTCGATCACGATGGCGTCGGCGCCGGAGTTCAGCGCGCAGGCGGCGAGTTCGCGCTCCACCGCCGCGAACGGATCATCCAGCGGATCCATGAAAATCCGGCCCATGACGTTCATCACCAGCACGCGCGCGCCGTTCTTCGCCTCGATCATGGCGGCGCCACGGCCCGGCGTGCCGGGCGGATAGTTGAGCGGGCGAATCAGACGCGGCGCGCGCTCGATGAACACCAGCGCCTCGCGCTG
The DNA here is from genome assembly GCA_963711955.1 of uncultured Alphaproteobacteria bacterium. GTDB lineage: Bacteria > Pseudomonadota > Alphaproteobacteria > Rhizobiales > Xanthobacteraceae > Z2-YC6860. Next base: position 375,045 of record CAVQGC010000014.1, on the reverse strand, counting down.
ATCCCATGCGTGGTTGCCGAGCGTGATCGCGTCGGCGCCCGGTGTCGAGCATCTCCTGGTAGATCGCCTCGGTGATGCCGAAGCCGCCGGCAGCGTTCTCGCCGTTCACGACCACGAGATCGAGCCTCCAGTCGGCGATCAGCTTCGGCAGTCGCGCGTGCAACGACCGCGCGCCCGCTGCGGCCGACGATGTCGCCGACGAACAAGATCCGCATGCTATTTCCTGCCGCAGTCGATCACTTCGCGCTCGGTTAGCACGAGATCGAGCCGCGCGTCGCGCGCGCGTGGATGGCACCACCGCGGCATGCTGCGCATGATAGGCGAGCCCGATCGCGATCACGGGCTTGAGCAAGCGCAGCGCGATTGATGGTGAGGTCGTAGTAGCCGGCGCCGTAGCCGATCCGATTGCCCTTGCGGTCGAAGACAGCAAGCGGCACCAGCAGGATGTCCGGCCACGCCTCGGCCGCCTCCGCCGTCGGCTCGCGGATACCCCACACGCCCGTTGCCAGCGGCTGGCCGAACGCCCATTCGCGCATCACCAGCGGCTTGCCGCGCGCCACCGACAACCGGCAGCGCCAGCGTCGCGCCGGCGTCCGCGAGCTTGCGCATCAGCGGCACCGGATTGAGCTCGCGTGCGCATCGGCGCATAGGCCGGAAACCACCATGCCTGGCTTGATCTGATAGGGAAACGGCCGCGCCGCGATCGCCTCGGCCGCGGCGGCGCGGGCCTCCGCCGGAATAGCGTCGCGCTTGGTCAGATAAACCTGACGAAGCCCGGCCTTGAATTCCTCAGGAGTCTGCTTCGCCATAGGCCGGTCCATCACGTGGCCAGCGAAGTGCGGAGCCGCACCGGCCGTCGGAGCGCTGATCCCGGGAACCTACAGAAGTAGGTGGGCGCCATATAGCCGGACCCAGGGGCCCAGCCAGGGACAGCTCCCTTCAGGATCGTAAGGCCCCGGGGAATTGTCTCCAAACGCACCGGGCAGCCCCGCCCCGCCAATGTAGTCTGCGCGAGCCCCCGACGCCACCTCAGCCCTGCGCGAGCCCGGGACCGCCAATCGACTGGTTCAGCCTCTTGGCGACCCCCTCCAGCCGCTCCGCGGCGGCATTGAAGGCCGACGCCACGGCGGTCTGGGTCGCCTGATTGCGGGCGGCGGACGCGACCCTCGCCTCCTTAAGCGCGGACAACTCCGCCTCCAACCCGCGAATCTTTTTTATCGCCTCCGAGAGATCGTCGGCCACCGTGAGCGCCGCCATGATGGTCAAGCGCGCATCGCCAACCTCACCGATCCGGCCGCGCAGATCGGAGATCAGCGCATCGAAATCGAAGGCGAGCTTTTCGATATGCTGTTCCTGACCGTCCTCGCAACCGATCCGGAATTGGCGGCCGTTGATGGTGACGTTCACAGAAGCCAAGGCATCCTCACAGTCTCACCGGTCCTGCGTAGCGATGACGGAACGGATGTTGTCGATTGCCGAATCGAGCCGCCGCGCGATCTCGCGGTTGGCGGTTTCCAACTGGCGCGAGCGCGCGGTCTGACTGTCGAGCTCCGACGCCAGCCGCGCGCGGTCTGCGCCGAGCGCGTGAACCTGGTCGGCAAGCTGCGTGGCACCGCGCTCGGCCTCGAGCCGCCGCTCGACCGCTGCGTCGAGCGCATCCAGCGCCTGCGTCAGGCGCCGGGCCGCGGCATCGATGGCAATTTGGTCGGACATTGCTCGGCCTTTGCACTCGGGCGGCGAGAACGCCGTCCAGACGTTGTCAAAAACAGTGCGTTAGCAAGCAATTAGAGCGGGAACTTTACGTGCTGCCCGACTTTGGCGTCAACGTCGCGGCGTTGTTATCCCAGTGTTTTCTCAGGCCCTGTGCATGGCTCGCTTGCGGGCGGCCGCTCGCATTGGACTCATGCACCTCGCGTGCTATCCACCGCCATCACACGGGTCCCAGAATGAGCGCTCAACCCTTGCCGGCCGTCGCTCAATCGCCACACCAAAGCCGCGCCGAGCACGACCGCATGGCAAACGCCATTCGCGCGCTTGCCATGGACGCCGTGGAGTTGGCGAAGTCGGGCCATCCCGGCCTGCCGATGGGCGCCGCGGACATCGCGACGGTGCTGTTCACGCGGTTCCTGAAGTTCGACCCGGCCGATCCGGCCTGGCCCGACCGCGACCGCTTCGTGCTGTCCGCCGGCCATGGCTCGATGCTGATCTACGCGCTGCTGCATCTCGTCGGTTACGAGGCGATGACGCTGGACGAGCTCAAGCGCTTCCGCCAGATTGGCTCGCTGACACCCGGACACCCGGAAAATTTCATTACGCCCGGCGTCGAGACGACCACGGGTCCGCTCGGCCAAGGCGTCGCGACCGCCGTCGGCATGGCGATCGCCGAGCGCCACCTCGCCGCCGAGTTCGGCAAGGATATCGTCGATCACGCCACCTTCGTGCTCGCCTCCGACGGCGACCTGATGGAAGGCATCAGCCAGGAAGCCATCGCGCTCGCCGGGCATCTTAAGCTCAGCAAACTTGTCGTGCTGTTCGACGACAACGGCATCTCGATCGACGGGCCGCTGTCGCTGTCCGACTCGGTCGATCAGGTGAAACGCTTCGAGGCCGCCGGCTGGACCGCGACGCCGGTCGACGGCCACGACCCGGAGGCGATTGCCGCCGCGATCGAAAAGGCAAAGACCTCCGACAGGCCGGTGATGATCGCCTGCAAGACCACGATCGGCTTTGGCGCCCCGACCAAGGCTGGCAAGTCGTCCTCGCACGGCTCGCCGCTCGGCGCCGACGAGATCAAGGGCGCGCGCGAGAAGCTCGGCTGGAGCGACGCGCCGTTCCAGATTCCGACCGACGTCCTCACGCAGTGGCGCGCCGCCGGCCAGCGCTCGAAGAATGCGCGCAAGGAATGGGAAAAGCGGGTCGCCGCGGCGCCTGCCGAAAAGCGCATCGAGTTCGAGCGCCGGATGCGCGGGGACCTGCCCAAGCAGAAACTGGCCGACGCCGTGCGCGCCGTAAAATCGACGCTCGCCAAGGAGCCGAAGGACATCGCGACGCGGGTGGCGTGCGAATATGCGCTGGAGAGCCTGATCCCGGCGGTGCCGGAGATGGTCGGCGGTTCGGCTGATCTGACCGGCTCGAACAACACCCGCACCAAGTCGATGACGGCGATCAGCGCTGCCGACTTCTCCGGCCGGTTCATCCATTACGGCGTGCGTGAGCACGGCATGGCGGCGGCGATGAACGGCATGACGCTGCATCGCGGCATTATCCCGTTCTCCGGCACGTTCCTGGTGTTCGCCGACTACTGCCGCCCTGCGATCCGGCTCGCCGCCCTGATGGGCGAGCGGGTGATCCATGTGATGACCCACGATTCGATCGGTCTTGGCGAGGACGGCCCAACTCATCAGCCGGTCGAGCACCTGGCGTCTCTGCGCGCGATGCCGAACCTCAACGTGTTCCGGCCCTGCGACGCGGTCGAGACGGTGGAATGCTGGCAGCTTGCCCTTGAGGCGCGCGAGACGCCGAGCGTCCTGGCGCTGACACGGCAGAACCTGCCGCAACTGCGCAAGACGCTGGATGACGCCAACCGCTGCGCGGCGGGCGGCTACGAGATTTCGCCGGCGAGCGGCAAGGCGCAGGTTTCGATCTTTGCGACGGGCTCCGAGGTTTCGATCGCAGTTGACGCGCAGAAGCTGCTGGCCGCCAAGGGGGCTTCGGCGCGCGTCGTGTCCGTGCCGTGCATGGACTTGCTGCTTGCCGCCCCCGAGACGACGCGACGCGCCGTGATCGGCGATGCGCCGGTCAAGATCGCGGTCGAGGCGGCGGTCCGGCAGGGCTGGGACGCCATCATCGGCCCCGATGGCGTGTTCGTCGGAATGTCCGGCTTCGGCGCCAGCGCGCCGTACAAGGACCTCTACAAGCACTTCGGGATCACGCCGGAAAGGGTCACCGAGGCGGCGCTAAAAAGCTTGGCTAGCGCGTGATCCCGAAAAGTGGCGACCGGTTTCCCGCCTGCGCGAAGCCCCTGATACGGTTCGCCCCTCTGGCTTGATGCTTCGGCGGGCGAAGGCAGATCGACAAGATCAGACGCAAACCAAATAGCCGCGGTTGCGTTACTTGACCCGGCAATCCATTTTACGGTTCAACGATCACGATTGAGGCCCGGGTGACGCCTGGGCGCAAGGAGCCGGACGACATGAGCATTCGGGTAGGCATCAACGGGTTTGGCCGCATCGGCCGCAACATTCTGCGCGCCATCGCGGAATTGGGGCGCAAGGATATCGAGGTGGTCGGCATCAACGACCTCGGCCCGGTCGAGACCAATGCTCACCTGCTGCGCTTTGACAGCGTGCACGGCCGCTTTCCCGGCCAGGTCACCGTGAAGGGCGACACCATCAGCGTCGGCAGCGGCGCGATCAAGGTGACCGCGATCAAGGACCCGGCGACGCTGCCTTGGAAGGATCTCGGTGTCGACATCGCTCTGGAATGCACCGGCATCTTCACCGCGAAGGACAAGGCCTCCGCGCACCTCACCGCCGGCGCGAAGCGCGTGCTGGTGTCCGCTCCGGCGGACGGCGCCGATCTGACCGTGGTTTACGGCGTCAACCACGACAAGCTGACGAAAGACCACAAGGTCGTTTCCAACGCCTCGTGCACCACGAATTGCCTGGCGCCGGTCGCCAAGGTGCTCAACGATGCGGTCGGCATCGACAAGGGCTTCATGACGACGATCCACTCCTACACGGGGGATCAGCCCACCCTCGACACGATGCACAAGGACCTCTACCGGGCACGTGCCGCGGCGCTGAACATGATCCCGACCTCGACCGGTGCGGCGAAAGCTGTGGGCTTGGTGCTGCCGGAGCTCAACGGCAAGCTCGACGGCGTCGCGATCCGCGTGCCGACGCCGAACGTGTCGGTGGTTGATTTCAAGTTCGTGGCCAAGAAGGCGACCAGCAAGGACGAGATCAACGGCGCGATCAAGCGCGCGGCCGAGCAACAGCTCAAGGGCATCCTCGGCTTCACCAACGAGCCGAACGTGTCCGGCGACTTCAACCACGACCCGCACTCATCCGTGTTCCACATGGACCAGACCAAGGTCATGGACGGCACCTTCGTGCGGGTGATGTCCTGGTACGACAACGAGTGGGGCTTCTCCAACCGCATGGCCGACACGGCGGTGGCGATGGGCAAGTTGCTCTGAGGTCGCGGAGAATGCGATGGGGTCCGCGACGGCTTGGGGTCTTGCAGCCTGATCTTGATCGTTGCGTTCGTCGCCTATGCTGTTTACCGGGCCTCCAAAGTGAGAAGGCCTCCCTATAGCGGCCCGTCCAACACACACCTCACGAGCGTGGATGACTTGCGTTGAGTTTGCACGATGGCGGAATGGACGGCAGCACAATGGATCGGGCTCATCGGCCTGATCGTGTTTTCCGGAATGCTGGTCTGGTCGCTTGTCATCGGCCACAAGACGCCGCCCAACAAGCAATGAGTGCTTCATGAGCAGCGCCGTTCGTACGCTCGACCAAGCTGACGTGCAGGGCAAGCGCGTGCTGCTTCGCGTCGATCTCAACGTGCCCATGGAGAACGGCAAGGTCACCGATGCGACACGCATCGAGCGGGTCGCACCAACCATGACCGGAATCGCCGACAAGGGTGGCAAGGTCATTCTGCTTGCGCACTTCGGGCGCCCCAAAGGTCCCGACCCGAAAGAGTCGCTGCGTCCGGTGGCGGCGGCGGTTTCGAAAGTGATCGGCCAGGCCGTCGCCTTTGCCGAAGACTGCATCGGTGACAAGGCCGAAGCTGCAGTCGCCGCGATGAAGCCTGGCGACATCCTGTGTCTGGAGAACACCCGCTTTCACAAGGGCGAGGAAAACAACGACCCCGCCTTCGTCGAAGCGCTCGCCAGGCTCGGCGATATCTGGGTGAACGATGCATTCTCGGCGGCGCACCGCGCGCACGCCTCGACCGAGGGGCTGGGCCACAAGCTCCCCGCCTATGCCGGCCGAACCATGCAGGCCGAGCTCGACGCGCTGTCGAAGGCGCTGGAGGTTCCGGAGCAGCCAGTCATCGCCATTGTCGGCGGCGCCAAGGTTTCGACCAAGCTGGAGCTCCTGGAGAACCTGATAGGCAAGGTGCAGGGCCTGGTGATCGGCGGCGCGATGGCCAACACGTTCCTCCATGCCCAGGGGCTCAGCGTCGGCAAGTCGCTGGTCGAGAAGGACATGGCCGGCACTGCGAGACGCATTATGGAGAAGGCCGAGAGCAAGGGCTGCACGATCATCCTGCCGGTCGATGCCATCGTGGCGTACCATTTCGCGGCCAACGCGCCCTCTCATACCTATGGCGTCGATGCCATTCCCTCGGACGGCATGATCCTCGACATCGGCTCGCAATCGATGGAGCGCGTCAAAGGCGCGATCGACGACGCCCGCACGCTGGTCTGGAACGGGCCGTTCGGAGCGTTCGAGCTTCCGCCGTTCGAGCGGGCGACGGTCGAGGCGGCGCGTTATGTCGCGGAGCGCACCAAGGCCGGGAAATTAGTCTCAGTGGCCGGCGGCGGCGACACGGTCGCGGCACTGAACATGGCCGGCGTTACCGACAATTTGACCTATGTGTCCACAGCGGGCGGCGCCTTCCTGGAATGGATGGAGGGCAAACCCTTGCCCGGCGTCGAGGTGTTGAGGCAAAAATGACGCCGAAGGCGTCATCCCGGGCGAGGCGCGGTGCGTAGCGCTGCGCCGCAGACCCGGGATCTCGTGCCGTATCCAAGGAGGGCCCGATGAATCTCGCAGAGTTGAACAAGGTCGCGGAAGCCATGGTCGCGCCCGGCAAGGGCATCCTGGCCGCCGATGAATCCACTGGCACGATCAAGAAGCGATTCGACGCAATCGATGTGGATTGCACGGAGGACAACCGCCGCGACTACCGCGAGATGCTATTCCGCGCCACGGAGGGCATGAAGCACATCTCCGGCGTGATCCTGTACGACGAGACGATCTGGCAGAAGGCCAAGGACGGCACGCCGCTGGTCGAAATCATCAAGAAGGCCGGTTCGCTGCCCGGCATCAAGGTCGATGAAGGCACCAAACCGCTGCCGAACTGCCCGAACGAGCTGATCACCATCGGCCTCGACAAGCTCGCCGACCGCCTGCCGAAGTACTACGAGCAAGGAGCGCGCTTCGCGAAATGGCGCGCGGTGATCGACATCGGCGCCGGCATCCCAACTTCGACCGCGATCCGGACCAACACCCACGCGCTGGCGCGTTACGCCGCGCTGTGCCAAGCGGCGCAGATCGTGCCGATCGTGGAGCCCGAGGTCCTGATGGACGGCGACCACGATATCGACCGCTGCGCCGAAGTCACCACCGCGGTGCTGAAGACACAATTCGAGGAACTGTACGCACAGCGCGTCGCGCTCGAAGGCATTGTGCTCAAGCCGAACATGGCAATCTCCGGCAAGAAGAACGGCAAGCGCGCGGGCGTCGAGGAAGTCGCGGAGAAGACTGTCAAGATGCTGCGCAACTGCGTACCGGGCGCGGTGCCCGGCATCGCATTCCTGTCGGGCGGCCAATCCGACGAGGAGGCGACCGCGCATCTCGACACCATGAACAAGATCGGCCGGCTGCCCTGGCAGCTCACCTTCTCATATGGACGCGCGCTGCAGCACGCGCCGCAGAAGGCATGGTCAGGCAAGAGCGAGAACATCGCGGGGGCGCAGCGCGTCTTCTCGCACCGTGCGCGGATGAACGGGCTAGCGGCGCTCGGCCAGTGGAAGGCCGACCTTGAGAAGAAGGCGGCTTAGTTGACGCAACAACCAGAAGGAGGCACCAACGACACAAAGCGAGGTGCCGCCCGACGTCTGCGGCTTCGACTGAAGAAGACGAGAGATGAGCTTGATGAACATCTCGCGCTGTTCGAGCAACGATTGCCGGAGAAGCTGCGCTGGATCGTGCGCTGGCTCAGAAAGCCGGGCTCGGCCTGGATCCGGGTTCCGCTGGGCCTCGCTCTCATTCTGGGCGGCCTCGTAGGCTTCTTGCCTATCCTTGGCTTTTGGATGGTTCCGCTCGGCTTCATCGTGCTCGCGAGGGACATTCCGTTCGTGCGGCCGCCGCTGATCAGGCTGCTCGACTGGGTGGAGTTGAAATGGCCGGCGCCCAAGGCGCCGCCGGTGCCTTGAATAGCGGGCGCTGGCGCGAGCACATTGTCACGGTCGAGCGAATCGCCCCCAATTCGCCAGATTGAGGCCGCATCCGAGCGCCATGACCCATCCGAAGCAGGTGAAGGCTCCCGCCACACAGCTCTACCTCGTTACGCCGCAGATCGAAGATGCGGCGACGTTTTCGCGCGAACTCTCCTTGGCGTTGGGCGCGGCGGATATCGCCGCGGTGCTGCTGCGGCTTGCTCCCTCCGATGAACGCACGCAGATCAATCGCCTGAAAACGCTGGCGCCTGTCGTGCAGGGCAAAGGGGCCGCGTTGGTGGTCGACGGTCATGCCGACATCGTCGCCCACGGCGGCGCCGATGGGGCGCATCTGACCGGCTTCGAAGCGTTCGCTGCAGCGCTCGGCACGCTCAAGCCCGCGCGGATCGCCGGGTGCGCTGGACTTGCAAGCCGGCATGACGCCATGACCGCAGCCGAGCAAGGCGCGGACTATGTGATGTTCGGCGATGCCTATGACGGCAAGCAACCGTCGTTCGGCGCAACCATCGAGCGCGTTGCCTGGTGGGCGGAGGTCTTCGAAATCCCCTGCGTGGCGATGGCGCACAGCTTCGACGAAGTCGGCCGACTGGCCACAGCAGGCGCGGATTTCGTCGCGGTCGGCGATTTCATCTGGAGCGATCAGCGCGGGGCCGCTGCGGCGCTCGCCGCGGCCCGCCTCGCGCCGGAGGCCGTCGCATGAGTATGGCCTGCGCTGCGAAACGTGTCGCGCTATCCGCGATTGCCGCTGCGCTCTCAGTGTCTGCCGCGGCGGCGCAGACCACAAAGCCGCAGGCCCCTTCAGCCGCGCCGCCGAAGCCTGCCGCTTCTTCCGCCGCCCTCGAGCCTGATCTCATCTACGGCGCGTATCAGCGCGGCATGTACCGCACTGCATTTGCCGAGGCCACCAAGCGCATCGAAGAGAAGAGCGACGTCAAGGCGATGACGCTTTTGGCCGAGCTCTACGCCGATGGTCTTGGCGTCCGAAAGGACGAGCAGAAGGCGGCGGACTGGTACCGGATCGCCGCGGAGCGTGGCGATCGCGAAGCGACATTCGCGTTGGCGATGTTCAAGATGAACGGCCGCGGCGGCCCCCGTGACCGCGACGCCGCGGCAAAACTGCTCGCTGCGGCGGCCAAACTCGGACACACCACCGCCGCGTACAATCTCGCCCTCCTCTACGTCGAGGGTCAGTTGTTTCCGCAGGACTTCAAGCGCGCCGCCGAGTTGCTGCGCATCGCGGCACAGGCTGGAAACCCGGAAGCACAATACGCCCTGGCCACCTTCTACAAGGAGGGCCGCGGCGTTCCACAGGATCTGCGCGAGGCCGCGCGCCTGCTCGGCGCCGCCGCGCTCGCCGACAACACCGACGCCGAGGTGGAGTACGGCATCGCGCTGTTCAACGGAACCGGCGTCGCCAAGAACGAAGCCGCGGCCGCCACCTATCTGATCAAGGCCGCGCGGCGCGGCAGTCCGATCGCGCAAAATCGCCTCGCCTTCATGTACGCGACCGGCCAGGGCGTGAAGCGTGATCCGGTGCAGGCTGCACGCTGGCACCTGATCGCCCGTTCCGGCGGCGCCGGAGACCTATTCCTGGAAGACTACCTGCGCAAGATGAAGCCGGAGGACCGCGCCGCTGGCGAAGCTGCCGCCAAACCGTGGATCATGCGGCTCGCCGCTCAGCAGCCGCAGGATGCTTCCTTCACCAATCCGCCTTGACGGACGTTCCGCCGCCTGTGCATCTCACGCCTGGGTCACAGCGGAAGCAGACAGCGACAGATATGGCGAAAATCAGCGGCAGCGATATCCGGCCCGGCATGGTGATCGAGTACGACGGATCGCTCTGGGCCGCGGTGAAGACCGGAGCGGTGAAGCCGGGCAAGGGCCCAGCCTACAACCAAGTCGAGCTGAAAAATCTGCTCGACGGCCGCAAGCTCAACCAGCGCTTCGGCAGCTCCGACCGCGTGGAAGAGACGGAGGTCGAGCGCCGGCAATTCCAGTTCCTCTACCGGCAGGAAGAGCAACTGGTATTCATGGACACCGCAAGCTACGACCAGATCGAGCTGGCCAGCGAATTCGTCGGCGACCGCTCGGCGTTCCTGCAGGACGGCATGATGGTGCAGGTCCAACTGCACCAGGAGCGGCCGATCGGCATCAAGCTGCCGGACACCGTGGTCCTCGAGGTGGTCGAAGCCGATGCCAGCATCAAGGGACAGACCGCGGCGTCGTCATACAAGCCAGCGAAGCTTGAAAACGGCCTGCGCGTCCTGGTCCCGCCGTTCATCTCGGCTGGCGAGAAGATCATCGTGAACACCGACGAGGTCGCTTACGTGAAGCGAGCCGATTGATGCCCGCTTATTCCGCGCTACTCACCGTGATGATCGGCGCCGCCCGCAAGGCGGCGCGCTCGCTTAAGCGGGACTTCGGCGAGGTCGAGAAGCTGCAGGTCTCGCTCAAGGGGCCGGCGAATTTCGTCAGCTCGGCCGACCGGCGTGCCGAGGAGATCCTGCGAACCGAGCTCACCAAGGCGCGGCCGGGGTATGGTTTCCATGGCGAAGAAGGTGGCCACCACGAGGGCTCCGACAAGACCCACACATGGATTGTCGATCCGCTGGACGGCACGACCAATTTCCTGCACGGGCTTCCCCAGTTCGCCATCTCGATCGGCCTGCAGAGGACCGACACCGTTGTCGCAGGCGTGATCTACAATCCGATCACCGACGAGCTGTTCACCACCGAGCGCGGCAAGGGCGCTTTCCTCAATGACTATCGGTTGCGGGTCGCAGCGCGAAAGCGCATGACCGATGCGGTGGTCGCCTGCGGCCTGCCCCATTATGGCCGGGGCCAGCTTGAGCTCGGCCGCGCCGAGCTTGCCGCGGTTCAGGAAAAGGTCGCGGGCCTGCGACGATTCGGCTCGGCGGCGCTCGACCTCGCTTATGTCGCAGCCGGCCGATTCGACATCTATTGGGAACGCAATCTGTCGCCGTGGGACATGGCGGCCGGCATCCTGATGGTTCGCGAAGCCGGCGGCTTCGTCACCGACCTCGACGGGCACGCCGCGATGTTTGCCAAAGGCCATATCATCGCCGGAAACGAACCGCTGCATAAGGAACTGCTGGCGGTGCTCAAATCGGCCGTCAAGGGCTGAAGCTTCCACCACTTCCGACCGCGCCTGCACGTTCCCATCTGCATGACGGCGACGTAAATATCGGGCGTTTGATTTCGCCGGGCCTGTGCCATATTGAGGCGCAGGCCGCGTCCACATGAAGGCCCCGCATGGCGCAAGACCACGATCCATTCAAAGTCTCCTCGCCCCGCATTTTCCTGCTTCGGATGGTGATTTTCCTCATCCTCTGCGCGCCTGATAGTCGTCGTCATTCACCAGCAGATCTGGACCGCTTTCAAGGCCAACCCACCACTCAACGCTTTGATCATCGGCGTTCTTCTAATCGGTATTCTGCTGTCGTTCCGGCAGGTGATCCGGCTATTCCCCGAGGTTGCGTGGGTCAACGAGTTCCGGCTCGCTGACCCCGGCATCACCGTAACGCGGCCGCCCGTATTGCTCGCACCGATGGCGGCGATCCTGCGCGACCGCACAGGTCGCATGACGATCTCATCGCCGACCATGCGGGGCATCTTGGATTCGATCGCCATCCGGCTCGACGAAGCGCGCGAGCTCTCGCGCTACATGACCGGCCTGCTGATTTTCCTCGGCCTGCTCGGCACGTTCTGGGGTCTCATCGAGACCGTTGGTTCGGTTGGCAAGGTGCTGGAAGGCCTGAATGTCGGCGGCGACGCCGGCTCGGTGTTCGAGACGTTGAAGGAAGGCTTGGCCGCGCCGCTGAGCGGCATGGGCATTTCGTTTTCGTCCTCGCTGTTCGGCCTCGCCGGATCGCTGGTGCTTGGCTTCCTTGATCTCCAGATGAGCCAGGCCCAGAACCGCTTCCACACCGACCTCGAAGATTGGCTGGCGACCACGGTGCGCGACCTTGGCGGCGATCCGGTCACGCCGGTGGCAGGTGTGGCGGCGGGTCCCAACGTCTCCGGCGAGATCCGGGCCGCGATCGAACGATTGCGCGAAGCGATGGTCGACGCCGGTTCCGGCAAGGCCGCAACCACCGCGATGGCAAACCTCGCTGAGGCCATCCAGGGGCTGGTTCATCACATGCGCACGGAACAACAGATGATCCGCGATTGGGTCGATTCCCAGGCCGAGCAGAATCGCGACATTCGCCGGCTGCTGGAGCGGCTGGTGCGAGAAGGCGTGGAAAAATAACTCATGGCTCGTGCCCGCAGCCGCCATGGCGGCGTCGACTATTGGCCAGGATTCGTCGACGCACTGTCGACGCTGATCCTCGGCATCGTCTTCCTGCTGAGCGTGTTCGTGATCGTGCAGTTCGTGCTGTCGCAGGAGGTCACCGGCAAGGACACCGCGCTACAGAAATTGTCGGCACGCATCGCGCAACTCACCGACCTGCTGTCGCTGGAGCACACCGGCAAGCTCACGCTCGAAGAGCAGATCGCGCAGCTTCGCGCCGGTCTCGCCGCGACCGAAGGCGAGCGCGACCGCTACAGGGGCCTCTACGAAGGGCTCGGCAGTGGCGCGGCGACGGCGCAGGACAAGGTGTCCGAGCTGTCGACCCAGCTCGACTCCGAGAAGCGTATCTCGCTTCGCGCGTTGGCCCAGATCGAGGTGCTCAACCAGCAGATCGCGGCATTGCGCCGCCAACTTGGCGCGCTCGAGCAGGCCCTCGAAGTCACCGAGAAACGCGACAAGGAATCCCAAACGCGAATCACCGAACTTGGCCAGCGATTGAACCTTGCGCTGGCTCAGCGGGTCCAGGAGCTTTCGCGCTACCGCTCCGACTTCTTCGGCCGGTTGCGCGCAATTCTTGGCAACCGTTCCGACATTCGCGTCGTGGGCGACCGCTTCGTGTTCCAGTCAGAGGTGTTCTTTGACACCGGGCAAGCTGTGCTCAAGCCGGAAGGCCGTGCCGAGATCGACAAGATCGCGGCTGCAATCGTCGAGCTCGACAAGCAGATCCCGCAGGAGATTGCGTGGGTGCTGCGCGTAGACGGCCATACCGACGTGCGGCCGCTTTCGGGCAGCCGCACCAACTGGGACCTGTCGGCATCACGCGCAATCGCCGTCGTGCAGTACATGATCAGCAGGGGCATCCCGCCGCAGCGGCTGGTCGCCGCGGGCTTTGGCGAGTTCCAGCCGATCGATCCCGCCACCACCGAGGAAGCCTACGCGCGCAACCGGCGCATCGAGCTGAAGCTGACGGAGCGGTGAGCGCCAAGACCTACACGCTACGCCCCTACGAGGCCTCCGACGAGGACGCGGCGATCGAGCTTTGGCGACGCACCTGGCAGGCCGCCTATGCCCATCTCGACTTTTCCGCGCGCACCGACTGGTGGCGCGAGCGTTGGCGCAAGGAACTGGTCCCGCAGGCGACGATCGTCGTTGCCGAAACCGCCGGCACGCTCTCCGGCTTCGTGACCGTCGAGCCGGAGAGCGGCTACCTCGACCAGATCGTCGTCGCACCGGAGCGCTGGGGCAGCGAACTCGCCAGCCTGCTGCTCGACGAAGCCAAGCGCATCTCGCCGGGGCGGCTCGATCTTCTAGTCAACAAGGACAACGCCCGCGCCATCCGATTTTACGAGAAGCACGGCTTCAAATACGCGGGCGACGACGTCAATCCGGTATCGGGCCGTCAGGTAAACCGGATGACCTGGCGGGCGTAGCGATCAGCTGTCGCCCTTGTCCTCGGACTTGCCGCCAAGCTGCTTGAGCTTGGCGAACACCGCGTTGACATTGAGGTCGTCCTTCTCCTTCGCGGCAGCGGGCGTTTCTTCTATTTCCTCGACCTGCGGCGCGGTAGTGACAGCCGCCGGCAGCAGCGTGACGCCGCTGTCGGTCGGCGCCGGCTTCTCCTTCGAGGCGCGCTGCACCTCGAAATCGAGATCGATCTGCGAGCAAAGTCCGAGCGTCACCGGATCGAGCGGGGTCAGCGCCGCGGCGTTCCAGTGAGTCCGTTCGCGGATGCCCGAGATCGTCGACTTGGTGGTGCCGACCAGCCGCATGATCTGGCTGTCCTTGAGTTCGGGATGATTGCGAATCAGCCACAGAATGGCATTTGGGCGGTCCTGGCGGCGGGACACCGGCGTATAGCGCGGGCCCTTTTTCCGCTTGGGATCGGGAACCCGGACATTCGAGTTTTGCAGTTGCAGTTTATGCTCGGGATCCTTGACGCCCTTGTCGATTTCGTCGCGCGTGAGCTGGCCGGTCTGGATCGGGTCAAGCCCCTTGATCCCCTGGGCGGCATCGCCGTCGGCAATCGCCTTCACTTCAAGCGGATGCAGCTTGCAGAACTCGGCCACCTGGTCGAACGAAAGGGCCGTATTGTCCAACAGCCAAACTGCGGTCGCCTTGGGCATCAGCGGCGCTTCCTGCATGGCAAATATTCTCCTCTGCGCCCCGCCCGCCCTTCCGGACGAGGCCTGTGTCATCATGGATGACTGGAAAGTGGCCGGAATATAGGCCCTAGCCCCCATATTGCGCAATGGTGGATCGTGCGCTTGACAGGGCGGCGTGCGGAACCCCATGTCAGGGCCATGTTAGCTGGGAACCCAAGCCCCTCCGGCAAGCCGCCGCTGACGGTTTTGCTGTGCTCGCCGCGCGGATTTTGCGCGGGCGTGGTGCGCGCCATCGATTTCGTCGAGCAGGCGCTCAAGCGCTATGGTGCGCCGGTCTATGTGCGCCATGAGATCGTGCACAACCGCTACGTGGTGGAGAGCCTCAAGGCGAAGGGCGCAATTTTCGTCGAGGAACTCGATGAAATTCCCGACGACACCACGGCCCCGGTGATTTTCTCCGCGCACGGCGTTCCGAAATCGATCCCCGAGGAGGCCAAGCGTCGCAACTTCTTTGCGTTCGATGCGACCTGCCCGCTGGTCACAAAGGTGCATCGCGAAGCGGAAATCCATCACCGCCGAGGCCGCGAAATTGTATTGATCGGTCACGCCGGACACCCCGAGGTGGTTGGTACGCTGGGCCAGTTGCCCGAGGATGCCATCCGGCTGGTGCAGACCGTCGAGGAAGCCGAGACGTTTCAGCCGAATGACGCCAGCAGGCTCGCTTACGTGACGCAGACCACGCTTTCGCTGGACGACACCGCGGGCATCGTCGGCGTCCTCAAGCGCCGTTTCCCCAAAATCGTCGCTCCCCATAAGGAGGACATCTGCTACGCCACCACGAACCGGCAGGAAGCGGTCAAGCGTGTGGCGCCGCAGGTCGATGCTCTGGTGGTGGTGGGCGCGCCGAACTCGTCGAATTCGCGCCGCTTGCAAGAGGTGGCCGAGCGCGCCGGCTGCCGCTATTCCGTGCTGGTGCAACGCGCCGCCGAAA
Source organism: uncultured Alphaproteobacteria bacterium (assembly GCA_963711955.1). Lineage (GTDB taxonomy): Bacteria > Pseudomonadota > Alphaproteobacteria > Rhizobiales > Xanthobacteraceae > Z2-YC6860. The sequence goes on along the minus strand of CAVQGC010000014.1, from coordinate 359,437 downwards.
TCGACTGGACGCGATTCGAGGGCGTCAAGACGCTGGGCGTCACCGCCGGCGCGTCGGCCCCCGAAGTGCTGGTCGAGGAAATCCTCGACGCCTTCGCGGATCGCTACACGCTCAACGTCGAAACCGTGTCCGGCGCCGACGAATCCGGTATGTTCTTCCCGTTGCCGCGGCAATTGCGGGAGCGCGCCACCGCCTAAGCCACTGCCCTTGAGCCACCGTTTCGCCCCTTGACGAAAGGGGCCAACGCAGGGCCGTAGTAGGCAAATGGCCGTCTACACCGACGTCGCAGCGGAAGACCTCACCAAATTCCTTGCCGGCTACGAGCTTGGCGAGTTGCTGTCCTATAAGGGCATCGCGGAAGGCGTGGAGAACTCGAATTTCCTGGTCCACACCAGGCAGGGCCACTACATCCTCACGCTCTACGAAAAACGCGTGGCAGCCGGCGACGTTCCGTTCTTCCTGGCGCTGATGGAGCACCTCGCGGCGCGCGGCATCACCTGCCCGCAGCCGGTGAAGAACCGCGACGGCGAAACGCTCGGCCATCTATGCGGCCGACCGGCGGCGATCGTCACCTTCCTCGACGGCATGTGGATCCGGCGGCCCGACCCCCGGCACTGCTATGCGCTCGGCGCGGCGCTGGCGCGCCTGCATCTCGCCGGCGCCGACTTTGCGCAGAAGCGGCGAAACAGCCTGTCGGTCGAAGGCTGGCGCCCGCTCTATGAGCAGGCCGCGGCGCGCGCAGACAGCGTGCAGCCTGGAATCGGCAAGATCATCGAAGACGAGCTCGCGTATCTGGAGCGGCACTGGCCGCGTGACCTGCCGCAGGGCGTCATCCACGCCGACCTGTTTCCCGACAACGTGTTCTTCCTTGGCAACGCGCTGTCGGGCCTGATCGACTTCTACTTCGCCTGCACCGATACGCTCGCCTACGACGTCGCCATCTGCCTCAACGCGTGGTGCTTCGAGCCCGACCATTCCTACAACGTCACCAAGGGCCGCGAGCTGCTGCAAGGCTACCTGCGCACCCGGCCGCTGTCGCCGGCCGAGCTTGACGCCATGCCGCTGCTCGCGCGCGGCTCGGCGATGCGATTCCTGCTGACGCGATTGACCGATTGGCTCAACGTTCCCGAAGGCGCACTGGTGCGTCCGAAAAATCCGCTGGAGTATTTCCGCAAGCTGCGCTTCCACCAGACGATCAGGAGCGTAGGCGACTACGGCGTTATGGCGGAAAGGACCACGGCGTGACGGAAAAGCCGCACGTCGTTGCCCATACCGACGGCGCTTGCTCGGGTAATCCCGGGCCGGGCGGCTGGGGCGCGATCCTGTCGTTCGGCGACCGCGAGAAGGAGCTTCAGGGCAGCGAGGTGCACACCACCAACAATCGCATGGAGCTGATGGCGGCGATTGCGGCGCTTGAAGCGCTGAAGAAGCCATGTAACGTCGAACTGCACACCGACAGCCAATATGTTCACAAGGGCATTTCGGAATGGATCCGCGGCTGGAAGCGCAATGGCTGGAAGACCGCTGACAAGAAGCCGGTGAAAAACACGGACCTGTGGCAACGGCTCGATGCGGCCGTGGCGCGCCATGATGTGCGCTGGCACTGGGTCAAAGGTCACGCCGGCCACGAGATGAATGAGCGGGCCGACCGGTTGGCTGTCGATGCGATCGCGCAGCTGCGCGCCACGCAACGCAGTGGCGCGACCGGCGGCTGACGATTAATCGCGCTTGCAAGAGACGATACGGCATTTTCGCCAGCGCGGCGTGCGCTTCGCGCATCGATAAAGCGCAATCAGCCGTGCGTCCGATTCCCTTTCGCGCTTTGCCCAGCCGTAGTGGCCGGGGTCAGTGCGGCCGCGACTTTCGGCACGGCACGTCCAAGCGAAGGCATCGCCCGTATCGATTGCGATCAACGGCGCCGCGATCAGGAGCGCGGCATAAACACGTCTCATGTCTGCCCGCTTGTTAAACCGCCGCCATCCGCACGCTTGAGAGCCCGCGAATGACGGCGTGTTTTGTCTAACCTGTGCCTAAAGGCTTTTGATCAGGTTGTCGGCGCCGGATACGTCGGCCTTGCCGGGCGCGTCCTCGACGTTGAGCGTCTTCACGACGCCGTCATCGACCACCATGGCATACCGCTGTGAGCGAACGCCCAGCCCGCGCTCCGTCAGGTCGGCGGTCAGGCCAAGGGCCTTGGCGAAGCCGGCGCTGCCGTCGGCCAGGAACTCGATGGCGTCGCCGCCCGAGGCCTTCTTCCAGGCGTCCATGACGAACACGTCGTTCACGCCGGTCACCGCGATGGTGTTGATGCCCTTGGCCTTGATCGCGTCGGCGTTCTTCACAAAGCCCGGCATATGGTTCTTGTGGCAGGTCGGCGTGAAAGCGCCGGGCACCGCGAACAGCACAACTTTCTTGCCCTTGAAGATTTCGTCGGTTGTCTTCGGCTTCGGACCCTCAGCGGTCATCACCGTGAAAGTCGCGTTCGGTACGCGATCGCCGACCTTGATAGCCATGATCTCAATCCTTTCGCATGATTATGGGCGTTTCGATTTTGGGGACTCAAATTAGCGCGCCCGCGGCAACCTAGTCGAGACGAAATAGAGCCTCGATCGCCTCTTGAGCGGAGGTTGCGGTGAGCTTGAGGACAGCGCCCTGCGCCGCCGCGCCGGTGGGCAACCCGTCGAGATCGAAAGCGAAGCGCAGGGTACCGGCGGCGGCACCTGCGACCGCCTCCGGCAGCGGCAGAGCCCATTCGGACGTCGGCCCTTCGGCGAACAGTTCGACGTTAGCTCCGGCAGGAGCGGCTATTTCGACGAACACCCTCGGCTTGCCGGCACTCGTATCGCGCCACGCCTTACGCAGTATGAGTGAAGCGCCCTCCCCTAAGGAGACTGGCCTCGGAACCCGCGCCTCCGCGGATTTGAGCAAGGCCTCCTGAGAGCCAGTGGCATGTGCGAGCTTGAGCTCCGCCTTGCCCTTGGCCGGCACACAGAGCGTCTCGCATACCGCGTAGTCGAGACTAAGCCGCAATGTGACCGGCTTGCCCGGATTAAGCGGCACCACACGCAAAGGAAAGATCACGCCGTCCTTGTATCCAATCGAATTGCCACTGCCATCGGCAAAGCGCACCGGCGCAGGCCACAACACCGTCGCTGACTTGACGTTGTCAGACGCAGCGAAGTCGAACGTTGGCGGCACGCCGGAGTCGCCCGGATAACGCCAGTAGGTCTTCCAGCCAGGCTGCATCTTGATCTCGACGCCGGCGCGAAGCACCGCACCGCCCGAGTCGTTAATGGCGCTTGCGCCGATCAGGCGCACAGCGGAGCGGATGTCGTTATCCCAGGCAGAAACATCGGCGGCAAACACAGGCACCGGTGCCGCGCACAGTGCAAAAACCACTATCAATTCCGGCGAAATTCGGGCACGGAAACCTTCTCGCATAAGGGGTGTTTAATAGACGCCGACATCGCTTGCCATTGAATTCGTTGTGAACGCTTGTTGCAAAGCAGCAGGATCGCGGTAACCTCCCCATAATGCGATTGACACGCAAAGCATTGGTGAAAGGCGCGGCGGAGAAGAGCGCGGGCGGCAGCTTTCTGGACGGCCAGATGCTGATTGCGACTCCCACCATGCAGGATGAGCGGTTCTCACGCAGTGTCATTTACATCTGCGCACATTCGTCGGAAGGCGCAATGGGCATCGTGGTCAATCAGCCTGCAGCAAACGTCAGCTTCCCCGACCTCCTGGTGAAGCTCGATGTCATCCCGGCAACCGATCTCATCACGCTTCCCTCTCGAGCCGGCGGTGTGAAGGTGCTCAAGGGCGGCCCGGTCGAAACCGAGCGCGGCTTCGTGTTGCACTCTGCCGACTTCTTCATCGAGAATTCCACGCTGCCAATTGACCGTGGCATTTGCCTCACTGCGACGCTCGACATTCTGAAGGCGATCGCGCGGGGCAAGGGACCGGAAAGCGCCATTCTGGCGCTGGGTTATGCCGGATGGGCCCCCGGCCAGCTTGAAACCGAGATCCACGACAACGGCTGGCTGCACTGCTCCTCCGATCCCGAGCTTCTGTTCGGCACGGAGATCGAGACGAAATATGCCAAGGCGCTGCAGAAAATAGGCATTCGGCCGGGTATGCTGTCCAGCGAAGTCGGCCACGCCTGAGGGCTTCTCATGACGCGGATCGGGGCGGCGATCGTGACGATGGCAGTGCTGCTGCCGACGATCCCGGTGAATGCCATGGAACTTCGGGTGATCTCCGCCGGCGCGGTGCGCGGCGTCGTCGAAGGCATGATCGACGACTATTCGAAGAAAACCGGAATCCAATTCAATTTTACCACAGGGCCGACCGGCTTGCTGCGCGATACCATCGCCTCAGGCAAGCCGGCCGATCTTATCATCGCCTCGGCACCGCTGATGTCTGAGCTTGAGGCAACGGGCAAGATGCTGCCGGGCAGCAGGGTCGATCTTGGCCGGCTCGGATTGGGCGTGGTTATTCGCTCCGGCGCCACCGCACCGGATATCTCGACGCCGGATGCGCTCAAGCAGACCCTGCTCAAAGCGCAATCGATCGCCCATACCGATCCGAAATTCGGTGGCACGTCGGTGATCCATCTAATGAAGATCGCGGACGGCTTCGGCATCGGCACGGAGGTGCGCAAGAAAAGCGTCAATGCGACCGGCGGCAACGATGCGGTCGCCAAGGTGGCCAAGGGTGAAGCCGAGATCGCAGTCGTCCTGGTGAGTGAAATCCACGACAAGGGCGCGAAGCTTGCCGCGATGCTGCCCGAACCGCTGCAACTCTGGACCGTTTACTCTGCTGCGATCCCCTTGAGCAGCACCGACCCCAGGAACGCACGCGCGTTTGTCGACGCGCTGACCAGCCCTGCGCTCCGCCCGCGCTGGATGGAAGCCGGCTGGGAACCGCTCTCCAAATAGCGGCGATTATTGCGCCGCTTCGAGCTCGTCGTTGAGCAGGAGTTCGCGCGCCGCTTCGACCGACATCGGCTCGCCAAAGATGAAGCCCTGCGCATATTCACAGCCGAGCTGATAGAGCTCGATAGCGTCGGACTCCGTCTCCGCGCCCTCCGCCACCACATCCATGCCGAGATCGTGCGCAAGCGAAATGATGGAGCGCAGAATCACCGGCCTCGCGCCTTTGTTGTTCATGCGCACGAACGACTTGTCGATCTTGATCGTGTCGAACGGGAAGCGTTGAAGATAGGCCAGCGAGGAGTGTCCGGTGCCGAAATCGTCAAGCGCCAGCCCCGCGCCAAGCTCCCGCATCCGCGTGAGCAATTGAGCGGCGTGCTCCGGATTTTCCATCACAAGAGATTCGGTCAGCTCAAGCTTCAGCGTGCCGCGGGCGAGCGCAGAGCGCGACAGCACGGTGCGCAGGTCGTGAATCAGATCCTGGCGAAGCAACTGCTGCGAGGAAACGTTGACGCTGGCGAACAGAGGCTCGCGTCGCTTGATGCTGCGCTGCCAGGCGCTGAGCTGCCGCGCCGTACGCTCCAGCATGAACAGGCCGAGGTCGACGATCAGCCCGATTTCCTCGGCGATACTGATGAACTCGGAGGGGGACATCCGCCCCATCTTGGGATGATCCCACCGCGCCAGCGCCTCGAAGCCGGCGATCGAACGGTCCTCGAGCCGCACGATGGGCTGATAGAGAATGGTGATCTCCTCGCGCTCCAGCGCGCGGCGCAACTCCGACTCCAGGGTCAGCCGGTCGGTCTTGCGGGCCCGCATCGCGGGCTTGAACACCTCGATGCGGTCGCCGCCGATCCGCTTGGCGTGATACATCGCCAGCTCCGCATCCTTGACCAGTTCCTCGGTGCGGTGGGTCTGGCTGTCTGACAATGCAAGACCGATTGAGGCGGTGAGGAATATCTCGCGGTCGTTGAAGGTGATCGGCGCGCGCAACGTCTTGCGCACTGTCTCGGCAAAAGCCACGAGGCGGGTCGGCTCGCGTTCGGAGAGAATGATCATCGCGAACTGGTCGCCGGCGAGCCGCGCCAGCGTATCCTGCGGCTTGAGCAAACGCGCCAGCCGCCGCGCCAGCGTGAGCAGTATCGAGTCGCCGATGGCCATGCCGACCGAGTCGTTGACCTGCTTGAAACGGTCGAGGTCTATCACCACCACCGTGCACTTCATCGCAGGATCGGCCTTGGCAAATCCCAGCACAGCTTCAAGCCGGTCGATGAATAGTTGCCTGTTCGGCAAGCCGGTCAGATTGTCATGCACCGCGTCGTGGAGGAGCCGTTCTTCGGCGGTCTTGAATTCGGTGACATCGGTGAGCGTGCCGACCAGACGTACCACCTCGCCGTCGGAGCCGACCACCGGGCGCGTCTTGAGCGAGAACCAGAGGTAGTTGCCGTCCGGCGTGCGCAGGCGAAAATCCTGCACCAGGCGGCCGCGGCGTTGCTCAAGCACGCTGTCGAGCGAGGCGCGGAAACGGTCACGGTCGAGCGGATGCAGCACTTCGAGCCATCGCGACGCCGGTCCGTCGAGCGCGCCGCGCTTGAGACCGAGCAGCACTTCGGTTTCCGGGCTCGTGTAGACGCGATCGGACGACACGTCCCAATCCCAGATCATGTCGCCTGCGCCGGTCAGCGCCAGCGCCCGGCGCTCGACGTCGGAGACGATGTTGTGGGTGATGCCGCCGGCAAACGCATGCTGCATCACCGTGAATCCGATCAGCATGACGATCAGAACAAGACCGCCCAGCAGTGCCGGACCGATAATGTCGTTGGTCACCCAGCCGGTCACGGTCAGCACGGCGGCGATGGTCCAGATCACCAGCAGGAACCAGGTCGGGATCAACAACACCGCGCGGTCGAAGCCATGGGTCGAGAGATAGACCACCAAGCCAAACCCGAGGAACGCGACGCCGGCAAGCGACAGCCGCGCAATGCCCGAGGCGATCGCCGGATCGAACAATGCGAGCGCGACGAGCGCGGCAAGGCCTGCAAGCCAGCCCAGCGTGATGTGCATATAGCGCACGTGCCATCGGCCAAGATTGAGATAGGCGAAAAGAAATACGAGGAGCGTTGCAGCTAATATCGCTTCGCCCGAGGCTCGCCAAACCCGCTCGGCGCCGGACCCCATATCGAACACCTTGCCCCAGAAACCGAAGTCGATGCCGATGTACACCAGCACGGCCCAGCCGAGCGCCGCCGCGGCGGGAAACATGACGCTGCCCTTCACCACGAATAGGATCGTCAAGAACAGCGCGAGCAGTCCCGCGATACCAATGACGATGCCGTGGTAGAGCGTAAAGCTGTTGACCTTGTCCTTGTAGGCGTCGGGCTCCCACAGATAGAGTTGCGGGATGCGATCGGTACGCAGCTCGGCGATATAGGTGATCACCGTGCCGGGATCGAGAGTGATGCGGAAGATGTCGGCGGTCGCGCTATCCTGCCGCTCCGGCCGCTCTCCGGACGATGGCGTGATGGTAACGATGCGGGACAGCCCAAGGTCCGGCCACAGAATGCCGGAGCCGACCATGCGATAGTGAGGCACCACGATCAGGCGGTCGATTTGCTCGTCGCCAGTGTTGGCGAGTGCGAACACCGCCCAATTGGTGGACCCCTCGCGCGCCGGCTGCTGCATGCGGCGCACGATGCCGTCGGCACCGGGGGCGGCGGAGACGAGGATGCGGTCGGTTTCGGTTTTAATTCGGTCGGCGACGGTGGTGAGATCGATCGCCATCACGTCGGAGCGGACGTTCACCGCCTCGACGGCGAGCACGGCGGAACAAGCCGGAAGAAGCGCCAGAAACAGCGCGAGGAGCGCCACGAGGCGCGCGCAGCCCAGACCTCCGCCTCGGCGTCCAATGCGATCCATCGCGGCCATGAGGAGCGAGTTAAGTCCTTAGAATTATGCCGATTTCGCGGCTGGCTTGCACGCCCCATCCCCCGGACCTGTGAGTACCCGTGGCGGCCGAGAAGAGCAAGCTCCGGCTTGTTTCCGGCCCCCTTGTGCCGATTTCCGGGTTAATTCCGCTGTTCTCGCACATCCCTCGGGAGGCGCTCCGGCCCCGTCACAACGTCAGGACGATCTTGCCGATGTGCTGGCTGGTCTCCATCCGCGCCTGTGCGGCGCCGGCCTCAGCGAGCGGATAGGTTGAAATCGATCACCGGCCTGATGCGCCCGGCGGCGAGGAGCGGCCACACCTTCTCCTCGATCCCCTTGGCGATCGCGGCCTTCTCGGCGACCGTGCGCGGCCGCAAGGTCGAGCCGGTGTGCGTGAGCCGCTTCGCCATCAGCCGCGCGAAGTTCGCGGTCGCCTTCGGTCCCGCCGTGAACGACACCTGCGCGATGACGCCCTGCTCGGCCGCGGCGTCGTAGTTGCGGTCGATGTAATCGCCGCCGACGATGTCGACGATCAGGTTGGCGCCCGCGCCGGCAGTCGCCTTTTTCGTCGCCTCGACAAAATCCTCGGTCTTGTAATTCACCGCGACATCCGCGCCGAGCTTGCGCGCCGCCTCGCACTTCTCCGCCGAGCCCGCTGTGGTGATAACCTTTGCGCCGAACGCCTTGGCCAGCATGATCGCGGTGGTGCCGATGCCCGACGTGCCGCCGTGCACCAGCACCCAGTCGCCGGGCTTCACGCTGGCGCGCATGAACATGTTCTGCCAGCAGGTGAAGAACGTCTCGGGGATCGCGGCCGCCTCGACCATCGACAGCGCCGAAGGCACCGGCAGCGCGTGGCTTTCATACGCCAGGCAATACTGCGCATAGCCGCCGCCGACGACCAGCGCGCAGACCTTGTCGCCGAGCTTGAAGCGCTGCGCGCCCTGTCCCAGCGCCACCACCTCGCCGGCGATCTCGAGCCCCGGAATGTCGGTCGCGCCCTTCGGCGGCGGATAGGTGCCCTGGCGCTGGCGCACGTCCGGACGATTGACCCCGGCCGCCGCGACCTTGACGAGAATTTCGCCGGGCCCCGGCGGCGTTACCGGCCGCTCCTCGGGAACGAGCACCTCCGGCCCGCCGGGAGCGCGGATTCCGATCACGGTCATGCGGGATGGCAGTGGGGACATTGCAAACCTCGGTTATGAAGGGGATGCGATTGTTTAGAGCAAGACCCGAAAAGCGGAAGCTCGTTTCGGATGAGATGATGGACCCAAGCGAAAATCACTACTGAAAAGTTGTCACTAGTCAGTGTGTGCGCCGGGCTTCGGACCTTCGGCACGGCAGATTGTTAATGGGGCACTTGCGGGCCGACCCAAGTGCCCGGCGGCAAGGCGGGCAATTCGGCCGCCAATCCGTCGAGAATGCCCTGCACGAGGCTGTCACCCAGCGCACCAGATTTTTTCTTCGGCCCGACGAGTCCATCGGCCAATAGCAGAGTGAGACCATGCACGAGGGACCAGCACGCCAGGATCGCGCCGGCAATCTTCCGTTCGTTGCGGGGGGCCTCCGGAATGGTCCGCCCCAGACCGCCCGCAACGATTACGCCCGCGAGCAGCGATTTGACCTTCTCGGCTTCCGCCAGTTCGATGGCGGGGCGGCTGCGCTCGGGACCGCCCAGATAGCTTCCGAACATAAGGCTGTAGAGCGACGGGTTTTCAACGCCATGGTCGATGTACGCGCGCAACATCGCGAACAACTGCTCGCGAGGGCGGAGTGCTGCGATTTCGCTGGTCATGCGTTTGGCCAGCATCTCAAACCCCGCGGCTGAAACAGCCGCCAGAAGCTCCCGCTTGTCGGAAAAGTGCTTGTAAGGGGCGTTGTGGCTGACGCCAGCTCGCCGGGCAAGTTCCCGCAGCGAAAACTCAAGGCTCTGGGTTTCCCGCAGGATTTCCAGCGCAGCCTGAACAATCGCATGGCGCAGGTCGCCGTGATGATACGGCCGCTCTTGAACTCGGGTTCTAGGCATCGCTTTACAAAACCTCTCGAGTTACCTCCATTTAGCCGGCCAAGTGGGCGGTGTCAACATTTCGCATATCAGCCATCCACGAGCGGACCAGCTTGCTATGTAGACATTGTCAACTTTCATCATTATCAAGTTGTCAACGTCAACATTCAGAGGCTGGAGCTCGAAAAATGCGGTCCTGCATCCTTCTACTCACGATTATGGTCATACTTGTCGGTTGCAAGCCTGAGGACGCGCCGGCGGCACTTCGGCTGGTGCAGACCCTCGTCGCCGATCCCAAATCCACCGGCGAGAACCGCCAGATCATCGGCGAGGTCAAGCCACGTTACGAGAGCGATCTGTCGTTCCGCGTCGGTGGCAAGGTGCTTTCTCGGCTCGTTGATGTCGGCGCCTCGGTCAAACAAGGCGACACGCTGGCGACACTCGACACTCAGGATTATCGGAATCGCCTTCGGTCGGCCGAAGCGGACGTCCGCTCCTCCGAGGCTGCGCTTGTAGAGACGCAGGGCGCGGAGGAGCGCCAAAGCAAGCTCTTGAAGGACGGCTGGGCGACCAGAGCGACCTACGACACCGTCCTGCGCAATCTCCGTACCGCCGAAGCCAAGCTGGCTGCGGCCAGGGCCGCTCTCGATCTTACTCAGGACCAGCTTAATTACACCGAACTCAAGGCCGACTTCGACGGTGTGATCACCGCTGTCGGCGCGGAAGCAGGCCAGAACGTCAACGCCGGCCAACTGGTGATGAAGCTGGCGCGAGCGGACGACAGGGACGGCGTCTTCAACATCGCCGAGACGGCCTTCGCTGATGTCAGTGACGCACACCCCGAAGTCATCGTCTGGCCGCTGTCCAACCCGAACCTGACAGTAGACGGGTGGGTGCGCGAGATTTCTCCGGTGGCGGATCCGGCTACGCGCACCTACACCGTGAAAGTCACACTGAAAAATCCGTCGCCGCAAATTCGCTTCGGCATGAGTATCGGCGGCCGCTTGAAAGGGCCTGTCGCTCTCGCCGTCGCGCTGCCCCTCTCCGCTGTTTTTGAAAAGAACGGTTCGCCGGCAGTCTGGGTGCTCGACCAACAATCGAGCAGTCTCGCTCTGAGGGCCATCGAAGTCGCTCGCTATGAAGCAAATACCGTCGTTGTCGGCAGCGGCCTGGCAAGCGGGGACATCGTTGTCACTGCGGGCGTGAACACCCTAACCGTCGGACAAAAGGTCCGGCTTGCCGGGACTACTTTGGTCGGGAGTAACAACCAATGAAGACGTTCAACCTCTCCCGCTGGGCGCTGGAGCATAAGAGCTTCGTCGTCTACCTCATGCTGATCGTCGCGCTCGCAGGTATTTTCGAATATCGCCGGCTCGGTCGCGACGAGGACCCGCCATTCACCATCAAGACGATGGTGGTGAAGACCTTGTGGCCCGGTGCTACCAGCCTGGAGACAATGCGGCAAATTACCGACCGCGTTGAGAAGAAGCTCGAAGAGTTGCCCAACCTCGATTACGTGAGAAGCTACACCAAGCCCGGCAAGTCCGTAGTTTTCGTCTATCTGAAGGACTCCACGCGTGCGTCGGACGTGCCTGATCTTTGGTACCAGGTGCGAAAGAAGGTCAGCGACATCAAGCACACCTTGCCGCAAGGCGTGCAGGGTCCCTTCTTCAACGACGAGTTCGGCGATACTTATGCGCTGATCTTCGCGCTGACTTCGGATGGCTTCTCCCACCGCGAGTTGCGCGATTATGCCGAGCGCGTGCGAGCCGAGCTGCTCGGCGTGCCGGATGTTGCGAAGATCGACCTCCTCGGCACTCAGGACGAGAAAATCTATCTGGAGTTCTCGACTCAGCAGCTCGCCGCCATGGGGCTCGACATTTCCGAGCTGATGCAGATTTTGCAGGCGCAAAACGCGATCCAGCCTAGCGGGACAGTGGACTCAGATGCAGAGAAGATTGCAATTCGCGTCTCGGGTCCGTTCACGTCCGAAGAGAGCCTGAAAGCCATCAATTTCCGCTCCAACGGCCGGTTCTTCCGGCTGAGCGACATCGCCAAGGTGCAACGAGGCTATGCTGACCCACAGCAGCCGATTTTCCGTTACAACGGCCGCGACGCTGTCGGCCTCGCCGTCGCGATGCGGAAAAATGGCGACGTTCTGGCATTCGGGGAGCACCTCAAAGAGCGGCTCGCCAAGGTGACGATCGATCTGCCGGCCGGCATCGAATCGCACTTGGTGGCCAACCAGCCGCACGTCGTTGAAGAGGCGGTCGGCGAGTTCATCAAAACCTTGATCGAAGCCGTTGCCATCGTTTTAGCCGTGAGCTTCCTAGCACTCGGTTGGCGCCCCGAAATCGTGGTTGCGATTTCGATTCCGCTGGTTCTCGCCATTACCTTCGTTGCCATGAAGCTTGCCGGCGTGAGCCTGCAGCGCATCTCGCTCGGCGCACTCATCATCGGGCTCGGGCTTCTGGTCGACGACGCCATGATCGCGGTGGAGATGATGATCAAGAAGCTCGAAGAGGGCTGCGACAAGGCTACCGCGGCAACGTTTGCCTATACCTCTACCGCCTTCCCGATGCTGACCGGAACGCTCGTTACCATCGCAGGGTTCGTTCCTGTCGGCTTCGCGGCGAGCGGTGCCGGCGAGTACACCTTCACATTGTTCGCTGTCATCGGAATTGCTTTGACCGCTTCCTGGGTCGTTGCGGTGCTGTTCACGCCGCTGACGGGCGTTTTCATTCTGCCCGACAAGATGAAAGGTCACGGCCATGAGCCCTCGCGCTTTGCCCGCGCGTTCCATGCGGTGCTCGATCGAGTGCTGCATCTGAGGTACTGGGTGATCGGCGCAACCGTTGCGCTGTTCGTCGTCGCTCTCGCCGGCATGCAGTTCGTGCAGCAGCAATTCTTCCCGAGCTCCGACCGTCCCGAGCTGCTTGTTGACCTGACGCTCCCGCAAGGGTCCTCGATCAATGCAACGCGCAAAGTTGTTGATGATCTCGAGAAAATCCTGAAGACCGACCCCGACATCGAACACTGGTCCTTCTATGTCGGCAGCGGCGCAATCCGTTTCTACCTGCCGCTCGACCAACAGCTTGCGAACGACTTCTTCGCGCAAGGCGTCATTGTCACCAAGGGGTTCAAAGTTCGCCCGGCCGTGCACGAGCGCATCCTTGCCGCCTTGCAGCGGCCGGAATTCGAGCAGGTACAGCCGCGCGTCAGCCCCTTGGAGCTTGGACCTCCGGTCGGCTGGCCGCTCAAGTTCCGCATCAGCGGTCCCGAGCCCACGAAGGTCCGCGAGATCGCGCAGAACTTCGCGTCACTGCTCGGCAAGACTCCGCATGCGCGAAATATCAACTACGACTGGAACGAGCCGTCCAAGGTGGTTCGCGTCGAGGTTGACCAGGACCGCGCTCGCTCGCTTGGCATCAGTTCGCAAGCTTTGAGTCAGACCATCAATGCCGTCTTGTCGGGCACGACTGTCACCCAGTTGCGCGATGATATCTATTTGATCGACATCGTCGCTCGCGCCATTCCCGACGAACGCGCCAAGCTGGAGACCCTGCGCAGTCTGATGATCAACGTGTCTGGCGGGCGTTCGGTGCCGCTCGAGCAGGTCGCAAAGCTCTCCTACGGGATCGAGCCGCCGCTGATCTGGCGCCGTCATCGTCTGCCAACCGTCACGGTTCAGGCCGACACTAGGCCGGGCCTTGAGGCAGCGACCGTTGTCAAAGCGCTTTCCTCCGATATCGCCGCATTCAAGTCCAAGCTCCCGGCCGGTTACGACGTGGTTGCAGGCGGCACGGTCGAGGAAAGCGCCAAGGCGGAGGCCAGCATTTTCGCGGTCTTTCCGCTTATGATTCTGATCATGATCACGATCCTCATGGTGCAGTTGCAGAGCTTTCAGCGGCTGTTCCTTGTGCTTACCACCGCACCGCTGGCTCTCATCGGTGTCGCCGCAGCGTTGCTTATGTCGGGCTCACCTATGGGATTCGTTGCGATCCTCGGCGTCGTCTCGTTGATCGGCATGGTGATCCGCAATTCGGTGATCCTGATCGACCAGATCGATAACGAAATTGCCGCGGGCCAGCACCCATGGGACGCGGTGATCGTGGCCACGGAGCACAGGCTGCGCCCGATCCTGCTGACCGCTGCAGCCGCGATCCTGGGCATGATTCCAATCGCGCCCACCGTGTTCTGGGGGCCGATGGCCTATGCAGTGATGGGCGGCCTGGTGGTCGCGACCGTGCTCACTCTCGTATTTTTGCCAGCCCTCTACGTTACGTGGTTTCGGATCAAGCCGAGGTGGAAACCAGAGCTGGCGATCCCGGCCGAAGTCCCTGCGCTTGCCCAACGCTGAACAGGGAGGAGCGTGCGGTTGTTTAGAGCATGATCTCGAAAAGTGGAAACTGAGCCACGCCAGGCCGCACGGTTCGACCGCGAACCGCTTGAGCCCCGTAGCGTCCGCTCAAAGTTAAAGTCGCGATTGACGGCCTCATCGGCTTGTTTGCGGGAAGCCCGAGGCCTACCCTTGAACGTGCATCCTTTGGGGAGGAGAGCCATGATCCGCTACTTTGAGACGATGATACGCAAGGAGCCTGCCACCCTTGCAGTCCTGATCCTCATGATCGCGCTGCTGATGTATGGCGTGTGGAGCAGCTGGCCGGTGCCTAAAGCGACATAACATTCGCGATGCCGCGACCATAAGCGGCATTGGTGCAAACTTGACCGACTTGAGAACCGGCGTGCGGGCGCCTCGCCGGCGGGTGACAACCCATGACACCGCAGTTATGTTTTTCCGCTCGCGCGGGAGACGACGATGGCAGCGATCGACGAAGACGACCGGCCGAAGAAAAAACTCGTCCACGAGATCGGCCAGGAGTTGACGCTGCTCTCGGTCGGCGAGCTTACCGAGCGCATCGCGATGCTCAAGGAAGAGATCGCGCGGCTCGAGGCCAACATGGCAACCAAGCAGGCCTCGAAGTCAGCGGCCGATATGTTCTTCAAGAAATGATCGCCGGGAGCGCGGCGCGGATCGAACGCTCAAAACGTCGGTACATCATTAACTATATATTAAGCTTTCCCCTTCATTACTGATCTTCGTCCATCTTCATGGACATTGAGTGGCTCCTGTCCACTCTGTTTGACGCCTCCCTGTTATCACTTTAGAGCCGCCGGCTTTCGGCGGCTCTTTTTTTGTCTCGTTTCGGGGCATCCTCACGGTTACCATTTTGTAAACTTTGTGGCGGGCTTGCTGGACAGACTTGGCAACGCGGGTTCATATCGTCGCCTCAGTGGGGTGAGGCGTATCGTATGAACGAGAGTACCGCTGACCAAGCGCAAGCGGCGGAGCCGGTTTCGTTCGGCGAGAAGCTCGCCAGTTCGGCCGCGTTCGCAAATCTGTTCCGCGACGGCATGGCGCTGGTCGAAGAGACCGCGGCCTATCTCGACGGTCCCGGCCGCCAGGAATCCAAGAAGCTGGAGCGCGGCGCCGCCCTCGCCTATGCGACGGAATCCATGCGGCTGACCACGCGGCTGATGCAGCTCGCGTCGTGGCTGCTGCTGCATCGCGCGGTGAAGGAAGGCGAGATGACGCTTTCCCAGGCCAACAAGGAAAAGAGCAAGGTCAAGCTTTCGGTCGGCGAGCCGGGCGATCCTTCGACCGTCAAGCTGCTGCCGCAGCGGTTGCGCGATCTGATCGAGCGCTCACGCAAGCTCAACGATCAAGTGCGCCGGCTCGACGCCAACATCTACGCGCCCTCGATCGCGCCCGACCAGGCGCCCGCCGCAAGCCCGGTCGAGCGCCAGCTCGGTCTGCTCAAGGCGGCATTCGAGCGCTGATTTCGCCTCCGCAATAAAAAGCCCCCGCTGACGCGGGGGTTTTGTATTCCGCCGCAAAGCTGCGGCTTATTTCTTGCTCGCGATGTTCAAGCCGGCGAACTTCTTCTCGAAGCGCGACAGCCGGCCGCCGCGATCGAGCAGCTGCTGGTTCCCGCCGGTCCAGGCCGGATGCGACTTCGGGTCGATATCGAGGTGCAGCACGTCACCCTTCTTGCCCCAGGTCGAGCGGGTGGTGAATTCGCTGCCGTCCGTCATCTTGACGGTGATGGTGTGATAGCTCGGATGCAGATCAGGCTTCATCGTCGTAGTCCTTGAGGAGCGGTTGAGGCCACGCGGCATCCGCGCGAGCGGAATTTCGGGGCAATTGCGCGGTTCTATACAGGACGGCACACCGGCCGACAAGCATAGGGTTCCAGCGTTTTTCCAGCCTTTTCCGCTCGCAGTGCCACACCGCAGACCTCTTTACTCAGGGGCATGATCTTTCGGGAAACCGGCTTCCACTTTTCTGGATCATGCCCTAGGCATTGTGACGGCCTCGTTGGGCCGAGCAGGGCAGCAAGCCATGAACGACACGGCCGGCAGCGGAGGTCGCGGCTTGGAGCTGTCGGCACGCGCGCAAGCCGCGGCCGAAGCGCCGGGCGGACGCCGCATCAAGGTCGAGCCGCTCAAGCAGCTTTTGCCCTACATCCTGCGCTATCCCGGCCGCGTCATTGCCGCCTCGATCGCACTGGTCGTCGCGGCCGTCACGACGCTGGTCGTGCCGATCGCGGTGCGGCGCATGGTCGACTTCGGCTTCTCGGCCGAGGGCGTCGAAATGATCGACAGCTACTTTATGGTGATGGTCGGAGTGGCGGCGGTGCTCGCTGTGGCGAGCGCCATGCGCTACTACCTCGTCACCACGCTCGGCGAGCGCATCGTCGCCGACCTTCGCAGCCATGTGTTCGGCCATCTTACTGCGCTGTCGCCGGCGTTCTTCGATCGCTCGCAGACCGGCGAACTGCTGTCGCGGCTCACTGCCGACACCACCCAGATCAAGTCCGCGGTCGGCGCGTCGCTTTCGATCGCGCTGCGCAACCTGGTGCTGTTCGTCGGCGCAACGGTCATGATGGTCGTGACGAGCCCCAAGCTCTCGGCGTTCGTGCTCGGCGCGATTCCACTGATCGTGCTGCCGCTGGTCGGCTTCGGCCGCGCCGTGCGCCGCCGCTCTCGGATGGCACAGGACACGCTTGCCGATGCCTCGGCATTCGCCTCCGAACAGATCGGCGCGGTCCGCACGCTGCAGGCCTATACCCACGAGCGGCCGACCCTTGCCCGATTCACCGACGCAGTGGAGCGCGCCTATCACGCCGCGCAGAGTTCGACACTGGCCCGCGCCCTGCTTACCGCGATCGCCATCTTTCTGGTGTTCGCCAGCGTGGTGGTGGTGCTATGGGTCGGCGCGCAGGATGTGCTGAGCGGCCAGATGTCCGCGGGACGGCTGTCGCAGTTTGTGCTCTATGCGGTGTTCGCGGCCGGCGGCCTTGGCGAGTTGAGCCAGGTGTGGGGCGAGATTACGGCGGCTTCAGGCGCGGCGGAGCGCTTGTTCGAGATCATGCAGGCCGAGCCTGCGATCAAGGCGCCGGCGCGGCCGGTCGCGTTGCCGGCGCAAGGCCGCGGCGCGGTCGCGTTCGACAACGTCCATTTCGCTTATCCGACGCGACCTGAAACCTCGGCGTTGCATGGTGTTTCGTTCCAGGTGCGCCCGGGCGAGAAGGTTGCGATCGTCGGCCCATCGGGTGCCGGCAAGAGCACCATCTTTCATCTCATCTTGCGGTTCTATGATCCGACCTCCGGCACGGTCTCGATGGACGGCGTGCGCGCCGACGCGGTGGATCCGCGCGAGCTGCGGCGGCGCATCGCGCTGGTGCCGCAGGACACCGCGATTTTCTCGATCTCGGTGCGCGAGAACATCCGCTTCGGCCGCCCCGAGGCGACGGACGCCGAGGTCGCGCGCGCCGCGGAAGCGGCGGCCGCCGCCGACTTCATCCGAGTGCTGCCGCGCGGCTACGACACGCAGGTCGGCGAGCGCGGCGTCACGCTGTCAGGCGGCCAGCGCCAGCGCATCGCCATCGCGCGCGCGATCCTGCGCGGAGCGCCGCTGCTGCTGCTCGACGAGGCGACATCGTCGCTCGATGCCGAGAACGAGACATTGGTGCAGAAGGCGCTCACCCGGCTGATGCAGGAGCGTACCACGCTGGTGATCGCGCACCGGCTCGCCACCGTGCTGCGCTGCGACCGCATTCTGGTGCTGGACCAGGGCAGGATCGTCGAGGAGGGCACGCACGAGAGCCTGGTGGTGCGCGGCGGCCTCTATGCCCGCCTCGCCAAGCTGCAGTTCGAAGTCGTCTAAGACCGGCCTGCCGGCGGCTCGTTGCCGCATTTGGCGCACAGCAGCGACTGCGTGTGGCCGAGCTCCGACAACGCCTCGTCGATTGCTTTACGCTGCGCCTCGAGCTTCTGGATCAGGTTCGTGCACAAATCCTGGGCCAACTCCTGGACACGCGCGGACTCGTTTTCGACCGCCTGGGCGATCGCTTCGATTTCCGAAAATCGCAGCCCCGCCCTGCGGCATTTGATGATGAAAGCGATCCGGTCGCAGTCGGCCCAGCTATAGGCCCAGGTCGAACCGATCCGGTTGCGGCGTTCGATCAGGCCGCGGAATTCACAATAGCGCAGCAGCCATCGGCTGATGCCGAATGTCTCCGACACGTTTTCGATCGAAAGGATGCTTTCTGCCGCCGGGGCCGCACCGGCAGAATCGGGCTTCTTTGTCATCGAGGGTTCGCCAATCCGGATTGTCTGGAATGTACGCCGGCCAAAAGCCGAGATCCCAGAGGGCCCGCCTGGGCCGTGATCCGGTCGAACTTTCAAATAGAAGTCGGCCGCGTGAGCGCCAACTAGTGCGTGTCGCGGCGCGCTTCAAGTTCTTTCGCTAGCAATTGAGATATTCGCATTTGATAGCGATGAACAAAATCGAAGCATCCAGCGCGGCGGATGCCGCGCTGGCCGGAAGGAACGTGCTGAAATCGCTAGCGCTTCTTCGCCAGCATCCAGTCCAGCGAGAATCGGCCGGCACCGGTGATGAACAGCAGCACCATGCCGCCCATCATGGAAATATTCTTCCAGAAGTGCGCCATCTGATTGACGCGCTGCGCCTCCGGGACGTTCCAGTAGGTGTGCGAGCTGAACGACGCGACGACCATGTAAAACAGCATGATCAAGACGGCGTATCGCGTCGCGAAGCCAAGAATGAGCGCAAGCCCGACAAAGAATTCGGCGGGAACTGCGATGTACGCCATCCATGTCGACAGCCCACGCCGCGGGAACGTCGCTGCGTACTCCGGGATGCCGAACAACTTTGTCCAGCCGTACATCACGAAGATCCAGCCCAGGATCACGCGGCCGGCCAGCAGCAGGAAATCCGTCCACTGCGTCGCCAGCTTATCGGTGTACGACAGCATGGGATGGGTTGCCCCGGAATCAGTCTGCATCGACATCGTCGTCGCCCCCTTGATTGTGTTATGCCGCTGTAATTAGTTCACTTGCCCGATCGCCTTCTTCACCCGCGTCACCAGCTCCGGCGAAGCGGATACGATTTTGTTGACCAGCGCATGGGCCTTTGCAGCATCGATCGGATCGATGCTCAGCTTGCGCTTCTCGGCCTCGGCCAGAAACACCTTGTCCTGCATCAGCGCATCGAACGCTTTGCGGAGCGCCGCGGTGCGCTCGGCAGGCACGCCCGGCCCGACCGCGAGGCCTCGCGCGAACGGCGTGCCCGATATGACGAATTCGGCGACGTCCTTCTTGTCCGGCGGCGCAAGCTCGACCAGCGTCGGCACGTCCTTGAGGTATGGCTGCCGGTCGACGGTGAACTGCACCAGCATTTTCACTTTCTTCTCGGTGAGCCACTGCGGCCGCGTGCCGTGGATGCTTTCCCACGATGCCGTCCAGCCGTGGATCTCGCCGCGCTCCATCGCCAGGTTGCAGTCGTTGCCGCTGCGATAGCCGGTGACGATCTTGTAGTTCGCGCCGATCGCGTCCTTGAGCAACGACGCCCATTGATAGCTCAGATGCGTGGTGCTGAATGCGCCGAGCACGACCGGAGCGGTCTTGAGCTGCTCGATCGTCTGCGCGGGCGCGGTGTGCCAGATGGTGAGCGCCTGCACGATCGCGTCATACGCCCCGAGCCACTGGAATTTGGCTGACTGGAACCGCACGCCGGCCGGCTCAAGCTTTTCCGACAGCACGATGGCGTGCGACAGCAGGATCTTGGTGCCGTCCTGCGGCGCCGTATTGTAGATGTGGTTGGCGGCGATGACGCCACCGGCGCCCGGCATGTGCTCGACGATGATGGTCGGGTTGCCGGGGATATGGCGGGGCAAATGCTCGGCGATGGTGCGGCCGTAGAGGTCGTAGCTGGCGCCGGGGCCGGTCCCCATCAGGATCGAGACGGTCTTGCCCTTGTAGAATTCCTCGACGCTCTGCGCGATGGCGGGCGCGACTGAAGAGGCCAACAAGACGGCAAACAACACAGCAAAGGCGCAAGCGCCCGCGCGCTGTCCTCGCGGCATGATGCCCTCCCTCGGCACGGCCGGTATCCGGCCCTTTTCCCAAGCGTTCCATACGGCCTGGCGGCAAGCAAGGATCGCGAGGTCGCATGCTTCCTGGACAGCCCGAAACGGCGCTATGATGCGCCGCGAAAGCCCGGGCGGGCGAACAGGAGGAGCAAATGCCGGTCGAGACCATCCGTGGCGTCAACATCAACTACCAGGTGATCGGCGAGCGCGGCCCATGGGTCGCGCTGATCACCGGCGGGCGGCGCGCCTACAACGAGTTCATTCCGCTTGCCACCAAGATCGCAGCCGGCGGCCACCGCGTGCTGCTGCACGACCGCCGCAACACCGGCGCGTCCGAAATCCTGCTCGACCGCGACGAAGTGGAAGAGATCACCTGGGCCGACGATCTCGACCTGCTGCTGAAGAAGCTCGGCGCGAGCCCCGCCTTCATCAGCGGCTCGTCGTCGGGCGCGCGCACGGCGCTGTTGTTCACGCTGCGGCACCCGGAAGCGGTGCGCGGGCTGATGCTGCTGCGCGTCACCGGCGGCAAGTTTGCGGCCGAGCGGCTGCCGGAGAACTACTACAAGCAGTTCATCCGCGCTGCCGAGGCGGGCGGCATGGCAGCGGTTTGCGCCACCGAAGAGTACCAGCAGCGCATCCAGGCCAACGCGAAGAACAAGGCGACGCTGATGGCGATGGACCCCAAGGACTACATCGCCAAGATGACGCGCTGGTGCGAGCTGTTCGAAGCCGGCGCGCACTATCCGGTGATGGGCGTGACGCCCGAGCAGATGGCCTCGATCAAGGTGCCGGCCGTCATCATTCCGGGCAATGACCTGACCCACGCCTCGGCGAACGGCGTGATCGCGCACCAGCAGCTCAAGGGCAGCGAGTTGCACCGGCTGCCGGTCAAGGACGAGGACGTGGCGTTGATCCCGTATCCGGACTGGGCGCCGCACGAGGCTGAGATCGTGGACACGTTCCTCGACTTCATGCGCCGGCATGGCGCGCAGACGCGGGGCGCGGCGGCGAGTTAGCCTCGATGTCATCGCCGCGAAAGCGGCGATCCAGTAACCCGGTCTGAATGTGCTGGGCCCCCGCTTTCGCGGGGGCGACAGTCAGCGAGCGCAGCTAAACTCCCACGCCTTTTTCTTTCAGCCCTGCCCCGATCTCATCGAGGATCGCCGGGTCGTCGATCGTCGCCGGCATGGTCCAGGGCTCGCCGTCGGCGATCTTCTTGATGGTGCCGCGCAGAATCTTGCCAGAGCGCGTCTTCGGCAGCCGCGCCACCACGATGGCGAGCTTGAACGCCGCGACCGGACCCACTTTTTCGCGCACCAGCGCGACGCACTCCTGCTCGATCTCGGCGACCGGGCGATTGACGCCGGCCTTGAGCACGATGAAGCCGCACGGCACCTCGCCCTTGAGCGCGTCCTTGATGCCGAGCACCGCGCATTCGGCGACGTCCTTGTGCGCGGACAGCACCTCCTCCATGCCTCCGGTCGAGAGCCGGTGGCCGGCGACATTGATGATGTCGTCGGTGCGGCCCATGACGAATACATAGCCGTCCTCGTCGATGAATTCGGCGTCGGCCGTTTTGTAGTACCCGGGAAACTCGGCGAGGTAGCTCTCGTGCATGCGGTCGTCGGCCTGCCAGAGCGTCGGCAGGCATGACGGCGGCAGCGGCAGCTTGACGACCAGCGATCCCATCTTGCCGCGCGGAACCTCCTTGTTGCCGTCGTCGACCACGCGCAGATCGTAGCCGGGCATCGGCACGGTCGGCGAGCCGTGCTTGATCGGAAGCTGGCCGAGGCCGACCGGATTGCCGGCGATCGCCCAGCCGGTTTCGGTCTGCCACCAGTGATCGATCACCGGCTTCTTCAGCAGGTTCTCCGCCCAGACGATGGTGTCGGGATCGGCGCGCTCGCCGGCCAGGAACAGCGTTCGGAATTTCGACAGATCGTATTTCTCGAAGAACACGCCCTTGGGGTCTTCCTTCTTGATGGCGCGAAACGCCGTCGGCGCGGTGAACATCGCGACGCACTTGTGCTCGGAGATGACGCGCCAGAATGCGCCGGCATCCGGCGTGCCGACCGGCTTGCCCTCATAGAGCACGCTGGTGCAGCCGTGGAACAGCGGCGCATAGACGATGTAGCTGTGGCCGACCACCCAGCCAACGTCGGATGCCGACCACCACGGCTCGCCGGGCTCGATGCCGTAGACGTTCTTCATCGACCATTTCAGCGCAACCATATGGCCGCCATTGTCACGCACCACACCCTTCGGCCTTCCGGTCGTACCGGACGTGTAGAGGATGTAGAGCGGATCGGTGGCGGCGACCGGCACGCAGTCGGCCGACTTGTTGGCCCTCCTCGCCGCGTCGATCAGCGTTGCCCAATCGTGGTCGCGGCCGGAAATCATCGGCGCTTCGAGCTGCGGGCGCTGCAGGATGAGGCAGGCCTCGGGCTTCGCCGACGACAGATCGATCGCAGCATCGAGCAGCGGCTTGTAGGGAATGACCCGCGTCACCTCGATGCCGCAGCTCGCGGACAGGATCAGCTTCGGCTTGCAGTCCTCGAGCCGCGTCGCCAGCTCCTTCGCCGCGAAGCCGCCAAACACCACGGAATGGATCGCGCCGATCCGCGCGCAGGCCAGCATGGCGAACAGCGCCTCCGGCGTCATCGGCATATAGAGAATGACGCGGTCGCCCTTGCCGACGCCGAAATCCTTCAGCACCGCGGCGAGCGTTTCCACCTCCGCCAAGAGTTCCGCGTAGGTGAACGTGCGCTTGGTGTTGGTGACCGGCGAATTGTAGATCAGCGCCGGCTGATCGCCCCGGCCGCGCAGCACATGGCGGTCGAGCGCGTTGTAGCAGGTGTTGCAGACCGCACCGGCGAACCAGCGGCCGTACACGCCGGCCTTCGCATCGAACACGGATTTCGCCGGCTCGATCCAGTCGATGTCGGCCGCAGCCTCGCCCCAGAAGCCCTGCGGGTCGCGCAGCCAGCGCGCGTAAACTTCGTGATACCGGCTGGTGCGGGCGTCCATGGGTCCTCCGCGGCCGATTGTGGGCCGGCACGCAGGTTTTGCAAGCCGCGTTGCCGCCATGCGCGATCCTGACTGGCTTAATACGTGCTGCTGCGCTCTTATCCGCCCGTCTTTCATCCTCGCCGGTTTCATGCACCTCCTCTCCGATCCCTGGTTCGTGGCTGCCGCGCTGCTGGGCGTCACCCTGCTTGGCGTGTCGAAGGGCGGCTTCTTCGGGATCGGGGTGATGGCGCTGCCGCTGATGTCGCTGTTCGTGTCGCCGTTGCAGGCCGCGGCGATCATCCTGCCCACCGCGCTTGCGCAGGACGTGCTGACGGTGTGGACCTACCGGCACAACTGGAGCGCCTGGAACCTCAAGATCATGCTGCCGAGCATGACGGTCGGCATCGGCGCCGCCTGGCTGATGGCGGCGTCGCTGTCGCCGGCACACATCCGCCTCGCCATCGGGCTGATCGCCGCGCTGTTCGTGATCCGTCATTGGGCGAGCGGCCGCTTCGAGCGATTCATCCGCCCGAACGCCGCAACCGGCATCATCTTCGGCGGACTCGGCGGCATCACCACAATGCTCGCCAACGCCGGCGGACCGGCGTGGCAGATGCACCTCTTGCCGCAAAAGATGGACAAGCTCACCTACGTCGGCACGGTCACCATCCTGTTCGCGTCAAGCAACGTGATCAAAGTGCCGGCCTTCGCCACGCTCGGCTACCTGACATGGGACAATCTCCTGGTCGGTTCGGCGCTGCTGCCCGTGGCGATCGCCACCAATTACTTAGGGATATGGCTCGTCCGCCGTACACCGGTCGAGTTGTTTTTCCGCATCGCCTACGTGCTGATGTTCCTGATCGCGATCGAGCTGATCCGCGGCTCGATCGTCGACCTATGGTGGCGATGACGTCATGTCATGCGTGGAATCGGGTGGCGTTGCCCGCCCATCCGCGCTTTAACCGCCACCCCGCATGACCATCATCGCCGATCCGCTGTTCTATCTGTTCGCCGTGCCCGCGGTGATCATGCTCGGCCTTTCCAAGGGCGGCTTCTCCGGTATCGGCATGGTGGCGACGCCGCTGCTCGCGCTGCTGCTGCCGCCACTGGAAGCGGCGGCGATCCTGCTCCCCATCATCCTGCTGCAGGACGCGATGTCATGCTGGGTGTATCGCCGTGTCTGGGATCCGTGGAATCTGAAGGTCATGTTGCCCGGCGCGGTGGTCGGCGTCGCCGCCGCGTGGCTGTTTGCAGCCCATGTTTCGGAGGCGATTATCCGGCTCTCGGTCGGACTGATCGCGCTCTCATTCGCGCTGAACTCGTGGCTGCGGCGCAATCGCCCCGCGGTGACGGTGCCACCCAAGGTAACCTATGGCGTGGTGTGGGGCGGGCTTGCCGCCTTCACCTCGACACTGGTGCAGATCGGCGGACCGCCCTATTTCGCGTTCATGCTGCCGCAGCGTCTGGAGAAGATGCTGTTCGTCGGAACGACGGTGTGGTTCTTCGCGCTTGTCAACCTGATGAAGGTCGCGCCCTATTTCGCGCTCGGCCAGTTCTCGACCTCGGGGCTTGCCACCTCGGTGGTGCTCATCCCCTTGGCGGTGGTGAGCAACATGGCCGGCGTCTGGCTGGTCCGCGTCACGCCGGAAGCGCTGTTTTACAAGATCACCAACGTGCTCGTGTTGCTGATCGGGATCATCCTCACCTACCAGGGCGTGCAGCAGTTGCTGACCGGCGGCGCAACTTGAGTGCGTTGCGCGGGCACCACCCGAGCAAAGAAAATCCCCGGCAGGTGCGCTGCCGGGGAGATCAAAACAACCTGAATTAGCGCTTCTGGTCCTGCTGATCCGGCTTTTGCTGACCGCCCTGCTGGCCGGGCTGACCCGGATTCTGCTGCTGCTGGCCCGGCTTCTGCTGGCCGCCCTGTTGACCGCCACCCTGGCCGCCCTGCTGGCCGCCCTGGTTCTGCTGATTCTGGTTCGGATTGTTCATCGATTGCTCCTTGGAGTTCCTCCCGACCGTAAGGCAACGCGCCGCTCGCCGCGTCCGTTCCGCGTGCAAACGGCCCTATTCAGTTGAGTTCCATGGCGCGAGTTCGTCTGCGTCAAAAATGATCCAGGGCGCTGAACAAAACAGCGACCATCGCGTTGCATTGGTCGGGAGGGTTACGCTTCAACCCGAGGAAGGAACTCCGATGACTAAGAAATTCGCCCTGGCCGCCATGGCCGCGGCTCTGCTCTCGACCACAGCTTTCGCTCAATCCAGTCCGCCAGCAGGTTCCACGTCAGCTCCGGCAGCGAAGCCGATGGATGCGGTCGCGATCCAATCCACTGCCGCCGGCAAGTGGCGTGCGTCCAAGCTGGTCGGCCTGAACGTCTATAACTCGAACAACGAGAAGGTCGGCGACATCAACGAGCTCATCACCGACTCCTCCGGCAAGATCGACACCGTCGTGATCGGCGCCGGCGGCTTCCTCGGCATGGGCGAGCACAATGTCGGCATTCCGTTCAGCCAGGTGAAGTTCGTCAACGAGCCGGTGAAGACCAGCGCGACGACCACCACCGCCCCGCGCACAACTGGCACGGGCACGGCGACCGCCCCCGCGACCACGACGACAACCACCACAACCGGCAGCGCGGCCAGGGATTATCCCGACCATGCCATGGTGAACATGACCAAGGACCAGCTCAAGGCGTTGCCGGCGTTCAAGTACGCCAGCGACACTTCGACGACGCGGTCCACCACGACGGCTCCGGTCACCCGGCCGGCGACCGCTCCGGCCAACCCGCCGGCGGCCACGGCTCCGGCGCCCGCTCCGGCTCCGGCGCCTGCTCCCGCGCGCTGATTGCAGACGTCTGCGTTCGATCCGAAGAAACCCGCCGGCTTTGGCCGGCGGGTTTTTCATGCGCTGGCGGCAGCAAATGCGCCTGCTAAACTCGCCCGGCCATGGCGAAATCCCCCTACGACACCGACCTCGACCGCAACCCTGCCAATTTCCAGCCGTTGACGCCACTGACGCTGCTCGAGCGCGCCGCATCGGTGTTCCCCAACCGCACCGCGATCGTGCATGGGCCGCTGCGCCGCAGCTACACCGAGTTCTACGCGCGGTCCCGCCGTCTCGCTTCGGCGCTCGCCAAACGAGGCATCAAGCGCGGCGACACCGTGTCGGCCATCCTCGCCAACACGCCGGCGATGCTCGAATGCCATTACGGCGTGCCGCTGGCGGGGGCGGTGCTCAACACCATGAACACGCGGCTCGATGCCGCGATCATTGCGTTCCAGCTCGACCACGGTGAAGCCAAGGCGCTCATTGTCGACCGCGAGTTTTCCAAGGTGGCGAAGGATGCGCTGGCGCTCGCCAAGGCAAAGCCGTTGATCGTGGACTATGACGATCCGGAGTACGCCGGGCCCGGCGAGCGCATCGGCGAGATTGAGTACGAAGCGTTTGTCGCGACCGGCGATCCTGGCTTCGCCTGGCAGATGCCGGGCGACGAATGGGACGCCATCGCGCTGAATTATACGTCTGGCACGACCGGCGATCCCAAGGGCGTGGTCTATCACCACCGTGGCGCGCACCTTCTTGCCGTCAACAACGTCATCACCTGCGGCATGTCAGGTCAGGATTCGGGCCAGCATCCGGTCTATCTCTGGACGCTGCCGATGTTCCACTGCAACGGCTGGTGCTTCCCGTGGACGCTCTCGGTCGTTGCCGGCACGCACGTGTGCCTGCGCGCGGTGCGCGCCAAAGCGATGTACGACGCGATCGCGGAGCACAAGGTCACGCATCTGTGCGGCGCGCCAATCGTCATGTCGACGCTGCTGAACGCCGCCGCAGACGAGAAGAAGCCGCTGCCTCATGTGGTGCAGTTCGCCACCGCCGCCGCGCCGCCGCCCGAGGCTGTGCTGGCGGCAATGAAGGCGGCGGGCTTCAACGTCACCCACGTCTATGGGCTGACCGAAGTCTATGGCCCGGCGGTGGTCAACGACTGGCATGACGATTGGAACGCGCTGCCGCTCAACGAGCAGGCGGCGAAGAAGTCACGGCAGGGCGTGCGCTACCACATGCTGGAGGCGCTAGACGTGTTCGATCCCAACACGATGCAACCGGTGCCGCGCGACGGCGAGACGCTCGGCGAGGTGATGTTCCGCGGCAACGTGGTGATGAAGGGCTATCTCAAGAACAAGAAATCGACCGATGCGGCGTTTGCCGGCGGCTGGTTTCATTCCGGCGACCTCGGTGTGATGCATCCTGACGGATACATCCAGCTCAAGGACCGCTCCAAGGACATCATCATCTCGGGCGGCGAGAACATCTCCTCGATCGAAGTCGAGGACGCGCTGTACAAGCATCCCGCCGTACAGGCCGCCGCGGTGGTGGCGAAACCGGACGACAAATGGGGCGAGACGCCCTGCGCGTTCATCGAACTGAAGCCGGGCAAAAGCGCCACCACGGACGAACTGGTGAAATGGTGCCGCGACAATCTCGCGGGATACAAGTGCCCGCGGCATGTGGTGTTCACGGAGCTACCGAAGACCAGCACCGGCAAGATTTCAGAAATTCAAATTGCGCGAAATGGCGAGGACGGTGTGACCGCTAGTCGTACAGGTGCTGCCGGTGCGGCGGCGCGAACATCCGCTCGTAATGGCGGCGGTCGGCGTTGCCGGAATTGCTCGCGCCAAAGCCGGCACCATACGGCGAGCTGAACGGCGAGGTATTCCGCTGCACGCCGAACTGCAGCGTGCCGAACGGCGTCTCAACGCCCTTCTTGTTGGCCGTCGATGTGTCGAGCTGCGGCGTGTTGCGGAACTGGCGAAGCTGATCGTCGAAATCAAACTTCGGGATCGTCTTGGACGGGTCGTTTTCCACCGTGAACGCCTGCGCGGCCGGCGGCGCGAGCAGCGCGGCCGTCACCAAAGACAGGATGAAAGCAAAGGTCAGGCGACGGATCATGGTCAGTTTTCTCGCCTCGCTCGCCCCGAGGAGCCAACCTACGGCCGTCCTGGGACGAGTGCAACGCGGAAAGCATCGAGCCCACATCAATCGGAGCCGAACTGATTCTATATCGCATTGATTTATTGGATGAATTTTTACTACAAGATATATCTTGTGTTATATCTTTATAAGATATATCGTTCGATACATCTCAGCAAAAAGGAGAATGAGATGTTTGGCATGAGAGATTTTGGGGACAGCGATTGCCGCTGGGCCGTCGGGCGCCACGGACGTGGCCATCATGGCCGCCGCTCCGGATGGGGCGGTCGCCATGGCAGAGGTGACGGCGATGATACGGTGCGCGCCGGCCGCATGTTGGGCCAAGGCGACCTGCGGCTGATCGCGCTCGCTTTGATCGCCGAGCAGCCGCGGCACGGCTACGAGCTCATCAAGTTGCTCGAGGAGAAGACCGAGGGCGCCTATTCGCCGAGCCCGGGCATCGTCTATCCGACCCTCACCTATCTCGAGGAGGCCGGCTACCTGACCTCGCAGCCCGACGGCTCAAAACGGCTCTACACGATCACCGCCGAAGGCCGCGCGCACCTCACGGAAAACCGCGCCTACGCCGATGCGCTGCTGGAGCGGCTCGCCGTCACGGGCGAGCGGTTCGACCGCATACGCCGCCGCGCTGAGCGCGATGGCGACCGGCACGGTCCGCGGGTGCCGCGGCTGGTTCGCGCCGCGCTGGAGAACCTGCGCGAGGTCGCGGCCGAGCGCCTCAAGGACGATGCCGAGGCGGAGGCCAAGGTGGTCGATGTGCTGGCGCGGGCCGCGGCCGATTTGCGGCAGGCGTGAGCGCGGCGCCTATCGCTTTGCCCGGGACGCCCACGACGCACGCTGGCGCCGATTGTCCGGCTGGCGAGCGTGACCTAACCTGATGGCCGCCATTCGGCATCCGGAGGTGCCCATGCTGTCGACACGATCGAGCCTCGGCCTCGCGCTGGCCGCCCTGCTGTTCGGCACAATGCCGATTTCGGCGCAGGACTTCGCCGGCAAGACCATCGAACTCCTGGTCGGCGCGCCACCCGGCGGCGGCTACGACATCTACGCGCGAGTGGTGGCACGGCACTTCGGGCGCAACATCCCCGGCCAGCCAAGCATCGTGGTGAAGAACCTGCCAGGCGCGGGCAGCGCCAAGGCCGCGCAATTCATCGCCAACATGGCGCCGAAGGACGGCACCGTGCTCGCCGGCATCATGCCGGGCGCGATCATGGGCCCGCTGCTCGACCCGAAGTCGGAAGGCCTGTTCGACCCGACCAAGGTCAATTACCTCGGCACCGCAAACAACGGGACGCGCGTGTGCGTGACGCTGAAGGGCTCCAAGATCGCCAAGTTCGAGGACACGCTCACGGTGCCCGGCAAGTTCGGCGGCTCGGCGCCGAACGATTCGACCTACGAATACGGCTACATGCACAAGCGCACCTCGGGCGCGATCTACGACATCGTCGCGGGCTATCGCGGCACCAACGAGATGGCGCTCGCCATGGAGCGCGGCGAGATCGACGGACTGTGCGGCTGGGACTGGTCGAGCTTCAAGTCGCAAAAGCCCGAGTGGCTGCGCGACGGCAAGGCCAACGTGCTGCTGCAGGTCAGCCTGGAGCCGCATCCGGAACTGACCAAGATGGGCGTTCCGACGGTGTTCAAGTTCGTCAAGAGCGAAGACGACCGCAAGGCGGTGGAGTTGATCGTCAGCCAGACGGTGTTCCAGCGCTCTTACATCGCGCCGCCGGAGACGCCGCCGGCCAGCCTCGCCATACTGCGCGCGGCGTTCGACCGGACGATGGCGGACAAGCAGTTCCTCGACGACGCCGAGAAGATGCGGATCGACATCTCGCCGATGTCAGGCCAGCAGGTGCAGGACCTGGTGCGGAAAATCTATGCCTCGCCCAAGGACATCGTCGAGCGCGCCAAGACGGCGATTCGATGAATTAATCTCTCCTTCCACCTGGACGAGACGGCGCTTCAATAAACTTTGATGAAATTTTCCAACTACGATTTATGCGGCCCTTAGAGCGTTTGGTGAATGATGAGGAACAATATTGCATGATTACAAGGTCTTTCCATGTTTGGCGAGCGACGCAAACATCAACGAGTCTCCATAAAGCGAGTGGCCCGTATTCAAACAGATTCCGGCGCAACAGCCGAGTGTACCGTCATCGACATTTCAGACCGGGGAGCCCGATTGTTTGTTGACCACGACGACGTACCGGCTCGATTTCATCTCATCATTTCCGGCGATCAAGTGATGCGCCAGGAATGCCGGCTCGCCTGGAGGCTCGGCGGAGAACTCGGCGTGGAGTTCGTAAGTATCGAAGCCGATCAATCGCGCCTTAACGCTATCGAGCGGATTCGCGAAGACGCCCGGAAAATTTTCCACGCCAAAAATTCGACCACCTAACGTCAGTTGTGCCTGAGTCTGCTCAGTATTGTGACGAAACGTTCGAATAGGCGGCAATTTCGAATTGTTTTTTGAAGAAAATCCCGGCGATTGACTTAGCCCTTCGTGAGCGCCCGGCTGGCTTCCTTGCCCCGCCAACAAGCTTTCGGGGGTTAAAATGTTTAAGACCATTCAATTTGACGTAAGACGTCTTCTTGCTCGATTTCGTGACGACACCGCAGGGATGATTGCGCCGGTCGTGGCGCTTTCGTTGATTCCCGTCATGACGGCAGTTGGAGCGGCGGTCGACTATTCCCGCGCCAATAACATTCGATCCAAATTGCAGAGCGCGCTGGATGCAGCATTGCTGACCGCCGCGAAGGAAGGCTCTTCCGTCTGGAACCAGATCGCCATCGACAATTTTGACGCCAACTTCAGGGCAACGCTGGCAAACGGTCTGGTCGTTACCAAGGTCTTCGCACAGGATTCGGCGCAGCGCTATCGAGGGACCGCTTCCGTTTCGGTCCCAACCGTTTTCCTGGGTCTGATCCAGATTCCGAAACTGAACGTGAAAGTCTCGGCCGGCGCGACCGCCAGCGAGCCGGACAATTCATGCATCCTCACACTCGATAAGGGACAGTCGCCGTCGCATGTGGCGCTGTCCCTGAACGGCGCCCCGATCGTCAACCTCTCCGGTTGCTCGATACGGTCCAACACCTCGATCGACTGCAACGGCCACGATGGAGCGCTGACCAAGGCGATCTCCGCGGGCTCCGCTTCCGGTTGCGGCAATCCGAAGCCCAACTCGATAACCGTGCCGGATATCTATGCGCCGCTCGCGGCCAACATCGTCCCGCAGTGCGGAACGTCCCGGCCGGGTGCGACATGGACGCCGGGCGTGATGCCGACCGGCTCAGCCATCAAGACGGTCACCATCGGGGGCCGAACCGAGCACCACATCTGCGGCGACCTCACCCTCTCGGGAACGGGACTGCTGAACGGCAGCATGCCCGGCTCGGACGCATTGATCGTCATCGAGAACGGCAACCTCATCATCGACGACAATGCCTCCTTGACGGTCGCCCGAATGGCGATCGTGATGACCGGCAACAATTCGTTTTCGAGCAAGATCGACTTCCCGAACGGCGGAGGGAAACAGGGAAGCCTGACGTTGATGCCGCCGACCGAAGCCGGCAACCCGTGGCAGGGCGTGGCGCTGTATCTCGATCCCAAGCTGACCAAGGACGTCGACAACCGATGGGGTCCCGGCGCGAGCTTCAGCGCCGACGGCCTGGTCTATCTTGGAAATTCCAATGTCGTGACGGATGGAAATACCTCGAGCAGCAACGCGAAATGCTCGAAGTTCGTCATGAACCAGTTCACGACCAACGGGCGCGTCAACCTGGATTTCAATCAGACCATCGCATCCTGCGCGGCGATCGGTCTGAAGCAGTGGGGCGGCATCATCGTTCACTTGACGAGCTAGCGGCTTCATCGCGCGACGCAGCAATTCGGTCGCTTTCGGAGCGAAGCGGGCATTCAGCAAGCCGCGCTTACCGAACCGAATTTATGAGTACGCGCGATAAATTACCGCATCGAAATCTGCACTTGGCCGAGCTGAAGCTCGGTGCCTGCCGGCACCGGCCCGCTGGAGCGATCAATCAGCGCGACCTCGACCTCGGCCGAACCGGCGGCAACGCCAAGCTGCTTCAACGCGCTGGTCACCTCGAACCGGTAACGCTGCTCCTCGCCGGAATTGGACGCGGTGAACGACTGCGCCGGCAAAATGGTGAACCGGCCGACCTCGACCGGGCTGCCGCCCGGCTTCCTGAGCCGCACCACGCCCCCGATGTTGCCGGACGCCGGCTTGCGGAATGCGCTTACCGCGACTTCAAGCGTCGCCATGCCCCGGCCGTCCGCCTGCGGAACGGAAACGTGGATGCGCGCCGGCGCGCTCGCCGTCGCGGTCTGCTGGGCTTCGGCACGCCAGGGCATCGAGAGGGCCACGAAAGTGATACTGAAGGCTGCGACTGCATTGACAGTGCAACGCAGCAGCCTGGATTTCAACGCTTGCTTGATGAATGCGATCATCGGATGTACCCCGCGACTAAAGAATTGCGATTTCCACCCGCCGCGGCCGCACCACGCTGGTTGCCGGGTTGGCGCGGCGGCAGATCGGCAAGAGCTGGACCGTGAGCGTATCGGTGCGCACGTACCTGGTGCCGCGCAATCGCGCGAGCGCCGGCGTGAGATCGATCGAGACTGACGTCGCGCCCGCGGGCGGGGGCTGCGCGTGGTGGCTGCCGTGCCCGGCCTGGGCGTGATGATCGCCGTGGCCGGCGCCGAAAAAGCTCATGGTCGTCACGTAGTGGGCGTCGCCCGCGCGCGCGCCGCGAGCGGCGCCCTCGCGGTTCACGAACACGCGCACCCGGGTGCTCGGATCGGTCGGCGCATCGCAGTCGCGCAGCACCGCCCAGATGCATTGCCGGTCGCGGTTGCGGTCCGCCGCGGAAGCCGACGCCATCGGCCCGGGCTTGAGGATCTCGGAAAGCGGCCGGCCGAGCGAAACCGGGATGCTGATGGCGCGCTCGTGAGCCGCCGCCCGGTCGTTATCGGCGGCCGCTGCGAGGAAGCCGCTGCCGGACGCCATTCCATAGCGCTGCAAGCCAGCCGAGGGCTGCACAGCATTGCCGGCAAACCGCCGGTAGGCCTGCAGCGAACCGTACAGCGGGTCGACCGCGTCAGCCGACTGGCGCTGAAAATCGACGTCCGCGGCGAACGGCCCCTCCTCGTCGTCATAGCGATAGCCCAGCGCCGCCGGCGACTGCAGACCGTTCACCGTCACGTTCCACGGCGATCCGTCCGCGTTGATGAAGTTCCGGTTGAACGCGAAGTTGCGCCAGAACGGCTCCGGGCTGTTGGCGTTGCCGCGCGCATTCCAGACCGCCCACAGGCGGTCGACGTTGGCGTGATGCAGATAGAAAATCGGGTCGCGCGATGCCGGGCCGACCTGCGCCATGTCGCCGCCGAGCGAGCCGTGCACGCCGTCATGCGGGTTGAATTCGAGCTCGGTCCTGGCGCCGGCGCGGCGCTGCCATGCCGGCGCGGCGCTGTTCTGGCCGCGCGGCCGCGCGCTGCCGAACGACTCGAAGTCGGGGCTCGCCAGTATGCGTGAGATCACCTGCGGGCCGACCATGTCGTCCGGCAGCGTTTCATCCACTTCGAACTCGGGCCGCGCATGATTGAGCGGGTTGTTGCGCGGGCTGCCGGCGGCAAACACCGGTGGCAATTGCCGCTCGGCGGTCCAGTCCCAGTACGGCAGCGCAAAGTCGGGCTTGTCGGCGAGATCGCGCACGATGTTTTCCAGCGTGACCAGATAGGCGCGATGCCACGGCAGGAAATACCAGTTGCCGTGCGGGCAGAAACTGGCGTGGATGGCGGCGAAGCGATTCCAGTTGCGCGGGTCGGACGCCGGCAGCGCCTTCATCGCGGCGACAGCGCGGCGGTACGCAGCGAGGTCGGGATCGTTCGCGCGCATGCCTCGCACCGAGCGGCGCGTGCCGAGCGCACCCTGCCCGACGCTGACCCGCAGCGTTCCGAGCATCGCAGCGCCCAACGCGCCGGCGCCGCCTACGAACGCACGTCTGTGCAACATGAAACCCCCACGCGCCGCGATACGAAATGGGTATCGAAGCGGGAGGCCAAATCCAATTCGGCGCGTGGCGTTCTTTGCCCGCGTAGTTATCGGCCGTGGTTAGCGCGGGTGGTTAACGCGCAGCACGTCGATCAGAATCGATTAAAAACTGCGCGTGCCGGGCAAAGATTTCTGAACAGAGCGGTCCTATACGTGGACATTCCAAGGCCACGAGCATTGCGCAGACCCAAGTGTTGAAAGACCGCAGACAATTTTCCCGCCGCCCCATCAATCGCGTCGCCAAATTCCACAGCGGGATCGGCGGCCTGCCGCGGGATTGCATTGTGACGGATATTTCCGACCGCGGCGCGCGGCTCTACTCGGACCTGGAGATTCCCGAGCGGTTCACGCTCTCGCTGTCCCGCGGTGGAGTGGACGTCCGGGAGGAATGCCGCGTGGTCTGGCGGCTCGGCGGCGAGCTCGGCGTCGAGTTCACCGGCCGCCAGGCTGGCACAGCTTCGCGGGGTTGACCATCGGAAGCAGCAGCCGTTCGAGGTTGCGCTCGACCGCGAGCACCAGCACGACGTCGGGCTTGATGCGCGCCACCAGATCGCCGTCCACCGTCGTGCTGATCACGCGATGGACCTCGGCGAAGTGCTGCTGGAAGTAACGCACCGGGGCGCCGGTGAACAAATCGCCGATCACCAGCAGCCTGCCCTTGCCTTCCGGATTGCGGGCGACCGAATAGCGCGGATCGATTTGCTGCTCTGGCGGCAGGCCTGCGAGCCACGCGCCTTGCACCGAAACATCTTCATCCGAAAACCGCCACGGCGAGAATAAAATAAACGTCGCCATGTCTCCGCCCGGATAGTTCCGCCGCGGCGAAACCTCGTACTGCGCGATTGACGTCAATTCAGGATGGTTGAGCGGCATGGATCGCCGTAGCGCGTCCATGACCGCGGCATAGCCATAGAACGCGCCAAGCTCATTCCAGTGCGTCTCGGTCTTGTTGTAGGGGCGAAGCGGCGCGTGCTTTGCCTTTGCCGCGCGGATAGCATCGCGAGTGTCGACGATCTGCGAGCGCGCGGCGGGGCTCAGCGAAGCAAGCAACCTATCGAGCCGCGACGGCGACCCCGTCGCCGCCGGCGACCACGAACTCGCGGTAGATGCTCTGCTTGTTGGGCGCAATCGCAACGGCAAACGGAATACGGCAGGCGGCGAACCGGTCGCGCACCGCCAGCAACTCCGTCTCGATGCGCTTGATCTCAGCCGGCGTAAAACGGAGCCTGCCGCGGGAATCCGCCATCGCCGAGGGCACGCGGTCGGCGTCCTCGGTCCAGAACATCCAGCCGTCCGCGCCAAAGAAGATGTGGCGGTCGAGCGGCCGGCCGAACGCGCCGAGATGAAACTCGGTGCCAAGATAAATCAGCGGGTAACGCAGCCCGATCCGGTCGGCGAACCACTTGTCGAGCGCCTGGAAGGCACCCGGTCCCATCCGGCCCGGCAACTCGGCGCGCTGGCGGGCCGGGAATTCGCCCTTGCCGAGCCAGGGCCCATCGGTGCCAAAGAGCGCCACCGGCAGCAGGACGATGACGAAATAGACGATGACCGTCAGCTTGCGCGGGAAGGACTGGAGTGCGGACGGCATGGCTCAGAACCGGAAATAGATAAAGGGATTGTGCTGATCGAGCGCCATGGCCGCAACGCACAGCAGTGTCAGGCCACCGACCACCAGCGCGCGCCCGACATCGTAGGCGACCCCCGAGCCCGGCTTCTGCTGCATCGCCGCCAAGCGCTCCTTGACCGCGGGCCAGACCGGAAACGCGAACACGGTTGCCACCGCGATCAGCACCAGGATCTGCGGCGGAGCTTGCGCCGAGACCAGCAGGACATTCCCCGCCGCGGCCACCGGAACGAACATCCGCCACAGCATCTCCAAGGCAAGCTCAAGCGAGGTCTGGCGGAAGAACACCCAGCCGATCAGAACGATCAGCATGACGTACGCCGTCCTCGCGAACGCCGGCAGCGATGTCAGCAGCCGCTGCACGGCGCCGATACGCTCGATCGACAGGAACAGGCCGTGCCACATGCCCCAGACGATGAAATTCCAGCTCGCGCCGTGCCACGCGCCGCACAGCAGGAACACGATCCACAGGTTGATCGTGGTGCGCCACAGCGAGCCTCGATTGCCGCCGAGCGGCACATAGACGTAGTCACGGAACCACGCCGACAGCGTGATATGCCAGCGCCGCCAGAAATCCTGGATCGAGGTCGCGCTGTAGGGATAGTTGAAATTCTCCGGAAAGCGGAAGCCGAACATCCGCGCGATCCCGATCGCCATGTCCGAATAGCCGGAGAAGTCGAAATAGATCTGCAGCGCGTAGCACACCACGGCGAGCCATAGCGCCCAAGCCGGGAGGCCGGACGGCTCGATGGCGAAAAGCTGGTCGGCGACGGCGCCGAGCGGGTTGGCGATCAGCAGCTTCTTCGCCAGCCCCGCGACGAACCGCATGACGCCGGCGTCGATGTCCTCGAACGCGACCTCGCGTCGTGCAAGCTGCGGCGCCATCGGCCGGTAGCGGATGATCGGGCCCGCGACGAGCTGCGGGAAATTGAGGATGTAGAGCGCAAACGGCACCGGCGAGCGCTGCGCCTCGGCGGTGCCCCGATACACGTCCACCAGATACGAAATGAGATGGAAGGTGATGAACGAGATGCCGAGCGGCAGCGGCAGCTTCGGATCGGGGATTTTCCAGTCGCCGAATGCCGCGAGCGCCACGTTCGCGTTGTCGACCAGAAAGTCGGCGTACTTGAATACGATCAGGACCAGGAGATTTCCGGCGACCGACCAGCGGATCAGCCGCGTGCGCCGCTCGGCGTCCGCCGCAGCGATCGCCCTGCCCAGCATGAAGTTGACGGCGATCGACACCAGCACCAGGACGATCGCAACGCGGCCGCCCCAGACATAAAATACCATGCTGGCGAGGACCAGAACGAGGTTGCGCGCCGAATGCGGCGCGCCGTGATAGAGCGCGAGCACGATCGGCAGGAACAGGCAGACGAACGTCAGGTTACTGAAGACCATCGTTTCCCTGCGCGCCGTCCCGCCCGCGTTCCGTCATTCCATTTTCAGATTGAGGCTGCGGATCAGCGGCGTCCACAAGGCGTCTTCGCGCGCGATCTCGGCTGCGTACTCGTCCGGCGTCGATGTCAGCGCGGCGCCGGCTTCGCTGGCGATCCGCGCCTTCACTTCGTCCGAGCCGGCGAGCGCGATCAGTTCCTTGTTGAGCCGTTCGATCACGGCGCGCGGCGTGCCGGCCGGCGCCAGCAGACCGTAGCGCAGGACTGCTTCAAAGCCAGGGATCGTTTCGGACACGGTCGGCACGTTGGGCAGGACCGTGACCCGGGAGGTGCCGGTCATCGCCAACACCTTGAGCTGGCCAGCCTTGATCGCGCCGAGCGAGGCCGGCACGACGCTGAACACCGCAGGTATATGCCCGCCGAGCAGGTCGTTGTTGAGCGCAGCCGCGCCTTTGTAGGGCACATAGATCACCTCGACGCCGGTCTTGGCCTTGAACAGCTCGGCGGACAGATGTGAGCCACTACCCGGCGGCGAGGTCCCGATCGAGACCTTGCCGGGATTGGCCTTCAGGTGCGCGATGAATTCGGCGACATTGTTCGCCGGAAATGTCGGATGCGCGATGATGCCGATGCCCGCCGAGGCGAACATGCCGATCGGTGCGAACTCCTTCTTGGTGTCGTAACCGGCATTCGGATTGAGTGCGAGATTGATCGTGGTCGAAGACGTGTTGGCAAACACGATGGTGTAGCCGTCGGGTGCAGCGCGCGCCGCGGTCCGCATGGCAATGACGCCGTTCGCGCCGCCGCGATTGTCCACCACGACCTGCTGGCCGAGCGCACTGGACAGCCTCGCCGCCACGATGCGTGCCATGGTGTCGTTGCCGCCGCCGGGCGGAAACGGCACGATCATGGTGATCGGGCGGTTCGGATAGTCCTGCGCGGCAGCAACTCCGCCGAACGCAAGCAGCGCCGCGATGATAACGCCGAGTGCGCGGCGCGTCACTGGCTTGCCGGCTTCTTGTTGCGCGGCAGGAACGCCTTGAGCGGGCGCTTGATCACGCCGGTGCAGGAGCGCGTCACGATCCGGCCGCCAACGGTCCAGGTCTGTGTGCCCGTCAGCTTGGCGCTGCGCCGCACGAACGAGCCGCTGTAGCTCGCCTGGTATTGTCCGGCGTCACCCTTCCAGTTGCCGTCCAGGACGATCCGTGCGCCGTCCATCTTGGCGGTGCCCTTCTCCTCGTTGGGATCCGGGCTCTCGCGCAATCGGACCACGTGCGTATAGGTGCCGCTGCCGCCGGAGAGCGTCGCCGCGACCGCCTCGCGCATCGCAAACTCGGTGAACGGCAGCTTCGCGCACACCATCGTGCCGCGATACGTGGCATCGAGCACCTGAGGTTGCCGCTTGGTCTGCGCAGTCGCCTGAGTGCCCACCATCGTCAGCGCCAGCGCGGCGAGCGCGCCGATTGTCGTGATTTGCCGCATATGAGTCCCCTTCCCCTCGAAGCTATCCAGTCGCGCCATCGGCTACTCAATCCGCAGCTTGAGCTTGCGGATCAGATCGCCCCATTTCTTGTCTTCCCGCTCGATGTCGGCGGCGTATTCCTCCGGGCTCGACGGCATCGGGTCACCGCCATCGGCGGCGATGCGCGCGCGCACCTCCGGCGTGTCGACCCCCGCGCGCAGCGACGCGTTGAGCTTATCAATAATCGCGCGCGGCGTGCCGGCCGGAGCGAGCAGCCCGTAGTTCAGCCCGGATTCGAATCCGGGCAGGCCCGCCTCGGCGGAGGTCGGGACCTCCGGCAGCAGCGTCGAGCGCTTCGGGCCGAGCACCGCCAGCGCGCGCAATCCCCCGGATTTCAGGTTGCTCAGCGCCGGCGCCAGGACGTTGAGCGCGAGCTTGACGTGTCCGCCGATCAGATCGGTGGTGAGCGGGCCGGTGCCCTTATAGGTCACGATGGTGAAATCGATCGCAGCCAGCGACTTCAAGAGCTCGGCGCCGAGATAGGCGCTGGTGCCGGGCGGCGGCGTGCCGATATCGAGCTTGCCTGGATGGGCCTTGGCGAACGCGATCAAGTCCGCGAGCGTCTGCTGCGGCGCCGAGGGATGCGCCATCAGCACGATCGGCGTCGAGGAGATCAGCCCGATCGGGGCCAGATCCTTGCGCGGCTCGTAACCAGGATTGGCATAGAGCGTGGGATTGATCGCAATCGATCCCGACGTCGCCATCACCAGCGTATAGCCGTCCGGCGGCGCTGCCTTGGCGACCCGGGTGCCGATTACGCCGGCCGCGCCGCCGCGATTGTCCACGATCACCTGCTGGCCGAGCGAGGCCGAGAGCTTTTCCGCGACGATGCGGCCGATCACATCGACACCGCCGCCCGCCGGAAACGGAACGATCAGCGTGATCGGGCGGGTCGGATAATCCTGCGCCGACGCACTGTGCGCGAGCGCGCAGCCCACCGCCACAGCCAGCGCCAAAGCTATAGAGCGTCTTCGCATGACCGATCACTCGACTTTCAGGTTGAGGCTTTTGACGGTCGAACCCCAGTTTTTCTCTTCGGCGTCGATC
The DNA here is from genome assembly GCA_963711955.1 of uncultured Alphaproteobacteria bacterium. GTDB lineage: Bacteria > Pseudomonadota > Alphaproteobacteria > Rhizobiales > Xanthobacteraceae > Z2-YC6860. The sequence goes on along the minus strand of CAVQGC010000014.1, from coordinate 319,453 downwards.
ACGGCCGCATAAGCCTCAGGCGTGCCGGGTAGCGGCACGGCGCCATCGACCGAGAGCTTAACTCGTACGTCGTCCAGCTTGAGCGCGGCCTGCAACTCCTTGTTCAGCCGCTCGACGATGGCGCGCGGCGTGCCGGGTGGAGCCGCCAGCCCGTAGTGCGTCACCGCGGAAAATCCCGGCAGGCCGGATTCCGAGATCGGCGGCACATCGGGCAGCAACGCCGAGCGCTGCGGGCTGGTGATCGCGAGCGCACGGAGCGTCCCGGCCTTGACGTTGCCGATGATCGGCAACAGTGAGATGAACATCATCGAGACGTGGCCGCCGAGCAAATCGCCGAGCGCGTTGCCGTTGCCCTTGTAGGGAATGCTGGTGAGCTCGATACCCGCGCTTCTGGCAAACAACTCGGTGGTAATGTGCCCCACCGTGCTCGGAACGAACGCATAGTTGATCTTGCCGCGATTGGCCTTGGCATGCGCGATCAGCTCTGCCGTCGTTGTCACCGGCAACGAGGGATGCACCACCAGCACGCTCGGCAAATATGCAATGAGGCCGATCGGTGCGAAGTCCTTGCGCGGGTCATAGCCGGCGTTGGGATAGAGGCTGGGGTTGATCGCGAGCGTGCCGGTGTAGGACAGCAGGATCGTGTAACCATCCGGCGCGGCCTTCGCGACCGCACGGGTGCCGATCGTGCCGCCCGCGCCGGCGCGATTTTCCACCACCACCTGCTGACCGAGCGTCTTGCTCATTTTCTCCGCAACGACACGGGCCAGCGCGTCGTTGCCGCCGCCCGCCGGGAAAGGCACGACAAGTATGATCGGGCGCGTGGGATAGTCCTGCGCTGGAGCGGGCGCGCCGAGCAGGAGCCCGGCGAGGACGGCAACCGCGAGGGCGCGCGGAAACAACATCATTCGACCTTCAGGTTGAGCTTCTTGATCAAGGTGCCCCACTTGGTCGCTTCGACGTCGATGTCCTTGGCGTACTCTTCCGGCGTGGAGGTCAGCGGATCGCCGCCCTCGTTGTTGATGCGCTTCTTGACGTCTTCCATGGCGACCAACTGGCGCAATGCCGCGTTGAGCTTGTCGACGATCGGCCGTGGCGTCCCGGCGGGCGCCAGCACGCCATAGTGCAGCACCAACTCGAAGCCCGGCAGCCCGAACTCGTTCGCGGTCGGCACGTCCGGCAGCAGGCTGAAGCGCCGGCTGTCGAGCATGGCGACGCCGCGCAGCGAGCCGGCGGCAAGATTGCCCATCGCCGGCGGCAGCACACCGAACGCAATCTTCATGTGGCCGCCGATCAGGTCGTTCATGAGTTGCGCGGTTCCCTTGTAGGGAATGATCTGCGCCGGCACACCGGTGATCGACTTGAACAGCTCGGCCGACAGATATCCGCCGGTGCCGACCGCCGAGGTGCCGATGTTGAACTTGTCTCCCTCTTTCCTGGCCATCTCGACCACCTCGCCGATCGTCTTGGCGGGGAAGCTCGGATGCGCGAGCAGCGCGACCGGCATCGAGGCGACCAACCCGATCGGCGCGAAATCCTTGCGCGGATCGAAGTTGGCATTGGCGTAGAGGGTCGGATTGATCGAGATCGAGCCGGTGTGGCCGAGGAAAAGCGTATAGCCGTCCGGCGCGCTGCGGACAAACGCACGGGTGCCGACGATGCCCGAACCGCCGACTCGATTGTCGACGATCACCTGCTGGCCGATCAGGCCGGACAGCTTGTCCGCAACCACGCGCGCCAGCACATCGACGCCGCCGCCCGGCGGATACGGCACCACCAGCGTGACGGTGCGGGACGGATAGTCCTGCGCCGGCGCGGGACCGGCAAAAATGAAAGCGGCCAAAGCCGCCGCCAGCGCCATCGTTGTTGACGTCTTCTTGCGCATTCCGCTCTCCTCCAAAAACTCAGGCCCAAAATAGCACCGCCGGCTCTCGATGCGAGAGCCGGCGGCGAAAACTCAACATTCAAGCCGACGGGATTGCAGCCTTCAGTGGAGGCTGGCCCCTTCGCTTGTTCTCAAGCGTGTAATCTCGTCCTTGACCTGCAGCTTTTGACGCTTCAATTCCGCGATTTTCAGATCGTCGGTCGAGGGATGCGCCATCGCCTCGGCGATTTCGTCCTCGAGCCTCTGGTGTCGCCTCTCAAGTTCGGTCAGATGAGCTTGGATGGTCATTATGCGATGTCTCCATCGGATTTGATCTCACCCCAGACTCACGAGAGTCTGCCATGAGGTCCCGCGCAAGTCGATTACCGACTCTTGTGCATCGCAACAAATCCCCGCTATCATTAAACCAGCCGGTTACCCTGCAGCTTGAACGACCCTTGAGAAACGGGCGACAATTGCCTACCTGTCCGGACGCGCCACGCGCGCCCTGGTTCACTCCTTGGCACGACCGGGCCCGCGCGCCCCGGGCTGGTGAGTTGCGAAAGTCATGCGAATTCAAGATTTTGTACTGGTTCCAGGCTTCGCCCCGGTGGCGGCAGACCATGGCAAGGTGCTGCTTGGCGTCTCGAGCCCAGGTATGACCAACGAGGAAAAGCGCGAACTGGCCGCGTTGCTGGAGCGCCTGCGGCAGGAGCATCGCGACCTCGACACCGCCATCGAGGCTTTGCACACCTCGCCTGGTGCGGACCGCCTTCAGGTCCAGCGGCTGAAGAAGCGCAAGCTGATCCTGCGCGACCGCATTATCGCCGTCGAAGACCAACTCACACCGGATATCAGCGCGTGACGCCCTGCAGGCGAAAAAGCCCGTGGGAGATGGACTTTTATTAGCTTTCCTGCTACCAGCGCCCGACTCGGAAGGGTTTTGCGACCCTTCTACACACCAAACCGAACATCGGATTGAGAAGGATCAACGAGTGCAGGTTCTTGTCCGCGACAACAACGTCGACCAGGCCCTCAAGGCGCTGAAGAAGAAGATGCAGCGCGAGGGCATTTTCCGCGAGATGAAGCTTCGCGGCCATTACGAAAAGCCATCCGAGAAAAAGGCCCGCGAGAAGGCGGAGGCGGTTCGCCGCGCCCGCAAGCTGGCGCGCAAGAAGATGCAGCGCGAGGGCCTCCTCCCGATGAAGCCCAAGCCGGTGTTCGGCGCGCCGGGCGGCCCAGGCCGCGACGGCGGCGGACGGGGCGGGCCCGGGCGTGGCGGTCCGGGACGCAGCGCCGGCGGTTTCGGCGGCGGCGGCGCTTCGGCGGCGGCGGCTTCGGCGGCCGGTAGAAATTCCGGTTCTCCAAGCTTTTTGGCAGGTTTTCCAGGGCGCGAGCTGGGCTTCTTCCCAGGCTCGCGCTGTCGTTTCAGCATCTATCGCGCTATCGTCGAACCTTCGCCGCATTCCTTGGCTGCAAGGTCGTCGATGACAGCCGTGAGCCTGATACGCCTGTGTCTGGCCGCAGCCGCGGCGGCGGCTCTCGCCGGCTGCGCGAGCTCGACCTTCACCTCCGCGACCGCTCCGACCGAATCCGAGGGCAGCCAGCTCGCCGCCTCGCCCTCCAACATCGCGTCGCTCTCCGGCGTCGTGCAGCGCAACCCGAACGACCCGCAGGCGCTCAACATGCGCGGCACCGTGTACGGCCAGGCCGGCAAGAACCAAGAGGCGCTCGCCGACTTCAACAAGGCGATCGGCCTCGATCCAAACTATACCCAGGCCTACGCCAACCGCGCGCTGATCTACCGCAAGACCGGCAAGCTCGATCTCGCGCTCGCCGACTACAACAAGGCGCTGGAGCTCGACCAGACCTACGCCGTCGCCTACATCGGCCGCGGCATCGTGCACCGGCAGCAGCAGCAGACGCTCAACGCCTTCAACGATTTCAACAAGGCGATCGCGATCCGGCCCGACAGCGCGCAGGCCTATTTCAACCGCGGCCTGCTCTATCAAAGCCAGCGTCAGCACCGCTTTGCGATCGACGATTTCTCGACGTCGATCGGCCTCGTTCAGAACGAAGCCGACCCGTTCATCGCCCGTGCGCTGAGCTACATGTCGATCAACGATTTCAAGGCCGCCGCCGCCGATCTCGACGACGCAGTCTCCGCCGATCCGCAGAACCTGCAGGCCTGGACCAGCCGCGGCCTCGCCTATGAGCGGCTCGGCGACAAGGAGCGCGCGGCCGGCTCCTACGCCAAGGCGATCAACATCAAGCAGGACCATGAGCCGGCCAAGGCCGGCTTCGCCCGGCTCGGCGGGCAAGTCGGGCGCACCTACCAGACATTCTAGGGCGTTAGCCCCTAAGATACCCGGCCTGCCGCCTGTGACCCTGCCGGGACATCATGCCGTTTAAGCCTGCGCTCGCGCCGTTTCGGATCCGCGCCTACCGCTTCCAGTGGCCGGCCGACCTGCTGGTGTCGTGGGCGTTCGAGATGGAGACGCTGATCCTCGGCTGGTACGTGCTGGTCGAGACCGGCTCCGTGCTCTACCTGACGATCTACGGCGCCCTGCTCTACGGCGGCACGCTGATCGCGCCGATGATCGGCGTGGCGAGCGACCGCGTCGGGCATCGCAGTCTGCTGTCCGCGATGCGCGCCATATACGCGATGGTGGCGGCGGTGCTGATGGCGCTGGCCTTCGCCGGCGTGCTCACCCCGTTTGTGGTCCTGATCCTCGCCGCGGTGTCGGGCCTGGTGCGTCCCTCCGACATGGGGCTGCGCGGCGCGGTGGTCGCCGACGCGATGCCACCCAATCTGCTCACCGGCGCGATGAGCTTCTCGCGCACCACCTCGGACATCGCGCGCATCACCGGAGCGTTGACGGGCGCGGGATTGTTCGCAGCGTTCGGCATCGCGCCGGCCTATGTCGCGATCACCATCCTCTACGCGCTCGGGTCGCTGCTCACCTGGTTCGCCGCGCCGGACCGGAAAGAGCCCTCCGGTGAAACACCACCGGTGACGGCGCCGTCCAGCGCATCGGCCTGGACCGAGCTGCGCGAAGGCATCGTGCACATCTGGAACACGCCGAGCCTGCTGGCGATCGTGTGGCTCGCGTTGCTCTTCAACTTCACCGCGTTCCCGCTGACCAACGGATTGCTGCCCTACGTCGCCAAGGAGATTTACCGCGTCGACCAGGCCGGGCTGGGCTATCTGGTCGCCTCGATCGGCTTCGGCGCCCTGCTCGGCGCGCTGGTCATGACCTGGTTCAGCTCCGAGGTGCGGTTGCCGCGGCTGATGTTTATCGCCGCTGTCGTCTGGCACATTCTGATTCTGATCTTCATCCAGATGCAAAGCCTGACCGGCGGCATTGTCATGCTGTGCCTGTGCGGCGTGGCGCAAAGCCTCACGATGGTGTGCCACACCGTGATCCTGTTGCGCACCGCGACGCAACGCTTCCGCGGCCGCGTGCTGGGCGTGCGCATGCTGGCGATCTACAGCCTGCCGCTGGGCCTCCTGTTCGCCGGCGCGCTGATCGAGCGGATCGGCTTCCGCTGGACCGCCTCGCTGTTCGCCGGCACCGGGCTGCTGTTCACCGTGGTGATCGGTTTGAAGTGGCTCAAGAACCTTTCGCAAGCGGAGACGGCGGAAACTTTATAGCAGACGCAAGGTGCGCTTGTTACGGACCCTGCCCGGGTCTAGCCTCGATGCATTGCCAGTGATGTCTGCATTCGGGTGCCGCCATGAAATGGCTTGGCGTTGGAACAGCTCTTGCCGCCGCCTTGGTCAGCGCTCCCGGCGTGATCGCGCAGCCCTATTGCGCGTACTATGCGGATGGCACGCGGGAGTGCGGCATCCCTGCCTTGCAGACTTGCACACAGTCGGTGGTGGGTGTCGGCGGCTATTGCGGCCCGGACGAGACGCAGTCCATCCCGCCCAACCTGATGCAACGCTGGCGCGCAAATCCGGATCGGCCGCGCCTTTTCGCGCCGGAGCCGGGGCCGGGCCAGCCTGGCGGATCGAACTGGCTGCCGCCGCCGCCGCAGGAATCCCAATAGCGCCTAGCGTGCCTCGTTGAAAAATTCCCGCGCCGCGGCCTGCGCGCCGTGACCATCAAGGTCGTTGTGGTCTCCGCGCGGAAAGCGGACCAGACGCTTTGGCTCGTTCGCCAATCCATAAAGCCGTTCACCGAGCGAGAGCGGCACCACGCGGTCGAACGCGCCGTGCAGGAAAAGCAGCGGCGCCGTGACCTTGCTGATCCGCTCGTCCGAGCGGAACTGGTCCTTCATCAGAAGCCGCACCGGCAGGAACGGGTACGCCCTGACGCCGACATCCGCGGCCGAGGTGAACGGCGCCTCCAACACGATACGCGATGCCTTTCGGTCGGTGGCGAGCGCGATGGCGACGCCGGTACCAAGCGATTCGCCCCACAGGACGATGCGCTCCGCCGGATAGCGCGCGGCCGCGAATTCATATGTCGCGACGGCGTCGGCGATCAAACCGTCCTCGGTGGGCGAGCCGGTCGAGCCGCCATAGCCGCGATAGCTCAGCGCAACGAGCCCGTTGCCGTCGCCGGTCAGCGCGCGGAACCGCTCCACGCGATAGCGCAACGAGCCGGCGTTGCCGTGGAAATAGAGGATCACCGGTTTGTTGCCGCGCGGCGGCAGATGCCAGACGATCACCTTCTCGCCGTCCGAGGTGTCGAGCACCACCTCCTCCGCGCCGGCCAGCCCCGCGTCAGCCGGCGGGATGCGCACCGTTTCCGGAAAATACATCAGCGAGCGCTGCGCCATGTACATGAACATGACGAAGCCGCCGAACAGCACGATCGCGCCGAGCAGCCATTTGAGCAGCGTCATGACGCGTTGATAGCACGGAGCGGCGCGTTGGACAGCGGTTGCATGCTCAGCGCGCAGTCTCCTACTTCTTGTTTGAGCATGATCTTTTCCGAAAACCGGTTCCCACTTTTCGGGATCATGCTCTAGATTGCCGGCATGAGCGAACAACTCGACGCCGGAGCTTACCTCGCCCGCATCGGCCATGACGGACCCAGCCCGGCAACGCTCGACACGCTGCGCGCCATCCATCTGCTGCATCCCGGAGCGATCACGTTCGAGAACATCGACGTCCTGCTCAAGCGACCGATCCGGCTGGAGCTTCCCGCCATTGCCGACAAGATCGTGACGCGCGGCCGCGGCGGCTATTGCTACGAGCAGAACACGCTGCTGATGGCGGCGCTGCGTGCGCTCGGCTTCTCCGTGCGCAGCGTGGCCGGCCGCATCCAGTGGAACATGAACGGCCTCGTCACCGCGCGCAATCACATGGTGCTGCTGGTGTCGCTGCCGGACGGCGAGTACATCGCCGACGTCGGCTTCGGCGGCCTGACGCTGACCGCGCCGCTCAAGCTGGAACCGGATATGGAGCAGGAAACGCCGCACGGCTGGTACCGGATCGTGCGCGCCGGCGACGAATTCCAGTTGCAGGCGAAGCTCGATGGTCAGTGGAACGCGATGTACCAGTTCTCGCTGGCCGGCGAGGACATCTCCGACTGGGAGATGGCCAACTGGTTCATCTCCACGTCGCCGGATTCGATCTTCACCAAAACGCTGATCGTGGCGCGGCCGACCAGCAATCGCCGCTATGCGCTGCGCAACAACCGGCTGCGCATTCATCACGCCGACGGCAGCACCGAGCAGCGGATGATCGTCAGTTCGGACGAATTGTCCGGCGTGCTGCGCGGCGAGTTCAATCTTAAGCTGCCTGCTGACGGCGAGCTCGCCGCGATCGCGGCGATCGCGGGCGTCCGGATTACATCGACTTGACGATGTTCTCGGTCATCTTCTTGGCGTCGCCGAGCAGCATCATGGTGTTGTCGCGGTAGAACAGCGGATTGTCGATGCCGGCATAACCCGACGCCAAAGACCGCTTGTTGAACATCACCGTGCCGCCCTTCCACACCTGCAGCACCGGCATGCCGTAGATCGGCGAGGTCTTGTCGTCCTCCGCCGCCGGGTTGGTCACATCGTTCGCGCCGATCACATAGACCACGTCGGCCTGCGGGAATTCCGAGTTGATGTCCTCGAGCTCGAACACCTCGTCGTACGGCACGTTGGCTTCGGCCAGCAGCACGTTCATGTGGCCGGGCATGCGGCCGGCCACCGGATGGATGGCGTACTTCACCTCGACGCCGGCGGCCTTGAGCTGGTCGGCCATTTCACGCAGCGCATGTTGAGCCTGTGCCACCGCCATGCCGTAGCCCGGCACGATGATGACCTTGCCGGCGTTCTTCATGATGTAGGCGGCGTCCTCCGCCGAGCCGAGCTTGACCGGCCGCTGCTCGGCCCCGCCGCCCGCCGGCCCAGCCACCTCGCCGCCGAAGCCGCCGAGGATCACGGAAATAAAGCTGCGGTTCATGCCCTTGCACATGATGTAGGACAATATCGCGCCCGAGGAGCCGACCAGTGCGCCGGTGATGATCAGCGCCATGTTGCCGAGCGTGAAGCCGATGCCGGCGGCAGCCCAGCCGGAATACGAGTTGAGCATCGAGATCACCACCGGCATGTCGGCGCCGCCGATCGGGATGATGATCAGGATGCCGAGCGCGAGCGCGATCCCGGTCACCAGCCAGAAGTCGACCTGGCTCTGCGATACGACGAGACCGTAGATGAAGAACACCAGCGCCGCGGCGAGCGCGATGTTGATGACGTGGCGGCCGGGAATCATGATCGGCGCGCCGCTCATGCGCGCGGACAGCTTCAGAAACGCGATGATCGAGCCTGTGAAGGTGACGGCGCCGATCGCGACGCCGAGCGACATCTCGACCAGCGACGCCTTGTTGATGTTGCCGCGGGTGCCGATGCCGAACGCCTCCGGGGCGTAATAGGCGCCGGCAGCGACCAGCACGGCGGCGAGGCCGACCAGCGAATGGAACGCCGCGACCAGCTCCGGCATCGAGGTCATCGGCACGCGGCGCGCGATCACCGCGCCGATACCGCCGCCGAGCGCCAGGCCGCCGATCACCAGCGCCCACGACGTGACGCCGACCGGCGGGTTCGAGCCGAGCGTCGTCAGCACGGCAATGGTCATGCCGGCAATGCCGAGCATGTTGCCGCGGCGGCTGGTTTCCGGGCTCGAGAGCCCGCGCAGCGCCATGATGAACAGGACGCCGGAAACCAGATAGAGCAGCGCGACGACGTTGGCGTTCATGAAGCTGGAGCTCATGGCTCGCTCACTTCTTCTTCTGGTACATCGCCAGCATGCGCTGGGTGACCAGGAAGCCGCCGAAGATGTTGATCGAGGCGAGCACCAGCGCGACGAAGCCGAGCGCGCGAGCCAGGATCGGCCCCTGCTCGTCGCCGGCGAGCGGCACGCCGATCGCCAGCAGCGCGCCGACCACGATCACCGAGGAGATCGCGTTGGTCACCGACATCAGCGGCGTGTGCAGCGCCGGCGTCACCGACCACACCACGTAGTAGCCGACGAACACCGCGAGCACGAAAATCGAGAGCAGGAAGAAGAAGGGATCGATGGAGGAGACTGTCATGAGTTTTCCCTGTCCTGCTGCAGCATCGTGCGCTAGGCCGCACTCTTCGGCGCGAAGCTCGGATGGATCACGGCGCCGTCGCGGGTCAGCGCGGTGCCCTTCACGATCTCGTCGTCCCAGTTGATCGCCAGCGCCTTGGTGTTCTTGTCGATCATGGTCTCGAGGAAGGTCAGCAGGTTCTTGGAATAGAGCGCCGAGGCCGAAGCCGCGAGCCGCCCCGCCACGTTGGTGTGACCGACGATCTTCACGCCGTTCACACTTACCACCTCGCCGGCCTTCGCGCCCTCGACGTTGCCGCCGCGCTCAACCGCGAGATCGACCAGCACGGAGCCGGGCCGCATCGAGGCCACCATGTCGCGGTTGACCAGCTTCGGCGCCGGACGGCCGGGAATGAGCGCCGTCGTGATCACGATGTCCTGCTTCTTGATGTGCTCGGCCACCAGCGCGGCCTGCTTGGCCTGGTACTCCTTCGACATTTCCTTGGCGTAGCCCGCCGCGGTCTCGGCCTGCTTGAACTCGTCGTCCTCGACCGCAATGAACTTGGCGCCGAGGCTCTGCACCTGCTCCTTCACCGCCGGCCGCACGTCGGTCGCGGTGACGATCGCGCCGAGCCGCCGCGCGGTGGCGATCGCCTGGAGGCCGGCGACGCCGACGCCCATCACAAAAACTTTCGCGGCCGGAACCGTGCCGGCGGCGGTCATCATCATCGGCAGCGCGCGGCCGTATTCCGACGAGCCGTCGATCACCGCGCGATAGCCGGCGAGATTGGCCTGGCTGGAAAGCACATCCATCGACTGGGCGCGCGTGATGCGCGGCATCAATTCCATGGCGAAAGCCACCACCCCGGCGCTCGCCATCGCCTTGAGCGCGGCGTCGTTGCCGTACGGATCCATGATGGCGATGACGGCGGCGCCCTTCTTGTAGGACTTGAGCTCTGCCTCGCCCGGCCGGCGCACCTTAAGCACGACGTCCGCGCCGGCCGCGACGTTGCTGCCGACGCTGGCGCCGGCCGCTTTGTAATCTTCGTCGAGAATACCCGACTTGATGCCGGCGCCCTGCTCGACCGCGACCTCGGCCCCGAGCGCAACGAACTTCTTGACGGTATCCGGCGTCGCCGCAACCCGCGGCTCTGACGGATCGGCTTCAGCGGCAATCGCGATCTTCATCCAGTGCTCCTTCGTCCGCCCGCCCCGGCGGCGGGCAGGGAGGGCGCTCGGAGGCGCCGGACGTTCAGGTGAGGAAGTAGGCCATCAGCAGGAGGAGGATGACGATGTGGATGATGCCCCACTTCGTCATCGTCAGGAACATTTGGTAGGTGCGCTCGTGCTCGGCGTAGTCGTTGCCTTCCGCAGTTTCGTATTCCGTGGTGCCGTGCGAGGCCATCACCGCATTCCCTTGTCAAAGCCGGTCGAGCCAAGGATTAGCGGAATAGCCAGGGGCGGGCAATGCCGCGCGCCCACTGTCCCAGCCTAGATTTGAGCGATTTCCGCCCGCGCAGCCTGCCTCAGCGGCAATCGACCCGGGTGGTCTTGCGCAGCGACGCCAAGTCGTCCTCGTGGCCGCGCACGATATCGGCGACCATGGTGCCGACCTCCGGGTCCTTGAAGCAGCCGGACTGCTTGAGGGCGGCGATCTGATCGGCAAGCTTCGGCTCCAGCACCCGCGCGATCCGGCAACCCTCGGCGACCAGCTTCGCGCTGCGCCCTTGCTCCATTCGCTTGGTGACGCGCTGATAACGAGTGGAGAGCTTCTCGGTGTCCTTGGACATCAATTTGCTGATGGTCCCGGCACAGTTCGCGCGCGCATCGCCGGACGCAAGAACGGCGACCGCGAACGCAAGACAACATGCCAGCCGAACAAGCATTCAGTCACCCTGATGTCGGAAGCGGAACTCAACTCGATTTGCTGCGGCGGGGCCGCGGCGAAAGCAAGCCCCATTAACGCGAACCGTTGCCGGTGTCCAACCTCAAGCCGCCGATTGCGGCGCAACAGTGGAAAATCTCCCTCTGGGGCGTGATGCCGCAACCGCCTTGGTAAACGAGCAATTCCGAGCCCTGGACCGAAGTGTGCCTCGCGTTATGATTGCGGCAACGGCAGGGGTGAGGAAATGAGGATGGTGCGGTCGCTCGGATTTGTTGCAATTGCGCTGATCGCCCCCACCGCGGCGGCGGCGCAGGACTGGCCGGGGAAGCAGCCGATCAAGATCGTGGTGCCGTTCACCGCCGGCAGCGCCACCGACATCACCGCCCGCACCGTGTTCGAGCAGGTCGGCAGACAGGTCGGCCAGACCTTCATCGTCGAGAACCGCGGCGGCGGCGGCACCACGCTCGGCATGACGCAAGCCGTCAAGTCCGATCCCGACGGCTACACCATGCTGGTGCATTCGACCTCGCACGTCGTGGTGGCGTCGACCTATCCGAACCTGCCGTTCAACGTTGCGGAGGATTTCGCGGCGGTGAGCGCGCTCGCCGACGTGCCGTTCGTCATCGCGGCCGCAACCAAATACAAGACGCTGAAGGACATGATCGACGCCGGCAAGGCGCCGGGCGCGGTGATTCACTATGGCACAGCCGGCGCCGGAAGCTCCGGCCATCTGTTCATGGAGCGCTTCCGCCTCGCCGCCGGATTTCGCTGCGACGCACGTGCCGTTCCGCGGCACGCCGGAAGGCATGACCGAAGTGATCGCGGGCCGCATCGACATGTATCCTGCACCGGCGGTCAATGCCGTGCCGCTGTCCAAGGACGGCAAGGTCAACGCGCTCGCGGTAAGCTCGGCCAAGCGGCTGCCGCTGATGCCCGACGTGCGAACCGTCGCCGAGGCCGGCCTGCCCGGCGCGGAATACAACTTCTGGGTCGGCGCATTCCTCCCCGCCAAGACCCCGAAGCCGATCGTCGAGCGCCTCAACAAGGAGATCGTCGCCGCGCTCAAGGTGCAGGCGGTCGCCGACAAGATCGTCTCGCTGGGCGGCGTGCCGATGCCGATGACGCCGGCGGAGTTCGACACGTTCGTGCGCAAGGAGATCGCGGTCAACGCCGAGATCGTGAAGGCGTCGGGCTATAAGCCGCAGTAGCGATCAGTTCCCGGCCAAAATCGTCGCCGCAACCTTCTCGCCGATCATGATGGTCGGGATGTTGGTGTTGGCGCACGGCACCGACGGCATGATCGATGCGTCGGCGATCCGCAAGCCCCCGATGCCATAGACCCGCGCCGACGGATCGGTCACCGCGCCGGGATCGTCAGGCGCGCCCATCCGGCAAGTGCACGACGCATGCCAGTGACCGAGCACGGCGCCGGCGATCCATTCGCGGCAGGCGCCGTCGTCGTTCGCGAGATCGTCGAGCGACGGCGCGTCGGCGATCAGCTTGTCGAGCATGAAGCGGCGCAGCGCGGCGGAGGATTCCATCACCATCGCGCCGGCAAACGTCTGCGCGGCATTGAACCTGGAGTGCACGGCGAGCCTGCGCGCCCAATCGCTGAAGCTGATCGGGAACACCTGCTCGACCTGCTCGCGCACCGCCGGATCGGCTGCAGCCGGCACAGCAGCCGCACGCCGATCACCATGCGCTCCATGTCGCGCGGGTCCGAGCACATGTTGAAGTCGATATCGAGCGGCGCGCCGGGATCGGCGGATGTGAGCTTCACCTCGCCGGTCGAGATACGAGCGGTTGACCCACAGCATGATCAGGCCGAGCCGCTCGCCGATCGCGTGCCACTGCGCCTTGTTGGAGGGGATCAGGTACATGTCGCCCTGCGGGCAATCCTCATAGCCCGACGACCAGCGCAGCCCGGCGAACATCTGCCGGCGCAGCGTCCTCGGCAACCGCGCGCCGGGCTTGAGCCAGCAGCCGAAGTTGACGCCGGGATGCTCCATCAGGTGCTTGCCGACGCCGGGCTTGTCGAGCGCCACGGCGATGCCGAGCGCAGCCAATTCGCGCGCCGGGCCGATGCCGGAGCGCATCAGCAGCGCCGGCGACTGCAGCGCGCCGGAGGAGAGCACGATCTCGCGGCCGCGCACTTCGAAGCGTTCGCCGCCGCGGCGCACCGCGATGCCGACAGCGCGCAGGCCGTCGAACAGGATTCGCTCGACATGCGCGTCGCCCATGATCGTGAGGTTCGGCCGCCGCCGCACCGCCGCGGTGAGATAGCGCCAGGCCGCGCCCATGCGCTGGTCGTCGGTGTGGCTGTGCGCGACCGGCGCGAAGCCGTCGGAGAACGCCGCGTTCTGGTCCTGGATGTTGCGCCAGCCGGCCCGCTCGACCGCGGTCAGCACGCCGCGCGTGAAGCCCGGCCACGCGCTCTCCGGATAGCGCTGCACGTGGATCGGCCCGTCCTTGCCGTGCAGCGGGCCGTCGAAATCGCGATCGGATTCCAGCTTCTTGAAGAACGGCAGCACGTCGTCCCACGACCAGCCGAGCGCGCCGCGCTTGACCCAGTTCGCATAGTCCGACGGCAGGCCGCGCAGCGCCGCCATGCCGTTGACCGACGAGGTGCCGCCGATCACCCGGCCCTGGTTGTAGAGGCGGCGCGGCCGGCGTGTCCGGCGCGTTGCCGGGCCGCGGCGAGAACTTCGCGGTGCTGTTCGGCCAGATGAAGCGCGGATTGGCGTAGGCCGACGCCCCGTAGATGTCGAGAATCTCCGCGGGCTCCTCGCCGGGCGGATAGTCCTTGCCCGCTTCGATCAGCAGCACGCGGTTGCGGCTGTCCTCGGAGAGCCGCGCCGCCAGCACGCAGCCGGCCGAGCCGGCGCCGACGATGATGAAGTCGTATGGATCGGACAATTGCACCGCCGAAGTCCCCTCGCCGTCAAGACTAGCGCGGCGCATCCGGCGGTTCGAGCCCGACCTTGGCCAGCGCCTTGGCCTGCCGCTCGGCGACGCGCTTGAGCGAGAAGTCCTCCATCGCCTCCTCGAACATGCGGTGGAAGTTCAATTCGGCGCGCAGATGCAGGAACACGCCGCCGAGCCCGATCGCGGCGCGGTCCATCAGCACGAACTCGCGCGGCACCTTGACCGGGCCGAGCCGGCGCAACTCCTTCTGCACGGTGAACGCCTGCTTGCGGCCGTATTCGCCGGGCTTCACGCCGTCGGCGATCGAGCGCACGCGGTCCTCCATCAGCGGGCCGTAGATGAAGCGCGCCCAGATGTTGAGCGTGTCGATCAATTCGCGCGACAGCTTTCTTGAAGCCCCAGGTCTCGTAGGCGTGCACGACCAGCGCGTCGTCGTCCTTGCGCAGCCCGTTGTAGAGATCGACCACGCCGCCGACGAACTTCGGCGGGAAGATGCGGATGCAGCCGTAGTCCAGCAGGTTGATGCCGGCGGGCTTCCCCTTCTCGGCGAACACCGTGTAGTTGCCGAGATGCGGATCGCCGTGGATGACGCCGATCCGGATGAACGGGAACCACCAGGCGGTGAACATCGCGGTGGCGAGACGGTTGCGCACCGCGAGCGTCGTCGTCCTTGTGATCGAGCAGCTTGGTGCCTTCGAGCCAGTCGAGCGTCAGCAGCCGGCCGGTCGACAGCTTGGGCCAGACCTGCGGCACGCGGATGAGGTCGACGTCGGCGAGCATGTCGCGATAGAGCGCGACGTGCTTCGCCTCGCGGCGGTAGTCCAATTCCTCGCGCACCCGCGCGCCGATCTCCTTGATGATCTCGCTGGTGTCGATCGCCGGATCGAACCGGCGGCGGATCGCGAACAGGATTTCGAGCTGGTTCAGGTCGGCCTCGACCGCCGACTGCATGTCGGCGTATTGCAGCTTGCAGGCGAGCGCGCTGCCGTCGAGCGCCTTGGCGCGATGCACCTGGCCGAGCGAGGCGGCGGCGGCCGGCTGGTGCTCGAAGCTCTGCGAACTTCTTCTGCCAGTCGGCGCCAAGCTCGGCCTGCATGCGGCGCTTGACGAAGGCCCAGCCCATCGGCGGCGCCTGGCTCTGCAGCTTGGTGAGCTGCTCGATGTATTCCGGCGGCAGCGCCTCGGGGATGGTGGCGAGAAGCTGCGCCACCTTCATGATCGGGCCTTTCAGGCCGCCGAGCGCGGCGGCAAGCTCCGCCGCGTTCTTGGCGCGGTCGAGCTCCATCCCGAAGAAGCGCGCGCCGGCGAGCCGCGCGGCGACGCCGCCGACATTGGCGCCGACGCGGGCGTAGCGGCGGGCGCGGGCGGAGAGACGGTTTCGTTCGGTGTCGGGCATCAACTCAACTTAGTACGCCAGCCGGGCTACTTCGAGGCGTCCAGCCTCTCCAACTCCCCGATCATCCGCTCGATCACGCCGAGCCCGCCCTGCCAGAACGCCGGATCGCGGGCGTCGAGGCCGAACGGCTTGAGCAGCTCGGAGTGGTGCTTGGTGCCGCCGGCGGCGAGCATTGTCGAGATAGCGCTCGGCGAAGCCCTCGTTGGCCTTCTCGTAGACCGCGTAGAGCGAGTTCACCAGGCAATCGCCGAACGCATAGGCGTAGACGTAGAACGGCGAATGGATGAAGTGCGGGATGTAGGTCCAGAACGTCTCGTAGCCGGGACGCAGATCGATCGCGGGGCCGAGGCTCTCGCGCTGCACGTCCATCCAGATCTGGCAGATGCGCTCCGCCGTCAGCTCGCCGTTCCTCCGCTCGGTGTGGACCGCGCGCTCGAAGCGTGTAGAACGCGATCTGCCGCACCACCGTGTTGATCATGTCCTCGACCTTGGCGGCGAGCATGGCCTTGCGCTGCTTCTTGTCGGTGGTTCCGGCCAGCAGCTTCTTGAAGGTGAGCATCTCGCCGAACACGCTCGCGGTTTCCGCGAGCGTCAGCGGCGTCGGCGCCATCAGCGCGCCGTTCGGCGCCGCCAGCACCTGGTGCACGCCGTGGCCGAGCTCGTGCGCGAGCGTCATCACGTCGCGCGGCTTGCCCTGGTAGTTGAGCATCACGTAGGGGTGCGCCGACGGCACGGTCGGATGCGAGAACGCGCCCGGCGACTTGCCCGGCCGCACCGGCGCGTCGATCCAGCGGTCCTTGAAGAAGCGCTCGGCGATCGCCGCCATCTTCGGCGAGAACGCGCCATAGGCCGAGAGCACGGTGTCCTGCGCCTCGCCCCAGCGGATGGTGCGCATCGCGACCTGCGGCAGCGGCGCGTTGCGGTCCCAGTGCGCCAGCTTCTTCTTGCCGAACCAGCTTGCGCCTTCAGCGCGTAATAGCGGTGCGAGAGCTGCGGATAGGCCGCGCGCACGGAGGCGACCAGCGCGTCCACCACCTCCGGCTCGACGCGGTTGGAGAGATGCCGCGCGCGCCGCCACGTCGGCGAAGCCGCGCCAGCGGTCGGAAATCTCCTTGTCCTTGGCGAGCGTGTTGGTGATCAGCGTGAACAGCCGCAGGTTTTCCTTGAAGGTCTTGGCCAGCGCCTCGGACGCCGCCTTGCGCGTGCGCTCCTTCGGGCTCCTGCATCAGGTTGAGCGTCTGCTCGATGCGACAGCGTCTTGCCGGCGACCTTGAAGCGCAGGCTCGACCATGGTCTCGTCGAACAGCCGGTTGAACGCGGAATAGCCGGTCATCGACTTTTCCTGGAACAACTGCTCGACGCGGTCTTCGAGCTGGTAGGGCTTGTCCTTGCGGACGTCCTCGATCCAGGGCCGGTAGTGGCCGAGCGCCGGATCGGCCATCGCCTTGTCCAGCACCGCGTCGTCGATGCGGTTGAGCTCGAGCGTGAAGAACAGCAGATGCAGATAGGCCGCGGTGAGGCGCTCCTGCATGTCGCCGTAGAATTTCGACAGCACCGGGTTCGGCGGCGTTGCCGGCGTGGAGCAGACCCGCGTAGGAGCTCGAGCCGGCCCGCGACATCGTCGATCTTCTCGTAGCGCCGCACCGCCTCGGCGAGTCCGCCGCCGGCTCGGCGACCGCGATCTTGTCGAGGTTGCCCTTGTAGGCCTTCTCGAAGGCGACGCATTCGGCCTCGGTCCATTCGATGTCGCGCTTGAGCTCGGCGGATTCGATGCCGGGATAGAGATCGGCCAGGTTCCATTCCGGCAGCGCGCCGAGCGCCTTGGCGGCAGCTTCTTGCGGGCTTGGCGGCGCCGCGCGCCGGCGCCTTGGTCGGGAAGAGGTCATGAGGCCGTCCATGGGCCGAGTCGACAATTCCAAGATAGAGCGGCGCGCGCGGACGGCAACGCCCACGCGGCAAATCTTCCCGACTGTGACGATTTGCGACGCTCCTAGGCCAGCGCGGCGAAATGCGGAGCGAAATGGGTGATCGACTTCCATCGGCTCCGCCAGGACCGGCTCGACCTTCTCCTCGAAGAACTCGCGCACCGCGCACCAGCACACCGTCAGCCGGGCCACGAATCTCCGCCTTCCGCTTGCGCAGCGCGCCGCAGGTCTGCTCCGCCAGCAGCATGATGTTGTCGTTCTCGAACAGCACCTGGCCCTTGCCGTCCTCCAGCACATAGAGCCGGCCGAGCCGCGAAATGCTCAGGATGCAGTCGTGGTCGGGCGCCGGACCGAGCAGATAGAGCTGCGGATCGCCGTGCTCGGTCGTGCCGACCTCCCAGCCGCTGACGTCGCCGCATCGGACCGAGCCGGCGCAGGCGTTGGTCAGCTTGGTCAGTTCGCTGCTCTGCCAGCCCGTGCGGCAGACTCCTGGCGGCGCGGGGAAACTTCATCACGTTCATTTCTTCACCTCGTACAGCAGCCGGTACAGCTCCGGCTCGTAGAACGACAGCAACCGCTTGGCGAAGTCCGACGGATCGACGCCCAGCGCCTTCGCCCAAGCCTCCATGCTCTCGACCGGAACCCGGCCGAACCCGTTCTCCACCTGGGAAATGAACGTGTAGTATTTGAAGCCCAGCACGTCAGCGAGCTGGATCTGCGACAAACCAGCCCGCCCCCTCAGCTCCTTGAGCCAAGTTCCCGCCTGTTTGCGCAGTTGTTTCGACTGCGGCTCAGCCTTTGCGATTTGCATGCGCGCTGCCTCCGCGCTGCGGAACCGTCTTGCCTTGACTGTAGTTTCGTATTTACTAAACTATCGAAACATAAACAGAACGCCGCTAGACGGAACATAACACAATTCACGGCCGGAAAGGAAGAGGCCCGGTAGGCGGAAGCGCGATGCGGACCACCAAGTCCCGTTACGACGCGCAGCGACCCGCTCGGCACCGGTCCTCAACTCGGGTTCGCCGCCGCAACATTTGCCGGTCTTGCCGCTTGGGTCCGGCCTGATCGTCACCACTCCCCGCGCACCTGACGATGCCGGTGGTCGCCACGCTGTTGCTGGCGTTCGCGGCCGGCTTTGCCGTGCGTCGCCTGGCGCCATCGCGGCGAGGACCCGACGCGCGTCACCTACGCCGACGTCGCCGGCGCGCTGACGCTGATCGGTCTGTGCGTCGCGGCAACGATCGATCCCGAGCAACTGGTGCGCATCGTCGCGAGGCGATTCAACGCGACCATGACGACGGCGCGCGTCATCCCGCACGCACGACAACAAAACGGAAACGCACCCGAAACCCAGCAACCCAACGCACTGAACACCAGACCGGGCCCCTCTGGCAGCACCAACGCTGCGATGTCGGACTGGAACATCCGAAGGAGTGGCCCTCATGAATCTGCAAACCAATCCGGCTGCGATCGCCTCCCAGCTCGATCGCACTCGAACCTCCCCGGCCGACACGTCCGCGCCGCACGCCAAGCCGGCCGAAGCCGTCGTGGCGGCGCTCGGCTCCAACGCCGCGCGCGGCCTGAGTTCGTCCGAGGTGCAGCAGCGCCTGCAGCAGTACGGACACAATCGGCTGAAAAGCGCACCGGAAACGCCGTGGTGGAAACGGCTGCTCGAACAGTTCGAAAATTTCCTGGTGATCATCCTGCTGGTCGCCGTTGTGATTTCGGTGATCGAGTGGGTGTTGCAAGACCCGCGCGAGAGCGCCCTGCCCTACGAAGCAATCGTCATCATGGCGATCGTCGTGCTCAACGCCATGCTCGGGTTCATCCAGGAGTCCCGCGCGGAGAAATCGGTCCGCGCGCTGATGGCGCTGGCCGCGCCGGAGGCCACGGTGGTTCGCGATGGCGATCGGCAGCGCGTCGCGACACATGACATCGTCCCCGGCGACATCGTCCTGATCGAAGCCGGCGACAAGATCCCGGCGGATTCCCGCCTCGTCGAGGTGGCGAACCTTCAGACCGACGAGGCGCCGCTGACCGGCGAGAGCGTGCCGGTGTCGAAGGAGCTCAAGCCGATCGAAGGCGACACCGGGCTCGGCGACCGCCGCAACATGCTGTTCTCCGGCACGGTCGCCACCTATGGCCGCGGCCGCGCCGTGGTGGTCGCCACCGGCATGTCGACGGAAGTCGGCCGCATCGCAGGCCTGCTGGAGGCGGCCGAGAAGGAGCCGACGCCGCTGCAACAGGAGCTCGACCGCACCGGCAAGCGGCTCAGCGTCATCATGCTCGGAATCTGCGCCGTGGTGTTCGCGGCCGGCCTGTTCAGCACCACCACGTTCACGCTCAACGTCGTGCTCGGCCTGTTCCTGTTCGCGGTGGCGCTCGCCGTCGCCGCGATCCCCGAGGCACTGCCCGCCATCGTCACCGTGGGGCTGAGCCTCGGCGTGCGGCGGATGGCGGCGGCCAACGCCATCGTCCGCAAGCTGCCGGCGGTCGAGACGCTCGGCGCCGCGACCGTGATCTGCTCGGACAAGACCGGCACGCTGACCCGCAACGAGATGACGTTGCGCGCCATCGCCACCGCCGACACGCTGATCGACATCGGCGGCAGCGGCTACATCCCCGAGGGCGACTTCACGATCGAGGGCAAGAAGATCGACGACGCTCGCCGCACCGCGACAGCCGTCGCGGAACTGCTGCGCGCCGCAGCGCTCGCCAACGACGCGGAGCTGGTGCAGCGCGAGGGCCGGTGGATGGTGCAGGGCGACCCCACCGAAGGCGCGCTGGTCGTCGCCGCGCGCAAGTTCGGCATCGACGCCGGCAAGCTGGAGCGGTTTCCGCGTTTCGCCGAAATCCCCTTCACGTCCGAGCGCAAGCGTCACGCCACGGTCCATGTCGACCGCGAAAACCCCGACGACCTGCGCGTCTTCGTCAAGGGCGCGCCGGAGGTGCTGCTGGCGAAATGCCGCTTCCTTTGGCAGAACGGCAAGGCCGTCCCGCTCACGGAAGAAGGACGCGCCAACCTTCTGCAACGCAACGAAGGGCTCGCCAAGCAGGCGCTGCGCACGCTCGCCATCGCCACGCGCACCCTGCCCGCCAAGTCGCTCGGCGTGGACCCGCAGGCGGCCGCCAAGGGCAATGTCGAGATCAATCTTCCCGAGAGCGTGGAGGACGACCTCGTGCTGCTGGGCCTGGTCGGCATGATCGATCCGCCGCGCACCGAAGCAAGAGAAGCGGTCATCACGGCCAAGCGGGCACACATCCGCACCGTGATGATCACCGGCGACCATCCCGCGACCGCCGAGGCGATCGCACGCGAACTGACGATTTTCGAGCCGGGCGCGCGGCTGGTGACCGGCAGCCGAGCTGCGCGCCATGCCCGAAGGCGAACTCGACCAAATCGTCGAGCAGGTGCGCGTGTTCGCCCGCGTCGACCCCGAGCACAAGCTCCAGATCGTCGCCGCGCTCCAGCGCAAGGGCCACATCGTCGCCATGACCGGCGACGGCATCAACGACGCGCCCGCGCTCAAGTCCGCCAACATCGGCGTCGCCATGGGCATCACCGGCACCGACGTGTCCAAGGAAGCCGCCGACATGGTGCTGACCGACGACAATTTCGCCAGCATCGTGAAGGCGATCGAGGAAGGCCGCGGCATCTTCGACAACATCCGCAAGTACCTGCTCTATCTGCTGTCGTCGAACGCCGGCGAACTGCTCACCATGTTCGCGGGCGTGATGCTTGCGGGTCTGCTCGGGCTCACTTCGGTGGAGGCCGGGCTGTTCCTGCCGCTGCTCGCCGCGCAGCTGCTCTGGATCAATCTCGTCACCGACGGCCCGCCTGCGCTCGCGCTCGGCGTCGACCCGCGCGACCCCGACGTCATGGAGCGCGAACCCCGCGCGCGCGGCGCCGGCATCCTGACCGCCGAAGACTGGTGGCGGCTCGCCGCGATCGGCACGGTGATGATGGTCGGCACGCTCGCCGTGCTCGACGCCTACTATCCCGGCGGGCTGTTCACGCTGTTCGCGACCGGCACCGCGCCGAACGCGGCCGACGAAACCTACGCCCGCACCATGGCGTTCACCATGCTGATGATGTTCCAGCTCTTCAACGTGTACAATTGCCGATCGAGCTGGCGCAGCGCGTTCAGCGGGTTCTTCGACAACAAGTGGCTGCTCGGCGCGGTCGCGCTGTCGCTGTTCACGCACGCGCTGGTGATCTACGTGCCGTTCCTCCAGGTCGCGTTCCACACCGTGGCGCTGTCAGGGAGAGACTGGCTCGTCGCCACCGGCGTCGCCTCCGTTCTGCTCATCGGCATGGAGCTCTTCAAGCTGGCGCTGCGCGCTAAACGGCGGGCAGCGTCCGGCGTGACGAGCGGGCGCCGCTGGCGGCGTATCCCCGTCCCGTGCCTAGGCTCCGCCCTTAGTCACTCCCCGGAGCCTTTCGCCCTCCGCCCGCCCCCCGGTCGGAGGGCGATCGATTCCATGCGCAGCTCAACGGCGCGACGGCTTCGCCACAGAGCTGGTATGGTACGATTTATCCATACCGCCACGGAGGGATTTGGAGATGCGAGCAAACGTCCGGCTCGTTCTGTTTGCAGTGCTGCTTTTGTCTTGCGCCTCGGCGCGCCGCCCGCGCCGAGACGCCGGAGGAATGGGTCAAGCTCGGCGCGCGCGTGCACGGCGGCTTCGGCGCCTTCATCCCGGTCGGCATCCGGATCGGCGAGGACGCGATGAAGCGCCTCAATGCCAAGCCGCGCGAACTCGTCGGTCACCTACTACAGCGGCGAAAGCGTGCCCTGCGCCTGCTCGGTCGACGGCGTGATGCTGGCGGTCGGCGCGAGCCCGGGCCAGGGCTCGCGTGCAGGTCGCGGCGGAGAAATCGCCGCCCGGCACCTTCGCCGTCGTCGTCATCCGCCCGCGCAAGGGCGGCGACGGCGCTCAAATACACCGTGCCGATGTCGGTCATGCCGCAAGCTCGGCGAGATCAACAAGACGATCCAGGACCCGCTGGCGCGCTACAACGCGGTGATGGCGCTGGCCGACCTGTTCACGGTCGAGCCGATCGCCAAATAGCGCGACGTCGGCCGCGCCGTCCGGAGCGGCTTAACAGACCCTTAAGGCAGTTGGAGGACAGTGACCCGAAACGGCACAGTTGCGTTGAGGGTTGTCGATGTCCGAGCGCGTTCTCATCGTCGATGACGATCCGGTCCAGCGCCGTCTTGCTCGACAGCATGGTCCGCAAGTTCGGCTACGAGCCGGTGATCGCCGAGAGCGGCGAGCAGGCCGTCGCCATGCTGACCGGCGGCGAGCGCTTCGACTGCGTCGTGCTCGACCTGGTGATGCCCGATCTCGACGGCATGGGCGTGCTGGCGCGGCTGCGCGAAGCCGGCATCAACGTTCCGGTGATCGTGCAGACCGCGCACGGCGGCATCGACAACGTGGTGTCGGCGATGCGCGCGGGCGCGGTCGATTTCGTGGTCAAGCCGGTCGGCGCCGAGCGCCTGCAGGTCTCGCTGCAAGAACGCGATCGACAAGAGCGCGCTCGAAGACGAGCTCAACCGCATCAAGCGCGGCAAGTCCGGCACGCTGACGTTCAAGGACATCATCACCCGCAGCGGCGCGATGCAGGCGGTGCTGCGCACCGCCGAGAAAGCCGCGGCATCGACGATTCCGGTGCTGATCGAAGGCGAGTCCGGCGTCGGCAAGGAGTTGATCGCGCGCGCGATCCACGGCTCCGGCGACCGCCGCGCCAGGCCCTTCATCGCAGTCAACTGCGGCGCGATCCCCGAGAATCTGGTGGAATCCATCCTGTTCGGCCACGAGAAGGGCGCCTTCACCGGCGCGACCGAGCGGCACATCGGCAAGTTCATCGAAGCGACCGGCGGCACGCTGTTCCTCGACGAGGTCGGCGAACTGCCGGCGGCGGCGCAGGTGAAGCTGCTGCGCGCCATCCAGGAGGGCGAGGTCGAGCCGGTCGGCGCACGCAAGCCGGTCAAGGTCGACGTGCGGCTCGTCTCCGCCACCAACCGCAATCTGATCGCCGACGTGAAGACCGGCCGCTTCCGCGAGGACCTGTTCTATCGCCTGCATGTGTTCCCGATCTCGGTGCCGCCGCTGCGCGAACGCGCCGAGGACATCCCCGACCTGACGCGCCACTTCCTCGCCCGCTTCGCGGCCGAGGAAGGCAAGCGCATCCGCGCGGTCAGCGCCGAGGCGCTGGCGCTGCTGGCGAACCACCGCTGGCCGGGCAACGTGCGCCAGCTTGAGAACGCCGTGTTCCGCGCCGTGGTGCTGGCCGAAGGCGACACCATCGGCGTCGAGGAATTCCCGCAGGTCGCGGCGCAGATCGCGAACCCGTCCGTCACCACCGTGCCGGACACGCCGCCGCAGCAGGCTCGTCGTCGAGGTGCCGCAATACGTCGACATCGGGCCGGCCACCGCGCCCGGGATGCTTCCGCCCGGCGCGGCGACGGGAACGCTGGGCGTGCTCGACAGCGAAGGCGAAGTCCGCGCACTCGAAGAGATCGAGGCCGACGCCATCCGCTTCGCCATCGCGCATTATCGCGGGCAGATGTCCGAGGTCGCGCGCCGGTTAAGGATTGGGCGCTCCACGCTCTACCGGAAGCTGGAATTCCTCGGTCTCGGCGACAAAGACGGCTCAAACCACGACGAGCCCGCCGACGCGCGCTAACCATGCCCGCAAGAATCCCGAAAAACGCCGATTTAACATTGCGTTAACGGGTATGCGGACGCCACATTGCGGCGGCGTTCGAGGGCGGGGCTTCAGCTTCGAAATCATCGGACGTTTACGACCGGCGTGCCGGCTCATGAGCGGCTGCACTGGTCCGAGACAGTGGAGTTCGTCCGATGCGTCACGTCCGTTTGAGCATCCTCGCCGGCACCGCCGTTGCGCTCGTCATGGCCGCAGCGACCGCCGCAAGCGCCAATCCGAATTATCCTGGCGTCGGTGAGCGCAACGCGCCCTCCCGCGACGCCGGGTGCACGGTCCTCGAACATGTTCTCGCCGTCCGATGCGACCACCCGCTCCCGCGCGGTGACACCGCGGCAGAACTATCAAACGCAGCAGCCCGACGCGCGGATCATCTCGACGCCGAATCTGCCGGCTACAACTCCCGCCGAGCCGGTCAACGCCCCGATGCGCATGATCGCGCCGGCGCCGGCACAGACCGTCGTGAATCAAGAGCCGGTTGCTCCGTCACCCGCTCCTTCCATGGCGCCGCCTGCCATGGCGCCGCAGGCCGTCGTGCCGCCGCCTGCTCTGCCTGCCCCAATGGCTACGCAGGCACCTGTGGCTCCGCCCGCCGTTGCCGCTCCGGCCGTCAGCGAGCCGCCCGCACGCGCCGCAGCGCCGAGCTTCGCCGCCTCCGATTCCGAAATCGCCAACAAGGTGCGCGAGCTGATCGCTAGGAAGCAGCTCGAGCGCATCGCGCCGCGCAAGAACGAACGCGATGCCATCGACGCGTTCTATGTGAAGAACCGCAACGCCATGCCGCTGTGGTTTGCCAACGGCCAGCTCAGCGAGCGCACCAGGGATGCCGTCGCGCATCTGCGCGGCGTCGACGCCGACGGCCTCGATCCCGCCGACTATTCGCCGCCGGAACTGTCGGCATCGAGCGTCGACGCCGCGGCCGAAGCCGAGTTGAGGTTCACCGCGACGATCCTCACCTATGCGCGCCATGCCATGAACGGCCGCGTGCACTTCAGCCGCGTCAGCCCGAACATCGACTACAAGGACAACTTCGACCCCGCCGATGCGATGGCCAAGATTGCCGCGTCGACCGACCTGCGCCGCACGCTCGACGGCTTCAACCCGCAGCATCCGGGCTACAAGGCGCTCAAGGCGAAGTACGCCGAAATTCGGCACCAGTCTGGCGAGCCCAGTGGGGCGCGCATTCCCCATGGCCCGGTGCTCAAATACGCCCGCGACAAGAACGG
Source organism: uncultured Alphaproteobacteria bacterium (assembly GCA_963711955.1). GTDB lineage: Bacteria > Pseudomonadota > Alphaproteobacteria > Rhizobiales > Xanthobacteraceae > Z2-YC6860. The sequence continues at coordinate 293,983 of CAVQGC010000014.1, read as the reverse complement.
CCGCGAAACCTTCATGCTCGATCCGCGGGTGCCGCAGCTTCGCGAGAGACTCGGCCTGCCGGCTACGCCCGACAACCGCTACGACCGCGTGCTGGTCGATGCGGTGGCGAAATATCAGAAATCCAACGGCATCACCGCGAGCGGCCAGCTCACCGGCGCGACCATCGACGCGCTCAACGGCCCGAGCCGCCAAAGCCAGATGGATGCCGTCGTCGCCACGCTGGAGCGCTGGCGCTGGATGCCACGCAACCTTGGCACGACGCACGTCGCGCTCAATATTCCCGACTTCCACCTCAGGGTGATGAACAACGGCCAGCAGGTCTGGAAGACCCGCGTCGTGGTCGGCAAGCCGTCGCAGGCGACTCCGCTGATCACCGAGACGATGAAGTTCATCACGGTCAATCCGACCTGGAACGTGCCGCAGTCGATCATCTACAACGAGCTGCTGCCGCTCTATGAGTCGAGCGATCCGAACATCTTCGCCCGCATGGGCCTTTCCGTAGAGCGCAAGCCGAACGGCGATGTCCGCGTGTTCCAGCCGCCCGGCGAGCGCAATGCGCTCGGCCGCATCCGCTTCAACTTCCCCAACAAGTACCTGGTCTACCAGCACGACACGCCGGAAAAGCACTACTTCGCGCACGACAAGCGCGCCTACAGCCACGGCTGCATGCGCGTGCAGGATCCGATGAAGTACGCCGAGGTGCTGCTGTCGTACGCCGCGCCGCGCGGCAACCATACGGCACAGAGCCTGCAGAAGATGTTCGGCGGCGAGGAGCGCCAGATCGACTTCGCCCAGCACATCCCGGTGCACATCAGCTACCAGACCGCCTTCGTCGACGACGCCGGCAAGCTGGTGTTCCGCGACGACGTCTATGGCCTCGACAAGAGCCTGATGGCGCAGTTGAGGGGCAGCGAGCGCGCCGTGGCAGACGTGGCAATCGAGCGGCCGGCCGATCCGAACTTCAAGCCGACCGCGCAGCACGTCCAGCGCATGAACAGCGCCGCCCGCGGCGGCACTCCGTTCTCGCTGTTCGAGCAGCTGTTCCGGTAAGCCGATTCCGCCGGTACCGGAGTTTTCCACCGCCGTCGCCCACCCCGCGCCGCCGATAATCCCGGCCACGGCGGCGCCAATTGTGGGAACCCGATCTCAAACTCCTGGCATATCAGGCCGATTCGACGTGGAAAACAGCCCGACTTGAAGGCTTATCAAGGTTCCCTGGCTGTTGAACCAGCCGGAAGCCTCTGGATTTCCTGGGCCTTTTTTAGCCATACTCCCGCCTCAGGGTGTGTCTGGTCGGCGGCTGGGGAGGCGGGGGCGTAAAGTCCGCATTAACCCGTCCCGGTAAGACTGCGTTAGCCATGTCGCTGCGGTGCGAATGCTCGCAGCGGCAGGGTTTTGGCTTTTGAGCGACCCCGTAACCGAGGCCGCACGTGCGAGCTGGTGGCGCATTGAAGACCGGACTGAAGCCGCGCCGCTGCGCGCCGCATCGGATTCGCCGCTCTGCTTTTGATGTTGTCAGCGCATGGCGCGAACGCCGCCGGCGAGACGCGCACGCTCCCGCTGCACAACATCCACACCCACGAAGATCTCACCATCACCTACAAGCGCAACGGCCAGTTCGACGAAGCCGCGCTGAAGAAGCTCAACGCCTACATGCGCGACTGGCGCAAGGAGCAAGAGACCAAGATGGATCCGCAGCTGTTCGACATGCTGTGGGAGGTCCACCAGGAGGTGAAGGCCACCGGCCCGATCCACGTCGTCTGCGGTTACCGCTCGCCCGCAACCAACTCGATGCTGCGCAGCCGCAGCAAGGGCGTCGCGCAAACCTCGCTGCACATGCAAGGCAAGGCGATCGACTTCTCGATCCCGAGCGCTGAAGTCGCGGACGTACGCGCTGCGGCGCTTCGCATCCAAGGCGGCGGCGTCGGCTACTACCCGACGTCAGGCATCCCGTTCGTGCACATGGACGTCGGCAACGTCCGCCACTGGCCGCGCATGACGCGCGATCAGCTCGCCAAGGTCTTCCCGAGCGGCCGCACGCTGCACGTCTCCACCGATGGCCCGCTGCCCGGCTATGAGCTTGCGCAGGCCGATGCCGAGCGCGGCGGCGATCGCCGCAGCGCCGCCAGCGACCACACGCCGAAGCGCGGCCTGATCGCCTCGCTGTTCACCGGCTTCCGCAGCCCGCAGGACCCCGAAGAGACCGACGACAACACCACGACGCGCCAGATTCCAGCGCCGACCCGCCGCGGAGCCACGACGACCGCCGCGGCCCCGGCTGCACCTGCGGCCGCAGCACCCGCCGCCGCTTCGCCCGAGGTTGCCGCCATCCCGCTGCCGCCGACCCGGCCGACCTACCAGATCGCGTCAGCCAACGAGCGCTCGGTGCCGGCCTCTGCCCCGCGCGCCGTGCGCACCACCAACCTTGCTTCGCTCACGCCGAACCAGATCATCGAGGCGCGCGGCTACTGGCAGGGCTTGCCTGAGGTGCCGCGCGAGACCACCGGCGTCAGCAGCATCTCCGGCGCGCGCCGCGTCGCCAGCGCCGATCTCACCGCCAGCATCGGACCGTTCGAGCGTAACGACCGCGTGGCGCCGGACCTCGCGCTCGCCTACGCCGCGCTGGCGCCCGCCTTGCGCGGCGCGAACGCCGTGGTGACCCAGCAGGGCTCAGCTTCGATCGCAGCCAAGCCGGCGAACGCCGAGGTCGCCTCGACCCGCTCGGTGCAGTCCGAGGAGCGGTTGAACAATCCCTGGACGCGCGGCCTGGTGATTGCCCCGAGCGTGCAGAATTCGATGGTGACCACGACGTTCGGCGTGCCGGACTTCCGCGCGCTCACCCCGTTCATGCGAAAGCCCGCTTCCGCCATGGTGATGACGTTCACCACCAGCGATCCGCACCTCGGCATGACCCATGACGAGTTCAGCGGCAGCGCCGTGGTGTTCCAGGCGACGGTGACGTTTGGAATGAAGACGGCGGCGTTGCAGCAATAGCGCTGCTTGCCTGGAACCCAGCTTCCACCCGGCCGTTGTGCCGGGATTTTTATTTTCCAGCGCCGATCTGCTTCACCAGATCGCCCCACAGCGCGGTTTCATCACGCAGCATCTTGGCGAATTCAGCCGGCGTGTTGGCGACCGCCACCGAGCCGAAGTTCGCCATCTGCTTCTGCACCGCCGGATCCTTCGCCATCTCCGCCGCAACCTGCGCCATGCGCTCGATCACCGGCTGCGGCGTGCCCTTGGGCGCGAACAGCGCGTTCCACGATTCGGTGTGGTAGCCGGCGATGCCCTGCTCGGCGAGCGTCGGCACGCTCGGCGCCGACGGGCTGCGCTGCGAGGTGGTGACCGCGAGCGCCTTCACCTTGCCGCCTTCGAGCTGGCCGACCGCGTCCGACATATTGGTGAAGACGAGCTGCACCTCGCCCGCGATGACCGCGGTGGTGGCCGGCGCCCCGCCGCGATAGGGCACGTGCGTCATCTTGGTGCCGGTCTTGGCTTTGAACAGCTCGGCGGAGAAATACATCAGGCCGCCGAGACCGCTCGACGAATAGTTCAGCTTGTCGGGCTCGGCCCTGGCGAGCGCGATCAGCTCCTGCACCGAGTTCGCCTTCACCGCCGGGTTGATCAACAGGATCAGTGGATTGGTGTTGAGCAGGCTGATCGGCATGATGTCGGAGAGCGGGTCGTACGGCAGCTTCTCGGTTGCCGGCGCGATGGTGATGGAGCCGATCGAGCAGACGCAGAACGTGTAGCCGTCGGGCGCCGACTTCGCCGAAGCGTCGGTGCCCACGATGCCGCCGGCGCCGCCCTTGTTCTCGATCACCACGTTGACGCCGAGCGCCTTCTGCATCTGCGCGGCGGTGATGCGCGCCACCGCATCGGTGTTGCCGCCGGCCGCGAACGGCACGATCAGCTTGATCGGCCGGCTCGGCCACTTGTCCTGAGCCAGCGCCGGTGGTGCCAGCAGCATCGCCGCCGTGAATGCAAGGAGCAGCCGTCTCATGTCGCCTCCAACTTCATTGGCGCGTTGGCGCCGCGCACGTATGATGCCACGGCAGGACGCACCAAGCATGACGCCTGCCACCGCCGGGAGAATGCGTTGAGTATACCGAATACGGTCCTGGATACCCGCTTTCGCTCGGCGCTCGACCGCATGGCGGAGCGCGGCCGGCTGCATACCTACACCGCGCCGGCCGATCCCTATCTCGACGTCGCCGGCATCATGAAGAAGCTCGACGGCGGGCCGGCGCTGCTGTTCTCGCAGGTTACCGGCCACGACATGCCGGTGATCGGCAATCTCCTGTCGTGCCAGGCGAACGTGGAGGCCGCATTCGGCATCGACTTCCGCGGCGTGCGGCAATTTGTCGGCCGCGCGCTGGGCGACCCCAAGCCGCCGGTGCTGGTGGAGCGGGCGCCCGCGCAGGAAAAGGTCCACACCAAGAACATCGACCTCGGCAAGATGCTGCCGGCGCTGCATCACACGGCCGCCGACGCCGGGCGATACATCACCGCCGGGATCGTCATCGCGCGCGATCCCGAGACCGGCGTCTACAACGCCTCGTATCACCGCCTGATGCTGGCGGGTCCCAACCGGGCCGCCATCCAGCTCGATTTCGGCCGCCACCTGCGGGCGGCGTTCGAGCGCGCCCAGAGGAAGGGGCAGCACCTGCCGGTGGTGGTCTGTATCGGCGCCGACCTTGCGCTGCACTACACCGCCGCCACCATGGGCTCGCAGATGCCGGAGAGCGCCGACGAGCTTGCGGTCGCGGGCGGGCTGTGCGGCCGGGCGTTGCCCGTCGTCAAAGCCGTGTCGCAGGACCTGCTGGTGCCGGCCGAGAGCGAGATCGTGCTCGAGGGCGTGCTGCGGTGCGACGAGGAGATCGAAGAAGGCCCGTTCGGCGAATTCGTCGGCTATCTGGCGCCGGCCGATCCTGCGCCGGTACTGGAAGTCACCGCAGTCACGCACCGCGCCAAGCCGATCTATCACGCCATCAACGGCTACGGCCGCGAGACGGTCGTGCTGCGCAAATACGTGCTGGAGGCGAGCTTGCTCAAGGTGCTGCAATCCGCGGTGCCGATCGTCACCGACGCCGAGATGACGGCGGGCGGCCTGCACCGTTTCCACGCCATCATTCAGGTGAAGAAGACCGGACCCACGCACGATGGCTTGCAGCGCAACGCCATCATGGCGTCGTTCGGCGCGCTCAAGGACCTCGACATGGTGATCGTGGTCGACGACGACATCGACATCCGCGATCCGGCCGATGTCGAATACGCGCTTGGCGACGCGCATGGAGGCGTCGAAGGACATCTTCACGCTGCCGGCCGCGCGCGGCCACGAATATGTCCGCGTCTCGGACCGCGGCATGCGCACCAAGCTCGGCATCGACGCGACGGTGCCGTTCGCCGAGAAGGCGCGCTTCGCCCGCTGCGAGTTCAAGCCGATCGAGTTGGACGCGAAGGCGCTGACCGCCGACGCGGCGGTGGCGAGGAAGCGATTGGATTTGTGACGGCTCTCTCACGTCGTCATGGCCGGGCATAGCCGTCCGAAGGACGGCGTCGCTTCGCTCGCCTACGTCCCGGCCATCCACGTCTTACTTCTTGTCCAAGACGTGATGCCCGGCACAAGGCCGGGCATGACGTGGAGAGAACCGTGCTACGCCGCCAGCATGCCCAGCGCGTGCATGTACGTCTCCAGCACGGCCTGCTGCTCGTTGCGCTCGTTGACGTCCTGCTTGCGGAGCTTGACGACCTGGCGCAGCGCCTTGGTGTCGAAGCCGTTGGCCTTCGACTCGGCATAGACGTCGCGGATGTCGTCGGAGATCGTCTTCTTTTCCTCCTCGAGCCGCTCGATCCGCTCGACGAAGGCCTTGAGCTGGTCTTTGCCGAAACGGTGCTTGGCGTCCTCGGAGTTGTCTTTTTCCACGGCCGACATCGATTGTCCTCGTATGGCTGGGCGGAGACTGCCCCCGCCTCGGTCGACCTGAGAGTTCGCGTTCCGCGCCCGCATCGCAAGGCGGGCGGCCCGCCGCCCCCGTCATCCACAAGCGCCCTGTGGGAACTGGCCTAATTATTTACGGCTCTGCCTTGATCCCGGCCTTGGTGACGACCTCGGACCATTTCGCCGTATTGACGCGAACCTGCTCGGCCGCAACGGCGGGGCCGTCGCCCCGGGCATCGAAGCCAACCGCGGCGAGGCGCTTGCGCACGTCGGGGCTCTTCATCAACTCCGCGACCGCGGCGGCGATCTTGTCCACCACCGGTTTCGGAGTTCCAAAGGGCGCGAACAACCCCTGCCAGTTGGCGATCTGGAAATTGGCGATGCCAGCTTCCTCCGCCGTCGCGACGTGCGGGAACCGCGCGTCGCGCGCGGCGCTCGTCACCGCCAGCGCCTTGAGCTGACCCGACACGACATAAGGCAGCGCCGGCGCGGGCATCACCCACGCCGCATCGACGTGCTTGCCGAGCACGGCGGTGACCGCCGGCGCGGCGCCGCGGAACGGGATGTGCGCGGTCTTGAGGCCCATGCGCTGGTCGAGCATCACCTCGGTGAGATGGCTGATGGTGCCGATGCCCGCCGACGCGACGTTGAGCTTGCCGGGATTGGCCTTGGCCGCTTCGATGAAGCCGCGCAGGTCGTTCGCCGGCAGATCGTTCCGCGCCACCAGGATCTGCGGCGCCGTCACCAGCACGGAAATCGCCTCGAACTGCTTGAGCGGATCCTTGTTGAGCGCGGGATAAAGGCTCGGGTTCACGGTGATGGAGTCGCTGATGACCAGCAGCGTGTAGCCGTCCGGCGGCGCATTGGCGACGAACAGCGCGCCCGTGCTGTTGCCCGCGCCGGGCTTGCTCTCGACGACCACGGGCTCCTTCCACACCGTCTTCAACGCGTCGGCCAGAATGCGCGCCACCGCATCGACCGGGCCGCCGGCGCTGGACGGCACGATCAGCCGTACGGTGCGTGACGGATAGTCCGCAGCATCCTGCGCCTGCGCGGGCACAAGACCCAGCACGGCAGCAGCAAGGAGCCAGCGGAGGAGCTTCATGGCAAAGTCCGAGCCTCAAAACGGCAGGAACAGTTCTTCAAGCTTCGGCTGGCTCTTGATCAGGCCCTGGTCGTGCAGATAGCGCACCAGCGCTTCCAGCGTCGGCCGGTTCGCTTCGATTCCGTACGGCCATGGATCGCCGCCGAATACGTCGTTGATCTCGTCGAGATCGTCGGGGAGCCACGGCAGCATGTAGCGCAGCGCGCCGGTGTATCGCATCTTGCCGAGCGCATGGTTCTTGGCTGCGTCGAATGCGTCGTAAAGGCTCTTCCCGATGAAGGGATTGCGCTCGTAGACATCCTTCCGGATCGCGACCAGATGCATGACCGGGAAGATCTTGGTGCGCTTGTAGTAGTCCTTCTCGGTGTCGCGGAACTTCGGGAAAAGCCGCACCACGTCTGGATTCTTGCCGAGTGCGTCCGGCATGCCGGTGCCGATGATGGCCTGGATTTCGCCGGCTTCGAGGAGGTCGCTCAGCGACTTCCCCGAATTGTTTTTCTCGATCGCCACCGGGCGCACCAGCGGCATGGTGGAGGGATTGCCGTGCTTGTCGGCCACGTTGATCTGCCCTTCGACCCAAGTGATCTTCGAAAGATCGACGCCGCAGTCCTGCTGCAGCAGCCCTTTGATGAAGATCGACGCCGTCATGGTGTACATCGGCAGGCCGATGCGCTTGCCTTCGAGATCCTTCGGCGCCTTCACAAAGCGCCGGTTCACCGCAATGAAGCTGTGGCGGAACGTGCGCGACGGAAACACCGGCAAGGCGACGAACGGGCACTGCCCGTGAGCATAGCGCGACACGTATTCCGAGCTGGAAAATTCGCTGACGTCGAACTCCTGCTTCGCCGCCATGCGGTCGAAGATGTCGCGCGGCGAATCGATGTTGATGAAATCGAGATCGACGCCTTCGACCGGCACCGCCCCGGTGTAGAGCGGCAGCACGCGGTCGTAGAGGCCGCAGGCGAACGTCAGCTTGACCTTGGACATCAACGGGGCCTTTCAATGTTGGCGCTGCGCGTCGGCACGCCGAATTCGCGGGAACAGACCTCGGCCAGCACCGCGACACCCTTGCGAATCTCCTCATGCGTCGGGCTCGCGAAGCAAAGCCGCATCCGGCACTTCGAATAGGCCGCGTCGGTCGACCATTGCGGGCCGGGATTGATCGCGACGCCGGCGTTGAGCGCGGGCTGGTAGAGCTTCATGGTGTCGACGTGGTCAGGCAGCTTCACCCAGAGGAAGATGCCGCCCTTCGGCTCCTCGAACTCCGCCGCGGTGCCGAACTGCTCGTTGAGCGTCTCCATCAGCGTGTCGAGCTTGCGCCGCAGCGCGCGAGTGAGCTCGGGGACATGCTCGTTGAAATGCGGCGTGCAGAACTCCGCCAGCACCATCTGCTCCAGCGCGCCGGAGCCGGCATCGGTCTTGAGCGCCAGGGTGCGCGACATGAATTCCCACGGCGCGACGATGTAGCCGACCCGCAGCGCCGGCGCGACCGACTTGGAGAACGAGCCGATGTGGATCACGCCGCCGTGCTTGCTCATGGCGTAGATCGCCGGCGGGCGTTTGTGGTCCCAGATCAGGTCGGCGTAGCAGTCGTCCTCGAAGATCGGCACGCCGTGCTCCGCCGACAGCCGCAGCAGTTCGGCACGGCGCGTCACCGGCATGATGGTGCCGGTCGGGTTCTGCACCGTCGGGATGGTGTAGATGTATTTCGGCCGGATGCCGCGACTCTTGAGATCGGCGAGCGCCGCCGCCACCGCGTCGGTCCGCATGCCGTCGCGGTCGAGCGGGATGCCGACCATGTTCACGCCGAGGCGCTTCATGCGATTGATTGAGCCCTCGTAGGACTCCTGCTCGAACAGCACCGTGTCGCCGCGCAACAGCAGCGTGCCGTTGACCAGGTCGAGCGCCTGCAGCGAGCCGGACGTCACCAGGATGTCGTCGGCGGCGCAGGCGATGCCGGCGTCGCGCTTGAGCTTGCCGACCAGGAAATCGCGCAGCCGCCGGTAGCCTTGCGGGCCGTTGGCGAGGCCGTAGGTCGCGAGGGAGCGGCCTTCCCGCATCATCACCGCGTTGGCCGCGGCAACCAATCCGTCGAGCGGGATCGCGTCGCCGTCGTTGTTGCCTCCCGTGAAATTGTACTTGGGCAACCCGGTCCAGCGCGCCGCGGCGGGCGGCAGGTCCGCTGGCAGCAGCGGCGCGAAATCGAACGATGTCATGCTTGCTCCCTACCCGGCCACCAGCTCGGCCAGCTCCGGCACGACCCAGAGCGGCTTCTCGCCGCGCGCGACGCGCTGCACGTTGTCGAACGCATTGCGCAAGCGCGCGATCTGATTGTCCCAGGCAGGCCCTGCGAAATGCGAGGTCAGCAGCACGTTGTCGAGCTTGAACAGCGGATTGTCGGGCGGCGGCGGCTCCTGGTCGAACACGTCGAGCCCGGCGCCGAAAATCTTGCGGTCGGCGAGCGTGCGGGTCAGCGCCTTCTCGTCGATCACCGGTCCGCGGCTGGTGTTGACGATGATCGCCTCAGGCTTGAGCATCGCAAGCTCCGCCTCGCCGATCATGTGGCGCGTGCTGTCGTTCAACGGCACATGGAGCGACACGATATCGGAGGTGCGAAGCAACTCGGCGAACAGCCGGAACTTGACGCCATACGCATCCTCCTCGTGCTCGGGCAGCCGCGCGATATCGTAATACTGCACCCGCATGCCGAACGTGCGGGCGAGCCGCGCCACCTTCTTGCCGATGGTGCCGAACCCGACGATTCCCAGCGTCTTGTCGTGGATCTCGTACATGCGCGGCGCCGGGCCGTTGCCGCGCCAGCGGCCGGCGGCGACGTTGTTGTGCTGCCAGATCACCCGGCGCGACACCGCCAGCATCAGCATCATGGCGTGCTCGGACACCGAGATCGCGTTGGCGCCGCCGTTGTTGGCGACCGGCACCTTGGCGCGCCGCGCCGCCTCGAGATCGACGTCATCATAGCCGGCGCTGAGCAACTGGATCAGCTTGAGCTTGGGCGCCGCGCTTGTGAAACGCGTCCGGCACCTTCAGGCTCGGATAGCAGACCACGTATTCCGCCGTGGCGGCCGCCGCCTCGGCTTCGGCTTGCCCCTTCACGATCACGGTGTCGAAGCCCGCCGGCGCCATCTGGCGGGCAATCTCGCCGATCTCGGCAAACGACGGCGGCACGACGACAATCCGCGGCGGCATATGGTTTCCTTGGCGTTTCCGGCTTTGCGCTTTGCTCGACAGTAGCAGGCCCTAGGCCCGCGCGCTCTGCAACGCGGCGGCCCCGGCATGCCGGTTTGGCGGGCGCTGCAAGCCGAAATGATCGCGCAAGGTCGTCCCTTCGTATTCGGTGCGAAACAGCCCGCGCTTTTGCAGGATCGGGATGACACCCGCGGCGAAATCATCGAGCCCGCCGGGGAAATACGGCGGCATCACGTTGAAGCCGTCGGCGCCGCCCTCGCGGAACCATTGCTCCATCCGGCCGGCGATCTGCTCGGGCGTGCCGCACATCACGTAGTGCCCGCGGCCGGTCGCGACCATCTGCGCAAGCTGGCGCAGCGTGAGGTTGTCGCGCCGCGCCGCGTCGGTGAGCAGCTTGGCCCGGCTCTGCAACTGGTCGGAGGCCGGCAGCTCCGGCAGCGGGCCGTCGAGATCGTATTTCGAGACGTCGTGCCCCAGCCGGTCGGACAGCATCGGGATGACCTTGCTCTGGTCGGTCCAGCGGTCGAGCTGCGCGAGCTTGTCGCGCGCCTCCTGCTCGGTGCCGCCGAGCACCGGCAGGAAGCCCGGCATGATCGCGAGTTGCTCCGGCCGTCGGCCGAACGCCGCCATTCGCCCCTTCAGCTCGCGATAGAACGCCTGCGCGCTTTCGAGACTCTGATGCGCCGTGAAAACGACATCGGCGGTGCGCGCCGCGAGCTGCTGACCGGGCTCCGACGAGCCGGATTGCACGACGATCGGATGACCCTGCGGCGGGCGCGACGTGTTGAGCGGACCTTTGACCGAGAAGTACTGGCCCTTGTGGTCGATCACATGGCGTTTGGACTGGTCCGCATAGACTGCCGGTCGTCTTGTCCCTGGGAAACGCGCCGTCCTCCCACGAGTCCCACAGCTTCAGGACCACGTCGATGAACTCCTCGGAGATCGCGTAGCGATCGGCGTGCGCCGGATGCTTGACGCCGAAATTCGCGCCGGTCGAGGCATAGGACGTGGTCACCGCGTTCCAGGCGGCACGGCCGCCGCTGATGTGATCGAGCGAGGCGAACGCGCGCGCGAGGTGGAACGGCTCGCCGTAGGTGGTCGAGGCGGTGGCGGCCAGCCCGATCCGGCTCGTTGCCATCGCGAAAGCGGTCAGCACCATCAGCGGCTCGAAGCGCGCGATCTGCGACGGATGCCCGTCCTCGCTGCTGGTGAGCCCGTCGGCGAGGAACACCATGTCGAACTTGGCGCGTTCGGCGGTCACCGCCTGGCGCACCAGATGCGGCAGGTTCTCGCTGCCGGAATCCGCGCCCGGATAGCGCCAGCCGGCCACATGATGGCCCGCGCCCTGCAGGAACATGCCGAGATGCATCTGCCTTGGCTTGAGCATGGCTGCGTCGTCCAACAAAGCAAAACGATAGCTGTCCCAAAACGGCCTGTCGTTAGCGAAGTTGACGTGCTGTATGCTGCTTCGAACGCAGGGAGGAATTTCGATGCGTCCGTTCGAAGGCATCCGGGTGATCGACGTCACGCACGTGCTGGCTGGGCCGTTCGCCGCCTATCAATTGGGCGTGCTGGGCGCCGACGTCATCAAGGTCGAGGATCCGAACGATCCGGACCAGAGCCGCGGCTCGGGAACCGACAAGGCGCTCAACCACGTCAGCATGGGCACCTATTTCCTCACGCAAGCCTCCAACAAGCGCTCGATCACGCTCGACCTCAAGACCGAGCGCGGCCGCGAAATCCTGAAAGAGCTGGTCAAGACCGCCGACGTGTTCGTCGAGAACTACCGGCCTGGCGCGTTCGAGGCGCTGGGGCTCGGCTACGAGGATCTCGCCAAGATCAACCCGCGGCTGATCTACGCTTCGTTCTCCGCTTTCGGCCATGGCGGGCCGCGCGGCACGCAGACCGCCTACGATCACGTGATCCAGGCCACGTCCGGCATCATGGCGGCGACCGGCACCAAGGACGTCAACCCGATCAAGCTCGGCGCGCCGGCAGTCGATTACTCGACCGGCATCACCGGCGCGTTCGCGCTTTCCGCGGCGCTGTTCCAGCGCGAGCGCACCGGCAAGGGTCAGCGCATCGACATGGCGATGCTGGACGTGGCGATGACGCTGATGGCGTCGCACATGACCGGATATCTGCGCAACGGCGTCGAACCGAAGCCGCGCGGCAACCGCCATCCGCACGCCACCAACGGCGCGTTCGAGACCAAGGACGGCACGCTGGTGATGATCGGCGCGAGCAACATCCGGCAGCAGCGCCGGCTTTGGACCCTGCTCGGCCGTCCCGACATGATCAAGAAGAGCAACGACGAGCGCGACGCCGACCACGACCGCGAGATCGCGGTGCTGGAGGAGATCATGAAAACGCGCACCGCCGACGAATGGGAGGCATTCCTGCAGCCGCGCCACGTTCCGGCCGCGCGGGTGCGCACCATGGCCGAGGCGCTTGCCGATCCGCACCTCGCCTCGCGCGGCGTGGTTCACAAGCACGCCACCGCCTACGGCATGGAAGGCGGGTTCGGCGTGCCGCTCGCGGCGTTCAAGTTCGCGCACGGCGGCCCGCGCATCGACACGCCGCCGCCGACGCTCGGCCAGCACAACGAGGAAATTTTCGAAGAGCTTGGGTTTGGGGAGAAGAAGGCGAGAGCGAAGGCGTAAGCCACTGCGTGTCTCCGGGCGAGCGACGCGTAGACCCGGGAACCCGGTTGGGTTGCGACAGAAACCGGGACCGCCGCATCTGCGGCGCACCGGCTCCTGCGCTGCCGACCGCGTGCCGGGAAACGGCGGTTGGATCAATGCTTATGCCCCGCCGATGATTTCTCGAAGGCCGCCTTCTGCTCCTTCGAGGCGTCCTTCTGGTGCTTGGCCTTCCACTGCTCGAACGGCTCGCCGTAGACGATCTCGCGGCTCTCGTCCTTGGACATCGGGATGCCCTTGGCGTCGGCGGCGTCCTTCATCCAGTTCGACAGGCAATTGCGGCAGAAGCCGGCGAGATTCATCATGTCGATGTTCTGCACGTCGGTGCGGCGTGCGCAGATGCTCGACCAGGCGCCGGTACACGGCGGCTTCGAGCTCGGTGCGGGTCTTGTCGTCCATGGCTGAATCCTCGTTGCTGCCTGGAAACATAACGACGCGGCGGCTGCCTTGCCATAGGCCCGGCAACAGCCGACGCGACTTCAATCCACCGTGGCGCCCGAGAATTTCACCGCCTTGCCCCACCGTTCCGTCTCCTCAGCGACGAAAGTCACCATCTCGGCGGGCGTAGCGACGAACGGCACCGCGCCGCAGTTCGGCGAACCGCGCCTTGATCTTGGGGTCGTGCCAGCGCGGCGTTGATCTCGCGGTTGAGTTTGTCGACGATCGCGGGCGGCGTGCCTTTCGGCACCCCGGCGCCGAACCAAGCGGTTACCTCGTAACCCGGCACGGTCTCCGCAATGGACGGGCACATCGGGCAGCGCGTCGATCCGCTTGGCGCTTGTCACGGCGATCGCTTTCAGCTTGCCCGCCCGGATGTGCTCGATCGACGACGACAGCGTATCGAAAATCACCGTCACCTGGCCCGACAGCATGTCGATCAGCGCGGGCCCGGAGCCCCGGTACGGAATGTGCTGCATGGTGGTGCCGGTCATCGCCTTGAACAACTCGGTGGCGAGATGCGCCGATGTTCCGCTGCCGGCCGAGGCGTAGCTGATCTTGCCCTCGTTCGCCTTCAGCCAGGCGATGAACTCGGGAACAGTCTTCGCCGGCACCGATGGATGGACCTCCAGCACGTTCGGCATCTGCACCAGACCGGCGACCGGGATGATGTCGCGGATGAAATTGTAGGGCAATTGCTTGTAGAGTGTGGCGTTGATGGCGTGGACGTGCGCGATGGCCAGCACCGTGTAGCCGTCGGGCGCCGCGTTCACCACCGCCTGCGCCGCAAGGTTTCCGCCGGCGCCGGGGCGGTTCTCGATCACGAACGGCTGACCGAGCTTCTCCGACAGGTGCTGGGCGACCACCCGGCACCACGATGTCGGTCGGGCCGCCCGGCGCGAAGCCAAGAATCCAGCGCACCGGCCGGTTGGGATAGTCCTGCGCCGAAGCCGGGCTGGCGCCCACGATGCCGCCAGACACACGCCAACAGCTCCAGATAACCGCCGCATGGACTCCTCCATCGCCAGTCCAGCCTAACTGCCCGCGGCCCTCCGCAACGCGGCTGATCAATAAAAAGCCCGCCGCGTTCCCCGGCGGAACGCGGCGGGCGACGGTGTTCAGTTCAGCGTTACGCCAGCGCCTTCTTCACGCGGTCCGACGACATCGGGAGGTGGCGGAGCCGCTTGCCGGTGAGCTGCGCCACCGCGTTGCCGATCGCCGGCGCGACGGTGGGGATGCCCACCTCGCCCATTCCGGTCGGCGGATTGTCGGTGACGATCACCTTCATGTGGATTTGCGGCACGTCGCTCATCCGCATCACGTGATAGTCGTTGAAGTTCGACTGCTGGACGGCGCCGCCCTTCATGGTCAGTTCCTCCGACAGCGCGCCGGACAGCGCATAGATCACCGCGCTCTCGAGCTGGGCGTTGACGTTGTCCGGCTGGATGATCAGGCCGCCGTCGATCGCGATCCAGTAGTTGTGGACCTTGATCTTGCCGGTCGCCTTGTCCACCGACACCTCGGCAACGCCCGCGGTGAGCGTGTCGTGATAGTCGGAGAACGCGATGCCCATGCCGCGGCCCGGACGCTTCTTCTTGAAGTTCGACATCTCGGCCACCGCCTTGATGACCGCCTGGGCGCGCGGATGGTCCTTGGTGAGCTCGAGCCGCATCGCGAGGGGATCGACCCCCTTCGCCGCCGCGATCTCGTCCACGAAGGACTCGCTGACGAACTTGTTGTAGCCCGCGCCGATGCCGCGCCAGGCATGCACGCGCATGCCGCGCTGCTCGCGGATCGCGTCGGCCTTCAGGTTCGGGATGTTGTAGAAGTCCTGGCTCATCCCGACCCAGCCGATGTAGTCGCGGCCCTTGGTCGCCGCAAAGCGCGGCGGCGCAGCCACCGCGTCGACGTTCTCGGCGACGATCCGGTGATGCCAGCTCACCAGGTTCTTCTTGTCGTCGAGCCCCGCCTTCATGACGTGGTGCGTCATCGGCCGCGGACGCGCCGCGGCCAGATCGTCCTCGCGGGTGAGCATCAGCTTCACCGGCTTCTTGACGATGTTCGAGATCACCACCGCCTGCACCGGAGCGTCCGGCCAGATGCGCCGGCCGAAGCCGCCGCCGAGCAGTTGGTTGTGGATCTTGATCTTGTCCGGCGTGGTCTTGAGCACGCCGGCCGCCACCGCCGCGACGAGCGGCTGCACCTGCGCGCCGGTCCAGATTTCCGCCGACTGGCCGTCCGCCGCGACCGAGGCCACGGCGTTCATCGGCTCCATCTGGGCGTGGTAGGTGTGCTCGGACCAGTACGCCGCCTCGAGCTTGGTCGCGGCCCCGGCCAGCGCCTTGTCGGCATCGCCGGTCTTGAACGCATCCATCGCCTGCGGCGTTCGGATCCGCCGCCTTCTTGGCGTACTCCTCCTTGGCCTTTTCGGAATTGAACGGCGCCGCCACCGACGCCGACGTATCCCACTGTCACCTTGAGCGCCTGACGGCCGAGCCGCGTCGCCTGCACCGTCTCGCCGACCACGGCGACGCCGAACGGCAGCGGGATCACGCCGCGTGACGCCCTTGATCTTCATCACGTCGTCGGTGTTGACGCTTGCGGCCTTGGCGCCCTCCATCGGCGAATGCAGCAGCGAGGCATAGACCATGCCCGGCACCTGCACGTCGATGGAATACCTGGCGCTGCCGTTCACCTTGAACGGCACGTCGACGCGGCCGATGTCCTTGCGGCCGATCAGCTTGAAGTCCTTGCGCTTCTTGAGATCGCTGTCGGCGATCTTCGGCAGCTCCGCCGGCACCTTGGCGAACTTCGCCACGTCGCCGTACGAGATGCTGCGCTTCGACTTCTTGTGGATGACCTTGCTCTTGTCGGTCGTCAGCTCCGCGACCGGCACCTTCCACTCCGCGGCGACCGCGTCGAGCAGCACCTTGCGGGCCTGCGCGCCCGCCTGCCGCAGCGGCACGAAGTAGGCCGGCACCGAGACGCTGGCGAGCGTCACCTGCGCGCCGGGGAACATCTTGTGGACGCCGCCGTAGACCTTCGGATTGCCCGGCGCGAACTCGCACCGGACCTTGGACCAGTCGGCGTCGAGCTCTTCCGCCACGATCAGCGGCAGCGCGGTCAGCACGCCCTGGCCCATCTCGGAGGTCGGGCACAGGATGGTGATGCTGTTGTCGGTGCCGATCGTCACGTAGGCGTTGAGCTTCGCGCCTTCCGAGGCAAACACTTCGGAGAGGCGCCCGAGCGTTGCGCCCGAGAACGCGAATGCGAACGTCAGGCCGCCGGCCGCGCCCTTGGTGAAGCTGCGGCGGGAAACGTCGATCGAGCCTTGCTTGATGTGCTTGTTCATGGCTCAGGCCTCCCGGGCAGCGCGTTGAATGGCGCGAACGATGCGCGGATAGGTGCCACAGCGGCAGATGTTGCCGTCCATGTGCTCGACGATCTGCTGCCGGCTCGGCTTCTTGTTTTTCGCGAGAAGCTCGGCCGCCTGCATGATCTGGCCGGACTGGCAGTAGCCGCACTGCGGCACCTGCTCGGCGATCCACGCCTTCTGCAGCGGATGCGAATTGTTGGCTGAAAGCCCTTCGATGGTCGTCACCTTCTTGCCTGTGACGTCCTTCAGGCTGGTCTGGCACGAGCGCATCGCCTTGCCGTCGACATGGACGGTGCAGGCGCCGCACAGTCCGGAGCCGCAGCCGAACTTGGTGCCGGTCAATTTCAGGTTCTCGCGCACCACCCAAAGCAGTGGCGTGTCGTCGGCAGCATCGACGTTGGCCGCATGGCCGTTGATCGTAAATGAGACCGCCATAAGCGTTCCCTCCCTGGATTTGTTGGTTGGTTGACGCACCCGCCCGTCATGAACGGGCGACATGGCGCGTTGTTCGTGTGCGATTGAAACGGCCGTCGCCCGGCCAGGCCTCCCCGATCAATCTTTGTTTGGAGCCATTATAAGCACGATCCGGCGTGGCATGGCAGTCGGCGACGCGCGATAATTTGGCGTTCCACATGGGTCTCACCGGGTTTGGGACGATCTTGGGAAGGCATGGAATAATCCAGGGATGCCAACGGCCCAGGCTTACCGCACCCCCGCCCTGACCTTGCTGGACGGCCTGTTCCGCACCGCGGTCGAGGCCGCGCACCCGGGCCGCTGCCTGCCCGGGCACCTGCCGCCGCCGCCCGCCAAAGGCCGCCTCATCATTCTCGCCGCCGGCAAGGCCGCGGGCTCCATGACCGAGGTGGCCGAGCGGCATTACCTCGACGAGATGAAACTCCCCGCTGGTCGCGCTCGCCGGGATTGCGGTCGACCCGCCACGGCTACGCGAGGCCGACCCGCCGGATCGAAATGATCGAGGCCGGCCATCCGGTGCCGGACGCGGCGGGCCTTGCCGCGGCGGAGCGCGTGCTCGAGATCGCCGACACGGCGACTGCGGACGATCTGGTGCTGGTGCTGATGTCGGGCGGCGCGTCGGCGAACTGGATCGCACCCGCCGACGGCATCACGTTCGCCGACAAGCAAGCCGTGACTCGCGCGCTGCTGCGCTCAGGCGCCAACATCGGCGAGATGAATACGGTGCGAAAGCATCTCTCGCGCATCAAGGGTGGACGGCTTGCTCTGCGCGCGCAGCCCGCGCACGTGGTTACGCTGGCGATCTCCGACGTGCCGGGCGACGACCCTGCGGTGATCGGCTCGGGTCCGACGGTGCCCGATCCCTCAACGCTCGCCGACGCGCGCGCCGTGCTGGCGCGCTACAAGCTCGACGTGCCGCCTGCCGTGCAACGCGCGCTCAACGAGCCCGCCAATGAATCCCCGAAGCCCAGTCATCCGGCGTTCGGTTCGACCGAGTACAGGCTGATCGCGCGGCCCGCCGATGCGTTCCACGCCGCCGCAGCCGCCGTGCGCGCGGCGGGCTACGAGTGCATCATGCTGGGCGACCGCATCGAGGGCGAGGCGCGCGCGGTCGCTGCCGATCACGCATCGCGCGCGATCGCGCTGCAACGGGAAGGCCGCCGCGCGGTCATGCTGTCGGGCGGCGAGCTCACCGTCACGATCCGCGGCAAGGGCCGTGGCGGCCCGAACCAGGAATATGCGCTGGCGCTCGCGCTGGCGCTCAAGGAGGCCGCAGGGATCGCGGCGCTTGCCGCCGACACCGACGGCACCGACGGCGGCGGCGGCTCGGCCTCAGACCCGGCCGGCGCCGTGATCGATGCCGGAACGCTGCCGCGCGCCAAGGCTCTCGGCCTCGATCCGGCCCAGTTTCTTGCCGAAAATGATTCCACCGGCTTTTTCCAGCGAATTGACGATCTGGTGATGACCGGACCGACCTGCACCAACGTGAACGACTTCCGGGCGATCGTCGTTGACAGGCCGTAAGTCTTCACGCGATACCCACCCAAAGAGGCTTCGCACCGTGGATTTCGACCGTTCTCAAATCCGTTCGGCGCGTTCTGTTCGCTGCGGCGATCCTGCTGTCGCCCACGCCCGCGCTCGCGGATTTCCACATCTGCAACAATTCCGGCAGCCGCGTGGGCGTCGCGGTCGGCTACAAGGACGCCGAGGGCAACTGGGCCACCGAGGGCTGGTGGAACCTGTCGGCGCGAAGCTGCGAGACGCTGCTCAAGGGCCAGCTGATCGCGCGCTACTATTACATCTACGCGATCGACTACGACCGCGGCGGCGAATGGGCGGGCCAGGCCTTCATGTGCTCCAGGGAAAAAGAATTCACCATCAAAGGCACCGAGGATTGCCTGGCGCGCGGCTATGACCGCACCGGATTCTTCGAGGTCGACACCGGCGAGCAGCGCGCCTGGACAGTGCAGCTCACCGAGGCCGGCGAAACCAGCCCGCAGCGGCCGTTCACGCCGGGCCTGCTGCCCACGCCCGGACGGCAAGGCCCGTCGCAATTGCCTGGAAGCCCGCCCCGATGAGGCGACTGCGCAGAACCAAGATCGTCGCCACGCTGGGCCCGGCTTCGGGAAATCCCGAGATGATCGGCAAGCTGTTCGAAGCCGGCGCCGACACGTTCCGCATCAACATGAGTCACTCCTCGCACGAGCGCATGCGCGAACTGGTCGCCGCGATCCGCGCCGTGGAGAAGCTGCACGCGCGTCCGATCGGCATCCTGTGCGACCTGCAAGGACCAAAACTGCGCGTCGGTGCATTCGCCAACGGCCCGGCGATGCTCGACAACGGCGCGAGCTTCGCGTTCGACCAGGATGCTCAGCCTGGCGACGTCAATCGCGTGCAGCTTCCGCATCCCGAGATCTTCGCCGGCATCGAGACCGGCCACCGGCTGCTGCTCGACGACGGCAAGATCAGGCTGGTGGTCACGGAGGCGAGCCGCGAAAAAATCGTCACCAACGTCGAGGTCGGCGGCAAGCTGTCGGATCGCAAGGGCGTCAGCCTGCCCGACACCTTGATCCCGTTCTCCGCCCTCACCCCGAAGGACCGCTCCGATCTCGATGCCGCGCTCGACGCCGGCATCGACTGGGTCGGGCTGTCGTTCATCCAGCGCCCGGAGGACATCGCTGAAGCCAAGAAGATCTGCCGCGGCCGCGCGGCGGTGATGGCCAAGATCGAGAAGCCTGCCGCCGTGCACCGGCTCGACGACATCATGGACGTCACCGACGCGATCATGGTGGCGCGCGGCGACCTCGGCGTGGAAATGCCGCTGGAGAAGGTGCCCGGCATCCAGAAGCAGCTCACCCGCGCCGCGCGGCGCGCCGGCAAGCCCGTCGTGGTCGCGACCCAGATGCTGGAATCGATGATTTCGAGTCCGGTGCCGACCCGCGCCGAAGTCTCCGACGTCGCCACCGCGATCTTCGACGGCGCCGACGCAATCATGCTGTCGGCGGAATCCGCCGCCGGCCAGTTCCCGGTCGAGGCGGTCTCGACCATGAACCGCATCGCCGAGGAGGTGGAGAGCGAAGACGGCTACCGCACCATCATGCATGCGCAGCACGCCGAGCCCGAGGCGACCGGCGCCGACGCAATTTCCGCCGCTGCGCGGCAGATCGCCGATACGCTCGACCTTTCCGCCATCATCTGCTGGACGTTCTCGGGCTCCACGGCGCTTCGCGTCGCGCGGGAGCGGCCGCACGTGCCGATCGTGGCGATCTCGCCCAATCTCCCGGCCGCCCGGAAGCTTTCCGTGGCCTGGGGCGTGCATTGCGTGGTGGCGGACGACGCGCGCGACCAGGACGACATGGTCGAGCGCGCCTGCCGCCTGGCCTTCCGCGACGGCTTTGCCAAGGCCGGCCGCCGCGTGATCATCGTCGCGGGCTTGCCGCTCGGCACCCCGGGCGCCACCAACATGATCCGCATTGCGTTCGTCGGCGGGGATACGGTGGGCGACGGGGATTGAGTGACTTCGGCGGTGACCCAGGCCCGCGACCGCAAGAGCCGCATCAATCGCTGCATCAATTCGTCATCCTTCATCAAACGGGCGTTTCGCTATACCGTGCGGCACGAAACGTGCATTTCCTGGGGACACGGCAGGCTCGGCCCCATACTGAAATTGGAGGATGCAATGCGCCGACGAATGAGCCCGCGCTCGATGTTGCCAGCCATCGCGGCGCTGATGGCGCTCGTTGCGCCTGTGCACGCAGCGGATTGGCCGACACGTCAAGTCACCGTTCTGGTTCCCTTCGGCGCCGGCGGCAACACCGACATGATGGCGCGCCTCGCGTCGCAACATCTGTCCACCAAGTTCGGACAGCCCTTCGTCGTGGAGAACCGGCCCAGTGCCGGCGGGGCATTGGCCACGGGGCTGGTGTCGGCCGCGGCGCCGGACGGCTACACGCTGCTGTTTGCGGCGTCCTCGATGATCACGCTGACGCCTCAATTGCAGAAGCTCAACTTCGATCCGTCCAAGCTGATACCCATTACGAACATGGGGACCGGCACCCAGACGCTCGCCATCAAGCGGTCGCTGCCCGCGACCACGCTTCCGGAGTTCATCGCCTATGCCAAAGCCAACCCCGGCAAGCTGAATTTCACAGTCGCAGGCACGCAAAACATCAGCCATCTCGCTCCCGTGCTGCTGTTCGCGCGCGCCGGCATCGATCTGGTCATGGTGCCGGCCAAGAGCGGCCCGCAGGCGGTGTCCGATCTGATGTCCGGCCAGGTCGATCTCTATTTCGGCAACTCGTCCGAGCTGCTGCCGCACATCAACAGCGACAAGGTCCGCCTGATCGCCGTGGGCACGGCGCAACGGATCCCCGCAGCCCCGAGTATCCCGTCGGTTGCGGATACGCTGCCCGGCTTTGAGTTCTCGTCCTGGAACGGGTTCCTCGCTCCGGCCGGAACGCCGGAGCCGATCGTCACGGCGCTGCGGGCCGAGATCGCCGCCTTCGCGAAGTCGCAGGCGGTTTCGGAACGGTTGTCCAATCTCGGTATCAACCCGGGTGGATTGACCAAGGAGCAGACCGAGGCGGTGTTCAAAAAAGACCGCGAATCCTACGTGGAGGCGATCAAGGCCGCCAAGATCGCGCCTCCGCAATAGGACGCGCCGCCAACGGTCCGGCTATTCTGTATTCTCCGGGGAACGTCCGAGGCGTTGCGCCTCGGACGATCCGCACTTGAGCGAATGGAGAAGCAACTGTGACACCGGCCCAGAGACTGCGCGAAATCCTGGCTCAACCGAACCTGGAGATCATGCCCGGGTGCTACGACGCGCTGTCGGCGAAGCTCGTCGCCGACGCGGGCTTTCGGGTCACGTTCATGAGCGGGTTTGCGGTCTCCGCCGCGCGCCTCGGCCTGCCGGACACCGGGCTCATTTCGTTCACGGAAATGCTGGACAGCCTGCGCAACTGCTGCAGCGCGGCCGGCAAGGTCCCGCTGATCGGCGACGGCGACACCGGCTACGGCAACGCCCTCAACGTCCAACGTACGGTCGTCGAATACGCCCGCGCTGGCGCCGGCGCCGTGATGATCGAGGACCAGGTCAGTCCCAAGAAGTGCGGACACACGCGCGGCAAACAGGTGGTGTCACGCGATGAAGCGCGCATGAGAATCCGCGCTGCGGTCGAGGCCGCCGCCGGGTCGGACATCCTCGTGATGGCCCGCACCGACGCCCGCGCGGTGCATAATTTCGATGAAGCTCTGGCGCGCTGCAAGGACTTCGAGGCGGAAGGCGCCGACATCATCTTTTTCGAGGCACCGGAAACCGAGGACGAGATGCGCCAGTTCTGCAAGACGATGAAGAAGCCCTGCATGGCGAACCTGGTGCCGGGAGGCAAGACGCCGGTCCTGCCGCCCGCAACGTTGCAGCAGATCGGCTACAAGCTCGCCCTCTATCCGGTGATGCTGCTTTCGTCGTCCATCGCAGCCATGCAGGCAACGCTCGCGGCGCTGCGTCCGGGTTCTACGGCGCCGCAGCCGCCGAGCGTCGGCTTCACCGAATTGCAGGGCATCGTGGGGTTTCCGGCGTATTGGGACCAGGAGACGCGCTACAGCGTCCCGAACTGAGCGTCACTCGATCTCGGCGGCGCGGCGCATGCTGGCGATCATCGACGACCGCAGCATGTACTCACGCGCCAGCGCCGGGTCCGCTGCCGTGGCCCGCATCGAGTTCGAGCGCGTTGCGACGCACCGCCGGGTCGCGCTCGCTGATCATCTGCTGGTTGCGGTGGGTCTGCTGCTGCACCGCCTCCACCGCAACGGTTCGCCGCTGCCGGTCGTAGCGGTCGAGCAGGCGATCGTCGGCACCCGCCCAGATTTTTGCGAACTTGTCCGCCAGATTGAAGGCGTCCTGGATGCCGCCGTTCATGCCCATGCCGCCCAGCGGATTGTTGATGTGGGCGGCGTCGCCTGCCAGCAGGACCCGGCCATGATGGAAGCTTTTCGCGACCTTCTGATGCACGTGATAGAGCGAACGGTGCGCGATCTTGTAGGGCTGCGGCCGGCGCACCACGCGCTGCAGCACGTCCTGCAGCGTTTCGTCGGACAGCAACCGGTCGCGGTCGGCGTTCTCCGCCGCCGGCACCAGCACCCGCCACAGCCCCGGCACCCGCAGCAGAACCAGCCATTCGTTGGGGTCCGCGATGTAGTTGACGTAGGCGATGTCGGTGAGCGTGTCCTCGAACGGAAAATCGGTCGAGGCGATCAGGAACAGCTCGGCGTAGGTGAAGCCTTCGAACTCGACGCCGAGCACGCGGCGCACCGTGCTGTGCGCGCCGTCCGCCGCGATGACATAACGCCCTTCCACCGAAACCGGGCCGGATGCCGTGTCGGCGGTCACCGTGACCCCATCCTCGCCCTGCTCGACCGAACTCACCCTGTGGCCGAAGCGGATGTCGCTTCCCGGAATGCGGCGCAATTCCTCCACGAGGAATTGCATCAGCTTCCATTGCTCGCACTGGACGCGATACGGATGGCCGGTGTCGCCGGCCAGGTGCGACAGATCGAAGGTCGCGACCGGACCTGTTTCCCGGTCGCGGAACTGCCAGGTCGGAGCCTTCAGTCCGACCTCGATCATGCGCGGCACGATTTCGAATTCGTCGAGCAGGTCCAGTGTGGGCGGATGGAATGTCGAGCCCCGCAACTCCATGATGAGGTCCTGCTCGGCAGCGAGCAGGACGGTCGGAATGCCGCGGCGCGCCAGGGCGAGCGCCGCGGTGAGCCCGACCGGGCCGGCTCCGACGACGATGATACGGTCGCTGCTACCGGACATGCGAAAAACCAACCTTCTCTCGCGCATCATGACGTGCCATGAAATAGCCGTTCCTCAAAGTGGAAAGGGATCGAAGCCGTGAGAGACGTTCTTGGCTGGCGGCGGAAGTTCGGCGTCCTCGGACCTTCCACCAACACGATCGTGCAGCCGGATTTTGAGATGATGCGGCCGCCCGGCGTGACCAACCATTACAGCCGGATTTTTACGCCCAATGCCCAGGCGGTGAGCAACGAGACCTTCATGGCCGGCACACAATTGATCGGCCAGAACACGCTGGAAGCGGTTCGCAGCGTGATGACATGCGCGCCCGATTATCTCGTGATGGGAATGTCCGCGGTGACATTCTATGGCGGCGCGGCGGGCGCCGACGCGTTCCAGGCCAGCGTGGAGAAAGAATCCGGCGTCAAAATCAGCATCGGATCGCACTCCTGCACCGCAGCGCTCAAGACCTATGGCGGAGTGAAGCGGATCGCGATCCTGTCGCCGTACTATCCCGTGGCCAACGAACAGGTCGCCCGCTATTTCACCGACTCGGGCTTCGAGGTGGTGCGCGACATCTATCTCGAGTGCAAGAGCTGGACCGCGATCGCCGAGGTGCCACCCGATGTGCTGCGCGAGAAGCTGATCGAGCTCAACGGCAACGGCCGCGACGTCGATGCGATCGTGCAGGTCGGCACCAACCTCAGCATGGTCCGCCTCGCCGCCGCCGCGGAGATGTGGCTCGGCAAGCCGGTGGTCGCGATCAACACGGCGACGTATTGGCACGCGCTGCGCCAGAACAAGATCATGGACCAGATCCCCGGCCTCGGACGCCTGCTCGAGGAATTCTGAGAGCGGCGTTTTATTCTGCCGCGAGAATCCGTACCCGCCGCGCGGTCGCAGCGGCTCCAGCTCCTAGCGGCCGGGCCGCATATCTGCCACGAGTTCCTCGATGGCTTCGACGATGCGATCCGCGCCCGCGAAATGCACCATGTGCCCGACGCCGGAAAGTTCGATCAGCCGCCCTCGCGGCAGTTGCCTGGCGATCGGTCGCGCGTGAATTCCCGGTGACACGATTTCGTCGGCGCTCCCGAACACGACGACTGTCGGCATCTGCAGGCCAGTGTATCGCGGAGCCTGTGCGGTGACGAACGCCTTGAGTTGCATGACATCCTGCGCGTTCGCCGTCAGCTCCTTCGGCCGCAGGATCATCTCTGCGCCGGCGCGCGCCAGATAGTCGGGCGGCGGCTGTTGCGGATCGAACGCGTTCGAGATGCCCGTCCCGATCAGAAACTTGCCGAGCGGATACGCCAGGGTGTGCACGAACAGCGGGCCGATGACGGGCGTGGTAATGAGGTTGTCCAGCCAGTAGGTGTGGCCCTGCCACGGATGCGTCACCGGCGCCAACAGCACCAGCCCGGCCACATCCTGGGGATGGTCTAGTGCATAGGCGGTGGCCAGCGCGCCGGACCATGAATGGCCGACGACGACGGCGCGCCCGATGCCAACCGTCTTGAGTGCTTGGTGAATGAGCTTGGCTTGCCGCGCGGGCGAGGCGTCATCGCTGCCGCCCGGTCGTCCGCTCCAGCCATGACCGGGGCGGTCGATCAAGATGACACGATGGCGTGCGGCGAGCCGGTCGCCGAGCGCCAGTTGCATATCACGGAGATTGCCGCTGGCGCCATGCAGCAGCACCACCGGCGGCGCGTCCGGCGAACCCAGCTCGAGGAGATGCAGCCGCCCGCCCTCGACCTCGACCAACCGCCCTTGCGGCGGGTTGGCGCGTTCGATCGCGGCAACGCCCAGCGCCGTGATGACGGCCAGCGCACCGAGCAGCGCCACCAGCGACGCGACGATTGTGAGGATGATGCGCAGCGCGGATACGCCTTACAACGGTTTCCGATATCGGCGGAAGATCGCGCCGCGTTCGGCGCGGTCAGATCGCGCGGCCTTCGACCTTCTCGGTCAGCGTCTTGATCAGGTCGGGGATCTTCTGCAGGTGCGGGTGGACCTGCACGGCGCGGCGGAATGCATCGAGCGCGCGCTTGTCGTCGCCGAACTCCTGCAGGATCATGCCGAGCCCGGAGATCGCGCCGAAGTGGCGCGGCTCCAGCGCCAGCACCTGGCGGATGTCGGCCATCGAGCGCGTGTAGTCCTTCTGCATGTAGTAGAGCGTGGCGCGGCGGTTCCAGGCTTCGACGTAATCGGGGCGTAGCTCGATGATGGAGTTGAGCAGCTTGATCGCGAGCGCGGGGTCCTTGCCGTCCATCGCGGTCTTGACGCGGGTCATCAGCAGGGTCGCGGTGTCGCTGCCGGACGCGATCCACAGCGCCCAGATGCGGTTCTCGATGTGCTTGGCGCTGTCGGCGTCGGGCGCGACCTTGAGCGCCTCGAACAGGAAGTCGAGGCCGCGCACCTGGTCGCCGCGCTGCGCGCGCGGCAGGTCGGCCGGCGGCTGCGGCGGCTCGACCGAGGGGGTGCCGCGCGGGGTGGGCGGCTCCACCGTCTGCGCGGCGGAAAAGCCGGCAGACAAGAACACGACCAGAAGTGCGCCGAGGAATTGGATGCTCATGCGGACGAAGTGTAAAGCTCCGGCCGACGACGGCAAGACGATCGATCGTCCGGGGTGCTGTCGGTTGCGGCGCGGCGCGCTCAACCCTGACGGGCCTTGAAGCGCGGCTGCGTCTTGTTGATCACGTAAACGCGGCCCTTGCGCCGGACGATCTTGTTGTCGCGGTGGCGACCGCGCAATGATTTCAATGAGTTACGGACTTTCATGACGGCTCGCAGAGATCGGGGGTTTGCAAGGGTTACAGGTTCATAAGGAGCCCCGCCCGGCCTGTCAAACCGGCCAATCCCCGGCTGAACATGCGATATTCTGGCCCAACTCCATTCCTCCCGGCGCCTCCTCAAGCCATGTTCCCGCATTTCCAGACCTTCCTCATCGTCCTGGCCGCGATTTTCCCGGTGGTGAACCCGCCAGGCTCCGCGCTGGTGTTCCTGAGCCTGACCCGGCGCGCCTCTGCCGAAACGCGCCGCTTCCTGGCGCGCCGTGTCGCAATCAATGCCTTCTTTGTTATGGCCGGCTCGCTGCTGGTCGGCACGTTTGTGCTCAACCTCTACGGCATCTCGGTGCCCATCATCCGCGTCGCCGGCGGCATCATCGTTGCCGCCACCGGCTGGAGGCTGCTCAGCCAAGGCAGCCAGAAAGAGGACGAGGCGCCGGAGAAGCTGGAAAAGGCGGACTACAAGAGCCTGGCGTTCTATCCGCTGACGCTGCCGCTCACGACCGGCCCCGGCACCATCGCGGTGATGATCAGCCTCGGCTTCTCGCGAACGGCATCGTCGAGCGTGATGGAGGAATCGTTCTTCGTGGCGATGATCCTGCTCGCCGCCGTCGCGATCGCGGCCAGCATCTACGTTTGCTTCGCCTATGCCGAACGTGCCGAACGCATGCTCGGCCACAACGGTACGGAAATCGCGGTGCGGCTGTCCGCCTTCATCCTGTTCTGCATCGGCGTGCAGATTTTCTGGACCGGCGCATCAGAGCTGATCCTAAGTTTGCCCACCCAACATCTTGCCCCGGCTTTGCCAAAGCCTGGTTGAGGCGAGCGCGCCCACCCTTTCATGCTGCGCGTGGGCTGCACTACAGTGAGCCCGGGAGGACAATGATGAAACGCAGCACCGATCGCTTTCTGACCACGCACACCGGGAGTTTGCCGCGGCCCGAAGACCTGATCCGCATGATGTACGCCAAGGAGGAAGGCGTGCCGGTGGACCCACAGGCGTTGGCCAAGCGCGTGCGCGCGGCGGTCGCCGAGGTGGTGAAGAGGCAGGCCGAGGCTGGGGTCGACCTGATCAACGATGGCGAACTCTCGAAACCGAGCTACGCGACGTATATCAAGGATCGCCTCAACGGCTTTGGCGGCACCGGAAACACTTTCGTCTATCAAGACCTCGCGGAATATCCGGCGCTGGCAAAGAAAGTGTTCGGCGATCCCGGACGATCGCGCCGCAAGACTCCTGCCTGCAATGCGCCGATCAGCGTGCGCGACCCGCAGGCGGTGCGCGAGGACGTCGACAACCTGAAAGCAGCGCTGGCGCAGGTGAAGCACAGCGAAGGCTTCATGAGCGCCGCGTCGCCCGGCGTGGTGTCGCTGTTCTTTCGCAACGACCATTACAAGGATTTCGAGACCTACATCTACGCCATCGCCGACGCGATGCGCGACGAATACGAAACCGTGGCCAAGGCCGGCTTCGTGCTGCAATTCGATTGTCCCGATCTCGGCATGGGCCGCCACATCCAATACGCCGATCTCGACCTCAAGGAATTCCGCAAGCGCATCACGCTGCACATCGAGGCGCTCAATTACGCGGTGAAGAATGTTCCCGCCGAGCAGCTCCGCATGCACCTGTGTTGGGGCAACTACGAAGGCCCGCATCATCATGACGTGCCGCTCGCCGACATCATCGATATCGTGTTTGCAGCAAAGCCGAACGCGATTTCGCTGGAGGGCGCCAACCCCCGGCACAATCACGAGTGGGCCGTGTTCGAGACGGTCAAGCTTCCCGCCGGCAAGATGCTGATCCCTGGCGTGATCGAGTTGAAGTCGAACTTCATCGAGCATCCGGAGGTCATCGCGCAGCGCATCGGCCGCTACGCCAAGCTGGTCGGCCGCGAGAACGTGATCGCAGGCTCCGACTGCGGCTACGGCACGTGGGTCGGCCAGGCCGCGGTCGATCCGGATGTGGTGTTTGCCAAGCTCAAGGCCATGGCGGACGGCGCCCGGATCGCGACGAAGCAGTTCTGGAACTGACGGCCGCACGATACGCTGCCTGTGATGAGCGATTCGTCCCAGCCCGCAACGTCGCACCCTGCCCCGGTGATCAGCGCGCGCCCCGCGTGGGTGGACAGCCTGCTGCGGCCGATCCTGGCGTTCCGTCGAAGCTACGTGCCGGTGGTGATGATCTATTTCGCGTACGGCGCGCTTGGGCTGCTCGACGTTTCCCGCGACCTCTGGATCAAAGAGGCACTGACCCTGACGCCGGCGCAACTTGCGGCCATTACTGTCTGGCTGAGCCTGCCGTGGACCATCAAGATGGTGTTCGGCGAACTGGTCGACAGCACGCCGATTTTCGGCTCCCAGCGTACCGCTTACGTGCTGATCGGCGCGACACTCATGGCGAGCGGGATGATCATGCTGGCCGGTGCCGCCGGCGGCTGGCTGACGTTCTTCACGCCCAATAACTTCTACTTGGCCGGCACCATGCTGATCGTGATCGGCATGGTCATTCAGGATGTGGTCGCGGACGCCATGTCGACCGAGGTGGTGTCTCGTGTCGATGAGGCCGGCAATCACCGCGCCGATCACGACATACGCGCCGATCTCGGCATGGTGCAGGTGCTGGGCCGCATCGCGGTCTCGCTCGGCATTCTGGCGGTCGCGGGGCTGTCAGGATGGCTGGCCAGCATCTTCTCGCGCGAAACAGTGTTCTTCATTGGCCTCGTCATTCCGGCGATCTCGGTCACCGGCGTGTTTCTGCGCAATCACAATGCTGTCGAGCGGCGGGCGCCCGATTGGCGCATCCTCGGCGGCGGCATCGCCTATGGTGCTCTGGTGATCGTGCTTGGCGTCGGCGGCGTGCCCTACGCGCAGGAGGTGATCTTCTGCCTTTCGATGGCAGTGGTCTGCACCATGCTGTTCCTGGTGACAAAGGACATCTCACAAGAGAGCCGCCGCGCGATCTTTTTCACCACTGTCATCATTTTCATGTTTCGGGCCACGCCGTCGGTCGGCGACGCCTATTTCTGGTGGACGCTCGACGTACTCAAGTTCGATGCCGCGTTCTATGGAATCCTGCGGCAGACCGGCGCGGTGATCGCCATCGCCGCGATGTGGATGTTCAGCAAGCAGCTGACGGAATATTCGGTGACCTCGGTGCTGTTCTGGATCGCGGTCGCAGGTACGCTGCTATCGTTGCCGAACGTGGGATTGATCTACGGCCTGCACGAATGGACCGAGGCAAACCTGGGATTTGGCGCGCGCACCATCGCCATTGTCGATGCCGCGACGGCCTCGCCCTTCGTGCAATTGAGCATGATTCCGCTGCTCACCCTGGTGGCGTACTACGCCCCGGCCGGACACCGCGCGACCTGGTTTGCGCTGATGGCCTCGATGATGAATTTGGCTCTCGTCGCGGGCCAGTTGCAGACCAAGTATCTCAACGAGATTTTCGTGGTCGACCGTGGCCACTATGACGCGCTAGGTCCGCTGCTGATCACTGTTGTGGTGATCGGCTTCGTGTTGCCGATCGGGGCGATTGCCCTGTTCGGCCGGCGCATTGCGCGCGATTGAAGGTTCTGCTGGATTGTTACCGGGAGTGAGCGCTGTGCAGTTTGGGTTGAACTTCTTTCCGTGCGTCGGCCCCGCCGAAAAATCAGCCGAGCGCTATTTCCGCGAGGCGATGCACCTGTGCAGCCTGACAGACGAACTGGGCTATACGCATATCAGGCAGGTTGAGCATTATTTCCACCGCTATGGCGGGTACAGCCCCAATCCGCTTCTGTTCCTCGCCGCCGCCGCAGCTCGCACCAAAAACACCAGGCTCATCACCGGCGCGGTGCTGCCGGCCTTCAACAGCCCGCTGAAACTCGCGGGCGAGATCGGAATGCTGGATGGCATCAGCGCCGGAAGGCTGGAAGTCGGCTTCGCCCGGGCGTTCCTGCCCCATGAATTCGCGCAGTTCGGCATCAGCCTCGACGAGAGCCGCCGCCGCTTCACCGAAGGGCTCGCGCAGATCACCATGCTGCTCAAGGGGGAGAGCGTCTCGTCGCAAGGCGAATTCCACAGCTTCAAGAATGTGACTTCGTTGCCGCGACCCACCCAGCAACCGCATCCGCCGCTCTGGATCGCCGCGACGGCAACACCGGAAAGCTTCGAGTTCGCCGGCACGATGGGATGCCGCATCATGGGCATCCCGCTTGAGCCCGAGCGGATGCGCACGCTGCTGGGCGCGTATCGCGACGCGTGGCGCTCCGCCGGCCATCCGGGCAAGGGGCACGTGATGAACACTTTTTTCATGTGCTGCGCACCGACCCGCGACGAGGCTATGGCGACCGGACTCGGCCCCTGCAACGGCCATCTGCGCGGGCTCGCCGACGCAGCGAAGGACTGGCTCTCCGGCGCCAGCACCAAGGACTACCCCGGCTACGACAAGCTGATGGCGCACGTGCTCAACGACAGCGCAGAAGCGCAAGTCACCAAGGGGAGCGCTTTCATCGGCACGCCGTCCGACATCATCGAGATGATCCGGTCCTTCAACGACAAGGTTGGTGGGCTGGACAGCATCTCGCTGCATTTCACGCCCGCAGACATGCCGCTCGATGTTGCGGAACGCTCTCTACGGCTGTTTTCGCGCGAGGTGATGCCCAAGGTGTCCGCGCTTTAAGGGATGAGCCATGAAAGAACGAAAGCCGCTGCGCTCCGAGATGGGCTTCAGCACTCCCGACAAGATCACCGTCCGCGGCTATGACCTGCCGAACCAACTGCTTGGCAAGATCGATCTCGGCGGCATGGCATTTCTCGAAATCACCGGCCGCATGCCCAATCCGCGCGAGGCAGAAGTCTTCAATGCTCTTCTCGTCACGCTGGTCGAACATGGCATGACGCCGCAAGCGATCGCGTCGCGGCTGATCAGCATCTGCTCGCCCGAGGCGATGCAGGCGTCCGTCGCCGCGGGCCTGCTCGGCGTCGGCAACACGTTCGCAGGCGGCTCCGAGCAGATCGCGCGTATCCTGCAGAGCGCGCTGGACGGCAAGGATGCCGGTGCCGACGTCAACGCCATCGCGCAGGACATCGTCGAGGACTACGCGACGCGCAAAGCGCCGATTCCCGGCATCGGCCATCCGTTGCACAAGCCGATCGACCCGCGCACACCAGTACTGTTCGCGATCGCGGAGAAAAATGGCTATCGCGGCCGCTACATCGCGCTGCTTGAAGCAATTTGTACGACGGCGGAAAAGCGCCTCAACCGCAACCTGCCGATCAACGCCACAGGCGCGATCGGCGCGGTTCTGAGCGAGCTTGGCTTTCCCTGGCGCATTTGCCGTGGCGTCGCGATCATCGGCCGTGCGGTCGGCCTGGTCGGTCATATCGCCGAGGAGATGCGGAACCCCCTCGCCTATGAAATCTACGAGCGCATCGAACAAGAGGTGGCGGCCAACGCCATGGCAAAATAGCAGTCCCGGCGAGAGAACCCCGGCATTTAACCCGAATACGGGAACAAATACCGGCTTCCTCGGGTTGCTGGCAGCGTTGAACCGCGGTTTTTCAGGCCTATATGGAAATTCGCCAGTGTCTGAAACGTCACGGGCGAGGTGGATTTGCCTTAGGCCATCAGAACCGCGTTGCTTCCCCAGGCCGACTCACACAGGTTCCAATTTCATTATCGGGCAACAAGACATTCATGAGCCAGTCATCGAAAAACCCTCCGGCTCGCGCGCTGATCGGCGCAGCAGCCGCTATCTTGCTGTTCGCTTCAGCCAGCGAAGCGCAACGGGCCGGTCCTTTCACGGCCCTGTCCGGGTCCTGGGCCGGCCCAGGCACAATCAGCCTGAACACCGGGGCGAAAGAGAAAATTCGTTGTCGCGCGGTTTACCGGGTCGCCGAGACCGGCGCGGATCTGCAACTGGAGCTTCGTTGCGCCGGTGACAGCTACAAATTCGAACTGCAGAGCGCGGTGACCCATAGCGACGGCGCGATTTCGGGAACATGGACCGAAGTGAGCCGCGGCGCGATTGGGACCATCTCCGGAACCTCCAAGGGCAATCAGATCAATCTGCGCGCCAGCAGCCCGATCTTCTCGGCGATGCTGGCCGTGAGCACCCAAAGCAACCAGCAATCGATCTCGATCCAGTCCCCGGGTAGCGAGATCTCCGCGGTTTCGATCAATCTCAGCCGCGGCGCGAAGTAAGTAAGCCCTCGCAGTCGAAGCCCGACGTTTTCAATCGTATTGCCGTTGATCCGGCGCGATGCGGCCGCGCCGCGAAATCCGCGCGCCTGCTGGACTGTGAGTAACCCTGTGGAAAATCCTCTGCTTAGCTTGAGGAAATAATGGGGATAACACCCCGATAATCACTGCGAATCAATGTGTTGTTTCTTACCCACGTTCATCGAACAAGTCTGGGAAGGAACAACAAAATGCGCCGTATTGCCATGCTGCTGCTGTGCGCGGTGGCGTGTGCGGGCTTGGGTTCCGAAGCCAATTCCGCCACCCCGAAAAAGAAAGTGGTTCTCAAAGCCAAGCCGATCGCCAAGGCGCCTCCAGCCGCGCCTTCACCGGGGGGCAGCGGATTCTACGCCGGCATCAACGGCGGCTATAGCTGGGGCCGCGCCACGCTCAGCGAATTCTCGTTCTTCGAGAGCACCATCAACGCCCAGAACGGGATGGCAGGCCTAACCTTCGGCTACAACGCGCAGTCCGGCTCCGTTGTTTATGGCGTCGAAACCGATATTGACGCGGCTTGGATGAAGACGACCAACTGGGGCGCGCCGCCCTGTTTCGCCTGCGAGATCCAACTGCGCTATTTCGGGACCCTGCGCGGCCGGCTGGGATACGCCGTCGGCAAAGCGCTGCCGTACATCACCGCGGGCTTGGCCTACGGAAGCATGAGCACTGCCAGCCTGGTGTTCGGCAC
Source organism: uncultured Alphaproteobacteria bacterium (assembly GCA_963711955.1). GTDB lineage: Bacteria > Pseudomonadota > Alphaproteobacteria > Rhizobiales > Xanthobacteraceae > Z2-YC6860. Next base: position 260,240 of record CAVQGC010000014.1, on the reverse strand, counting down.
CACCGAGACAGAGATCCAGTTCGGCTGGACCGCTGGCGCCGGTGTCGAATACGCGATGTTCGGCGCGTGGTCGGTGAAAGCCGAATACCTCTACTTCGAACTGGACCGGATGACCTGCGGCATCCTGACCTGCGGTTCCGAGGTCGAAGTTAAGTTCAAGGGCAATCTGGTCCGAACCGGGTTTAACTATCGATTCTAGCCAGCGCATCGTCTGAAAATATCAATGGGCCGGGAGCAATCTCGGCCCGTTTTCTTTTTGATGCCAAAGAGCGCTGCGGCGCGATCAGAACGCGGTAACCAGCTGCTGCAAGCCCATGTTGCGGCCGAACGCGATCGCATCGCGCTTCTGGTTGTCATCGAGACTCACAATCAGTGGCATCGCGATCGCCTTAATCCTGCGAAGGTGCATCGTCGTCGCACTCACCGTAGCGCCTCGCGCCTGCTGGCGCGCCAGTTCACTCAAGGCCACCTCAACTGGCGCCCAATGGGCCTGTTGGGCCGGCGTCAGCTTCAGGATCGCGCGCAGGCGAGCGATGTGACCAACAGTGATGATCGGCTCGACCGCTGCTTGCGGCCCGGTATTCTCGCGAGGGACCGCCCGGCGCGGATCTGCGGATGCCTCGGCGCGGGGTGGCACGATCACCGTTGAGGAAGCCGGAGCGCCAGCCCCCCACTGCTGCGCGCCAGCCTGCGGAATCAAGCCCATCAGAAACGCAACAGCGCCCAGGGTCGTCTTCAGCATCGGTGTTTCCCGCTCCGCGTGATTAACAAATTGCTACCGGAAAGCGCGCGGGCGGGACATTGAAAACAACGTAAATTTCGGACGATGTCGAGATATGGTTTCTATGACGAAGCCGCAGAAACCAATGGGCTTTTAACCCTAACGGCGACACCGAATCCCAAGTCGCGAAGACAACGATGGTGGGTGCGACAGGGATTGAACCTGTGACCCCTACCGTGTCGAGGTAGTGCTCTACCGCTGAGCTACGCACCCCATCGTCGGGGTTCTAATATCGGCTGGGTTGTGGCGAGGCAAGCCGGGCCGTGGTCGGCACTTACGCTGCCACCGCCAGCATCTTCTGCACCTCGTTGACGAGGTCGCGCAGATGGATCGGCTTCGATAGCACCTTGGCGTGCTTCGGCGCGGCGGAATCCGCATTGAGCGCTACCGCCGCAAAGCCGGTGATGAACATGATCTTGATGTCCGGATCGAGCTCGGCAGCCCGGCGCGCCAGTTCGATGCCGTCCATTTCCGGCATCACGATATCGGTCAGCAGGAGTTGGAACGGCTCCTCGCGCAGCCGTTGATAGGCAGACATCCCGTTGTCGTAGGAAATGACTTCAAAGCCGGCGTTCTGCAGCGCCTTAACGAGAAAGCGCCGCATGTCGGTGTCGTCTTCCGCGAGAAGAATCTTCGCCGTCTGATCGTTCTGTGCCATTGACCCGCCAACCCCTGAACCCAAACCCATAGCGGCCCGACGCTAACGTCTCGTTACAAACCGCCGGATTTTGGCCATTCTGACCGTCCGAGAGCAAGCGGTGCCCCCGATACTGCATATTCGGCCTCGATTTTCGCCATCCCTAGCCATGCCGCCAGGCTGGTAAACAACCGATGAAAGTGCCTCTTGGCAGCGCCCGGCGCGGCGTGGACAATGCACGCTATGACCGGCTAAGGACCCGGACCGCCTCGTGTAATCCGCATTCCGAGAACACCCGCTCAATGAGCCAACAGCAAGACGAGCTCGATCCGCCGTTTGAGGTTATCGAGCCGGCCGAGCGCCGCGGGCCGCTGCTTTTCAACTCGCCGCACTCCGGCAACATCTATCCTCGCGCTTTTCTGAGTTCCTCCCGGCTCGATCTTCCGACCTTGCGCCGTTCGGAAGATTGTTTCGTCGACGACCTGATCCTCGGGGTGGTCGAGCGCGGCTATCCCATGATGCGGGCGCACTTCCCGCGCTGCTACGTCGATGTCAACCGCGAGCCCTACGAACTTGACCCGCGCATGTTCGAGGGCCGCCTGCCCTCGTTCGCCAACACCCGCTCGATGCGGGTCGCCGGCGGGCTCGGCACCGTCGCGCGCGTGGTCGGCGACGCGCAGGAGATCTACGACCGGCGAATTTCCGTGAACGACGCGCTGCGCCGCATCGAGAGCCTGTACAAGCCCTATCATCGCGCGCTGCGGCGGCTATTCACCAAGGTGCACCGCGATTTCGGCGCGGCGATCCTGGTCGATTGCCACTCCATGCCATCGACCACCGGAGCCGGCAGGGACGAGCGACCGCGCGCCGACGTGGTGCTGGGCGACCGCTATGGCACCAGCTGCGTGCCGGCGGTTTCGGAAACCGTCGAGGGCACGCTGCGCGGCTTCGGCTACGCCGTGAGCCGCAACAAGCCCTATGCCGGCGGCTTCATCACCGAGCATTACGGCAATCCCGCCGCCGGGCTGCATACGATCCAGCTCGAGATCAATCGCGGCCTGTACATGGACGAGCGGCGCTTCGAGCGCTCCGCCGATTTTTCCCGCCTCGCCTCCCACCTTCAGGCGCTCGCCGACCGCTTGGCCGCCATCCCTGTCGAGGAACTGCGGCCGTACCGCGCCGCGGCCGAATAGCTCTGCTGAAAAGAAAGAGGCCGCCGAACATGTCGGCGGCCTAAGTCTAGGGAGGAAACGCCCAAGGAGGGCGGCGGGAGGGCGATCCGAAGGACCGCCTACCGCGCTGCACAAATATGCCACCGCAATGCACAAAGCGCAAGTGACGCTGACCTAATTTGCCCTCAAAAAAGCATGGCTGTTCATAATTCAACGCAGGCCAGCTACCGCGTTAACCCCTTCTCCTGGCTGCCGAAATACGCCCATGCGCCGACCAAAACGAGTGCCGCCTGCAACCCGAACACAAGCCGGTAGGCCTCCAAGGGGTAAGCGCCGCCCTGACTCGGAAACAAGTCGATCACCGCGCCGCTGACGAACTGGACGAGAAATCCGCCGCCCATGGTGCCAATGTTCAGGAGGGTGATGCAGCGCCCCAGCAGGTGCGGCGGCACCAGGGAGCGGCCGTGCGACATCACCACCGAGGTCATGCCGGTGGAAAAACCGAGCAGCGCAAAAGCGAGAATCAGCAGCGGCACCGGCATCGCCCCGCCAACCGCAAACAACAGCAGCGCCGAAAAGCTCAACGCCGTGCCGACCAGGATCGGCGGCTTGAAGCGGCCGAACCACCGGTCGCTCGGTCCCCAGAAGAACGATCCCAGCACCTGAGCGAGCGCGGCGACGAACAGGATCTCGCCGCGGCCCTTGAGATCGTATCCATAGATGTGCGTGAGATACGGCCCGCCCCAAAGCCCGACCACCAGCACGAAGCTCGGATAGCTGGTGAGCTGCACCAGGAACACGCGCCCGATCGACGGCGTGCGGATTACCTGCCAGATGCCGGCAACGCTTTCGCGAAGCGTCTCCTGATGTGGCTCGGTGGTCTGTCCCGGCGGATCGTCGCTGACCACCAGCCACGTCAAAAGCCCAATAACGACGGTGATAATCGCGATGCCGACAAAGGCTGCGCGCCAGCCGAACATTGCCGCGGTGAACGCCAGCGGCGCCGTCGCCAGCAACGCGCCGAGCGAGCCGACGCCGAGATGGATGCCGGCCAATGTCGAGAAACGCTCTGGCGGAAACCAGCGTGCGTAGAGCGCCACCGGCGCCATCAGGAAACACGCGGTGCCGAAGCCGAGCAGCGCGCGAGAGACGACAAGGCCGGACACGTCGTGCGCGAGCGCGAACGCTGCGCTGCCGGCCACCGTCACGGCGATCGACACCAGCATGCAGCGCTTGGGACCGAAGCGGTCGAGCGCGACGCCGAGCGGCAATTGGGTGGCGGCGAAGCAGAAGAAATAAATGCTTGAAAGCAAACCGATTTCGATCGGCGAGAGGCCCACCTCGGCGGCGAGATTCGGCGCGATCACGCCGACCGAATTGCGCAGGAATTGGCTGACGATATAGAGCAGCCCGAGGATCGCCACGACCGCGACCGCCAGCGCCGAAAGCCTCGCGCCGCGCCGAACATCGTGTCCTCCGGGCGACATTCCGTATCTTCCTCCCTGGTGCTCGGGCGATCGTCCGCGCTGCTCGGCCCTGCTCTCCGATCACCCGTTATCCCCGCCGCCGCCACGGCCGGCCGCGCAGCGGCGGCTTGCGGTTTCCGTCATAACAGGGATTACTGGATGCGCCGCATCGGCGGCGCCTGACAAGTGCAAATGCGCGCATGACTGCCATCGACTTCACGGCCTTCGTCGACAAGCTCGCTGGCGTGGCCAGTGACGCCATCCTGCCATTCTTCCGGACCTCGCTCTCGGTCGAGAACAAGAGCCGCGGCGGCAACTTCGATCCGGTCACTGCGGCCGACCGCGCCGCCGAACAGGCGATGCGCACCATGATCCGGGAAAACTTCCCCGAGCACGGCATCGTCGGCGAGGAGTTCGGCAACGAGAGCACCGACGCCGAATACGTCTGGGTGCTCGACCCGATCGACGGCACCAAGTCCTTCATCTCCGGCATGCCGGCGTGGGGCACGCTGATCGCGCTGATGCGCCACGGCGAGCCGGTCTACGGCATGATGCACCAGCCGTTCACGCGTGAGCACTTCAGCGGCGATGTCGGCGCGGCGCACTATCGCGGACCTGCCGGCCCGCGCGCGCTGCATGCGCGCCGTTGCGCGTCGCTCGGCGAGGCGACGCTGATGACGACCAGCCCGCTGCTGATGGACGGTGCCGAGCGCAACGCATTCGGCCGCGTCGAGCAGGCGGTGCGGCTGTCGCGCTACGGCGGCGACTGCTACGCCTATTGCATGGTGGCGGCCGGCCACGTCGACCTCGTCATCGAGGCCGGGCTGAAGCCCTACGATGTGATCCCGCTGATCCCGATCATCCTCGGCGCCGGCGGCATCATCACCACCTGGGACGGAGGCAACGCCAAGGCGGGCGGCCGCGTCATCGCAGCCGGCGACAAGCGCGTGCATGAAGCGGCGATGGCGATGCTGAAGGGGTGACGGCGCAGTTCGGCCGGAACGGAACCGCCCGCCGTGCGTTCCTGATCCATGATGACCGTGCAAGAACGTACGCAGATCGAAACCGTGCCGCGTTGCATCTACTGCGAGCGCGGAATGACAGCGACCGTCACCGACCGTCTCACCCGGGACGACTCCTTCCGTGAGTTCCGTTGCGAGGACTGCGGCTGGGAGATCGTGGTGCCGCTGCGTTGAGGAAGCACCCGATGCGCGTGCTTGTTATTCTGCTTGCCATGACTTTGCCCGCGGCCGCGGAGGGCTTCACATTCGCACCCGGCGCGCCACGCGAATATCCCTACCCGGCCGAGCCGCAGTATCAATACCCGGTCCAGAGCGAACGGCAGCGCGTGACGCCCAAGTGTCCCAAGGGCCAAGCGATATTCCAAGGCCGTTGCCGGATCGTGCGGCCGGTGTATTGAGCGCCACAATACAGCGCCATACCGCGCCCTAACATGCTGCGGAAAAATTCCAACTAGTACATCGGCGTGCCGGGCACGAAGGCGTCGAACGCCGCCCAGAACTGCACGCGGTGCCGGTCCTGCTCGTGCATCAGCTCGTGCCGCGCGCCCGCGACGATGAGGTGCGAGCCGGCGCGCAGCCGCACCGCGAAGTCCTCGATCGCGGCGGTGGAGACGATCTCGTCGCGGCCGGCCGCGATCAGCATCAGCGGCTGGCGGATCTTGTTGGCGAAGTTGATATCGGCATATCCGTTCATGACGCGGTAGGCGGCATCGGCCCAGGCGATGGTCGGCGAGCCGATGCCGAGCGCCGGCTCCGCCTCGAGGATCGCCTTGGTGCGCGCATGGCGGACCGGGTCGGAGGTCAGCAGGTTGCCGATGTAGGGACCGCTCGCCACCACGGTCCCGTCACCGCGCGGAATGTATTGCGTACCCATGCCGGCGTAACGCATCGCCCGCGCAGTCACCTTGAACAGCGAAGAGCCCCACACGCCGGCGAGCTCGATCATCGGCGCCGAGATCACGACGCGATCGAACCAGCGCGAGCCCTTCTTGGCGATGTTCATCATCACGGCGCCGCCCATGGAATGCGCGACGGCGAAATGCGGCGGCGGGCAATCCGGCAGCACGACCTCGTTCATGAACACGTCGAGGTCGCGCTCGTATTCGGAGAAGTCCTCGATGTGGCCCTTGCGCGGATCGTCGAGCGCGCGCTCCGACAGGCCTTGGCCGCGCCAGTCCAGCGTCGCCACGGCGAAGCCGCGCGAGCGCAATTCGCGCACGGTCTCGAAATACTTCTCGATGAACTCGGCGCGGCCCTGGAACAGGCACACGGTGCCCTTGCGGCCCGGGGGCGGATGCCAGCGCGCAAAGCGCAGCGTGACGCCGTCGGCGGTCTTGAGCGTGCCGCAAACGGCCGTCTCGGGCACCGGATTGGCGGGAATGGAAACCAGATCCATATGAAGATTCGGGGCCTTGAGTTGGCTGGACAGCGCCGCGTTATAGCAGGGCAACATTGACGCTCAATTGATGCCCGCTCTGGCGCGGCGAGCATGCGTCATCCTCCACCGGAGGGCAGCGTGACAGTAAGGCTTGCTAATTTTACCGAGATATTTCAATAGTTTAAGACCCCTTGCGCGGCCGCGTGCTCACACCATATCGGGGCCGTGCAGGCCCATTCGGGCTGCACGTTTCACTGGGGTCCGGCCCATTCGGGCGGATCACCGCATGTCGCTCAAGGAGGATATGCCATGCGAACTTTCGATCTTGCTCCCCTCTACCGTTCGACCGTCGGCTTTGACCGGCTGTTTTCGATGCTGGATGGTTTTGATGCCAGCACCCCGGGCTACCCGCCCTACAACATCGAACGCACCGGCGAGAACGACTATCGGATCAGCATCGCGGTTGCCGGCTTCGGCGAGAACGAGCTGTCGATCGAGTCGAAGGAAAACACCCTGACCGTCAAGGGCGAGAAGCAGCAGAAGGAAGAGGCCAGCGGCGAGGTGCTCTATCAGGGCATCGCGGGCCGCGCCTTCGAGCGCGCCTTCCAGCTCGCCGACTACGTCGTGGTCAAGGGCGCCAACCTCGAGAACGGTCTGCTGCACGTCGACCTCGTGCGCGAGATCCCCGAGGCGAAGAAGCCGCGCCAGATCGCCATCAACGGCAAAGCCAAGCCGCAGGTGGTCGAGACCAAGGTGGCTGCCTAACCAGCCGACGGATCAGTTGAGAGCGGAGCGCCCCGGATTTTCCGGGGCGCTTTTATTTTCCGTTTTGTTTGAGCATGATCTTTTCCGAAAACCGGTTCCCACTTTTCGGGATCATGCTCAGTGCGGCAGCGCGCGGGGGTCGACCTTGCCTTCCGGCACAGACGGAGCGGCAGCCGCCGGCGCGGCCGGATTGGCTGGTTGCTCGCCCCATCGCTGGACCTCGCCGGTCGGCGGGGCGGCCTCAGTGGCCGGCTGAGTGACAGGCTTGGGCTTCGGCAGCGGTGTCGCGGCCGCGCGCTTCACGGGAGCAGGCCTGGCTGCCGCGGGCTTTTCGGCAGGTGCGACGGCGCGCTGCGGGAAGCGGTCGGGCGGCGGCGGCAACAGGCCGTGCTCGCCGCGCTCCTCGCGCATGATCATCGGCGGCTCGGCGGACGGCGGCGGCCCATACTCCCGAGCCTCAGGCACGGCGGCGCGGGCAGCGCGCGACGGCACGTTCGGAATCGGCGCCGCCGGACGCGCCATCGGACGGTCGTTCTCGTAAATGATCGGCGGCGCGGGCCGCATGATGCCTTGCGGCGGCCCCTCCATGCGCTCGTACGGGCCGAGACGCTCGCCGTTCGGAGCGGCGGCCACGACCGGCGACGCCGACACGATCTCGCCGCTGCGCGCGCCGACGATGACGCGCACCTCCTGGCCATCGGGCGCGCTGGCCCGCAGCACGTAGCTGTTGCCGCGCCGCATTGCCGGGCTGATCGGGACAAACCCCGCCGAACGCACGACCGCCGCGACCTCGCTGGCCGGCAGCATGCCGGGAATGGCTTGCGCAACCCGCACGGGATCGGCGTGAGCCGCCGAGATCGACAGCCCGATCGCGGTCAACGCAAAAAGCAATGGGTGATTCACCGCGCGCGCCTCCAAGAATCGAACTGACCAATCGAACCTGAACGCGGACCAACTTCAGGGCCGAAGTTCAACCCCGATTGGGGCGGCGCTTGGGCCGTTGTGTCACGCTTTTGCGGCGAGATCGACAAACCGGTCGACCTCGGATTCACGCGTCGCGAACGAGGTCACCAGCCGGATCAGCACCTGCTGCGGCCCGACGATGGCGCCGCCGGGCAGGCTGTCGGAGTTTCGCACGTAGTAACGCGCTCCGGCGTCCTTCAGGCGCTCCTCCATAGCTTTCGGCAGGATGACGAACACCAGATTTGCCTCGACCGGCCAAGCCGGCTGGAGCCCGGCCTTGATGAGGCCGCCTGCGAGCCGGTCGGCCATGGCGTTGGCGTGGCGGGCAAGCCGCAGCCAGCAATCGTCGTGCAGGAAGGCCTCGAACTGCGCGGCCAGGAAGCGGTGCTTGGAGAGCAGGTGCCCCGCCCGCTTGCGGCGCTCGCCCATCTGCGAGGCGAGCGCGCGGTCGAAGAACACCACCGCCTCCGCCGCCATGGCGCCGCCCTTGGTGGCGCCGAACGAAAGAACATCGACACCGGCCTGCCAGGTTGCCTGCGCGGGGCTGGCGTTGAGCCGCACCAGCGCGTTGGCGAGCCGCGCGCCATCCATGTGGACCTTCATGCCGCGCGCGTGCGCGATCCCGGCCAGCGCCGCGATCTCGTCGGGCCGGTAGATGGTACCGGCTTCACTGGCCTGCGAGAACGAAATCGCCGACGGGATGACCTGGTGCGGCGCGTGGCCGTGATAGGGCGCCAGCGCGGCGGCGAGCGTATCCGGCGCGATCTTGCAGCCGGCGCCGGACAATCCGATCAGCTTCAATCCATTGCCGAAGAATTCCGGCGCGCCGCATTCGTCGGTGACGATGTGGGCCTCGCTGTGGGTGAACACGGCGCCCCACGGCGGGCTGACGTGCGCGAGCGCCAGCGCGTTCGCCGCCGTGCCGCTCGGCACCAGGAACACCGCGCAGTCGCGCTCAAAAATCTCGCCGATGCGGCGCTCGACGCGCCTGGTCTGGTCGTCGTTGCCGTAGCCCAGCACGAAGCCGTCGTTGGCGCGCACGATCGCGTCGAGGATTTCCGGCGCCATGGCGGCGGTGTTGTCGCTTGCGAAGTTCATGAGGACGAGGGTCACTTCTCGTAGAGATATCGCATCAGGTGGTCGACCGAGATCAGGCCCGGCCCCAGCGAGATCAGCACGAGCAGGATCGATATCCAATAGACGTGCAGCGACCAGAACGCCGCCGCCCCCGTCACCGATTGGATCACACCGGTCATGACCAGCAGCACGATCGCGCAAAACCGCGTGCCGAGACCCAGCACCAGGCAGATCGGCACGATGAACTCGATGGCGCACACCACCGGCGCCGCGAACCATGACGGCAGCGGCAGCGCCGCGAGCTGATCGAACATCTGGTAGGTGCCGTCCTTGATCGACATGGGCAACGTGACGCTGGCGACGGTCCAGTCGAGCCCCGGCACGCTGACCGGAACCACGGGGCCATCCACCTTGGACTGGCCGGCGACGAAAAAGGCCCGCGCCATGACCAGCCGCAGCAGCAGCGCCACCAACGCGTAGGGCAGCATGAGCGCGACCGCCCGCACTGCGCGCGCAATGAAATTCTGGGTGCGGGTCGGAGGCGCCGCGCCCTCGGCGACCGCCTGCCATTCTGCGTTGGGGCTGCCGTCGCGATATTGTCCAACGTCGGTCATGACGGCTCCGCCCGCGTGTTCGACCTTCCCCTGAGTCGAGTTGCAGGGTCAAACGCCCCAGCGGCGCAACGAACGCGATAGATATCGTGGGATTTCGGCAACGAACCCATGGAAAAGGCCGACCGCAAGCAGGAATGATTTGCCAACCCGGTGTTTTTAGGACAGTATTACTGTCCCAATTGGCGAAACCACGCGGCCGGACCGCGTGCTGCTGCGGCACCGCATTGACTTGCACATGCGTCGAACGCCGCTCAACATGGCAGCACGCGAGGTGCCGATCAGCGGCCCGCGGCTGCCCTCACTGACGGTTCGCCTTGGGCCGCAGCGCTAATCGGTGCTGAGGACGAGACTGGTGTGCCGGCTTCCGGTCAACCGGAGCCGCGAGGGTGCGAATGAAGAAGGGCGAGACACAGAACGGCAGTGTTCACGGCGCGGCTGCACCCTCGCCCGCGGTTGACGCACGCCTGCTCTACAAGGACAGCGCCGACCCGGGCTTGCCGGAAGGCCACGGCCTCTACGATCCCGCCCTCGCCAAGGATTCCTGCGGGGTCGGCTTCATCGCCGACATCAAGGGCCGGAAGTCCCACAAGATCGTGCAAGATGCGCTGACCATCCTGCTCAATCTCGAGCATCGCGGCGCGGTCGGCGCCGACCCGCGCGCCGGCGACGGCGCCGGCATCCTGGTGCAAATTCCGCACAAGTTCTTCGCGCGCAAGATGAAGGCGCTCGGCATCACGCTGCCCAAGCCGGGCGAGTACGGCATCGGCGTGCTGTTCATGCCGCGCGACGCCGAACGCCGCGAGATGGTGCGCAAGACCTTTGAACAGGTCACCGCGCAGGAAGGCCTCAAGCTGCTTGGCTGGCGCACCGATATCCCGACCGACAATTCGACGCTCGGCGTCTCGGTGACGCCGACCGAACCCGTCCACATGCAAGTGTTCATCGGACAAGGGAAAAAGAAGCTCAGCGAGGACGACTTCGAGCGCAAGCTTTATATCCTGCGCAAGGCGATCTCGGCGACGATCTATCGTCAATACGAGCGGCGGCTGTCCGGCTATTACCCGGTGTCGATCTCGTGCCGCACCGTCATCTACAAGGGCATGTTCCTGGCCGATCAGCTCGGCACCTACTACCGCGACCTCCATGAGCCGGATTTCGAGAGCGCGCTCGCGCTGGTGCACCAGCGGTTCTCGACCAACACATTCCCGACCTGGTCGCTGGCGCATCCGTACCGGATGATCGCGCACAATGGCGAGATCAACACGCTGCGCGGCAACAACAACTGGATGGCGGCGCGCCAGGCCTCGGTGTCGTCCAAGCTCTACGGCGACGACATCAGCAAGCTGTGGCCGATCTCCTACGAGGGCCAGTCGGACACCGCCTGCTTCGACAACGCGCTGGAATTCCTGGTGCAGGGCGGCTACCCGCTCGCGCACGCGATGATGATGATGATCCCCGAGGCGTGGGCGGGCAATCCGCTCATGAACGAGGAGCGTCGCGCGTTCTACGAATACAACGCCGCGATGATGGAGCCGTGGGACGGCCCGGCGGCGATCGCCTTCACCGACGGCCGCCAGATCGGCGCGACGCTCGACCGCAACGGCTTGCGGCCCGCGCGCTACTTCGTCACCCGCGACGACCGCATCATCATGGCATCCGAGATGGGCGTATTGCCGATCCCGGAGAAGGACATCGTCACCAAGTGGCGGCTGCAGCCGGGCAAGATGCTGCTGGTCGACCTCGAGCAGGGCCGGCTCATCCCGGACGAAGAGCTCAAGTCGACGCTCGCCAAGAGCCATCCCTACAAGCAATGGCTCGAGCGCACCCAGATCGTGGTCGAGGATCTGCCGGGCGCCAAGAACGAAGCGCCGATCTCGAACCTGCCGCTGCTCGATCGCCAGCAGGCGTTCGGCTACACGCAGGAAGACCTCAAGCTCCTGATGTCGCCGATGGCGGCGATGGGCGAGGAAGCCATCGGCTCGATGGGAACCGACACGCCGATCTCGGCGCTGTCCAACAAGTCGAAGCTGCTCTTCACCTACTTCAAGCAGAACTTCGCGCAGGTCACGAATCCGCCGATCGATCCGATCCGCGAGGAAATCGTGATGAGCCTCGTCTCCATCATCGGGCCGCGGCCGAACCTGCTCGACCTCGAGGGCATGGCGCACACCAAGCGCCTCGAGGTGCGCCAGCCGATCCTCTCCGACGAGGACCTGGAGAAGATCCGCGAGATTTCACAGCTCGGCGACGCGCAGTTCAAGTCGATGACGCTGGACACCACCTGGCCGTCGGGCGAGGGCGCGGCCGGGATGCAAAAGGCGATCGAGACGCTGAGCGGGCAGGCCGAGAAGGCTGTACGCGACGGCATCAACATCATCATCCTGTCGGACCGAAAGGCCGGGTCGGACCGTGTGCCGATCCCGTCCCTGCTCGCCTGCGCGGCGGTGCATCACCACCTGATCCGGCAGGGCCTGCGCACCTCGGTCGGGCTTGTCGTCGAGTCCGCGGAGCCGCGCGAGGTGCACCATTTCGCCTGTCTCGCCGGCTACGGCGCCGAAGCGATCAACCCCTATCTCGCATTCGAGACGCTGATCGCCTTGAAGGGCGAGCTGTCGAGCAAGATCGAGAAGAAAGAGATCGTCAAAAACTACGTCAAGGCGGTCGGCAAGGGCCTGCTCAAGGTGATGTCCAAGATGGGCATCTCGACCTATCAGTCCTACTGCGGCGCGCAGATTTTCGACGCGATCGGGCTGAAGGCCGATTTCGTCAACACCTACTTCACCGGCACGGCAACGCGCATCGAGGGCGTCGGCCTGCTGGAGATCGCCGAAGAAGCGATGCAGCGGCATCGCGACGCCTTCAGCGAAGCGCCGATCTACCGCGCCATGCTCGACGTCGGTGGCGAATATGCGGTGCGCGTGCGCGGCGAAGATCATGCCTGGAACGCGATCACGGTTTCGACCTTGCAGCATGCGGTGCGCGGCAACTCCTACGAGCGTTATCGCAGCTTTGCGAAGGTCCTCAACGAGCAGTCGGAATTGCTGGTCACCATCCGCGGCCTGTTCCGCGTCAAGAAAGCCGACGAAGACGACCGCAAGCCGGTGCCGATCGAGGAGGTCGAACCGGCGAAGGACATCGTGAAGCGCTTCGCGACCGGCGCGATGTCGTTCGGCTCGATTTCGCGCGAGGCGCACACCACGCTCGCCATCGCCATGAACCGGATCGGCGGCAAGTCGAACACCGGCGAAGGCGGCGAAGAGGCCGACCGCTTCAAGACGCTTCCGAACGGCGACAGCATGCGCTCGGCGATCAAGCAGGTCGCGTCGGGACGCTTCGGCGTCACCGCCGAGTATCTCGTCAACTCTGACATGATGCAGATCAAGATGGCGCAGGGCGCGAAGCCCGGCGAAGGCGGGCAATTGCCCGGCCACAAGGTCGACCAGACCATCGCCAAGGTGCGCCACTCGACGCCTGGCGTCGGCCTGATCTCGCCGCCGCCGCATCACGACATCTATTCGATCGAGGACCTGGCGCAGCTCATCTTCGACCTCAAGAACGTCAATCCGGCGGGCGACGTCTCGGTGAAGCTCGTCTCCGAGGTCGGCGTCGGCACGGTTGCCGCGGGCGTCTCCAAGGCGATGTCCGACCACGTTACCATCTCGGGCTTCGAGGGCGGCACCGGCGCGAGCCCCCTCACCTCGCTCAAGCACGCCGGCAGCCCTTGGGAAATCGGCCTCGCCGAAACGCACCAAACGCTGGTCGCCAACCGGCTGCGCAGCCGCATCGCGGTGCAGGTCGACGGCGGAATCCGCACCGGCCGCGACGTCGTGATCGGCGCACTGCTCGGCGCCGATGAATTCGGTTTCAGCACGGCCCCCTTGATCGCGGCCGGCTGCATCATGATGCGCAAGTGTCATCTCAACACCTGCCCGGTCGGCGTGGCGACGCAGGACCCGGTGCTGCGCAAGCGCTTCACCGGACAGCCCGAGCACGTCATCAACTTCTTCTTCTTCGTCGCGGAAGAGGTGCGCGAGCTGATGGCGTCGATGGGCTACCGCAGCTTCGACGAGATGATCGGGCAGATGCAGATGCTGGACCAGCGCAAGGTGATCGAGCACTGGAAGGCCAAGGGCCTCGACTTCTCGCGGCTGTTCACCAAGCCGGTCGCGCCGAAGGGCGTGCAGATTTATCGCTGCGAGAAGCAGAACCACAAGATCCACGACATCCTCGACCGCAAGCTGATCGCGCAGTCGCAGGACGCCATCGAGAAGGGCACGCCGGTCCGCATCGAAGCGGCGATCCGCAACATCGACCGCACCGCGGGCGCCATGCTGTCGGGCGAGATCGCCAAGCGCTACGGCCACGACGGCCTGCCCGACGGCACCATCCACGTGAACCTGACCGGCACCGCCGGACAGAGCTTCGGCGCGTTCCTGGCGCGCGGCGTCACGTTCGAGTTGGAAGGCGAAGGCAACGACTACGTCGGCAAGGGCTTGTCGGGCGGCCGCCTGATCATCCGGCCCGCCGCCGACAGCGGCGTCATCCCCGAGCAGTCGATCATCGTCGGCAACACCGTCCTATACGGCGCGATCGCCGGCGAGGCCTTCTTCCGTGGGGTGGCCGGCGAGCGCTTCGCGGTGCGCAACTCCGGCGCGACCGTCGTGGTCGAGGGCGCCGGCGACCATTGCTGCGAATACATGACTGGCGGCGTGGTGGTGGTGCTGGGCGGCACCGGCCGCAACTTCGCGGCCGGCATGTCCGGCGGCATCGCCTATGTGCTCGACGAGGACGGCAGCTTCGAGCAGCGCTGCAACCGCGCAATGGTCGACCTGCAGGAAATGCCGGAATGGGTCGAGGGCGAGATGCACGGCGACCTGACCGACATGACACAGCACGACAACGAGCGGCTGCAGCGGCTGGTGACCAGCCATGCCGAATACACCAAATCCAGGCGGGCCGCGGAAATCCTTGCCAACTGGCGCGAATACCTGCCTAAGTTCCGCAAGGTGATGCCGCTCGAATTCAGCCGGGCGCTCGCCGAGATGGACAAGGCGCGGGCGATGCAGGCCGCTGAGTAGAGGCGGATGGGCAAGGTCACCGGTTTCCTCGAGTTCGAGCGGGAAGAGCGCGACTACCAGCCGGTCGCGGAGCGCATCCGCCATTGGCGCGAGTTCGTGCTCCCGCTGCCGGAGGAGGAGGTGCGCAAGCAGGGTGCCCGCTGCATGGATTGCGGCGTGCCATATTGCCACGGCACCGACCAGACCGTGGCGCAGCCGACCGGCTGCCCGGTCAACAATCAGATCCCGGATTGGAACGATCTCGTTTACCGGGGCAACTGGGAGCAAGCCGCGGTCAATCTGCACTCCACCAACAATTTTCCAGAGGTGACCGGCCGCGTCTGCCCGGCGCCCTGCGAAGCCTCCTGCACGCTGAACATCGACGACAACCCGGTCGCCATCAAAACCATCGAATGCGCGATCGCCGACCGTGCCTTCGAGAGCGGCTGGATCAAGCCGGAGCCGGCCGCGCACAAGACCGGCAAGAAGGTCGCAGTGGTCGGCTCGGGCCCCGCCGGCATGGCCTGCGCGCAGCAGCTCGCCCGTGCCGGCCATGATGTCCACCTCTATGAGAAGCACGCCAAGGCCGGCGGCCTGATGCGCTACGGCATCCCCGACTTCAAGATGGAGAAGGGCATCGTCGACATCCGCGTCGAGCAGATGCAGGCCGAGGGAGTGACCTTCCATTATGGAATGCACGTCGGCGTCAACCTGCCGGCCGACAAGCTGCTCAAGGACCATGACGCGGTGGCGCTGACCGGCGGCGCCGAGGCGCCGCGCGACCTGCCGATCCCGGGCCGCGACCTCAAGGGCATTCACTTCGCGATGGATTTCCTGCCGCAGCAGAACCGGCGTGTGAGCGGCGAAGCGCCCGGCGACGAGGCGCCGATCCTCGCCGCCGGCAAGCACGTCGTGGTGATCGGCGGCGGCGACACCGGCTCAGACTGCATCGGCACCTCGATCCGGCAGGGCGCGCTGTCGGTGACCAACTTCGAGATCATGCCGAAGCCGCCGGAGCACGAGAACAAGCCGATGACCTGGCCGCTTTGGCCGCTCAAGCTGCGCACCTCGTCGAGCCACGAGGAAGGCGTCGAGCGCGACTTCGCGGTGCTGACGACCAAATTCTCCGGCGCGGACGGCCAGGTGCAGACGCTGCACTGCGCGCGCGCGGATGCGAAATTCCAGCCCGTGCCCGGCACCGAGTTCGAGATCAAGGCCGACCTGGTGCTGCTGGCGATGGGTTTCGTGCATCCCGTGCACGAGGGCATGATCAAGTCGCTCGACCTCGCGCTCGATGCGCGCGGCAACGTCAGCGCCGACCAGGTCGCCTACCAGACCTCGCTGCCGAAGGTGTTCTCGGCCGGCGACATGCGCCGTGGCCAGTCGCTGGTGGTGTGGGCGATCCGCGAGGGCCGCCAATGCGCCCATGCGATCGACAAGTTCCTGATGGGAACGACAAACCTGCCGCGGTGATCGATATCGCATATCGCGATATGGACTTGACGGATTATCGCGATATGCGATAATCCCGGGGATGAGGTCGATTGTTTTTACACCCTCAGCCGCCCGACAATGGTCGAAACTGTCGAGCGACATCCGGCGCCGCATTGATATCCGGCTGACAGAGTTCGCGGGTAGCGGCAAAGGCGACGTGAAAAGACTGAAAGGACGCGCTGGTACGCGACTGAGGGTCGGCGATTGGCGTGTCATATTCGAAGAAACGCACGAGACAATTATCGTGGTTGCAGTCGGACATCGCCGCGATATCTACGATTAGGAGAGCGATATGAATGTTCGGTACCAAAAAACGCCTAAAGGCGAAGTTGCGATCCTGCCACGCAAAGACTACGAGGCATTGGTCGCCAAGGCCGCCGAAGCAGACGAAGATGCTGGAACTGCGCGTCTCGTCGCCCGCGCGCGAAAGGAAATCGCGGCAGGCGCTCCTTTGTTACCGAAAGACGTTGCCGATCGCATGGCGAACGGGGAGAATGCAGTGCGCGTGTTGCGCGAATGGCGCGACATGACGCAGGTCCACTTGTCGTTCAAAACGAATATTAGCCAGAGCCACATTTCCGATATCGAAAGCGGCCGCCGCACTGGCACATCGGCGACACTGCGCACCATCGCGACGGCGCTTAAGGTACCGCTCGATCTGCTCGCGTAATCACGCTACCGGAAGAACGGGAAGAAGAAGCCGCGCTGCGGCTGCTGCGGTCTCTGTTGCTGCGGCTGTTGTTGCGGGCGCTGCACGACGCGGCGCGGTGCAGCGGCGGCGACGGTCGCGGGTGCGTCGGCGTTCGGCGCCAGCACGGTTTTCGCCGGCGCGCCCTGCATGACCGGCAGCGGCAGCGTGGTGGTGGCCACGGTGGGATCGGCGCCGAACGGCGCGACGCCGCGGCGCGGCCAGCTGAAATCGTCGCCGCGGCCGGCGGGCGCTTCAACCGCCTCGCCCTTCACCAGCACGCGGGTGACCGTGACGTGATCGGGCGCGGGACGCGCACCGGAGCCGCCGAGCAAGCCGTCCTCGCCGACATTGGCGGCCGCGGTCAGCGGCATCACCGGCCCGGCGAGCGGCCGCGCGGTCGAGCCGCCGGTCTTCGCGGCGGGCGCCTGCGGCTGCGGCTCGGACGTCGGCAGCGCGACGGCCACGGGCCCGCGCGAAGCCACGCGATTGATCTCCCGCTCGACATAGTGCGCGAGCTTGCGCGCGCCGGCCTTGGTGAAATGCACGCCGTCGGCGGTCCGCAGCCGGCGGGTCTGACCTTCAAAGTCCGGGCCTTGCAGCGCGAAGCGTCCGCCCTCGTCGACGAAACCATCCCACACGTCGATGAAGGTGATGCCGTTTTTCTCGGCGCGGGCGCGGTACAGCTCGTTGAGATAGGCTGTGTCGCTGGTCGAGCGCTGGCCGCGCACCGAAGGCAGGCCGACCCAGAACACCGGCACGCCGCGGCTCTTCAGCGCGGCGATAGTGTCGTCAATTTTCTTGGAATAGAGCTCGGCCCACTTGTCGGTGCGGAACTCGTGCGTGCCGGCAACGCGCGGGCCGCGCGGCGCTTCCGGCGCTGTCGAGAGCTGCTCGGGATTGTCAGTTTCGGACGGCTTCTCGGTGTCGGGCACCTGCGGCGGCGCGGGTTGTGCGGCGGGCTCACCCGCAGGAGCGGCGGGTGCTGCGGAACGTTGCGCGGCCGCGCCACGCGCAGGAGCCGGCGGCGGCGTCACGCGCTCGCGAATCTGCTGGCGGTCGTTAAGCCCCACCATCATGATGATGAAATTCGGCTTCTCGGCCGCGATGATCTCACGCGCGGCCTGCGCCCAATCCGGCGTCTCGGCGCGCGTCTCGTAGCGCAGCAGTCCGGAATAGGTGCGATGCTTGCGGGTGACTCCGAACTCGGGCGTTTCGCCGAGCGCATCCTCGAGGCCGTAGGCGAGCCAGTCCGCCATGGAATCGCCGAGCACCAGGACGTTGCTGGTTGCCGGTTCCACGCGGCGGGACGGCGCAGGAGCTCGGGACGAGTCGACCGGTGCGACGCGCTGTTCGTGGCGGTACTGGGGGCGGCTGGGGAACGGCAGGCCACGGTTTGGAAACGGCTGAAAGAAAGAATCCCAGGGCGAGCCCTGCGCCAGGGCGGGAGCCGGCCGCATGTTGACCGCAGCCGTCACGACCGCCGCTCCAATTAGGAGCACGGTTCCAAGCCCATGACTACGCAGGCCTTTTCGCGTCATATCCGTTTACCGATGGACCTCCGGCGACCCTGCCGCAGGCCGTGCCGTAGCCCCCTATCGGTCAATAGCGCGACGATCTTGTCAACCGGAAGGCGCCCGGCATGGTTACCGGCGGCGGCCCGGATAACACCGCCAGACTAGCGCCGCAGCCGGGCGAGGATCGCGGTGGTGGCGAAACCGTCTGGAACAAGCCCGATCGAGGCCTGGAAGTCCCGGACTGCCGCGCGGGTCTTGGGTCCCAGCCGGCCGGTCGGCGTGCCGCCGTCGAAGCCTTTCTTCAGCAGCAGCTCCTGCAGTTCGAGCCGCTCGCCGCGCGACAGCACCGCCTCGTGCCGCGGCCACGGCTGCACGAACGGCGCGCCGCCGCGGAACCGGTCGGAGAGATGGCCGATCGCGATCGCGTAAGCTTCCGCCGGATTGTATTTCATGATCACGCGGAAATTGTGCAGCATCAGAAAGCCCGGCCCTTGATGACCGGCGGGCACAAGCAGATAGGCCTTGTCGTCGGCACGCGGAAATCCCTTGCCGCCGGCACGCTTGATGCCGAGAGCTTCCCACTCCGCCATGGTCTTCTGCCTGGAACGGTCGGCGAGCAGGTAGTTGAAGCCCTTGGGGATGGTCACCTCGTAGCCCCAGGTCTGACCGGTCACCCAGCCATCCTTCTTCAGGTTGTTGGCGGTGGAGGCGATCATGTCGGCTGTGCTGTCGACCACGTCGCGGCGGCCGTCGCCGTCGCCGTCGATCGCGAAGCGCTTGAACGACGTCGGCATGAACTGCGTCGGCCCGAACGCGCCGGCCCATGAGCCCTTGAGCTGCTCGGGGCGCACGTCGCCGCGGTGCAGGATCTCCAGCGTGGCGAGGAACTCGTCGCGGAAATAGGCTTGCCGCCGGCCGATGCAGGCGAGCGTCGCGGTCGAGCGGATCACCGGCCGGTCGCCGCCCAGCGTGCCGTAATTCGATTCGACGCCCCAGATCGCGGTGATGATGTTGCGGTCGACGCCGTAAGCGTTCTCCACCTTGTCGAAGATCGCCTTGTGCCTGGTCAGCATCTCAAGGCCGTTCTGCACGCGCGCTTCGTTCACCAGGATGTCGAGATAGTCCCAGAACGCCTTGGTGAACTCGGGCTGCGAGTCCATCAGGTCCATGATGCGCAAATCGGGCGTCAGGCCCTTCACGGCCTTGTCGAACGAGGCGCGCGACACGTTGCGCTTGGCGGCGAGCGGCCACAGCCCTTCGAGGCAATTTTCAAAACGGGAGGCAGCGGCGCGGATCGCGGACGCCTTCATCTCGGGATGACCGGACGCGCCGTCCTCGCCGGTCCATTCCTTCGGCGGCGACGGCGCGGGAGCGAGCGGCGCGACCGGCGGCTGCGCCGTCTGCGCCTGCCGGGTCACCGGCTTGGGCGGCGCGATGCCTTGCGCGAACGCCGGCACGGCACATCCGACCGCGATGATCGCCAACAAGGTCCTGGCCGATAAGGTCCTGGTCAATTCGCGCGTCATGTCGCTTGCCTCATGCGCCCCGGTGAGTAGCGTCACATTGGGGCAACATATGGTTTAACGAACGTTAACGAACCGTCCCTTCACGACATCGGGATCGTTCAGCGAACAGCTCGCAGCCGCTCGATCAGCTCCGCGGTGGGATAGGCATCGGCGGGGAGGCCGACCTTGAGCTGCGCTTGCTTCACCGCCGTGCGGGTCTGCGATCCGAGCCGGCCATCGGCTTCCCCGGTCAGCATTTTCCGGGCGATCAGAAGCCGCTGTAATTCCATGATCTGCTCGGTGGTCGGGATCACCGGCTGGCCGTTGCCCGGACTGACCACCGGGGCGCCCGCAAGCCGGGTACCGAAATAGGCCGCCGTGGTCGCATAGACGATGGCCGCGTTCCATTCGGTGTAGGCCTTGAAGTTCGGATAGGCGAGAAACGCCGGGCCCAGACGGCCCATCGGCAGGATCAGCGATGCCGGCAGATTGTCGGCCGGAAGCTTGCCCTGAACCGCGGTGACGCCCCACTTCGCCCATTGCGAGCGCGGATGCTGGATATCGAGACCGGACTCCTGCCAAGGCATCTGCGCCGGTACCCGCACCTCCTGGAGCCACGGCTGGCCCTTCTGCCAGCCGAAGCTTTTCATCAGGTTCGCCGCCGAGGCGAGCGCGTCGGGCAGGCTGTTGATCATGTCGACCTTGCCGTCGCCGTCGAAGTCGAGGCCGTGCTTGAAATAGTCCGCGGGCGTGAACTGCGTCGGCCCAAGCTCGCCTGCCCAGTTGCCGATCATCTGGTCGGCCCGCAGGTCGCCGCGCTGGACGATGCGCAGCACGCCCATCAACTGGTCGCGGAAGAACGCCGGGCGCCGGCAGTCGTAGGCCAGCGTCGCCACCGCCCGGATGACGTTGTAGGTGCCGCCCTTGTAGGCGCCGTAGTCACTTTCCAAACCCCAAAGCGCGACCACCACCGGCGGCGGCACGCCGGTCGCTTCCTCGATGCGCGACAACAGCGCGGCGTGAGCCTTCAATTGCTTCAGCCCGTTCTGATAGCGGCCCACCACCGTCATGCGGCCGGCGAATTGCAGGAAGCTTTGCTGAAACACGCCCTGCCCGCTGTCGCGGCGGATGATGGCCGGATCGAATGTGATGCCATCGAGCGCAGCGGAGATCGCACGCTGCGAAATGCCTTGCGACGCTGCCTCCTTCTTGAAGGCCGCCATCCATGCGTCAAAGCTTCCCGTGTTGCGGCATCGCGGAGCGGCATCGGCTGGTCCGGCCCACACCGAAAGAGCCAGCACCGCTCCAGAAATCCAAGCTCCGCGCCATTGCGCCATGATCGCCGCTCGCTGAAATCGGAAGGCCGAAATTGCCCGAAATCGCCATTAGACCCGTATCACGTCCAAACCTCATTGACGGACTGAGGTTAAACGGTGGTGTGCGGCCTATTGAATCACCCATGATTCTTCAATACTCACGCCAGGCAACGGTCGCTGCCCATATTTTCAACGATTGGCTCGCATGAAACCCATTCGCACAGCCATCTTTCCCGTTGCCGGACTTGGCACCCGGTTTCTTCCCGCCACCAAGGCTATGCCCAAAGAGATGCTGCCGGTGGTCGACCGGCCGCTGATCCAGCACGTGGTCGATGAGGCGCGCGAAGCCGGCATCGAGCATTTCATCTTCGTCACCGGCCGCAACAAAGGGGTGATCGAGGATCACTTCGACCGCCAATTCGAGCTCGAAGCGACGCTCAAGGAGCGCAAGAAGACGGCGGAGATGAAGCACCTCGACGCCGACCTGCCAAAAGCCGGCAGCACCAGCTTCACCCGCCAGCAGTCGCCGCTCGGGCTCGGCCACGCGGTGTGGTGCGCACGCGAGCTGGTCGGCAACCAGCCGTTCGCCCTGCTGCTGCCGGACGTGCTGGTGCAAAACAAGCCGGGCTGCTTGAAGCAGATGATCGAGGCCTACCGGGGCCTCAAGGAAACGGCCAACGTCATTGCCGTCGAGGAGATGGCGATGGAGCGCATCCATCAGTACGGCGTGGTCGGCATGGGCAAGGCCAAGGGCAAGGCCTTCACGATCACCAGCATGGTGGAGAAGCCGCCACGCGCGAAGGCGCCGTCGAACCTCATCATCACCGGCCGCTACATCCTGCAGCCGGAGATCTTCAATATCCTGGCGACCCAGCAGGGCGGCGCCGGCGGCGAGATTCAGATCACCGACGCCATGATCAAGCTTGCCAAGCGACAGCCGTTCTACGGCTTGAAGTTCAAGGGCCGCAGCTTCGACTGCGGGTCGAAGGTTGGCTTCCTGACCGCCAACGTCGCCTATGCGCTCGCCCGCGACGACATCGCGCCGGCATTCCGCACGGAGCTCAGCGGGCTGCTGGGCAAGAAATAGTTAGCGCTGCGCCTTCAGGCCGATCAGGAAGATGCTGGCGTCGTAGTCGACGCCCGGCGCAGTCGAGTTCATCCATTCCTGGCGGAATTCGCCCTTAAGCCAAAGCTCGCGGCTGAACTTGTAGGTGACGATCGCCGCAAGCGACGTGCGATTGTCGAGCCGGTCCAGGCCGACGTAGTCGTCTTGACCGTAGCCCAGCTTCACGGTGCCGATCAGCCAGCGGCGGAACGCGTGATCGACCTGCACACCAACATCGCGGCGAAATGCGCCCGATACGCCGGCGAGCGGCGATTCATCGGTGCGCGTGCTTGCGGTGAAGGTCACCGTGGTCAGGCCGGTGGCAACCCAGACCAGCGAAGCATCGACGACAAAGCCCTTCAATGGCTGCAGCGTCGGATCCTCGTACTCTCGGTTGGTGTATCCGATGGAAACCTCGCCGGTCAGGTAGCGCAGCAGTTCGAACGTTACACCGCCCTTCGGCGTCAAGGCGTGAGAGTCTCTGCCCGTGGCGTCGTTGTCGTGAATGCGTTTGTCGGTATCCAGTTCGACGAACGGCTTGAAGCCGGGGGTGAATTCGTAACTGATGCGGCCCTGTATCCGATATTGAGTGTAGTTGCGGTCTTCGTTGCTGACGCTGGTGCCGTCTGTCAGTTCGGAATCCTGATATGTGGTGCGATCGACGCTGCCCTTCACAGACAGGTCGAGCCGGTTGAAGCGCTGCGCTAGTCCCGCGGTCGTGCCGAACGTGGTGTAGATCGGCAGCTTTGCCAGATCGGCCTGCAGGTTCGGGCTGCCCGGATTGTCGGTGCCGAGCAGGAAGCGGCCCTCGCCCTCGAAGCGCAGGTCGCGGTTAAAGTCATAACGGCCGACCACTTTGGTATCAGCGGAGGGCCGGTTCAACGACGGAATATTGTCGTAAGCGAAATAGCTGCCGCGCAGCGTCGCGCCGAGCTCGTGGACAGGCCACTCGGACTTGATCTGCAGCTCCGGCAAAATCTGCGTGAAGTTTGAGCGTGGTCCGTTCGACGTGCGATTCGGGTTGCTGTCCGCGCCGTAGCCGACCTCGATCGAAGGCCGCAGCAGGAAGCTGCCGACGCGTATGCCGAGCGGCTCATACGGATCGGTGTTGGGCGGCAGCGGACGGCGCAGCGGCGCATCGGGAGGCTTGTAAACATTGGCGTAGGTGGCGCGCGCCGCGGTCTGCGGCGCTCCGGTTGCCTGCTGCGGCGAACCGCGCAACAGGACGGCACCTGCGCGTGGCGTCGGGAACGGGCTGCCGGGCTTCGGCTTGGCTTTGCGCTTCTTCGCGATCGAGCCGGTGGAGTTGAAGCCGGTCTCGCCGGCGCCGCTAGCGATCGGCGGTGTCGCAGCCGGCTGGGTGGCGCGCGTGGTGCCATCCGGCGGCTTCGCGAAACGCTGTGCGCTGTTCGGATCGATCAGCGCCGGCTCGAACGGATTGGGCGCATAGGGCTGCGCCGACGCATCCGCCGCCAACGCCGCGGCGAGCGCGCCGAGCGCAACAATCAGAGCCTTTGAACGACCGCGCGGCAGAGCCGGCCTCCATGGCACAAAGCATCGCGCCGGCGTTCGCGCGCCCTCCTGCAGACGGGCGGCGAGAACCGGCAAACGGCCGCTCCCAGCGGCCGTGGTTAACGAGGGTTAAAGATTTGTGGTTAACGAGACGTTGATCGGCTGGAACCAGCCATTTCGCAAGGTTTGCCGGCGGGATCAGGCCCAGCCCTGCAACTCGCGGCGCACCAGGTGGGCGACCAGCTTCATGCCCGGCTCACTGTCGTTGAGGCATGGAATAAGGGCGAAGTTCTCGCCGCCGCTCGCCTTGAAGATGTCGCCGTTCTCCACCGCGATCTCCTCCAGCGTCTCCAGGCAGTCGGCGGAGAAACCGGGCGTCACCACCGCGAGATTTTTCACGCCGCGCTCGGCAAGGCTTTTCACCGTCATGTCGGTGTAGGGCTGCAACCATTCGGCGCGGCCGAACCGCGATTGGAAGGTCAGAATCAGCCTCTGCTCGTCCATGCCAAGCCGCGCGCGCAACAGGCGCACCGTCTCGTAGCATTGCTCGGGATAGGGATCGCCGTCATCGGCGTAGGATTTCGGGATGCCGTGGAATGACGCGAGAATAATCTCGGGCGTGAACGGCAGCACCTTCAATTCAGCCTCGATCGAAACTGCGAGCGCGTCGATGTAGACAGGATCGTCGTAATACGGCGGCACCACGCGCAACGCAGGCTGAAACCGCATCGTGGCGAGCGTCGCGAACGCCGCGTCGCACACCGTCGCGGTCGTAGCCGCGGCGTATTGCGGATAGAGTGGCACCAGCACGACGCGCTCGCAGCCCAGCTTGACCAGCGCTTCGAGGCGCGAGTTGAGCGACGGATTGCCGTATCGCATCGCCCAATCCACCACGACGCCCGGCATGTCGAGCGCGCCACGCAGCTTCGCCGCCTGCGAGCGCGTGATGGTCTTGAGCGGAAATTCGTTGAGCTCGCGATTCCAGATCTTCTCGTAGTCGAGGCCTTTGCGGCGCGGCCGCGTGGTCAGGATGATGGCGTTGAGAACGAACTTCCAGACCAGGCC
Source organism: uncultured Alphaproteobacteria bacterium (assembly GCA_963711955.1). Lineage (GTDB taxonomy): Bacteria > Pseudomonadota > Alphaproteobacteria > Rhizobiales > Xanthobacteraceae > Z2-YC6860. The sequence continues at coordinate 235,106 of CAVQGC010000014.1, read as the reverse complement.
CTGGTCCTCGATCACCCTCGGATCGCTGAGAAACTCTCTCAGATAACGCCGGACCGAAGCGGCGTCGGTCGCATCGGGTGTGCCGAGATTGACGATCAGCACCCCGATCCGGCCAGCGGGTACGGCGGCAGCGCCGAGGGCGAAAATCTCAGGACGGTTCATGTCCACAGCAACATGTCGCCACGCTCGTGATGCATGCCGCAGCATAGCCGGGCGCTGTCCCCGCATGCTAGAGCAAGGCCCTGCCTCGCCCGGATCGCCCCGAAATGCTCGCACTCCGCCGCCTGCTGGTCCTTCTGTGTCTCGCCGTCCTGCTCCCGGCGTCCGCGTGGCCGCAAAGCGCCAAGGTCACCTTCGTACTGACCAACGATATCTACCTGATGGGCGAGACGATCGCGCCGGACGGCAAGCCGCGTGGGGGCTTTGCGCGGTTGGCCGCCGTGGTGAAGGCCGAACGCGACAGAGCGCGAACTTCGGGCAGTCACGTGATTTTCGCGCACGGCGGCGACACGCTCTCGCCGTCCCTCATGTCGGGCATCGACGGCGGCGCGCATATCATCGCGCTGACCAACATGGTCCCGCCCGACATCTTCGCGCCGGGCAACCACGAATTTGATTTCGGCAAGGCGGTGTTCTTCAAGCGCATGGCCGAGGCCAAGTTCCCGGTCTATGCCGCCAACCTGCGCGGCGCTGACGGCAAGCCGCTCGCGAATATCAAGGATCGCTCCATCGTCGATGCCGGCGGCGTGCGGATTGGGCTGACCGGCGCGGCCTACGACCAGACGCCTAAGGTCTCAAGCTCCGAAGACCTGAAATTCCTGCCGACGGTCACGGCGATGAAGGAACAGGGCGCGGCGCTGCGCCAGGAGGGCGCCGATTTCGTCGTCGCGGTCATGCACGCGGACCGCAGCCAGGCCGTCGAGCTCAGCGCAACCAACGCAGCCGACCTGATCCTCATCGGGCACAACCATGATCTGTTTGTCCAGTACGACGGCCGCGTCGCCATGGCGGAGTTGAGCTACGACGGCCATTACGTGACGATCATCGACGTCGCGATCGACGTGGCGATGGTAGAGGGCCGCCGCACCGCGAAATGGTGGCCGCAGTTCCGCATCGTTGACACCGCGACGGTGACGCCGGACTCCGAAGTCGCGGCGGTGGTGGCGAAGCTCGAAGCCGAACTGTCGCGCGAGATGGATCAGCCGCTCGCCAAGCTCGCGGTCGAGCTCGACAGCCGCAACGTCGCCGTGCGCACCGGCGAAGCCGCGATCGGCAACCTGATCGCAGACGCGATGCGTGCCAAGTCCGGCGCGGACGCCGCGGTGACGAACGGCGGCGGCATTCGCGGCGGCAGGGTCTATCCCGCCGGCAGCACCATCACGCGGCGCGACGTGCTGGCCGAGCTGCCGTTCGGCAACCGTGTGGTGACCATTGAAATCCGCGGCCGCGACCTGCGATCGGCGCTGGAAAACGGCTTCTCAAGGCTGGCGGACGCCGCCGGGCGGTTTCCCCAGGTGTCGGGCATGACGATCCAGTTCGATCCGCGCCGGCCGCCGGGCAAACGCATCATGTCGATCAAGATCGGCGGCGCGCCGCTCCATCCCAATCGCGTCTATCGCATCGCGACCAACGATTTCCTGGCCCGCGGCAGCGACGGCTACGACACCTTCGGCAAGGCCCGGTCCGCTATTGCCCGCCGACGACTCGCCGCTGTTGGCGAACGAAGTGATGTCCTACCTGCAAAAGCTCGGCACCGTGCAGACCGGCGTGCAAGGCCGCATCGACGTCGTGCAGAAATGAAACGCCGCCGCTGGGCGCGGCGGCGTTGCAGATGAGCCGAAACGATCAGCGGGCGAGCCGCAGTTCAAGCCCCGCGACACCGGCCGCGACGCCGAGGCCGGTCTGCCCTTGCAAGCTCAGCGGCTGCAGCGAAATGGTGTTGTTCGACCCGCCGACCAGAACATTGGCGCCGGCGCCGACCACAGCCGTCGCACTGGCAGACGCACCGCCGTAGCTGCCGGCAAGGTCGCCCGGAGCCAGCACCGCGGGTCGGCGCGAATACGCCCCAGGCCAGGCCGACGTTCGCGGGCAACGCGATGTCGACGCCGACGCGCCGGATGATCGCGTTATAGGGAACGGCGGGAGCGCCGCCGCCGGGGCGGAACACGCAGCGCAGTTCAGTGACCGAGCCAACGATGAAGCTCGCGGTCGTACCCGCGCATTCCAACATGCCGGCCTCGACCTGCGCGGCGGCGGGTGACGCGGCGGTGAGCGATGCCGCAAGAGCAATGGCTGCTGAAAAACGAATCATTGAGATCGCCTCCTGTGTGGCGGCAATTTACCGGAGGCGGACCGTCACGCAAAGGATCGCGGGCAGCGCACGACGACGCAGCGAGAATTGCTGAAGATTTCAGGAGAAAGCTGGTTAATGCGTATCGGCGCGGCGCCGCCCAATAAAGATTCCGGCCACGATAGCCACTCCCATCGCCGCCAGAATAGCCTCCGGCGGGCTCTTGCGAACCATGCCGACCGCCCTTTCCAGCGCCTCGTTCGCCGCGGCAGTGGTCCGATCCGTCAGGTCCTTGGTGATGGTGTCCAGGATGGACGCACCCGTCGTCGCCAACGATGGACCGCTGCCGTATGAGGCAACAGGCGTCGAACTGCTTGCAGTCGGCGTGACGCGAGTGGGACCAGCCACGGCTGCCGTCTCCGCGGCAGACCTGGCAACGATCGGTTCCGGCACCGAACGCCTCGCCGGCTTGCGCTTCTTTCCACGGGTTGCGGCAACGATAAACATCACGGCTGCGATGATCGCCGAGGTCAGCGCCACCGCGCCGAGGCCCGCGAACGCGCCGCGCTTCATCTCGACATAGAGATAGAGCGCGATCAGGCCGGCGACGATCGCCAGCACGATGAAAAGAAGGCCGGTAAACGCGAGGGCGATCATCAGCCCCGCGTCCACCGCCTTCTGCTTGATATCGTCGGTGGTGCGGTCCTTGAAGTCTTCCGCCTCGGCCTTCAAGCGCGCCAACTGGCGCTGAAGGTCGAATCCGACGAGTTTCAGGACGGTCGCGACCATCAGGAGCGACCCCGCGACATCATGCCGATCACAACGCCGACCAGCAGCGTCGCGCCGATCGTGCCCAGCGGGTTCTTGCGGGCCATCGTCTCCATTTCCGAGGCGAAAGTCTTGACCTGCTGAGAGGCTTGGGACGCGTATTCGGAAGCGGCCGAGCCAACCTGCGACGCGACGTCGCCGACCTGGGACGCGACGGCCGAGCCGACGTTCTGAGCCGTTTTCATGGCTTCGTTGCCGGCCTCGGACGCAAATTTCGAGAGCGTCTTCTGAATCGCTGCCATGTCCGAGCGAAGCTTGGCGACATCGTCGCTCAGGCTATCGCCGGCCGCATAGGCCGAATCCGCCAAGCCGGACTTGCCGCGGTCCAACGCATCCCCGACCTTGTCCTTGATCGCTTCCACGCCCTTGGCCGCATTTTGGGCCGGCTTGTTGCCGCCCTGCTGTGGCCAATTGGTTCCGCCGGACGATCGAGAGGTGTCACTCATGGGACATTCCTTGGGTTTGAATGATTTCGTGACTTTCCAATGCGCCTGAAGCGGCAAGGTTCCCCTGATGGCGAATAAGTTCGCCAGATCAACGAACGTGAGCACGGGGCGTGTGCGCGACCCGCCCCCAAGCGTCCGATTTCGGGATTGCTACTTCAGATTGCCGCAGAAACGCTGGATGCGGCGGCAGGCCTCTTCCAGGTCTTCGGTCTTGGTGGCGTAGGAAATGCGGAACGCGGGGCCGACGCCGAACGGGGTGCCCTGCACCACGGCGACGCCCTCGGCCTCGAGCAGCTCGGTAACGAAATCCTCGTCGGTCTCGAGCTTCTTGCCGCTCGGCGCGGTGCGGCCGATCGTCCCGGCACAGGATGGATAGACGTAGAACGCGCCCTCCGGCATCGGGCACTTGAGCCCGCGCGATTGATTGAGCATCGAGACGCAGAGGTCGCGCCGCTCCTTGAAGATGGCATTGTGCTTCGGGATGAAGTCCTGCACGCCATTGAGCGCCTCGACCGCGGCCCATTGCGACACTGCGGACGGATTCGAGGTCGACTGCGACTGGATCATCGCCATCGCCTTGATCAGCGGCTCCGGCCCGCCGGCGTAGCCGATGCGCCAGCCGGTCATGCAATACGCCTTCGACGTGCCGTTCACGGTGAGCGTGCGGTCGTACAGCCGCGGCTCGACCTCGGCCGGCGAGAAGAACTTGAAGTCGTCATAGACCAGATGCTCGTACATGTCGTCGGTCATCACGTGCACATGCGGATGCTTCACCAGCACGTCGGTGACCTTCTTGAGCTCGTCGCGGGTGTACGCCGCGCCGGTCGGGTTCGACGGCGAATTGAAGATGATCCACTTGGTCTTCGGCGTGATCGCCTTCTCCAGCGCCTCCGGCCGCATCTTGAAGCCGTCTTCCATGCTGGTCGGAACGCTGACCGGCTCCCCGCCGGCCAGCAGCACCATATCCGGGTAGCTCACCCAGTATGGCGCCGGGATGATCACCTCGTCGCCCGGATTGATGGTCGCCATCAGCGCGTTGTAGAGCACCTGCTTGCCGCCGGTGCCGACGATGATCTGCGACGGCTTGTAGTTGAGGTTGTTCTCGCGCTTGAACTTGCCCGCCACCGCCTGCTTCAGCTCGGCGAGGCCGTCCACCGCCGTGTACTTCGACGCCCGGCCGCTCTTGATCGCCTCGATCGCGGCCTGCTTGATGTTGTCGGGGGTATCGAAATCCGGCTCGCCCGCGCCGAGCCCGATCACGTCGCGGCCCGCCAGTTTGAGCGCCCGCGCCTTATCGGTCACCGCGATGGTGGCAGACGGCTTGATGCGCTTCAGGTATTCGGCGAGCAGGGCCATGGCCGGGGAATCTCCGTGCCCAAAAAGGGCGCGAATGTCCTAAAGGCGCCGCCTGCCCGCGGCAAGGCCGAAACGCTGATAAAGCCCATCAAACCCGTTGATGAGCCTGCGTTCGAGCCGGAAACGGCCAAATGCGTGCCCGCATATTTACGTCTTTTCAAGCGTCTTTCCGTAGTTTTGCGGACCATCCCGACAACAAGCAGCAGGCCCATGAGGCGCGAGCAGTCCAACCAAATCCGGTTCGTCCTGGAAGAGCTGCTGCCGCCGATCGTGCGCGACACCGCGCTGTTCAGGTTTGCGGCGTCGCTCGCATGGGGCAAGCACATCTCGACGCTCGCCGAGTTCCGCAAGTCGGCGCCGTTCCTCACGGCGGAGCAATACAGCGAGCTTTACCGCACCCATCCGCGCGTCCATGAGGACACCGACAATTCGCGCGCCTGCCTGGATCGCATTTCCGCCGACGCGCTGGGGCCGAGCATCTGCGACGTCGGCTGCGGCACGGGCGCGCTGCTGCGCCATGTGCGGCAGCATTCGAACCAGGCGTTCCGTTCCATGGTGGGAGTCGACATCGTTGCGCCTGCAGAACCGATCGGCGACGGCATCGAGTTCGTGTCTGGCTGGGTCGAGAACCTGCCGTTCCCGGACAAGAGCTTCGACACCGTGGTCTGCACCCACGTGATCGAGCACATCCTCGACTACCGCAACGCCATCGCGGAGCTGCGCCGCATCGCGCGGCGGCGGCTGATCGTCGTGGTGCCGCGCGAACGCGAGAGCATCTATACGTTCAACCCGCACTTCAACTTCTTCCCGTACAGCCACAGCTTCCTGCGCGCCATGATTCCGGTGCCGGCGAGCCACGCCTGCGAAGACGTCGGCCGTGACATCTACTACCGGGAAGATTTGACGGCGGCTGTCGCTGAGGCGGCATGATAATCGAACCGCTGAAATCAGGATCCTGGATCACCCGTGAACGGGCGCGGCTGTGGTCGCTCGCGCTGCTCGCGGCCTCGCTCTGCGGCCTGGTGTTCCTCGTCGCGACCTCCGACGGGCTGAACGACTACCAGGGCCGGCCGCTCGGCACCGATTTCTCCAACATCTACGCCGGCGGCACCTATGTGCTGGACGGCCAGCCGGGCACCGCGTTCGATCCGCCGTCGCAGCACGCGCGTCAACAGATGATCTTCGGCAAAGACACGCCGTTCTACGGCTGGTGCTATCCGCCGTTCCTGCTGTTCGTCGCCGCGGCGCTGGCGCTGCTGCCGTATGCCGGAGCGCTGTTTGTTTGGCAGGCGTCAACCCTGCTGCTCTATCTCGGCATGCTGTGGGGCATCTTCCGCTTCTCTCCATCGCGCGAGAGCGATGGCCAGACTTTGTCGCGCGATCGGCTGTGGTTGCTGCTGGCAGTCGCCTTCCCCGCCGTGTTCGTCAATCTTGGCCACGGCCACAACGGCTTCCTCACCGCCGCGCTGATCGGCGTTGGGCTGCTCGTGCTGGACCGCAGGCCGATCGTTGCTGGCATCCTGTTCGGCTTGATGTCGTACAAGCCGCAGTTCGGCGTGATGATTCCGCTGGTGCTGGTTGTCACAGGGCGCTGGCAGGCCTTCGTCTCGGCCACAGCGACCGTGCTGGCGCTCACCGCGGTCTCCACGCTGGCGTTCGGCGCAGACGTCTGGCGCATGATGATCGATGCGCTGCCGTTCACCCGCGAGGTGGTGCTCGAACAGGGCGGCACCGGCTGGCACAAGATCCAGAGCGTGTTCTCCTGGGCGCGCATGTGGGGCGGCAGCGTTGCGTTCGCCTACGCCGCGCAGGCCACGGTCACCATCGCACTCGGCGCGGCACTGGCGTGGCTGTGGCGCAGCGATGCGAGCTACCGGCTCAAGGCCGCGGCGCTGCCGATCGCCTCGATCCTCGCCACGCCCTACAGCCTCGATTACGACCTGATGGCGCTGGCGCCGTCGATCGCGTTCCTCGCGGTCGAAGGCTATGAGCGCGGTTTCCGGCCTTACGAAAAGACAGCGCTGGCGTTCCTCTGGTTCATGCCGCTGATCGCCCGCACCGTCGCGGATCAGACGCTCATCCCGCTGGCTGTGCCCGCGATGATTCTCGTGCTGCTGCTGATCTTGCAGCGAGCGGCTGCCGAAACCGGCGCTTTTGGTCAGTGGAAATCGGCGGCGCACCCGATAAAGTAGCGGCATGCTCACGCGGCGTGCTGCACTCACCGTCATCACCGGACTGATCGGCGCGTCACACGCGCGCGCGCAAACGTTTCCCTCGCGCAGCATGTCCATCGTGGTGCCCTACCCGGCCGGCGGACCGGTCGATGCGGTGGCGCGGCTGATCGCGCAGGCGGCGTCCGGTCCGCTCGGCACAATCGATTCTGGTCGACAACCGCGGCGGCGCGTCCGGCGTGATCGGTGCGGCCGCGGTGGCGCGCGCCGAGCCCGATGGCCACACGCTGGTGCTCGGCACCAACCAGACCCACGCCACCAACCAGTCGCTGCTCAAGAACTGTCCCTATGACGCGGTGAAGGATTTTGCGCCGGCCGCCGGCATCGCCGAAATTCCTCACGCGCTGGTGGTGCGGCGCGGGCTTGAGGCAGACAGCGTCACGGCGCTGGTCGAACTCGCCAAGAAATCGCCCGGCGCGCTCACCTATGGCTCCACCGGCAACGGCTCGGCGTCGCACCTCGCCGCCGAATTGTTCAAGATCAAGGCTGGCGTCGACCTGCTGCACGTGCCGTTCCGCGGCGCCGCGCCGATGACCACGGAGTTGCTGGCCGGCCGGATCGACGCGACCTTCGTGACGCTGCCGAGCGTGGTCAGTTACATCGATGCCGGGGTGCTGCGCGCGCTTGCGCTGGCAAGCCCGAAACGCGCGGCGCGGCTGCCGAACGTGCCGACGCTCGCCGAGGCCGGCATCGCCGGCGTCGAGGCCGATGCCTGGTTCGCTCTGTTCGCGCCGGCCAAGACGCCGTCCGATGCGCTCAACAAAATCTACAACGCCGTGTCCTATTCGCTGTCGGCAAAGACGGCCTCGGACGCCATCGCGGCACAGGGCATGACGCTGGCGCTGCGGCCGCCCGACGCGGTGGCGGCCTGGCTGCCAGGCGAGGTAACCAAATGGGCGGCGGTGATCAAGGCGGCGGGCGTTGTGGTAGAGTAGCCTGCGGCTGACACATCGCGAGGGGCGTATGCGGCGGCGCGAATTCATCACGCTTGTTGGCAGCGCGGCAGCCATGCCCTTTGCCGCGCGCGCTCAGCAATCCGAGCGCAAGCGGCTGGTCGGCATGCTGACAAGCTTCACGGAAGCCGAGATGCGTCCGATCGCCGCCGGATTCCGCGACCGGATGCGGGAGCTCGGCTGGACCGACGGGCGCAATATCACGATCAACCTGCGCGCCTCCAGCGGCAACGAGCAACAGATGGACAGCGACGCGCGAATGCTCGTCGATGCCGGCGCCGACGTTATCGTCGCAATGGGGACGCCCAGCCTGACCGCGGTCAATCGCTTCAGCCGAGCCTTGCCCGTGGTCTTCACCATGGTCGCCGACCCAGTCAGCCAAGGTCTTATCACCAACCTGTCGAGGCCCGGCGGCAACGCCACCGGCCTGACCAATTTCGAATTCGGCATCGGCGGAAAATGGCTCGAGCTGCTGCGACAGTTCGATACCCGGATGTCGCGCGTCACATTGATCACCAATCCGGCAAACCCGGCCAACGCTCAATTCGTGAAACCTGCTGTGGAAGCGGGAAGGACCATTGGCCTGGACGTGGTTGCAGCTTCGGTGCGAAGCCCCGACGAATACGAGCACGTGATCGTGAGGGCCGCAGACAAGCCCGGCAGCGGCATGGTTGTGTTTCCGGACGGCTTGGCGGTGGTGCACCACGCGCTGATCATCCGGCTCGCCCAAGCGCATCGCCTGCCGGCGGCCTATCCGTTCCGCGTCTTCACGGTGAACGGCGGGTTGATGTCTTATGGGTTGGATTATGTCGCCATCTACCGCCAAGCGGCGGACTACGTGGACCGCATCCTGCGCGGTGCAAAGCCCGCGGACTTGCCGGTTGAGGCGCCGAACAAGTTCGAGCTGATCATCAACCTGAAGGCCGCCAAGGGGCTGGGCCTGACGGTTCCCGCAAGCTTGCTGGTCGCCGCCGACGAGGTGATCGAATGAAGCGGCGCGACTTCATCGCAGCTCTCGGCGGCGCTGCGACCATGCCGCTCGCGGCGCGCGCTCAGCAGTCCGGCCCAGTGCCCAGGATTGGCTATCTCTCGCCGGTCGATCGGGTTGTTGGCTTCTTCGCTCGCGACCAAGCATTTCAGCACGGACTGAAAGAGCTGGGCTATGTCGAAGGAACGAATATCGTCATCGAATACCGCTTTGCGGACGGCAACTTCGACCGGCTCCCTGCTCTCGCCAAGGAACTGATCCACCTCAAGGTCGACGTTATCGTTGCCGTGGTCACGCAGGCGTCTCTGGCGGCGAGGGACGCCACAAAGACTATCCCTATCGTCATGGCTGGAGTTTCCGACCCGGTGGGCTCAGGGCTTATCGCAAGTCTTGCGCGGCCCGGCGGCAATATCACCGGCACATCGTCTCAGACTTCGGAGGTGGTCGGCAAATCGCTGGAATTTCTCAAAGAGGCCATTCCCGGCGCCGGACGTGTTGTGGCGTTTTGGAATCCAGCCAATGCGGTCTTTCAGACACGAATGTTGAAGGAGGCGGAGACAGCGCGCGGCCGTGTTGAGCCTCCAGCTCAAAGCCTTCGGAGTTCGAAATACGAGCGAACTGGATGCCGCCTTCGATGCGATAGCTCAAGAACGCCCCGACGCGCTTCTCGTCCTGGCCGACCCGTTTCTCACTCTTACATCGGAACGGATTCATTGAATTTGCGACGAAACAGCGTCTGCCCGCGATCTATGGAACCAAGGAGCACGCCGCGGCCGGTGGCCTCATGACTTATGGGCCGAACATCGAGGGTCAGTTCCGGCGAGCGGCCAGCTACGTCGACAGGATTCTGAAAGGCGCCAAACCGGCCGACCTTCCGGTGGAGCAGCCCACCCAATTCGAGCTCGTCATCAACCTCAAGACCGCAAAGGCGCTCGGCATCACCATTCCCACGACGTTGCTCGGCCGCGCCGACCAGGTGATCGAATAGACCCCGACCGTTCTCGAAAGTAATTTCTGTTGTGGCATCCGCGCCGGAGAGAGATTTGGTTCAATTCCATGTTGCAGCGCACGCATTCGTCTTTTTCATCGGGCCGTCATCGCATCGCCCTTTATTCGCCGTGCTTTGCTTTTCAATCGGCGCTAAGAATTGAAACACGGATCGGTCCACGCCGACCGGGGGATCAGGATGTACACGCTCTATTCCATGCGCCGCTCGGGCAATTGCTACAAGGTGCGGCTCGCGCTCACGCAGCTCGGGCATCGCGCATGAGCTTGTCGAGGTCGACATCCTGCAGGGCGAGACCCGCACGCCGGAATTTCTGGCGATGAATCCGAGCGGCCACGTGCCGCTGCTCAAGGTCGCACCGGACAAATATCTGCCGGAGTCGAACGCCATCCTCTGGTACCTCGCCGAGGGCACCCCGCTGCTGTCCGACGATCCGATCGAGCGCGCCGCCACGCTGCAATGGATGTTCTTCGAGCAGCACGCGCTCGAGCCGAACCTCGGCGCGGCCTGGTTCTGGCTGGTGCTGGTCAAGGGCGGGCGCGATCTGCAGCAGCACGCGCTCGAGGACTGGATGGAAGAGGGCTACCGCGCGCTCGGCGTGATGGACAAGCATCTCGCCCAGCAGGATTTCCTCGCCGACGACCGCTACTCGATCGCCGACATCGCGCTTTACGCCTATACCCACGTCGCCGAGCAGTGCGATTTCGATGTCTCGCAGTTTCCCGCGGTGCGCGACTGGCTCGACCGCGTCGCGGCGCAGCCCAATCACGTCGCGATGGACTGGCACCCCACCGCGAGCATGGCGCGGCACAGTAGGTGCGATGAAAGGTCAGTCGCCCGCCTTGATGTTGGCGTCCTTGATCACCTTCGCCCACTTGGCGATGTCCGCCTTGATGATCTCGCCCATCGCATCGCGGGCCATCGGTGGTGATGTCGAGGCCGAGCTGCGTCGAGCTTTTCCCGCACGTCCGGCATGGCGACGATCGCAACCGCCTGCTGGTGCGCCTTGGCGATCGATCGGCGCGGGCGTGCCGGCCGGCGCCATCAGCCCGAACCAGGAGATCGCCTCGAAGCCCGGCAGTCCGGATTCGGCGACCGTCGGCAGGTCGGATGACCGGCGTGCGCTTCAGCGACGTCACCGCCACGCCGCGCAGCCGGCCTTCCTTCACGACCGGCAGGATCGCGCCCATGTTCTGCAGCGTCATGGTCACGCGCCCGCCGATCACGTCGGTGAACACCGCGCCGCGATAAGGCACGTGGGTGATGTCGACGCCGGCCGAGACTCTTGAGCAGCTCGCCGGCGATATGCTGCGGCGTGCCGACGCCGGGCGAGGCGTAGGACAGCTTGCCGGGCTGCGCCTTGGCGAGCGCGATCAGCTCGCCGAAGGTCTTGGCCGGCACGTCGTTGTTGACCGCGAGGATGCTCGGCATGATCAGCAGCCGCGCGACCGGCGCGAGATCGCGCACCACGTCGTAGGTCTGGTTCGGCTGCAGCGTCGGATTGATGGTGAGCGCGCCGTTGGCGCCCCAGTAGAACGTGGTGCCGTCCGGCGCCGATTTCGCCACGCGGTCGCCGCCGACGCTGCCGCCGGCGCCCGGCACGTTCTCGACCGTCACCGGCACGTTCCAGGCCTCGGCGAATTTCGCCGCGAACAGCCGCGCCGTGATGTCGGTCGCGCTGCCGGCGGTGAAGCCGACGATGAAGCGCACCGGCTTGTCGGGATAGTTCTGCGCATGGGCCGGTGCCGCGGTCAGCAACAGCGCCAGCGCCAACCATGCTCGGATCGGATTCATCGGTCCCTCCCGCGGCTCGCGCCGGTTTACTGAGGCATCTTGATTCCCGCGTCCTTGATGACCTTGCCCCACATCGGCATCTCCTTGCGCACGACATCGGCGAACTCCGCCGGCGTGTTGCCGACCAGTTGGAGGCCGAGGCCTTCAAGCTTGGCGCGCACGTCCGGCATCGCCATCACCTTCACGGTTTCGGCGTGGAGCTTGTTGACGATCGGCTGCGGCGTGCCGGCCGGCGCCATCAGCCCGAACCAGGCGGTGGCGTCGAAATCCTTGAAGCCCAGCTCTTCCATGGTCGGCAGGTCGGGAATTTGCGGCGAGCGCTTGCGCGAGGTGATGGCGAAGGCGCGCAGCTTGCCCTCGCGCACCAGCGGCAGGAAGTTGGAGATGTTGCCGAAGAAGATGTTGAGCCGGCCGCCCAGCAGGTCCGGCAGGATCTGCGTGGTGCCGCGATACGGCACCTGCTGAATCTTGACGCCGGTCATCTTCATGAACAGCTCGCCGCCGAGATGCTGCGAGGTGCCGATGCCGGCGTGGCCCGCGACGAAATAGTCCGGCTTCGCCTTGGCGAGCGCGATCAACTCCTGGATGGTCTTGGCCGGAACGTCGGGCGGCACCACCACCAGGTTCGGCACGATGAAGACCTGGGTGATGTAGGCGAAGTCCTTGAGCGGGTCGTAGCCGAGCTTGTCCATCAGGTTCGGATTGATCACCAGCGCGGCGTTGCCGCCCATCGCCAGCGTGTAGCCGTCCGGCGCGGCCTTCGAGAGGCGCTCGACCGCGAGGTTGCCGCCGGCGCCGGTGACGTTCTCGACCGCCACGCCCTTGGCCCAGCTTTCGTTCCACTTGTCGCCGAACAGACGCGAGGTCACGTCGGGCGCCACGCCCGCCGAAAAACCCACGAGGATCCGGATCGGCTTGTCCGGATAGCCCGCCTGCGCGGACACCTCGATCGCAGCCAGCGCTACGGGCAGCGCTGCGAGCAAACCCAGGACCCACCGCATTGTATCCTCCCCGCCACACTTGTTTTTTATCCACCCAGCATAGCAGGCATTAACCATCTGTTAACCCTGCGCCACTGTTCCGCCGCGGTTCGCCAATCGCGCCGCCGCAATCCAGCCGAACGGAGGCCAGCATCCATCGGCATGTTCGTGTCCAAGCTGATTCGTTTTGCAGGTAGCGCCCATGACCCAGGAATTGCTCGAACAGTCCCGTAAGCGTCCCGCGTTTGCAGATCAGGCGTTTGTCGCGCTGACATTGGCGTTGGCCGTGTCGGTCGCCTTTGCGTTCACGATCGTTTCGTTTGGAATCGCGCGCGCCGCGATGTGAGTTGAGTTTGCGCAGGGAGCACCGCGTAAGCGTCGGTCAAGCGTTGTTGCGTCCAGTCTTGCTGTCCGAATGCCCTATTCTTCTGGACGCCGGCGCCATACCGGCGTCCAGGAGATTTACTGCGACTTGATGCCGGCGTCCTTGATGATCGGCCACCAGCGTTCGATCTCCGCCTTCTGCTGCGCGGCCAGCGCGGCCGGGTTTTGCTGCTGCCGCGGCCAGATTTCCTGACCAATGTCGGCAAAGCGCTTCTTAACGGTCGGGTCCTCAAGTGCCTGCGACACCGCAGCGTTGAGCTTGGCGATGACGTCCTGCGGCGTGCCCTTGGGCACCCAGAGGCCGTGCCAGAACGACGAGTAAAGATCGGGGCCGCCCGCTTCGACGATGGTCGGCGTCTCCGGCGAAGCCCACCAGCGCTTGGCAGCGAGCACGGCAAAGGCCTTGAGCTGCCCGGCGCGCACCGGATTGAGGTAGTTCGCCGCCTGCCCGAAGGTGAGATCGATCTGCCCGCCGATCAGATCCTGGATCAGCGGCGCGCCGCCCTTGTAGGGCACGGTCTGGAACGTCACGCCGGTGTGACGCTGGAAATAAACCGCCGCGATATCGGCCGGGCCGCCGACGCCGACCGCGCCCAAGGTCGCCTTGCCCGGATTGGCCTTCATCCAGGCCACCATCTCCTTGAAGTCCTTGGCGGGGAAGCTGGCCCGTGCCGCGATCCATGTCGGCGTGTCGGCGATCAGCGTCACCGGCTCGAAATCCTTCACCACATCGTAGTTGAGGTTCTGCGTCGCGCCGTTGAGCACGTGGGTCTGCACATGGCCGAGGCTGAGCAAGTAGCCGTCCGGCGCCGCGCGCGCGACGCGCCCGGTGCCGATGCTGCCGCCCGCGCCCGACACGTTCTCGATGATGACGGTCTGGCCGAGCGTGGTGCGCATCGCCTCGGCCAGCACGCGCGCCAGCGTGTCGGACGGCCCGCCTGCCGGATACGGAACGATCAGGGTGACCGGCCGCGACGGATAGGTCTGCGCCTGCGCCGTGGCGGCAAGCGCAATGAGGGCAAGCACAACGAAAAACTTTCTCATCGCTCAGCTCCTGAATTTCACTGCAGCTTGATGCCGGCGGCCTTGATGACCGGCCACCATTTCTCGATTTCGGCCTTGTGGTGCGCGCCGAGCGCTTCGGGCGTGAGCTGTTGGCGGGTCGGGATGTCGTGGCCCTGCTCGGTGAGGCGTGTCCGCACGGCCGGGTCGTCGAAGGCATCGGCCACCGCGGCGTTGAGCTTGGCGATGATGTCCTTGGGCGTGCCGCCCGGCGCCCACAGGCCGTACCAGAATGTCATGTGCAATCCGGGCGCGCCGGCCTCGTCGGTGGTCGGCACGTCGGGCGCCGCAAACCAGCGCGTCGTGCCCATCACCGCATAGGCCTTGATCTTGCCGCTGCGGTAGAGCGCCAGCGTCTGCCCCGCCTCCGGGCACGTCAGGTCGATCTGACCGGCGAGCAAATCCTGCATGATCGGAGCCGCGCCACGATACGGCACGAGCTGGAATTGGGTCCCGGTGTTGTTTTGAAAATCGATGAAGCAAAGCTGCGTCCCGCTGCCCGCGCCGATCGACCCCGCGGTCGCCTTGTTCGGGTTGGCCTTCAGCCAGGCGATCAGCTCCCTGAGATCCTTCGCGGGCAGATCGTTGCGCCCGATGATCCAGAGCCGTGCCATGGTGAGACGCGCGACGGGCGCGAGGTCCTTGAGAAGATCGAATGTCAGCGGATAGAGCGCGCCGCTGCCGACATGCGAGCTCCATTGGCCGAAGCCGATGGTGTAACCGTCCGGCGCGGAGCGCACGACTCGCGCGGTGCCGATCGTGCCGCCCGCGCCGCCGACATTCTCGATGACCACCGGCTGGCCGAGCGACAATTTCATCCGCTCGGACACGATGCGCGCGAGGATGTCGGAGCCGCCGCCCGCGGGGAACGGCACGATCATGGTGATCGGCTTCGACGGAAAGCTTTGCGCGTTCGCTGGAGCAACGCCGGCGAGCGCGGCGACGGCGAGCGCGATGGCAAGCTTCATCGTCCGTATCCTCCCTCGCCGCCTCACTCCGGCTTCACGCCGGCCGCTCTCACGATCGGATACCACTTCTCGACTTCGGACTTGTGAAAGGCTGCGAACGCCGCGGGCGACGCATGGTCTTTCGGCGGCAGGTCCATGCCGAGCGCAACGATGCGCTTTTGCACCTCCGCGTCGGCCATCGCCGCGTTGGCGGCGGCGTTGATCTTGGCCACGATGTCCGCTGGCGTACCCTTCGGCGTCCAGAGGCCATGCCAGGTGCTGTAATAGAGGCCGGGCACACCCGCTTCCTCCGCGGTCGGCACCTCGGGTGCGACGAACCAGCGCGCCTTTGTCATCACCGCATAGGCCTTGATGTTGCCGCTGCGATACTGCGTCAGCGAGTTTGCCGCGAGATCGCAGGACAGATCGACCTGCCCCGCGACCAGATCGTTGAGCGCCGGCGCGCCGCCGCGATAGGGCACGAACTGGAAGCTCGTCCCGGTCGCCTTCTGGAATCCCATGCCGCAGAACCGCGCCATGCTCGCCGTTCCGACCGACGTCGCCGACGCCTTGTCCGGATTGGCCTTGAGCCATTCGACCAATTCCTTGAGCGAACTTGGCGGCAGGCCTTTGCGCGCCACCATCCAGTACGGAACGTTCGGCAGCAGCGCGACCGGGGTGAGATCGGCAAGCATGTCGAACTGCAACGGATAGACCGCGCCTGAAATCACGTACTGGCCGAGCGTCCCCATGCCGATCGTGTGGCCGTCGGCGGCCGCGCGCACCACGCGTGCGATCGAAATCGTGCCGCCGGCGCCGCCCATGTTCTCGACCACGATGGGCTGGCCGAGCGTCACCCGCATGTGGTCGGCCATCACGCGCGCCAGCGCATCGACCGCGCCGCCGGCCGGCAGGGCCACCACCATAGTGATCGGTTTGGAGGGAAACGTTTGCGCGTTCACGCCGCCGAGGGCTGCGAGCAATATCGTCGCGACCAAAGAGCAGCGGACCGGCATGTCGAACTCACTCTCGCGTCCGGTCATTGCTGCGCCTTGATGCCGGACGCCTTGATGATCGGGTACCACCTGTCGATCTCGGCCTTTTGAAAGGCCGCCAGCGCCTCGGGGCTCTGCTGCTCGCGCGGCCAGATGCTCTGACCGGAGTCTCGGAACCGCTGCTGCACCATCGGGTCGGCCAGAGCTATCATCACCGCGGCGTTCAGTTTGGCGACAATGTCCCTCGGCGTGCCCTTCGGCAGCCACATGCCGTGCCAGTAGGACCCATAAAGTCCTTGCGCGCCGGCCTCATCGACGGTCGGAACCTCTGGCGCGCCCCACCAGCGCTCCTTGGCCTGCGTCGCGAGCGCCTTGAGCTGGCCGTTGCGCACCGCCCCGATGTAGGTCGACGCCTGACCGAAGTTGATGTCGATCTGGCCGCTGATCAAATCCGCAAGCAGCGGCCCGCCGCCGCGATACGGCACGGATTGGAAATTGGTGCCGGTCATTTGCTTGAACTGCCAGGCCGAAATATCGCTCGGGCCGCCGATCCCGACTGCGCCCGACGTGCCTTTGTCGGGATTGGCCTTCAGCCAGGCGATCAGCTCCTTCAGCGTGTTCGCCGGGAACGCGGTGCGGGTGACGATGATTTGCGGCGTGTCCGAGACCAGCGCGAGCGGCTCGAAATCCGTCACCACATCGTAGGGCAGGCTCAGAACGGCGCCGTTGAGCACATGGGTCTGCATGTGACTGAAGCAGATCGTGTAGCCGTCCGGGGCCGCACGCGCGACGCGACCGGCGCCGAGGCTGCCACCAGCGCCTCCGACGTTCTCGATAATGATCGGCTGGCCGAGCGCGGCTTGCATGGGCTCGAGCAGGATTCGCGCCATCGCGCCGGTGGACCCGCCGGCCGGGAACGGAACGACGATGGTGATCGGGCGGTTCGGGAACGACTGCGCCTGTGCGCCCGCGATACCGCCGAGCGCGGTGAGGACGGCTGCCACAACCAATCTCACCATGCTCCGCCTCCAGCAACAAATTCGTTCACTGCGCGCGAATGTTGGCGGCCTTGATGATTGGCCACCATTTCTCGATCTCAGCCTTGTTGAAGGCGGCGAGCCCCTCCGGAGTCTGCTGCTCGCGCGAGGCGATATCGAGACCCAAATCGGCGAACCGGGCCTTGATCGCCGGATCGGCCAGTGCCTCCACCACGGCGCGGTTGAGCGTGGCGACGATCTCCTTCGGCGTGTTCTTGGGCGCGAAGAAGCCGAACCAGCCCGACATATAGAGCCCAGGCGCGCCACCTTCATCCGAGGTCGGGATATCGGGCAGCGACGGCGAGCGCTTCGGCGACAGGTTGACGATCGACTTGATGGTGCCGGCGCGAAGCTGCGGCAGCGAAACAGCGGCCTGCACCACCAGCAGGTCGACCTGCCCCGAGATCAGGTCGGTCATCGCCGGACCGGCGCCGCGGTAGGGGATGTAGTTCACCTGCGTGCCGGTCTGCTTCTCCATCAGGATTCCGGTCACCTGCGCAGCCGCATTCTGATTGACGAACTTGGCGGCGCCAGGATTGGCCTTCATCCAAGAGATCAGGCTCTTGAGGTCGTTGGCAGGCAGATTTTTCTGCGCAAGCATGAGCTGCGGATTGATCGACAGCAGTCCGATCGGAGCGAAATCCGTCTGCAAATCGAAATTGATGTTGTAGATGATGCTGCCGACGTGGGTGTCCCATTGGCCGATGTCGATGGTGTAGCCATCAGGCGCCGCGCGAGCGAGGCGACCCACCGCAATGCTGCCGCCGGCGCCGCCGACGTTCTCGATGATAACCGTTTGACCGAGCGTCGCCTTCATCTTGTCCGCCATGATGCGCGCGATCGTGTCGGTGGAGCCGCCCGGCGGGAACGGAACGATCAATGTGATTGGACGCGACGGAAACGTCTGCGCCTGCGCGCCAAGGCTCGTGAGCGTGGCGAATGCCACGGCAGCGATAAACTTCCGCATCGTTTCACTCCCTGGATTTTTTTGGCCTCACTGCCCCGCCCTGATGCCGGCGGCCTTGATGATCGGCCACCATTTCTCGATTTCGGCCTTCTGGAATTTGCCAAGCGCGGCGGGCGAAGACATTTCCGGCCCGAACAGCTCCTGCCCGATGTCGAGCAGCCGCTTGCGCGTTGCCGGATCGGCCAGCGCCTTCATGGTCGCGTCGTTGAGTTTGGCAATGACATCCTTCGGCGTGCCCTTCGGCACCCAGAAGGCGTGCCAGAAGAAGAAGCGGAATCCCGGCAATCCTGCCTCGTCGGTGGTCGGCACATCCGGCACCACCGGCGAGCGCTTGTCCGAGGTCATGGCAAACGCTTTGACCAGGCCGCTTCGCACGTGGCCGCCGGAGGTCGCTGCAGTGTCCATCATGAAGTCGATATTGCCGGCGAGCAAATCCTGCACGGCTGGACCGGCGCTGCGATATGGCACGAAGGTAATTTGCGCCGCCGATGGTGTTCTGGAAGAACACGCCGGCCACATGACCAGGGCTGCCGATGCCGGCATTGCCAGAGGAAACCTTCCCTGGATTGGCTTTGATGTGGGCGATCATCTCCTTGAGATTGTTCGCCGGAAAATCCTTCTTGGCGATGATCATGGAGGGCTGGGTCGCGATCAGCGCGACGGGCTCAAGATCCGTCAGCAGGTCGATCGGCAGATTATAGACCGCGCCACTCGCGACATTGGTGCCCCACTGGCCGATCTGCATCAGGTAGCCGTCGGGCGTCGAGCGCGCGGCGCGGATCACGCCGGTCGATCCGCCGGCGCCGGGCGCGTTTTCGACGATTACCGCTTGACCGCCGAGATGCGGCCGGATGGCTTCCGCCATGATGCGGCCGATCGTGTCGGTCGATCCGCCGGGCGCGAGCGGAACCAGGATGGTGACCGGCCGGTTTGGATAGGATTGCGCGTGTGCACCCATGACGGCGGCCGCAACGAGCGCAGCAGCCGCGAGCAACCTCTTCATTCATTCCTCCCGTTATTTCTTATGTATTTTGTCGGATCAGTTCTGCTTCACCGCGGCCTTGATGACCGGCCACCACTTCTCGACTTCGGCTTTGTGGTAGGCGGCCAGCGCCTCCGGCGTCGCCTCGGCGGATGTTGGGATCACCATGCCGAGCGAAGCGATGCGCTTCTGCACCGCGGGATCGGCGAACACTTGGCTAACCGCCGAATTGAGCTTCGCGATCACATCCTTCGGCGTATTTTTCGGCGCCCACAGGCCGTGCCAGAACGGCAGCACAATGTCGGCCGAAACAGTCTCGGCCATGGTCGGCACGTCCGGCAGCGGACCCCAACGCTTTTCCGACAGCGTCACAAACGCTTTCATCTTGCCGGCGCGGACATGCTCAAGCGTCTGCGACGCCTCCGCGCAGAACAGGTCGATCTGGTTGCCGACCAGGTCCTGCATCACCGGCGCGCCGCCTTTGTACGGCACGAACGTGCCGCTGACACCGACCTTTTCGTTGAAGTACACCGAGCAGACATGCGCGCCGCTGCCGTTGCCGACGTTGGCAATCGAGGCCTTGCCCGGGTTTGCCTTCATCCAGGCCATCAGCTCGCCGATGTTCTTGGCCGGCAGGTCGTTCTTGCCAACGATCATCAAGGTCGAGACCGGGAATTTCGCCACCGGCGCGAGGTCCTGGAGAATGTGCCAGCTGACCGGATAGATCGCGCCGGCGCCGACGTGGCTTGTCCAGTTGCCGAGGCTTAGCGTGTAGCCGTCGGGCGGCGATGCCACCGCACGGCCGATGCCGATGCTGGCACCCGCACCCGCGACGTTCTCGACGATGACGGGCTGGCCCAGCGGCCCCTTCGCGTTGTCGGCGAAGATGCGCGCCAGCGTATCGGTCGGCCCACCCGCCGGAAACGGCACGATGATCGTGACGGGCCGCGACGGAAACGACTGCGCCGCCGCGCTCGAAATCGTTGCAAGAGCTGCCGCGACAAACGTCACGGCCCATTTCAAAACCCGCATGTCACACCTCTCCAAAGACGATCAGACCACCGTCCGGCATTTCGTCACTGCGGCTTGATGTCCGCAGCCTTGATAATGGGCCACCATCGATCGACGTCGGCCTTGTGAACGGCGTACAGACCGGCCGGCGTCTGCTGTGCAGGAGCCGCGATTTCGTGGCCGAGATCGATCAACTTCTGCCGCACGACGGGGTCAGCCAACGCATCGGAAATCGCCGCATTGAGCTTGGCGACGACATCTTTCGGTGTGCCCTTCGGCGCCCACAAGCCATGCCAGAACGGGAAATGCAGTCCCGGCACACCGGCCTCGTCGATGGTCGGCACGTCTGGCGCGGCGAACCAGCGCTTCGGCGTCAGCACGGCGAACGCCTTGATGCTGCCGGCGCGGAATTGCGGCAATGTTTGGCCGGCCTCCGGGCACGACAGATCGATCTGCCCGGCCAGCAAGTCCTGCATCACCGGCGCGACACCGCGGTATGGGATCAAGGGGAACTGGGTGCCGGTCTTGTTCTGGAAATCCAGCAGGCACATGTGCGTGCCGCCGCCGAGACCCGACGTCCCCGCCGCGCCGCGCTTCGGATTGGCCTTGAGCCAGACGATCAGCTCTTTCAGGTCTTTCACCGGCAGGTGGCTGCCACCGATGATCCAAAGCGGCCCGATCGACAGCAGTGACAGCGGCTCGAAGTCGTTGAGAATGCTGAACGCGAAGTTGTTGGTGGCGGCGCCACCGACATGCGACGTCCACTGCCCGATCAGGATCGTGTAGCCGTCGGCCGCGGCGCGTTGAAATCGCGTCACGGCAATGCCGCCGCTCGCGCCGGCGACGTTCTCGACGATCACCGGCTGGCCGAGCGACACGCGCATGCGCTCCCCGACCACCCGCGCGATGATGTCGGTGATGCCGCCAGGCGCGAACGGAACCAGGAGAGTCACCGCGCGCGACGGATAGGACTGGGCGGCGGCGTGGACGATTCCGCACAACGAAAGCGCGACGACAGCGAGGAATCTCTTCATGATAAACCCGCTCCGCACGATCACTAGCCTTCAGGCTTCACCCCGGCCGCCTTGATCACCGGCCACCACTTGTCGGCCTCGGCCTTCTGGTGCGCACGCAAGGCTTCCGGCGTCTGGCGGTTCGCCGGCGTGGCGTCGAGGCCAAGGTCACCGAAACGCTTCAAGACACCCGGGTCAGCGATCGCTTCGCGTAGCGCGGCGTTAAGCTTGCCGATGACGTCTTTCGGCGTGCCCTTCGGGGCCCACATCCCCGACCACAGCAGCACGTGAAATCCAGGCAACCCCGCTTCATCGACGGTGGGGATGTCGGGCGCCACAGCCAGCCGTTTTGCATCGGTGACGGCATAGGCCTTGATCTTGCCGCCCTGCACCTGCGGCATCGAGTTGGACGCCTGGTCGACGATGATGTCGATGTTGCCGGCGACGAGGTCCTGCATCGCCGGGCCGGTGCCGCGATAAGGCACGTATCGCGACTTCGTGCCGATCAAGCTCTGTAAATACAGACCGCTAAAATGCGCGCCGGACCCGACGCCGGCGGTGCCGAACGTCACATTGGCCTCGTTCGCCTTGATCCAGGCGATCAACTCCTTGAGGTTCTTTGCCGGCACACCGTTTTTGCTGACAATCAGCATGGGATTGGCGCCAACCAGGCCAACCGGGTCGAGATCGTTGAGCAAATCGAACGTCAGCGGATAGATCGCGCCGTTGACAACGTGGGTTCCGAGGTGACCGAAGCTCAACGTGTAGCCGTCGGCAGGCGCGCGCGCCGCGCGGGTCACACCGATGGTGCCGGCTGCGCCGGTCACGTTCTCGACGATGACTGTCTGATTGAGTGAGCCTCGCATGCGCTCGCCGATCACACGCGCCAGCACGTCGGAAGGGCCCCCCGCCGCAAACGGCACGATGACGGTGATCGGCTTGGACGGATAGAATTGCGCCGCAGCATTCCCTGAGAACGCGGCCATTGCAGCCAGCGCAACCGCGATCAGCGGCTTTCTCATTTCCAATCCTCCCACGGCTTGGCTACACAGTATCAGCTTGGCGCGTCCGCGCCATATGGCCCTCCTCGCCCTGCCGGGTACCGGATTGACCACGCAAAGCTCTGAAACGCGCTCGATCGAGACGCGGGCCTCCTGGGTCGTCGCGGGGATTTCGCTTGCCCTGCTCGGCCTGTCGTTCGGTGGACCGTGGATCACCGCGGTCGGACTGAAGGCGATCGCGGAAGAAATGGGCGGCGCCCGCTCGGTGCCGGCCCTGGCGAGCTCGCTCGCCTGGTTCGGCGCGGCGGTCGGCGGCATTCTGATGGGCCGCATCGCCGACCGGTTCGGCATCCGCTGGACCGTGATATTCGGCTCGGTGATGATCTGCATCGGGTTGCTGATCTCGACCGGCGGCGCGCCGTGGCAACTCTACGTCGGCCATGGCCTGTTCATGGGCCTGCTGGGCAACGCCGGCCTCAACGCGCCGCTTTATGTCTATGTCAGCCACTGGTTCGACCGGCGCCGCGGTTCGGCGCTCGCCCTGATCTCGAGCGGCGGCTATCTCGCGGGTTTCGTGTGGCCGACGATCTTCGAGCGCGCCATTGCAAACTTCGGCTGGCGCTGGACCATGGTCGGCTACGCCGTGTTCCAGGTCGCGCTGATCGTGCCGCTGGCGGCATATTTCCTGCGCCCGCCGCCCAAAATTGCCGCGCCCACGGCGCAGAGCGGCAGCGCAACGGCGAAACCGAGGGTGCTCGGCTGGCCGCCGAATGTCGTATTCGCCTGGATCGCGGTCGCATCGTTCATGTGCTGCGTGACCATGTCGATGCCGCAGGGACATATTGTCGCGTTGTGCACCGACCTCGGCATTTCAGCGACGATGGGCGCCGCGATGCTGTCGGTGCTGCTCGGTGCAGGACTGTTGAGCCGGCAAGGCTGGGGCTTGGTGTCCGACCGCATCGGCGGATTGCAGACCGCGCTGTTGAGCTCCGCGCTGCAGGCCGCGGCGATGACGGGCTTTCTCTACACGCAGGATGAGGTCGGGCTGTTCGCCGTGTCCGCCGCGTTCGGCATCGGCTTCAGCGCGCTGATCCCGGCCTACGTGCTGGCGGTTCGCGATCTCTTCCCTGGTAGCGAAGCGTACTGGCGGGTGCCGACGTTATTGTTCACGAGCGGCTCGGGCATGGCGGTCGGCGGCTGGCTGGCCGGCTATCTCTACGACATGAACGGCTATTACGCGCCAGCCTTCGCGACCGGCGTTGCGTTCAACCTGATCAATCTCCTGATGCTGGCCGTGCTGGTGGTTCGCCAGCGCATGGTCATGGCCGGGCCACGCTGACGGCGCCGTCACGATCAATTGATGGAGTTACGTCAAACCGGAACCGCAATTCCGGTGCATGGTTGTCGACCTTCCGGTCATCGTTTTTGCAATGGGTTGTCATGAAATTGAAATCCCTTGTTTGCGCGGCTCTGTCCGCTGCACTGTCCTGCTCGATCGCAAATGCGCAGACCTACAAATCCTCCGCCGGCGCGCTCGCGGTGGAGACTGTCGTCAGCGGATTGAACAATCCCTGGTCGCTCGCGTTCCTGCCCGATGGACGCATGCTGGTGACGGAGCGGCCCGGCCGCCTGCGCATCGTCGCCGACGGCAAGCTGTTGCCGCCGCTAGCCGGCCTGCCGAAGGTTTTTGCATCGAGCCAGGGCGGCCTCCACGACGTCGTGCTTGACCGCAACTTCGCGCAGAATCAGACCATCTACTTCTGCTTTGCCGATCCGCACGACGGCGGCGGTCGCACCTCGATGGCCCGTGCCAAGCTCGCCGGCGACAAGCTCGACGACGTGACGGTGATCTTCCGTCAAGAAGGACCCGTGTCGAGCGGCCGGCATTTCGGCTGCCGCATCGTGCAGACGCCCGACAACAACCTGTTCCTCGCCTTGGGCGATCACGGCTCCTATCCGCAGGAGGCGCAAAACCTCGGCAACCACATCGGCAAGATCGTGCGCGTGACGCCTGACGGCGCGGCGCCGAGCGACAATCCGTTCGTCGGGCGGAAGGATGCCAAGCCGGAAATCTGGAGCTACGGCAATCGCAATGTGCAAGGCGCGGCGCTGCATCCGACGACTGGGAAGCTGTGGGCGCACGAACACGGGCCCCAGGGCGGCGACGAGGTCAACATCATCGAGAAGGGCAAGAACTACGGCTGGCCGGTGATCGGCTATGGCGTCAATTACGGCGGCGCGAAAATCCATGAGAACACGGCGAAGGCCGGCATGGAGCAGCCGATCAAGCAGTGGACGCCGGTGATCGCGCCGTCGGGCATGGCGTTCTATCAAGGCGACCTGTTCCCGGCATGGAAAGGCAACCTGTTCATTGGCGGCCTCGCCACACAAATCCTGGTGCGGCTCACGCTGGACGGTGAGAAGGTCACCGGCGAGGAGCGTCTGCTGCAGGGCGTCCGTGAGCGCATCCGCGACGTGCGCGCCGGACCAGACGGCGCGATCTATCTGGCGACCGACAGCTCCAACGGCCGCATCCTGCGCGTGCGGCCGGCCGACTAGGCTATTTGTCGCCAATCACCGCGACCGCGGAGATCTCCAGCATCATGCCGACCGCCGGCAGGCTGTGAACCGTTATGGTGGTGCTGGCCGGGAAATTCCCCTCCGGCCAGAACTCGCGGCGAATCGGCATAAGCGGATCGAGCAGCCGCGGATCGGTCAGATAGACCGTGATCGTCACCACGTCCTTGATGCTGCCGCCGGCCCGCTTCACCACGCCGTCGATCGCGCGGAAAATCACCCGGGCCTGCCCTTCGAAATTGCCGGCCATCGGCTTGCCGTCCTCGTCGACCAGTCCGGTCTGGCCCGACACCCAAACGATCTTGCCGCCCTCGGTGACGACACCTGGCGAGAAACCGCGAGACTGCGCGCGCTCTTGCTTGAGATAGTCGCGCGCCTCCGCAACACCCGACAGCGCCAGCAAAGCGATCAGCCAGACGAATTTCATGCCTCTCTCCTTTTTACGCGCGCTTCAGATATTTCTTCTCGATCATGCAATGGATGCCCTTGTTGCCGTTGACGACCTGCGTCACCCGCAGGTCGGCGGCCAAGCTGCACAGCGTATAGGCGTCCTCGCGCGAAATGCCGGTGCGCGCGCAGATCAGCTTGATCATGTCGCGCAGCGCGATCACCACGCAATCGTCGAGGTCGGGATCGAACGCCATGGTGATCATGTGGGTCGGCGTTTCCGCCAGCGGCCATTCCAGCGACATGTCGGGGCGCACGTGCAGCTCGAACGTGCCGATCAGACCGGTCTCGATCGCGGTGATGCACACTTCGCCGTCGCCCTGCGCGCCGTGACCGTCGCCGCAGGAGAACAGCGCCCCGTCCGTATGGATCGGCAGATACAGCGTGGTACCCGCGACCAGTTCCTTGTTGTCGAGGTTGCCGCCGTTACGCCGAGGCGGCGGCGAGTTGACCGGCCCCCACGCGGCCGGCGGCGCCACCACCATGATGCCGAAGAACGGCTTGAGCGGGATTTCGGCCCCCACGACATCTTTCCGACCATCCGGCCCTTATCGAGCGGAATGTGGATGATGCGCATCTCTTTGAAGTCGTCGGGCAGCGCGCCGGCCAGCGGGCGGATGGTGTTGTAACCCCAGTCGTAATGCAGATCGATCGACTTGATCCGCACCTCGAGCACCTGCCCCGCCTTGGCGCCGCGCACCGCCACCGGCCCGGTCAGGATGTGCGGGCCGCCCAGCTTCTGCTGCACGTTCTGGTGGATTGCCGGCAAAGCGGGCGGCACCGTGAAGGCTCCGCCCTTCGGCAATTGCGCCGGCAGCCCTGAAACCGTGGAGATGGTGACGGTGTCGCCGGGGTCGACGGTGATCAGTGGTTTGAGCGCCGCGTCGAAATATCCCCAGTGCACCGTGTCGGCACCGGCCTCCAATCGATGATTGGCCATAATCCCGCTCTTTCTGAATTTTGCCCGGTCTGGGCGAATGTCTGCCGTTGCACTAAGCTTCGCTCAGCAACACCTCCGAGCCAAGCACCAAAGGCAGGCAATGGCGAACGACAAGGACGGCAAGATTTTCGTCGGCAAGAGCGGCAAGCCGGAGTACCTCACGCTGCGGCTGGCCAACCGGCACGGCCTCGCCACCGGCGCGACCGGCACCGGCAAGACCGTGACGTTGCAGGTGCTGGCCGAAGGCTTCTCGCGCTCCGGCGTTCCGGTGTTCGCCGCCGACATCAAGGGCGACCTGTCAGGCGTCGCCGCCCCCGGCGAGCCGAAGGACTTCCTGCTGCAGCGCGCCAAGGACATCGGCATCAAATACGAGCCCGACGAATTCCCGGTTGTCTTTTGGGACCTGTACGGCGAGCAAGGCCATCCGATCCGCACCACCTTGTTCGAGATGGGGCCGCTGCTGATCTCGCGCATGCTCGGCCTCAACGACACGCAGGAAGGCGTCATCAACATCGCGTTCAAGTTCGCCGACGACGAGTTCGGCGCCGATGACAGCGTGAACAAGGGATTGATCGACCTGAAGGACCTGCGCGAGCTGCTCAATCATCTGTCCAAAAACTCCAAGGAGATCGGCCAGAAGTACGGCAACGTCGCCGACCGCGACGGTCGGAGCGGTGCAGCGCCAGCTTCTGGTGCTCGAGAACCAGGGCGGCACCAAGTTCTTCGGCGAGCCCGCGCTGTCGATCTCCGACCTGATGAAAACCGACAAGAATGGCCGCGGCATCATCAACATCCTCGCCGCCGAACGGCTGATGGAAAATCCGAAGCTCTATTCGACCTTCCTGCTGTGGCTGCTCTCCGACCTGTTCGAGAAGCTTCCCGAGGTCGGCGACCTCGACAAGCCGAAGCTGGTGTTCTTCTTCGACGAGGCCCACCTGCTGTTCGATGAGGCGCCGAAAGCGCTGCTCGACAAGATCGAACAGGTGGTGCGGCTGATCCGCTCCAAGGGCGATCGGCGTCTATTTCGTCACGCAGAACCCGCTCGACGTGCCGGACAAGGTCCTCGCGCAACTGGGCAATCGCGTCCAGCATGCGCTGCGCGCGTTCACGCCGCGCGACCAGAAGGCGGTGAAGGCCGCCGCCGAAACGTTCCGCCCGAATCCAAACTCAAGACCGAGAAGGTCATCACCGAGCTCGGCAAGGGAGAGGCGCTGGTGTCGTTCCTCGAAGGCAACGGCACGCCGTCGATGGTCGAGCGCGCGCTGATCGCGCCGCCCACCGCCCGCATCGGCCCGGTAACGCCCGCCGAGCGCAAAGCGGTGATCGCCAAAAGCCCCATCAAAGGCAAATACGACCAGGTCATCGATCCGGAATCGGCCTACGAACTCCTGCAACGCCGCGTCGGCCAGATTCCGGCCTCGTCCGGAGCGCCGACCAGCCGGCCCGGCCCGTGGGGCCAAGCGCCGCGCGAGGATGCGCCGACCTCCACAACAACAATCGCAGCCGCGCCGCAGCGGCCCTTCGGTGCCGCGCATGCCGCGCACCCCATTGCCGCCGGAGGTACCGGAGCAGGCGCCGTCGGGCGGAGGCTGGAGTGACGTGATTGGCGATGTGCTCGGCGGCGGCAACGCGCCGGGACCGCGCGGCGGACGCCCGCGGGGCCGCATGTCGACCGGCGAAATCGTCGCCAAGCAGGTTGGCCGCTCGGTCGCCTCGCAGGTCGGCAACGCGATCGGCCGGGCCATCGTGCGTGGCGTGCTGGGCAGCCTCGGCGGCAACAAAAAATAGGGCCGGCTCAGCCGATGTCGGCGAACTTGGGCTCGGGCGTGAGCACCAGGGTGAGGCGGCCCATCACTTCGCCGCCGACGATGTAGTGGAAGCGCGCGAAACTCGTCATCAGGTCCTTCTCGTAGCGCTCCGCCGCCTCGGCGCGGCAGAGCAGGAACTTCGCCGCCGCGGAAATGTCCTCGCGATCGACGATGCACATCACCACCATGTCCGGATGGCGCTTCAGATAATCGAGCACCGTGACGATCAGCTCCGGATAGCCGGGATGCAGCATGTCGTCCAACGCGATGACGCCCGCAGGATGCAGCACGTGGTGCGCCAGCTCCAGATCGTGGCTCAACGACTCGTGGGTGTGATCGCCGTCGATATGGATGAAGCGCGCCTGCTTGATCCCCAATCGGCTGCGCAATCCGTCCGGCGGCAGCGTCCGCGTGTTACCCTTCCATGTGAAGAAGCGTTCGCCGGCAAGCCCGGCCGCCGCGCAATGGGACAGCATGCGGCCATGCACGCCTTCATCCGGCCAATCGAATACGTCGATACCGAGCGCGCGTTCGCCGGGCTGCAGTCCCAGTGCCATGGCGATGAAGAAGCGGCCCTCGAAGGTGCCGATCTCCACCATATCGCCGGCGATGCCGAGCTCGGTCTGGCGCCGGATCACATGGCCGCAGATGGCGGCGGCGAAGCGCGATGACATGCCCGGCACGCGCGCATATCCATCGGCGAGAAAGCGGTCGATGGCGGCGTGGCCGCTGGCGATATCGATCATCCGCCTACCATTTCTGAAAAATGAAATAAGCGCCCAGCGCGATCAGCGCGAAACCCACCGCATGATTCCAACCGAGGCTCTCCTTGAGATAAACCACCGAGAAGCCGGCGAACACCAGCAGCGTGATGACCTCCTGCATGGTCTTGAGCTGCGCCGTCGTATAGACCGCGCTGCCCCAGCGGTTGGCCGGCACCGCCAGACAATACTCGATGAAGGCGATGCCCCAAGCGGCCAGGATGACGCCGAACAGCGGCGTCTCCTTGAAACGGAGGTGGCCGTACCATGCCAGCGTCATGAACACGTTAGAGGCCAGCAGCAGCAGAATTGGCAGCAGATAAGGCATGACGGGCGCGGAGGGCATGGCTATGACCAGGACGAGGTTAGAGGGGCAGAAACACCTAACACATCACACATCACACATCGCAGCACCGCCGCATGTCGGACGCAATTCCCGCCTTATCTCGGATTCGCTAGAATTCGCATCGAACCAAAGGGAGATGCCCCGATGCGCCGTGCCGCCCTGATCCCGATTGCCGCCAGTGCGCTGCTGATCGCAGTTGCGCCCGTCCTGTCGCAACCGCGTCCGCAACCTCCGGGACCACCCGGGCAGCAGCGCGGACCGCAACAACCGCCGCAGCCGCCCGCCCCGCCGCCACAGGCACCGGCAAGGCCATACAATCCGGTTGCGATCACTCCGCCAAAGCCGATCGCCGATCCGAGCTTCGACGACTTCCGCAACCAGATCGCCGAGATCGCCAAGCGCAAGGATCGCGCCGCCCTCGCCAAGATGATCGTCGCCACCAATTTCTTCTGGCTTGGCGAAAAGGGCGACCGCGCCGACAAGAAGCGTCCCGGCATCGACAACCTCACGCGCGCGATGAACCTGGCCGCGAAGGATGGTTCGGGCTGGGATGCACTCACCGGCTATGCCGCCGATCCGACCGGCATGCCGTTGCCGGACAAGAAGGACACGTTCTGCGCGCCGGCCGATCCTGTGTTCGAGATCAAGGAGCTCGAGACGCTCGCCAAGGAGACCGGCACCAACGAAGCGGAATGGGGCTACCCGGTGCAGCCCGGCGTCGAAGTGCGCGCCGCTATGCAGTCCAACGCGCCGGTGATCGAGAAGCTCGGCATGCACTTTGTCCGCGTGATGGAGGATGACGGGCCGGAGCCGCCGCCCAACCAGATGCCGATGCTCAAGGTGGTCGCGCCATCCGGCAAGGTCGGCTACGTGCCCGCCGACGCCGTCAGCCCGCTGGGCAACGATCAGATTTGCTACGTGAAGGGCGCCTCGGGTTGGAGGATCGCCGGTTTCATCGGCGGCGAGCAGTAAGTCAATCATCGTCAATGCAGGGCGCGCGCTGGAATATGCGCGCGCCTTTGCTGTTATAGTTTTGGATGGGCGGCGGCCTCGGGTGTAACACTATTACGTCGCCCTCTCTGACGCTTCGAGGCATCGAAAAACTTTCATTCCAGGAGGGGCGACCCAATGTCACGAATATTCTTTGCATCCGTCTCCGCAGCTTTGCTGGCGAGCGCACTGGCCGGTCCGGCACAGTCTCAGGCACAAGCTCCGGCTCCGGCACCGGCTCAGGCACAAGCCCCGGCGCAGTCGGCCACCAAGGTCGACGGCACCGAAAACGTCTACATCTGGCGCAACGGCAACCATCAGGCGATGTTCATCGTCACCAAGGACGGCGTCATCGCCACCGATCCGGTCGCCTACGGCCGCCCGCAGGGCGGACAGCAGTACGTCGACGCGATCAAGAAGATTACCGACAAGCCGATCAAGTACCTGATCTACAGCCACGTCCACTTCGATCACATCGCCGGCGGCAAGGCGTTCAAGGACGCCGGAGCCCGTGTGATCGCGCACAAGAACGCCACCGCACGGCTCAAAACCCTCAAGGACCCGCATACCGTCATTCCGGACGAGTTGGTCGGCAACAAGAAGGTCATCAATCTCGGCGGCACCACACTCGAATTGCACTATCTCGGGCTCAACCATTCCGACTCGACGCTGGTGATGCGGCTGCCGAAGGAAAAGATCGTCTTCATCGTCGACACCATTCCGGTTGGCGGATTCCCCGGCCGCGGCTTCATCGACATCTATCCGCTGGAGACCGAGGACTTCATCAAGAAGGTCATTGCGATGGATTGGGAGCGCATGATCCCCGGCCATCCCGGACCCGGCGGCCGGCTCGGCACCAAGAAGGACGCGCAGGATTTCCTGACGCTGATGCAGGAGGCCTCGGCCGCGATCAAGAAAGACGCCCAGGACGGCAAGTGCTGGGACCAGGTCGAGAAGGAATTCAAGATGGAGAAGTACGCCACCCTGCCCGGCTACGCCAACGGCCTCGGCATGGTCGCTCGGCGCTATTGCGCCTTGTGGGGCCGCGGCGCCTGACGCCAGCCTCGTCAAACTGAACGGTGACCGGGCCGCTCGCGAGAGCGGCCCGGTTCGTTTCAGGGTGGGCATCCGGCCGGGGCCAGGGGGTTGGTGCTCAACGAAGCGTTGATGATGTACGATATGGCAGCGACCCGCGTTTGCGAGCCGCAAAAAAGCTGCCAAGGGAGGGCGACAATGTCACGAGTCTTGTTCACATCGGTGGGTGCCACGCTGCTGGCCACCGCGCTCGGCATGCCGGCGCTGGCGCAGCAACAGGCGCCGGCGCCACAACAACAGCGGCCGCCGCAGGAGACCACGAAGGTCGAAGGCACCGACAACGTCTACATCTTCAGAAACGGTAACCATCAGGCGATGTTCATCGTCACCAAGGACGGCGTCATTGCCACCGATCCGGTCGCTTACGGCAAGCCGCAAGGCGGTCAGCAGTACGTCGATGCAATCAAGAAGGTATCGGACAAGCCGATCAAATACCTGATCTACAGCCACCATCACAACGATCACATCGCCGGCGGCAAGGCGTTCAAGGACGCCGGGGCCAAGGTGATCGCGCACAAGAACGCCACCACGCGGCTCAACGTGCTGAAGGACCCGAACATCGTCAGTCCGGACGAATCGGTGTCAAACCGCGGCCGCACCATCAAGCTCGGCGGCACCACGCTTGAATTGAAATACGTCGGCCTCAATCACTCGGACTCGACACTGGTGATGCGCCTGCCCAAAGAGAAGATCATCTTCGTGGTCGATCTGCTGCCGGTCGGCCGGATGCCCGGGCGCGGCATGATCGACTTCTATCCGCTCGAAGCCGAGGACTCGATCAAGAAGATCTTGGCGATGGACTGGGAGCGGCTGATCCCGGGTCATCCCGACGCCGGTGGACGGCTCGGCACCAAGAAGGATGTCGAGCAGCAACTGGCGATCCTGCAGGACGCCTCTGCCGAGATGAAGAAGCTCGGCCACGCCGGGAAGTGCTGGGACGAGGCGGAAAAGGAGTTCAAGCTGCCGAAGTATGCCACTCTGCCGGGCTACGAGGCGAGCCTGCAATTCATCGGCCGGCGTTACTGCGGCCTGTGGGGCCGCGGCACGTAATCGCGATCGTGCTGCCGCAAATAAAACGGGCCGCTCGCGAGAGCGGCCCGGATTGCTTTCAGCAGCGCGATCAGCCCGCTTTGCGGGCCGCCTCGGAAACCGATTGCGCGGTCTGTCCGAACAGGATGGCGCGCTCTTCCGCGGTGCGAATGCCGCCGTGGTTCGGATTGATCTTCTTGACGAGTTCATAGGCACGCTGCACCGCCGGCCGCGCCGCGATGGCGTCAAGCCAGCGCTTGAGGTGCGGGAAGTCGCCGATCTTCTGGCCCTGCGCCTCGTGCGGCACCACCCAAGGATAGCTCGCCATGTCGGCGATCGAATACTCGCCTGCGAGGAACGGACGGTCTGCCAGGCGCCTATCCATCACCCCGTAAAGCCGGTTGACTTCCTTGTTGTAGCGCTCGATCGCGTACGGCAGCTTGTCCACCGCATAGCGGCTGAAATGATTATTCTGTCCCGACATCGGCCCGAGCCCGCCCATCTGCCAGAACAGCCATTGCATCACGTCAGCGCGCGCACGCGGCTCCTTCGGCAGAAACTGGCCGGTCTTCTCGCCGAGATAGACCAGCATCGCGCCGGACTCCATCACCGCGATCGGCTTGCCGCCGCCCGGCGGCTGATGATCGAGCAGCGCCGGAATGCGGTTGTTCGGCGACACGGCGAGGAATTCAGCCTTGAACTGCTCACCCTTGCCGATGTTGATCGGGATGATCTTGTAAGGCGTGCCGGTCTCTTCCAGGAAGATCGTGACCTTGTGGCCGTTCGGCGTGGTCCAGTAATAGAGATCGATCATATCCGTCCTCACTCGTCACCTGGATCGGCCGCTTTTAGCACAAACGCTGCCGAAAAAACCGCCCAAAGAAGGCCATATCGATAGCATTGATGCATGGACTTCGAGAGGGCAACATCTTGACGATTCTAGGAGACCGCCCTTTGGCCGCTTTGTCGCAACGCCGGTTGACCTGCGCGCGCTGCGGCACGGACTTCTCGTGCGGCGCCGGCGGCCGTGATGGCAGTTGCTGGTGCGCCGACGAGACATACCGCGTGCCGATGCCGGCCTCTGCCGATCAAGACTGCCTGTGCCCGTCATGCCTGCGCGCCCACGCCACGCAATTCGAGGCGAAAGCGCGATGAAAGGGCGCGGAGCTCTCCTTGCTGCGATATGGCTTTCACTCGCGCCGTCAGACGCGGCCGCGCAGAACAATGCTCTGCTCGGTGCCTGGGAGATCGTCGAGGCGCAGGCCGCGCCGTGGGCCGAGGAGAACCGGCATGCGGCGCTAACTGCCGCTGGCAAGCGATTGCTCAATCAGGTCATCACCTTTACGCCGCGGGAAGTTACATCGAAGAACAAGGCACTCGCCTGCAAGCGCGCCGAATACGAGTTGACCACCCACGAGCCGGATGCCATCTTTCAAGGTAACCTGCCCGAACCAAATCCGGGCGCCGTGGCGCGGCGGTTCGGCTTCAACAAGGGGGAAATCCCCGGCGTCGACCTCAAGTGCAGGACGGGTGCCTATTCTTATCACTTCCGCGACCGCAACACGGTGCTCACCGCGCGGAGCAACGTGATCTATACGCTGAAACGGCAATAGCGTGCGCCCGCGAGGCGTCATTCGGCTTAACGAAAGAACCGGTGATCGCGCGAGGCGTCGGCAAGCCAATTCTGACAAGCGACCCGCCAATCTTCCTCAGAGCTGGCTACCGGTGGCAACTCGACGCGCAGAGGCGATTGCGCAGGCAACGCAAGCGCGTTGACATCTCCGCGCTCGCCGAACACATTATTTGCCACGCTGCGAAAGTTTTCTTTTCTGAAGAAGGCGGCGAAATGCCAGTGCAGCCGATAATCGCGCTTCATCAGCCAGGCCAGACACGCGCTCGTCGCGGCCGTCCGCTTCGCCTCGAAATAGATGGCCGGCTGCGTCCTGGCGATGGTTTGCGCCGCGCCCTGCAGTACGTCCGCCTCCATGCCTTCGACGTCGATCTTGATCAGTGCACAGCGCGGCAGGTTCAGGTCGTCGATCGCGGTCATCGGCACAGCCTCACCTTCGGCGTTGCCAAGCAGCGAGACTGCGCCGAAATTGATGGAGCTCGCCGCACTCACCAGCGGAACACGGATGCTGCCGGCCTTGGCACCGACCGCAAAACGCCGGGCATCGACATGCGTCAGCCCGTTGAGCGCGACGTTGGCGCACAAGTGCTGGAAAATCGCTCGCTGCGGCTCGAATGACACCACCAGCCCGGACGGGCCGACACGCCGAGCCAACGGCAGCGTTACGGTGCCGATGTTAGCGCCGACATCGACTGCAACGTCGCCCGGTTTGATGATTTCCATCATCAACTCGTTCTCGCTCTCGGCGAATTCTCCGTACAGCTCCAGCGCCTGGCCGATGGTGGTGTCGGAGGCGAGATAAAGCATGAGACCGTGGCGGCAGACGCGCAGCTTGCTGGTCGCCAGATCGATGCCGGGCCATGCCGCGTTCACTTCGGTTGTTGGCATTGGTTCTCGACGAACGGCTGGGATCGACTGACGAATGCAATGCTACAGGGATGGCGCAAGCGCTGACAATGCGGCGGCGCCTGCTCCGCCCCACTCTGGTCACGAACGACGCATAGGTCTAAAACTCCCGCCACGATCATGATTCCCCTGTCCTGATGGCCGTGCCAAATGCCGCCTGTAGCGGCATGAACCAGTATTGGATGTTCGAGCCGCGATGATCCGTTTCTTCGAGAAGCTCATCAACCCGACCGCCGCCCCGGAGAATCCGGAGCCGCCGGCGAAGCTGATCCCGTTCTACTGGCACTACGCAAAGCAGGCGAAGGGCCTGTTCATCCTGCTGTTCGTGATCGAGCTGTTCGTTGCGCTGCTCGACACCGCGGTGCCGTGGTTCATCGGCAAGGTGGTGACGCTCGTCTCCACCATTCCGCCGGACCGTTTCCTTTCCGACACTTGGCCGTGGCTGATCGCGATGGCTGTCGTCATGCTGGTGGCGCGGCCCGGCATCGTGTTCGCGCGCTATATGGTTACCAACCAGGCGCTGGCCGGCCCATTCTCCAACCTGATCCGCTGGCAGAGCCACTGGCACGTGGTGCGGCAAAGCTGGGCATTCTTCCAGAACGATTTCGCCGGCCGCATCTCGAACCGCGTGATGCAGACCGGACCCGCCGTGCGCGAGAGCCTGGTCTCGTCGTTCACCGCGGTCTGGTACATCGTGGTGTACGGCACCACCGCGCTGATCATGATGGCGGTGGCCGATCTCATGGCTCGCCACGCCGGTGCTGGTCTGGTTTGCCGGCTACATCGCGCTGATGATCTATTTCGTGCCGAAGATGCGGGATCGCTCCAAGATCACGTCCGAGGCGCGCTCGATGCTGATGGGCCGCATCGTCGACAGCTACACCAACATCCTGACCGTCAAGCTGTTCGCGCGGCCGCGCGACGAGGACGAGTACGTCCGCGATGCGGTCGAGTATCACACCCGGCGCATGCAGGACGGCCAGCGGTTGATCTCCGCGTTCGGCACCATCCTCGCCGTGCTCAATGGCGTTCTGGTCGCTGGCTCCGGCGCGCTGGCGCTGATGCTGTGGCGCTACGGGAAGGTGGAAGTCGGCGCCATCGCGATGGTGTTGCCGCTGACTTATCAGCTTACCGCGATGTCGCGCTGGATCGCCTTCGCCATAACCGACATTTTCGAAGAGGTCGGCGTGGTGCAGGAGGGCATGATGTCGATCGCCGTGCCGTTGCAACTGGTCGACCGCGAGAACGCCGAGCAGCTCGTGGTGCAGAAGGGCCGCATCACGTTCGAGGACGTGCGGTTCGGCTACGGCCGCGAACGCATAACCAGCGAAGACGGGCGTGAACGCCCTTATGCTGTGCTGGACGGTTTCACGCTCCACGTGAAGCCCGGCGAGAAGATCGGGCTGGTCGGCCGCTCGGGTGCGGGCAAGTCGACCGTGGTCAACCTGCTGCTGCGCTTCTTCGATCTCGAGAGCGGCCGCATCCTGATCGACGGCGAGGACATTGCCGGCAAGACACAGGAGTCATTGCGCGCGCAGATCTCGATGGTGACGCAGGACACCTCACTGCTGCATCGCTCGATCCGTCAGAACATCGCCTACGGCAGGCCTCAGGCCAGCGAGTCCGACATCATCCACGCCGCACAGCTCGCACACGCGCACGAGTTCATCGTCGGCCTTGAGGACTGGCGCCATCGCACGGGCTACGACGCCCACGTAGGTGAGCGCGGCGTCAAGCTCTCCGGCGGCCAGCGCCAGCGCGTCGCCATCGCGCGCGTCATCCTCAAGGACGCGCCAATTCTGATCATGGACGAGGCCACCTCCTCGCTCGACAGCGAGGTCGAGGCCGCGATCCAGACCAGCCTCGACACGCTGATGGCCGGCAAGACGGTGATCGCAATCGCGCACCGGCTTTCCACCATCGCGCGGATGGATCGCCTCGTCGTGCTCGATCATGGCCGCATCGTCGAGCAGGGCACGCACGCGGAGTTGCTGCGCGCCGACGGCCACTATGCCGCGCTGTGGCGCCGGCAATCAGGCGGCTTCATCGACGCCGACGACGTTGAGGCGGCGGAGTAGCTTCCCCATCCGTGTTGCCGCAGTCGGCTGGCGGCATGCGCTGAAACATGCTTCCCTCGGGCAACAAAAAATCATCGGGAGGGTTTGTCATGAAACTTGCACGCCTTTTCGCCGCGGCCTTTACGCTTGCGGCGCCCGCCCTGCCAGCCTCGGCGCAGAATTATCCCAGCGCCCCGATCCGCATCATCAGCGGCTTCCCGGCCGGCACCACCGCCGACATTTCCGCGCGCGTCATCGGCGCCAAGATCGGCCAGATCCTCAACGGCCAGGTCGTGGTGGAGAACCGGCCTGGCGCGGCGTCGAGCATCGCGGCCGCCTCGGTGGCACGCGCCGACAAGGACGGTTACACGCTCTACATCGGATCCGCCGCCAACCTGATCAACGCGGCGCAGAACCCCAATCTGACCTTCGACTTCATCAAGGACTTCACGCCGATCACGCTGCTGACCTCGACGCCGACCGTGCTGGTGGTGACGCCGGAACTCGGGCCGAAGAACGTCAAGGAACTGATCGCGCTCGCCAAGGAAAGGCCCGGCGCGATTACGTTCGGCTCGTCTGGCGTGGCAAGCTCCACCCATCTGGCGCTGGAGCTGTTCAATTCACTCGCGGGCGTAAAAATCCAGCACGTGCCCTACACCGGCAGCCCTCAGGTCGTGACCGACCTGCTCGCCAACCGCATCCACGGATACTTCTCGCCAGCGTCCACGGTGATGGGCCATGTCGCGGCCGGCAAGCTGGTCGCGCTTGGCACCACCGACGCCAAGCGCACCACCATCCTCCCCGACCTGCCGACCATGGTCGAGGCGGGCGTGGCGGACTGCATATCCGTGCTGTGGTTCGGGCTGGTCGCACCCGCGGGCACGCCGCAGCCGGTCATCGATCGCTTGTCGAAGGCCGCCAATGAAGCGCTCAAAGATGCGGATGTGGCGAAATCCCTGCAATCGTCGAGCATCGCGCGGCTCGGCGGCTCGCCGGAGGACTTCCGCCGCCACATCGGCGAAGAGGACAAGCGCTGGACCAAAGTCATCACCGACGCTGGCCTGAAGAAAGCGAACTGACGGAGCATTTCTTGGACAAGCTGCGTGACCTGATCCGCGGCGACGATCTCGTCGTCGCGCCGCTGGTGCTCAACCCGATGATGGCCCGGATGGCCGCCGCTGCCGGATTCAGGGCCGGCTATCTGAGCGGTGGCTCGCTTGGCTGGTACAAGTGCGTGACCGAGGCCAACATCACGTTGCCTGAGATGGCCCAGGTCTGCGTCGACATCCGCGCCGCCTCCGATCTGCCGGTCGTGCTCGACGCCGGCGGCGGCTGGGGCGATCCGGTTCACATGCACCGCACCATCGCGCTCACGCAATCGGCTGGCTTCGCCGCCATCGAGATCGAGGACCAGGTGCTGCCGCGCCGGGTCGAGCATCATCTCGGCCGCGAGCACCTGGTGCCGACCGAGTTCATGGTGGAACGGATCAAAGAATCGATCGCGGCGCGAACCGACCCGAACCTGCTCATCATTGCGCGCAGCAACGCTGTGCGGCCTTATGGCCTGGACGACGCACTGCGCCGCGGCGAGGCATTCCATAAGGCCGGCGCCGACATGCTGTTCATCTGGTCGCGCAACGCCGAGGAACTGAGGAAAATCGGTGAACGCCTGCCACCGCCCCTCATGATGTTCGCGCCGGCCGACGGTTTCGCCGGTTTTCCCCTGTCGAAATCGGAACTGGCCAAGCTCGGTTATCGGCTCGCCGCGTCCTCCGGCAGCGCGCTGGCGGCAATCGTGAAGGCGGTTCGGCAGAACTACGAGGCACTCGCGAAAGGCGAGATCGACCCGCTGCTGGGCAAGGGCGGCGTCGAACCGGAGATGAAAGCGGCGCAGCGCATCACCGGCCTCGATGCGCTGGTGGCGATCGAAAAGCGCACGATGAAGGATTAGAGGCTGTTCAGCAGCGTCTCGATCCGCTCGGCCGCAAGCTGCTTCGCCGCCCGGTCGAACGTCGGCCGCACGTGGTTGAAAAATGAATGCCCGGCCTTCGGGTGCAGCACCACCTCGATCCCCGGCTGGCCATGCGCGTCGATGCCGTCCGACACCGCGTCGATTTCGTCGCGCGGGATATGCTGGTCACGCAGCCCATAGTGGATTTGCATGGGGCATTTTACCTTGCTCACCTCATCGAGGTGCTGGGAGATATGCAAGCCGTAGAGCGCGACCGCAGCATCCACATTGGTTCGCGCCGCGGCGAGAAACGCGATCCGCCCGCCACCACAGAAGCCGATCACCGCGACCTTGCCGGTCGAGAACGATTGCGCCCGCAGCCAGCGGGCCGCCGTCGCGATATCGTCACAAGCCGCATCGAGATCGAGCGCCTTCAGCCGCTCCCAGGCGGCAGGGTGCTGAGTATCGTCATATTCCAGCGGCTGCGGGTTGGCCGAGCGCCAGAACATGTTGGGCACCAGTACGGCACGCCCCCGCCGGGCGAACTCACCGGCGATATAGCGGATCGACGGGTTGAGCCCGAACATGTCGTGCACCATGACAATGCCGACCCGCCGACCCATCGACGGCCGGGCCAGATAGGCGTCGAAATCGCGCCCACCCTCCTTGGCCAGCGACAACGTGGCCGTCTCGATCATGGTGTTCTCATCCACGGGCACGCTGCAGTATGATAGATGAGAGTGGGGTTTCGATAGTCGGCTGGGACAATGAAAAGACGGGAATTCATCACCCTTTTGGGCGGCGCGGCGGCGGCCCCGCTGTTGCCACGAACCGTTGCGGCACAGCCCAAGACGATCCGCCGTGTCGGCTTCCTCGGCGGCGTCGCCACCCTGTCGCCTTCAAGCGAGAGCTATAAGGCCTTCCTGACGCAAATGGACGAACTGGGGTTCCGCGCCGGCCGCAACATCATCATCGAATACAAGGCGCTGGCCGATCCGCGCGGACCTGCCGGCAGCGTCGGCGACCTGTTGCGCTCGCAGCCCGAAGTGATTGTGGTGACCGGACCGGAGATCGCGCTGCAAGCCGTGCTTGCCCAGAGCAAGAACACGCCTGTGGTGTTCCTGGCGCTGCAATACGACCCGGTGGCGCAGAAGCATGTCGCCAGCCTGGACAAGCCGGGCGGCAATGTCACCGGCGTGTTCGTGCGCCCATCCGATATCGCCCAGAAGCAGATCGAGCTGCTGACCGAGGCGCTGCCGGGGCGGCGGCGCTTTGCCGTGGCCTGGGACGCCGACACCGCCGACCTGTTTGCCGCGATCGAACGGGCCGCGAAGGAAGCGAAGCTCGAGCTGCAGCCGCTGCGGCACGAGAAGCCGCCCGTACAGCATCGAGCTGACCTTCAAGAACATCGTGGTGCGGAAATCGCAGATGGCGATGTTCCTACCCAGCCCGCATTTCGGCGGCCGCCGCTCCAAAATCGCCGAGCTCGCCACGCTGCGCAAAGTGCCGACCCTGTTCGCCACCAAGGCCTATGTGGAATCGGGCGGGCTGATGTCGCTCGGCATCGACTATCCGGCGACGCTGCGCAAGCTCGCCGAGCTCACCGCCAAGATATTGCGCGGCGAGAAGCCGGCCAACCTGCCGGTCGACAGCACCGCCCGGCTCGACATAGCGGTCAACACCAAGACCGCGAAAGCGATCGGCGTGGAACTGCCGGAGGCGGTGGTGAAGCGCGCCAATCATGTGATCGACCACTAAAATTGTCGCGCCGCCCTTAACCCTGCGGTTACGACGATCCCCGTCCGCGGCAATTGCTAGCGCCGTCTTAACGCCACCCGCGCTATTTTAGCGTGGGAGGTTCGCCATGGGCGACCTGCGCTTCGTGCTCGCCGCCGTTGCCGTATTCGCCGCCGCGTTCGTCGGAATATCATTCGGCATGCCGTGGGCGTCGAAAGGCTTTTCAGTGGCGGCGGTCAACAGCACGCCGTCAAGGCTGAATACCCTTGCCCCGCCTGTCGAGCCGCCTGCGATTGTCGAGGCACGCACCGAGCCGGTTGCCCCGAAACCGCCGATCCCCGGGCCTTCTGCCGTGCCTGCTCAATCTCCGACGCTTCCGGCACCGCCCGCTCCCGCCGCAGCGCGAATCGACGCCGGCGGTCGCCTCGCCCAGACCGCTCTCCAAGCGGCGCAGGCCTATGCGCGCGCGCCGTGCGATCGGATGGCCAAGACGACGTTCATCGTCGCCGCTTCGACTTACCTGCGAGCGCCAGGACCAGTCATCGCAGGCGCCAAAGGACGCGCGCGTTCACGATGCCATCAAGGCTGCGTTCCAGACCGGCCACGTCAGCACCGACGAATTTCCCCCTGACGTGATGATCTCGGGACGCTTCGCGCCCGCGATGCCGAGCCGGGTATCGTGCGTCAATTCGGCCGGTCTTCGACCCTGAGCATCCTTAAGACCCGAGCTTGATACCCGCGTCACGCACGACCTTGCCCCACTTCTCGGTTTCGTCCGCAACGAACGTGCGGAATTCGTCGGGCGTGTTGGCGCGGGAATTGATGTTGAGCTGCTTCAGACGCGCCATGATGTCGGGCTGTCGCAGCACCTCGTTCAATCCGGCATTCAGCTTCTTGATGATGTCGGCCGGCGTTCCGGCCGGCATGAACACGCCGTTCCACTCATAGGCCTCGAAGCCCGGAATGGTGTCCTGCGCGGCCGGCAGGTCCGGCAGCGTGCCGAGCCGGCCCTTGCCGGTGTGCACGATCGCCTTGACCTTGCCGCCCTGGATGAGGCCGACCGACGCCGAGCCGTTCGAGAAGTAGTATTTGATCTGACCGCCGACGAGGTCGTTGAGCGCCGGTCCGCCGCCGCGATACGGCACGTGATTGATCGGCACCTTCGCCATGTGCTTGAGCATTTCGAGGCTGAGGTGCTGCAGCGTGCCATTGCCCGACGACGCGAAGTCGAGCCCTCCCGGCGTCTTTTTCGCCGCTTCGATCACGTCGGCCAACGTCTTGTCCGGCACGTTACTGTTGGCGACGAGAATGTTCGGCACCAGCGAGACCAAGAACACCGGCGCGAAATCCTTGGCGTAGTTGAACGACAGATTGCCGTAGAGCGCGTGATTGACCGAATGCGCGGTCGCGTCGTGCATGATCGTGTAGCCGTCCGGATCCGCCTTGGCCACCGCCGCCGCGGCAATCGTGCCGCCGGCTCCGCCCCGGTTGTCGATCACGAACTGCGCGCCCCACATCTCGCCGAGCTTGGTAAAGAAGAGCCGCGCCGTGGTGTCGGCGCCGCCGGCTGGCGGATAGGGCACGACCACCCGGACCGGCCGGTTCGGCCACGCGGTCTGTGCCCAGGCACCGGTCCCCAGCATGGGCGCGGCGAGCGCGGCCGCGGAGCCCTGCAGCAGTTGCCTTCGGGTGAACTTGAAAGTGCGGCGCATGGCGCTTCCCCCCCTTGTTGTTCGTCTCCCGGCACGAAACTAGCCGATCGGGCATCCCGATGTAAGAATAGATTGAGGCGGGCGAATCGAGGCATTCGGCCGGACGGCACGACCAGAATGGAGCGACGATGGCAAACGGCGAAAAGAAAATCCGGCGCACGCTTCAATTCAAGTTCACCCTGGCCGGAGCGCCGGCCCAGGTCATTCCGATGATCAAATCGGCAGCGTCATTCTACCAGATGTTCGGCGACGCCCAGGTGCGCCTGCTGCAGAACGTCGACGATCCCAGCAAATTCATCCAGGTGGTCGACTACGAACTGCCCGAGACCATGGAGATGAACCGCCAGGCGATCGCCAGCGATCCGAAGTTTCAAGTGATCCTGCAGGGATGGCGCGCGCTTTTTCCGGGCGGCGTGGAGATCGACGTCTTCCAGGAGGCGTAAAAAATCCGACGCGCGCCGGGCGGGGGCCTGGCGCGCGCCGGTCGCTCGATGCGGCCCGAGGTCGTGCCGCATCGCGGGAGTTACATCGCCGGCAGGATCGCGATGTCGCGCACCGGGCCCTTGGCGCCGGAGATCTTGGCAGCCGCGGTGGCCTTGCCGCTGGCGAGATCGACGCTGTAGAGCGTGTCGCCGGCCATCAGCCAAGCGTCGTTCTTGCCCTGACCGTCCGACCAGATGTCGAAAGCCACGTTGTCGGCCTTGATGCCAAGCTTGCCGATCGCGTTGAGGATGCCGTCGTTCGGCGGCACCTGCCTGACCAGCGCGCCGATCGTGCCGTCGATATTGTAGAGCGTCGTCTCTTTGGTGCCCTTCACCGAATTGGAGTAGGCGCCGGCAATCACGTTGGGCTTCTCGCCCTTGTGCATGTCGCTGTCGGCGAACTTGTGGTTGCCGTCCTTGGTGACCTTGCCGTCGTCGACGTTGACGCGCAGGCTGGTTCCATCGTTGCTCATCAGCCGCAACCGGTCCGCCGCCGGGTTGAAGTCGACCGTCACAGTCGAGTTCGTCGC
The DNA here is from genome assembly GCA_963711955.1 of uncultured Alphaproteobacteria bacterium. Classification (GTDB taxonomy): domain Bacteria; phylum Pseudomonadota; class Alphaproteobacteria; order Rhizobiales; family Xanthobacteraceae; genus Z2-YC6860. The sequence goes on along the minus strand of CAVQGC010000014.1, from coordinate 191,837 downwards.
CACGTTGCTTTCCAGCTTGGACTTCATGGTGGCTTTGCCGGTCTTGGTGTCGACCGTGTAGATGCCGCCGTCGGCGCCCACCGCGTACAGCATGCCATCGGCCGGCCGCACATCGATGCCGAGCACCTTGCCGGCGATGCCGGTGATGTTCCAGGTCTTCACCACTTTCTTCTGGCTGGTATCGACGATCGCGATGGTATTGTCGCCGGTCAGCGCGGCGACCTCGGCGGCCGAAGCGGCCGACACGGTGATGATAAGCGCGGCCGAAGCGGCCAGAATGGACTTGATGGTCATTGCAAAACTCCCTGTTCGCTGTCGCCGGAATGCGACTACGAGGGGATACGGACCGGACCGCCGGGACGGATGCAGCCAGGCCGGTCAACAAAATGTGAGCGGGGATGCATCCATTCGCCGCCTCGCGCGTATCCAGGAGCAGATTGGCCCTTGCCGGGCCTTTGCGTAGGATGTCTGCGGAACCTGATGAAACCATGACCGCCCCTGCCCCAGACCGAGCGGTTGAAGCACAACTCGCCGCGGCGATCGCGCGTTGCGCGGCCGGCGAGCGCACTGCCATGCGCGTGATCTACGACATCGAGGCGGGGCGCATGGTCGGCGTCGCACGGCGGATGCTGCGCCGCCAGGACCTCGCCGAGGAGGCCGTGCAGGACACTTTCATGCGGATGTGGCGGGCGGCCGGCTCGTTCGATCCGGCGAAGGGCTCGGCGCGCACCTGGCTCTACGCAATCCTGCGCAACTGCGCGATCAGCGTGATGCGCGACGAGCGCCGTTTCGAGAGCGAGCCCGATGCGAGCGAGGATGCGGCGCCGGTCACCGAAAGCGCGCTGGCGCGATTGCCCGAGACCAGCGCGCTGCGGCGCTGCCTGGAACAGCTCGAGCCGCAGCGCCGTTCCGTCGTGGTGCTGGCCTACGTGCATGGACTTTCGCATGGCGAGCTCGCCGGCCGGCTCAACGTTCCGCTCGGCACGGTGAAGAGCTGGGTGCGGCGCAGCCTGATCTCTTTGCAAGAGTGCATGGGATGACGGACGCGCGCGAACCAAACACCCAGGCGGCCGAATATGTGCTCGGCCTGCTCGAAGGAGAAGCCAAGATGGAAGCCGAGCGCAGGCTCGCCTCCGACGCCAGCTTCGTCCGCGAGGTGGAACGCTGGCGCGTCCGATTTGCAGAATTCGACGACATGGTCGAGCCGCGCCCGGCCGGCGAGGAGCTCTGGAAGCGCATCGAAACCGCCGTGACCGGTGGCGCGCCGCGCATGCCGCAGCCTTCGGCCTGGTCCAGGCTGTGGAGCGACATCGCGGTCCTTCGCGCCGCCACGATCGGCGCCTCACTGGCCGCCCTGATGCTGGCGGTGGGATTGGGCGTTGCGATCCGTCAGGCACGGCTGCAGCCGGTGATGGTCGCGGTGCTGGTCGACGGCGACCGCACCGGCGCGGTGGTCCATGCGTTTGCCGACGGCCGCGTGGTGCTGCTGCCGCTCACTTCGATCAACGTGCCGTCCGGCCGCACCTTGCAGGTCTGGACGCTGCCGAGCCACGAGCGCGGCCCGGTGTCGGTCGGTCTGATGGACCGTGCCCGCACGCTCGAATTGGATCTGAAGGATCTGCCACGGCCCGGCTCCAACCAACTGTTCGAAATCACGCTGGAGCCGGCCGGCGGCTCGCCGACCGGACGGCCAACCGGGCCGATCCTGTTCAAGGGAAATACGGCGCAGACGTTGTAAGCTAAGGTTCCCTTCCCAACACCGGGAGCCGACATGATCCTCGAAATCGCGCAGATCGACATCAAGCCTGGAATGGAATCCGAATTCGAAGCCGGCGTCGCCAAGGCCGCCCCGCTGTTCAAGCGCGCCAAGGGCTGCAAGGGCCTCAGCCTGCAGCGCTCGATCGAGAAGCCCAGCCGCTACCGCCTGTTCGTGAATTGGGACACGGTCGAGAACCACACCGTGGATTTTCGCGGCTCGGCCGACTTCCAGGAGTGGCGCAAGCTGGCCGGGCATTGCTTCGCCTCCCCGCCGGAGGTCGAGCACGTTCGTGAGACGGTGACCGGCTTCTGATTGCCGCAACGATCGAAGCGGTTGCCATAGTCTGGTTAAATTCACCGCCATGATGACGGGGATGGGGAGGAAAGCCATGACCATCCATCGCAACTGGTGCGCCGCGCTTGCCACCGCCTGGCTCGCGCTTTCAGGCGCAGCGGCAAACGCTGCGCCTGCCTACGTCAAATCCACCGTGAACCTGCGCTCGGGACCCGCAACCACCAGCGACATCGTCGGCAAGATCCCGGGCGGCAGCCGGGTCGAGGCCAACAACTGCAGCGACTGGTGCGAGGTCACCTGGCAAGGCAAGAGCGGCTTCGCCATCAAATCCGCGCTCGACACCAGCGGACGCGTTCCGGCCGCCCCGCGCGTCGTGCGCGGCGCGCCACGGGCGGCGCCGTACGATGACGAAGACGATGACGAAGTGTTGGTCGGCGGGCCGGCTTATTATTACGGCGCGCCCGTCGTCGGCTACCCGTATCCGTACTATAGGCCCTACGGCTATTACCGGTTCCGCGGCTACGGCTATCGCTACGGCGGCTGGCGCCGGCGCTGGTAGATTTCAATCTGACAGGCCGTTCATGCGACGGCGCACCAGTGAAGCCGCCGTCCAGCCACAATTCGCACCTTGCGAAACCATTTTGCCACTCAACGATTGATCCCCATGGGCGGCATGTCGCCAATTCCGGCGGCGCTTTGATTTTCGGAGGATGCAATGAGAACGTTGATGACCGGCAGCGCAGTAGCCGCGCTGGTCGGAACTGCCTTGACTGTGATGTCACCGCTGCCGGCTTCCGCACAGCTCGCGCGTCCGCAGACCGCGGTCAGCATCGGCGGCGACAACAATCTTCTGACCGACGTGCAATGGCGTGCGCGGTGGCTACGGCTGGCGCGGCGGTCGCGGTTACGGCTATCGCCCGTGGGTCGGCGCCGGCGTCGGCCTCGCGACCGGCTTGGCGATCGGCAGTGCGTTCGCCTCGCCGTACTATTACGCGCCGCCGCCGCGCGTGTACTACGAAGACGATGATGCGCCGGCGTATTACAGAGCGCCTGGTCCGGTCGGCGGCAATGCCACGGCATACTGCATGCAGCGATTCCAGAGCTACGATCCGCGGAGCGGCACGTATCTCGGTTACGACGGCCAGCGGCATCCCTGCCCTTGACGCGTGACTTAAGGAGGCTGAGCGATAAGGCCCTCCGGGCGACCGGAGGGCCTTTTCATTTGCGCGGGCGTCGGGTTCAGTCTCCCGCGCATGCCTCGCCGCGCCGACATCGAAACTGCGCTCCTCCGTCTCGCACCGAACATCCCGCCGCACGAATTCGGCGCGGTGGTGGATCACGCGATGGACAGCGCGGGGCTGCGCACCGCATCGCCCGAGGCCGCCGCCTGGCTCTCGCTGGTCGCGTATGTGCGGCACACCTTCACCGACTACGACGAACGGCTGGAGCAAGGCTACGACCGCGACAGTGCGAGGTTCTTCGTCGCCGGCGAGATCAACGAGGTGCTGCAGGGCTGGGGCGCCAAGCGGAAACTCTCGGAACAGGACTAGGCCGGCACCGTCATTGCCAAAATCTTTGACACATCGTCCGCCTGATCCAGCGCCCAGACCGCGTCGATCAGCTTGCGGCCATCCTTGACGCGCGCGCCCGCGAGGCTCTCGAACTTCTGCTCCAATTCGCTATCGGTGAGCGGACGGCCGGCGCTGCCGCGCGCTGCTTCGACCGCGACGCGATGATTCTTGCCGTCCTTGGTCCAGACCTCGACCACCGCCGCCTCGACCGGAATCTTGGCATCCTGCGTCACCTCGACCTTGCGCCGCAGCTCCAGCACCGCCGGATCGTTGACGCAGGCGTCGGTATATTCATCGAGCCCGGCGCCACCGAAAATCTGCGCCGCGGCAACACTGTGCTGCACGCTGACCTGAGCCTCGCGGCCGGTTCGGACATTGGGCCGGTCGGCGCGCTCGCTGAGCAGCGGATGGCCGCGCACCCGCACGCGGGCGATGTCGGCAGTGTTGACTTTGGAGCGCAGCTCCAGCACGGCGTCGATCACCGGATGGATCACCACGCCGCCCGGATAAGGCTTGTAGGCGTTGATCGACAGCTCCCAGGTGTCGCCGAGTCCGTCGAGCAACGCCGGCCATTTCGGCGTGTCGCCCACCGCGTTGAAAAAGCCGAAGCGGCCCTCGAGCGGCTGCGGCGGCCCGGCAAAGCCCTGCTTCGCCAGCAGTGCCGACCACAGGCCGTTGCGCCCGGCATTGCCGACGCCGAGGCTCTTGGTCGGCATGCCGAGCATTTCCACCAGGCCGCAGGCTTGCGACGCCGCGCCGCCGAACGCCCAGACCATCTGCTGCGCGTCAAGGCCGAGCAGGCGCCCGGCCGCGGCCGCCGCGCCGAACACACCGCAGCTCGCGGTGATGTGCCAGCCGCGCGTGCGGTAGTGCGACGGCGAGATCGAATTGCCGATCCGGCACGCCACCTCGACGCCGAGCGCGAAGGCGTCAAGCAGATCGGTCCCGCGCACCCGCTGCAACTCGGAGATCGCATAGAGCGGCGGCATGATCGGCGCGGTCGGATGGATCACGGTCGGCAGGTGCGTATCGCAAAAATCGTCGATGTTGGCGCCGGCTGAGTTCAGGAAGGTCGCATTGAGGACGTCGGCGCGCTCCTTGCGGCCGATGATGGTCGCCGCGCCCTGCCCTACATTGGGCAGCGACTGCCGCAGCTTTTCGTAGGTCAGATCGGTCGCACCGCGGATGCCGGCCGCGAGGATGTTGAGGAGCGCGCGCTTGGCCTCGTGACGGACCTGGTCGGGGACACGCGCGGCCGGCGTCTCCACCACGAACCGCGCGATGATTTCGCTGGCGTTGCTGCTGTCACTCATTTCCGGCCGGTGCTCCCTGCGCTTTTGGCGGCGCAGTGTCACACCCGGCCGGGAAAATGGCTAGTTCTTGGCGGTCTTGGTCTTGCTCGGCGTCGAATGCGTCAGCGAAGCGACCCCCCAACCAGCTTCGTCCTCACCGTTACCCCAGCGATGCGGCCGATAGAAGATGTGCTGGCCGTGCTTGACCATCTTGCGCATCTCGCGGATCCAGTTCGGCCGCACGTAGGTGGCGTGATAGTGCGTCGACTTGGCGACGTCCGGCAGCCAGACCTGCGAGTTGAGCGCCTGCTTGGCGATCTTCTGCGCGCGGGCCCACGGACCCTTCTCGCGGACGATGTCGGGAATGCCGTCGCAGGCAAAAGTGAACTGGCAGGCCAGCCGGCGGTGCGCGTTCTGATAGACGACGCCACAGACGTCACCCGGATAATACGGCGAGAACACGCGGTTGAGCACGACCTGGGCGACGGCGATCTGGCCACGGACCGGCTCGTTGCGCGCTTCGAAGTAAATCGCGTTGGCGAGGCACTTTTCCGCCTTCGCACGATCCTTGCCTTCAAGGCCGAGCTCCTGCGCCGGCGTCAGCGGCGGACGCGGGCGTGGCAGCACGTCGGTCATTTGCGGAAGCACGACCTGTGGAGCGGCATGCGAGGGCTTGGCCGCTTCCGCAGGCCTCGCGGGCGCCGGGACGTCAGGCGGGGTCCGGACCGTAGACGGCTTGCCCTTGCCTTCGAACGGCGTTGAAGGGATCGGCTCTTCCTCCATCTTGGCATCAACCGGCGACGTCGTTGCAAGTGCGGTCAACGCGACTTCGCTTGAGTTGGCACTGGCCACACGAAACGGCGACGACGGAGCAGCCGGCGGCGTGGGTTCAACGGAGGCACCGGCCATGACGGAAGCCGGCGGAGCAACGGGCGTTTCCGGCACGGCCGGAACAGCCGAGACAATGGGGGCTGGTTCTACGACAGGCGTGGAGCAACAACGGGAAACAACGGTGCGACGGGCGCCTTCGCCGACTCAGGAACCGCCGGAGCGGCAGGAGCCATTACCGCGTCGCGCGCCACCGGAGCGACAGCGATCACCGCGGGCTGCTCGTCCAGCACAAACTCACTGGCGAGGATCGGCGCACGCTCGGCCTTTGGAACGACGTGGGCCTTCGACATGAAGGGCGCCGTCATCGCTCGCGCGCGCGCCACGGCGCCCGTTGCGTCGACGGCGCCGCCGGTGCAGCAGATCGTCGCAACGCACCAGATCAATTTCTTGGCGACGACGCAGCAGCGCGGTTCGCTGCCGATGTAGTCTGTGTACATGCCCTGCCCCCTGAGAATGCCGATCAGGCCTTGGTTTTCTCGAGGGCAGTCTTAGCGGCGCAGCGGGCTGTCGCGATTTGTTTCGCGAATTAACGTAAAGCTGCAAACGTAAATTTAACCACGCTTGTTCACGTCGTTTTGTCTCTCGCGCGTGGATTTGAGAAAAATAAGCGGCCCGCGACAGCTTTTGCATCGCGGGCCGCGCATTAACCGAGCCTGTTGTGTCAGAGCTTTTTGATGCCAGCCTTCTCGATAACGTCCTTGAACATGGGCACCTCGCGCGCGATACGCGCCGCGTGACCCTTGCCGTCGAGCGCCGTGATTTCGAAGCCCGCATCCGTGAGCTTTTTCTGCATGTCGGGTCGCTTGATGATGTCGAGCGTGACCTTCTCCAGTTTGGCGACGGCCTCCGGCGGCGTCTTGGCCGGCGCCACCAGCGCGCAGAAAGTATCGAAAACGAAGTCCTTGTAGCCGGCTTCGGCCATGGTCGGCACGTCGGGCAAGCCGGTCCAGCGCTTCGCGCCAGTCTGCGCCAGCGCGCGCAGCGTGCCCGCCTTCATGTGCGGGAATGCCGGCGCCAGCGTGCCGGAAGAAATCTGCACCGTACCGGAGAGCAGCGCCTTGATGGCGTCGCCGCCGCCCGCATAGACCGACGTTGCCACTTTCGACAGGCCCTCCCGCAGCTTGAGCACTTCGGCCTGCAGCTGCGGCGTGGTGCCGATCGGCGGCGTCGAGATGTTGAACTTGTCCTGGTCCTTCTTCGCCATGTCGATGAATTCCTTCATCGTCTTGGCGGGCGAACTGGCCTGTACCGTGAAGACATGCGGATTTACTGCGGGCTCGCAGATCGGCACGAAATCCTTGAACGGGTCGTACGGGATCGTGTTGTAGAGCCCGGGGTTGACCACGTAGGCGCTGGTGGTCAGCAGGATGGTGTAGCCGTCCGGCTCGGCACGCGCCGCATAGCCGTAACCAATGTTGCCGCCGGCGCCGCCCTTGTTCTCGACAAACGCCGAACCGCCCATCACCTGCTGCCATTCGGCGGCGATGATGCGCGCTATGATGTCCGACGGGCCGCCCGGCGTGTTGGCGACAACGATCTTGATCGGCCGCTCCGGATAGGCGGCGAGCGCCGAGCCGACACGCAGGAACGTCGGCGCCGCGAGGCCGAGCGCGATGGCGCCGCCCATCTTGATGACGCGGCGGCGCGACGGCGCGCCCTTGATATCCTTGGTCACGTGTTCTCTCCCTGGTGCAATTCGAAGCTGCCCTTGCCGGGCATGCTAGAAACTTCGCCTGGGAGCCGCAACCGGGACAACTCGCCGCATCAGCATGCAATCGGCGATGTTGCCTAGATCCAGCCAGCCTGGACGCCGGCGTTCCAGATCAGGCGCAGCGCCAGCGCGGTCAGGATGAGCTGCAGGATCAGGCGGAAGCGCTGCTCCGAGGTCTTATGCAGCGCCAGTTCTCCGAACCAGTTTCCGACCGCGCCCGACGCGATCATCGCGACCATCAGCGGCAGGTAGCTGCCGATCGCGAATCCGATGAAGCCGAAAGCGAAAAGCTTGGCGATATGGGTGATCGTCATCAGCGCACCCATGGTCGCGACCATCTTGTAGCGGTTGGGCGTATGGCTGGCGAGGAACGGCGCCAGCAGCGAGCCGGTCGCACTGACAAACACGCCAAGGAACGTCGCGAAAAATCCGAGCACTGCGAAGCGTCCGCGCTCGCCGCCGATCCGGCCGAGCTTGGGCAGCCATGTCACGATCAGCATGAAGACGCCAAGGATCAGCAGTAGCACGGACTGCGGCAGCGCGACGAACACGTTGGCGCCGGCAATGGCGCCGATCACCGCGCCGATGAGGAACGGCAGCACCGTGCCGCGGATCACGTCGCGCCACATGATCATGGTGCGGGTGATGCCGGAGCCGAGCATCACCACGGTGTGCACCGGCAGCAGCACCGCCGGCGGCATGGCCAGCGCCATCACGCCCAGCAGCGCGACGCCACCGGCCGCGCCAGTGAAAACGCCGAGGAACGACGTCACCAGCGACGCGACCGTCAAACCGATAAATGTGAGCGCGTCGACGCCGGGCGTGCCGAGGAAATCCATGCGCTTCTTTGCAGGGATTTAAGCTGCCAACGCAAGAGCCGGCGGCGCGGGTGTGGTCACCCTTTGGTTCATGTCGGACAGGCTAGGTCTTGATCTTGTAACCCGTCTTGAAAATCCACCACACCGTGACGAGGCAGGCGGCGAGGAATGCGGCGGTCACCGCCAGGCTGATGCCCACGCTCACGTCGGCAATCTCGAAGAAGCTCCAGCGGAAGCCGCTGACCAGATAGACGATCGGGTTGAACAGGCTGATGGTCTGCCAGACCGGCGGCAGCACACTGACCGAGTAGAACGTGCCGCCGAGGAAGGTAAGCGGCGTGATCACCAGCAGCGGGATGATCTGCAGCTTCTCGAAGCCGTCGGCCCAGATGCCGATGATGAAACCGAGCAGGCTGAAGCTCAGCGCGGTCAGCACCAGGAACGCCACCATCCAGAATGGGTGCGCGATCCGCAGCGGCACGAAAAAGCCGGCGGTCGCCAGGATGATGACGCCGAGGATGATCGACTTGGTCGCGGCGGCGCCGACGTAGCCCATCACGATTTCCAGGTAGGACACCGGCGCTGATAGGAGCTCGTAGATCGTGCCGATGAATTTGGGAAAGTAGATGCCGAACGAGGCGTTCATCACGCTCTGCGTCAGCAGCGTGAGCATGATCAGACCCGGCACGATGAACGAGCCGTAGTTCACGCCCTCGATCTCGGTGATGCGGGAGCCGATCGCCGCGCCGAACACCACGAAATAGAGCGACGTCGAGAGCACCGGCGACACGATACTCTGGAACAGCGTGCGCCCGGTGCGCGCCATCTCGAAGGTGTAAATCGCCCAGACCGCGCGCCAGTTCATTGCCGCCTCACCAAGTCGACGAAAATCTCCTCAAGCGAGGTCTGCGTCGTGTTGACGTCCTTGAAGCGGATGCCCTGCTTGATCAGGCCTTCCAGCAGCGCGGTGATGCCGGGACGCTCGGCGCGGGTGTCATAGGCATAAACCAGCTCCATGCCGTCGCTCGAGAGTGCGAGGCGGTCGGCGAATTCCGGCGGCACCGCGTCAAGCTTCTTCTGGAGCTGGATCTTCAATTGCTTCTTGCCGAGCTTGCGCATCAGCACGGTTTTCTCCTCGACCAAGATCAGCTCGCCCTTGTTGATCACGCCGACCCGGTCGGCCATCTGCTCGGCCTCCTCGATGTAGTGCGTGGTGAGGATGATGGTGACGCCGGCCGCACGAAGGCCCCGCACCACCTGCCACATGTCCTGGCGCAGCTCGACGTCGACGCCCGCCGTGGGCTCGTCAAGGAACAGGACCTGCGGCTCGTGCGCCAGGGCCTTGGCAATCATGACGCGGCGCTTCATGCCGCCGGACAGCGTCATGATTTTGGAATCTTTCTTGTCCCACAACGAAAGATCCTTGAGCACCTTCTCGACCACCGCGGGGCTCTTCGGCTTGTTCCACAGGCCGCGGCTGAAGGTCACCGTGGCGAACACCGTCTCGAATGCATCGGTGTGCAACTCTTGAGGAACTAGGCCGATCCGCGAGCGCGCGGCACGGTAGTTGTCGAGGATGTCGTGACCATCGACGGTGACGCGCCCCGCTGACGGATTGACGATGCCGCAGACGATGCTGATCAGCGTGGTCTTGCCGGCGCCGTTCGGCCCGAGCAGCGCGAAAATCTCACCGGTCCCGATCTCCAGGTTGATGCTCTTCAGCGCCTGAAACCCGGAGGCATAGGTTTTCGACAGACCGGCGATGGAAATGATGGAATTCAAGGGCGGGACGATCGTTGGGAATGATGGCGGAGACTTAAGGCGGATGCTGGCGGTATGCCAGAGCCATATTCTGCCTAAGTGCGCCGGACCCGCCGCTTGCGCTTGAAAAGCCGCCAGGCCGCGACCGCCAGATCGTTCAGCAGGAACGTCATGGCGACAGTGAAATAGAATGTCGGAACGGTCAGCAGCAAATGGCCGATCGGGTTGCCGGGAAACAAATTCAACACACTGAATTCGACCGCCAGCAGGCAGACCGCAATCACCGCCGCATAGGTGGCATACGACTGCCAGGAGGGCTTGAAGCGATTGCCTCGCGCATAGATGCGGCCGAAAAACATCGCCGCTCAATTCACCGAATTTGCCGGCTTCGCCGATTCGATCGCCGCCGACACCAGCTTGATCTCCGCCGCGATCTCGTTCTGCCGCTCGCTCATTTCGATGAAGCGCTTGGTCCGCGTGCCCGACGGGCCCCACTCGCCGGCCGCGCGCTGCTCGAGCGGGATGCGCTCCATCTCGTCCATCAGCTCGGCGATTGCGGTCTCGATCTGCTGGTTTTCCTGCTCCAATTCCTTGAGCAGGGCGAAGTGCGCCGTCAGGCTGGTCATTGCTGCGCCTGCTTCGACGCTGCCGCCTCGCGGAATGCTGCCGCAAGCTCCTGGGCGCCCGGCAGTTGCGAGGCGCGGTCCATCTTGGCATCGATCGAGGCGATTAGTGCCGCCACGTTGCCGGTGCGCTTGGCGATCGGATTACGCGAATAGCCGCGCGGCTGGAAGAAGTTCGAGGTCGGCACCTTGTCGCGGAATTCGGCCGGCATCATCACCATGTCGAAGCCGTTGCCGTCGCCGGTAAAGTTCATCAGCTCCAGCTCGGCGCCGCTGAGCGGCTCCGCGCGCCCATTGCGCCGTGCAAACAACACCGAGTCGAGCAGCTTCTGGGTCTGCAGCAGCGGGCCAATGTCGCGGTCGAAGATCGCGGCATGGATGCCGTAGCCCGCCCGGGTGAACTTCGCCATCTTGTCGTGCTCGGCCCAGGCATACGGCACCGTGCGGGTGTGCGCGACCATGCGCTGCAAGGCTTCCAGCCTGCGCTCCATCGCCTTGCGAGCATCGTCGTCGAGCGCGGCGGCGCGCACCTTCAGCACCTTGACGAAATCGTCACCCTTCGCCGCCAGCAGGCCGATCGTGTTGGTAGAGAGCAACTGGTTGTAGCCGACCGCCGGCGAGATCGGCTTCGAGCCTTTCTTGGGATGCGTCAGCCCTGCCTGCACGTCGTAGGTACCGTTGCCGCCGGTCTCGAAGGCGTAGATGCGAACGGCCTGCTCTTCGGTAATCCCCGCCTCGAGCGCGACCTTCGCATAGGCGCGCTTGAATTCGAGATCGCTGTCCGGCCGGTGAGGCGTGAACTTGTGATGCTCGGCAGCGGCGGCGATGAAATCAGCGACGCGCGGGATCGGCGGCAGCTTGACGTCTTTCGGCTCCTTGCGCGGCGACGGCATGCCGGCCGGACGCGGCGGTCCCGCATAGACCGGTGGCTGGGTGAGGACATAGTCCTCCAGCACGACCTGCTGCTTGTCGCGCCGCTTGGTGATGCGAGCGCGCCGTTTCGCGGAGATGTCATTCCAATAGGCGTCGAGCTCTTTCTCGAAAGCCGCCTTGGCGCGCTGGTATTCTTCGACCGATGCCGTGGGCTTGGCTGGTTTCGCCGCTCTGGTCTTCTTCGCCTTCGGCTCGCCCCAGGCGTCGGGCGCGGACGCGGGCGCCGCCACGAGCAACGCGGCAGCGAGCGCAATGCAGACACCGGTTCGAATCATGCGCGAGGTCATCTGTGACGTCTAGCATTCCCGGCGCGAAGGCCGGAAATATGGCGGGAAAGACGGTTACTTCCCGAGCCCGGACGCCGCCAGCACCGCGTCCCACTGGGCCGTATCCGCCTTGATGCGGCGGGCGAATTCGTCCGGACTGCCGCCAAGCGGCTCCATGCCTGACAGCTGCATCTGCTTCACGAGGTCGTCGGATTTCAACGCCTCGTTCACCGTCTTGGAGAGCAGATCGACGATCTCGCGCGGCGTTCCGGCCGGCGCCAGCAGCCCGATCCAGATGCTGGAATTCGACGCCGGTCAATCCAGCTTCCGCCATCGACGGCACATCGGGGATCAGCGCGGAGCGCTTCGGTTGCGCGACGGCGAGCGCGGTGAGCTTCTTGTCGCCGATCAACTGCAGCACGTTCGACGCGGTGGCGAACGCGACCGAGATGCGTCCCGTCATCAGGTCGGTGGTGGCCTGCGCGGTCGAGGGATAAGGCGCGATCACCAGGTTGGTGCCCGCGCGCTGGTTGAAGAGCTGCGCGGCGAGATGGCCGGTCGTGCCCACTTGCGTGCCGCCGAAGGTGAGACCTTCCGGCTTCGCCTTGGCGAGCGCGATGAACTCCTTGACGGTCGTCACACCAAGCCCGGGATACGCGGTGAGGACGAACGGCACGTTCGCGATCAGCGCCACCGGCGCGAGGTCGGCGGCGAAATCAAAGTTGAAGTTCGCCGACTGCGGGCCGCGGATCGTGCTCGACGACGTCGCCACCAGCAGCGTGTAGCCGTCCTTCAGCGAGCGCACCACCGATTGCGTGGCAACGTTGGCGCCGGCGCCGGGCCGCACCTCGACGACGAAGGGCTGGCCCAGCGCCGCGCCGAGCTTTCCTCCGATGATCCGCGCGGTGAGATCGGACACCGAGCCGGCCGCGAAGCCGACCACGATCTTCACCGGCTTGTTGGGATAATCCTGCGCGGCGGCGGGCGCGAGAGCGAGCGCGCCGAACATGACCATCGACAAGAATGATGTCCTCGAATCCCGCATCGCACCCTCCTCCACCTCAGTGCCACACCGCGCGCGCAACCTCGACCAGCCGCCTGAGCTTGGCCTCCTGCGCGCTTTCGCTCAGCGGATTTCCCACGATCGAGCTGGAGAAGCCGCATTGCGGGCTGACCGCAAGCTGATCGAGCGGCGTGAATTTCGCCGCCTCGCCGATCCGCCGCTTCAGGTCGTCGGCCAATTCCAGCTCCGGCGTTTTGCTCGACATGACGCCCAGCACCACGATCTTGCCCTTCGGCAGCAGGCGCAGCGGCGCAAACGTGCCGGCCCGCGCGGTATCGTATTCGAGAAAATAGCCGTGGACATTGACCGCGTTGAACAGCACCTCGGCGACCGGATCGTAGCCGCCCTCCGCCATCCAATGCCCCTCGCGGTTGCCGCGGCATTGGTGGAACGTCACGGTGACATGATCGGGCACCGCCGCGAGCACCTCATTCATCCGCTCCGCGTAGATCCGCAGCAGCACGTCGGGCTCCGAGCCCCAGCGCTGCACGGTTTCGCGATGCATCGGATCGCACAGGAAGGCGATGCTGGTGTCGTCGAACTGGATATAGGTCGCGCCTGCCTCCACAAGCGACGTCACCTCGGCGCGGTAGGCCGCGACCACGTCCGCCCAGAACGCCTCGACATCCTTGTAGTGGCCCTCGCGGATCCCTTGGTCGCCGCCGCCGAACATGTGGAGGATCAGCGGCGCCGGCAGCGTGACCTTCGGCACCACCTTGCAATTCGCCTTCAGGAACTTGAACGCACGCACCGTGGCGCTCTCCCGCCAGCGGATCGGCCCGGTGATCCAGAGCCGGGAGGACGCCTTGGTTTCGCCCTGCGGGTTTCGCCAAACCATCTCGGTCGCGCCCGCGCGATCCGCCGAGAAGCCGTCCCAGCCCATGATCAGATCGAGCCACCAGCTTCGCCGCCGAAACTCGCCGTCGGTCGCGACCTGCAGGCCGGCGCGTTCCTGCATCACGACGACCTCGCGGATGCATTCGTCTTCGATCGCCGCGAGCTCCGCATTGCCGTGCGGACCGAGGTGCCGGTCCGGCGTCTGCGGACCCAGCAGTCGCTCCCGCGCGGCCTTCAGCCGCGCCGGACGCAGGAAGCTTCCAACCACGTCGGCGCGGAACGGCGGCCGGCTCATGGCTGACGGAGGTTCAACGTTTTGGCGAGCTGCTGCATGATTTCCCATTCCTGCACCATCGCCTTGCCCATCTCCTCCGGCGTGCTGGAGACGATCGGCGTGCCGTTCTCGGCCAGCCGCTTCTGCAGTTCGGGATCCTTGGACGCCTGGATGAACAGTTCGCGGATGCGGTTGACCAAAGCGGGCGGCATGCCGGCGGGCCCGGCAAGCGCGAACCAGCTCGCCACCCTCTCCTTGCCGAAACCGAGCTCATCGATCGTCGGCACGTCCGGCAGCCGGTCCCAGCGCGTGTTCGCCTCCAGCGCGAGCGCGCGCAGCTTCTTCTCGGCGATCAGCGCGCGGGATGTGTTCAGCGTCGGCCAGGAGAAATCGACGCGGCCGGTGACCAGATCGGCCATCATCGGATTGCCGCCGCGATAATGCACGCTCTCGAACGGCACCTTGTCGGCCATCAGGATTTTCGCGCCGAGCAGGTGCGAGGGCGAGCCGAGCCCCGGCGTGCCGAACGACAGCCCGCCCTGCTTGCTGCGGCCCCAGTCGTGCAGCTCCTTCATCGTCTTGACCGGGCTGTCGGCCGGCACGGTCAGCACCACGACGCTGTTGAACAAATACGTGATCGGCGAGAAGCCCTTGACCGGCTCGTAGGTCGCGGTGCCCACGGCCGGCACCGTGGCGTGCTGCGAGCCGGAGAACACCAGAAGCGTATGGCCGTCCGGCGGGGCGTTCTGGACCGCCGCCGCGGCGACGCCGCCGCCCGCGCCGGTGCGGTTCTCGACCGTAACGCGCTGGCCGGTGATCTTAGCGACCGCCTCGGCATAGAGCCGCGCGGTGACGTCGGTGATGCCGCCGGCCGCCAGGCCCACCATGACAGTGATCGGCCGATTGGGATAATCCTGCGCCGACGCGGCGGTCGTTGCGACGGCCAGCATGGCGCCCGCCAGCAGCGAGCGAACAGACAGTTGGTGCAGCACGTGATCCTCCCCGCGTTCTCGTTGCCGGCGACCGTAGCACCGGCGTTGCGCGGACTGGAAGATCGGCTTGCGCGCCCTACTCCGCCGCCGGAGCGGTCAGTACGACCTTTTCGTTGGTGCCCGACTCCGGCATCAGCGCGGCTTCCTTCAGCCCCTGCTGGACCTTCGGCACCGTCGCCTTCACGTCGGTGATCGGCAGGCCGTGGGTCGGGCCGATGTATCGGACGTCGAGCCGCTCGATCAACTCATCGAGCCGGCCGCAATACACGTTCATGTCGGCGAACTTGGTCCAGAACAACGCGAGGTCCGCAAACGTCGACGACACGTCCGGCAGGTCGAGCGAAACCGCCTCCTCGGCAACCAGGCCGCAGTGGCCGTCCTGGTGATAGTGGCTGTAGGCGAAGCCGTCGCCCGGAAACAGCACGCGTTCCTTGGTGTCGAAGCCCCACCAGGTGGTGCGCAGATCCCGGATCACGGGTTCCACCGCTCTGATCGCGCGCCCACCGAGATCGATCTCATCGTTCTCCTTCATGAACGTCATGCGATGCTCGAACTGCGGGAACGACAGGTGATAGTCGCTGACGTCGCCGCACAGGATCACGTCCGGATAGGTCTTGAGCACGCGGCCGAGTCCGCCGGAGTGCGGCGTCTCCTGGTGCGTGATGAAGAGATACTTTAGCGGCGGGATTCCCTGCGCGTGCAGCTTGGCGATGTGGTGCTCGATGACCGGGAAGTCCTTCGGGTGTCCGGTCTCGATCAGGCACGACGCGGTCTCGCCGGCGACCAGGAACGCGGCGTTATAGCCGTGATAGACCTTGCCCTTGTGCCGCTGCGACAGGCAATCGCCGATCCAGAACACGCCGGGCGCGATCTCGCGCGGCATGCGGTGCGGGTTCGTTGCGACGGTCTTCGAGCGTCATCAGCGTTCCTCGTCGCGGTCGACATAGCGCGACACCGCCACGCCCTTGTCCATCCGCTTCAGAATATTGTCGAGCATGCGGTAGGCCCGCGCCACGGTCTTGCGGCCGCGCAGGATGCAGCCGTAGCCGGTCGCGATCGTCTCGATGTCGTACTTGTCGAACACCGCGGCGATGCCGCGCCGCATCGAGTTGGTCGGCGCGCCCTCCAGCCACCAGTAGCGCGTGTTCAACATGAAGGACTGCATCTCGCGCTCGGTCGCCGTGTCGGTTTCGTCGGTGACGATCCACGGCCCTTCGGCGCCCGGCCGCCAGACGTGGGTGAACATGTCGGAGGAGAACAGCGTCTTGGTGTCGCCGTCGTACAGCCAGCGCGTCGCGATCAGCCGGATCGGCGCCTGCATGACGTCGATCTCGCGGCCGTGCTTGCCGAGCTTGATGGTGTCGGAGCGCGTCACAGCCGTGACCGGCATCGAGTTGAGGATGCTGCGGCCGTCCGCCTTGGCGCCGAAGTCGAACCACAACGCCGCGTCCGGATTGCTGGTGTAGCAGGTCTCGATATTGAAGTGCCCGGCGAATGTTTCGACATTGTTGATCGACATGAACTCGTTGAGCCGCAGCGGGAACAGCGACAGGGGCGACTTCGGCGCGATCAGCGACTCGATCTGCGAGATGATGAGCTGCTCGTCCTTGCCGAACCCGGTGTCGATCAGCATCGCGGCGTCGGGCTGCTTCAGCAGGTAGCAGTTCGCCACCGCGTAGCCCCGCGCGCTGGCGGGGTAGGAGCTGACCCGGCCGTCGAGCTTGTAGGGATTTTGCAGCGCGTACAGCTTGCCTTCGGCAAGCGCCGCGATGCCTCCGGTGAAGCCCCCGCTTTGGCGGGTCTCCAGGGGCGTGTTTTGCGTCAAAACGGACATTTCGGCGACACGATAGAGGGCCTTAGGGGATCGTTCAACATGGCGAAACCGCGCTGAACGCATCGCCCGGTGAGAGCCCGTGCATACCAGCGATGCAACCGCTGCGCTTTCAAGAGGCAAATTGATTCACATGGGGAAGCATCGCCGCCCCGTTGCGTGACTCATAGGACACGTCGCAAACAAAAAGGGCTTTGGCGCGACCGCATCGGCTTGTCACAGTTGATGAAACAGAACGAATCAGCGTTAGTGCGGGCTCCACCTCGGGACAACCCAATCGGAACTGGAGGGCGCCATGTCGAGCGCAAACGCACCTTTGCGACCTGTCCGTGTGATTGTTGTGGCCAATGAGAAGGGCGGATCGGGAAAATCCACGGTCGCCATGCATGTTGCGGTCGCGCTTTTGAAGCGCGGTCACCGCGTCGCCACGATCGACCTCGATTTACGACAGAAGACCTTCACGCATTACATCGAGAACAGGCGCACCTGGGCCGAGCGCGCTACCCGCGGCCTCAAAAGCCCCGAGCATCTGTGTCTCGACACCCAGGATGAAGTCACCTCGGCCGAGGTGCTGTCCAACGCACTCGATATGCTGGGCCAAAGTCATGACTTCGTCGTCATCGATACGCCCGGCTATGACAGCCCCATGATGCGGCTGGCGCATTCGATGGCTGACATCCTGGTCACACCTCTCAACGACAGCTTTGTCGACCTCGATGTGCTGGGAAGCCTCGATCCCGACACCATGACGGTCAGCGCCATCAGCCACTACGCCGAGACGGTGGAGCAGGCGCGGCGCCAGCGGCGTTCGTCAGGGCTGGAGGCCGCCGACTGGATCGTCTTGCGGAACCGGCTCTCGATGACGCCGACGCGCAACAAGCGCCTGGTCGGCGCCGGACTCGACGAGCTATCGGGCCGGCTCGGCTTCCGCTGCGTCGAAGGATTGGCTGAGCGCGTGGTGTTCCGCGAATTCTTCCTGCGCGGCCTGACCGCATTCGATGACCTGGATGAAGCCACGCTCGGCAAGCGGCCGACGATGTCGCACATGACGGCGCGCCTGGAGGTCGAAGTCCTGCTGGACGCCATGAACCTGGGCCGCGGGATCGAGAGCGACCGGCTCGCCGACCAGAAGCGCGACGCGGCCTGAGATCGTCGACGATCCGACCAAGGCGGCCGGCGAAAGCCGGCCGCCTTTTTAATCGACTCAGCTTCAGGTGGTCAGCCGCCCTTCCCCCCTTCGCAGACTCGCCCGATATTCGGGCCGATGCCCAAACCTCCCGATAAGCCGAAAAAGCCGCGCGATTACGCACGCCCAACCCGCGCGAAGGCAGCGCGGCCCGACGCGCCGGCGCCCGAGCCGGCGCTCGACCGGCTGCTCAATCCGGGGATCGAGCGCGGCACCGCCGGCATGGGATCGGGAACCGGGCTGCAACTCCCCACCCCGTCATTCCGGGGCGCGAGGAAAGCGAGCGAACCCGGAATCCAGAAGCAAGCGAGCAAGCATCCGGATTCCGGGCCCGCGCCTTCGGCACGTCCCGGAATGACGAGCAAGGCCGGCTTGCAGCAGCCGCCGGACAATTCTTTCGAGCGGCGCTCGGGGATGCGCAGCGAGCACCAGGGCCGGAAATCGACGCAAGCCGCGCGCGAAGGCTTCGCTGAGCGCCCGCAATCCGGCTATGCGGCGAAGGGCCCGCTGCTCAACCCCGAGCTGTCGCGTTCGCTCAATCCCGCTGCCGCGCTCGACATCAACACAGAGCTTCGCAAGGCGCTCGGCTTCGACGGCGATCCGTCGAAGCCGCTGATCAGCGAAAACCAGACCGAGGAGCAATCCGCCTCGGCGCCGTTCGACGAGATTTCCGACATCGCCGAGCCGCGGCGCGAGAAGCGCCAGATGCACCGCCCGACGCCGCAACCGGTCACGCTCGGCGTCACCGCCAGCATGGAATCGCTGGAGCGGCTGCTGCGCGAGGGCCGCGCCGAGTTCAACACGCCGCAGGTGTGGACACCGCACCGCCCGCCGCGGCCGGAGAAATCCGAGGGCGGCATCCGCCTGCAGATCAAATCCGATTTCGAGCCGAAGGGCGACCAGCCGACCGCGATCAAGGACCTCGTCGAGGGCGTGAAGCGCAACGACCGCACGCAGGTGCTGCTCGGCGTCACCGGCTCGGGCAAGACCTTCACGATGGCCAAGGTGATCGAGGCGACGCAGCGCCCGGCGCTGATCCTGGCGCCGAACAAGACGCTGGCCGCGCAGCTCTACGGCGAGTTCAGGAGCTTCTTCCCCGACAACGCGGTGGAGTATTTCGTCTCGTACTACGACTACTACCAGCCGGAAGCGTACGTGCCGCGCACCGACACCTACATCGAGAAAGAATCCTCGATCAACGAGCAGATCGACCGCATGCGCCATTCCGCGACTCGTTCGCTGCTGGAGCGCGACGACGTGGTGATCGTGGCCTCGGTGTCGTGCATCTACGGCATCGGCTCGGTCGAGACCTATTCTGCGATGACCTTCACGATCAAGCAGCGCGACAAGATCGACCAGCGGCAACTGCTCGCCGACCTGGTGGCGCTGCAATACAAGCGCACCAGCGACTTCGCGCGCGGCTCGTTCCGGGTGCGCGGCGACACCATCGACATTTTCCCCGCGCACTACGAGGACCGCTCGTGGCGCGTCCACCTGTTCGGCGACGAGGTCGACAAGATCGAGGAGTTCGATCCGCTCACCGGCCAGAAGACCGACGACCTGGAGTTCGTGAAGGTGTACGCGAACTCGCACTACGTGACGCCGCGGCCGACGCTGCTGCAGGCGATCGCCGGCATCAAGATCGAGCTCAAGCAGCGGCTCGACGAACTGCACCGCTCCGGCCGGCTGCTGGAGGCGCAGCGGCTAGAGCAGCGCACACTCTATGATCTCGAAATGATGGAAGCGACCGGAAGCTGCGCCGGCATCGAGAACTATTCGCGCTATCTCACCGGCCGAAAGCCCGGCGAACCGCCGCCCACCCTGTTCGAATACGTGCCTGACAACGCGCTGATCTTCACCGACGAGAGCCACGTCACCGTGCCGCAGCTCGGCGGCATGTTCCGCGGCGACTTCCGCCGCAAGGCGACGCTCGCCGAATACGGCTTCCGGCTGCCATCCTGCATGGACAACCGGCCGCTGCGTTTCGAGGAATGGGACGCGATGCGGCCGCAGACGGTCAGCGTCTCGGCGACGCCGGGTGCCTGGGAGATGAACGAGGCTGGCGGCGTATTCACCGAGCAGGTGATCCGCCCGACCGGGCTGATCGATCCTCCTGTCGAGGTGAGGCCCGCGCGCACCCAGGTCGACGACCTGGTGGGCGAAGTCCGCGAGGTGGCGCGCAATGGCTATCGCGCGCTGGTCACCGTGCTGACCAAGCGGATGGCCGAGGACCTCACCGAATACCTGCACGAGCAGGGCATCCGCGTGCGCTACATGCACTCCGACATCGACACGCTGGAGCGCATCGAGATCATCCGCGACCTGCGGCTCGGCGCGTTCGACGCGCTGGTCGGCATCAACCTGCTGCGCGAGGGCCTCGACATTCCCGGAATGCGCGCTGGTCGCGATCCTCGACGCCGACAAGGAGGGCTTCCTGCGCAGCGAAACCTCGCTGATCCAGACCATCGGCCGAGCCGCGCGCAACGTCGACGGCAAGGTGATCCTCTACGCCGACCAGGTGACCGGCTCAATGCAGCGCGCGATGGAAGAGACCAACCGCCGCCGCGAGAAGCAGGTCGAATACAACACCGCGAACGGCATCACGCCGGAGAGCATCAAGAAATCGATTGGCGACATTCTCTCCAGCGTGTACGAGCGCGACCATGTGCTGGTTTCGACCGAGGGCGGCCTATCCGGGATCGGCGACGAGGACACCGCCACGATCGGGCACAATTTCCAGGCGGTGCTGGAGGATCTGGAGAAGCGGATGCGGGCGGCGGCGGCGGATCTGGACTTCGAAGAGGCTGCGCGGCTGCGCGACGAGCTCAAGCGGTTGCGCGCCACCGAACTGGCCGTGGTGGACGACCCCACCGCGAAACGCCCGACGCTTGCCCCGTCACGCCCCCGCAAGCCGACACTCGAAGAGATGGGCCCCGGCGTCGAAGCGATCCCGGCGGGGAAGACCAGCCCACGCTCCACGCTCGGCAAGCCGGGCATGCGCGGCGGCTTCAAGCCGCGGAGGCGGTAGATGATGATGCGCGCCGCCGTTCTGTTGCTGTGCTTCACGCTCGCCGGGTGCCTCACCAACGAGCCGGCGCCGACCGCGCCACAGCCTGCGCAGCCCACCGCTGCAACTCCCCCGGCCGCAGCCGACAAGCCCGCGCCCGGACAACGGCGCGGCGCGCCCGCGGCAACGCGCGGCGCCAATGCACCCGCGGTCCCGCCGCAGCAGGCTCAAGATCAGCCGCCGGTCGACCCTGTGCTCGAAGTGCGGCAGACGTGCTGGGCCCAGGGCAACGCGAACACCTCGTTCAAGAACATCGAGGCGCGCGCCGACTGGGTCAACAAGTGCATCACGGACAAGCTGAAGACGCTGCGGTGAGCGCCGTGCACGTGAGCGGTCGTGGACGGCGCGATCACGCGCCGTCCACGCCGTTTCCGTCCAGCGTCAACCCGCTGAGACTTACTTCTTCCAGCCGCGCGGACGCTGGCCTTCTTCCCAGCGCGCGCGCGTGACCGGACCCGGACGCCCAGGACGGCGGCCACCTTCTTCACCGATTGCCAGCGTGGTGACGCGCTGCGCTTCGGCTTCCGTGGTGCCGAGCGCGAGCAGACCGACGGTGCCGGCGGCAACTGCGCCACCGACCAGACCGAACAGGCTACGACGTGTGGTTTGGATTTCCGGCTGATCGGCCGGCTTCTGATCGGGGCCAATGATGCCCGCAAACGGATGACGCATGACGTACTCCCAGGTTTTGCCTCCCTAGGGGCCACCGCCATGGCCTCATAAGTTAACCATCTAAAACTATGTTCCGATTGTGTCAATTTGCCTGACAGGGAGGCGGCATGACCATCTTGATCTTGGGGGCCGGTGACGACGAGCACGCTACCCATATGTGCGGCGAATTGGCCCGCCGGGGCGCAGACGCGGTCCTCCTGGACGCCTCCCAGTTTCCGGGCTCGCTGACCATCGCCTTCGATCCGGCAGACGGCACGGGCGAAATCGGCCTGCCCGGCGGCCGCAAGATCGCGTTCGAAGCCGTGACCTCGGTCTATTGGCGCAGCTACGACGGCGTCGGCCAGGCCGACTTGCCGGACCCCGACCAGAGCTACGTTGCGGGCAACGACTCCCGCGGCCTGTTCGAATCCATGCTGATTCATCTTCCGGCGCGCTGGGTGAACGGCTGGGACGCCGTGCAACTGCACCAGACGAAGCCAGTGCAGCTTGCCATGGTGGCCAAGCTCGGCGTGCCGATCCCGCGCTCGATCATCACCAACGCGCCGCAACCGCTGCTGCAGTTCGCCAAGCGCCATCCGCATCTGATTTTCAAGCCGGTGCAGGGCGGCGCGCACACGCGGCGGCTGACGCAGGCCGAGCTCGCGGCGAGCAACCTGGAAAACCTCAAGCTCGCCCCGGTCTCGATCCAGGAAGAAATCCCCGGTACCAACGTGCGCGCCTTCGTTGCCGGCGATCGCGTGCTGGCCTGCGAAATCTCCACCGCGTCAATCGACTTCCGCGACGACGACGCGCAACGCGTCACGCCGCACACGCTCGCGTCCGACACGGAACAGATGTGCCGTGCCATCGCCCGCACGCTCGGCCTAGTCTGGACCGGCATCGACTTCCGGCTCACCCCCGACGGCCGCTATGTCTTCCTCGAAGCCAACCCGAGCCCGATGTTCATCGGCTTCGAGGAGCTGTCCGGGCTGCCGCTAACCGACGCGCTGGCAAAGCTGCTGCTGGAGCCCCGGGCCTGACACCCGGCGCGTTAACCCTTTAACCGTCTTCGCGCCGGACAATTGCGGCGGCGCTGCCGCGAGCGCAAGTTCCCGCGGTCTGTTCCGGCATCGGTGCGGCTGCCGGACGGCCCGGAGTTTGTCATGCGGTCCGCACCGCTCCTTGTCGCGTGCCTTGTCAGCCTTGCGCTAACGGCGGCCGCCGGCGCGCAGCCGGCGCGCGAAAGCTATTTCCTCGACTTTCGCGCGCGCGGTGGCGGCGTCCTGGGCCATACGTTCATCGTCTATGGACGCATGGACGAGCGCGGGCGCATCACGCAGGCGCACCACGCCAGTTTTTATCCCGACGAGGCCTTTGACGAAACGCCTGCACTGTCGGTGGCGCTGGTGCGCGGCTACGTCACAGCAAAGAAGGAAGATTCGAAGAAGCCGACGCTCGCGATCTACCGCCGTAAGCTCAGCGCGGCTGAATATGACCATCTGCAGCTCACGATTCACCGCTTGAAGGCAACCCAGCGCCTTTGGCACATGTGGTTCAACAACTGCAACGACTTCGCGGCGCAGGTCGCGCGCGAGATGGGCATGGTGGTGCCGCTCCCCTGGATGCTACCCACCGGGTTTGTGCACACCCTGCGCGCGATCAACGGTCCTTGAACCGGGCCTGCACGCAAAACTCGCGACCTCTCCCGCAAGTGGGGAGAGGTAAAACCGAGTACGCCGCCCGCGTGCTACGATCCTCACATGCGCTCGCCGAAATCCCTCCTGATCTGGCTCGTCATCATCGCGATCGGCGCCGCGATCGCGCAATATTTCCAGGGCTATCGCACGCCCTCGCCCACGGAGCCGCCGAAGCCCACCGGCGCCGTGATGGCCGGCCGCGCCCGCGTCATTGACGGTGACTCGATGGAGATCGGATCTTCGCGCATCCGCCTGTTCGGCATCGACGCGCCGGAGGGCCGCCAGGATTGCCGCGACGCCCAAGGCCGCAGCTACCGCTGCGGCGAGACCGCACGCCGCGCGCTCGCCGACCTGATCGGCGGCCGCGAGGTGACGTGCACGCCGGTCGGCGCCAGCCACGACCGCAACGTCGCGCGTTGCACCGCGCAGGGCCGCGATCTCAGCGAGGCGATGGTGCGCGCCGGCCACGCGCTCGAACTACGCCAGCACAGCCAGGGCCGCTACGCCGCGGCGGAGCGCGAAGCGCGCGAGGCCAAGCGCGGGATGTGGGCCGGCGAGTTCGAGCGGCCCGGCCAGTGGCGCGCGGACCATCCGCGCTGACGCTGCCATTCCGGGTTCCGGCATCCATTCTCCATGGAACGCAGCGCCTTGATGCGCCGTTGTCCTTGAGACCCATCAAGGAGCAACAGCATGAAACGTGTTTGCGCGACATTGGCGGCGCTGGCCCTGACCGGCGGCATCGCACTGGGCCAGAGCTCCGGCGGCAGCAGCACAGGCGGCGCCAGCACGGGTGGCGCGGCATCTTCCCCCACTTCGCCGACATCGCCCACGACACCCGGCTCGCCGGTCACCGGCCAGAACCCCGGCGCATCGCCGTCACCGGGCGCCAACCCGCCCGCGCCGTCCGACACCGGCACCACCGGCCGGGCGCCTGGCACCAATCCGGCCAACTCGCAGGACGTGTCGCGCCGCGGCAACCCGCAGGACCTGACGCAGCCGCGCGGCATCAACCCGCAGGACAGCCGCGCGCCGGGCACGCCGCAGATTTACAAGCCGGAGCAAAGGTAGATGAACTCAGCCTTGGGGAAGGCAATGGCGGGCGTGCCCACGTGGCGCGCCCGCCGTCTTTTGTATGGAATTGAACAGGTTCTCGCCCTGACCGCCGCTTCAAGCAAAGTTGATAACCCGGCGCGCTTGGCCAGCCATCCAAGGTGCCTGCAGGTGGCGTATCGTCGTCCGCAACGGCGCGTGGAATAACCGCCCCGGCTTGAACCTTTATTCATCAGGCGAAGACGAACGGACAGCGGAAACCCCGGCGCCAGGCCGGCCATCATCAGGAGATGTCCATGTCCATCAAGTCGAACATCGCTCGGGCCGCGTTCGCGGCGCTGTGTCTGTCCACCTTCGTCGGCGCGGCGCCGCAGCCGGCCCAGGCCGATCCCTATCAATGGTGCGCGGAATACGGCGGCCGTGGCGGCGGCGGACGCAACTGCTACTTCCTCACGTTCAACCAATGCCGCGCGGCGGTGTCCGGCGTCGGCGGCACCTGCACGCCGAACCCGTTCTACACCGGCCGGCCGATCGTCACGCCGCAAGACACATTCGTGGTGCGCGCCCCGCGCAGGGTGATCTACTACTAAGCGAGGGTCCTTGAACCGAACCGCATTCGCTTGTCTCGCTCTCATCCTCGCCGCCGGCGCAACCGGCGGCGAGGCCAAGGCCGACCCGTACCGCTGGTGCGCCGAGTATTCCGGCGGCAGCCAGGGTGGCGGCCGCAATTGCTATTTCATCACGCTCGAACAGTGCCGCTGGGCGATCTCGGGCAATGGCGGCATGTGCACGCCCAATCCATTCTATGACGGCCTGCCGCAGACGACGCCGGACGACGGCGCGCGCGTGAAGCGCCGTTCCCGCAATTATTGAATTTGAGGTCCCCATGATCCGATACGCCATTGCTGCTGCCGCTCTTGTCCTCGCGCCGTCGCTGTCCGGCGACGAAGCCCGCGCGCAAGCCGATCCTTACCGCTGGTGCGCCGACTACGCCTCCGGTGGCCTTGGCGGTGCAAAAAACTGCTACTTCGTGACGATCGAGCAATGCCGCGCGACGGTGTCGGGGGTCGGCGGCTATTGCACCCTCAATCCGTTCTACACCGGCCCGTCGGTCACCCAGCCGTCGCCACGCCGCGCGCGGCCTCGCCAATACTGAAGGAGACGACACATGCGCATCGTGCTTGCCGCTTTCGCATTGCTCGCAGCCGGGTCACTGTCCGACACGGCGAAAGCCGATCCCTACGGCTGGTGCGCCGAATACGGCGGTGGAAGGGGTGGCGGCCGCAACTGCTATTTCGTCACGCTGGAGCAGTGTCGCTGGGCGATCTCCGGCAACGGCGGCACGTGCGCAATCAATCCGTTCTACGACGGAATCCCGGTCGACGGTCAGCCGCGGGTGCGGCGCGCAAAGCGGCGGACCTGACATGCGCCCTGCGCTCGCAGTCCTCGCCCTTCTCGCCGCCGGCGCCTTCTCCGGCACCGCGAAGGCCGATCCGTACCGCTGGTGCGCCGACTACGGCGGCCGCACCGGCGGAAGCAACTGCTACTTCGTCACGCTGGAGCAATGCCGCGGCGCGATCTCAGGCATGACCACAGGCACCTGCCGGCCGAACGGCTTCTATGACGGCATCCCGGTCGACGGCCCGCAGCCGGCGAAGCGGCGCGCCCGCGCGCGCTCATGATGGAGGCCGTGATGCGTATTGCGTTCGCTACGCTGGTGCTGCTCACCGCCGCAGCCTCGCTCGACGGCGCGAAGGCCGACCCGTACCGCTGGTGTGCGCACTACAGCGGCAACGGCGGCAACGGCAGCAACTGCTACTTCGTCTCGCTGGAGCAGTGCCGCTGGGCGGTGTCGGGCGTCGGCGGCTCGTGCGGCCTCAACCCGTTCTACACCGGCTCCGACCGCGCGATGCCGGTGCAGCGCAGCCGCGCCCGATAGGAGATCGATAAAGCAAGAGCGGCGTCGGCGACGAGCCTTCCTCTGACGCGGCGATCATGTCTGATCGTACCGCACCGAAAGCTCGGAACCTTTTGGACTATCGGGAGGTTACCTTCACGGGGGAGTTCGGAAAAACTCATGAAAATCGCGCAGATCGCGCCTCTGATCGAAAGCGTCCCCCCACGGCTCTACGGCGGCACCGAACGGATCGTCTCCTACCTGACCGAGGAGTTGGTCGCGCTTGGCCACGAGGTCACTCTGTTCGCGAGCGGCGATTCGATCACCGCGGCCAATTTGGTGCCCTGCGTGCCGAAGGCGCTGCGGCTCGACTCGAGTGTCCGCGATCCGATCCCCTACTACATGCTGATGCTCGATCGCGTGCGCCGGCGCGCCGATGAATTCGACATTCTGCACTTCCATATCGACCAGTTCCAGTTTCCGCTGTTCCGGCCGATCGCGCACCGCACCGTCACCACGCTGCACGGCCGGCAGGATCTGCCCGATCTGCATCCGCTCTACGTGGGCTTTGACGACATGCCGTTGGTTTCGATCTCCGATGCACAACGTCTGCCCGTGCCGGATGCGAACTTTGTCGCCACCATCCATCACGGCATCCCGGCGGCCCTGCATCGTCCCAGCACCTCACGCGGCAATTATGTCGCCTTTCTCGGCCGCATCTCGCCGGAGAAGCGTGCGGACCGCGCCATTTCGATTGCGCGCGCGCTCGGCATTCCGCTCAAGATCGCCGCCAAGGTGGACCGCGTCGACGACGCCTATTTCAAAACGCAGATCGAGCCGCTGCTCGACGGGCCCGGCGTCGAGTTCATCGGCGAGATCAACGAACAGCAGAAGACGCAATTCCTGGGCGAGGCGCAGGCGCTGCTGTTTCCCATCGACTGGCCGGAGCCGTTCGGCCTCTCCATGATCGAGGCCATGGCTTGCGGCACGCCGGTCCTGGCGTTCCGCCGCGGCTCGGTGCCGGAGATCGTCGAGGACGGCATCACCGGTGCCATCGTCGACACCATGGAGCAGGCGGTCGCCGCGCTGCCCCGCGTCATCGCGCTCGACCGGAAAAAGGTGCGGCAGCGTTTCGAGCAGCGCTTCTCCGGAACGCGCATGGCGAAGGATTACGTGAGCGTCTACCGCTCTCTGCTTGCGCCGTCGATCTCCCCCGTGGACGAGGAGCTCGAGTCCCAGCATCGCCTGCCCAACGGCAAGCATCCGAACTTGAGGCCGCAAATTGCTTAGGAAGGACTCGACCGCGACGCTGGTCGAGGAGGTTCCGGAGGCCCCCTTCTACATTCCGGGGACGGGATCCTCCACACGGCCCCGCCGCACTCTCAAGCACGGCGATTGCTTCGTCGTGCTGGACAGCCATGCCGATATCGGGGCGACGCCCGGCGGACCCGACGGCGTTTTCTTTTGCGACACCCGCTATCTTTCGCATCTTGAGATGCTGCTCAACGGTCAGCAACCGCTGCTGCTGGGCTCGAGCGTTCGCGACGACAACTCCATCCTCACGGTCGACCTGACCAATCCCGACATCTACCTCGATCGCAAGCTCGCTCTGCCGAAGGACATGTTGCACGTCGTGCGCACGCTGTTTCTTTGGCGCAGCGCCGCCTATCAGCGTCTGCGCATGCAGAACCACGGCGATTTCCCATTCGACGTCCGGCTGTCGTTCGCCTTCGCCAGCGACTTTGCCGACGTGTTCGAGGTGCGGGGGCTGCGCCGCCCGCACCGCGGCATCGCGACTGCGGAGGTGACCGGCGACACCGCGGTCGTACTGAATTATCAGGGTCTCGATGGCAACCGGCGGCGCACCACGATGCTGTTCGACCCGGCGCCGGAGCGGCTCTCCAGCAGCCTGGCGTCTTATGCGCTGACGCTGCAGCCCAACGAATCCCGGTCCATCTACATCACGGTGACATGCGATCGCGGCGCAGCAACAAGCCCCGCGCTGCCGTTTCGCAAAGGCCTGCGCGCGGCGTTCCATGAACACAAGAACACACACCGCGGCATCGCCACCGCCACCAGTTCGAACCAAGTGTTCAACGAGGTGCTGTGCCGCTCCATGGCCGACCTTTCGATGCTCACGACGGGCACGTCGCAGGGGCCTTACCCCTACGCCGGCATACCCTGGTACTCGACCACGTTCGGGCGCGACGGGATCATCACCGCGCTGCAGATGCTGTGGTGCGATTCCCGCATCGCCAAGGGTGTGCTGCGGCGGCTCGCCACGTTTCAGGCCCGGGAATTCGACCCGCTCGCCGATGCCGAGCCAGGAAAGATCCTGCATGAGATGCGCGGCGGCGAAATGGCGATGCTGCGCGAGGTGCCGTTCGGCTTGTACTACGGCAGCGTCGATTCCACGCCGCTGTTCGTGATGCTGGCCGGGCTCTACACCGAGCACACCGGGGATCTCGAAACGCTCCGCGAGCTGTGGCCCAACATCGAAGCGGCGCTAGGCTGGATCGACGGGCCGGGCGATCCCGACCGCGATGGCTTTGTCGAATACCACCGCGCCAATGAGAACGGCCTGGTCAACCAGGGCTGGAAGGATTCGCACGACGCGATCTTCCACGCCGACGGCTCGCTGGCGCAGGGGCCGATCGCGCTCTGCGAAGTGCAGGGCTACGTCTACGCGGCGAAGCGTCTGGCCGCCCGCGGCGCGCGCCGGCTCGGCAAAGACGCGCTCGGCAACACGCTAGACGCCGAGGCGGCAAGCCTCGCCGAACGCTTCGAGACGGCCTTCTGGTGCGAGGACATCGGCACCTATGCGCTCGCGCTCGATGGGCAGAAGCGGCCGTGCCGGGTGCGGACCTCGAACGCCGGGCAGGTGCTGTTCAGCGGCATCGCCGCGCCGGATCGCGCGGAGGCGGTGATGCGCGACCTGATGCGGCCGTCGTTCTTCTCCGGCTGGGGCATCCGCACCGTGGCGCGCGAGGAGCGCCGCTATAATCCCATGTCGTATCACAACGGATCGGTCTGGCCACACGACAACTCGCTGATCGCGGCAGGCTTCGCGCGCTACGGCCACAAGAGCGCGATCGACCGTGTGTTCAAAGGCTTGTTCGATGCCGCGACCTATATGGACCTGCGGCGCCTGCCGGAGCTGTATTGCGGCTTCCAGCGCGGACGCCAGCGCGGTCCGACGCTATACCCGGTCGCCTGCTCGCCGCAGGCCTGGGCCGCGGGCACGCCGCTGCTGCTGCTGCAGTCGTCGCTCGGGCTCGAGTTCGATCCGGACCGCAACGAAATCCTGTTGCGCAAGCCGCGGCTGCCGTCGTTCCTCGAGGAGGTGACGCTGCGCAACCTGCGGCTCGGTCAATCGACCGTGGATCTCATGGTGCGCCGGCACGGCACGGATGTCTCGCTGCAGACGCTGCGCAACGAGGGCCACATCAAGGTGGCGGCGGTGTATTCGTGATGGCTCGCTTTTGACGGCGCGCTGCTCTAGTTTGCTGGCGGCGCGACCTGTGCGTCGGGCTGGTTGGTCGCCTTCAGCGCGCTGGCGACGAAGCCCGACTTCTTCATCTCCTCGATGAAGCCCTTGAGATAGGGCACCGCGGCGGTGCGGCCCTTCGGCGTGCCCATCGCCTGCTCGATCGCCATGAAGCGCTGCGGCATCACGCGGACGTTCGGATTGGTCTTGGCGTATTCGGCGATCGGCTGCCGCACGCCGGCCGCGACCTCGAACTTCTCCTTGAGGAACAGGTCGATCGACGCCTGCCCGCCGCCGGTCGACGCCCGCATGATCTCCGCGTTCTTGATGGTGCGCGTCAGATAGAGGTCGTAGGCGGAGCCCTTGCCGACCGCGATGCGGATGCCCTTGTTGTCGACGTCGGCCGGCGTCTGCAGCGGGGAATCCTTCGCCACCATGTAGGCGCCCTCGATGATCACATAGGGCGGCGTGAAGTCGATCTCGGCGGCGCGCACCGGCTCGATGGCGAGGAAGGCGATGTCCCAGCGGCCTTCCTTGAGCGCCGCGAACACCTCGCCCGCGGCGTTGAACAGCACCAGCTCGACCGGCACGCCGAGCCGCTTGCCGAGCTCCTTGGCCAGCATGATGGTGACGCCCTTGGGCTCGGAGCCGTCGGCCTGCTTCTGCACCAGGACGCTGTTGCCCTGGTTGATGGCGGCGCGCAGCTTGCCGGTGGGCGCGAAGGCTTTGACGATCTCGGGCGTGACCTGGCTCACGGGGCTGCCTCTTTCCGATGGGGTGGGCTGGGCGAATGCGGCGGCGGGGACGGCCAGCGCAACGATCGCCGCGGCAAGAGGTGCTGCGCGTCGACATGAACATGTCCTCCCTGCCCTGTCGCTAGCGCAGTCGGGCCAAGGCGCGCAATGGGGTGATACACCGTCGCCAAAAGCCGCAGCCGGCCACCACATTTCGGCCCCCATGCCACGGATACCTGCGCAATACGGGGTATGGCGCCGGGGCTTCCGCCCGGTCCAAAGCGGTGTATCTTGCGCGTCGGCCGTCCGGGGCCGAGTGCGACAGGAGCCCGGAGGAGACGATGAAGCGTCAGTTGCTGTTGCAGGTATCGGCGTTGACTGGCGGGCTGGCACTCCTGCCGTCGGTGACCCTCGCGCAATTTCCGCCCCCACCCGCCCCGTCGTCGAGAACGGTGCAGGACCGCTGGCCGACGCCAGAGCCTCCGCAAACGCAACAGCCGCAGCAACAGCAGCAGGCGCCCCGGCAGGCGCAGCCGGCGCCGCGCCAGGCGCGGCCCAAGCTGGACGACGACGACGCGCCCAAACCGCCGCCGAAGCCGCGGGTCGCCGCGGCACCGGCCAACGCCGTGACGTGCGGCGGCACGTTCGTCAAGGACACGACGCACCTCAAGCTCGCGATCAAGTACGACTTGCGCAACATCGTGTTCGGCGAGGTGGACGGCCCTGACGGCACCAAGATCAAGGCCACCATTCTCTATCCGAACGAATCCAAGCGGCGGCTGGAAGTGATCTGGAACAACGATGCGGCACGCACCGATCTGTCGATGGTCGTGATCAACGGCCAGTCGCAATGGAGCGCGCCGAAGGGCGTAAAGCTCGGCACGCCGCTCGCGGCGCTGGAGAAGATCAACGGCCGGCCGTTCAAGCTCAGCAGCTTCGATTCCGACGGCTCTGCGTCGGTGCTCGGCTGGGAGGGCGGCGCACTCACTTCGCTGCCCGGCGGCTGCAAGGTGGGCGCGCGGATCGCGACGGACGGCAAATCGGCGGCCACGGTCCCGCCAGGCAAGCAATTGTTGTCGAACGACGCCAACCTGAAAGCGATCAAGGCGTCGGTCGTGGAAATCCTTGTCGGCTACTGACCGTTAACGGCCTTTTGCCCGCTGCCGCAACTCCGCCCGAATCGCCGGGACAATCCCGTCTGCTGCAGCAACGGGCGACATCATGCAACGCGAAACGGCGGGACTGTTTCTCGCAATCTTTTTACTGGCCGCGGCAACCTCGTCCGTCGCGGCACAGAGCAACCAGAGCAACCCGACGTTCGGCAGCCGCGCCGATAAGCCCGACGGTTCCGTGGCGCTGACGATCGGGCGCCGCCTGCCGACTGATTGGGACACCAAGTTCGGCGTCGATGCCAAGCTTTCTCCCGAGCCGCCTTCCGCGATGGCCGACGCCGTGCTGATCAATCCGTCGGTGACGCGCTCCACCGGCGCGGTGTGGGGCAGCATGACCGGCCCCGGCGTTGCGCCGCTGCTGTTCGACAAGACCGCGGTCGACGCGCGGATCGATCCGAGTCAGGAGAAGGGCGAGTTGGCCGCCACGCTGAGCCGGACCCTGCCGTTGAGCGGCACGGTGTCGGTGACGCTGCAGGACAAATATTCGGTTACGCAATCGCTGCAGAGCAACGGCGCCACGCCGCAACCGCCGGGCGGCGCGGTCTGGCAGGCCGATCGTTCGGTGCGTCTCAACCTGGCGCCGACCCGCACGACGCTCTCGGCTGGTGTCGCGACGTCGAACGCCGACAACCAGTGGCACAACAAGCTGAGCGCCGAGCAGCGCCTCCTCGGCCCGCTCAACGTGACAACCTCCATTACCGATCCGGGGACCGCCGCAAGCAGCAAGAGCATCGCCGCGGGCTTCAAGCACACCTGGTAAGCGGCTGTTATCCAAGCGCGCAATCGTCTGCCTTGGAATCGTCGCCAAGTCGCCCAACTCCCGTGTCGCAATCCTCGCGCGCGCATGATCCGGCGAAGTGGAGTTCCGGTTCGCCGAACAGATCATGCGCCACCAGGCGTAAGCGCGCGGTCGACGCAAAACCGGTATTCACTTCTGCTCATCGCGCGCTGGGGAGCGTTGTTTCATCTTCATTCATGCAGGTGAAGGAGCAGGGCGATGGCTAAACCTGAACGGCTGAGCGAAATCGACCAGGCGGCCGCGGCCGCAAACGTGGCTCGCGAGGTTGAAGGCGACATCCGCGAGTTCGTGCGGCGCGACGTCTCCGTGTTCCGCCATCCGCGCACCGAAGGCGGCGGCGAGATGGCCGCCGAAAACATCAACTCGCTGATCCAGCGTGTGGCCGGCCAGTCGATCGGCGAGATCGACCACGTGATCGGCGAGCTGACACGGGTGCGCGACATGCTGCGCAGCGAGGGCGAGCGGGTGCAGCGAGAGATCAGCGGCTACGCGTCGTTGAGCCAGGCCGCCATGACGTCGATGAAGATCATCGCCGACAGCATGGCGCAGTGGGAGCCTAACGTTCAGAAGGCCAGGCAGCAAAACGCCTGATCGAAAACGCTGCGCCCCGCCGGAATATGCTCCCGGCGGGGCGCAGCGTGCGTTGGAAGCTATTTCTTGGGAAACTATTTCTTGATTTCGCCGACCACGGTCCAGAACGTCGGATCGACGATTAATATGCGGTTGGTGAGTTGCACGTACTTGTAGCGGCCCACGTCCGGCACCGCAGCCTTCGCGTCGGCGGAGAATTCCTGCATCGTCACGCCGGTATTCGGCAGGCTCTGCGCCACCGTGACCTGCATGGTCCCGGCCGGCGCGGCAGGCGCCTTGCTCACGCTTGCCGCGATCTTTTGCTTCTGCTCATCGGTCAGCGGAAGCTGCATGGCGAGGATCGGCAACTTGTCCTGCGCGGCATTTGCGGCCGAAACGGCCGACGGTATGGTCTGCCGCGTCGCGCCGGGCACCGGCTCGGCGATCTTGTCGGGCGTCGCCGAGTGTTCGGGCTGCAGCATCGTCGGCTTGGCGTTGTCGGCCTCCTGGCCAGGTGGTTGCGTTGGCAACCGTGGCCCCGGAACGGGGCTTGCCTCGGCGGCCGGCGGGCCGCTCGGCTGCTGCTTCTGGTCGATGGGAGGGTTGTTCTGGGCGACGGCCAGCCCGACGCCCGCGCAAAGCGCCAAGGCGGTGCTGCCGATCCGGATTGAGCTACGCATGGGGTCCTCCTGCGATGGGTCCCCTCGATAACGCGCGAAACTGCTTTGCGTTGCCTCCGGCCTCTCCGAGATGTGAACGCAAGACCCGCTGGATGTGAGCGCCGCCGCGCCGCCCATTCGGCTATAAATGCCGCAGCCGGATGATCCGGCGCCTTTAGGGGGTGTTTCATGAACTACGGCAGATCAATCGCGGCGTTGGCCGCGATCGCTGGCGTCGGCGCAATGTCGTTTGCGATTTCCGCGAAGGCTGGCGGCGACCTCGTCAAATTTCCCGAGGACTATGCGAAGGGCGTCCTGTACACGACGGTCGACCGCCCCGATAACAAGCAATTCCGCGAGCTCTACGTCTCGCCGCCCGCGGCGATCGAAGCCGCCAAGAAAGGCGCGCCGTTGCCGAGCGGCACCGTGCTCACCCTGGTGCAGTTTGCCGCCAAGCTCGACGCCAGCGGCAACCCCGAGAAGGGGCCGGACGGCCGTTTCATCAAGGACAAGCTGCTCGGCTACACGGTGATGGAGAAGCGCACCGGATGGGGCAGCGAGTATCCGGAAAACATTCGAAACGGCGAGTGGGAGTACCAGGCGTTCCGGCGCCGACAAGTCGGTCAACACCGGCGCGAAGCTGGAAAACTGCTTCACATGCCACAAGCCGCTCGGCACCAAAGTGGACTACCTGTTCAGCTACGACAAGCTGAAGTGAGCGTTGCCGCAATCCGCTGCGGTACCTGAAAAAATTGGCGGCGGGGACTTCTCACGAGGTCCCTGCCGATTTTTCTGGTTCCTCCGCGCGGCAGACCGCCGACGGGGCGTCCTATGGGGAAACGTTCCTTATCCAACCCAGCTACAACATCGCGTAAGCACTCGAAACCATGCCGACCGGCCGCTTGTCGGCGGCGCTCGACAGCATCACACGGCCAAAGCAGTTGGTGCGGCCGATCCGCACGATGCGCGCATCGGCCAGCACGTCGAAATTCACCGGCCGCAGGAAGTGCATGGTCTGGTCCACAGCGCTCATCGCCCGGTAGCTGCTCCACGCCGCCGCGCAGGCGAACACCATCGCGGTGTCGGCCAGCGCCATCAGCGCCTGCGGGCAGACCACCCCGCCGTCGCGGCAAAGTTTGGCGGA
Source organism: uncultured Alphaproteobacteria bacterium (assembly GCA_963711955.1). Lineage (GTDB taxonomy): Bacteria > Pseudomonadota > Alphaproteobacteria > Rhizobiales > Xanthobacteraceae > Z2-YC6860. Next base: position 156,808 of record CAVQGC010000014.1, on the reverse strand, counting down.
AAACGGCAGCCGCAGCACCGCGCCGGGCTGCCAGTCCTGCGGGGCGCCGGCCGGCCGGCCGGCCTCGATCGCCTCGACCAGCACGCCGAGGTCCTGCACCCATGGCGCGATCACTTCGGTGAGCAGATGACTGGCCGCCTGGATGCCGAAAACGCTGTCGACCGCCTCGAGCCGCCGCGCCTCCACCGCCATGTTCGTCTCCGGTTTTCCGGCGCGAACGCGTTTCACCAAGGCGCGCGAATCATGCCGGCAGGGTAGGCGGCGACGGCCGAAATCGCCAGCATCGATGCGGGTTTTCTCGGTGTTAAAATTGTGGTCAACTGGGGCACTCGTGCGAATTTGTGATAAAGTCGTGTCGCTTTTCGAGCCTCGCGGGAAGGTTTTCCGCCGAGGTCAGCCAAGGGTGAGTTCCCAACCAGGGTGAGTGTCCAGATGTCCGGCTCGAAGCGTGTTGGCCGCGTGATGTTGCTGGCAGCCGCCGTCGCCATGACGGCCGCCGTCGAGATGGCCCGTCCCACTCCGGCCACAGCCGCCAGCTGGCTGGAGCTGAACTTCTGGCTGTCCGGCCCGCGCTACGACGCGGAGATCCCGCCCTGCGATTCCGGCTGGGTGCTGTCCGACATCCGCGGCAACTTCGGCACCAAGGAGCGCCGGTTCTGGAATTCGGATCTGTCGATCATGGATATCGGCGAGGTCAGGCAGGTGGCGTTCCGGCCCTGGGCCGAGGCCACCGTTCCGCGGCGCTGGTGCTCCGGCAAGGTTCTGATCTCCGACGGCAAGTGGCGGCCGGTCCACTATTCGATCGTCGAGAGCGGCGGCGCGATCGGCGCAAGCTGGGGTGTGGAATGGTGCGTGGTCGGACTCGACCGCAACTGGGCCTACAACCCGCGCTGCAAGATGGCGCGGCCCTGACCGCCGCAGCCGGGTCGAACCAAACCATTGACCGACCGGGGAAATGGCGCGCGGCGCATTTGAGCCCGTTTTATTTCTATTTTGTTCTTGCAATGTTCTAGTTTGATATGTACCCTATTCGCATCGGTCCAGTGATGCAGGGGGCGTTCATGGTTCAGCTTGCCATTCGTGCGGCGACATACGCCGCGTTCCTTCTGGTTCTCGCCATCACCGTCAACGCGGCGCCCGCGCAGGAGCATCGGCAAGAACAGAGACAAGACCGCCGCGAGCAGCGGCAGCACCAGGCCGGCCAGTTCGACTTCTACGTTCTGGCGCTGTCATGGTCGCCGAGCTTCTGCCAGGCCAGCGCCGAGCGCGGCCGCGAGGCCGGCGAGCAATGCGGCACCGCCCGGCCCTATTCCTTCGTGGTGCACGGCCTCTGGCCGCAGTACGAGCGCGGCTTCCCGCGCGCCTGTCAGGTGCCGGCCCCGCGGCTCAACCGCGAGCTGATGTCCTCGATGCTCGACCTGATGCCGGCACCCCGGCTTGTCTACAGCCAGTGGGATTCGCACGGCACCTGCAGCGGGCTCAACGCCCAGGCCTATTTCGATCTGGTGCGCAAAGCCCGCGGCGCGGTGAAGATTCCGGACAGCTATGAAGTGCTGAAGGCGCCGATCACCGTCGATCCCGACGAGGTGGAGGATGCGTTCGTGAAGGCCAATCCGGGCCTGTCGCGCAGCGGCGTTGCGGTGACCTGCGACAGCTCGCGGCTGTCCGAGGTGCGAATCTGCATGAGCAAGGATCTGAAGTTCCGCGACTGCGCGGAGATCGACCGCAGGGCCTGCCGGCGCGACAAACTCATCATGCCGCCGGTGCGCGGCGGCGAACTGATCCGCCGCACCAGCCTCAGTGACGCAGCAGCATCGCCTGCAATTGCGCGCCCAGCGAACTGAACCGTTGCAGCGCGCGGGTCTGGTCGAGCCCGGTCGCGGTCAGCATCGCTTCGTTGCCGAGCCGGTTCACGTCGCGGTGAAATTCGCGCAGCGAACGCTCGAATGCCGCCGGGCGCCAGGCGTCGAGCCCCGGATGTCCGCCGGCATACAGTGCGGCTGCGATGGCGAACCAGCGCCACATGATCGCTCCATCAGGCCGGCACCGCCGGCCTCGTCCCGTTCGCAAAGTAGCCCAGGCGATTGCGGGAACGTGCGATAACGCACCGAAACCTTAACGGCGGCGCGAGCGCGCGATGAACTACCGACACGCCTATCACGCCGGCAACTTCGCCGACGTCGTTAAGCATGCCGTGCTGTGCCGCACGCTGTTCCACCTGCGCCAGAAACCGGCGGCGTTCCGCGTCATCGACAGCCACGCCGGCGCCGGGGTTTACGATCTTGCCGGGCCGGAAGCCGGCAAGACCGGCGAATGGCGCAACGGCATCGGCCGCCTGCTTGGCGATCAGGCGCAGCCCCTCCCCGACCAAGCGCGCGCGCTGCTCGCGCCCTACCTCGACGCCGTCGCCGCGCTCAATCCATCCGGCAAACTCGCTGTCTATCCCGGCTCGCCGGCGCTCGTTCAAGCGATGCTGCGCCGGCAGGACCGGCTGATCGCCTGCGAACTCGAGCCGAACGCCGCCGCGGCACTGGCTCGGTGCCTGCACGGCGACCCGCGCGCCAAGGCGCTGGCCATCGACGGCTGGACCGCGCTCGGCGCCACCGTGCCGCCGAAGGAGCGCCGCGGCCTGGTGCTGATCGATCCGCCGTTCGAGCAGCCCGACGAGTTTTCCAGGCTGGCGAACGGTCTGGAGGCTGCGCACCGCAAGTGGCCGACCGGCGGCTACCTGCTCTGGTACCCGATCAAGGATGCCGCTGAGGGCACGTTGTTCGTCCGCAAGCTCTCACGGCTCGGCATCGGCAAAATGTTGCGAGTGGAACTGATCGTTGCAACAGCTTCTGAAGACTTGGGTTTGCGCGGCAGCGGGCTCATCGCCGTCAATCCGCCGTGGACCTTGCATGACGATTTGAAGGTGCTGCTGCCTACGCTCGCCGCCGCTTTGGGTCGTGCCGGCAAGACGGCCACCACGCTCGACTGGATCGCCGGCGAAACGTTGCGCTGATCTGTTGCACCCCTTTTCACCCGGCCGGCAATGGGCATACGCTAGGCGTGCGGCTTAAGACGTTCCGCCTCCTTTGGGGGGTCGGCGGAGTGACTTGGCCTTGGGGGCCGATTTTTCTTCCGAGTGAACGTCCGGCCGTGCCGCCTGCGGTGCGGGCGACGAACTATTTTCGGGGGGAAGGAGTGTCCCGATGGCAATGAGTGGGACTGTGAAGTTCTTCAATGGCGAACGCGGTTACGGCTTCATCAAGCCGGATGACGGCGGACGCGACGTTTTCGTTCACATCACTGCGGTCGAGCAGGCCGGAATGAAAGCTCTGAACGAAGGGCAGCGCATCCAGTTCGAGGTCGAGCCCGACAAGAAGGGCAAGGGCCCCAAGGCGGTCAATCTGGTCGTCACCGGCTGACCGGCACCGCGGCCCGATCGCCGCTGCGTGCGCTTATGACTTGTCTCCGCGGCTGCACGCGGCCGCGCAACGAAATGCTTGTCCACCAGAACACTTGCGTGCCGAAAATTACTTGCGCGTCAAGCGATCCTGCCCGAACCTCCCGGCCATGATGACCCTGCGCACGTCTCCGCCGTCGCCGTTCGGCCGCAAGGTGCTGCTCGCCGCCAGCCTGCTCGGTCTGTCCAACGATATAACGATCGAGAAGGCCGATCCTTCAGACAGCGGCGACACGCTGCGTCGGCAAAATCCCGTGGGTAAGATTCCGATCCTGATCCTCGACGACGGCGCGACGCTGTTCGACAGCCGCGTGATCCTCGAATACCTCGACCACCGCGCCGGCGGCGGCAAGATCATCCCGCGCGAGCCGGACGCGCGTTTCGCGGCGCTGCGGCTGCAGGCGCTCGCCGACGGCACCACCGACGCTTCGCTACTCGTGCTCTACGAGGGCCGCTTCCGCGCCTTTGAGCGCCACGAGCCGAAGTGGCTCGACTATCAGAACGACAAGATCCGCCGCGGCTTCGCGGCGCTCGAAGCGGCACCCCCCTCGATCGATCCGATTCCAAACGTCGGGCAGATCGCACTCGCCTGCCTGCTCGGCCACCGCGACCTGCGCTTCAAGGGCGCATGGCGCGAAGGCCACCCGAAGCTGGTCGCCTGGCTCGATCGCTTCGCCGCGCAGGTGCCGGAGTTCGAGAAGACCAAGGTCGCGGCTTAATTTTCCGAGTTATGACGGCAGGGCTGCGTTCGCCGTTCTCGCTGCTTCAAAGTTCAGACAATGCGCTAGCATAGGAAATGCCTTCCGTTCGGGACGTCGTACACGGCCCCTGGCGCGCGGTGCCCGTGCTGGGCGTCACGCAGATCATCGCCTGGGGCACCATCTTCTACTCGCCGGTTCTCACCGTGCCGCTGATCGCGGCGGAGCGCGGCTGGTCGCTGTCGTTTACGATGGGAGGCTTCTCGCTTTGCCTGCTGGTGGCCGGGCTCGCCTCCCCGCTGGTCGGCCGGACCATCGACCGGCTCGGCGGCCACGTGGTGATGGCCGCCGGCAACCTGATCGGCGCGCTCGGCCTGCTTGCGCTGGTCCATGCCGCAGACCGTGTGAGCTATCTCGCGGTGTGGATGCTGCTCGGCGTCGGGCTCGCGGCGTCGCTCTACGATTCTGCGTTCGCCACGCTGGGACGTATCTTCGGCGCGGCGGCGCGCTCGCCGATCACCGTGCTGACGCTCGCCGGCGGTTTCGCTTCGACCGTGGGCTGGCCGTCGACCCATCTGCTGATGGGATCGATCGGCTGGCGCGGCACTTACCTGGTGTACGCCGCGCTGCTCGCACTGGTCTGCGCCCCGCTGCACGCATTCGTGCTGCCGCGCAGCAGCGCAGCCGCGGCGGCACCGCCGGCTGACGGCGTCAAGGCGCCCGCTCTGCTGCCGCCGCACGGCGCAGCCTTCCTGCTGGTCGCCGCGGCATTCGCCAGCTACGCGTTCGTGCCGTCCGCGCTCTCAGCGCACCTTCTCGCGGTGTTCGGCCGCGCCGGCATCGATGCGGCAACCGTGGTGACGATCGGCGCGCTGTTCGGGCCGGCGCAAGTGGCGGCGCGGCTCACCGAGTTCATGTTCGGCCGCGACCTGCATCCGCTCACGCTGGCGCGCTTTGCGGTGGCGCTGCTGGTCGCGGCATTCGCGATGCTCGCGCTGTTCGGCATATCGGTGCCGGCCGCCGCCGCGTTCGCGCTGATGTTCGGGGCCGCCAACGGCCTGATCACCATCGCGCGCGGCGCGGTGCCGCTCGCACTGTTCGGCGCCGCGGGCTACGGCGCGCTGATCGGGCGGATCGCCGGGCCTTCTCTTTTGATGCAGGCGGCGGCCCCGCTCGCGCTGGCCGTCGTGATCGAGCGGATGTCCGATCCGGCGGCGCTGGCGGGAGCGGCGGCGTTCGCGGTGATTGCGCTGGCGTGTTTCGCCGCGATCCGGCGGCCACGCGCATGATCCCGAAAAGTGGAAACCGGTTTCCCGCCTGCGCGAAGCCTTGGCACATGCGGTCATTTGTCTTGATGCTTCGGCGGGCGAAGGCAGGTCCGGATCAGACCATGCGCAAAGACAAAGCTAATTGAACAACGAGTTGATGTCGTTCTGCGAGGAGTGGCCGGCGTCGCCGGCGAGCTTCGGACCGTTGAGGAATTTCCTGTCGCCGGCGGGCGCGTCGTCGAACACGACCGGCTTGAACCGCTCGACGGCCAACCAGATTTCCATCAGGCGGCCGACATGCTCCTCGAGGAACGCCAGGGTCTCGACCACCTTGCCGACCCGCTGCCCGGTTAGATCCTGGAAATTGCAGGACTCGAAAATCTGCACCACGCGGTCGCGGATGTCGTTGGCGAGACCCTTCTCGTGCTCGCTCTTGAGCCCGGCGGACAGCGTGTTGGCGCACTGGTCGATGTCCTCGGCCGCCTGCAGCAACTGCTGGGTCGCCTGCTCGGTGCCGCGCACGATGGCGTCGAGTTCGCGGCTCGCCCGCGCGATGTCGGGCGGCAGCGCGCCGCCGCCGGCGAACGCGGCAACCTCCTCGCGGCTGCGCTTGAGCGCCGCGTGGATCGTCTCGAGCTCGGCCTTGTAGGCCTGCGCCTCGGCGATCTGCACGCGCGACGTCTCCATCGTGGCGCGGTTCGTCTCGGCGCGCGGCTCGATCAAACCGCGCAGCGCCTTGATCTCTGCCATGAACTCATGGTGGCGAAGCGCGGCCTCGGCGTCGCGCGCGGAAACGTCGACGCGCCCGCCGGCGCACGCGTCCTGCTCGATGCGGAAAATCTTGCGCTGAACCGGCATCAACCCAATCCCCGGAATGGTTCTAAGCGGGCGCGATTTAAGATCGGGTTCACGCGGGGCTGATCGGCGATAACGCCGGCGCGCACGGGCAACGCCGGATTAACCATGACGTGGCGCGGTTCACCCAAAATAAACCCTGATCCGACGAATGAGCCGCGCACGGCGATGCATGGGCGCCGCGTGGGCCGGTTTTTACCGATCAGTACAATTTTCACCATGTAGTGGCCTCGCGCGGCGTTGAACGCGCGACGATCAGTAACGAGTACGTCAATGCAAAGAGTCCTGTGTTCCGCGCTCCTCGTGGGCGCCTTCGGCATCGCGCCGGCGCTCGCCGAGCCGATGCCGCTCCAAGCCGACCGCTACAACGCCACCGGCAGCGTCCGCCGCGCGCCCGGCTATATCGCGCCGGTCCAGCAGCCCGCACCGAGCGCACGCTACGCCTCGGCCGATCAGCGCCAGATGGGCGGCGGCTTCATCGAGTTCCTGTTCGGTGGCGGCCAAGCGCCGCCGCCGCGCCCGCCCGGCGAGGTCTATGCACACGCCAACCAGCCGGCGCTCGCGCCGGATGAGGTGGTCGACCCGCGCCGTCAGCCGATCGATCCGAAATTCCTGAAGCAGGTCGTGCCCTACACGGGCAAGGAGCCGGCCGGCACCATCGTCATCGACACGACACAGCGCTTTCTTTTCCTGGTGCAGGGCGACGGCACCGCCATGCGTTACGGCATCGGCGTCGGCCGCGACGGCTTCACCTGGTCCGGCGTCAAGACCGTTTCCGCCAAGAAGGAATGGCCGGACTGGCGGCCGCCGGAAGAGATGCTGCAGCGCCGCCCCGACCTGCCGGGCTTCATGGCCGGCGGCCCGGAGAACCCGCTCGGCGCGCGCGCGATGTATCTCGGCTCCTCGCTCTACCGCATCCACGGCTCGAACGAGCCCTGGACCATCGGCCAGGCGGTGTCTTCGGGTTGCTTCCGGCTGCGCAACGAGGACGTCATCGACCTCTACGACCGCGTCAAGGTCGGCTCCAAGGTCGTCGTGCTCTAAGCCGCTCCATACGCAAAGATGAAAGGCCGCCGTCTCCGGCGGCCTTTTTGTTTCGCAACGCCGTGGCAAACGATCAATCGTCGCCGCCGCCGCCAAGTCGCCGCCGTCGCTTTCGTAATCGGCATCTTCGTTACTCAAGGTCATCGTCGCCCGACGAGCCGGACAGGCCTTCATCCGACGACGAGCCGAACACGCCGGTGCGTTCACTCGCCGGTTCGTCATAGGCCGCCGTCCGCCCGCTGTTGCCGATGTCATCGACACCGGCCTGGCGCGCGAGATCGCTGTTGGCATTGCCGCCGCCCCAGGGCGCGCCGCCGGTCGGCTGATCGAACGCGCTGTGCGACTGGCCGCCCGGCTGCTGCCCGCCGAACATACCCTTGAAGCTGTTCATCAGCATCGCGCCGCCGACCACGCCGGCCACCGTCGCCGCCGCTGTGCCGAGGAACGAGCCGCCGTGCTGCTGCATCGGCTGGCCATACTGTGGCTGCCCATATTGCTGCGGCTGCTGCTGTGGCTGCATCGGCGCACCCTGATTGTAGGCGGGGCCCCATGCGTTGCCTGATGCATTCGGATTCGCGCCGGCACGCACCGACGGCACCGAGCCGCGCTGCTCGGGCTTGCCGAGCAAAGCGTCGCGCATGCTGTCGAGGAAGCCACCCTGCGGCTGCCGTTGCGGCTGATCGATGCCGAGCTCGGCCTCGAGCTCGCGGATGCGCGCGTCGGCGCGCTTGAGCGCCTCGTCCTGCACCAGTACGGATTGCACCAGGGGATAGAGCGCGTGCGGCGCCTTATCCAGCCCTTGATTGATGGCGTCGGTCGCGTCCGGATCGCGCGGCGTGTTTTCCAGCGATTGCAGACGCTCGAACAGCTCGTCAACCAGCTTACGTTCTTGGGGTGTCATTGGTTGTTTCCTCCGTCCCCTGAGCCTTCGGCGGGAATGTAGGTACGGCCAAGGCGCAGCGGTATGGCGCGCGACAAAATTTCACAATTGCCTAAGCCTCTGATCGCGCCTGCATCCCGGCCAATGTGACGCCCTGTGACGCCAACAGGGCCGGAAAGGCCTCGCCGGCGAAATAGGCGTATTCCCGCTCGCGTTGGTCGGTCAGGGGATCGAGCCGCTCGAGCTCGGCATCGACCTTGCCGGGATGGCACATGATCAGGCCGCCGGCGGGCAGCTTGTCGAGGAAAACGGGGAACAAAGCGGCAAAGTCCGGCACCGTCTCCGCAGCGAAATCGTAGGTGCCGGCAAACGCCGGATTGGTGGCAACGCCGAGCGCGGCCGCACGCTTGCGGAAGCCGCGGCTGAGCACGTCGAGCAGCAGACCCTTCTTGTCGGACAACCGCCGCCGCAGCGGCAGCGCAGCGCGGCCGCACTGGCGCACCCAGGCATTCGGCGCGATCTCCCTGACCACGCCGAGCAGCGCATCGCGCACCTGCGGAAACTGATGCACGTGCTGGTGCCCGTCGACGAAATCGGGCACGCGGCCGAACGCGGCGACGAACGCAGCCAGCTGCGTCGCGATCTCGACCGCCAGCTTCTTGCGCGGCAGCCGGCGCAGCAGCGCCCGGCGCAGCATGTCATCCAGCGGCAGGAATGCGCCGTCCCGCAAAGGCGCAAAGCCGGGGCTGAGCGGCGCGAACGGCGCAGTCAGCGTGACATGGAGTCCGATCGCGACCCGAGAGACGCCCGCGTTGAGCAGGTTGAGCGACACGGCGTCGGAGCGGTGGAAGCTCGGCGCCGCGACCATCACCGACGTTGCGTTGATGCGCCCGCGCAGCACCAGGTCGCGAATGGCGCCGTTCACCGCGGGAGAGATGCCGTAGTCGTCGGCGCACAGCCAGATCGGCCGCTCGCTCATTCCGCCGCCGTCCGCGCCGGCGCGCTGCGCTCCGCCGGCTTGTCCTGCGCGGACTTCACCTCGTGCTCGGCGACGAAATAGATCGGCCGCGCTTTGATCTCGGACAGGATCTTGCCGATGTATTCGCCGACCACGCCGATCATGATGAGCTGCACGCCGCCCAGCACCATCAGGCCGACGATCACCGACGGATAGCCGGCGACGGACACCCCGTAATAGAACGCCTCGAACACCATCATGCCGCCAAAGATCAGCGAGGCTGCGGCGAGCAACACGCCGAGCAGGCTGGCGAGCCGCAGCGGCGCGACCGAGAATGAGGTCAGCCCCTCGACCGAAAGACCGACCAGGCCGGGGATGCTCCAGCTGGTGCGGCCATGCGTGCGCTCGGCCGGCTCGTAGTCGACGCGGACCTGCTTGAAGCCGATCCAGCTCGCCAGGCCCTTGAAGAAGCGGTTGCGCTCCGGCAGGCGGCGCAGCGCATCGGTGGCGCGCGGCGACAGCAGCCGGAAGTCGCCGGCGTCCTCGGGGATTTTCTGCCGCGCGCCCCAGTTGATCAGGTCGTAGAACGCGCGCACGCCGGCGCGGCGCAGCAGCGACTCGCCGCCGCGGTGCGCCTTCGCGGTGTAGATGACGTCGTGGCCGTCATCGAGCCAGTGGCTGACCAGCTTGTCGATCAGGTCGGGCGGATGCTGGCCGTCGCCGTCGATGAACAGGGTCGCGCCGAGCCGCGCGTGATCGAGGCCGGCCATCAGCGCCGCCTCCTTGCCGAAGTTGCGCGACAGCGACAGCGCCTGCACGTCCAACGCTTCGGCGGGCAACGCGCGAGCGACGGCGAAGCTGTCGTCGCGGCTGCCGTCGTCGACGTAGATCACCTCGCAGGCGAGACCGTGCTGCTGGCGCAACCGCCGCGCCGCCGCGGCAAGCTTCTCGTGGAAGCGCGTGAGCCCTGCGCCCTCGTTGTAGACCGGCACGACGATCGAAAGACCAGCCGCCGCCGGCACCCTCGCGGCACTGGAAACGTTGCTTCGGTCGGCAGCGGTCATGACACGTTCTATAGCGCAAACGGGGCTTCGATGTCGCGACCGCACAGATGGCCGTTCGCCGCAGCATTTCAATGCGTTGCCCGCCTGCTGCTTTGCGGAATCGGGCGAAACCGGTTAAGCGGTCCCGATGAATCCACCCGCTCTGCTCAATCGCCTGCTCGCCGCCTGGCGCGAGCGCGCCCTGGTGCTGAAGGCGATGAGCTTCGCGGCGGTCGGCGTCGTCAACTCGGCGATCGACTTCGGCGTGTTCTGGGTCGCGGTGCAGTATTTCGGCGCGCCGCTCGTTCCGGCCAACGTGCTGTCCTGGCTGGTCGCGGTGTCCAACTCCTATGTGCTGAACTCGTTCGTCACCTTTGCCCGCGAGTCCGAACCGCGAGCTGCGCTGGCGAACCTATGCGAAGTTCCTCGGCTCCGGCCTCGCCGGCCTGATCGTCAACACCACGGTGCTGGTCGTCGCGGTCGGCCTGATGCCGCGGCTGATCGCCGATCCGACGTTGCAGCTCGCCGCCGCCAAGGCCTGCGCGATCATGGCGAGCTTCCTGGTGAATTTCTCGCTGTCGTATTTCGTGGTGTTCCGGCGGAAGAAGGTCTGAGCCGAGCACTTCGCTCTACCTGTCCACCGCAACGGGGCGAGGCAATTCACCGTCAACGCCGCTGAGCGGTGGCTAACGGTTTAGACTCTCTGGTGGCGCACCTGCACACGACCTTTTCGGATCGATACCATCAAGCGCCAAATCGGCGTTCGTGCGAGAGGCAAAGCCACCAGCACAGCCAGCGTCAGCACTGCCACCAGCGCCCAGGCGTCGTTAATGGCTTCCACGAACGCCATCTTGTCGATGAGGGGCGCGACCGCAGCTCGGGCCGCCGGCTCGACAAACGAACGAGCCATCAAGTCGAGCGGAATGCCGAGGGTTTTTGCGGCCTCAATGTCGCCGGCGGCGAGGCGATCGGCCAGGCTGCGCGCGTGGATCGGCGCACGTGTGTAGATAATGGTATCGATGATCGCAATGCCGATGGCGCCTCCGAGATTGCGCATCAGGTTGAACAGTCCGCTCGCATCCGGAATCTTGATCTTTGCAATGTGCGCGAGCGCAAGGCGCGTTGATGGGAGGATGCAGAACATGACCGCCGCTCCGCGCACCACCTGCGGCCAGAACATCGCGTCATAGTCCGTGGCGCTCGTTTGCACGCAACTCATTGCCAGGCCGATTCCGAACAGCAGGATTCCGAACGCGCGACATAGCGCTCGTCGAAGCGCTCGTCCACGGCCACAGCAATGGGGGCTGTTACGAATTGCACGATGCCGGTCACCAGGATGATCTTTCCCACCTCGAGCGCGTCGTGTCCCCGCACATAAGACAGGAACACGGGCATGAGGTAGACCGATCCGAACAATCCTATCCCCGAAACAAAGCTGAGCAGGCAGCCAACCGCGAAATTCCGGTCGTGAAATGCCCTGAATGTCGACGAGGGGATGCGGCGAGCGGATCATGCGCCAAATGAATATCGCGCCTGTGAGGACGCTCACGGCCAGCAGGCCGCCGACCAGCTGCGAAGTCCAGCCGCGCTGCGGCGCTTCCTTAATCCCGATCTCAAGGGCCGCGAGGGCGCACGCCATCAACAGCAGCGCGGGCACATCGAGGTGGCGCGCCTGCGCGAGATCGGGCTTCTCCTTGGGGAGCGAAACGCACGCGACGACCGCGGCCACGACGCCCGGAAGCACATTAATTAAGAACAACCACTGCCACGAGTATGTCTCCGTGAGCCAGCCGCCGACCACGGGCCCTACGGTCGGGGCCAGCACGGCCAACACTCCGGCGATCGTGGTTGCTACAGACTGCAACCGGAGCGGAAACATCAGAAAGACCGCGGAGAAAACGGCCGGTATCAAAGTGCCGCCGGAGAAGCCTTGCACGACGCGCCACAAGATTAGCGTCTCAAAGCTGCCGCTCAGGGCACAGGCGATCGACGCGAGCGTAAAGGCCGAAACCGCGATGACGAACAGCCATCGCATGGTGAAGGCCCGCGTCAGAAATCCGGTCAGCGGAATGGCGATAATTTCCGCGATGAGATACGAGGTCTGGACCCAGCTCATCTGGTCTTGCGCGATATTGAGAGCGCGCTGGATCGTCGGCAACGATGTGGCGACCACCTGCACATCCAGGATCGCCATGAACATGCCGATGCACATCATAGCGAAGCCAATCCATGTGGCGGTTGACACCGGTACCGACGCTTGGGATTTCACCAGGATGGAGCCTCCGCTCCGAGGAAAGCAGGGCCTAGCACTCCAGTCAAAAAAGGGCTCGGGGGCCGCCTGGAACCGCCATTCCTATAAGCGCCAGTTGCCATCATTGGTTCCGATTTGGCGACGGCGGTTTCACACCGATGCGCACCGTTTTCATTCAAGCAGCGCTAGTTTCTCAACATCCCCGGCAGCCGCGTCCGCAAAATTTCCTCTGCTTCGCGCGCGATGCGCATCACGATCTCACCGGCCGGCGGGATGTCGTGGATCAGCCCGGCGTCCTGCCCCATCGACAGCGGACCCTCGTCGACGTCGCCGGCCTCGCGCGCCGCCCGCAAGCTTGGCGATCGCCTCGGCCTTGTGCTGCCGCAGCGCCCATTCGCGACCGGCCCAGCGCTCGATGAACTTGTTGCGCCGCGAGCGCGTCATCGCGCCGGGCCAGACCTGGCTGGCGGCGATGTCGGGAATTTCGGAGAGCTGGGTGTCGTGGCCGTCGCTGTCCACGATCGCCTGCTTGAAATTCGGATGCAGCGGCGACTCGACGCTGGCGAGGAACCGCGTGCCGAGCAGGATGCCCTGTGCGCCGAGCGCCAGCGCCGCCACCAGCCCGCGCCCGTCCGCGAAGCCGCCCGCCGCCAGCACCGGCACCGGCCCGACCGCGTCGACCACCATCGGGATGAGCGGCATGCTGCCCATCCAGCCGACATGGCCGCCGCCTTCGCTGCCCTGCGCGATGATGACATCGGCGCCGGCCTTCACCGCGCGCTCCGCCTCGTTCACGGCGCCGGCCATGTAGGTGACCTTGCAGCCGGCTTCATGTGAGCGGTCGAAATAGGGCTTGAGATCCTGGTCCTGCCGCGCCCAGGCAAACTGCATCACCGCGGGGCGTAGCTGGAGCGCCTCGGCGAAGCTGTCCTCGCGCACGTCGAACAGCAGAAAATTCATGCCGAACGGCTTGTTGGTTTCCTTGCGCGTCGCCGTGGCGCGCTCGCGGACCTGCTCCGGCGTCAGATAATGGCATCCCATCGCGCCGAGCCCGCCGGCGCGCGACACCGCTGCGGTCATCGCCGGCGACGACGCCGACCCCATGCCGCCGAGCGCGATCGGGTGCTCGATGTCCAGCAGGTCGCAAACCGGCGTGCGGATCATGAAGGTCTCCCGTTGGCGATCCTAAGATCGCGCTTGAGGAGAGCTTAGCGCCGTGCGACGCGGCGGTCAGCCCGTCAGGCCGTCGGTGAGCTTGGCGTAGAGCGGATTGTCCGGCGCGAACACGTAGTCGATCTGCGCGACCACGATGCTCTCCGCGCCCTTGTCGCGCATCATGCTGGCCACTGCGTGCACCTGCGCGCTGGGGCAGTGCAGCGTCAGCATGCCCGACGAGGTCGGGCCGCCGAACGGCGTCACCACGCCGAACTGGTTGCGCAGTTGCCCGAGCAAGGCGTCGTTGCAGTTCGCGAAGCGCGTGCGCACCTCGCGATAGGCGCGCGCCCTCGCCTGCGCGGCAATGCGGTCCAGGATGTTGCGCGCCACTTCGCGCTCGGCATCGCCCCATGGCGCGCCGCGCGAGGCGACCAGATTGGCCTGCGAGCGCAGGATCACGCCGTCGTCCACGATCTTGAGCGCGTTGGCGGCGAGCGTGGTGCCGGTCGTGGTGATGTCGACGATCAGTTCGGCGGAGCCCGCGGCCGGCGCGCCTTCGGTCGCGCCGGAGCTCTCGACGATGCGGTAATCGGCGATGCCGTGGCTGGCGAAGAAGTCGCGCGTCAGGTTCACGTATTTGGTGGCGACCCGCATCTTGCGGTCGTGGCGGTGGCGGAACGCGGTTGCCACGTCGTCGAGATCGGCCATGCTGCGCACGTCGATCCAGGCCTGCGGCACCGCAACCACCACATTGGCGGAGCCGAAGCCGAGCCCGTCGATCATGACGATGCGACGCGCGAAGTCCGGGATCATCTCGCGCAGCAGATCCTCGCCGGTGACGCCGAGGTGCATCGTGCCCTGCGCGAGCTGGCCGGCGATCTCGGACGCGGAGAGATAAGCCACCTCCACATTGGGCAGGCCGTTGACGGTGCCGCGGTAGTCGCGCGCGCCGCGCGGCTTGGTCAGCGCGAGCCCGGCGCGGGCGAAGAACGCCTCGGCGTTTTCCTGCAGGCGGCCCTTGGCGGGCACCGCGATGACGAGCGGGGCGCTCATGCCACACCTTTGAAGGCGGCGAGCCGTTCGACCCAGACCGCGAAGCCGACCGCGGGAATCGCCTGCTTGGCGCCGAGCCGCGTCAGCAGACCGTCGTAGCGGCCGCCGGCGATCAGCGGCCCGTTGTCGGCAGGCCGCGTTGTGCAGCTCGAACACGAAGCCGGTGTAGTAGTCGAAGCCGCGGCCGAACGCGGTCGAGAACTTGATGCGCGAGACGTCGATGCCGCGCGCGGCGAGGAAGCCGGTGCGGCTTTCGAACAGGTCGAGCGCGGGACCGAGCGCGATCTTGGATTCGGCCGCGAGCGCGCGAAGCTCGGCGGCGGCTTCGTCGGGATCGCCCGACACCGACAGGAACCGTTCGATCAAGCGTGCGGGTTTCGCCCGGCAGCGTGTTGGAGGCGCCGAGCGCGGACTGCTCGAGAAAGCGCTCGGCGATCTCGCCGACCGAGCGGCCGCCGACCGCGCTGATGCCGGCGATCGAGAGAAGATCGGCGACCAGCGCGCGTGCGCCCTTCGGATCGGAGCCGGCCAGCGCGGCGAGCACGCCCTGGTACTCCGGCTTTGCATTGGCGGCGGTTAGCGTGAGCACATCAAGGTCGTGCGCGAGCGAGGTCTTGCGGTTGAAGTCCTTCACCAGGCGGCGCTTCCACGCCGGCGCGAGATCGAGCGCGGCGATCAGCGCGGCGAACAGCCCGACGTCGCCGATGCGGATCTCAGGCGCCGGCACGCCGTAGTGCGCGATGGCGTCAAGACCGAGGGCCAGCATTTCGGCGTCGGCTGCCGCCTTGTCCGGGCGGCCGAACGACTCGATGCCGGCCTGCAGGAATTCCGCTGAGGACGAACCACGGTTTCGGAACACGGGTCCGAGGTAGCAGAAGTTGGCCGGAGCACCGGCCGAGGAAGACCCGAGGTAATCGCAAGAAACCGGAATAGTGAGGTCCGGGCGCAGGCACAGCTCGCGGCCCTCCGGGTCGGTGGTGAGGTACATGCGCTTGCGGATGTCCTCGCCGGAGAGGTCGAGGAACGGCTCGGCGGGCTGCAGAATCGCAGGCGCGACAAGGCGATAGCCGGCGCGCTGATAGGCGGCCACCAGCGTGTCGGCCCGTGCATCGGGCTGCGATGGTTCAACCCTGTCTGTCATCCCAAACGCCGTCCCACGCGCTTTCCACGCGGTTTTGCGGGCATTTAGCACAAACCCCCTTAAGGCTTCGACGACATCCGGCAGCCGCCCTTAACGGCACCACGGCCGCTGCAGTCGTGGTCAATGGCGCCTTATCCAGGCCCGCGCGGCACGGCCTTGACCTCAAGGGTGATGTTATATTGTAACGTTATAATATAACATTTGCGGTGCCGGAATGTGTCTTCGTCCGTCGATGCTCCTGCGTTCTTCCGGTGTGCTCGCAGCCTTGCTCGCCGTTCCTCCGGGACAATCTGCGATCGCCCAGACCATTCAGTTGCCCCAGATCACGGTCAACGCGCCGAGCCCGATCCAGCGTGCACCCGCGGGTCAAGACGCCGTACCACTACAGGAGGCGCTGCAAGGCACGCTGCCGATCGTCACCGACCAGTTCGCCACGGTGACGGTGATGCAGGCGCCGGAGATCCAACGCAGCACCGGCGGCACGCTCGGCGACGTGCTGCAATCGAAGCCCGGCATCACCTCGTCCGGCTTTGCGCCGGGCGCGGCAAGCCGCCCCGTGGTGCGCGGCCTCGACAACTATCGCGTCCGCATCCAGGAGAACGGCCTCGGCATCAACGACGTATCCGATCTCAGCGACGACCACGCCGTGCCGATCGACCCACTATCGGCGCGGCAGGTCGAGGTGATCCGCGGGCCGGCAACATTGCGCTACGGCTCGCAGGCGATCGGCGGCGTGGTCAACGTCGACAACAACCGCATTCCGACCTTCATCCCGCCGCGCGGCTTTGCCGGCGAAGTCAAAGGCGCGCTGACCAGCGTCGACAGCGGCGCCGAGGGCGCGGTGCAGCTCGACGCCGGCAAGGGCAACTTCGCATTCCATGCCGACGCCTTCAGCCGCACCGGGCAGGACTACCGCATCCCGAGCTACCCCTATCTGTTTCCGCCCGATCCGCCGCCGCTGGTCGGCAACCGGCAGCCCAACAGCATGGTGCGCGCGGACGGCCAGTCGGTCGGCGGCTCGTATATTTTCAACGGCGGCTTCGTCGGCGTCGCGGTTTCGCGGTTCGGCAGCTTCTATCGCATTCCCGGCATCGAGGCGGCCGAGACCGGCGCGCGCATCGACCTCAACCAGACCAAGGTCACCAGCAAGGGCGAATTCCGGCCCGGATCGCCGGCGATCGACACGGTGCGGTTCTGGCTCGGCGCCACCGACTACAAGCATCGCGAGCTGGCCAACGAGAACGGCTTCGACGGCGTGCAGCAGACCTTCACCAACCGAGCGCAGGAAGGCCGCGTCGAAGTCCAGCTCATGCCGTTCGACCTGCGGTTTGCCACGCTCACCACCGCGATCGGCACGCAGGCGGCGCATCAGAAGCTTGCGGCGCTTGGCACAACCGGCGGCGGCCTGCTCGATCCGAATTCGACGCACAGCATCGCCGGCTACATCTTCAACGAGTTGCAATTCAGCCACGGCTGGCGCGCGCAGCTCGCCGGCCGCATCGAGCGCGTCAAGGTCGACGGCACCGCGACCGACTTCCCGGCCGGCCTGATCCCGGTGCTCGATGACCTTGGCGAACCCATCACGCCGGGCCAATCCGCAGTTCGTCCCAGCTTCACGCCGAAGAGCGCGTCGGCAGGGCTGCTGAAGGACTTGCCGTTCGGCCTCGTCGCCAGCGCGACAGCGCAGTACGTCGAGCGGGCGCCGCGCGCGCCGGAGTTGCTGTCCCACGGTGTGCACGAGGCGTCCGGCACATTCGAGATCGGCAACCCCAATCTCACCATCGAGACCGCGCGCTCGGTCGAGGTCGGGCTGCGCCGCGCCCAGGGTCCGTTTCGCTTCGAGCTGACGGGCTTCTACACCATGTACACCAACTTCATCTTCCGGCGCTTCACCGGCGTCACCTGTGACGACGACTTCGCATCGTGCGGCACCGGCGACGAGTTGCGCCAGGTGATCTATTCGCAACGCGACGCGCTGTTCCGCGGCGCCGAATTCCAGGCGCAGTTCGATCTCGTTCCGGTCGGCGGCGGCATGTTCGGCATCGACGGCCAGTACGACATCGTGCGGGCCACCTTCTCCGACGGCAGCAACGTGCCGCGGCTGCCGCCGCAGCGCTACGGCGGCGGCGTGTTCTGGCGCGACGCCAACTGGTTCGCCCGCGTCGGCCTGCTGCACGCCGACGCGCAGACCAACGTCGCCGAGAACGAAACCACGACGGCCGGCTACAATTTGCTCAAGGCGGTCGTCAGCTACAGCCGGATGCTCAAGAACGCACCGATCGGGCCCACCGAGGTCACGCTCGGGCTGGCCGGCGACAACCTGCTCAACGACGACGTCCGCAACGCGGTTTCCTTCAAGAAGGACGAGGTGCTGCTGCCCGGCCGGACCGTGCGGGCCTTCGCTTCCGTGCGATTTTGAGCGCTGCTGATCGACCGCGACCGTGTCGCGACCTTCAGCCGGCTGACCGGGGTGCTGTGCGGCACCGGCCGCGTCATCAGCTACAATCAGGCGCAGTTCCTGCAGTTCCGCGACCGGAAGATCGTCGAATACCGCGCCATCATCGACAGCTTCGACGCCGCCGAGCAGATGATGGGCCATCCGATCGCGCTGTCGGACACGCCGCGCGGCTTCGACAGCGGCGAGCGCATCGCGGTTTAGCAGCCATGACCCAGGTTCTCACTCGCGCTCATGTCGAGAATTTCCGCCAGGCCCGCCTGACGCGCGATCCCCGACAGATCGAGCCGTTCATCCACGACAACGTGGACTGGTTGATCACCGGGCCGGTCGAGCTATTGCAATTCTGCGGTCATCGCCGGGGCAAGGCCGAGGCGCTCGACTGCATCGTCCGGCTGATGCCGTCGGTGCTTCAGATATCGCGGATTGAGTTGTCGTCGCTGTTGGTCGACCGCGACCGGGCCGCCTCGTTCAGCCGGATGATTGCCGTTCTGCCTCGGACCGGACGCACCATCAGCTACCACCAGGCGCAGTTCATGCGCTTTCGCGACAACAAGATCGTCGAGTACCGCGGCATTATCGACAGCTTCGACGCCGCCGAGCAGATGATGGGCCATCCGATCGCGCTGTCGGACACGCCGCGCTTCCTCGACAGCGGCGAGCGCATCGCGGTTTAGCAGCGATCACCATGACCCAGGCTCTCACTCGCGCTCATGTCGAGAATTTCCGCCAAGCCCGCCTGACGCGCGACCCCAGGCAGATCGAGCCGTTCATCGATGACAATGTGGACTGGCTGGTGACAGGCCCGGTCGAGCTGCTGCACTTCTGCGGCCAGCGGCGAGGCAAGGCCGAGGTGCTTGATTGCATCACGCGACTGGAGCCCTCGGCGCTCAACGTGCTGAAGGCGGAGTTGACGGCTCTGCTGGTCGACCGCGATCGCGCCGCGTCGTTTGGCCGGATGGTCGCCGTTCAGCCCGCGACCGGACGCACCATCACCTACCATCAAGCACAGTTCATGCGATTCCGTGGCGGCAAGATCATCGAATATCGCGCCATCATCGACAGCTTCGATGCAGCCGAGCAGATGATGGGCCATCCGATCGCGCTGCCCGGACAGTCCGCGCGCGATCGACAACGGCGACCGGATCGTGCTCTAGCTCCAGCTCACGCCGTGGCGCGCGAGCACCGCGCGCACCGCGTCGACCAGCTTGTCCTCCGGCACCGCGCTCTGCGCCTCGGCCTGCTTCTGCAGGTATTCCTCGCGATCGGACTGCTCCAGCTTGGCGAGGTCCGCGCCGGCGATCAGGTCCCTGATCAGCACCTCGCCCTTCGCCTTCTCGTCGCCGCCCTGGATGACCGCGCACGGGCTGCCGCGCCGGTCGGCATATTTGAGCTGCTGGCCGAGATTGTGCTTGGTGCTGCCGAGATAAAGCTCGGCGCGGATGCCGGCGTTGCGCAGCGCCGCGACGAGCTTCTGGTAGTCGGCGATCGAGCCGTCGCGGAACACCGTGACCAGCACCGGGCCGGGCGCGGGCTTGGTGTCGAGCTTGCCGATCATGCGTCAGCGCGGCTTGCAGCCGCGACACGCCGATGGAGAAGCCGGTCGCCGGCACCGGCTGGCCGCGGAAGCGCGACACCAGTCCGTCGTAGCGCCCGCCGCCGCCGACCGAGCCGAAGCGAACGGGGCGGCCTTTCTCGTCCTTGGTTTCGAGCAGGAGTTCTACTTCGTAGACCGGGCCGGTGTAGTACTCGAGGCCGCGGACGACGGAGGGATCGATACGAATGCGATCTGTCCCGTAGCCAGCTGCTCGATCAACTCGCGCAATTGCATCGAAGCTCTTCGATGCCTTCATTCGACAAGCACTTCTTCCGATCGCAGACTTGCAGTCATTCGATACGATCTGTTGTCGATCGAATGAAGCTGTCGTCCTGAATCGACTGTCCGCCGAATCGGCTGCCGATTCGCAGCGTTCGTCGAGCGCTCGACGCAATTCAACACATGCTTCGATAGCGCATCGATTTGCTGATGCGGCTCTAAGTCCTGCGCCTTTTGTGAAATCGCCACTTTCATCCTTGCGGCCTGCCCCGAGCAACGAGCGTCACGCCTTCAAGCCCTAGTCGATCCAACTTGTCGATCGCACGCAGCACCGTGAGCCGCTTGCCCGCATTCTCCTCGCCGCCGATGCCCAATCGCCTCCATCACGCCATCGAGCACCTTGCGGTTGTTCACCTTCACCACGTACTGGCCGCGCGGGATGCCCAGCGCCTCCATCGTGTCCGCCGCCATCATGCACATCTCGGCGTCGGCGGCGGGCGACGCGCTGAGCCCACCGTGTCGGCGTCGAACTGCATGAACTGGCGGAAGCGTCCCGGCCCCGGCTTCTCGTTGCGGAACACCCAGCCGAAGCGATAGCGAGCGATACGGCAGCGCGAGGTTCTGGAAATTCTCCGCGACGTAGCGCGCCAGCGGCGCGGTGAGGTCGTAGCGCAGGCTCAGCCACTGCTCGTCGTCGTCCTGGAACGAGAACACGCCCTCGTTCGGGCGGTCCTGGTCGGGCAGGAACTTGCCGAGCGCGTCGGTGTATTCGATCGCCGGCGTCTCCACCGGCTCGAAGCCGTAGCGCTCGTAGACCTCGCGGATCGTCTCGATCATGCGCCGCGTCGCCGCGATCTCGGCCGGGCCGCGGTCGGCGAGGCCGCGCGGCAGGCGCGCCTTCAGCTTGTTGGATTTGTCGGCCATCAATTTTTCGGATGTGTCGGCAAAAAGCTGAGGCGTTGGTACCAGCCACCCCCTCTTTTGTCATTAGCCGCAAAAGCGGATAATCCATGCGAACGGTCCCTCTCCGCCACCTCGAGCCGGGAGAGGGCGACACGCGAGGCGGCATCATGGCCCAGGCGCAAAAAACGTCCGCCACCACCGCGGTCCCGAACGATCTCGAAGCGTTCTGGATGCCGTTCACCGCCAACCGCGCCTTCAAGGCGCCGGCCGCGGCTGATCGCGCGCGCCAAGGACATGCACTACTACACGCCGGAAGGCCGGCCGATCCTCGACGGCGCCGCCGGGCCTGTGGTGCACCAACGCCGGCCACAACCGCGACCCGATCGTGCAGGCGATCCAGAAGCAGGCCGCCGAGCTCGACTTCGCGCCGACCTTCCAGTTCGGCCATCCGCGCGCCTTCGAGCTGGCGAGCCGGATCGCGGCGCTGGCGCCGGGCGACCTCGACCACGTGTTCTACTGCAACTCCGGCTCCGAGGCCGCCGACACCGCGATGAAGATCGCGCTGGCCTACTGGAACGCGCGCGGCCAGGCGCAGCGCACCCGCTTCGTCGGCCGCGAGCGCGGCTATCACGGCGTCGGCTTCGGCGGCATGTCGGTCGGCGGGCTCGCCAACAACCGCAAGGCGTTCGGCGTCATGCTGCCCGGCGTCGACCACCTGCCGCACACCTACAACCGCGAGCACCAGGCGTTCTCCAAGGGCGAGCCGGAATGGGGCGCGCACCTGGCCGATGAGCTGGAGCGCATCGTCGCGCTGCACGGCGACACCACCATCGCCGGCGTGATCGTCGAGCCGATGGCGGGCTCGACCGCGGTGCTGCCGGCGCCGAAGGGCTATCTGGAGCGGCTGCGCGCGATCTGCGACAAGTACGGCATCCTGCTGATCTTCGACGAGGTCATCACCGGCTTCGGCCGGCTCGGCCATGCCTTCGCCGCCGAGCGCTACGGCGTCGTGCCGGACATGATCACCTTCGCGAAGGGCGTCACCTCCGGCTCGGTGCCGATGGGCGGCGTGATCGTGCGCAAGGGCATCCACGACGCCTTCATGAACGGGCCGGAGCATGTCGTGGAGTTCTTCCACGGCTACACCTATTCGGCGCATCCGCTGGCCTGCGCCGCCGGCCTCGCCGCGCTCGACCTCTACCGCGACGAGGACCTGTTCGCCCGCGCCAAGAAGCTCGAGCCGGTCTGGTACGACGCGGCGATGACGCTCAAGGGCGTGCCGCGCGTGCTCGACGTCCGCTGCGTCGGCCTGACCGCCGGCATCGACCTCGCCTCGCGGCCCGACGCGGTCGGCAAGCGCGGCTACGAGGCGATGGAGCGCGGCTTCCACGACGAAAACATCATGTTCCGCACGGTCGGCGATTCGATCGCCGTGACGCCGCCGCTGATCGTCAGCGAGGCCCAGATCGGCGAGATTTTCGACAAGGTGGCGAAGGTCATCAAGGCGCTGAATTAAGGCGGCCGGCCCGGCTTTCCGGCCCATTCGACGGCGCCCGCGAAGTTCGCTTGCGCGCGCGCCGGGCGTCATGGACATTGGGCGGGGTTCGGCGAATCATGGGCCGTTCGGGGCCGTTCATGCTGCGCATTGGCGCGATATTCATCGTCATCTGCATGGTGCTGATTGCCGGCGCCGTGGGCGCGGTGCTGTACCTCGCATTCGGCCTGAGCGGCGCGGAATCGACCATCGTGGCGGTCGCCGCGCTGACCGGCATGGCGCTCTACAACGCGGTGACGACGCGGCTGCGCGACCGCTCCGACCTCGGCGACCAGATCGCCGACCTGTCGCGCGGCACCGCCGACCTGTCCCGCCAGGTGGCCGAGTCCGGCCGCCGGCTCGCGGCCCTCGAAGGCCAGGGCAAAGCGCCGCCGACACCGCGCGGGCCGCCACCGCGCCGATTTCGGCCGAGCTCAGCGAACTCGGCTCGCTGGTCAAGCAGCTCGCCGAGACGGTCGCCGCGCACGAAGCGGCGCTTGCCTGCAGGCACGCGCACAAGCCGAGCCGCGCAGACGCCGGATGCGCCGGAGCTTGGCATGGCAGGCCGATGCAAAGGCCGATGCCTTCGCTCAGCCGCCGAGCCGCGAGGAGCTGCTCGCGGCGATCCGCAGCGCGATCGACGCCCACCGCATCGACATGCACCTGCAGCCGATCGTGACGCTGCCGCAGCGCAAGGTGCGCTATCTACGAGGCGCTGACCCGGCTGCGCACCGAAGACGGCCACATGCTGGCGCCGCCGGACTTCCTCGAGCCGGCGGAAACCGGCGGGCTGCTCGGCCGGATCGACCACCTGCTGCTGTTCCGCTGCGTGCAGGTGCTGCGCCGGCTGCTGCTGAAGAACCGCGAGATCGGCCTGTTCTGCAACATCTCGGCGACCACGCTGAACGACGCGCAATACTTTCCGCAGATGGTGCAATTCCTCGAGGCGAACCGGGTGCTGGCGCCGTCGCTGGTGCTGGAATTCCGCCAGAGCGCGTGGCGCGACATGGGCCCGCTCGAGCTGGAAAGCCTCGCCTCGCTGCGCGAGCTCGGCTTCCGCTTCTGCATGGACCAGGTGACCGACCTGCGCTTCGAGCCGCGCGACCTCGCCGAGCGCGGCGTGCGCTTCGTCAAGGTTCCGGCCGCTGTCCTGCTCGGCCGCGCTCGGACGGCCGACATCCACGCCGCCGACCTCTCCGACCTGCTGCATCGCCACGGCATCAGCCTGATCGCCGACCAGATCGAGGCCGAGAACCAGGTGGTCGAATTGCTCGACTACGACATGCGGTTCGGCCAGGGCTTCCTGTTCTCGCCGCCGCGCCCGGTGCGCGCCGAGGCGCTGCAGGTCGTGCCGGAGCGGCAGGAGCCGCCGAAGCGCGACGGCGAGCCCGCCGAACAGCCGCGGGCCGCCGCAATTTGACACTCGCTGCCATGCAATGCCCGCTTCGCTCGAAAGCTTCGCCACGCTCGCGACCGGCTACGACGCCGTGCTGAGCGACGTCTGGGGCGTGATCCACAACGGCGTGACCGCGACCCCGGAGCCCTGCGACGCGCTGATGCGCTTCCGCGCCAAGGGCGGCACGGTGGTGCTGATCACCAACGCGCCGCGGCCGGGCGCGGTCGGTGACGCAAGTTCCTCGACAAGCTCAACGTGCCGCGCGAGGCCTACGACGCCATCGTCAGCTCCGGCGACGTCACCCGCGCCGTCATCGCCAAGCGGCCGGGCAAGAACGTCTTCCACCTCGGGCCGGAGCGCGACCTCGGCGATCTTCGAAGGGCTCGACCTGCACTTCGTGCCGCTGGAGCAGGCCGACTACGTGGTCTGCACCGGGCTGACCGACGACGAGGCCGAGACGCCGGAAAGCTACCGCGCCCTGCTGACCAAGGTGCGCGAGCGCAAGCCTGTTCATGGTCTGCGGCAATCCCGACCTGGTGGTCGAGCGCGGCGACAGGCTGGTCTATTGCGCCGGCGCGATCGCCGACCTCTACGGCGAGCTCGGCGGCGAGGTGCTCTACGCCGGCAAGCCGCATCCGCCGATCTACCACGAGTGTCTCGGCCAGAATCGCGGCGTTGCGCGGCAGCGAGCCGCCGCGCGCGCGCGTGCTGGCGATCGGCGATTCGGTGCGCACCGATCTCACCGGCGCCGCCGGGATGGGGATCGACTGCCTGTTCGTGACCGCCGGCATCCATGCCGAGGAGCTCGGCCGCGAGCGGCCGGACGCTGCGGCGCTCGACGAAATATTTGCGGCAGCCGGCGTCGAGCCGAAGGCCGTGACGCGACAAGCTGAGGTGGTAGAGCGGCCGTTCAGGCGTCGGCGAACACCGACTCGATCTTGCTCTTGAGCGTCTCGGCGTTGAACGGCTTGACGATGTAGTTGCTGACGCCGGCCTGCTTCGCCGCGATCACGTTCTCGGTCTTCGATTCGGCGGTGACCATGATGAACGGCACCGGCGCGAGATGCGGATCGGCCCGCACCTGCTTGAGCAGCTCGTAGCCGGTCATCGGCTCCATGTTCCAGTCGGAGATCACCAGGCCGTAGCGCTTGTCGCGCATCTTGGCGAGCGCCAGCGGCCGTCGGAGGCGTCGTCGATGTCCTCGAAGCCGAGCTGCCGCAGCAGATTGCGGATGATGCGGATCATCGTGCTGTAGTCGTCAACCACGAGGACCGGCATGGACAGATCGACAGCCATCACTCTCCTCCGTCGGCGCGGGCGGCGGCTGCGTTGCCGCGGCGGGCCAAGGTCGAATGACAGGGCCCCGGCGATCGGCCAGGCCCCCTTGCATGGCGAACCGTACAAATTGCCGATTGAACAATCCGGTAAACGATTATGGCAGCGCGAGCCTGATGTGATCCGACTGCAGGGTTAACGGTCGGTTAACCACCTTGACCGGGCTGCCGCCACGCCATACTGCCCCGCCATGGCCGAACCTCCTCCGATGCAGCCCTTCGTCGTCGCGCGGGACGGCGGACCGGGCCTCGACCGGCTGCGGCGGCGCGGTGGTCGCCATCGGCAATTTCGACGGCGTGCATCGCGGCCACCGGGCGGTGATCGCAGCCGGCGCTGCGACCGGGCGCGGGCCATCCACCGGCCGGCGGCGGCGCTGACCTTCGAGCCGCATCCGCGCAGCTTCTTCCAGCCGGACGCGCCCTCGTTCCGGCTGTCGTCCGAGGCCGCCAAGCTGCGGCTGCTGGCCGCGACCGGGCTCGACGGCGCGATCGTGCTCACCTTCGACGCGCGCTCGCCGGGCTCACCGCCGAGCAGTTCGTCGCCGACATCCTGGTCGACCGGCTGGCGATCAGCGGCGCCGCGATCGGCTTCAACTTCCACTTCGGCAAGGAGCGCCGCGGCTCGCCGGACTTCCTGGAGGCGCAGGGCGCGCACCCACGGCTTTGCGGTCGACGTGGTGCCGCCGTTCCAGCGCGGCGGCCGGCGGGTCTCGTCCGGCGCGATCCGCGACGCGCTCGCCGCGGGCCACGTCACCGAGGCGGCCGAACTGCTCGGCTATCCCTGTTTCGTCACCGCCCAGGTGGTGCACGGCGACAAGCGCGGCCGCGAGCTCGGCTATCCCGACCGCCAACCTGCGGCTCGGCCCGACTGCGGCCTCAAGCACGGCATCTACGCGGTGCGCGTCGGCGTCGGCGGCGTGCGCTACGACGGCGTGGCGAGCTTCGGCCGCCGGCCGATGTTCGACAACGGCGCGGTGCTGCTCGAAGTGTTCCTGTTCGACTTCTCCGGCGACCTCTACGGCGCGGCGCTCGACGTCGCCTTCATTCGCTGGATCAGGCCGGAGATGAACTTCGCCGACGTCGAGGAGCTGATCCGCCGCATGGACGAGGACAGCCGGCACGCGCGCACCGCGCTGGCCCGCGCGCCGGACGCCTTTCCGCCGCTGGGCGTTCCCGCCTAGTGCCTTTGCAAACGCCGCTGCCTGCTACACACCGCGCCATGAACGACAAGACCCGGCGAAGACGCCAAATCAGGCGAGCGCGACTACAGCCAGACGCTGTTCCTGCCGCAGACCGAATTCCCGATGCGCGCCGGGCTGCCGCAGCGCGAGCCGGAAATCCTCGCGCGCTGGAAGAAGCTCGGCCTCTACGAGCGGCTGCGCGAGCCGGCCAAGGGCCGCACCAAGTTCGTGCTGCACGACGGCCCGCCCTACGCCAACGGCAACATCCACATCGGCCACGCGCTCAACAAGATCCTCAAGGACGTGGTGACGCGCAGCCAGCAGATGCTCGGCTACGACTCCAACTACGTGCCGGGCTGGGACTGCCACGGCCTGCCGATCGAATGGAAGATCGAGGAAGAGAACTACCGCTCCAAGAACAAGCAGAAGCCGAACCTGTCGCGATCCCGCGGCGATGATCGCGTTCCGCAAGGAGTGCCGCGCCTATGCCGAGCACTGGCTCAACGTGCAGCGCGAGGAGTTCAAGCGGCTCGGCGTCGAGGGCGACTGGGATCATCCCTACACGACGATGAGCTTTCCCGCCGAGGCGCAGATCGCGCGCGAGCTGATGAAGTTCGCGGCGAACGGCACGCTCTATCGCGGCTCCAAGCCGGTGATGTGGAGCGTGGTGGAGAAGACCGCGCTCGCGGAAGCCGAGGTCGAGTACGAGGACTACACCAGCGATCAGGTGTGGGTGAAGTTTCCGGTGGTCGCTTCGCAGCACGGACTGTCGGCATCATCGAGCAGCGGGAAAACGCCGACGCTAGGAACTAGCCGACAACTGTCTAATGGCGCGCATCCGTCGTCATCTGGACGACCACGCCTTGGACGCTTCCGGCAACCGCGCGATCAGCTTCTCGCCGAAGATCGAGTACGGCCTCTATCGAGTCACCGACGCGCCGCCGAACAACTGGGCGAAGATCGGCGATCTGCTTGCATCCTGTGCCGACAAGCTCGCCGCCGAGGTGTTCAAGCAGGCGAGAGTTGGCGGCGTTACGAGCTAAGTCGCTGCGATCGATTGCCGGCGGAGCTTCTGATGCGCTTGACCTGCGATCATCCGCTTGCAAAGCAGATGCGGCTACGACTTTCGACGTGCCGCTCCTCGCACGGCGATCATGTCACCGACGACGCCGGCACCGGCTTCGTGCACACCGCGCCGGGCCATGGCCGCGAGGACTTCGACATCTGGACCGCGAACGCACGCGCAGCTCGAAGCAGCGCGGCATCAACCCGGCGATCCCCTACACCGTCGACGAGAACGGCGCGTTCACCGAGCAGGCGCCGGGCTTCACCGGCAAGCGCGTCATCAACGACAAGGGCGAGAAGGGCGACGCCAACGAGGCGGTGATCAAGGCGCTGGCCGAGGCCGGCATGCATCATCGCGCGCGGCCGGCTCAAGCACCAGTATCCGCACTCCTGGCGCTCCAAGAAGCCGGTGATCTTCCGCAACACGCCGCAGTGGTTCATCGCCATGGACAAGCCGATCGCGCGGCACGCACGGACACGCTGCGCGAGATCGCGCTGCGCGAGATCGGCAAGACCCGCTGGGTGCCGGCCGCGGGCGAGAACCGCATCAACGGCATGATCGAGAGCCGCCCCGACTGGGTGATCTCGCGCCAGCGCGCCTGGGGCGTGCCGATCGCGGTGTTCGTGCGCGAGAACGCCGACGGCTCGGCGACCATCCTCAACGACGAGGCGGTGAACCAGCGCATCGCCGACGCGTTCGAGCAGGAGGGCGCCGACGCCTGGTACAAGGCGGGCGCGCGCGAGCGCTTCCTCGGCTCGCTCGCCAACGAGGACTGGAAGAAGGTCGACGACATCTGCGACGTCTGGTTCGACTCCGGCTCGACGCACGCCTTCGTGCTGGAAGACCCGGAGCATTTCCCGTCGCTCGCCGGCATCAAGCGCAAGCAAGGACGGCGGCCAGGACGCGGTGATGTATCTCGAAGGCTCCGACCAGCACCGCGGCTGGTTCCACTCGTCGCTGCTGGAGAGCTGCGGCACGCGCGGCGTCGCGCCGTTCGACGTGGTGCTGACCCACGGCTTCGTGCTCGACGAGCAGGGCCGCAAGATGTCGAAGTCGCTCGGCAACGTCACCGCGCCGCAGGACGTGATCAAGCAGTCCGGCGCCGACATCCTGCGCATGTGGGTGTGCGCGTCCGACTATGCCGACGACCTGCGCATCGGCCCGGAAATCCTCAAGACCACGATCGAGACCTACCGCAAGCTGCGCAACACCATCCGCTGGATGCTCGGCAGCCTGGCGCATTTCACCGAGGCCGACCGCGTCGCGCCGGAGAAGATGCCGGAGCTCGAGCGGCTGATGCTGCACCGGCTCGCCGAGCTCGACGAGCTGGTCCGCAAGGCCTACGCCGAGTTCGACTACAAGCGCATCTTCGCGGCGCTGACGCATTTCATGACCACCGACCTGTCGGCGTTCTACTTCGACGTCCGCAAGGACGCGCTCTACTGCGATCCGATCTCGTCGCCGACGCGCAAGGCCGCGCTCACCGTGATCGACCATCTGTTCCGCTGCACCGTGACCTGGCTCGCGCCGATGCTGTGCTTCACCGCCGAGGAGGCCTGGTGCGAGCGCACCAAGGCGGCCGACGCCTCGGTGCATCTCGAACTGTTCCCCGAAGTGCCGGCGTCGTGGCGCGACGACAAGCTCGCCGAGAAGTGGCGCAAGGTGCGCCTGGTGCGCCGCGTGGTCACCGGCGCGCTGGAGATCGAGCGCGCCGGCAAGCGCATCGGCTCCTCGCTCGAAGCCGACCCGTTCGTCCATGTGTCGAACCCGGAGCTGTTCGAGGCGATGCTCGACGTCGACCTCGCCGAAATCTGCATCACCTCGGCGGCGACCCTGGTCAAGGGCGAAGGCCCGGCCGACGCCTTCCGGCTGCCGGAGGTGCCGGGCGTCGCGGTCGTCACCAAGCTCGCCGAGGGCACGCAAGTGCGCGCGCTCGTGGAAAATCTCGCCCGCGGTCGGCGCCGACCCGCAATATCCCGACGTGACGCCGCGCGACGCGCAGGCGCTGCGCGAATGGGAAGCCATGCGCAAGGCGACGGAGTGAGCCGACGCACGCTACCTCTGGGGCCCGCTCAGCCGGCTCGGCCTCGCCACGGCCGCGGTCACCTGCGCGCTCGACCAGGCGCTCAAGCTCTGGCTGATCTTCGTGTTCGATCTCGCCGCCAAGGGCACGGTCGCGCTCATGCCGTTCGTGTCGCCTGCGTGCTGACCTGGAACACCGGCATCAGCTACGGCTGGTTCCAGCAGGAGGGCCCGTTCGGCCAGTGGGCGCTGCTGGCGCTCAAGGCCGTGGCGGTGGCGCTGCTCTGGATCTGGCTGGCCCGGGCCGGCGACCGGCTGGCCGCCCTGTCGCTCGGCCTGATCATCGGCGGGGCGATCGGCAACGGCATCGACCGGCTGGCCTATGGGGCGGTGGCCGATTTCGTGCTTCTCCACATCGAAACCGCCTCCTGGAGCTTCAATTGGTACGTCTTTAACCTCGCCGATGTAGCCATCGTTGCCGGGGTGGCCGGTCTGCTGTATGAATCCCTGCTCGGGGACCGCGCCGCAAAAGCGCCCTGATCCCGGCCTTAGTTTCGGGCCGAAAGCCGCCAAATGCCGCGGTTTCTGAGGGGCGCTGTGCGCAACGGGATGACGGCATGACGAAGCTCAGATTGGACCTATCGCTGGAGCCGGATGCGCAGCGGCCGCGGCTGATCGGGTCTGCGCTATCGTCGGCAGCGCCGGGACCGGCGTGCGCGCCGCCGACGACGAAGACGAAGCCGTTCGACACCAAGATCTTCCGCAGCATTCTGCAGGGCCTCGGCCTGCGCCGCGACGGCGGCGGCATCGAATACCGCGAGCGCTCGCCGCTGGTGGTTCCGCCGGGCCGCAATCTGCCGACGCCGGAAACCGCTCGACCGCCGAAAAGACCGCGGCCTGGCCGAACGATCCGGACGTCAAGCGCGCCAAGGAAATCAAGGCCGCGCGCAAGAAGCCCCGCAAGGACCTCGAAGCCGAGGAATCGCGGCCCGAGTTGCCGAGCCAGCTCGGCCCGCGCGATGCGTCCGCGCCCGGCCACCAGCGGCCGACCGGCGAGCCGGTCAAGGATCCGACCGCGCCCAGCACGTGGCAGGAGCTCGGCGCCAAGAGCTTCTTCACCATCGGCGGGCTGATGGGCAAGAAGGAGGAATACGCGACCTTCACCGGCGAGCCGCCGCGCAGCAGCCTGACCGAGCCGCCGCCCGGATACCGCACGCCGTCGCCCGCCCAGCCCTACGGCGTCGGCACGGAGAAGGGCCTCAGGCGCATCAATCCGATGGACACGGAGCCAGATGCGCGGGCAGCGATAATGGCGGCTTGCCGAACGGCGGCGCTCCATCCCATGTTTGCTGATGTGATGTTGTCGCGTCGGTCGCAAGCGTGGTGCCGACGCCGAGACGATCTTCCGATCATCGAACCACTCGCGAGTTCTGCCTCGGTGCCCGATCAGACTGACGCACGCCTTCGCCGCAGCCGCGCTTGGTCGGCGCTGCGTCGCCGGCGCCGATGCGCCGCGCGCCGCCGCGGCCGCGCCGAACGTCACCACCTTCAAGCTCGCCAACGGCCTCGAGGTCGTGGTGATCCCCGACCGCCGCACGCCGGTGGTCACCCACATGCTCTGGTACAAGGTCGGCGCCGCCGACGAGCCGCCGGGCAAGTCCGGCATCGCGCATTTCCTCGAGCACCTGCTGTTCAAGGGCACCGCGAAGAATCCGGCCGGCAAGTTCTCCAAGACGGTCGCCGCGATCGGCGGCCAGGAGAACGCCTTCACCTCCAGCGACTACACCGGCTACTTCCAGCGCACCTCGCGCGAGCACCTCAAGACGCTGATGGAGTTCGAGGCCGACCGCATGACCGGCCTGGTGCTGACCGACGCGGTCGGTGCCGCCCGAGCTCAAGGTCGTGCTGGAGGAGCAGAACCAGCGCGTCGCCAACAATCCGGGCGCGCGGCTCGGCGAGCAGATCGAGGCGGCGCTCTATCTCAACCATCCCTACGGCCGGCCGGTGATCGGCTGGCGGCACGAGATCGAGAAGCTCAACCGCGAGGACGCGCTCGCGTTCTACAAGCGCTTCTACACGCCCAACAACGCCGTGCTGGTGGTCGCGGGCGACGTCACCGCCGACGAGGTCAAGGCGCTCGCCGAGGCGACCTACGGCAAGGTCGCGCCCACCACCGAGATCGGCCCGCGCAAGCGGCCGCAGGAGCCGGCGCAGGTCGCGCCGCGCGCAGGTCACGCTGGCCGATCCGCGCGTCGCGCAGCCCAGCCTGCAGCGCTCCTATCTGGTGCCCGTCCGCCGCCGACCGCCAAGCCCGGCGAAGCCGAGGCGCTCGAAGTGCTCGCCCACATCCTCGGCAACGGCTCGACCGGCCGGCTCTATCGCACGCTGGTGATGGAGCGCGAGCTCGCGGTCAGCGCCGGCGGCTGGTACTCCGGCTCCGCGCTCGATGCGACGCGGTTCGGCGTCTACGGCTCGCCGAAGCCCGGCGTGACGTTGCAGCAGCTCGAAGCAGGCGATCGACGCGGTGATCGACGAGGTCGTCGCCAAGGGCGTCACCGCGGAAGAGACCGAACGCGCGAAGAACCGGCTGATCGCCGACGCGGTCTATCGCCCAGGACAACCAGGCGACGCTGGCGCGCTGGTACGGCGTGGCGCTCACCACCGGCTCGTCGGTCGAGCGGTGCAACAGCTGGCCCGACCGCATCCGCGCCGTGACGCCGGAAGCGGTGCACGCCGCGGCCGCGCGCCTGGCTCGACAAGCGCCGCTCGGTGACCGGCTATCTGATCAAGGACGAAACGCGCCGCGAGGAAAAACGCTCGTGACCATGCAATTCACGAAGCTCGTTGCCGGCGCCGCGCTGCTGCTTGCGGCGGCAGCGCCGCTGGCGCCCGGCGCAGGCCACCAACATCGAGCGCGTGATGTCGCCCGGCGGCATCGAGGCCTGGCTGGTGCGCGACACCACCGTCCCGCTGATCGCGCATGAACTTCGCCTTCACCGGCGGCGCCAACCAGGACCCCGAGGTCAAGCCGGGCGTCGCCTACATGACCGCCGCGCTGCTCGACGACGGCGCCGGCGAGCTCGACGCCAAGGCGTTCCAGCAGCGCCTCGAGGAGAACGCCGTCGCAGCTGCGCTTCTCCGTCCGGCCGCGACAATTTCCAGGGCTCGATCACGCGTGCTGCGCGACAACCTGGACCAGGGCTTCGACCTGCTGCGGCTGGCGCTGACCGCAGCCGCGCTTCGACGACGACGCGCTGGAGCGCGTGCGCGCCCAGGCGCTGTCGGCGCTGCGCCGCGAGACCACCAATCCGAACAGCATCTCGAACCGGCGTCTGGTGGAAGACCGCGTTCCCGGACCATCCCTACGGCCGGCCGACCAACGGCACGCTGGAATCGGTGCCGACCATCACCGCGCGACGATCTGCGCGACTATCACGCGCCGCGTGCTGACCCGCGACACCCTCAAGGTCGCGGTGGTCGGCGACATCGACGCCGCGACGCTCGGCCCGTGCTCGACCGCGTGTTCGGCGCGCTGCCGGCCAAGGGCCGAGCTCGATCGCGCTGCCGCCGGCGCGCATCGCAGGACGTCGGCCGCCGCATCGTCGTCGATCTCGACGTGCCGCAGGCGGTGCTCTCGTTCGGCGGCGCGGGCCTCGCCGCGCAAGGACCCGGACTTCATCCCGGCGTTCGTGGTCAACCACATCCTCGGCGGCGGCTCGTTCTCGTCGCGGCTCTACAACGAGGTGCGCGAGAAGCGCGGCCTCGCCTACGGCGTCTCGTCGTATCTGCTGCCGCTCGACCACGCCGCGCTGTTCATCGGCGGCACGCAGACCAGCAACGACAGCGCCGGCGAGGCGCTCAAGATGATCGAGGCGGAAATCCGCCGCATGGCGAGCGAAGGCCCGACCGAGGAGGAACTCGCCAAGGCCAAGGCCTACCTCAAGGGCTCCTATCGCGCTGCGCTTCGACACCTCGACCAAGATCGCCAGCGCAGCTGCTGCAGATCCAGATCGACGATCTCGGCATCGACTACATCGACAAGCGCAACGGCCTGATCGACGCCGTGACCATCGAGGACGCGCGCCGCGTCGCCAAGCGGCTGGCCGACGGCGGCATGCTGGTCACGGTGGTCGGCCGGCCCAAGGACCTGACCTCGAACGAGCCGGGCGAGTAGCATCCGGTCCTCAGCTTGTCGCGCCGATGGCGCTCAAGCAATCGATCGAACTCAGGCGCGCGCGCCGCGAACTTCGCGCCGACGATCGCTCGGCGCGCGACCTGCGCGAGCGCGCTCGGCCGCGCTGCGCACGCAGCCACGCCGACGGCTCGCTGCCGCTGCTGCGCCTGCCGGAGAAGCGCGACGACATCTCGGCCGATCCTCGGCTACGCGCGGCTGCTGCGCGACGAGCACGACCGACGTGGTGTTCCTCGGCACCGGCGGCTCGAGCCTCGGCGGCCAGACGCTGGCGCAGCTTGCGGGCCACGCGGTGCCCGCGCTCGGCGCGCTTGCGCGAGCCGCCGCGCTGCATTTCATGGACAATCTCGATCCCGGCACGTTCGGCGCGCTGCTGGAGCAACTGCCGCTCGCCACCAGCGCGCTTCGTCGCGATCTCGAAATCCGGCGGCACCGGCGAGACGCTGATGCAGACCGCCGCGGTCGCTCGCCGCGCTGAAGGCCGCCAAGCGCGATCCGCACGATCATTTCCTCGGCATCAGCGAGCCGGCGAAGCCCGGCAAGCCCAACGGCCTGCGCGACCTGCTCGGCGCCGCACGAGATCCCGATGCTCGATCACGATCCCGGCGTCGGCGGCCGCTTCTCGGTGCTCACCAACGTCGGGCTGCTGCCCGCCGCGGTGTGCGGCCTCGACATCGGCGCGATCCGCGCCGGCGCCGGCGACGGCGCTGGCGCCGGTGCTCGCCGGCAAGCCGCCGGCCGAGGTGCCCGCCGCGGTCGGCGCCGCGCTGTCGGTCGCCTCGCGCGACAAGCCGATCACGGTGATGATGGCCTATGCCGACCGGCTCGACCGCTTCACCAGTGGTACGTGCAGCTCTGGGCCGAGAGCCTCGGCAAGGACGGCAAGGGCACCACGCCCATCGCCGCGCTCGGCCCGGTCGACCAGCACAGCCAGCTTCAGCTCTACATCGCCGGGCCGCGCGACAAGCTGTTCACCGATCGTCACCGTCGGCGCCGCCGGCCGCGGCCCGCGCATCGACGCCGAGCTCGCCAAGCGCGCGCGGCGAGCCCGGACTTCGGCGGCAAGACCATCGGCGACCTGGTCGCGGCGCAGGGCCGCGCCACCGCCGAGACGCTGGCGAAGAACGGCTGCCCGGTGCGCACCATCCATCTCGACAAGCTCGACGAGGCGGCGCTCGGCGAACTGCTGATGCATTTCATGCTGGAGACGATCATCGCCGCGCATCTGCTCGGCGTCGATCCGTTCGACCAGCCGGCGGTGGAAGAAGGCAAGGTGCTGGCGAAGAAGTATCTGGCCGGGTAGAAGCCGTCGCCTTCGCGACGATGCGCGCCATGATCCGCATCACCGACAGCATCAGCATCGACGAATCCGAGCTCGAGGAAAGCTTCGTGCGCTCGTCCGGGCCCGGGCGGGCAGAACGTCAACAAGCTCTCGACCGCGGTGCAGCTGCGCTTCGACGTGCGCGCGCTCGCCGTCGCTGCCCAACGACGTGGCGATCCGGCTGATGCGGCTCGCCGGCAGCCGCATGACCAAGGACGGCGTGCTGGTGCTGATCGCGCAGAACCACCGCACCCAGGAGCGCAACCGCGCCGAGGCGCTGCGAGCGGCTGGTCGAGCTGATCCGCGAGGCCGCGGTGCCGCCGGTGCCGCGCCGCGCCACCAAGCCGACCAAGGCGTCGAAGGAAGCGCCTGGAGGGCAAGAAGCGGCGCTCCGGCATCAAGAACCTGCGCGGGCAAGGTCTCGTTTGAATAGCGGGGGAATGCGGCGGGCCCGAACCTCGCTGGCGGTCGCATTGCGCCGATAAGTTCGGCCTGAAACCGAATCAGGCCGCTGCATGCCCGTCCGCCGCCTTCCCGAAACCACGGTCAACCGCATCGCCGCCGGCGAGGTGATCGAGCGGCCGGCGAGCGTGGTCAAGGAGCTGGTCGAGAACGCGCTCGACGCCGGCGCGACCGCGATCGAGATCGCGACCGACGGCGGCGGCCGGCGCCTGATCCGCGTCACCGACGACGGCGCCGGCATGAGCCGCGCCGACCTCGAGCTCGCGGTCGAGCGCCACGCCACCTCCAAGCTCGACGGCGACGACCTGATGCAGATCGACACGCTCGGCTTCCGCGGCGAGGCGCTGCCCTCGATCGGCTCGGTCGGCGAAGCTCACCATCGCGACGCGCCACGCCGGCGAGCCGCACGCCTGGTCGATCGAGGTCGACGGCGGCCAGAAATCCGGGCATCAAGCCGGCGGCGCTGAGCGAAGGCACCCGCGTCGAGGTCAAGGACCTGTTCTACGCCACGCCGGCGCGGCTGAAATTCCTCAAGCAGGACCGCACCGAGGCGGAAGCGGTGCGCGACGTGGTGCGCCGCCTGGCGATGAGCCGGCCCGACGTTGCCTTCACGCTCGCGGGCGAGGAGCGCGCGCCGGTGACCTGGCCGGCGGCGCTGCCCGGCGCGCCGGGACGGCTGGCGCGGCTCGCCGACATTCTCGGCGCCGGAGTTCCGCGCCAACGCGGTCGAGGTCAAGGCCGAGCGCGAGGGCGTGACGGTCGAAGGCTTCATCGCGCTGCCGACGCTCTCGCCGCGCCAACTCGCTCGGGCAATATCTGTTCGTCAACGGCCGCCCGGTGCGCGACAAGCTGCTGCTCGGCGTGGTGCGCGGCGCCTATGCCGACTATCTGCCGCGCGACCGCCATCCGATCGTCGCGCTGTTCGTCACGCTGCCGCCGCGCGAGGTGGACGTGAACGTGCATCCGGCCAAGACCGAGGTGCGCTTCCGCAACGCCGGCGCTGGTGCGCTCGCTGCTGATGCACGCGCTGAAGGAAGGGCTGGCGCGCGAGGGCGGCCGCGCCGCCTCGACCGGCGGCAGCGCCACCATCGCGGCGTTCCGCCCCGCCGCATTGCCGCGGCGCGGCAATTTCGACTGGCGGCGCTCGTTCGCAAGACCCGGCGCGCCGTCGCGCACCGCGGTCGCCGCATGGGCGCACAGCACCGACCGCCGGCTTCGCCGAAGCAGCGCAGCAGGCGGCGTTCGACGTCGGCGGCGCCGCCGCGACGGCGCGCGTCGAAGTCGCCGAGCCCGCGCCCGACGCGCTCGACCGGCCGCTCGGCGCCGCGCGCGCGCAGGTGCACGACACCTACATCGTGGCGCAGACCCGCGACGGCCTGGTGATCGTCGATCAGCACGCCGCGCACGAGCGGCTGGTCTACGAGCGCATGAAGGACTCGCTCGACCAGTCC
Source organism: uncultured Alphaproteobacteria bacterium (assembly GCA_963711955.1). Taxonomy (GTDB): domain Bacteria; phylum Pseudomonadota; class Alphaproteobacteria; order Rhizobiales; family Xanthobacteraceae; genus Z2-YC6860. The sequence continues at coordinate 119,881 of CAVQGC010000014.1, read as the reverse complement.
GGCGTCGCGCGGCAGATCCTGCTGATCCCCGAGATCGTCGAGCTCGACGACGACGACGTGGCGCGGCTGACCGAGCGCGCCGGCGAACTGGCCAAGTACGGCCTCGCCATCGAGCCGTTCGGCCCCGGCGCGGTCGCGGTGCGCGAGACGCCGTCGATGCTGGGCGAGATCGATGCCGGCGCGCTGCTGCGCGACCTCGCCGAGCACATGGCGGAATGGGACGAGGCGCTGCCGCTGGAGCGGCGCCTGATGCACGTCGCCGCCACCATGGCCTGCTACGGCTCGGTGCGCGCCGGCCGCCGCCTCAAGGCCGAGGAGATGAACGCGCTGCTGCGCGAGATGGAAGCGACGCCCAACTCCGGCCAGTGCAACCACGGCCGGCCGACCTACGTGGAGCTGAAGCTCGCCGACATCGAGCGGTTGTTCGGCCGACGCTGAGCAGGCAGGATGTCCGTCCACGGAGAGCGGACAATGCTTCAGTCGCTCCAAGTTCCTGATCGCCGCTGCGCTACTCGCGCTCACCTCCCCGGCCCTCGCGCAGGAATCCGCCGACGCCTGGCCCTGCGCGCCCGATCACGCTGATCGTGCCGTTCGCCGCCGGCGGCGGCAACGACGTGCTGGGCCGCATCATCGCGCAGCCGCTGCGGAGATCCTCAAGCAGCCGGTGGTGATCGAGAACGTCGCCGGCGCGGGCGGCATGACCGGCGGCAACCGCGTCGCCAAGGCGGCGCCCGACGGCTACACCGCGGGGCTCGGCACGGTCGGCAGCCACGCCTTCAACCAGACGCTCTACAAGAAGCCGCTCTACCACGCCGCCGACCGACTTCGCGCCGGTCGCCATGATCGCCGACCAGCCGCTGCTTCTCGTGGTGCGCAAGGACCTGCCGGTCAACGAACCTCAAGGAGTTCATCGCCTACGCCAAGGCGAACCAGAGCAAGATGCAGCACGGCTCGGCCGGCGTCGGCTCCGCCGACGCATCTCGGCTGCCTCGTGTTCAACGCCGCGATCGGCGTCGACATCACGCACATTCCCTACCAGCGGCGGCGCGCCGGCGATGACCGACCTGATCGCCGGGCGGATCGACTACTGGTGCCCGTTCAGCACCACGGCGATGCCGCAGATCAAGGGCGACACCGTCAAGCCGATCGCGCTGCTCGTCGCTGCAGCGCCTCGACGTGCTGCCGGACCTGCCGACCGCCCACGAGCAGGGCCTTAGCGAACTTCGAGGCCATCGACCTGGAACGCGCTGTTCCTGCCCAAGGGCACGCCGCCCGCCATCGTGCAGAAGCTCCACAACGCCGTGGTCCAGGCGGTCGCTACCGCTGCCGTACGGCAGCGGCTCAACGAGCTCGGCATGTCGACCGCGGCACCCGACCGGCGCTCGCCGGAGTTCCTCGCCAAGTTCATTCCCGCCGAGATCGAGAAATGGGCAGCGCCGATCAAGGCCAGCGGCATCAGTGTCGATAGGCCGCACTAGGCGGCGCTTGACGCTGCGGCTGATCGGCGGCAAGTCTCGCCCTCAATCAGGGAGGCATCCATGCTGAAGACTCACCGCGGCCATCGCCGCCGCTGATCGCCGCGGCGGGCGCCAGCCGCCGCGCAGGATTATCCGAACCGCCCGATCACCGTGGTGGTGCCCTACGCCGCCGGCGGGCCGGTCGACACCGTGGCGCGCATCGTCGCCGCGCGGATGAGCGAAATCCTCGGCCAGCAGATGGTGATCGAGAACGTCGGCGGCGCCGGCGGCATGACCGGCTCGGCGCGCGTCGCCAAGGCCGCGCCCGACGGCTACACCGTGCTGCTCTCCGGCAGCGCCGTGCTGGCGCAGGTGCCGCAGCTCTACGCGCGGCCGCTCTACAACCCGGTGACCGATTTCGAGCACGCGGCGCTGTTCAACGATTCGGCGCGCGTGCTGATCGTGCGCAAGGACTTCCCGGCCAACAACTGCGCGGAGTTCGCCGCCTACACCAAGGCGAACGCACAAGTCGATGCAGTACGGCTCGGCCGGCATGGGCTCGGGCTCGCACACCTGCGCGCATCCTGATCGACATGGCGCTGGGCGTCACGGTCACCCACGTGCCGTATCGCGGCGCCGGCCCGGCGATGCAGGACCTGATCGCGCGGCCGCCTCGACTTCATCCCGGAGCAGATTTCCACCGCGACGCCGCAGATCAAGGGCGGCACCGTCAAGGCCGATCGTCACGCTCGGCACGCGAGCGCGCGCCCGGCCTGGAGGACGTCCCGGCCGCACCCGAACTCGGCTTGAAAGGCCTCGACTGCGGCGCCTGGGGCGGCTTCTCGTTCCCCAAGGGCACGCCGAAGGCGATCGTGCGACCGCCTCGCCAAGGCGACCAGCGACGCGATCGACACGCCGGCGGTGATCGAGCGCTACAAGGGCATCGGCGTCGTGGTCGCCGCCGAAGGACCGCCGCAGCCCGGAATATTTCACCAAGTTCGTGCAGAGCGAGATCGAGCGCTGGGCGCGTGCCGATCAAGGCGAGCGGCATGAAGATCGAATGAAGAATGGAATGACAACGCATGGAGTTTGGAATGAAAGTCGCGACACTGCTGCTCGGCGCATTGGCCGCGCTCGCCGCGCCCGCCGCCGCGCAGGAATGGCCGAACCGCACCATCACGCTGATCGTGCCGTTCGCGCCCGGCGGCGGCATCGACGCCAGCGCGCGGCTGCAGGCGCTGGTGCTCGGCGAAATCCTCGGCCAGACCATCGTGGTGGAGAATGTCGGCGCGGCGGCCGGCACCATCGGCAGCGGCCGCGTCGCCAAGGCGGCGCCCGACGGCTACACGTTCCTGGTCGGCAACTCCGGCACCCACGTCCTACAGCCAGTCGCTCTACAAGAAGAAGCCCTACGACTCGTCCGAGGACTTCGAGCCGGTCGGCATGGTGACGGAATCGCCCCGCCTCCTGGTCGCGCGCAAGGGCCTGCCGGTGAACAACCTGCAGGAGCTGGTCGCCTACATGAAGGCGAACCAGGACAAGATGCAGTATTCATCGGCCGGCGTCGGCTCCGGCACGCATCTGCCCTGCGCGCTGCTCAACTTCACGCTGGGCGTCAACATCACCCACGTGCCCTATCGCGGCGAAGGCCCGGCGCTGCAGGACGTGATCGCCGACCGCATCGACTACATGTGCACCACCATCCAGAGCGGCGCGGTGCAGGCCAAGCAGGGCACGGTGAAGGGCATCGCGGTGATGGCGCCGCGCCGCGCCGCGATCGTGCCGGACATCGCCACCACCGGCGAGCAGGGCGTGGCCGGCGTCGAGGCGACGGTGTGGAACGGCTTCTTCTTTCCCAAGGGCACGCCGAAGCCGATCGTCGACAAGATGAACAAGGCGCTCGAGACGATGATCGCGCGGCCGGACGTGCGCCAGAAGCTGGAAGCCCTCGGCCTCGAAATCCTGCCGCCGGAGCAGCGCACGCCGGCCTATCACGCCAAGTTCATGAAGGAAGACATCGAGCGCTGGGGCAAGGTGATCAAGGCGGCGGGGATCAGCGTGGATTGATGTCACGCCGTTCACGCTGCTTTCAGCGCGTTCCACCGACTGCGTCATCGCCCGCTGCGAAGCGGGCGATCCAGTAATCACCGACAAACCTCGGGTACTGGATGCCCGCGTTCGCGGGCATGACACGCGCTATGACGCGTCCGCAAGAACACGAACTCCGTATCGTCGTACTCGCGCCGCTCCAGCTCCTCGAATCCCTCCGGCGCCTTGAACCCCGCGTCCGCCGCCTCCTCGACCACGGCCAGCGCGTCCGGCACGAGCCAGCCGCCGTCGCGCGCCGACGGCGAGCGCCTGCTCCGCCAGGCCCTTGCCGTAGGGCGGATCGAGGAACGCCAGCGAGAACGGCTCCAGCGGGCTGACCGGCCCGAGCTTGGTGGCGTCGCGGCGATAGACCTTGGTGGCGCCGCCGGCGCCCAGCGCCTCGACGTTGCCGCGCAGCAGCGCGCGCGCCTCGGCGCCGTCATCGACGAACAGCACGAACGCCGCGCCGCGCGACAGCGCCTCGAAGCCGAGCGCGCCGGTTCCGGCGAACAGGTCGAGCACCCGCGCGTCCACCACCGGATTGCCGTAGGCATGGACGAGAATGTTGAACAGCGACTCGCGCAGCCGGTCGGCGGTCGGCCGGATCGCCTGCGATTTCGGCGCGATTCGAAGCGTGCGCCCGCGAAGCCGGCCGCCGACGATGCGCATCAGCGGTCCCGTTTGCCGCGATGGGGCGTCGCCATTTCGGTTTGCGATCGTCGCGGCGCGGAGCGGCTTTGGATCGATCGTCCTGCGACGGCCGGCGTGGCTTTGCCTTCGACCCGTCGTCTCGAGGTGGACGACGCGGCGTCTTGACCCGTCATCCTGAGGTGGCCGGCGTAGCCGGCCCTCGCCCGCCTTCGCGCTTTCGCGCTTCGGCGCGCCCCAGCCCGCCGTAGCTCGCGAAGCGAGCGGAGGTGGGAAGAGATGGACGGCCACCGCGCTGAACCGCTTGCTTGCTGTGCCGCTTCGGGCCGTCGCCCTTCGAGGTTCGGCCGCCATCGCGGTCTCGCGCCTCAGGGTGACGGGGAGAGATTGGAGCGCGCGGCTCCTCGCGCTCCACGATCTCCGACGAAAAATCCGCGCCGGCCTGCGCCGCCAGCCGCGGGCCGAGCTGGTCGCGCAAGGTGCGCGTCTTGACCTCCTCGACCGCGCCGTCCGGCAGCTCGCCGAGCTGGAACGGCCCGAACGACACCCGGATCAGCCGGTTCACCTGCAGCCCGAGCGCGCGCAGCACGTTCCTGATCTCGCGGTTCTTGCCCTCGCGCATCGCGAACGTGATCCAGACGTTGGAGCCCTGCACGCGGTCGAGCGCCGCTTCGATCGCGCCGTAGTGGACGCCGTCGACCGTGATGCCGTTCTTGAGTCCGTCGAGCTTGTGCTGCGTCACCTCGCCGAAGGCGCGCACGCGGTAGCGCCGCAGCCAGCCGGTCGCCGGCAGCTCCAGCGCGCGGGCGAGCCCGCCGTCGTTGGTGAGCAGCAGCAGCCCCTCGGTGTTCAGGTCGAGCCGGCCGACGCTGATCAGCCGCGGCAGGCCCTTGGGCAGCGCGCCGAAGATGGTCGGGCGGCCGTGCGTGTCGGCCGAGGTGGTGACCAGCCCGCGCGGCTTGTGGAACAGGAAGAGCCGCGTGCGCTCGCGCTGCGGCAGCGGCTTGCCGTCGACGCTGATGCGGTCTGACGGCTTCACGTTGAGCGCGGGCGAGGTGATGGTCGCGCCGTTGACCGAAACACGGCCCGCCGCGATCCAGGCCTCCGCCTCGCGGCGCGAGGCCAAGCCCGCCCGCGCCATCACCTTGGCGATGCGCTCGGCGCCCTTGGGCGGCGGTGCATCGTGCTCCGCCTCGGGCCGCGGCAGCGAGGTCTTGAGCCGCTTCGGCTGAACTTGCGGCCGCGGTGTGCGGGTTTGTCGTCGGTCATGCCTCACGGTGTATAAGGACGTGGATGGCCGGGACAAGCCCGGCCATGACGATGGATAGAGTTGTGACAGTGCATTCGTTCATGGACATCGCGCTGGAAGAAGCCCGCGCCGCGCAGGCGGCGGGCGAGGTGCCGGTCGGCTGCGTCATCGTGCACGACGGCGCGGTGATCGCGCGGGCCGGCAACCGCACCCTCGCCGACCGCGACCCCACCGCCCATGCCGAGCTGCTGGCGATCCGCCAGGCCGCCGCCAAGCTCGGCTCCGAGCGGCTGACCGGCTGCGATCTCTATGTCACGCTCGAGCCCTGCGCCATGTGCGCCGCCGCGATGTCGTTCGCCCGCATCCGGCGGCTCTACTACGGCGCCACCGACCCGAAGGGCGGCGCGGTCGACAGCGGCGTGCGCTTCTTCGCCTCGCCCACCTGCCACCACCGGCCCGAGGTCTATGGCGGGATCAACGAAACCGAAGCGGCCGACCTGCTGCGCGGCTTTTTCGCCGCACGGCGGGGTTAGTACCATTGCTTGAATTGGCCGGCCGAAGCCCGCATCCTTGCGGCAAGACATGTCACGCCATGGGAGACACGCAATGGGAATTCGCTCGCTACTCGCTGCCGCCGGACTGGCGCTCGCGTTCACGGCCCCGGCCGCCGCGCAGGACTATCCGAACAAGCCGGTCCGGATCGTGGTGCCGTTCGCGCCGGGCGGCATCAACGACGTCGCGGCCCGGCTGCTGGCGCAGCACCTGAGCGAGAAGCTCGGCAAGCAGTTCATCGCGGAGAACATGCCCGGCGGCGGCGGCATCAGCGCCACCGAGCGTGTGATCCACTCCGCCGCCCGACGGCTACAACATCCTGATCCTGTCGATCGCCAATGCGGTGCATCCCTCGATGTACAAGCTCAAGTATGACCTGCTGAAGAGCATCGAGCCGGTCGCAATGGTGGTCACCAGCCCGAATACCCTGGCGGTGCATCCCGATCTGCCGGCCAAGACCGTGAAGGAATTCATCGCGCTCGCCAAGGCGAAGCCCGGCGACATCCCGTACGCCTCAGGCGGCATCGGCGGCTCGCTCCACCTCGGCATGGAGAATTTCAAGGCGGTCACCGAAATCGACGTGCTGCACGTGCCCTTCAAGGGCGCCGGGCCCGGCACCATCGACGTGATCGCCGGCAACACCAAGGCCGTCATGTCGACGCTGTCGAGCGTGTCGGACACTCAACAACGGAAAGCTGCGCGGGCTCGGCATCGCCGCGCCCAAGCGCGCCGACGCGTTCCCGGACATGCCGACCTTCATTGAGGCTGGCGTGCCGGAATACGAGGGCGGCAACTGGATCGGCATTGGCGTTCCGGCAGGCACGCCGAAGGCGATCATCGACCTGCTGCAGAAGGAGGTCACGGCGATCCAGGCGAGGCCCGACGTTCAGAAACAGATGGCCGAGCGCGGCGCTTTCGTACTGACCATGGGCCCGGCCGAGTTCCGCGCCCACATCGAGAAGGAAACCGCGAAGTGGGGCAAGGTCGTCAAGGACGCCGGCATCCAGGCCCAGTGACAAACCCGGCGCCGTTCACCGCCTCGTGAACGCCGCCCCGCATCCGTTCTCCCCTGCGCCCCGTATCCGGGAAAGCCCGGTCCGGGGCGCAAATCGTTCGGGAGAGCCAGAATGCGAATGTCAGGCATCGGAGCGGCCGCGGCGGCCATCTTCGCGATCACCGCCGCAGCGGCGCAAGACCAGGAGAACTACGGGAGCTGGGGCGTGCTCAAGAGCACCTTCCCTTCGACCGGCGGCGGCGGCGTCATGATCGGCGAATACAATCCGGTGATCGTCGGCGACAAGTGCCGGACCGACTTCACCGCGACCGAGCCGGACGGCAAGGTGTTCCACAACACCGTCGAGTTCGACGCGGTGCCGGCGCAGGGCGGCACGCTGTGCACCAACGGCAAATGGCGCTCCCGCGACGGCAGCATGTCGGGCTCGACGCCGTATCGCGTGTTCTTCAAGGACGGCGTGGTGCGCGGCTCGCCGTGAGCGCGGGCTTTACTGTTTGAGCATGATCCTTTCCGAAAACCGGTTTCCACTTTTCGGGATCATGCTCTAGACCGTCTTGTCGAGCACCTGGCCGACGTCCGGCGGCGGTGACGACTGAATTGGTGCGGACGGAGTGATACGATCGCTGTCGCGCTCGCTGCCCGTGTCCGCGACGGGCGATTGCCTCTGAATTCCACTGCCAGCCAGAATGGTCTGGATGCCGATGCTCGACACGTTCATGGGTGTGTTCTACGCGGCGCCGATCAACATTTCGGGTCTTTTTTAATGAGAATTCGCCTCAAATTTTACGGTTGTCGTTTCGCTGTCATTGCAGCGCCTTCAGCCGCTCCCTGCACCTCGGCCTTGATCGGATCGGCGGCGCGCACGATGGCGCTGGCGCGGAAGAAATCGAACAGCCGGAACATGCTGACGTTCGGCCGCAGCAGCAGGTCGGGCGCGCCGTCCGCGAGCTTGCGCGCCACGATGCCGTGGCCGATCACCGCCATGGTGGCGGCAAGCGCCTCCCATGGATCCGGCACCGCGCCGGCGTTGCCCGGTCCGGAGGCGGCGTCGATCGCGATCACGATGTCGGCCTTGCCGCGCAGGCGATCGAACGGCAGCGGGTTGACCGCGGCGCCGTCGACCAGCACGCGGCCGTCGCGCTCGACCGGCCGCATCAGGCCCGGGATCGCGATCGAGGCCGCGACGGCCGAGCGCAACGCGCCATCGGCGAGCACCGCCTCGCTGCGGCCGTGCAGATCGGTGGCGATGACGGTCAGCGGGATTTCGAGCGCGGCGAAATCGTCAGGCAGCCCGCCCGGCAGGAACTGGTCGCAGAGCTTCTCCGCGTCGATCAGCAGCGGGTTGCCGAACGGCGTCGAGAGCCACTCCGACAAGCCGGCGGCGCGCGCCGCCATCAGCCGGGAGAATGCCCCGCCCCGGTCATGCGCCAGCGCGATCGCCGCGCGGCGGATCGCCTTGCCGCTCATGCCCGCGCAATAGGCGGCGGCGATCACCGCGCCGAACGACACGCCGGCGACCGCGACCGGCTTGACGCCGAGCTCGTCCAGCGCCTCCAAGACCGGGATCTGCGACAGCGCCCGCGCCCCGCCGCCGCCCAGCGCGAGGGCGACGGTTTTTGTCACGCCCCTGCCTCGCGCGCAAAGCGCCAGGCGGTCTGCGCCAGCGGCCGCACCATCAGGCCGCGCGCCGCGGCGTGCTCGCTGGTCGCGGTGCCATCGCGCACCCGGCCGGCGATGCCCTGCAGGATCGCGGCGAGACGGAAAAAATTGTAGGCGAGATAGACGGTCAGGTACGGCCGCGGATCGAGTCCGGTTCGCGCAACGTAAGCGTCCACATACGCTGCGAGCGACGGGATGCCGAGCGCGGCGAGATCGAAGCCGAGCAGCGAGCCGGTGCCGCCGCCGCTGTCCTCCTGCGGCATGTGCCATTGCATCAGATGGTAGGTGAAGTCGGCGAGCGGATCGCCGAGCGTGGACAATTCCCAGTCGAGCACCGCGAGCACCTTCGGCTCCGATGCGTCGATGATCATATTGTCGAGCCGGTAGTCGCCGTGCACCAGCCGCGCCGGCCCGGCGGGCGGCAGATGCGACGGCAGCCATTCGATCAGCCGCTCCATCTCATCGATCTTCTGCGTCTCGCGACGCGCGGTATTGCTTCGACCAGCGGTCGACCTGGCGCGTCACGTAATTTTCGCCGCGGCCGTAATCGGCAAGACCGATTTTCGCCGGATCGAGCGAATGCAACCGCGCGATGGTGGCGTTCATCGCGTCGTAGACCGCCGCTCGTTCCGCCGGATTGGAGCCAGGCATCTCCGGATTCCAGAACACGCGGCCCGCGACGAAGCCCATCACGTAGAACGCCGTACCCGCCACGCTCTCGTCGGCGCAATAGATCACCGGCTCGGCGGCCGGAAAGCCCTGCGCGTGCAGTGCGCTGATGACGCGGAACTCGCGGTCGACCGCGTGCGCCGACGGCAGCAGCTTGCCCGGCGGCTTCCTCCGCAGCACGTAGCGGCGCGAAGGCGTCTCCAGGAGATACGTCGGGTTGGATTGCCCGCCCTTGAACTGCTTCACGGTCAGCGGGCCGGAGAAGCCGGGCACATCTTTCGCGAGATAAGCCTCCAGCCGCGCCGGATCGAAACGCAGCGGCTCGGCGACATCCTTGGTGCCGGTGAAGGCGGTCTGGCGGTCGAGTTTCTGCATGGCCGCCAAGCGTAGCATCGCTGCCGGGTGCGCGCTAAGCTTCAAGAAAAGCATTGGGGCGAGGAATGAAACGGCTGCCAGTCCTGGAGGAAGACCGCCGCTCGATCGCCGATTGGTTCGTGAACTGGGCAGGCCTGGTCGCGGCGGTCGATTTCAAGCGGGTGCGCGAATTGTTCACCGAGGACGCCATCGCGTTCGGCTCCAAGATCGAAATGATGACGTCACGCGAGGCGCTCGAACAGGAGCAGTGGCGCGCGGTCTGGCCCACCATGGAAGGCTACAGCTACGACCTCTCCACGCTGGAGATCGCCATCTCGCCGGACCGGCTGATGGCGATGGGCGCCGCCATCTTCCATTCCGTCGGCCTGCACGCCGACAAGACGACGCGGTTCGACCGCCCTGGCCGCGCCACCGCCACGCTGATGCGCGAGCGGGTCGGCGCGCCGTGGGTGTGCACCCACAGCCACGTCTCGTTGAAGCCCGGGACGCCGACGCCTTCGTATTTCAATCGACCGGCAGCGTCCTGACCTTGCACTGCATTCTCGAAAAGCGGAGACCCCCTTGCCCGTAATTTCCGGACGACGCGCCTTCCTCGAACTGCTCAAGCAGCAAGGCGTCACGCATGTGTTCGGCAATCCGGGCACCACCGAGCTGCAATTGATGGATGCCTTCGCTGTCGAACACGACATCAAATACGTGCTCGGCCTGCAGGAGGCTGCGCTGATGGCGATGGCCGATGGCTACGCGCAGGCCTCGGGAAGGCTTGCCGTCATCAACCTGCACGCCGCGCCCGGCCTCGGCAACGCGATGGGCATGCTGTACGACGCCATGAAGGCGAACGCGCCGGTGCTGGTCACCGCCGGCCAGCAGGACCTGGAATTCGTCATCGAGGAGCCGGTGCTGGTCACCGACCTGCCGACGCTGGCGCGGCCGTTCGTCAAATGGGCCGCCGAGGTGACGCGCCTGGAGGACCTGCCGCGCATGGTGCAGCGCGCGGTGAAGACGGCGCTGGCGCCGCCGATGGGCCCGGTGTTCCTGTCGCTGCCCGGCGACGTCCTGAAAGCCGAGGCCGACCTCGACCTGCTGACGCCGACCCGCGTCGCGCCGCGCATCCGCGGCGACGCCGAGGCCGTTGCCGCAGCCGCCGACCTGCTCGCCAGGGCGGAGCGCCCGGTCATCATGGCTGGCGACGCCGTGGCGCAGAGCGGCGCGCTCACCGAGCTTGCGGCGCTGGCCGAGACGATCGCCGCGCCGGTCTATGTCGAATTCGTGCCGAACAGCGCATCGTTCCCGTCATCGCATCCGCTCTACCGCGGCGCCGTGACGCGCAGCCAGGCCGGCGTGCGCGAAATGCTGGAACGGCACGATCTTCTGTTCTCGGTCGGCGGCGACATGTTCAGCTGGTCGCTGCCATCGAAGATCTATCCGATGCCGCCGGGGCTACCGCTCATCCACCTCGACACCGACCCTTGGCAGATCGGCAAGAACTATCCGGCCAAGGTCGGCATCTTCGGCGACCCCAAGGCCACGCTTCCCGATATCACCGCCGCGGTGCGGCAGCGCATGACCGCGGGCGCAAAGACCTCCGCCAACGCACGTCTCAAGGCGACGACTGACGCCGCGAAAAATGAGCGCGACACACTGGTTGCAAAAGCGCGCTCGCTGGCCACCAAGACGCCGGTGCAGCCGCTCGCGCTGCTCGAGGCGATCGGCGCGATGCTGCCCAAGGACGCGGTGGTGCTGGAGGAAATCCTGTCGTCCGCGCCGGGCGCGCGCTCGCTGATCAACAGCAACGACGCGCAAAGCTTCTTCGGCCTGCGTGGCGGCGGCATCGGCTGGAGCCTGCCGGCCGCGATCGGCGTCAAGCTCGCGCTGCCCGACCGGCCGGTGGTGTCGCTAACCGGCGACGGCAGCGCGCTCTACACCGCGCAGGCGCTGTGGACCGCCGCGCATTCGCGCGTGGCGGTGACATGGGTGATCTTCAACAACACAAGCTACCGCATCCTCAAGCAGCGCGTGCTGGCGATGCGCGGCGCAGCCGAGCAGACCGACACCTTCGTCGGCATGGAGTTGAACGACCCGGCGATAGATTTCGTCGGCATGGCGCGCTCGTTCGGCGTCAAGGCGGAGCGGGCGAAGACTGTGAAGGAGGCAACCGATCTCATCGCGCAATCGATCAAGGGCAATGCGCCCATGCTGATCGACGTCGACATGGACCGCACCTACAAGCCGGTGTGAGCATGCCGCGCATCGCCGTCTTCACCAAGAACCGCACCAATCCGGCCTACGCCGCGGCGCGGCTCGGCGCCGACCGCACCGCCGCGCGCTTCGGCGCGACCACCGTGCACTATGTGCCTGAGGTGCCCGACAGCGTGCCGGAGCAGATCGCGCTGATCGAACGCGCCATCGCCGAGAAACCGGACGCCGCGGTGTTCGTGCCGTGCCACGAAACGGAGGTCAACGACGCCATCCTCGGCTTCGACGCCGCCAACATCCCGCTGTTCAACATCATCGTGCCGACCACCGTGGGCCGGCGCGTCACCTTCGTCGGCTCCGACGACCGCGCGCTGGCAAAGGACATCGCAACCTATCTGTTCGGAAAGATGGGCGGGCGCGGCACCATCATCATCGTCGAGGGAACGCCCGCCTCCGCGACGAGCCACCTACGATTTGCCGGCTTCCAAGACTCGCTGGCCGAACACAAGGCAATCGCCGTGCGCTGCTCGCTGCAAGGCGAATATCAGCGCACCACTGCGCGCGACGTGTTCCTCGCCGCAAAGGACCAGTGGCCGGGCGTTGACGCCGTCCTCTGCGCCAACGACGCCATGGCGCTCGGCGTGCTCGATGCGCTGGCGCAGGTGAGATCCGGCTTTCGTCCGCTGGTCGCCGGCGTCAACGCCATCCCTGAGGCCGTCGCCGCCATCGCATTGGGCAGGATGCTCGCCACCGCGAATTTCGACGCCATGGCGATGAGCGAGATCGCGACCGAGGCCGCCGTGCGTCATCTGCGAGGCGAGCGCGTACCGGCGGAGATCATCCTCCCGGTGCAGGTCATCGACGCCGCCAATTGTGCGACATGGAACGCGCCGTTCGAGGCGAGGCCCAGCCCGGACTGGGATGCGATGGCCGGCGCGTCGCGCTAGGCCGCGTCTTCCATGGTGAAGCCGACCTTGAGCGTCACCTGGTAGTGTTTCACTTCGCCGTTGTTGACGTGGCCGCTCGTTCGCACCACCTCGAACCAGCGCAAATTCCGCAATGTCTTGCCGGCCCGGGCAATGGCGGACGAAATCGCGTCCTCGACACTGGTCTCCGATGTGCCGACCAGCTCGATCACACGATAGATATGGTCCTCCGCCGAAACCAGACCGCGCTGCATCAGCGCGGCCTTGGCAGCGAAGTCGATGGCCCCGTCCCGGCCGGTCATCGCCGGCGCGGCAGTGGCCCTGGCGCGTCTGGATCTTTTCATGATGTCACCCTGCGCTTAGTCAACGCGCGCAGCATAAATTGGTTCGCGGCCGCGGCGGCGCTCAGTCCTCAAAAGTATTGCGACCCGCCAGCCGCTCCCGCAGCGCAGCGGTTTCCTCTATCGCGCTGATCGCCGACTTGATCGGGCCGGACCGCCGCTTGGCGGGCCTGGCCTTTCGCGCCTTGGCGCGCGGCCCGGCCTTGGCTTTCGGAATGCGTCCGGTCTTGGCAGAACGTTTCGCTGCTGCTTTACGTGCTTTCTTACGCTTGACCATGACTCCCCCCTGTCGATCCGGACAACGCCTTTCGTGCAGTCTAGCGTTGACGCTAGTGTCGCGGTTCAGAAGTTCGCCCGAATTCTCGGCTTGCTCCGAAGCGAACTTCCGAACCAAAGCGACACTAGCACTTTATAATTCTAGTGTCCCTTTTGGACCCGAAGTTCGTAATGGTGGTTGCTGAACAATTGTACGAACTTCGCGTCCGGGACACTAGAGCAAACGCCATAGATTTCACGACCCGCTCACCCTTTGGGCAGCTCAATCGGCGCGTCCACGAAAACCTTGTACTGCTGCGCGCGCGGCTTCGCCTTGTCCTCTTCGTTGACCAGCGCGATCGAGCTTTTGCCGAGCAGCGCCCGCGGCAGGATCATGACCCGGATGAAGCGGCTCGGCCGGTCGCTTGCAGCCTGCGCGAACACCGGCTCGGGGCCGGCCTCGAACCATGGGCTGCCGGGCCCATAGGAGGTCGAGCGGCCGTGGGTGTCGATGCGGATGCCGCCGTCGATCAAACAGCGGATGCCGGGACCCTGGTGGGTGTGCAGATACGCGCAGCCGCCCGGCGGAAACTCCACGCTGTCGCCGCGCATCAGCAGATCGCCCTTCGGCAGCGTGTCGAGTACCGCGGTGAGCTTCTCGCGCGATGTGACGCCGGGTCCGGCCGCCGCGCTGCCGCCGCGCGCCCGGCGGCGCCAGCTCATAGCGCCACAGCGTGACGCCGTCCTTGCCGGGAACCAGCGCCGCCTCGCCCGCGCCATGCCAGGCCTCGCCATCGGTGAATGTCTTGCCGTCGACCGTCACTGCGCCGTGCACCACGAAGATCATGCGCGGCAGCGGCTTCAGCTTCACCTCGGCAACGGCGCCGCCGATGGTGTCTTCGAACAGGCGCAGCAACGGTTGCATAGTTTCTTTCCTTGCTTCTCGAACGCTTCATACAATCGGTGTCATGCGCGCGACAGCGGGCATCCAGCAATCACCATCCTTCGTAGGACACTGGATCGCCCGGTCAAGCCGAGCAATGACAGCGGTTTGGCCGCGAGAGGTAACTCGCGTTACCCGCCCTTCTCCCGCTTCACCGCCTGCCAGCCGATGTCGCGGCGGCAGAAGCCACCGGGCCATCGGATGTTGTCGACCGCGCGGTAAGCGCGCGCCTGCGCCTCGCCCACGGTCTTCGCCATCGCCGAGACGTTCAGCACGCGGCCGCCGTTGGCGAGGATCTTCCCGTCCTTCGCCTGCGTGCCGGCGTGGAATATCTCGACGCCATCGACCCGGGCCGCTTCATCGAGACCTTCGATGACGGTGCCGCGCTCGTAGTGGCCCGGATAGCCCTTCGCCGCCATCACCACGGTGAGCGCGGCGTCCGGATACCAGCGCAGATCGAAATTCTTCAATTGCCCGTCGCGGCTGGCGATCAGCGCCGGCAGCAGGTCCGACATCAGCCGCAGCATCATCACCTGCGTCTCCGGATCCCCGAACCGCGCGTTGTATTCGATCAGCTTCGGTCCCGAGGCCGTGATCATCAATCCTGCGAACAGCACGCCCTTGTAGGGCGCGCCCATCGCCTTCATGGCGCGCACCGTCGGCATCACGATCTCGTCCATGGTGCGGCTCACCATCTGCGGCGTCATCACCGGGGCGGGCGAATAAGCGCCCATGCCCCCGGTGTTCGGCCCGGTGTCGCCGTCGCCGGCGCGCTTGTGATCCTGCGCCGCGGTCATGGCGATCGCGCTCTCGCCGTCGCACAGCGCGAAGAACGACGCCTCCTCGCCGGCCAAAAATTCTTCGACCACCACCTCGGCGCCGGCGGCGCCGAGCCCGCCCTCGAACATCATGTCGACCGCGGCGAGCGCTTCGTCGAGCGTCTGCGCGACCACGACGCCCTTGCCCGCCGCCAGCCCGTCCGCCTTGATCACGATCGGCGCGCCCTGCTGGCGCACGTAGTCCTTGGCGGGCGCCGGCGCGGTGAAGCGCTGGTAGGCCGCGGTCGGAATGTTGTTCGCCCTGCAGAGGTCCTTGGTGAATCCCTTGGAGCCTTCGAGCCGGGCCGCCAGCTTGCTCGGGCCGAACGTCTTGAAGCCGGCCGCCTCCAGGTCGTCGACGATGCCGGCGCAAAGCGGCGCCTCCGGCCCGACCACGACGAAATCGATCTTGTTCGCCTTGCAGAGCGCTATCACCGCCGCGTGGTCGGCGATGTCGAGCGGCACGCACTCCGCCTCCTGCGCGATGCCGGCGTTGCCCGGCGCGCAAATCAGCCGGTCGGTGAGCGGGCTCGCCGCCAGCTTCCAGGCCAGCGCGTGCTCGCGCCCGCCGGAGCCGAGGAGAAGGATGTTCATGCCGGAAATTCCCTAGCACGGCCCCTTTGGCCGGACACGCGGCTGTCCACCGCGTCCACAGCCCGGCTCGACGCGGCACCCGGCCGCGTGGTTTGCTGTCGTCATGACCGCACCGCTCCGAGGCTTGTCAGCCATCTTGGCCGCCGCATTGCTGCTGTTGGCTGGGCTTTGCGGCACGGCGCGGGCCGACCCGTTCGGCATCATCCAATTCCACTCCTACAAGCCGGAATACCGGCCGGTCGTGGTGTTTCCCCCGCCGCCCAAGCACGGCGCCGTCCACGTCAGCCCCTACCCGCCTCGAAGCGCGCCGCCGCGGTCTGGGAATCGGACTTGTGCTGGAGGAAATGCACCGGCGCTACGAGCTGGCGGCATGACGCCTGCATCCAGGTGCTCAGTCCGGAGATTGGCGTCGAGGCCTGCCGGTACCGGCTCGACGCCGAAAATCGCGCCTGCCTGCGCGCCTGCCGCACCCGCGGCGGCCCGATGGTCAATCTGGCGTTTTGAATGCTGTCATTCCGGGACCGCGCGAAGCGCGGGACCCGGGTTCGCTCGCTTACGCTCGCGCCCCGGAATGACGTTGTGAGCGTCATGCGCTAACCTAATTAAGATGTTCCGCAACAGCGAATTCGACGTCCGGCTGCTGATCCCGCTGCTGCTGCTGACGGTGCTGGTGCAGGTCGTCACCGCGATCATCCGCATCACCACCTCGTACCGCGCTTTCGAACTCGACCTGTCGATTGTCTGGCTCGGCGTCATCGCGGCGGCCTTCGCCGCGTTCCCGATCGTGATGGCGGTCCCGGTCGGCCGCTTCATCGACCGCGGCAACGACGCCCTGACGATCTGGATCGGCTCCGCGATCATGGCGATGGCGTCGGCCGGCTTCGTGCTGTGGCCGAGCGCCGTGGGACTCGTCGTCGTCACGACATTCATGGGCATCGGCCACATCATGCTGATGGCGAGCCAGCAGATGCTGTGCGTGCGCGCCGCGAAAAATCCGCGCGCGATGGAATCGGTGTTCGGCAACTACATGGTGGCCGGCGCGATCGGCCAGGGCGCCGGGCCGTATATCGTCGGCTGGGCCGGCGGCTCGGCCACCGTGCCGCCGACGCACTTCCTCTTCACGGTCGCCTGCGTCTGCGCGGTGGTCTCGTTCCTGGTCTCGCTGACCATGCGGCCGCGCCCCGACCAGCCGAAAGTCTCGCCCGGCGAGAAGCCGGTGCCGGTCGCCAGTCTGCTGCGCACTCCCGGGCTGCTCGCGGTGATCGTCGCCGGCGTCATCATGATCTCGGCGTCCGACATCATCCTCATCTACGTGCCGCTGCTCGGCGCGGAGCGGAGCATCGACGTCAAGGACATCGGCCTGCTGCTTACCGCGCGCGCCGCCGCATCGATGGTGGCGCGGCTGTTCTACGCGCGCATGGTCGCCGCGGCCGGGCGCTGGCCGCTGATGATCGCGAGCACCATCGCCTGCGCCGCCTCGTTCGGCGCGCTCGCGGTGCCGGTGCCGCTGCCCGGCATGTACGCCATCATGGTGGTGATGGGATTCTCCTTCGGTCTCGCCACCACGCTGAGCATCACCATCGTGGTCGACATGACCGAGGTGCGCGCCCGCGGCACCGCCAACACGCTGCGCATCATGGGCAACCGGCTCGGCCAGTTCGTGCTGCCGTTCGGCGCAGGCCTGGTCGCCGCGGCCGCCGGCCTCTCCGGACTCTCGGCGGCATGGCGGTGGCCATCCTGGCGTCCGCCGCGACGATGTACTGGAAGCGGCCGGTGAAGCCCACCACGGAATAGTGTTAGGTTCCCGCCATGAACGACTCGAAAGCCAACGTCGCGGAATTCACCGTCTCGGAGCTGTCCTCCGCGCTCAAGCGCACCGTCGAGGACAACTACGGCTACGTGCGCGTGCGAGGCGAAATATCGGGCTACAAGGGCCCGCACTCCTCCGGCCACTGCTACTTCGCGCTGAAGGACGAGAGCGCCAAGATCGACGCCGTGATCTGGAAGATGACGTTCGCCCGCATGAAGGTGAAGCCCGAGGAGGGCCTCGAGGTGATCGTCACCGGGCGGCTCACCACCTATCCCAGCCGCTCCAGCTACCAGATCGTGGTCGAGACGCTGGAGCCCGCCGGTCTCGGCGCGCTGATGGCGCTGCTCGAGGAGCGCAAGAAGAAGCTCGCCGCGGAAGGCCTGTTCGATCCGGCGCGCAAGCAATTGCTGCCGTTCCTGCCCGAGGTGATCGGCGTCGTCACCTCCCCGACCGGCGCCGTGATCCGCGACATCCTCCACCGCCTCGCCGATCGTTTTCCGCGCCGCGTCATCGTCTGGCCGGTCAAGGTGCAGGGCGACGGCTCGGCCGAGCAGGTTGCGGCGGCGATCAACGGCTTCAACGCGCTGCCGGAGGGCGGCCGCATCCCGAAGCCCGACCTCATCATCGTGGCGCGCGGCGGCGGCTCGCTGGAGGATCTGTGGTCGTTCAACGAGGAGATCGTGGTGCGCGCCGCGGCCGACAGCATGATCCCGCTGATTTCGGCGGTCGGCCACGAGACCGACGTCACGCTGATCGACTTCGCCTCCGACAAGCGCGCGCCGACGCCCACCGCCGCCGCGGAGATGGCGGTGCCGGTGCGCGCCGATCTGATCGCCGACCTGATGAGCAAGGCGCGCCGCGCGCTGGCCTGCTGGCAGCGCGCCCAGGAGGGCCGCCGCAACGAGCTTCGCGCGCTGGTGCGCTGCGCTGCCGAAAGACCCGCTGGCCGAGCCGCGCCAGGACCTCGACGATCTCGCCAGCCGGCTGCCGCGCGCGCTGCGCGCCAATGCGCAGATCCATCACACGCAGTTCTCCCGCGTTGCCGGGCGGCTGTCGCCGCAGCTCCTCGGCGTCGCAGGTCGAGCGCCGCCGGCTGAGGCTCGACGCCGCGACGCACCGGCTCTCCACCGCGCTGAAGACCTATCGCGACACGCAGCTCACCCGCATCTCGCGCGGCGCGCGAGCGCGTCACCGCGCACCGCGGAGCGCTCGCGCCGCGCGGTGCTCGCATTGATCGCGGCGCGCGAGGCGCGGCTCGACCGCTCCTATCAACTGCTGCGCGCGTTCTCCTATCAGAGCGTGCTGGAGCGCGGCTTTGCGCTGGTGCGCGACAAGGCCGGTCATCCGCTGCGCGCGGCTGCTTCGGTGAAGCCCGGCATGCCGCTCGACATCGAGTTCTCCGACGGCTGCGTCGGCGCGACGGCGGGGGCGTGCGCACCACGCCCGCGCCGATCGAGCCTGCCGTGCGCGCGTTGCCCGCCTCGTGGACGCCGCGCAAGCGCCGCGGCCCGTCCGGCGACCCGGGCCAGGGCAACCTGTTCGGCTGATGGCAGACACGTACCCAGTTCTCGTGTCCCGGGCGCAGCGCAGCGTGCAACGCTGCGCTGCAGAACCGGGACCCCGGTTGCTTTCCTTTCACGGCGGCAAACCGGGATCCCGGTCTCGCCACAGCGCGTCCTACAGGGCGCTTGCGCCCGTCTTGAAGCGCGTGAACGCGCTTATGGCTCGCCCGGGACACGTGGATGACACAGCCCCGCGCCGACACTGACCTGTTCGGCCACCCGCGCGGCCTGACCTACCTCTTCACCGTCGAGATGTGGGAGCGCTTCTCCTACTACGGCATGCGCGCGCTGCTGGTGCTCTACATGGTCAAGCACCTGTTCCAGCCGCACGCGGCCGACGCCGTGATCGGCTTCGCCACGCTCAAGGCCGTGTTCGAATCGCTGTTCGGCCCGCTCGGCGTGCAGCCGCTCGCCTCGCACGTCTACGGCCTCTACACCGGCCTCGTCTATCTCACGCCGGTGCTCGGCGGCCTGATCGCCGACCGCTGGCTCGGCCAGCGCCGCACCGTCGTGCTCGGCGCCGCGCTGATGGCGCTCGGCCATTTCATGATGGCCTACGAGCCGCTGTTCCTGTTCGCGCTGTTCGTCCTCATCCTCGGCAACGGCGCGTTCAAGCCGAACATCTCGACGCAGGTCGGCACGCTCTACGCGCCGGGCGATCCGCGCCGCGACCGCGCCTTCTCGATCTTCTATGTCGGCATCAATCTCGGCGCGTTCCTGGCGCCGCTGGTCTGCGGCACGCTGGGCGAACACTACGGCTGGCACTATGGCTTCACCGCCGCCGGCGTCGGCATGACCCTCGGGCTTGTCGATCTATCTTTTCGCGTCGCCAACGCTGCCGCCGGACGTGCGCACGGCGCGCATCGAGGCGGGCGACACGCGCCCGTTCGGCCGCGACGAATGGCGGCGATCGTTGCGCTCTGCGTCCTGTTCGTGCCGGTGACGTTCTTCTGGGCCACCTACGAGCAAGCCGGCAACACCATCGCGCTGTGGGCCGACGGCTACACCGACCGCAGCGTGCTCGGCCTGTTCACGATCCCGGTCACCTGGTTCCAGGCTTTCAACCCGTTCATGATCTTCGCCTTCACGCCGTTCATCATCGCGCTGTGGTCGCGGCAGGCGATGGCGCGGCCGCGAGCCCTCGAGCGTCGCGAAGATGGCCTACGGCTGCTTCTATGTCGCGGCCGCCAACCTCATCATGGTCGCCGCCGCGGCTTCGGCGGGCGGCGGAACGGCGAGCTGGCTGTGGCTGCTCGCCTATTTCGTCGTGCTCACCATCGGCGAGCTCTACATCTCGCCGACCTCGCTGTCGCTGGTCACCAAGGTGGCGCCGGCGCGCATCGCTCTCGATGATGATGGGCGTCTGGCTCGCCACCAGCTTCACCGGCAACCTTGCTCGCCGGCTATCTCGGCAGCTTCTGGTCCGGCATGGGCAAGAGCGACTTCTTCATGATGATCGCGATCATCGCCGCGCTCGCCGGCTTGGCGGTGCTGGCGGTGGCGCGGCCCATCAACCGCATCTTGAAAGTTTGACGATAAGTTTCACTACGTCAGCGTTGCTGTCCGTTTTGGAACCCGCGGTCCCCAAATCGTGAACGCTGACATTTTGTTTTCGCGTGCTACCATCGATTCGATCGATCGCAGCACGATGTGACCGCTCAGGCCATCTTTCTGCGCGCCTCCGCCACGCCATGCCGCGACCGGAAACCAGACGTTTACGGAGGCACGATCATGGCCCAATCGCACATTATCGTCGGCGCCAACACCGAATTGTCCGCGCCCACGGTTCGCCGCATCACGACGGCCGATTTGTGGGATGCACTGAAAAAAGGCTGGGACGATTTCTCCGCGATGCCCAGCCACGCCATCTTCCTCTGCATCATCTATCCGGTCATCGGCGTGGGGATCGCGGCGCTGACGCTTGGCTACGCCGTGCTGCCCATGCTGTTTCCGCTCGCCGCCGGCTTTGCCCTGCTCGGGCCGATCGCCGCCGTCGGCCTTTATGAGCTGAGCCGCCGCCGCGAAGCCGGCATGGAGGTGTCGGCAACCGACGTATTCCAGGTGCTGCACTCGCCGTCGATCGGCGCGATCGTGGCGCTTGGCGTCCTGCTGACGCTGATCTTCCTGATCTGGGTCGCGGCGGCGAACGCGATCTATGTCGCGCATTTCGGGTATGCGGCGCCGCAGTCGGCCGGCCAGTTCCTGCACGACGTGTTCATGACGCCGGCCGGCCGCTCGATGATCGTGGTCGGCAACGGCGTCGGCTTTCTGTTCGCGCTGGCGGTGCTGACCATCAGCGTGGTGTCGTTCCCGATGCTGCTCGACCGCGATGCGGGCGCGGCGGGCGCGCTGCTCACCTCGGTGCGCGCCGTGCTCGCCAATCCGGTGCCGATGGCGCTGTGGGGGCTGATCGTCGCGGCGCTGCTGGCGCTCGGATCGCTGCCGCTGTTCCTCGGCCTGCCGCTGGTGCTGCCGGTGCTTGGCCACGCGACCTGGCACCTCTACCGAAAGGCGGTCGAGCCCGATCCCAATCCGCGGCCGGAGTACCAGCCGCGGCCCAAGGGCACGCGCCATGCCGCGGATTTCCCGGCGGTGCTGTTCCCCTGGGCGCGGGACGACACGCAGTAGGCCCGATTTATTTCTAGTCGGCATGGCCCCGGCGCTACGCCGGGGCCAAATTTTCTGCGGCGAGCGCCCGGCGCTCCATCCCCTCGGACTTCCGGGAGCGGAAATTCCGGAAACCTCGGACGATCATCGCCGCGAGAAGGAGAGGCCGTGCGTCACTACCGCTTCAGCCACTCCGGCACGCGCCTGAGCGCGTCGGCGCGGGCCGACGGGTTGGTGCCGGTGTGGACGCGGCCGCTGCCGTCGGCCGAGAAGGCGTATCCGTTGCGCGCCTGCACGCGGCGGCTCGGATGATCGAAATCGTGATAGGCGCCCGGATAGACATGGATGACCGCGCGGGCGCTGCGGCCCTTCGCGCCCGCCACCATCTGCTGGCAATCCGCCGGGCGGATCTGGTCGTCGGCGGCGCCCACCAGCACCAGCGTCGGCACCCGCGTGCTCCACGCCGCGTTGAGCAGGCGCCGGCAGCCGGGATAGAGCGCCGCGGCCGAGCGGAAGTCGGCCTTGCCATCCTTGGGCGCGAGCCGCGGGCGCACGGCCCACAGCGCGGCGATGCCGCCGTTCGACCAGCCGAGCAGCGCGATGCGGTCTCCCGCCACCCAGGCCTGCTCATGCAGCCAGCCGCGCGCCGCCTGGACGTCGCCGACCCGCTCCCGGTCGGTGCGCACCGGGCTGCTTCGCACCGTGCACTGGCTGCCGGCGATGCCGCGCGAGGCGTAGCTGTCCGGAAGCACCACCGCGAAGCCGGCCGTGTTCAGACGCTGCGCCCAGTCGCGATAGCGCGCGGACGGCGCGGCTTGGGCATTGAGCAGCCCCTCGCAACCGTGCAGGCCGATCACCACCGCAAACGGTCCGTTGCCGTCCGGCTTGTAGAGCAAGGCGCGCAGCTTGGCTGTCGCCGTTCGGGATTTCGACCGGGACAGGCTCGGCCGCCCAGGCCAGCGCCGGGATCATGCAGGCAGCCAAAGCGAGCAACAGGCGCATCGATGGATCACCGGGCTCCTGCAGCGAAAACTACGCGAGGCCTGCCGCCAATCAAGGCCATTTTCTCGCAGCAAAAGTGGGTTTCACCGCCGCCGCCGAACGACTATCTTGGCTCACACAACAGTGCGGCCCGACCCTTATTCGCCGTCACGGAGGCCTGGACTTGCTCAATCGCTACGATCGCCCCTCGCCGATGGCGGGAGAAGCCGAGGTCAAATATCTCGACGGCGATTTCCGCATCATCCGGCCGGGCGCGTTCGTGCGCTGCGCGGTGACCGGCACGCCGATCCCGCTCGAGGAGCTCAAGTACTGGAGCGTGGACCTGCAGGAGCCCTACGCCACGCCGGAGGCGGTGCTGCGGCGGCTCATTCCGAGCGGAAACAGACTTCAGTCCGCCGCTCCGAGCACCAACCGGCGGAACGCCTCCGCCTCGGTCACCACGAGCCGCACCGGCAGCGCCCTCGCCTGTTCCGCCAGCGCGCGCAACCTCGCTCTCGCCCTTGAGCCGCGCCAGATCCTTCTCGGTGGTGACGAGCGCGAGACCCTCGCGCCCGGCGCGCGCGATCAGACCGGCCGCCTCCGCGCCGCGATAGCGGTGATGATCGGCAAACGCCTGCCGCGCCGCCACGTCGATGCCGGCCTCGGAGAGCGTGGCGAAAAACTTCTCCGGATCGCCGATGCCGGCGAAGGCCAGCACCTTGTGAGGCCGCAGCGCCGCGACCGCCTGCGCATCCGGCTCGAGGCGGCCGTGGAACACCGGCAGGCCGGGCGCGGCCGCAATCACCGCGTCGGCACCCGCCCCTGCGCCGATCACCAGCAGCGCGTCGGCGCGCGCCAGTTGCGCGGACGAGCGGCGCGCGCAGCGGGCCGGCGGGAAACACGTGGCCGTTGCCGATGCCGCGGCGGCCATCGACCACCACGATGCGACAGATCTTTTTGCAGCGACGGATTCTGGAAGCCGTCGTCCATCACGATGACGTCCGCGCCGGCGGCGCGCGCGGCCTGCGCGCCGGCGACGCGGTCGCGCGCGACGATGGTCGGCGCGACACGCACCAGCAGCAGCGGCTCGTCGCCGACATCGGCCGCGCCATGCGCCTGCGCATCGACCCGCACCGGGCCGGCGAGCCGTCCGCCATAGCCGCGGCTGAGGACGAACGGCCGCTTGCCGGCCTCGCTGCAACAGTTGCGCCACCGCCATCGCGGTCGGCGTCTTGCCGGCGCCGCCGGCGGTCAGATTGCCGATGCAGAGCACGGGAATGCCCGCTGCCACGCCGGGCCGCGCCATCCGCCACGCCGCGACGGCGCCGTAGATCGCGCCGAGCGGCGCCAGCAGGCACCCGGCCAGCGCCCCCGGACGCCGCCAGAACGCCGGCTCACGCATTGTCCGCCCGCCGGTCGAGACGGAATTCCATCAGATAGGGATCGAGCGCGGCGAGCGTGCGCTCCAGCGCGCCGGCCAGCGTGTCCATCGACTTCGCGGCCTTCTCGGCCACCGCCTTGCGCGCCTCGGTGTCCTTCAGCCAGGCGCCGATGCGGACCGCGAGCTTGCCGGCATCCGTCACCAGCTCCGCGCCGCCCGCGGCGTCGAGCGCCGCATAGATTTCGGCGAAGTTCGCGACGTGCGGGCCGTGCAGCACAGCGGCGCCGAGCTTGATGGCCTCGATCGGATTCTGCCCGCCGTGACGCACCAGCGAGCCGCCGACGAACACGATCGGCGCAAGACGATAGAACAGGCCGAGCTCGCCGAGCGTGTCGGCGACGTAGATGTCGGTCGTCGCGCCCGGCAACTTCGTCCTGCGAGCGCAGCACGGCCGTCAAGCCCGCGACCTTGGCGATTTCGGCGATGCCCTGCCCGCGCTCGGGATGCCGCGGCGCGATGATGGTCAGCAATCCCGGGAAGCTGTGCTTGAGCCGGCGGTGCGCGTCGATCGACCTCGGTCTCCTCGCCGGGATGGGTGGAGGCCGCGGCGATGACCGGACGGTTGCCGAGCACGTCCTGAAGCGCGGCGAGCTTGTCCTCGTCGGCCGCCGGCGCCGGAACGTCGAGCTTGAGATTGCCGGTGGTGGAGATACGCGGCGCGCCGAGCCCGGCGTAGCGCGCGCCGTCGTCGGTCGATTGCGCGAGGCAGAGATCGAACCGGCGCAGCAGCGCGCCGATGGTGCGCGGCACCATCCGCCAGCGGTTGAACGAGCGCTCCGACAGCCGGCCGTTGACCAGGATCAGCGGCACGTTGCGCTCGGACGCCGCCATGATCATGGACGGCCACAGGTCGGATTCGACGAACAGCGCGAGGTCGGGCTTCCAGTGATCGAGAAAGCGCGCCGCGAACTGCGGCACATCGACGCGGCGCGAACTGATGGATCACGTCCGGCGGCAATCGCTTCTCGGCGACGCCGGCCGAGGTCACCGTGCCGGAGGTGACCAGCACGTTGAGATCTCGCGCGCGCACGCGCTCGATCAGCGGCAGGATGGCGTTGATCTCGCCGACGCTGGCGCCGTGCAACCAGACCAGCCGGCCTGCGCGGACGCGGAACGTTCGCCTCGCCGCGCCGCTCCGGCAAGCGCACCGCGTGCTCCTTGCCCTGCTTGAGCCGGTAGGACAGCACCATCGACGCCACCGGCGCGGCCGCGGACATCAGCAGCCGGTACGCGCGCAGCGTCAACGGCAGTCGTTCAGCCACGCGTTCCGCCCCCGCCTGTGCCGTCGACGATCTCATAGGCGCGCGCCGTGGCCGCATTGAGCGACGCTTCGACCTCATGGCGTGCCGCTTCGAGCGTAGCATCGTCGGCGTTGGGCGGCACGCGGATCGGCGTCCCGGCGACGCGGGCGCCGCGGCAGAACGGAAAATGCACGACGCTGCGATCCCAGTTGTCGAGCACACGCCGCGGGCTGGTCGCGATCGCAATCGGATAGATCGGGCGGCCGGACATGCTGGCGAGCTTGACGATGCCGAGGACCGCACACCCGCGACACCTTGGGCACGTCGGCGGTGAGCGCGACGTTGTAGCCCTCTTGAAGCGCCGTGAGCGAGTTCCCTGAACGCCGGACGTGCCGCCCTTGCGGTCGAAATCCTGGCCGTGCGTGCCGGAGCCGCGGATCACCTCGACGCCGAGCCGTTGCGCCGCCACCGCGTTGATCGCGCCGTCGCGGTGATGCGAGATCAGCGCCTTGGCGCGGTGATCCTTCAGCTTGATGAACGGCATCAGGAAATGCTGGCCGTGCCACATCGCGACGATGACCGGCAGATCCGGCTTGACGATCTGCGTAGATGTCGGGCGGCTCCAACGCAAAACGGCTGGTCTTCCAGACCAGACGCAGATATTCCGCGCCGACGACCCCGACCGCGGTCTGGAACCAGGGAGCGGTCGTCAGCCGCCGGAGCGAAGGCTTCCACACGATCCGCGGCTCCCGTCAGCGCGCCGGGCCGGTGCTGTCCGGATCGAGCAGCCGGTGCAGGTGAACGATGAAATACCGCATCTGCGCGTTGTCGACCGTCTGTTGCGCCTTGGCCTTCCAGGCCGCGTAGGCGGTCGCGTAATTCGGATAGATGCCGACGATATCGAGCTTTCGACAGGTCCTTGAACTCGGTCTTGTCGAGCTGCTCAATTCGCCGCCGAACACCAGATGCGGCAGTTGCTTTTGCGGGACATTTGCGGACATCGCAGTTTCCTTCGCCGATCTTCCCGGGCGCGCGTGAGTCTACGCGCTTAACGAGCCGCCGCGAGCTATGCCGGCTGGTTCGCATGCGCGCGCATCAGCTCGATCAGCGCCGCGTGCCGCTCGCGTCCGGCCGCCACCAGGACGCCGTGGATCGGCTCCGGCCGATTGTAGCTCAACGCCTTGCCGTCGAGCGTGGTCATCGAGGCCGCCGGCTTCGTGCACCAAAAGATCGGCAGCCGCAAGGTCCCAGTCGTGGGCGCTGCCGCCGGCGATCGCGCCATCGAGCTCGGCCTGCGCGACGCGCACCAGCCGCAGCGCCAGCGAATGCACGCGCGGCATGGCAACGAGCCCCGGATGACGGCCGGCGATCCAATCCAGCAGGCGCTTGGGCCCGGCGATGCGGGCGCCGTCGAGACCCGAGCCCGCGCTGACCCGGATCGGCGTGCCGTTGCGGGTCGCGCCGGCGCCCGCGCCGGCGAGAAACAGTTCGTCGCGTCGCCGGCGCGAACACCGCGGCCACCACCGGCCGCCCGGCTTCGACCAGCGCAGCGGAGATCGACCAGTCCTCGCGGCCGGCGATGAAGGCGCGCGTGCCGTCGATCGGATCGACCACCCAGACGCGGCGCGCGTCAAGCCGTGCCGGATCGTTCTCGCTCTCCTCCGACAGCCAGCCGTCGCCGGCCACGCGGCAGCCGCTCGCGCAGCAGATCGTTGACCGCGATGTCCGCCTCGGACACCGGCGAATCGCCCGTTGCCCTTGGTCCAGCTCTTGAAGCGTGCCGCGAAAAAACTTCAGCGCGATCGCGCCGGCCGTCCCGCACCGCCGCGGCGAGGCGCTCGCGGTCGGCGGCCCGACGCGATGGCTCAGACGCCGGCAATGGTCAGTCCCTCCACCCGCAGTGTCGGCGCGTTGGTGCCGTAGCGGAATTGCAGATCGTTCGCCGGCTGCAGCGTCCGGAACATGTCGAGCATGTGACCGGCGATGGTCACTTCGCTGACCGGATAGGTGCGCTCGCCGTTCTCGATCCAGAAGCCGGCGGCGCCGCGGCTGTAGTCGCCGGTGACGATGTTGGCGCCCGAGCCGATCAGGTCGGTGACGTAGAAGCCGTCCGTCGATGTCCTTGATCAGTTCGGCCGGGCTCCGGGTGCCCGGCTCCAGATGCAGATTGGTCGGCCCGGGCGACGGCGTCGAGGACGCGCCACGGTGCGCATGGCCGGTGGTCTCGAGCCCCAGTTCGCGCGCGGTGGCGCAGTCGAGCAGCCAGGTCTTCAGCACGCCGTCCTCGATCAGCGCCATGCGCCGGCCGGCGACGCCCTCGGCGTCGAACGGCTGCGAGCGCAGGCCGCGCGCGCCGCAGCGGATCGTCGATCACATTGATGCCCGGCGCGAACAGCCGCTCGCCGAGCTTGTCCTTGAGGAAGCTCGTCTTGCGCGCAATCGCGCTGCCGTTGATGGCGCTGGCGAGATGCCCGACCAGCGAGCTCGAGATGCGG
The DNA here is from genome assembly GCA_963711955.1 of uncultured Alphaproteobacteria bacterium. Taxonomy (GTDB): domain Bacteria; phylum Pseudomonadota; class Alphaproteobacteria; order Rhizobiales; family Xanthobacteraceae; genus Z2-YC6860. The sequence goes on along the minus strand of CAVQGC010000014.1, from coordinate 91,959 downwards.
CGGTCGAACACCACCGGCACCTTGCGGGTTCGAGACCTTGCGCGGATTGAGCCGCTCCACCGCGCGCTCGCCGGCGGTGCGGCCGATCTTCTCCGGCGCTTCGAGATCGGAAGAATGCAGCGCCGAGGAATAATCGTAGTCGCGCTCCATCGCCGGTGCCTTCGCCGGCGATCGCGGTCATCGACACGCCGTGGCGCGAGCCGAGATAGGCGCCGGAGAAGCCGTGGCTGGTCAGCAGCACCATGCCGCCGATGCCGGCGGAGGCCGAAGCGCCGCCCGACTTGGTGACGCCCTTCACCGCCAAGCGCCGCCTGTTCGGCGCGGCGCGCCAGCTGTTCCAGCGCGCCGACGTCCGGCAGCGCGGGATCGAGCAGATCGAGATCGGGAAAGCTTGCGCGCCAGCAGCGTCGGCATCGGCCAGCCCGGCGAACGCGATCCTCCGGCGCGACGCGCGCCATCGCCACCGCGCGCTCGGCCAGCGCCGCGACGCCGTCGCCGCGCAGATTCGTTGGTCGAGACCACCGCCTGGCGGCGGCCGACCAGCACGCGCAGCCCCATGTCGTTGCCTTCGGACGCGCTCGGATTCCTCGACCGCGCCGTCGCGCACCTCGACCGACAGCGACACCGAGCGCATCGCCACGGCGTCGGCGGCGTCGGCGCCGGCCGCGCGCGCGGCCTTCACCAGCCGCTCGGCGAGCGTGGTCAGGGCGGATTGGTCGAACAGGGAATCCATGGCGGGAAGCTCAGGTTTAGGTGGGCGCCGGCAGGCTGACAAGCGCATCAGATAATGCCGATTCCGCCTGGATTTAAGGCCTCTCGCGACAAATCGTTCGCAGCCGGCAACAGCTCGTCAATCATGATCGCGATCGAGGCCCGGGTTAGCGGCGATTAACCAGGACCCTTAAGCCGATTCCGACCGCCTCTGCGGCATGATCGCGGCACGACCGGGCACAAAAGTCCGGCGGGGAGAGTTTGAGGCGTCAGATGAGTGTTGGGGCCCCGTTCGGGTCGAGCCGCGCGTTGCGGCTCGACCCCTTCGCCCTGCCCGTGCGCTATGCGGCGCGCGACGGCGGCGCGGACGGACAAATCCGGCAGGTCGAGCTCGATCGCGATCGCGTCGTGCTGCGGCGCGCGGTGCGCGGCATCCGCATGAACGTCGGCGTGCCGGTCGCCGAGTTTCGCGGCGTCAGCATGCGGATGCTGCCGCGCCGAAGGCGAGGAGCCGGCCGCGACCGCCGTGATGCTCGAGCACCGCGACGCGGCCTTTCGGTGCCGCTGTTCATGGCGAGCGACGGCGACGACCTGGTGGCGCGAATGGAAATCCTGGGGCCGCGTGCTCGGCCTGCCGCTGCTGGTGGTCGAGGGCGACGGCTCGCTGCGCGAGCCGTTCCGGACGCATCGGCAGCGTCGCGCGTCGGTGCGCCCTCGCCGCGCCGCCGGCGCCGCGGCGCCATCAAATGGCGGCGGCCGCGCTTCCTGATGCGGCGCAAGCCCGGCCGGCCGCCGGCCGAGCCGATGGTGCATCGCGGCGAGCGCGAGATCATCGCGCGGAACTAGACCATCGCGCGTCATCGCAGCGCGCTGCCACCGCGTCGCAGAGATCAAGCGCGGCGAACAGGATCAATCCGGCATCGCGGTTCGACTTGAACAGCCGCAGGCACAGCGCCGGATCGCCGATGTCGATGCGTCTGAATCTGCCAGGCGAGATGCGCGGCGAACGCCAGCAAGTCCGAGCGCGAACACCACGCCCGCGCCGGCGGTCAATCCCGCGAGCCCGATCAGCACCACCGCCAGCGCCGAGAACAACGCGCAGCGCCGGCTTGGTGCGCTCGCCGAACAGCAGCGCGGTCGATTTCAGATCCGACCAGCGCGTCGTCCTCGCTGTCCTGATGGGCGTAGATCGTGTCGTAGTGGATCACCCAGGCGATCGAGCCGGCGTAGAGCAGATAGGCCGGCAGATCGAGCCGGCCGAACACCGCCGCCCAGCCCATCAGCGCGCCCCAGGAGAACGCGAGCCCGAGGAAAATCTGCGGCCAGTAGGTGACGCGCTTCATCAACGGATAGATCGCGACCACGCGCAAGCGAAGCGATGCCGAGCACGATGGCGAAGCGGTTGAACTGCACCAGCACCAGCAAGCCCGACCAGCGCCTGCGCCACCAGGAACACGACCGCCGCCTTCACGCTCACCTGCCCGGACGGGAATCGGCCGCGAGCGCGTGCGCTCGACCCGCGCGTCGATGTCGCGATCGATCAGATCGTTCCAGGTGCAGCCGGCGCCGCGCATCACGATGGCGCCGATCAGGAACAGCAGCACGTGCCAGGGATCGGGACCCCATTGCCGGCGGGAATGGCGGCGAGCGCCGCCGACCACCAGCACGGCAGCAGCAGCAGCCACCAGCCGATCGGCCGGTCGAGCCGGGTCAGCCGCAGGTACGGCCGCATCCAGGCCGGCGCGATGGTGTCGACCCAGTTTCCGGTCGCATCGGCGACGCGTCCGGCGGTGTGCGCTCATCTCAGGCTCATCGCGCCAGCGGACTGCCGGTCAGCGTGTCGAAGGTGCCGCGCCCGGGCTTCGGCTTCTCGTCCGGCAAGGATCGGCCCGCCGAGCGCATCGCTCAGGCTCGGGCCCGGCGGCGCCGGCCCCGCGGTGCAGACTTGCTTGCGGATCTGCATCGATCCGGGCGTGCTGGTCTTGACCTGCTTGATGGCATCCGGCGGCACGCCGCAGGCCTTCTGGTTGGTCTCCAGAAACTTCACCATCTTGCCTTCCGAGCCGACGAACTTGTTGAACAGCGCGCAGATCTCCTCGCGCGCCGCCTTGCGGTCGCTGGCGGCCTTGATGGCGCCGCCATCCTTTCTCGGCCTGATCGCGGATCGGCAGAGAATTGCGCGCACACGGTGCGGCGGCTGTGCGCCCGGCGGCGGCGGCGCCGGCCGCGCGGCCGCTCCCGGTGAAAAGCGAGCCACCGGTGGCGGGGAACGGGCTCGACTGGCCCGGGACTAGGGAACGGGCTGGCCTGCTGCTGCCCCTGGCCCGGGCGGCGGGAATGGACTGGATTGCTGCTGCTGCGTTGCCCTGACCCGGGCGGCGGCGGAAACGGGCTGCGATTGCGCTGCCGGAGCGTTCTGTCCGGGCGGCGGCGGAAACTGCGCGGCCGCCTCGGAAAGACCGGCGAGCGCCAGCGCTGACAGCAATGCCATTGCGCGGAAGAAGCCTCATGATCCTCAGGCTCTCCGAGCCAATTCAGCCATATCATACCCACTCCAACCGCCAAAATTCGACATTTGCGCGGCGGGCGAATGATCGTGGATGCCGCACTTGGCGAGCCGGCCGACCCTGGCGCCGCCGGCCCGGAGGGGTAAAGCGCCCGGCCGAATGCAGGCCGTTATGATCCGGGTACCGCAGTGAGCCGATACGATTTCCGCAGCCCCCGCGCTTCATGTCGAGGAGCGCCTCTCGGCCGGGCGCCACGATCACGCTTGGCAAGAAGCAGGCGCACTATCTTGCGCAACGTGCTGCGGCTCAAGCCCGACGACACGGTGCTGCTGTTCAATGGCCGCGACGGCGAATGGCGGGCGGCGCTGGCCGTCGCCGGCAAAGCGATCAAGCTCGCGGTGCAGGAGCAGGTCCGCCCGCAGACGCCAGCCGCCGACCTGCATTACCTGTTTGCGCCGCTCAAGCACGAGCGGCTGGACTACATGGTGCAGAAGGCGGTCGAGATGGGCGTCTCGCGCCTGCAGCCGGTGATCACGCGGCACACCCAGGTCAGCCGCGTCAATCTCGAGCGCATGCGGGCCAACGCGATCGAGGCCGCCGAGCAATGCGGCATCCTTGACGATTCCCGAAGTTGCCGCGCCGACTCACGTTCGCACGGATGCTTGCCGCCCGCAAGCCGGACCGGCTGCTGGTGTTCTGCGACGAGGACGCGGAGGTGACGAACCCGGTTGCCGCGCTCACGCGCGGCGCGGGTCGCGCCGAGCGCCATGCTGCCGCTGACGATGGGCGCCGACGCGACCAGGGCCGAGCCGCTGGCGGTGCTGATCGGACCCGAAGGCGGCTTTGCCGAGGAGGAGCGCGCGGCGCTGCTGAAACAGCCGAACATCGTGCGGCTGTCGCTCGGCCCGCGCATCCTTCGCGCCGACACCGCCGCGGTCGCGGCGCTTGCGCTGGTGCAGGCCGTGCTCGGCGATTGGAAATAGCGCGTAACGCGCCACTGAATATCAGCGCGCGGACGGCGGCAACGCCGGACGCAGCACCAACGCCAGCGGCAGCGTGAGCAGGCACATGCCGGCCACCGCCATCAACGCGATCGGCACGTTCACCGCGTCGCCCAGCAGTCCGTAGATCGCCGGCGCGACGGCGCCTGCGCCGATCGTGCCGGTGTAGAAGATGCTGAAGGCGCGCGCGCGCCGCGCCGGCTCCACCAGTTCCGGCACCGAGCCGTACAGCACCGACGAGGTGCCGTTGAGCGCGATGCCGATCACCGGCAGCAGTCAGCAGCGCGACCTCGAGCGGCAGCGGCAGCAGCGCGAGAATGCCGAGCGTGGTCAGGCCTTCGGTCAGGCAGACGGTCGCGATCACGCCGATGCGCGCGCCGATGAAGGCGCAGACCAGCTTGCCCGCCGCGCCGCCGGCAAACACCAGCGTGAGCGCCAGACCGACGGTCGGCAGGCTCGCGCCCTTCGCCAGCAGCACGAACGGCAGGAAGGTGAGGAAGGCCATGCGCGTGGCGCTGTCGACCATGCCGATCGCCAGCAGCACCGGAAAGCCGAAGCGTGACAGCTTGGCCGGCCGCCGGCGACGGCGCTTCGTCCTTCTCGGCCGCCGGCAGCCGCCGGCATCTTCGGGAAAGCGCGGCGTCGAGCAGAAAGATCGCCAGCCGCGGCCACCAAGCCCAATCCCGCCCAGGATGGCGAGCGTCGGCTGCCACGGCAGCACCACCAGCATGATCGAGGCCAGCGCCGGCAGCGTCATCTTGCCGATGTCGCCGGCGAAATTGTAGGTGCCGAGCGCCTTCATCGAGCGCGGACCGGCGAACGCGCGCGCCACCAGCGCCGAAGCCAGCGGATGCTGCACGCTGGCGCCCGCGCCGCCGATCAGCAGCGCAATCACCAGCGTCGCAGAATCCGACGCTGGCGCCGGCGAGCAGATAGCCGAGGCCGGCGAGCGCGGTGCCGGCGGCCAGCACCAGCGGCACGCCGAGCCGCTCGGACAGCAGCCCGGACGGAATCTGCAGCGCCGCCATGGTGCCCGCAGTAGCAGGTGCGCAGCAGACCGAGCGCGGCGTAGCCCAGGCCGAACTCGGCCTGCCAGATCGGCAGCATCACATAGATCAGGTCGGTGTAGCCGTCGTGCAGCGCATGCGCGCCGCCGGCGACGCCGATGGCGCGGCGCTCCTCGGCCTTGGTGGCACGTGCGCTGCGGCCGGCTCGGCGGCATGCGGAGCAGCGACGCTCATGCGCGATCCCTTGCGCCTTGCGGCGCTCGACGAAGGCCACGCTGACGAACGAGATCACCGGCTCGCCCTTCTGATTGACCCCCGTGTTGCGCAACGTGATTAGACCCCAGTCGGGCCGGCTGTTGGAAGGCCGCGCCTCGATGATCTCCATCGCATAATGGACGGTGTCGCCGACATAGACCGGCTTGAGCCATTTCAGCTCGCGAAATCCCGGCGACGGACCGAGCTGCGCGACCGGCTCGCCGCGCTCGCGGCGCGCCTCGTCCTCGCGGCGCTGATGCTCGACCATCAGCCGCATCCAGACCGCCGCGGTGTGCCAGCCCGAGGCGCAGAGCGCGCCGAAATGCGAGCGCGCCGCGGCAGCCTCGTCGAGATGAAAGGCCTGCGGATCGAAACGGCCGGCGAACGCCTTGATCTCTTCGGCCGTGAAGGTGTGGCGGCCGAGCTCGGCGCGCTCGCCGACCGCGATGTCCTCGAAGAACTTCATGCCGGCCGCGCTTCGCCGCCGCGCCGGCCCATCATCAGCGACGTGGTCAGCGTCATGGCCGGCTCGCCGGTCTGGTTGATCAACTCGAACACGAAATCGCACGAAGCCCATGTCGGTCCGGCTCTTGGAGGCGCGGGTCTCGAGCACGGTCGCGCGCAGGCGTGAGCTCGTCGCCCGGCCGGATCGGCACCAGCCACTTGCACCTCGTCGACGCCCGGGCGCGCCCATCGAGGCCGAATTGAGCACGAAGCTGTCGGCGCACATCCGCATCAGGATGCAGCAGGCGTGCCAGCCCGACGCGCTCAGCCCGCCGAGCAGCGTCGCGCGGGCGGCGGCTTCATCGAGGTGCATCGGCTGCGGATCGAACTCGGCGGCGAAGCCGACGATCTCCTCGCGGGTGATGCGCCGCGGCCCATGCTCGAACACGCGGCCGGGCTTGAAATCTTCCCAGTAGAGCTTGGACACGAGGACTCCGCTTTCGACGCCGATCCGTAGAGACGCGACGCGGAGCGGTCAACCGTATCTTTCATCGCTCTTTCGAGGGCGCATGTCGTGCACTAGACTGCGCTATTCCATCCACCAAACCGAAACCTGAGCGAGGTTCGATGGCGGCCCAAGGCAACCTCGACCGCGAGACCGTCGAAGGCTTTGGGCGCGAATGGGCGACCTTTCGGCAGGGCGAAGAGCTTTCGGCACACGAGCGCGCCAAAATATTCGAGGGCTATTTCGGGATTTTCCCATGGCCGGCGCTGCCCCCACACGCCGTCGGGCTCGATGTCGGATGCGGCAGCGGACGATGGGCGGTGCTGGTTGCGCCCCGCGTGAAGCATCTGCACGTCCTTGACGCCAGCCCTCTGGCACTGGAAACGGCGAGACAAAATTTGGCGGGCACTCCGAACGTGAGCTTTCATCTCGCCGGCGTTGAATTCGATACCGCTGCCGGACGGCAGCCTCGACTTCGCATATTCGCTGGGCGTGCTGCATCATGTGCCCGACACCGCCGCGGCGATCCGCGACGTCGCGCGCAAGCTCAAGCATGGCGCGCCGCTGCTGATCTACCTCTACTATGCCTTCGACAATCGGCCGCGCTGGTTTCGGGCGATCTGGCATGTCAGTGCATGGGTGCGCCTCGTGGTGAGCCGCTTGCCGTATGCCCTGCGCCTTGCGGCAAGCCAGTTCATTGCGGCAACCGTGTACTGGCCGCTGGCACGCGTCGCGCGAACGCTCGAAGCCGGCGGCCGGCTACCGGGATCCTGGCCACTCGCCTATTATCGCGACAAATCTTTCTACGTGATGCGCACGGATGCGTTCGATCGCTTTTGCACTCGGCTGGAACAGCGATTTACGCGCGCTCAAATCGAAGCCATGCTCGGTTCGGCGGGATTTACCGATGTAAAGTTTTCCCAGTCGGAGCCCTACTGGTGCGCGGTCGCCACCAAAACATGACGAACGCTCTAGTGTCCCGAACCCGAAGTTCGCACAACTATACAGCAGGCGCCTATGCGAACTTCGGGTTCAAAGGGACACTAGAAATAGTAAGTTGCTAGTGTCGCTTTGATTCGGAAGTTCGCTTCGGAGCTTGCTGAGAATTCAAGCGAACTTCCGAATCGCGACACTAGTGCCGCAATTCAGACGCGAATAGATTCTCCATTGCCTTGACCGCACGCCGCTTCCGCCGGAAGGAGGATTTCAATGTTGAATTTCAGCGACCTGTTCCAGTGGGAACGTTTCATCACGCCTTCGATCATCAAGCTGTTCTACTGGCTGGCGCTCGGCATCACGGTGCTGTTCGGACTCTCCGGGCGTTGTTTCGGCGCTGGGGACCATGGTCGCCAGCCCTGGCGTCGGTTTTGTCATGCTGCTGGCCAGTCTGCTTGGCGTGGTGGTCGGCGTCATTTTCGCGCGGATCGCCGCCGAATTCGTCCTGATCGTGTTCCGCATCAACGAGCACCTCGGCGCCATCCGCAACCGCGGCGATTTTTGAGCGCATGAGCCGGGCATTCGTCAAAGAGCCGGACGGCGGAGAACCGCCCGAGCCGCTGCCCGACCGCCCGATCTCGCCGCATCCGAATTTGGTGACGCCTGAAGGACTGAAAGCTGATCGACGATCAGCTCGACGGAATTGCGGCGAACGGCTCGCCGCCGCGCAAGCTGCGGACGACCGCGCCGCGCTGGCGCAAATCGCGCGCGATGCGCGCTACTGGGCCGCACGGCGCGCGAGCGCGCAGGTCGTCTCGCCGCCGCGACAATCCATCCGAGGTCGCGTTCGGCACGACGGTGACGCTCGCTGCGCGACGACGGCCGGCGGCAGACCTATCGCATCGTTGGCGAGGACGAGGCCGATCCCGCCACGCGGCACGCTGTCATACGTCTCGCCGCTCGCGCGGGCGCTGATCGGCAAGCAGCGTCGGCGACGTGGTCCGCGCGGGCAACGCTGACGCGGAGATCGTCGAGATCAGATGATATCGCCGCGGCTAGCTAGGTCGCAAAGCGGAAGTGCATGACGTCGCCGTCGGCGACCACGTAGTCCTTGCCTTCCAGCCGCAGCTTGCCGCTGTCGCGCGCGCCGGCCTCGCCGCCGAGTTTCACATAGTCGTCGTAAGCGATGGTCTCGGCGCGGATGAAGCCGCGCTCGAAGTCGGTGTGGATCACGCCCGCCGCCTGCGGCGCCTTGGTGCCGCGCGTCACGGTCCAGGCGCGCGCCTCTTTGGGCCCGGCGGTGAAATACGTCACGAGACGAAGCAGCGCGTAGCCGGCGCGGATCAGCCGGTCGAGGCCGGCTTCCTTCAAGCCGAGCGTCGGCCAGGAAGTGCTTGCGCTCGTCCGGCGGCAGCGCCGCGATCTCCGACTCGATCTTGGCCGAGATCACAACGCAGCCTTCGCCTTCGAGCTTGCGCGCGCTCCTCGACCTTGCGCGAGATATTCGTTGCCGGTCGCCGCCGAGCTCTCGTCGACGTTGCAGACGTAAAGCACGGGCAGCGAGGTGAGCAGGCCGAGCGGATGGAACAGCTTTTCCTCCTCGGGCTTGCGCTCGACGAACCGCGCCGGCTTGCCCTCGCGCAGCAAGCGCCAGCGAGCGCTTGACCAGATCGAGCATCTCCTTCGCCTCCTTCGCGTCCTCGCCGCTGCCCTTGGCCTTCTTCTCCAGGTTGTCGACGCGCTTCTCCAGGCTGTCGAGATCGGCGAGCATCAGCTCGGTCTCGATCGTCTCGATGTCGGCGACCGGATCGATCTTGCCTTCGACGTGGGTGACGTCGTCGTCCTTGAAGCAGCGCACCACGTGGGCGATGGCGTCCACCTCGCGGATGTTGGCGAGGAACTGGTTGCCGAGCCCCTCGCCCTTCGACGCGCCGCGCACCAGGCCGGCGATGTCGACGAAGGTGAGCGCGTCGGCACGATCTGCGCCGACTTCGCGAGCTTCGCCAGCTTTTCGAGCCGCGGGTCGGGCACCGCGATCTCGCCGACGTTGGGCTCGATGGTGCAGAACGGATAGTTCGCCGCCTGCGCCGCCGCGGTCTGCGTCAGCGCATTGAAGAGTGTCGACTTGCCGACATTGGGCAGACCGACGATGCCGCATTTGAAGCCCATTTTCTTCTCACGTTTCCTTGCTGCGTCGCGGTCTGTCGTTCAGTCGGCGGGCTCGTCGGGCGCGCCGAATCCCTTGGCGGCCATGGCGAGATGCACCTTGTTCTGGAAGCTGGCGTCCTGGCCGCGCGCCAGCAGCTCCGCATTGTCGGCGATGACGTCGGTCAGCGCGTCGACCCAGCCGCGCTCGCTCTTGGCGAAATCGCTCAGCACATAGGGATGCACCAGCTCCTTGACGCCGGGGTGACCGATGCCGATCCGCACCCGGCGGTAGTCGTTGCCGACATGGCTGGTGATCGAGCGCAGCCCGTTGTGCCCGGCGACGCCGCCGCCGGTCTTCACCCGCACCTTGCCCGGCGGCAGATCGAGCTCATCGTGAAACACGACGATGTCGGACAGCAGAAGCTTGTAGAAGTTCATTGCTTCGGCGACCGCGCGGCCGGATTCGTTCATGTAGGTGCCGGGCAGCAGCAGCTGAACGCGCTCGCCGCCGATCGGCACCTTCCGCCGCCACGCCCTGGAAAGCGCCGGCGCCACGGCCCGATGCCGTGGCGCTTGGCGATGGCTTCGACGATCACGAAGCCGACGTTGTGGCGGTTGCCGGCATAGCTCGCGCCGGGATTTCCGAGCCCGACGAAAAGCAGCATGGCTCACCGCCCGCGCGCCGCCTCACTTCTTCGGCGGCGGCGCGGCACGCCGCCCGCGGCCGGAGCAGCGCGCAGCCGGTGGCCGGCGCCGCACCCGGCGGCGGAGCCGCGCCAGGCGCCGCACCCGGGGCCGCCGGCGCGCCTTCCGCGCCCGGCACCACGCCGGCTTCCGCAGCGGCGGCAGCGGCAGCAGCAGCGGCGGCAGCAGCCTCGGCGGCGGCCCGCATTTCTTCGGCGTAGCCCGACGGCGGCACGATGGTGACCAGCGTCAGGTCGATGCGCGACACCGCCTTCACGCCTTCCGGCAGCTTGATGTCGCTCAGATGCTTCGAATAGTTGATCTCGAGCTCGGAGATATCGACCTCGATCGCCTCCGGGATCGCCTCCGGCTTCACCTGCACCGGGATGGAGTGGGTGACGATGTTGACGGTGCCGCCGCGCTTGACGCCCGGCGCCTGGTCGGCGTTGAGGACCTTCACCGGACATTGACGCGGATCACCGCGCCCTCGCCGATCCGCATGAAGTCGACGTGCAGCGGGTTGTCGCGCACCGCATCGAGCTGGAAGTCGCGCGGGATCACGCGCTGCTTCGCGCCGTCGACCTCGATGTCATAGACCGTGGTCAGGAACCGCCCGGCATAGATCTTCTGCCGCAGGTCGGCGTAATCGAGCGAGATCGGGTTGCGGGGGCTTGTTGTCGCCGTAGATGACGCCGGGCACGCGGCCCGCGCGACGCTCCGACCGGGCGGCCCCCTTGCCGGCCTTGCGGACGCGCCGTCGCCTTGATTTCCTTGACGGTCGCCATGACTAAACCTCTTGAAACTGAACTGTCAGGATTTCGATTGACGCCGCGGCATGCCTCCAGGGGTGCTGGAGCCGCAGGCCGCGGGCTTATAGCCGCGCCGAGCCGAAAACACAAGGAATCCGGGCCTACTCGGCCTGTTCGGGCGGCCTTGTTCCGGCTTACTCCGCGCCTACTCGGCCTTGCCGAGCTTGGCCTCCAGCGCGGCGATCCGCGCCTTGAGCGCCTCGTTCTCCTCGCGGGCCAGGCGCGCCATGTCCTTGACCGCCTCGAACTCCTCGCGCTTGACCACGTCGAGGTCGTTGAGGATGCGCTCGGCCTGGGTGCGGAACAGGGTGTCGAACTCGCGCCGCACGCCCGGGCGACGCCGGCCGCGTCGTTCATCAGCCGCGCGACTTCGTCGAAAAACCGGTTGGTGGTCTGGGCCATTGTCGTCTCCGCGAAGTCAGGGTGACCGGAGAATGGCGATGCGGGCGGCGGGCCGCAAGGGCTGGCCAAAAGCGCACGTTGATTTACCCAAACCGGCAATACATCTGCCTCAATTCGGCGCTCCATGTTATAAGCAACAATGGCCATGACGCTGCGATTCGTGCGGATTTTGGGAGCGGCAGCCATGCTGGCTGCGCTTTCGCTCGCGCCGTCGAGTGCCTCGGCGCATGCCGGCCACGTCCACGCGCAGCCGGCCGGGCCTGCCGGGCATGAGACCATCGCACCATCATCCAAGGCGGCCGTGCCGCTCGAGGTGACCGCGGCTGCGGCGTTGCCGTCGGCGCCATCCAGCGATGTGGACTGCGGCGACCGCGGCTGTTGCTCCAGCGGTCCCTGCACCGGATGCCACGGCTTTGTCCTGACGTCCCTGCCGGTTTACTTGCCGTCGCTGCACAGCTCATCGCTCGCCCGCAGCGACGCCGCTCCGCGCCCCAGTCCTCACGACGGCCGGTTGCGACGACCTCCCAAATCCTTCGCCTGAATCGATTTTGACGTTCAAGGCGTCGCGCCCGCGAGGGCGTGCGCCTGTTGAACCGCATTCCGTTCGACGGCGAAGGAGTTTGCCATGCGATTTGCCATTGCCGGCGCATTCTGCGCGGCGGTTCTGTCTGCGGCGCCGGGCGCAGGTCCGGGCCACGCGCACGAAGGCCATGACCACGGCCCGCAAGCGGCGCTGGCGCGACCCGATGCGGCACCCCGCGGCGAAGCCACGTCGTCCGCGTTCGAACTGGTTGCGATCGCGCAGGCTCGAAGCAAGGCTCGGAGCTTGTCATCTATCTCGACAGGTTCGCGACCAACGAGCCGGTGCAAGGCGCAAGCATCGAGGTCGAGACGCCGCATGGATCGGCACCCGCCACGGCGGCCAACGGGTTTTATCGGCTCGACGCGCCGTGGCTCGCCAAGCCGGGCCACGTCGACCTGATCGTCACGGTCACGGCGGACGGCGCCGTCGACGTGCTGCCGTTGAGTATCGACATCCCCGATCGCGCCTCCGCAACCCCGGCATCGGGCGGATGGGCCGCTCGGGCATCGGCCCTGTTGCAGCCTGCGGTCGCATTGGCGGCAGGATTCTGGCGTAGTGCTCGGCATCGCACTGATGTCGTTCGGGCGCCGGCGCCGGATAGCGGCCGCGCTGCTGCTCGTTGGAGCATTGGCCGCCGCAAGCGGCAACGCAGAGGCGCAGGAGGCGCCGGCCCCGACCGACATCGGAACCGACCGCGCAGCGCGCGCAGCCAACGGCGCGGTGTTCGTGCCGAAGCCGATCCAGCGCATCTTCGGACTGCGCACGGTGGTCGCCGAATCCGCCTCCCATCTTCGCTCGATCGAACTGCCGGGACGGATCATTCCCGATCCCAACGCCAGCGGTTACGTCCAGACCTCCGTCGGCGGCCGCCTGTCGGCGCCGCCGGATGGATTTCCTCGTCTCGGCACAGCGGTGCGACAGGGCGACGTGCTCGCTCAGGTGACGCCTCCGATGCAGGCGATCGACGTATCCGACATGCGCCAGCGTCAGGGCGAACTGGATCAACAGATCGACATCGTCCAGCGCCGGCTGGCGCGTTACGAGCGTTTGGCGACGACCGGCGCCGTCGCCTTGGCGCAGCTCGAAGAGACCCGTTTTGAGCTGCAAGGCTTAAAGGATAGGCGCAGCGCGCTCGACACGATCCGCCGAACCACGGAGGCGCTGGTCGCTCCCGTGTCCGGTGTCATCGCCGAGGGCACGCCGATCGCAGGCCAGATGGCCCAGCCCAACGCCGTTATTTTCCACATCATCGATCCCACGCGGCTTTGGGTCGAAGCCCTGAGCTTCGACGTGATGGCGCCCGCGCAGAGCGCGTCCGCGACCATGCCGAACGGGCGGACGCTGCCGCTCGCGTTCCGCGGAGCGGGTCTGGCGGATCGCAGCCAATCGATCCCGATCCACTTCTCGGTCACCGGCGCGATCGACGGGTTGCGCGCCGGGCAATTCGTGACCGTGTTCGCGAAGACCGGCGAGGAAAAACGCGGGATCGCTATTCCGCGTGCGAGTCTTGTCCGGAGCGCGAATGGGCAGGACGTCGTTTACGTCCACACCGCTGCCGAGCAGTTCGAGCAGCGGTCGGTTCACGTCGAGCCGCTCGATGGCGAACGCGTGCTGATTTCTGCGGGCATCGATCCGGGGCAGCGCGTCGTGGTGCAGGGCGCCGAACTGCTCGACCACGTGCGGTGAGAGGGGAACAGCCATGTTCACGTTCCTCGTCACGCAGTCGCTCCGCAACCGGGTTCTGGTGCTGGCGCTCAGCCTGGTGCTGGTGGTGTTCGGCACTTTCAGCGTATTCCACCTGCCGGTCGACGTGCTGCCTGACCTCAACCGTCCGACCGTCACGATCATGACGGAAGCCGAGGGCCTCGCGCCGCCCGAGGTCGAATTGCTGGTCAGCTTCCCGATCGAGACCCAGATGAACGGCGTGCCGGGCGTGACGCGCGTGCGCTCGGTGTCAGGCGTCGGCCTGTCGATCGTCTATGTCGAGTTCGATTGGGGCACCGACATCTACCGCAATCGTCAACTGATCTCGGAGCGCCTCGGTCTCGTCCGCAATCAATTGCCGGCGAATATCTCTCCGCACATGGGGCCGATCAGTTCGATCATGGGCCAGGTGCTGATGATCGCCCTGACCAGCGACCAAGCCACGCCGATGGAGCTGCGCGAAGTCGCGGACTTCACGATCCGGCCCCGGCTCCTGAGCATTCCGGGCGTAGCCCAGGTCATTCCGATGGGCGGCGAGGTGCGGCAGTATCGCGTCGCGCCGCACCCGCCCGCGCTGCGCGCCCTTGGCGTCACCTACCAGGACATGGATCGGGCGCTGGCGCAATTCGGCACCAACGCCGGAGGCGGGTTTACCGACCTGCATGCGCGCGAGTACCTGATCCGCAACATCGGCCGCACCACCAGCCTCGACGACCTGCGCAACATCGTGGTCGCCAAGGTCGAGGGCAAGCCGGTCTATCTGCGGCAGGTGGCAAGCGTCGATTACGCGCCCAAGGTCAGGCGCGGCGACAGCGGCTACATGGCCAGGCCCGCCGTTGTCGTCTCGATCGAGAAGCAGCCCAATGTCGACACGGTCGCGTTGACCCGGCAGCTTGAGGACGCCATTGCCGGCCTCAACGCGCATCTGCCGCACGGCATCAAGGCCGACCAGATCATCTTCCGGCAGGCGAATTTCATCGAGACGTCGATCCGCAACGTGCAGAGCGTGATCGTCGAGGCTGCCATCGTCGTGGCCGTCGTGCTGTTCGCATTCCTGCTGAACTGGCGCACCACCGCGATCTCCCTGACCGCGATACCCGTTTCGATCCTGGCGACGGCGTCGGTTTTCTATTTCGCCGGTCTCACCATCAACACCATGACGCTCGGCGGCATCGCCATTGCCATCGGCGCGCTGGTGGACGACGCGGTGGTGGATGTCGAGAACATTTTCCGCCGCTTGCGAGAGAACCGCGCGGCCGGCAACCCGCGTTCAGTATTCGACGTGGTGGTTGCTGCCTCGCAGGAGGTTCGCTCCGGCATCCTCTACGCCAGCGTCATCATCGTGCTGGTGTTCGTGCCTTTGTTCGCGCTGACCGGCATCGAGGGGCGGCTGTTCACGCCGCTCGGCCAAGCCTACATCGTCGCCATCCTGGCCAGCCTCGTCGTATCGATCACGCTCACGCCGGTCATGGCCTACTATATGCTGCCGGGGCTCAAGCGGCTCGCCGAGCGCGAAAGCCCCTTGGTGCGCGGCCTCAAGCGCGCATACCGCTGGACGCTCCAACACGCCCTGGAGCGGGGCCGCGCCGTCGTTCTGCTGACCTTGCTCGCGGTCGCGGGCGCCACCGCCGGCGCGTTTTTGCTGCCGCGAGCGTTCCTGCCGCAGTTCAACGAGGGTACCTTCACCATCAATCTGGCGTTCAATCCGGGCGTCTCTCTCACGGAGTCCAACCGGGTCGGCCGCATCGCCGAGCGCCTGGTGCTCGATGTGCCGGAGGTCAAGTCGGTCGGCCGCCGCACCGGCCGAGCCGAGCTTGACGAGCACGCCGAGGGTGTTCATTCCACCGACCTCGAAATCGATCTCAAGCCGGCCGGGCGCTCGAAAACCGAAATCGTCGCCGATATCCGGTCGCGGCTCGCGGTGCTGCCGCTGTCGATCAACGTCGGCCAGCCGATCTCGCACCGGCTCGACCACATGCTGTCCGGGGTGCGCGCCGACGTGGCGGTGAAGATTTTCGGCGACGACCTCGATGCGCTGCGCAGCGCCGCCGAGGAATTGCGTGCCAAGCTGGTGCGCATCCCCGGCCTTGCCGACGTGCAGGTGGAGAAGCAGGTCCGCATCCCGCAGCTCGAAATCCGCGTCGACTACGGCCGCGCGGCGCTTTACGGCGTGCAGCCTGCTGCCGTCATCGATCGGTTGAGCCGGCTATCCAACGGGCGCGTCGTTTCGCGCGTGGTGGACGGCTATCGCAGCTTCGACGTGGTGGTGCGGCTGCCGGACCAGCTCCGCACCACGCAGCGGCTCGGCGACCTGTTGATCGAAACTCCGGCGGGATGGCTGCCGGCCCGGCAGATCGCCGACATCAGGGAAACCGACGGACCCAACCAGATTCTGCGCGAGAACGGCCGCCGCCGCATCGTCGTGTCGGGCAACATCGTGGGCAACGCGAATGCCACGGCGATCGTGGAAACGATCCGCAACGACCTGAGCGCCCTCAGACTGCCAGACGGTTCCTTCACCACCCTCGAAGGCACGTTCAAGGCGCAGGAGCAGGCGAGCCGCACCATCGGCATTCTTTCCATCGTATCGCTGTCGCTGATCTTCGCCATCCTCTACAGCCGGTACCGTTCCGCGGTGCTGGCGCTGATCGTCATGGGCAGCTTGCCGCTGGCCTTGATCGGCGCGGTGGTGGCGCTGTGGCTTGCGGGCCAGCCGCTGTCGGTGGCCAGCATGGTCGGCTTCATCACGCTCACTGGGATCGCCGCCCGCAACGGCATTCTCAAGATCAGCCATACAATCAATTTGACGCTCCACGAAGGCATGCCCTGGGGCCGCGACCTCGTCATGCGCGCCAGCCTGGAGCGGCTGACGCCGGTCTTGATGACGGCGTTATCCGCCGGCGTCGCGCTGATCCCGCTGATGATCGACGCGGCCACACCCGGCAAGGAAATCCTGCATCCGGTCGCGGTGACAATCTTTGGCGGGCTGGTCAGCGCAACGGCGCTCGACGCATTCCTCACCCCGATTCTGCTTCTCAAATTCGGCCGCGCGGCGGTTGAACGCCTGCGCACCGCCGCTCACACCGACACGACTGCGGTGGGCGCGGCGATACCCTCCGCTCCATCCTACTGATCCATCGCAAGGAGACAAAAATGATACCGAGAATTGTTGGCGCGCCTGTCGATCGATCCTGTTGTTGGCGAATGACCGGCTTTGCAACGGACGTTGTAGAGCCAACATGGCGGCCGCGCAGTCGAAGCCGGCGAATATCATATCGAGACTGGTGGCCAAGTCCGATCTGGTCGACGTTTACCTGGCTGATCACAACAACAAGGCGGTCCGCGCCGCAGGTCATAAAGGTCTGGCGATCCTGGTGGTGGAAGGCAAAAGCCAGCGGATCGTCCTGGAGCCTGCCGGCGAGTCGCGGCTGTCCGGCAAGGCCGGCGGCGAGCTGCCAGGCGCGCCGAAAGGCGTGGTGCAGATCACGCCGCCCAACGGCAAAACGGTCCAAGCGCGCTTCAACTGAACGACGGTCGATGGCTGAGACGATCCATTGCGGCGAGAGCCTGAGAATATGGTAGGGGTCACCCATGCCCCTCCTCGCGCTTCCGTTCCCCGCCATCGACCCGGTGCTGATTTCGATCGGCCCGTTCATGATCCGCTGGTATGCGCTCGCCTACATCTTCGGCATCCTGCTCGGCTGGCTGTACGCCCGCGCCATCATCCGCAACGAACGGCTGTGGGGCGGACCAGCGCCGATCAGCGTCACCGACTTCGACGACTTCGTGCTGTGGGTCACGCTCGGCATCATCCTCGGCGGCCGGCTCGGCTACGTGCTGTTCTACAATCCGGCGCACTTCGTGGAGCACCCGCTGGAGATCTTGCAGCTCTGGCAGGGCGGCATGTCGTTCCACGGCGGCTTCGCCGGCTGCGTCGTCGCAGTGATGGCGTTCGCCTGGAAGCGCGGCATCTCCATCCTGTCGCTGGGCGACGTGGTGTGCGCAGTGGCGCCGATCGGCCTGCTGCTCGGCCGGCTCGCCAACTTCATCAACGGCGAGCTGTGGGGCCGCGCCAGCGACGTGCCGTGGGCGATGGTGTTTCCCGGCGCAGGCCCGCTGCCGCGCCACCCGAGCCAGCTCTACGAGGCGGCGCTCGAAGGCGCGGTGTTGCTCGCGGTGCTCGCCGTCATGGTGCGCGCGCGGGCGCTGCAGCGGCCGGGGCTGATCCTCGGCGCGTTCTCGCTCGGCTATGGCCTGGCGCGCAGCGTCTGCGAGCTGTTCCGCGAGCCCGATGCGCAGCTCGGCTTCCTGTGGGGCGGCATGACCATGGGCATGCTGCTGTCGGTGCCGCTGATGATCGCGGGGGCGGTGTTGATAGGGCAGGCGATGCGGCGGCCGGTGCTGCGGCCAGGGTGACGGCCGGCGTGCCGCCGCCGCGCAGAACGGACACTGCGGTTGATGATATCGCCGCCAAGAACGCTTGACGCCACTGCGGCCAAGAGTCGTTGACGCCATCACCCCTAACCGTTGCGGTTGACGGCCGGCATTTGCGGGGAACTTAAAACGGCCGGCATTCGCGGGGAACTTAAAGATGTCTCCCCGCGTTCCGGGCAGGGCTGAGATGTGCCCATTCAAGCGGTGGAGGCGATCAATGGCTGACGGTGGCGGCGGTGCGAGCGGAGTCTTGGGCGTCCTGGTGGGCGCCATTCTCGTGGTCTTTGTTGGGGCGGCGGTGTTGATGGCGACCGGAAACCTGGGCGGCAGCAAAGGCCCGAGCCTCACCATCCAAATGCCGAAGTAACCCAACACACAATTCTTCACACAATATTCTTTGGAGGCAACAATGAACGGCGTCATCTATCTCATCGGACTGATCGTGGTGATCATGGCCGTGCTCTCCCTCATCGGCCTGCGTTGAGGGGGAGAGCACCATGGCACAGCCCATTGCCGGCGTCGCATCGGCCGTTCGCGCCCCGTACCTCGATTGGGGCCCGGTGCTCGGAGGCGCCGTCGGAGCGGCGGCCCTCTCGTTCTTGTTCCTGACATTCGGAGGCGCCATCGGACTTTCGATCACGTCGCCCTGGCCCAACACCGGCGCATCGGCGGTGACGGTCGCCATCGTGGTTGGGCTGTGGATGGCAATCGTGCAGATCATCAGCTTCGCCGCCGGCGGCTATCTCGCCGGGCGGCTCCGCGCGTCGTGGGTCGACTCCACCCTGGTTGAACACCAATTCCGGGATGGCGCGCATGGCTTCATGGTTTGGGCGACCGGCGTCGTGATGGGCGCGCTCATCCTGGGCATGACCGGTGCCGGCGCGCTTGGCACGCTGGCGCAATCGGGCGCGACGGTGGCCGCCGGTGCGGCGTCCGGTGTCGCGGCCAAGGGAACCGGGCCTTTGGCGACCAGTCCCACCGACTATGCGGTGGATCTGCTGTTGCGCCCGGCGCCTCGCCCGGCTGGCGGCACCGCTGCGGCGCCCGCGATGCCGGCAGCGCAGGCCGCGCAGCCCGCGCAGGACGTGGACGCCCTTCGCACGGAAGCGGGTCGTATCTTCACGGCGACGATCAACAACCGCGCGTTCGCCGCCCGCGACCGCGACTACCTGACTCAGGTCGTCGCCAGCCGAACGGGGCTTCCCGAAGCCGAGGCGCAGCGCCGAGTCGATGCCGCGGTGACAGAAGCACGCGACCTCGAAATCAAGGCCCGCGAGACCGCCGACAAGGCGCGCAAGGCCGCGCTGATCGCCGGGTTTGTCGCGGCGGCAACGCTGCTGATCAGCCTGGCTTCTGCATGCGCGGGAGCGAGCCTGGGCGGACGGCACCGCGACAACAACGTCGCGCCTGAGTTCCTGGGCTACCGCTTCTGGTAGTCCCGACGATTGCCACCTGACCGCAGGCGACGCCTGCGGTCAGGTGAATTCTTTCGGGCCGGAGGTCATTGGCCTAAGACGCCACAGGCGTTAACGCGCGTTAACGAAAAAATTCGGAACGAACGACTCCGCGAACTGTTGTTGAGCCAACAGCCTTGGAGAACACGATGTTGATGCAGGCACTCTTGCTCACCCCGTACATCGCGATTGCTTCGAGCCTCGTGCTCACCGTGACGATCGCAGCCATCTGCTACAGCCAAGCCCGCCCCCGTGAGGCGGGCTTTGCTGCGTGAGCCTTCGGCGCTGCCGTATTCACGGCCGTCATCTTCGAAAAACAAGTGCGCCGCCTGCGCCGTAGGGCAAAGGCTCAAACGGCTGGTCCGACGCGGATCAGCCGGTACCGCCTCAACACCGCGGTGGTCGGCATCACCGGCTGTCCATTGAGATAAGTCCGCGGCACCGCGCGCGGCGCCGGCACGGTTTCATAGAGCAGGCGTGACGCGTCGCGCTGCAACCACGGCGGGGCGACCCGGATCACGATGGGCGTACCGTCGTAGTCGCGCACAGTCCGCACCCGGACAACCTTCACCCGCTTGACGACGCGGACCACTTTTCTCGGCTGTGTCAGATCAAGATTGGCCGCCAGGGCCGGAGGCGCGGCTGGCAACATCAGCGCGGCGCCAAAACCAAGGACAACAAGCGCTTTCAAGGATGTCCGCATGGGATCTCCGTCGGAGGACAATGTTGCAGTGCGTCCGGAACAAACCTCGCCCTGAACGGCTTGTTTGACGTCCAAGGAGAAATGTCATGAAAGCCCTTTTGGTTGCAACGGCTCTAACCGGACTTTTCGCAGCACCTGCGTCGGCCGGTCCCTTTGTGTCCCTGCCGATCGCGGCCGCCACCGCGATGCCGGGAAGCGACATCATCGAAGCGAAGAAGAAAGGCGCTCGGCCGTACGGCTGGAGCCAAGGACGCAAGACTGGCTGGCGCGGCCGCGGCATGCCGCCGGGCCAGTACAAAAAGATGCGTCGGGTCTGACAGCCCGCGCGTCGACAGAAAGAAAAAGCCCCGGCGCGTCCTCGCCGGGGCTTTTCATTTAATCGCTTGCCTATCGGAGCATGACCGCGGTGGCCAGGGGAAGCGCGAGTTCGGCGCTGTCTGATTTGCTTAACGCGTCCTAACCAAGCGCCCAGGCTTGCAGCCCGATCAGGGTGAAGAAAAGCGTGCCCGCGGCGTAGGCGACCAGGCGGGCGACCTTGCGTTCCGATTCGACGGCCAGAGGAGACATGTGACACCTGCGATTCAAAAAGCTCCGATCCCTGCGACCGGAGCTTGGAGAGGCGCAATGTCGTCACGCGCCGTCAGGCTTTTAATGCACGGCCGGCGTATTCGTTCCACCGTCGAGGTGAGACCAAGCGCCGGCATCGCGCCGCCGCCGGAGGGCTCTGGACTCCGCGCGGCGGCGGCGTTATTTTCATTTCAACGATTCAAGGATTATTGAATTATGAACGCAGACCAGGCGCTCGCCGGCTTTGCCGCCCTTTCGCAGGACACGCGGCTCGCCATCGTCCGTCTGCTGGTGCGCGCCGGGCCGGACGGCGTGGCGGCGGGCGAGGTCGCGGACAAGGTCGGCGTTTCCGCGTCCAACGTCTCGTTCCATCTCAAGGAGCTGGAGCGCGCCGCGCTGATCGATGCGCGGCGCGAGGCGCGCTCGATCCTGTACAGCGCCAACACCGGCACGCTGCGCGACCTGATCGGCTTTCTCATGAAGGACTGCTGCGGTGGCCGGCCGGAAATCTGCGCGCCGCTGCCGGCCGGCCGCGCCGGCGCACCCGTCAAACGAAAGAGGAGCGTCCATGCCTGACCGCGTCTACAACGTGCTGTTTCTCTGCACCGGCAATTCCGCGCGCTCGGTCATCGCCGAAGCGATCCTGAATAGGATCGGCGCGGGCAAATTCCGCGCGCACAGCGCGGGCAGCCAGCCCAAGGGCGCGATCAATCCCGGCACGCTCGCGCTGCTGAAGAGCCTCGACTATGACACCGCGCAATTGCGCTCGAAGTCCTGGAATGAGTTCGCCAAGCCCGGCGCGCCGCCGCTCGATTTCGTGTTCACGGTCTGCGACAACGCGGCCGGCGAAACTTGCCCGTTCTGGCCCGGCCAGCCGATGACGGCGCACTGGGGGATTCCCGATCCGGCGGAAGCGAAGGGCAGCGACGCCGAAATCGCGCTGGCCTTCAAGGACGCCTACCGGATGCTCAACCAGCGCATCGGCATTTTTGTCGCGCTGCCGATCGCCTCGCTCGACACGCTGACGCTGCAGCACCGTCTGCGCGAGATCGGCAAGCAGGGAACGGCCGCGAAGGCCGACGCGCAGTGACCGCAAGCTTGGCGCGGCGCGCGGCGGCGGAAGCGCTCGGCACCGCGTTCCTGCTGGCGGCGGTGATCGGCTCCGGGATCATGGCGCAGCGGCTGGCGGGCGGTAACGCCGCGCTGGCGCTGCTGTGCAACACGATCCCGACCGGCGCGATGCTTACCGTGCTGATCCTGATGTTCGGCCCGCTGTCGGGAGCGCACTTCAACCCGGCGGTGTCGCTCGCGTTCTCATGGCGCGGCGAGCTGACATGGCGTGACGCCGCGGTGTACATCGCCTGCCAGATCGCGGGCGGCATCGCCGGCGTGCTGGCGGCGCACCTGATGTTCGATCTGCCGCTGTGGCAGGCGTCGCAGACGGTGCGGACCGGCGGCGGCCAGTGGTTCGCGGAAGCGGTCGCGACGTTCGGGCTGCTGCTGACGATCTTCGGCTGCCTGTCGTCGAACCGCGCAGCGATCCCCTACGCGGTCGGGCTCTACATCACCGCGGCGTACTGGTTCACCGCGTCCACCTCGTTCGCCAATCCGGCGGTGACGATCGCGCGGTCGCTGTCCGACACCTTCGCCGGCATCGCGCCCGTCAACGTCACGGCTTTCATCGCCGCGCAGCTTGCGGGGGCGCTGCTCGCCGTCCTGGCCACAAGCCGGCTTTTTCCCAAACAGCCGTAGTGTTATGCACCGCGGCTCCGGCCGGACGCCCGTTTGGCGCATCGTTTGCTACACTGTCGTGGCATGGCCCCCACCCCGCTCGAAGCCGAAATCCGCCGCCGCATCGCCCTCGCCGGGCCGATGCCGGTGCGGCAGTACATGGCGCTCTGCCTCACCCACCCGGAGCACGGCTACTACATGAACCGCGACCCGTTCGGCCGCGCCGGCGACTTCGTCACGTCGCCGGAGGTGAGCCAGATTTTCGGCGAGCTGGCCGGGCTGTGGGCGGCGTCGGTGTGGCAGGCGATGGGCGCGCCGGAGAACGTGCGCCTCGTCGAGCTCGGTCCCGGCCGCGGCACGCTGATGCTGGACGCGATGCGCGCAGCGAACGTGGTGCCGGCGTTCCGCGCCGCGCTGGTCGTCCACCTGATCGAGATCAGCCCGGCGTTGCGCGCGCGCCAGGAGGAGATGCTCAAGGGGATCGACGTGCCGAAGCTGTGGCACGACAGCTTCGACGAGGTGCCCGACGGCCCCGCGATCGTGCTCGCCAACGAATTCTTCGACGCGCTGCCGGTGTACCAGGCCGTCAAGCAGATCAACGGCTGGTACGAGCGCATGGTCGGGATCGACGAGAAGGGCAATCTCGCCTTCAGCATCGCCGACGAGCCGATGCCGCTGTTCGACCAGTTGCTGACGCCGGCAGTGCGCGACGCGCCGATCGGCTCGCTGTTCGAGTGGCGTACCGACAACCTGGCGCTCGAGCTCGGACGCCGCATCATGCGCCAGGGCGGTGCGGCGCTGATCGTGGACTACGGCCACATCGAGAGCGCGATCGGCGAAACCATGCAGGCGGTCGGCCGGCACGGCTTCGCCGACCCGCTCGGCACGCCGGGCCAGGTCGACCTCACCGCGCACGTCGACTTCCAGGCGCTGCGGCTCGCCGCCGAGAGCATGGGCGTGCGCGCCCACGGCCCGCTCGACCAGGCCGAATTCCTGCGCCGCATGGGAATCGAGCGCCGCGCCACAGCGCTGAAGTCCGCCGTCACGCCGGACAAGGCCAAGGATATCGACGTCGCGGTCGCGCGCTTGACAGGCGAAGGCCGCACCGGCATGGGAAAATTGTTCAAGGCGATCGCGTTCACCGATCCCAAGATCGCAGCCTTGCCCGGATTTGTCCGCTGACATGACGCACGCCCAGACCTTGCAAGCGCCCGCGCTCGCCGCGCTGCCCGGCATCCGCCACGGCTTCTTCACCCGCGACGGCGGCGTTTCGGACGGCGTCTATGCCTCGCTGAACGGCGGCGTCGGCTCGAAGGACCTGCGCGCCAACGTCGACGAGAACCGCGCGCGCATGGCGAAGGCGCTCGCGGTCAGGCCGGAGCGGTTGCTGACCTGCTACCAGATCCATTCGCCCAAGGTGGTCGAAGCGCGCGAGCCGTGGAGCCACGAGACGCGGCCGCATGCCGACGCCATCGTGACGCGCGAGAAGGCATTGGCGATCGGCGTCTCGACGGCGGATTGCGGACCGGTGCTGTTCGCCGACCCGCAGGCGCAGGTGATCGGCGCGGCGCACGCCGGCTGGCGCGGCGCGCTCGGCGGCGTGCTGGAGGCAACCGTCGCGGAGATGGAGCGGCTCGGCGCTTCGCGCGCGCGCATCGTCGCGGCGGCCGGGCCGATGATCCACCAGCCGAGCTATGAGGTCGGCGCCGAGCTGGTGGAGACGTTCGTGGCGTCGGACCCGGACAACGCGCGCTTCTTCGCGCCGGGCGAGAGCGGCCATTCCATGTTCGACCTGCCGGGCTACGTCGTGGCGCGGCTGAAACGGCTCGGCCTCGCCGCGATCGACAACCTCGCGCTTTGCACCTACGCGGACCCGGCGCGGTTCTACTCCTACCGCCGCACCACGCATCGCGCCGAGCCGGACTATGGGCGGCACGTCAACGCCATCGCGCTGGCGGGCTGAGCCCGCGGCCGCTATCGTCGGCCAGATTCGATTGCGAACCTGGTGATGACGATGAACCGCAAAGTCATATCGCACGTCCTTGCTGTTGCGGGCGTGCTGCTCTTGTCCCATCCGGCCTACCCTGCCCCGGCGCTGATCGCGTGCATGACCGCGCACAAAGAGGAAATGAAGGCGCTCAACACGCAGATCGCCGAGCTGGCGAAGACGAAGGTCGCGGCCGGCGGGCCCAACACCAAGATGGGCGAGTGCGCAAACCGCCTGCAGACGATCCGGGGCAGCGCGCTTCCGTTCGCCACCGACAAGAACACGGTCGACCACCGGGAGAAGATTTCCTGCCTCACGGTCAAGAAGACGCTGCTTGAGCAGAAATGCGTCTGCGAGGCGAAGGGGTTTCAGTTTTCGAGCGATCCGGCGGTGATCGACAACACCCTCGCCGCGCAGAAGCGGCTTGCCGACGCGCAGAAGGCGGCTCGCAAGGGCTCGTTGCGAAACCCGCAGGAGGTGCAGGACATCGTGAAGGAAACCTCCAAGGTCCGCGGCTGCTACAGCGCCCAGGTGATCGACATTCTCAACAAGAGCTCCGCGGCGATCGAAAAGATCGCCCAGGCGAAGCGGTAGTAGAGCGACACGGATCTTCGCGCGATGCGCTCTGGGAACTCCTCTCACCCCAACCCTCTCCCAGCATAAGGGCGTTCACGCCCGTCTTCGACGGGCTATGCGGGACAGGGAGCGCGCTGCCGCTGCCGCACCCGTTTCGCCTAACCCCCGGTAAAATCGCACCAAAAAGCTTCGGGACAACGAAAACCCCCGTATTGCCGGGGTTCCCCTTGCTTGTTATCAGGACGCGGGCGAGGCCGTGGCGTTGGCCGCGTGGCGTGGGAGATACCGATGGCGGCGAGGAATGGAGCGATCAAGCTCGTCGCCGGCAACTCGAATCCCCAGCTCGCCGAACAGATCGCGGCCTACCTGAAAACGCCGCTGACGAAAGCCCAGGTCCGTCGCTTCGCGGATATGGAAATCTTCGTCGAAATCCAGGAGAACGTGCGCGGCGCCGACACGTTCATCATCCAGTCGACCTCGTATCCCGCCAACGATCACCTGATGGAGCTGTTGATCATCACCGACGCGCTGCGGCGCTCGTCGGCGAGCCGGATCACGGCGGTCATCCCGTATTTCGGCTACGCGCGGCAAGACCGCAAACCGGGCCCCCGCACGCCGATCTCGGCCAAGCTGGTCGCCAACCTGATCACCCATGCCGGCGCCAACCGGGTGCTCACCCTCGATCTGCACGCCGGGCAGATCCAGGGCTTCTTCGACATCCCGACCGACAACCTGTTCGCCTCGCCGGTGATGGTGCGCGATATCAAGGAGCGCTTCGACCTCGGCAAGCTGATGGTGGTGTCGCCCGACGTCGGCGGCGTGGTGCGCGCCCGCGGTCTCGCCAAGCGCATCAACGCGCCGCTCGCCATCATCGACAAGCGGCGCGAGCGGGCCGGCGAATCCGAGGTGATGAACGTGATCGGCGAGGTGCGCGGCTACACCTGCATCCTGGTCGACGACATCGTCGATTCCGGCGGCACGCTGGTGAATGCGGCCGAGGCGCTGCTCAAGGACGGCGCCACCGACGTCTATGCCTATATCACCCACGGCGTGCTCTCCAACGGAGCGGTGACCCGCATCACCGGCTCGCGGCTCAAGGAGCTGGTGATCACGGATTCGATCCAGCCGACCGATAGCGTGCGCGGCGCCAGGAACATCCGCGTGCTGCCGATCGCCAGCCTGATCGGCGAAGCGATCGCGCGGACCGCGAAGGAAGAGTTGGTTTCAAGCCTGTTTGACGACTGATTCCACGGACTCTTCCAGGCACGAGAGTCAACTTCGCGAAACGCTGTGGATGACCAGTTTTCCACAGTTGCCCGAATCACCACGATTCTTCAAAGACTTCGACCCACGAACGGTGTGTTGCGCGCCGACTCCGGGTGGCTATATTCGAACGGCGAAGTGATTCGCTTCGTGCCGATCAATCCCTGAGTTCGTGAGCCGGTGCTGCGTCAAAGTCGATCCCTTGGCGGGGCGTGTCTTTGCGTGGCGAGCGCGTGTGTCGTGCGCATCAATCCTACTCCAACGGCGAAGTGGAGACGGCATGGCCCTCAGCGGTCTATCCGAAGAATCACGAATCAACCCCCTCGATGTGGTCGAGCGCATCGCTTCGGTGAACGACTGGTCGTTCGAGCGCGCGGGCGACGACGAGATCACCATCCTGATCGCGGGGCGCTGGAGCGACTACCAGGTTTCCTTCACCTGGATGAACGACATCGAGGCGCTGCATCTGGCCTGCGCGTTCGATCTCAAGGTGCCGGAGCGCCGCCGCGGCGAAGTCCAGCAGCTCATCTCGCTGATCAACGAGCAGCTTTGGGTCGGGCATTTCGACCTCTGGATCAAGGACGGCATGGTGATGTTCCGCCACGCGCTGGTGCTGTCGGGCGGCCTGGAGCCGTCGAACCAGCAGTGCCAGTCGGTGCTGTCGACCGCGCTGGAGGCCTGCGAAGGCTACTTCCCGGCATTCCAGTTCGTGGTCTGGGCCGGCAAGCCGGCACGGGCGGCGCTCGACGCCGCCATGTTCGAGACCTCGGGCGAGGCTTAGACTTCAATTCCGCTCTATCGACGTCATGCCCGGCCTTGTGCCGGGCATCCACGTCTTGCTTTCCTGATACAACGTAAGACGTGGATGGCCGGGACAAGCCCGGCCATGACGGGTTGAACGGTCATGGCCAAATCGAAAAAACGGAAATCGGCGAAACCAAACTCCCTCGCCTCCATTCCCGGCACCCTCGTCCTGGTCGGCGCCGGCAAGATGGGCGGCGCCATGCTCGACGGCTGGCTCGCGCTCAAGCTGCCGCCGAGCAAGGTCGTCGTCATCGACCCGCAGCCGGGGAAGTCGATCAAGGCGCTGGCTCGGCGCGGCGTGCGCATCAATCCCAAGGGCAAGATCGGCAACGTCGCGGCGCTGGTCGTCGCGGTGAAGCCGCAGGTCGCGCCCGACGCGGTGCCGCCGCTGGCCGCGCTGGTCGGACCTAAGACCGTCGTGGTGTCGATCATGGCCGGGCGAACGCTCAAGTTTCTCGAGCAGGCGCTGCCGGGCGCGGCAATCGTGCGCGCCATGCCGAACACACCGGCCGCGATCGGCCGCGGCATCACAGTGGCGGTGCCCAACGCCAAGGTCGGCGCGTCCGGCCGCAAGCTGGTGCACGCGTTGCTGTCCGCCATCG
Organism: uncultured Alphaproteobacteria bacterium; assembly: GCA_963711955.1. Classification (GTDB taxonomy): domain Bacteria; phylum Pseudomonadota; class Alphaproteobacteria; order Rhizobiales; family Xanthobacteraceae; genus Z2-YC6860. The sequence goes on along the minus strand of CAVQGC010000014.1, from coordinate 64,142 downwards.
GCGCGGTGGAGTGGATCGACGACGACGATCTGATCGATGCCGTCACCGCGGTGTCGGGCTCCGGCCCGGCCTACGTGTTCCTGCTCGCCGAGGCGATGTCGCGCGCCGGCGCCGCGGCTGGACTGCCGCCGGCGCTGGCTGCGAGGCTGGCGCGGGCGACCGTGGCAGGCTCCGGCGAGTTGCTGCATCGCTCGACGCTCGATGCCGCGACGCTGCGCGCCAACGTGACCTCGCCCGGCGGCACCACCGCCGCCGCGCTGGCGGTGCTGATGGACAAGGACGGCGTCGAGCCGCTGATGACCCGGGCGGTGGCCGCCGCCACCAAGCGCGGGCGAGAACTGGCGGGCTGACGCGGCGATCCGCGCCTTGGAACGGCCCGGATGAGGGCCTAGATTGAAGGCATATATCGAGCGTTCAGAGCTTCAGGAGTTCAGTCATGGCCCGCAAGTCCAAACGCCGCTCCAGTTCGCGCGCCGCCGAGGCCGGCGCAGGCAGCCGCTCCAACCGGGACAAAGCGATCGCGAGCTTGATGTCGCTGCTGGCCGAGCATCCGTTCGAGCAGATCGGCCTCTCCCAGATCGCCTCCGACGCGAAGCTGTCGCTCGCCGAGCTGCGCGCCGAATTCGCATCCACGCTGTCGATCCTCGCCGCCCACATCAAGGAAACCGACCGCGCGGTGCTGGCCGGCATCGATGCCGACATGGCGGAGGAATCGCCGCGCGAGCGGCTGTTCGACGTGCTCATGCGGCGGCTGGAGATCCTCGATCCGCACAAGGAGGCGGTGCGCTCGCTGCTGCGCTCGGCGTCGCGCAATCCCGGCCTCGCGCTGGCGCTCAATGGGCTGGCGGTGCGCTCGCAGCAATGGATGCTGACCGCCGCCGACATCAGCGCATCCGGGCCGAAGGGCATGTTGCGCGCGCAGGGCCTGGCGCTGCTGTTCGCCAACGTGCTGCGGACCTGGGCCGACGACGACGATGACGGCCACGCCAGGACGCTCGCCGCGCTCGACCGCGAGCTGGCGCGCGGCCAGCGCTTTGCCGGGATGCTCGATGACCTGTGCAAGCTGCCGGAGCGGGCCCGCGCCATGACGCAGCGCTCGCGGCGGACCGGGCGCCGCGGCCGCGAACGCGCGGCGGCCTAAACAGGAACTCTCACCGCTGCCCGCAATCCGCCGAGCGGGCTGTCGCTCAGCGTGATCTCCCCGCCGTGCGAGCGCGCGATGTCGCGCGCGATCGCGAGGCCCAGTCCGGTGCCGCCCTCGTCCTGGTTGCGCGCGTCATCGAGCCGCAGAAACGGCTTGAACACCTCCTCGCGCATCGCGGCGGGAATGCCGGGCCCGTCGTCGTCGACCGTCACCGTCAGCCAGCGGTGGTCGCGGTGGCCGGTGATGGCGATCGACGGCGCGTAGCGCGACGCGTTCGAAACCAGGTTGGCGAGGCAGCGCTTGAACGCCGCAGGCTTCACCGTGACGATCGGCGGGCCGTGGAAAATCGCGCTGGTCTTATGGCCATTGCGTTCGGCATCGGCCTTCAGCTCGTCGAGGAAGGCCGCCATGTCGGTCGGCGCGGCGTTCTCGCCGGCGTCGCCGCGCGCGAAGGCGAGATAGGCCTCGAGCATGCGGCCCATCTCGTCGACGTCCTTCTTGAGCATCTCGGCCTCGGGCACGTCGCCGAGCAGCGCAAGCTCCAGCTTGAAGCGGGTCAGCACGGTGCGCAGATCGTGCGACACGCCGGCCAGCATCGCGGTGCGCTGCTCGATGGCGCGCTCGATGCGCTGCTTCATCTCCAGGAACGCCTGCGCGGCGCGGCGCACCTCGCGCGCGCCGCGGGGACGGAAGTTCGGCGCGTCACGGCCCTTGCCGAAGCTCTCCGCCGCGTCGGCGAGCCGCAGGATCGGCTTGATCTGGTTGCGCAGGAACAGCACCGCGACGGTCAGCAGCACCAGCGACGTGCCGACCATCCAGAGCAGGAAAATCTCCGAGTTCGACGCATAGGCCTGGCTGCGCCGCGCCAGCACCCGCATGATCGAGTTGTCGAGCTGGATGCGAACCTCGATCAGCGCCGAGCGGCCGACCGTATCGGTCCAGAACGGCCGCCCGATCTGGCGGCGCAACTCGCGCGACAGCGCCTGGTCGAGCAGCGAGAAGAACGGCTTCGGCCCGGGCGGCGGCATGTCCGCGACGGGAAGGAAATCGACCACGAGGCCGAGCCGTTCCAGGGCGATCTTCTTGACCAGCGCCTGCTCCGGGTCCTGCGCCTGCGTCTTGGACAGCTCGATCAGCGCCGCGATGTCGCGCACCACGGCGGCCGAAAGATTCTGCGTCACCAGGGTCCAGTGCCGTTCCATGAAAACGAACGCCACCACCGACTGCAGAATCACCATCGGCGCGATGATGATGAGCAGCGATCGGGCGTACAGGCCCTTCGGCATGATCGCCTTCACCAGCCGACCGAAGCGGGTCCAGCCGGTGGACATCCGGTTCGCTGCCGAGCGCAGCCGCGCCATGCCGAGATCGAGCGTCGTCACGACGACACCACCAGGCGGTAGCCGATGCCGCGCACCGTCTGCACGATCAGCGGGTTGGCCGGGTCGCGCTCGATCTTGCGGCGCAGCCGGTTGACCTGCACGTCGACCGCGCGCTCGTTCACCGCGCCGCCGTTGCCGGCGAGCGCCATGCGCGGCACCGTTTCGCCGGGCGAGGCGGCCAGCACCTGGAGCATCTCGCGCTCGCGGTCGGTGAGGCGCACCATCGTGTCCCCCTTGCGAAGCTCGGCGCGGCCGATGTGGAACACGAATTCGCCGAACCGCAGCGACTCCTGCGGCGGCGTTGCCATGGGCCGCACACGCTTGAGGATGCTGGCGATGCGAAGCGACAGCTCGCGCGGCTCGAACGGCTTGGACACGTAATCGTCGGCGCCGATCTCGAGCCCGGTGATGCGGCTTTCCGCGCCGTCGCGTGCCGTCAGCATCAGGATCGGCACGCTCGACGTGGTGCGGATCGACTTCGCGAACTCGAAGCCGGTCTCGCCGGGCATCATCACGTCGAGGATCATCAGGTCGAAGCTCATGCCGCTGAGCTTGGCGCGCGCGGCAGCCGCCGAGTCCGCAGTCGAGATACGATAACCCTCGCCGGCAAGGAAGCGTGACAGCAGGTCGCGGATGCGGCGGTCATCGTCGACCACCAGCAGATGCGGCGCGTCGTCGGCGGGGGGAACCGGAATCGGAACAGGGGTCATCATTCCCCCAGTGGGGTCACGGCCGCGGACGCCGCATGCGGTCGGCGCGCGCGATCAGCGTCTGCACGCCGTCGCGGCCGTCGGCGTCGGTCATGGCGATCAGGAAGCGGCGGGCCTGCTCGTGCGCGTTCGGGCCCAGTTCGGACAGCGCCTTCGCGATCCGCTCGGTCTGCAGGCCGGCCAGCTTCATGGCGAGCGTCTCACCCTTCGGGGTGACAAAAAGCAGGCGCTGGCGGCGATCATTCTCGCCCTCCTTCTGCACCACGTAGCCCTCGTCGACGAGCTGCTTGAGGACGCGGCCAAGCGACTGCTTGGTGATCTTGAGCACGTCGAGCAGGTCGGCAACCTTGATGCCGGGGTGCCGGTTGACGAAATGCAGCACGCGGTGGTGCGCCCGGCCGAAGCCGAACTTGGCCAGCACGTCGTCCGGGTCGCTGACGAAATCCCGGTAGGCGAAGAACAGCAGCTCTATGAGGTCCCAGATCGGCTCGGCCGACTGAGCAGCCTCCGCCGAGGCCGACGCGGGGCGATTGGCGAGGGGCAAATTTACGTCAGCCATATTGACATATTTAGGTTTTATTGTTACCCAAAGAGGCGACTTCACGAAAGGATCGTACCGCCTACTTCGGTTTGGCGGTTGTCTTGAACCGCTTCGGGAAGCGCGCTCTCATGGCTCGGTCCCAAAACATATCGGGACTTGAGCCGCGAAGCAAAAGCGGCGATTGAGGGGCCAAATCGGCTCCCATGCAGGAGGGAATGCCATGGCCGTGCCCTTCGACCAACGCCCGGACCTGATCTGGTTCGACGGCAAGCTGGTTTCGACGGCAGACGCCAAGATCAACGTGCTGACCCACGGCCTGCACTACGCCAGCGCCGTGTTCGAGGGCGAGCGCGCCTACGGCGGCGCCATCTTCAAGTGCACCGAGCATTCGGAGCGGCTGAAGCGCTCCGCCGGCATCCTCGACTTTGAAATCCCCTATTCCGCCGCGGAGATCGACGCCGCCAAGCGCCTGATCGTCGAGAAGAACGGCATGCCGAACTGCTACGTGCGGGCCATTGCATGGCGCGGTTCTGAAGCGCTCGGCGTCACCGCGATGCAGAACAAGATCCATCTCGCCATCGCCAACTGGGAATGGCCGAGCTATTTCGACCCGGCGCAGCGGCTCAAGGGCATCCAACTCGACCTTGCCGAGTATCGGCGGCCCGATCCCAAGACCGCGCCCGTGCTTGCCAAGGCCGCGGGGCTCTACGCGATCTGCACGATCTCGAAGCACATTGCGGAGCGCAAGGGCTACGCCGACGCGATGATGCTGGACTGGCAGGGCCGCGTCGCGGAATGCACCGGCGCCAACATCTTCTTCATCAAGGACGGCAAGATCCACACGCCGACCGCCGACTGTTTCCTGTCCGGCATCACACGCGCGACGGCAATCGCGCTTGCCAAGAAGCAAGGCATCGAGGTGATCGAACGCCGCATCATGCCGGAGGAGCTTTCGGGCTTCACCGAATGCTTCATCACCGGCACTGCGGCCGAGGTGACAGCGGTCGCCGAGATCGCGCAGTGGAAGTTCACGCCGGCGACCATCACGATGAAGCTGATGGACGATTACACCGCCGAAGTGCAGCCCAAGGGTAAGCAGGCCGCGGCGTAGCGGGATTCGTCATTCCGGACGCGCCCGTAAGCGCGTTCACGCGCGTCTTCTACGCGCTATGGGCGCGATCAGGAATCCAGACGCAACTCCGAATCCACGTCTGGATTCCGGGCTCGCCCGCTAACGCGGGCGCCCCGGAATGACGCTGAGTTGGGCAGCATCCAGCCAGAACACCTCCCCACTGCTCGCTTCGGTGTCGAGCCAGAGAAACCGCATCCGCGGATAGGCGCGCTCCAGTGCGGGGCGGCAGCGGCCGACCTCGCAGAGCAGCCCGCCGCCTGACGCGAGATGGCGGCCGGCGTGCTCGATGATCCGCCGCACGACCGCGATGCCGTCCTTGCCGCCGTCGAACGCCAGCGCCGGCTCGTGCCGGCATTCCGGTGGCAGGCCGCGCATGCCCCTGGCGTCGACATAGGGCGGGTTGGACACGATCAGATCGTAGCGCCGGCCGGCCAGCGGCGCGAACAGGTCGCCGTGCGCGAGCCGGACGCGGCGCTGCATCCGGTGCAGCGCGACGTTCTTCCGGGCCACCGCGAGCGCGTCCTTGGACAGATCGGCAGCGTCGACCTTGGCTTTCGGAAACCGCATCGCCGCGAGGATCGCGAGACAACCGGAGCCGGTACAAAGGTCGAGCACGGTTTCGACCTTGCCCGGATCAATCAGCGTCTCGAACAATTCGTCGTCCAGAATTTCGCCGATGTAGGAACGCGGCACGATCGCGCGCTCGTCGATATGGAATGGCACGCCGCGCATGTAGATGCGCTTCAACAGATACGCGGCCGGCTTGCGGGTCTCGATGCGCCGCGCGACCAGCGCCTCAATCGCCTGCTGCTGCGCGGCGGTGACGCGCCGCCCGGCCAGCGCCTCGACGCGATCTGGATGGATTTTCAGCGTCTCAGCGACGATGAAGGCGGCTTCGGCCACCGGATCGGTGGTGCCGTGAGCGAACACGACCTTGGCCCGCTTGAGCCGCGCGGCGGCTGTGCGCACCAGCGCGCTCACCGCAACGGGTGCATGATGGCGCGCAACCCGCGTCCGGCTCTTGCGCGCTGTGCGCTTTCGTTTCAAAGCGCTATTCCAGCTTATGCAGGGTCGATTGCACGCGTGAGCGTGACGTGGCTCACCTGATTGGCGTCGAAGAATGACTTCCATTCTCTCATCCAAGGTGCGGCGGCGGCTCTGCGAGGCGTGGCGCAGCAGGACCTCGTTGTTCTTGCCGAATGCGATCAGGCCGGTGTGATAGAAATCGAGATTGGGCCGCTGCGAAACGAATCCGATCACGTCACCGGCCTCGAGCAAGTGCCGGTTGGCAAAGAACGTCGCTCTCGGGATCGCCGCAATCGACACCCGGCGCCGGCCCTGGTCCTTCCAGTTCACAATCTTGTCGATCGTGATCGACGGCTGCATTTCCACCGGACGGCCGATGCCCTTCTCGTTGGCGCGCCTGATCCACTCGGCGAAATAGTGGTTGCGGTCGCTCCACTCCACTTTGCCGTTCTCGTAACGGATGGTGCGTAGCGAATTTTCAAAGGTCTGGAGGTCGCGGGCCATCGCGGCCGCCAGTACGACCTCGCAAAAGGTGACGCAATCGAACGCATCGGCGCGCACGACGAACACCTCCGGCTGCCGGGGGTTACCGATCAGCGTGTCGGCCTGGTAGCGGATGCCGAGCAGCGCCCGCGAGATCAAATCCATGCGCTGGTAAATCTGCGGATGGATGCGGGCCTCGCGTATCAGACGCCCGATCAGGGCTTCATCGCGCGACAAAGCGGGACGGCTCGTTGCGGCGAGGCACGGCAAGCCGGCAGCGAGCTGCAGGAAACGGCGGCGAGTGGTTGCCTGCGTCATGACGCGGCAAATGTAGCATTTCGCGGCCGGATGCAAGGCGGCCCGAGCCGCCAGCGTTAATAGCGAACCACAACCAGCCGGCTGTTGCCGGATTCCGCGCCCCACGCCTCGCCGGGGCGGCCCAGCATCTGGCGCACCTGCGCGCCGCGCTGGCTGCTCGGGAAGCTCTCGAATTTCTCTGTCTTGGGATCGAAGCGGACGATCGCGTTGGTCATGAAGTCGGTGAGCCAGACCTTGTCCTGCTCGTCGACATAAACCGAATAGCAGCCGCTGCCCGGATTGCTCGGCAACAGCCAGGTCTTCCAAGTCTTGGCCGCCGGGTCGTACACGCCGACCTCGCCGGAGTGCCAGAAGCTAACCCAGAGCAAACCCTTGGAGTCGGTCCAGACGCGGCGCGGGCCGGCGCCCTTCTTGTGCGGCTCGACGATCGTCACGTTGCCGGTGGCCTTGTCGATCCTGCCGAGGTGGTCGCCGGCGAGCGCGACGTACCACACCTCGTTCGATGGCGTGACGGTGATGCCATAGGTGCCGCGACGCGGCGACTTCCAGCTCTCGTGCTTGCCGGTCTTCGGATTGACGTAGCCGTGCACGCCGTTCTGCCCGGTGAACCAGTAGATGCCGTCCTTGTCGAACACGCCGGTGTTGAGGTTGGCGTAGGGCATCTGCGGCGGCAGCGCGTAGTAATCGAACTTCTTGGTCTTCAGGTCGTAGCGGACATTCGCATTGAGACCGCCATCGGTCAGCCACGGCGAGCCGTCCGGCCCGACGATCACGCCGTGCGGCGACGAGCCGGTTCCGATCGGAATGCTTTCGTCCTTCCCGGTTTTGGGATCGACCAGCCCCAAGGTGCCGTTGCCTTGCCCCGAATACCAGACCTTGCCGTCGGCGCCGACCGCGACGTCGTGGGGCCGCGAGCCCTGCTTCACCGGAAAATACGAAACCCGGTCGCTGGCCAGCGCGCCGGCCGCGAAGGCGATCGTGCCCGCAACAATCGCAATCGCCCGGATCATGGGTGGTCCTTGTTCCCGCAGCACTGACGGATAAACCCGCGCATCCGGCGGATTATTCCGCGGCCTGCCGGCCCTTACGCCAGCGATCCGCCGCGGCGTCGTCGGCGCCCTTCGCCTCGACCCAGTCCTTGCCCTTCGCGCTCTCGACCTGCTTCCAGAACGGGGCGCGGGTCTTGAGGTAGTCCATCAGGAACTCGGCCGCGGCGAAAGCCGCCTCGCGGTGCGACGAGGCCGTGACCACGAGCACGATGTTCTCGCCGGGCTCGATGCGGCCGTAGCGGTGGATCACGGTGACGCCGAGCAGCGGCCAGCGCGTGTTGGCCTCCTCGACGTGGCGGGCGATCTCCTCCTCCGCCATGCCGGGATAGTGCTCCAGCGTGAGGGCTGCGATCGGCTCGCCGGATTCGGCGCCACGGCAGATGCCGGTGAAGGTGACCACTGCGCCCACGTTGGTGCTGGCGCGGGTCAGCGCCGCGGCTTCGGCGGCGGCGTCGAAATTTTCGCGTTGCAGGCGGATGGTATCGGCCATTGCGCCTCCGGTCTCAGCCGCCCGTCATGGGCGGAAAGAACGCAACCTCGCGCGCCCCGGCGATCCTGGTGTCGGGCTGCACGTGACGCTTGTCGATCGCGGCGCGGATGACTTTCGGATTCTCGAACGCATGGGCGTATTCCTCGCCGCGCTTCGATAGCCATGTCATCAGCTCGGTGACGGTCGCGATCGACTCCGGCGGAACGACATCCTCTTCCGCCTTGCCGACACGCTCACGAACCCACGCGAAATAGACGAGCTTCATCGCTATTCGTCGATCACATGCTGCAGGCCCGCCCGCATATAATCCCAGCCGGTGTAGAGCGTGACGAGCGCGGACAGCCAGAGCAGCGTGATCCCGATCGGCGTGACCACGCCCCAGAACACCTTGTCGCCGGCATCGCCGGCGATCAGGAAGCCCACCGCGATGAGCTGCCCCATGGTCTTCCACTTGGCGAGCCGCGACACCGGCACGCTGACGCGCAGCTCCGCCAGATACTCTCTCAGTCCGGACACCAGGATTTCGCGGCACAGGATGATGACGGCGGCGAGCAGCGCCCAGCCGCGAATGGTCTCCTCGGCGGCGAGCATCAGCAGGCAGGAGCCGACCAGCAGCTTGTCGGCGATCGGGTCGAGCATCCGGCCGAGCGACGTCATCTGCCCGTAGGTGCGCGCCACGTAACCGTCGAGCATGTCGGTGATGCCGGCGGTGATGAACACGGCGAGCGCAAACCAGCGCAGCCAGAGGCCGCCGTCCATGATCGACTGCCAGAACATGAACGCGACCACCACCGGCACGGCGGCGATCCGCGAATAGGTCAACAGATTGGCCAGCGCGAGCGGACGCGCGGGCAAGGTTGTCCTGCTGGCGGTTTCCATAGGCGGACGATGATACGCCTCGATTTGCGGCATGAACAGGCGCGGATCGCCGCGCCGGGGCGCGATATCCCCTGCCATGCGCACGGCCGCTCGCTAGCGGCCCGCCGGCGCGCTGTCGTGGAAGAAATCGTAGATCTTCCGCGCCGTGTCCTGGTTGATGCCGGCGACCTGGGCGAGATCGTCCAGCGAAGCCCGCTCGATCGCCTTCAGCGTCCCGAAATGATGGAGCAGCGCGCGCTTGCGGGTCGGCCCGATGCCGGGAATTTCCTGCAATCCGGCCTCCCGGATGTCCTTCTTGCGGCGCGCCCGGTGCGATCCGATGGCGAAACGATGCGCCTCGTCACGCAGGCGCTGAATGAAATAGAGCAGCGGATCGCGCGGCGGCAGCTTCATCGCCGCCCGGCCGGGCACGAACACGGTTTCGTTACCGGCGTCGCGGTCCGGCCCCTTGGCAACCGCCACCACCGGCACGTCGGTGACGCCCAGTTCCACCATCACCTGCTGAGCGGCGCTGAGCTGGCCCTGGCCGCCGTCGATGATCACCAGGTCAGGCCAGGGCGATTCGCCGTCCTCGTCCGTGGCGCTGGTGCTGGCGGGCGTGAGCAGCCGCTCGTCGTGCACCGGCATGTCGCCGGGAAGCTGCACCCGCGGCGCTTCGGCGATCAGCCGCTTGAAGCGGCGCTCCAGCATCTCCCGCATCATGCCGAAGTCGTCGCCCGGCGAGACCTCGGCCAGGCGCATGTTGAACTTGCGGTACTGGTTTTTCCGGAAGCCCTCCGGCCCCGCCACGATCATGGCGCCGACCGCGTTCGAGCCCTGGATGTGGCTGTTGTCGTAAACCTCGATGCGGCGCGGCGGCCGCGGCAGGCCGAGCGTAACGGCGAGCGCCGCAAGCAGCTTCTGCTGCGATGAGGTGTCGGCCAGCTTGCGGCCCAGCGCCTCGCGTGCGTTGGCGAGCGCATGCGTCACCAGGTCCTTCCTCTCGCCGCGCTGCGGCACCGAGATCTCGACCTTGCGGTTCGTCTTGGTGGCCAGGGCCGCTGCCAGAAGCTCCTGCTCCGGGACCTCGTGAGAAAGGAAGATGCAGCGCGGGCATGGCTTGTCGTCATAGAACTGCGCCAGGAAGCTGCCCAGCACGTCGCCGGGGCCGAGCGAGCGGTCAGCCTTCGGGAAGTACGCGCGGTTGCCCCAGTTCTGCCCGGTGCGGAAGAAGAACACCTCGATGCAACTGAAGCCGCCTTCCTGATGGATGGCGAAGACGTCAGCCTCCTCGACGGTGCGTGGATTGATGCCCTGCGAACCTTGCACGGCGGAGAGCGCGGCGAGCCGGTCGCGATAGATCGCGGCGCGTTCAAAATCCTCCGCGGTGGACGCCTTTTCCATCTCGCCGGCCAATTCCTCCTGCACGGCACGGCTCTTGCCGGACAGGAACGCGTTCGCCTCGCGGACAAGCTCCCGGTAGTCAGCAAACTCGATCTCGTTGGTGCAAGGCGCCGAGCAGCGCTTGATCTGGTGCAGCAGGCACGGCCGCGTGCGGCTCTCGAAAAAATTATCCGAGCAGGAGCGCAGCAGGAACGCGCGCTGCAGCGCGGTGATGGTGCGGTTTACCGCCCATACCGATGCGAACGGGCCGTAGTACGCGCCTTCGCGTGCGCGGGCGCCGCGGTGCTTGAGGAGTTGCGGCGCCCAGTGGTCGGCGGTGATCAGGATATAGGGAAACGACTTGTCGTCGCGCAGCAGCACGTTGAAGCGTGGCCGCAGCCGCTTGATCAGGTTTGCTTCAAGCAGCAGCGCTTCGGTCTCGGTGCCGGTCGAGACGAACTCGACCGAGCTGGTCGCGGCGATCACCCGCTCGATGCGGGTATCGTGGCCGGTCGGCCGCGTGTAGGCGAGGATGCGCTTGCGGATGTTCTTCGCCTTGCCGACGTAGAGCACCTCGCCGGCAGCATCGAGCATCCGATAGACGCCGGGCGACGACGGCGCGAGCTTGGCGTGGCGCAGCAGCGCGGCACGGCCGGCGCCAAGCGGCGCCACACTTTCGAGATCGAGGGACGTTTCCTCGGTTTCCGGCAGCGTCGCTTCCTCGTCGTCTTCGACGAGTTCACTCGCGGGATCGATGTCTTTTCCTTTGCCGTTCATGCCTGCAAACTTGTCGCCCCTGCCCGGCAGATGGCCCAGCAATGGATTGGTACCGCCACCGCAACGGCGGCCTCAGCCTAACGGCCCGGTGCATTTTTAGCGCTTCACCAGCGCTTAATATAAGTCTCGCGATGATTTGTTCAGCATCGAATTAACAAGCCGGTGCGTTGCGTGGCTCGGCCATGTCGGGATCGGACCCACCCGGCCAGCCAACGCGGGCGGGCTGCCGGCCAGCAACGATTTCCCTCGCGGCGCTTTCGTATTCGGCGCCGAAACCGACATCCGGTGCTCGAGCGCAGGGACCGCTTCGGCCGTGGAAATTCTCCAACCCGTGGTTCGGCACGTTGCGCGGGCGCGCCGGCTCCGCGCTCAACAACGTGCTGGTCTACGGCACCGCCGGTCTCGCCTGCAGACACTGCGGGCGCACAACACCTCCACCGGATTCTTGCAAGGCAAAGCAGACATCGGCTGGAGCACCGGCGACGCCATGGAGGTTGGGTTGATCGGCAACTGGACCGCGCGAGCGGAATGTCTCTACGTCGATCTCTACGACCGGGCGTATTCTGTTACCGGCACCGATACAACGGGCTCGAGTCCTCGCTGTTGCCTTTCGGCATCAGCTACCATTTTTAATGGCTGTGCCGCGCGTGTCGTCGCGCCAATCGAGTTCCGCAAATCCCGAAAAGCCCGAAACGATCGGTTTTTTCGCATTTGCGGAACTCACAACACCATGATTTGAGGCAGGCTTCCTCATTGTGGACACATCGGAACCATTTTGTCCGCCCACACGTTCAAACAGCAGTTGGGATTACATGGAGGTGGGTATGCGTCGCGTTCTTCTTTCAACAATCAGTCTCGTTGCGTTGTCGGCCGGGGGTGCTCTTGCCGCCGACATTCCGCGCCCGGGACCGGTCTATCGGGCGCCTGTGGCGGTCCAGATGTACAACTGGACCGGCGGCTACATCGGTATCAACGGCGGCTACGGCTTCGGAAACTCCGATATCCTGGGCTTCGAAGCCGATCCCAGAGGTGGAACTCGTCGGCCTGACGCTTGGCTATAACTGGCAGGCTTTCGGCAGCCCGTGGGTGTTCGGCCTCGAGGGCGACATCAACTGGTCCAACATCAAGGGCAGCTTTACCAGCCTCGCCTGCCCGCTGGGCTGCGAGATCAAGAACGAATGGTTCGGCACGGCGCGCGGCCGGCTCGGCTACGCCATGGATCGCTTCATGCCGTATGTCACCGGCGGTCTCGCCTTCGGCGACGTCGGCGCCACCATCAACGGCGTTGCCACCACCAGCGACACCAACTTCGGTTGGACCGTCGGCGCGGGTATCGAGGGCGCGCTGGCGCAGAACTGGACTGCCAAGATCGAATATCTCTACATGGATCTCGGCAACACGAACTGCGGCGTGGTTGCTTGCGGCGCCTTCGCAAACAACATCGACTTCACCACACACATCGTGCGCGCCGGCTTGAACTACAAGTTCTGATCGGCACGTCTCAACAGCAAAGCCCCGGACGAAAGTCCGGGGCTTTTGCTTTTTGATAGCGGTGTTTCTTCAGCATTGGTTCACCACATGTATAGCTAACTTTCAGTAAAAAATTTCGGATCATTAAAATTGCAGGGGTTTTTATAGTAATAAAATAATGAATTCTCCGCTCGTTGCCGGTGTGTCTTTCACGCACTAGACGCCAGCTCCTCCGTGAATACTTTGCGCTCACGTTTCAACGGAGGTTGGTGAGATGCAGCGTTCTTTCTTTGCAGGGTTGGCCTTGCTGGCCGTGGTTGTCGCGGCGCCGGCGTCGGCGGCTGATCTGCCTCGCGGGGTGCCGTACAGGGCGCCCGCCTATGTGACGGCTTACAACTGGACCGGTTTCTATCTCGGCGGCCACGCCGGCTACGGCTGGGCCAGCTCCGACGGCTTCGATGCGCGCGGCGGCTTCGTCGGCGGCCAGGTCGGCTACAATTGGCAGCAGATGGGCAGCCCCTGGGTGTTCGGCGTCGAATTCGACAGCGCCTGGGCCGACCTCGGCCGCAGCAGCACGTTCGTCGTGCCCGCCGGCCTGCTCTCAGTGTCGTCGAGCGCCAACTACCAGGGCTCGCTGCGCGGCCGTATCGGCTACGCCTTCGATCGCACCATGATCTATGCGACCGGCGGCATTGGCTGGATCAACAACGAGGTGACCGTCAACGCGACGGTTGGACCGTTCGCGGTCGGACTGAGCGACAGCCAGATGCACTTTGGCGGCGTGGTCGGCGCCGGCATCGAGCATGCCATCGCGCCGAACTGGTCGGTCAAGGCCGAGTATCTCTATGCCATGTACGGCAACGAGCGTTACTTCGGCGCAGTTGGTGGCGGCCTGGCGGGCGACATCGACACACACACGGCCAAGGTCGGCTTCAACTATCACTTTCGCTGATAGCGGCCGGTTACAAGCAACTCAGCCCGGGCTCTTGGAGCCCGGGCTTTTCTTTTGGTTCGGCTAGAGTGATTCAGCTTCGCTGAATCAGACTCGTCGCTTACTTTCTTGTTGAGCATGATCTTTCCCGAAAACCGGTTCCCACTTTTCGGGATCATGCTCTAGCCGAATATCCCGACCGCGTAATAGCAGATCGCGGCAATGATGGCGGACGCCGGAAGCGTGATGATCCAGGCATAGACGATGTTGCTGGCCACGCTCCAGCGCACCGACGAGATCCGCTTGGCGGCGCCGACGCCGACGATGCAGCCCGTGATGGTGTGCGTGGTCGAGATCGGAATGCCGAGCCAGGTCGCCCCGAACAGCACAATTGAGCCGCCGGTCTCCGCGCAAAAGCCCTGCATGGGGGTGAGGCGGGTGATCCTGGAACCCATGGTCTTGACGATGCGCCAGCCGCCGAACAGCGTGCCCAGGCCCATCATGGCCTGACACGAGATCACCACCCAGAACGGCACATGGAAGCCGCCCTCCATATGGCCCGACGAGTAGAGCAGAACTGCGATGATCCCCATGGTCTTCTGCGCGTCGTTGCCGCCATGCCCCAGCGAATAGAGCGAGGCGGAGACGAATTGCAGATTGCGGAACGTGCTGTCGACCGCATAAGGCGTCATGCGGACGAACAGCCATGACACGATCAGCATCAGCAACAGCGCCAGGAAGAAGCCGGTCATCGGCGACAGCACGATCGCGGAAGCGGTCTTGATCACCCCGCTCCAGACGATCGAGCTGAGGCCCGCCTTGGCGATGCCGGCGCCGATCAGGCCGCCAATCAGCGCGTGCGAGCTGGACGAGGGGATGCCGTAGTACCACGTGATCAGGTTCCAGCTGATCGCGCCCATCAGCGCGCCGAAGATCACCCGCGCATCGGCCACCTCGGCCGACACGATGCCCCGGCCGACCGTATCGGCCACGTGCAATCCGAAGAACAGGAAGGCGATGAAGTTGAAGAACGCCGCCCAGGCCACTGCATATTGGGGCCGCAGCACGCGGGTCGAGACGATTGTGGCGATGGAGTTCGCGGCATCGTGAAGGCCGTTGAGGAAGTCGAACGCCAGCGCGACGAAAATCAGCGCAACCAGTATCCAAAGGGCGACCGAAACATCCATCCTGTCCCCCGCCGCACCCGAGCTTCAGACGTGCTCGATCACGATGCCGTGCATCACGTTGGCGACGTCGTCGAACCGGTCGACCACCTTTTCCAGATGGTCGTAGACTTCGTTGCCGACAAAGAAATTCAGAGCGTTGTTTCCTTCGGCGTTCGTCTTGTAGAGCTCATGCAAGCCCACATCGTGCAGGTCGTCGGCACGGCCCTCCAGCGCCGAAATCTGCTGCGTGATATCACTGATGCGGATGGCTTCTTTGCTGATGGATTGCAGCAGCGGCAGGCCTTCCTGGACCAGTTGCGCGCACTTCACGATCGCGTCAGCCATTTCCCTCTGCTGCATGGTGAAGGCCGTGATTTCGAACAGCTTCACGGACTTGGCGGTCTTCTGCATCTGGTCGATGGAATTATCCATGGCCGTGATCAGGTCGCGGATGTTGCCGCGGTCGAACGGCGTGATGAAGGAGCGCCGGACCGCGATCAGCACCTCACGGGTCACGTTGTCCGCGTCGTGCTCTCGATCCATCACGACCTGGTAGTTGCGGGCGATCGCGTCGCCGCCCTCCAGCATCGCGCGCAACGCCTCCGCCCCGGCCAGCACCGCCCGCGAATGCTCCGCAAACATCGGGAAGAAGCGATCCTCCTTCGGCATCAATGCGTGAAACCAGCGCAACATCGCCATCCTCGCATTTCGCGTTCAAATCGACGGTCGAGCGCCACGCCCAGCCAAAGCGCCCAGCCGACGCAGAGAATCGACCATGACAGATTTGTGACAGCAGGATCGTTGAAGGCAGCCGGGCGCCCACGCAAGCCGCCAGCCGGCCGTATCCCCATCTCGTTGGGAGAAAGAAGCCCGCGGGGCCGTCCGGGCGCTTCCGCTAGGCCCGTCCGCTGGTGCCGCAGCGCACGTAGATCATGTTGCCGTAGCGGTTCCCCGCATCCGGGTCGACGAACCGCGTGACCAGGATGCGGCCGTCGAACGTCACGATCTCGCGGTCCTCGGCCACCCCGGCTTCACCCATCGGGCCGATGTATTGCTTGCCGCTGGCGCTGCCTTTGAGGCGCAGCTCGGTGGGCTGCCGCTGATCGGCCAGATGCATCATGATGCCGCCTTGCGGGCCTCGCGCGATCACGTAGGGGTTCTTGCATTGCCCGCGCGCTGCCGCCTCGGTGCGGGCCCGGTCCTGATCGCGGTGGTATGACGTGAAGCCCCAGCGGCCGACCAGTTCCTCCGGCGTGTAGCGAGACTGGACCGCCGCCTCGGAACCCGAGGGCGGGGGCGGGGCTTGCTCAGGGCTCGAACCGAAGCTGGGGAAGCTCGGCATGCTCATGCCGGTGCAACCGGAAAGCGCCAAGGCAACGGCCAAAAGAGCCAAACCCGCAAATGGGGACGAAGTACGCTGGGCCGCCATAACGGGCTCCTTACAACTTAAGCCGATTCTGCGAGCCAATTGCGGCTAACGCAAGCCACCCGGAGGCGAACCGGTGCTGTAGATCGGCCAACCCAGCCGTTCTACGGGCGAAATCTTAAATCTTCGCATTAACCAAGCCGGTGCCCTGCCCCCTGGAATGTGGCGTTTGGCTTGACACTCCATGGTCAACGCCATATTTCCTGACCCGCGCTTAGCACTCGTTAACGTGACTGCTAAGTGCTTGTCAGATCAATATTTTCGTTCACCCCGCGCAGTCGCGCCGACGAGGAAGACATGGCCAAGCTCAAGTTCCGTCCCCTGCACGACCGCGTGGTCGTCAAGCGCATCAACGCCGAGAACAAGTCCGCCGGCGGCATCATCATTCCCGACACCGCCCAGGAGAAGCCGTCCCAGGGCGAAATCATCGCCGTTGGCCCCGGCGGCCGCGACGAGGCAGGCAAGCTCATTCCGATCGACGTCAAGGTCGGCAACACCGTGCTGTTCGGCAAGTGGTCGGGCACCGAGGTCAAGCTCGACGGCGAGGAGCTCCTGATCATGAAGGAGTCCGACATCATGGGCGTGATCGCCTGAAGCCAGCAAACATCCGAACAGGAGTGAAGTGATATGGCTGCCAAGGACGTGAAATTTTCCATCGACGCGAGAGACCGCATGTTGCGGGGCGTCGAGACCCTCGCGAACGCGGTCAAGGTGACGCTCGGCCCCAAGGGCCGCAACGTCGTGATCGACAAGTCGTTCGGCGCTCCACGCATCACCAAGGACGGCGTTACCGTCGCCAAGGAGATCGAGCTCGAGGACAAGTTCGAGAACATGGGCGCGCAGATGGTGCGTGAGGTCGCCCAGAAGACCAACGACAACGCCGGCGACGGCACCACCACCGCGACCGTGCTGGCCGCCGCGATCGTTCGCGAAGGCGCCAAGTCGGTTGCCGCCGGCATGAACCCGATGGACCTCAAGCGCGGCATCGACATCGCAGTCGCCGCCGTGATCCAGGACATCGAAAAGCGCTCGAAGAAGGTCGGCTCATCCGCCGAGGTTGCCCAGGTCGGCACCATCTCGTCGAACGGCGACAAGCAGATCGGCAAGATGATCGCCGACGCGATGCAGAAGGTCGGCAACGAAGGCGTCATCACCGTCGAGGAGGCGAAGAGCCTCGACACCGACGTCGAAATCGTCGAAGGCATGCAGTTCGACCGCGGCTACATCTCGCCGTACTTCATCACCAACGCCGAGAAGATGGTCGCCGAGCTCGAGGACGTTTACGTCCTGCTGCACGAGAAGAAGCTGTCGGGCCTGCAGGCCATGCTGCCGGTGCTCGAGGCGGTGGTGCAGTCGGGCAAGCCGCTCGTGATCATCGCCGAGGACGTCGAGGGCGAAGCGATCGCCACGCTGGTCGTCAACAAGCTGCGCGGCGGCCTCAAGGTCGCGGCGGTGAAGGCGCCGGGCTTCGGCGATCGCCGCAAGGCGATGCTCGAGGACATCGCGATCCTCACCGGCGGCCAGCTCATCTCCGAGGATCTCGGCATCAAGCTCGAGAACGTCACCACGGCGATGCTCGGCCGCGCCAAGAAGGTCGTGATCGAGAAGGAAAAGACCACGATCATCGACGGCGCCGGCAAGAAGAAGGAGATCGAGGCTCGCGTCGGCCAGATCAAGGCGCAGATCGAGGAAACCACCTCGGACTACGACAAGGAGAAGCTGCAGGAGCGTCTCGCCAAGCTCGCGGGCGGCGTTGCAGTGATCCGCGTCGGCGGCGCGACCGAAGTCGAGGTCAAGGAGAAGAAGGACCGCGTCGAGGACGCGCTGAACGCGACCCGCGCCGCGGTCGAGGAAGGCATCGTCCCGGGCGGCGGCACCGCGCTGCTGCGCGCCAAGAAGGCGGTCGGCAAGCTCTCCAACGACAATCCCGACATCCAGGCCGGCATCAACATCGTGCTCAAGGCGATCGAAGCGCCGGTCCGCCAGATCGCCGAGAACTCCGGCGTCGAAGGCTCGATCGTGGTCAACAAGATCATGGAATCGAAGTCCGAGACGTATCGGCTTCGACGCGCAGAACGAGGAGTACGTCGACCTGGTCGAGAAGGGCATCATCGACCCGGCCAAGGTCGTGCGCCGCGCGCTGCAGGACGCGGCGTCGGTCGCCGGCCTGCTGGTCACCACCGAGGCGATGGTCGCCGAACTGCCGAAGGAACCCGCGCCGGCGATGCCGGGCGGCGGCGGCATGGGTGGGATGGGCGGCATGGGCGGCATGATGTAAGTCCACGCCGTCAGCTGAAATGCGAAGGGCCCGGCCAAAAGCCGGGCCCTTTTGCTTTGATCTCTCCCGCTACAATTTGATTCAGTCACGATATCGGCGACGCCCGGCTCGGCCGCAGCGCCGAGCGCGGTCTCGAAGGCGACCTCACCTTTACGGGCCGTTTTTCGTCATCCCCTCCCATGTCAGCACTGCAGTGCTCCATCGCCGCAATCCACCCTTTGTAATTAATGAAGAAATTGGCTTCGTTTCGCCAATTGCTCCTGCTGGCCCATTCATCTATTCCCCGCTTGTCTCACTTGCGGGGTTTTCCTTTCGACGGTTTCCGGAGACGTACACCGGGGCCGCCACCGTTTTCTTCGATGAACTCGATGCCGGCTTGCTGAAAGGCATTCAAAATTTTTCTGACCGTACTGCTTCGGCCGCCCAGCGGGCCGTCGTTTGATTCCAACCCGTTTGATGGTTGGGATCGAGACGTCTGCATTCCTCCGCTAACTCCTCCTGTGACCATGCCAAAAGCGAACGCGCCGCCTTTATTTGGCGAATTGATACTTTTGGTATTGACATTGCCATTTATACTTTTAGTATCGATATCCGATTAGTCCGTTCCGGTGTCCCCATGGTCTCTATAGGAAGCTCGAGATGTCCCAGCCCTCAACTTAATTCATTCACAACATTCATCGACGTGCCTTCATCGGCGGCTCCGACGCCCGCATTATCATGGGCTCTGACGAAGCGGCCCTCTCCGGCTGTGGCGGGAGAAGCGCGGCGAGGCCGAGCCCGAAGACCTTTCCGGCAACCTCATCGTTCAGCTCGGCGGGTGACCGAGGACCTCAACCGGCGTTGGTACCAGCGCAACACCGGGCAGGTCCTCATCGACGTCCAGCGCCGGTTCCGGCACCCACTGGTCCGGTATCTGGCGGCGACCCTTGATGGCCGCGTCGAAGGCCACTGGGGCGGTCTTTGAGGCCAAGTTCATGCTGCCTTGGGCGTTCTCCGAAGAGGCGGCGGCCGAAAAATATATGCCGCAGCTGCAGCACAACATGTGGGTCACCGATGCCAAGTCGGCGGTGCTGTCGGTCATCACCGGCGGCGGCAAGTGGGTGGAGATCACCCTCTCCGGCCGACCCGCTCTACCAGCACCTTCTGTTCACCGCGGAAAAGAAGTTCTGGCGCTGCGTTGAGACCGGCGATCCACCGCGCCTCTTTGGCATCGAACCGCCGCGACCTCGGATCGAGGCGGTGCGGGTCGTCGACATGAGTTCCTCCAATGCCTGGGCGGAGTTCGCCAATCTGTTTCCGCAGCACCCGGCTGGCGCATCTGGATCACGAGAAGTCGAAGTCGGAACTCAAAAGCTTGATGCCGGAGGATGCCAAGGAAGCGATCGGCCACGGCATCCGGGCCAAGCGGTCCAAGTCCGGCGCTATCAGCTTTGATCTTCTCGAGGTGGAGGCAAGCCATGCAGCGCTGCAGTGAAACCATTGGCGCCCTTGCCGGCGCCCTGGCCAAGGCCCAGGCCGAACTGATCAATCCGGAAAAGACGCTGACGGCGACCATTCCCGCCGCCTTCCCGCGCGAGGTGGACCGGACATTTCGCTATGCCCCCTTGTCCGGCGGGTCTCGACATCATCCGCAAATGCCTCGGCCAGCATGAAATCGCGGTCGCCCAAACAACCGCATCGAACAGGAGGCAGGCTTTATTCAGCTCACCACGATCCTGGCTCACGCCTCGGGGGAATGGATGTCGTCCGATTGGCCGGTGTGCCCGGTCTCTGAGATGGCAGCGCCGCATCGGATGGGAGCCGCCCTCACCTATGCCCGGCGTTATGCGCTCTTCACCCTGGTCGGGATCGCCGGAGAGGACGATCTCGACGCGCCCGATCTGCCGACCCTGGTTCTCGAAAGGCTGGCAATGCCGCGCCACTTTCAAATGGTCAAAGCCACACGGGCAACGGCCAAGCGGGGCCGTCCGTGAAGAGCCCTGTCGCGGTCGGCAGCGGCCGCAGCGCGGCAAGGCCCATGGGCTCGGCGAAGCCTATTCTAGCACGCCAAGCCTCCGCCGCACGCCGCGAGGAGCTTCTCACCGAGATTGCCGCGCTGCGCCAGCATCGACCAGATCGACGCCTGGGCGCTCCATGGCTTACCCACCAAGAACACCCTCCAAACCGCGGACGCGCAGCTCATCGAGGACGCGTTTGGCAAAGAAGCTCACCGAGTTGGTGCCCCTGTCTGAGCGTCGGATCGAAATTCTGGCGCGCAAATGCCTCTGCACTCCGAGGCGATCTCGCAAAGCTCCGTAGCAGCAGGAGCCCCTTCCCTGGCCGCGGCACAGCCTGGATTTCGAACACTACGCCGTCACGCCCAAGCCGCGCCGGCTGCGTGACAAGCGCCACCGTGAATTTGTCGCAGCACAGCCCTGTGTCGTATGCGGGCGCCAACCCTCAGACGCCTACCACCTGCGCTTCACCCAACCTCGGCGCTCGGCCGTAAAGTCAGCGACGAGTTCACGGTACCGCTCTGCCGGACGCATCATCGTGAGGTGCATCGGGCGGGCAAAGAACCTCAATGGTGGGCGAAATTAGACATTGAACCGTTGGCTATTGCCGACAAATTTTGGGCGCAGACCACCACTGCCGGCGGGACGAGGTGACCAGATACCGCACTCTCTTCTCCACACGCCGCAGTACGACGATCCAGGCGAAACGAACCCAATTGCTGACTGGCCCCCATGACATCGCTCAAGCAAATCGAAGCTAACCGCCGCAATGCACAGAAAAGCACCGGGCCGACAAGCGCCGAGGGCAAACAGCGGTCCTCCCGCAATGCGGTTCGGCATGTTTGGCCGCCGAGACCGTCATTGTACCGATCGAAACGTAGAAGATTACCAGGCCTTTGAAGAGGCCGTGGCCGCGAGCTTTGACCCAGAAACTTCAGTCGAGCGCGAGCTGATCCTGCGTCTTGCCAGCTTGTTGTGGCGGCTGCGACGGCAACCTCGATTCAAACCGGATTATTCCAGATCGGCAGCGCCGGTGGGGCCGAGTACAATCAAAGAACGGGCCCCCGACCTCACACGCCCAAGGCAGTGGTTCGGATTTTGCGCCTATCCGACCAACTCCTTGTCAAATCAGGTGGAGTGCGATCATCGCGAGCCTCAGGATACCCCGAGCCATAATCTCCCCAGCGGGTCGCCTTCGATCGACATGCAATTGTTGCTCGCCCAGCGATATATGCGGCTCGAAGAGCTCAACGGCGCCTTTGAACGATCAGCCGTTACGAACTCGCGCTCTGGCGTCAGGTTAGACAAGTGCTCTTAGCGCACCAAGGGCTGCGCCGAGGTAATTCGCGTCGACAGTTTCGAGCACCGCGCTACACCTCTCAAGGTCTTGGACTGTTCGCGCCCCACCGTGAAAGAAGCGAAGAATATTAAGTCTCGTGTGAATCGCAATCATCATGACAAGTCGCGGCCAACAATGGCTGGACGGCACGCATAGAGAGAACGCCCGACAGCTTTGCAACGCCGCCCCACCTTCTTGGCGAGCGCAAAGCGCATTACGTACGGCCGCTAGCGAGTCGCGGAATAAAATATCGAATTGCGCCAAATAACCAATGTCGCGCGCTATCCCCTCAGTTCCCTCAACTGCCCGCGCCGCCTGATCGATGGCGAAATGCACCCAGGCGTCGCCGCCGGCATCGGTGTTGGCGATCGCGACGCGGCCGGACGGCTGCCGCGCCAGCTTCAGCACCGTGTCGTCGTAATCCTCCGGGATCGAACAGCGAATTCGCCACGTAACTGTAGCCGTGCGGCCAGCGGTTGACGGTGATCGCGGCGATGTCGCGCGCGCTGGAGAAACCGCCCGGCCCGAGCATGCGGTCGAGATCGTCGCGGATGCGCGCCTCGAAGTCCGCAAACGTCATCGCCAGCAGCTTGCCGCTGGCCGATGCGGAACTGGGCGCGCGCATCGAGCCCCTGGTTCGGCGCGCCCGGCACGTGCACGAGATGCAGCAGGATCGGCTCGGCCGGATCGCGCGGGTGCGGTAGCCGCCGAGGCTGACCGGGAAGTCGAGCGACACCTGATGATGGAACGACATCGGCGCGGTGATGGCGCTGACCTTGAGGTTGGCGAAGGCGCGCCAGTTGCGCACCAGCACGTTGGTGTAGACGATCGGCGTCTTGACGTTCTTGGCCAGCGCCGTCGCGCTGCGTGCGCCGGCAGTTCCGGCATGATGTGCGGGATCATCATGTGGAAGCAGGCCAGCACCACATGCCTCGCCTCGACGCGGTGCAGCGTGCCGCCGCGCACGTAGCCGACCCGCACCTCGTCGCCGGCGTTGCGCACGTCGAGGCAGGTCGAGTCGAGCCGGATGCGGACCGCCTGCCCGGCTCGTCGAGCTTGCCGTAGTCGAACGGCGCCAGCACCACGTCGTCCATCGTGCTGCCGGGCGCGACGCCCGGGAATCAGCGAGCGCACCAGCAGCCGCGCCAGCGACGCGTTGCCGTCGGGGAAATGATAGATGTAGGGCTCGCTCCATGCCGGCTTGCCGCCGCCGCAGCCCGAGCCCGGCGAAGCCCGGATAGCCGAGATCGCGCACGTCCTCCGCCGGCACCGCGTCGGCGCCGAGCCCGAAGAAGCCGAGCGGGCGGCCCTGGAAGCAGTTGGCGACCTCCTCGCTGCAGCCGCAGATCTTGGTCAGGTAGTCGCGATAGCTGGTGCGTCTTGAGGAGCGCGAGCTTCTCGTCGGCGACTCGGCCGGCGAGCGGATCGCGCTCGCGTTGCGTAGAGCGCGAGATACTGCGCCTTGCTCTCCTGCCGAAATCGGAAAATCCGCGACGAACTCCGCGCAGCGGCCTGGCGTTGCTCGGCCGGCGCGTAGTCTCGTCGGCATTCAGGCTGCGGCGGATCGCCGGTCACCAGCGCGTCGCGGCCGAACGTCTCGCGCGCGAAGAACATGCCGCGCGAGAGACCGAGCGAAGGATAGAGCTCGCGGTCGAACGCGGTCTCGAACCGCTTGATGTCGACGCCGAGCTCGCGCAGCAGGCCCTTCGCCGCCGGGCCGTAGAGCGAGTTGGGCGACTGGAACGACTGGCTGCCGCCATAGCCGATGATGCGGCGGCCATCGATGCGTGAACTCGTTGCGCTTGGCGTGGCCGCCGAAATCGTCGTGGTTGTCGAGGATGAGGATGCGCGCCTGCGGATGCTCGCGGCGGTAGAACCACGCCGCCGACAAGCCCGCTGATGCCGCCGCCGACCACGACCAGGTCGTAGCGCTCCGTCGATCGGCAGGCCGTCGAAATCGAAGCGCCGGCCTTCGCGGGCGAGCGCGTGCGCGGTCTCGAACGAGCCTTCGTGCTGGCCGCGCAGGCCGATCAGCGCCGGCGGATAGCGGCGCGGCTGCGCGGCGAGCTGCGCCGCGGGCGTCAGCCCGGCGGCGACGGTCAGCGCCACGCCGTTGAGAAAATCGCGCCGTGTGATCGACATGGCGGCAGACTAGCACGCAGCCCGGCCGGACGCGCGGCGCTACCAGCCGATCGCGCGCGGCAGCCAGGTGGCGAGCCCGGGGAAGGCGAACACCAGCACCAGCGCCAGAAGCTGCATGCCGACGAACGGAATGATGCCGCGATAGATGTCGCCGGTCGTGACCTCGGGCGGCGCCACGCCGCGCAGGAAGAACAGCGCCCAGCCGAACGGCGGCGTCAGGAACGAGGTCTGCAGGTTCACGCAGATCAGCGTCGCGAGCCACACCATGTCGACGTTGGCCGCCATGAACACCGGCAGGAACAGCGGCACGGCGATGTAGGAAATCTCGATCCACTCGATGAAGAAGCCGAGGATGAAGATGATCAGCATCAGGAACCAGATGTCGGCCCAGATGCCGCCCGGCAGGAACGCGAAGAAGTCCTGCACCAGCTTCTCGCCGTGCAGGCCGCGGAACGCCAGCGCGAACACCTGCGCGCACATCAGGATGAACATCATCATCGCGGTGATCTTGATGGTCGCCTGACAGGTTTCGCGCAGCACCCGCCACGACAGCCGGCCGGTGACGGCGGTGATCAGGATCGAGCCGAGCGCGCCCATCGATGCCGCTTCCGACGGCGCCGCGATGCCGGCGATGATCGAGCCGAGCACCGCGCCGACCAGGCCGACCGGCGGCGCCACCACCTTGACGCAGCTTGCCGGCGAGCTCGGAGCGCGACAGCAGCGCGCGCTCCTCGGCCGGGATTGCCGGCACGTCCTGCGGCCGCACGATGCCGAGGACGAGGATGTAGACGCAGTAGATGCCGGCCAGCATCAGCCCGGGAATCATCGCCGCGGCGAACAGCGTGCCGACCGACTCGTTCATGATGTCGGCCAGCAGGATCAGGATCAGGCTCGGCGGAATGATCTGGCCGAGCGTGCCGGACGCGCAGATCACGCCGCAGGCGAGGCCCTTGTTGTAGCCGCGCCGCAGCATGCCGGGCAGCGTCAGCAGGCCGAGCGTCACCACGGTGGCGCCGACGATGCCGGTGGTCGCGCCCATCAGCACGCCGACCAGGACGATGCCGATGCCGAGCCCGCCGCGCAGCGAGCCGGCGAGATGGCCGATCACGTCCATCAGGTCCTCGGCCAGCCGCGATCGCTCCAGCATCATCCCCATGAACACGAACAGCGGGATGGCGAGCAGCGTGGAATTGGTCACCACGCCGAACAGCCGGTGCGGCAGCAGATTGAACAGCAGCGTGCCGAAGCCGAGAAAGCCGAACACGAAGCCGGAGATCGCCAGCGTCAGCGCGACCGGAATGCCGGCCAGCAGCAGGACGAAGAACGACACCAGCATCAGGACGGCGAGGACTTCGATACGAAAACATCAGGCGCTCCGCAGCGCGATGTAGCTCTTGATCGCCTGGACAGCGACTGAGAAAGAACAGCGCGAAGCCGATCGGGATCAGCGCCTTGACGATGTAGCGATAGTCGATGCCGCCGGGATTGGCGGTGCCCTCGCCGATGCTCCACGACTGCCAGACGTACGGAATGCAAAGCCAGATCACGATGACCGACAGCAGCATGCCGACAGATCGCCGTGATGACATCGACCAGCATGCTTGTTGCGCGGGCTGAAATACTGAAACAGCACGTCGACGCGCACGTGCTCGCCGTGCAGCAAGGCATAGGACATGCCGAACACGCAGATCGGCACCATGATGTGCCACTCGAACTCCTGCATCCAGATCGAGCCGATCGAGAAGCCGTAGCGCAGCAGCACGTTGGCGCCCATGACCAGCGCGAGACCGAGCGCAAGCCAAGCCGTGGCGCGGCCGACGAGATCGATGAAATGCGTCGATCCCGCCGGCGAGCTTTTGCGCAGCGGTCACCCGTCAGGCCTTGCGGATCTTGTTGTGGTAGACGGTCTCGCTCAGGTCGGCCCAGGCGTCGTACTTGACCTTGTAGGCCATGTAGGAGTCGTGGACCTTCTTGGTGACCGGATCGCTGCGCCACCGCCTCGTCGAGAATCTTGGTCGGTCGCGACGCGCAGCGCCTTCACCACGTCGTCCGGCAACGGCTGCGCGATGATGCCCTGGTTCTTCACCAGGTCTTCCATCGCCTCGGCGTTGTTCTTCTGGCACCAGGCCTCGCTGATGACGTTGCAGGCGGCGCAGGCGTTCTCGACGATCGCCTTGAGATCGGCCGGCAAGCTGTTCCACTTCGCCTTGTTGATGATGACCTCGCTCGCCGTCGCCATCTCGTGCCAGCCGGTCGTGTAGTAATACTTCGCGACCTTGTGCAGGCCGAGCTGGCGGTCGAGGAACGGACCGACGAACTCGGCGGCGTCGATCACGCCGCGCTCGAGATTCGGGAAGATTTCGCCGGGCGCGATCAGGCGCGCATCGACGCCGAGCTCCTTGTAGACGCGGCCGGCGAGGCCCGGAATGCGCATCTTGATGCCCTTGAGGTCGTCGACGGTCTTGATCTCCTTGCGGAACCAGCCGGTCATCTGCACGCCGGTGTTGCCGGCAAGGATCGGCACGAGATTGAAGCGGTCGTAGACCTCGCGCCAAAGCTGGGCGCCGCCGCCGTCGTAGTACCAGCCGTTGAAGCCCTGGAAGTTCAGGCCGAACGGCACCGCGGTGAAGTACTGCGCGGCGAAGCTCTTGCCGGTCCAGAAGTACGAGTTGGCGTAGTTCATCTCGACGGTGCCGGACGACACCGCGTCGAAGCCCTCGGCCGCCGGGATCAGTTCGCCCGCGCCATAGAACTGGATCTTGATGCGGCCGCCCGACATCGTCCTCGATGCGGCTGACGAGGTCCTTCGCGCTGCCCGGGCCGGTCGAATAGAACGCGGCGTTCGGGCCGTAGAAGCTCGTCATCTTCCAGTTGAAGGTCGGTCTGCGCGCGCACCACCGCCGGCGCCGCCACCGTCCCGGCCGCACCCGCCAGAGCCAATTTCGTGAAATCGCGACGTCGCATGGTCACCTCCCGTTGGATTGCCCGCCTTAAAAGCAAGCGACGGGCCAGTCCGACCAGCTCAGAGCCGGTCATTCTGACTGGATTTCACGGCCCTGCAAGGCGGCTTGCCATATCTGCAGGCAGCCTGCCCGGCAAGGCCAGCGAGGAGAACCAGTGCTCAGTTCGTCGGCACCTTGAACCGCAGCGTGCGGGGCGGCCCGATCAGTTCGAGCGTGTCGCCGTGCCGGCGCCAGTTGGTCACCTGGCCGAGCGCCGCCAGCAATTGCTCGTCGCCCTGCGCCCGCTCGGGCGGGCACGGGCGCTGGGTGGCCTGGCCGGTCAGCACGGTCACGGTGTCGGCGGCGACCACGAACTGGCCCTCGACGCGGTTGCACCACATCTCGAGCGCGATGGCGCCGTTGGCGGCGACGTCCATGTTGGGGATGCGCTTCGAGCCGCGCATCGGCGCGACGTCCAGGATCAATTCGCTGTCGAACGGAAACTGGACTCTGCGCCGAAGCGGCGCCGGACCAGCAGGCCAATGCGCCGAACGCCAGGCGCAACCGCCACTGCGCCAGATATCATCGACATCACCCCCGCAGGCCGGACGGAATCTGAGCGAGCGGAATCCCGAGCGTCAAGCCGGGCATCCTGGATTTCCTCGCAGGCGGCCGGTCGACGGGAATACTCCCGCCGGCCCTCGTGTTATGCTTCGACGCAACCATCCCGGGAGGACGCCATGGACCAACGCATCATCAATCTCTACGACCGCTTCACCCATGGCGGCATGAACCGCCGCGAATTCCTCGACCGGCTCACCAAGCTCGCCGGCTCGGCCGCTGCGGCCGCCGCGCTGCTGCCGCTGCTGCAGAACAACTACGCGCAGGCTGCGATCGTCGCCGAGAACGACGCGCGGCTGGTGACCGAGCGCGTCTCCTATGACTCGCCCAAGGGCAAGATCAACGGCTACCTCGCCCGCGCCAAGGCCAAGGGCAAGCGCCCGGTCGTGCTGGTCATCCACGAGAACCGCGGCCTCAATCCGCATCTCGAGGACGTGGCGCGGCGGTTCGCCGTCGAGGGCTTCCTCGCCTACGCGGTCGATCTGCTCTCGCTGGTCGGCGGCACGCCGGCGAGCGAGGATGCGGCGCGCGAGCTGCACCCCAAGATGAACCAGGACGACGCCGTGGCCGCGCTGGTCGTCGGCGGTGTCGTTCCTCAAGAACGCATCCGGAATCGACCGGCAAGGTCGGCGCGGTCGGCTTCTGCTTCGGCGGGCTGATGGTCAACCGGCTGGCGGCCTCAAGCCCCGAGCTCGACGCCGGCGTCGCCTACTACGGCCGCCAGGTGCCGGCCGCTCAGGTGCCGAACATCAAGGCGGCGCTGCTGCTGCACTATGCCGAGAACGACGACGGCGTGAACGCCGGCATCGCGGCCTACGAGGCGGCGCTCAAGGCCAACAACAAGAAGTACACGCTGCACATCTATCCGGGCACGCAGCACGCCTTCATCAACGACCTCGGCGCCGCGCGCTACAACAAGGCGGCGGCCGACCTGGCCTGGCAGCGCACCCTCGCGTTCTTCAAGGAGCAGCTCGGCGCGCCGCCGAGCGCGGCGTGACGGCAAAGCCGAACGGCACGAGGGAGCGGTTCGAGCGAACCGCTCCCTTTCTAGTGCGCGGAGATGACCGCGCTGCCGTCTCAGGCCGAGCCGCGCAGCGACAGTAGAAGTCGTAGATCAGCAGCGCGAACACGACGAGGCAGATGACGATCAGCGGCAGCGCCTTGACCCACACCAGCATGAAGCCCATGAAAATGATGAACATGGCGATGCCGATGATGCCGGTGATCAAGTTTGGTCATGAGCTTCTTGCCTTTCCGCTTCGGCCGTGCCGGCTTAGTCGGCTTCAGCCTTCTCGTGCGCTCCCGCCCAGAGTTTTGACAAGCCAGTTCGCCGTGCGCAAGAGCCTTGCGTCATTGCCGCGCCGCCCCACCAGTTGCACCCCCAACGGCAGGCCGGCCTCGCTCCGCAGCAGCGGCAAGGTGATGGCCGGCGTGCCGAGATAGGTCCAGGTCGTGCAGAAAACCGGATTGCCGGTGGCGTCCAGCCCGCGCGGCGCCTCGCCCGGCGCGGCCGGCGTCAGGATCGCGTCGTATTCGTTGAACACCTCGTCCAGCGCGGCGTTGAGCGGCGCGCTGCCGGCGAGCGCCGCGGTGTATTCGACCGCCGGACCTTGCGCCCGCGCTCGACCAGTTGCCGCAGCGGCTGGCTGAACTGGTCGCGCGCCTTTCTCGTAGTCGCGATGGAGATTGTGCGCCATGTCGACCTCCATGACCGTCTTGTGCAGGTCGATGCGCGCGGCCGAAGCTCTGCCCCAGGTCCACCTCGACGGCGGCCTCGCCCAGCGCCTCGACCAGCTCGGCGAACGCCTCGCGGGTCACCGGCTCGGCCTGATCCCAGAACGCGGACTTCACGAACGCGAAGCGCGGCGGCAGCGGCGGCTCGGACACCGCCGTCGATGCCAGCGGCGGCCGCGCGATCGGCCGCGTGTCGGGATCCTCCGCGTCGAAGCCGGCCATCAGCTCGGCGAGCAGCGCGGCGTCCTCGACGAGCGCGCGAACACCCCGACGTGGTCGAGCGCGCGCGACAGCAGCAGCGCGCCGGTGCGCGGGATGAGCCCGTGGGTCGGCTTGAAGCCGACCACGCCGCAATACGCGGCGGGCCGGATGGTCGAGCCGTTGGTCTGCGTGCCGATCGCGCCCGGCACCATGAAGGCCGCGACCGCCGCCGGCGGAGCCCATCGACGAGCCGCCGGGCGTGCGCGTCTTGTCGTGCGGATTGCGGGTCTTGCCGGGATGGTAATAGGCGTATTCGGCGGTGACCGTCTTGCCCATGATGACCGCGCCGGCGGCGCGCAGCCTCGCCACCGCCGCCGCGTCGCTGCCGCGGCGTGCGGCCCGCCCAGATCGGCGAGCCGAACTCGGTCGGCATAGTCGCCGGTGTCGAACACGTCCTTGATGGCGACCGGCACGCCGTGCAGCGGACCGGTCGGCCGGCCGTGGGCGCGATGCTCGTCGAGCGCCTTGGCCTGCTTCAGCGCATGATCGCGGTCGAGAAACGCGAAGGCCTGCACGTCGGGCTCGACCTCGGCGATGCGGTCGAGGCACGCGGTCACGAGTTCGGTCGAGGTGACGCGGCCTTCGCGAATTTCGGCCGCCGCCTCGCTCAATCCGAGCGCAGAGAGACTCATCCGTGGCGTCCTTCAGGGCAGACCGGCGGCCGCTCATCTCGGCGTGTAGAGATAGTCCGGCAGCCACAGCGCGATCCCTGGGAAGATGTAGACCAGGAGCATCGTCAGGAACACCATGAAGACGAACGGCAGCGCGCCGCTGAAAATATCGGCGAGCTTCACCCACGGCGGCGCGACGCCCTTGAGATAGAACGCCGCCATGGCGACCGGCGGCGTGTTGAACGCGGTCTGGGTGTTGAGCGCCACCAGGATGCCGAAGAAGATCGGGTCGACGCCGAACTTCGGCAGCAGCGGCAGGAAGATCGGAACGAAGATGATGATGATCTCGGTCCATTCCAGCGGCCAGCCGAGCAGGAAGATGATGACCTGGGTCAGCAGCAGGAAGCCGGTCTGCGACAGATTGAGCGACGAGGAAGAAGTTCTCGACCACCTGCTGGCCGCCGAGCACGGCGAACACCGCCGAGAACGTCCACGAGCCGATGAACAGGTAGCAGACCATCGCGGTGGCGCGGGCGGTCAGATAGACCGAATCCCGCAGCATGGTGAAATTGAGCGCGCCGTAGGCGGCAGCAAGCACCATGCTCGCGAGCGCGCCGGCGCCGGCCGCTTCCGACGGCGTCGCCAGGCCGAACAGGATGGCGCCGAGCACCGAGATGATCAGCAGCGCGAGCGGGAAGAACGACGTCGCCAGCGCCCAGAGGACCTCGCTTGTGGGAATGTCGGTCTGCTCCTTGGGCAGCTTGGGAGCCAGCGCCGGATTGATCATGGCGCGCGCGATGATGTAGAGGATGTAGAAGCCGGCGAGCATGAAGCCCGGAATGAACGCCGCGGCGTAAAGCTTGACCGCGGACACGCCCGCCGTCGCCGCATAGACGATCAGCAGGATGCTCGGCGGGATCAGGATGCCGAGGCAGCCGCCGGCGCAGACCACGCCGGCCGAAAGCTTGACGTCGTAGCCGGCGCGCAGCATGGCGGGAAACGCCAGCAATCCCATCAGCGTCACCACCGCGCCGACGATGCCGGTCGCGGTCGCGAACATCGCGCAGGTGAGCATGGTCGCCACGGCCAGCGAGCCGGGCACGTTCTTCATCGAGATTTGCAGCGAGTGGAACAGCCGGTCGAGAATGTTGGCGCGCTCGACCACGTATCCCATGAATAGGAATAACGGGACCGCGGTCAGCACGTCGCTCGACATCACCTCGAATGCTTTTTGCACCAGCAAGGTGAAGATGCGGTTCGTGAAGAAATCCTGGCCGGGCACGTAATAGGCGTAGTAGCCGAAGCCCACGCCCATCGCCATCAGCGTGAAGGCGATCGGGAAACCCAGCATGATGATGAAGATGAACAGTCCCAGCATCAGCATGCCGACTTGCGGGTCAGTCATGACTCAAGCTCCCTTCTGACCCGTGCGTCGGCCGTCGCACGTGAATTCTTCTGCTCCTGCAGGATGATGCTTTCGGTCTCCTCGACGTCGTGCAGCCGCTGCGGCCAGGCGCCGGTCTGGATGCACATGACGCAGCGGAAGATCTCGGCGATGCCCTGCAGCAGCAGCAACACGCCGGCGATCGGGGTAAGCGTCTTGAGCGGGAAGACCGGCACGCCGGCCGGGCTGAAGATGCTGACCTCACGGAAACGAATCGACATTTCGGCGTAGTTCCAGCCGGAGTAGATGAACGCCGCCACCGCCGGCAGGAAGAACAGGATGTAGAGCACCAGGTCCATCTTGGCCTGCGTGCGCGGTTGCCAGAACCGGTAAAAGACGTCGGCGCGCACATGGCCGTTGCGCGACAGCGCGTAAGGCGCCCGCCATCAGGAACAGCGCGCCGTAGGTGATGTAGCTGAAGTCGAAGGCCCAGCTGGTCGGCGCACCCAACACGTAGCGGACGAACACTTCGTAGCTGACGCCCAAAGTCAGAATCAGGATCAGCCAGCCGAACGCCTTGCCGACCCACATGCTGAGCGAGTCGATGAAGAGACAATAGCGCTGCATATCCGATGAGCCCGCGACTCCGCGTCAGTCTAGCAATGCCGCTCTGCGCGGCACCATTCGCCTAAAGTAGGTCGGGCGGCGCGCCTGCGCGCCGCCCTTCCTCATTGCGCGGGTCCTTAGCATCCCGCAAGCCGCATCAGAGCTTCAGCGCGCCCGGGAAGTGATGGTTGAAGGCGCCCTTGTAGTCGGTCGCATTCATCATGTTGTAGTACACGACCTTCTTCACCCAGGCCTTCTGCGAGTCCATCACCTTCTTCATGAACTCGTCCTTGGCCAGCACGTCGATCAGGCCGTCCCAGGCCTTGATCTGAGCGTCGAACACGCCCTGCGGCGTGCGCAGCACGTTGACCTTGTCCTTGTTGATCAGTTCCTGCAGGTCGTCCGAGTACTGCCGCATCGCCAGCCATTCGTTGGCGGAGGACGTCAGCTTCGGCGGCGTATTGCAGGATCGCCTGATGCTCCTTCGGCAGGCTGTTGAACTTGGTGCGGTTGAACATGATCTCGAAGTACTCGGTCGCCTGGTGGTGGCTGCCGAGCATGTAGTTCTTCGCCACGTTCTGCGCGCCGAAGCGGCGGTCCGAGGTCGGGTTGTTGAACTCGAAGCGCGTCGATCACGCCGCGCTCCATCGCCGGCACGATTTCGCCGCCGGGAAGCTGCGCGACGGCCATGCCCATCGCCTGCATCAGATCGGCCGCCAGACCGACGGTGCGGTACTTCATGCCCTTGACGTCGTTCGGCGCCGGTGATCGGCTTCTTGAACCAGCCGAGCGGCTGGGTCGGCATCGGCATGGCGAAGAAGCTCTTGACGTTGAGCTTCATGATCTTGACCTGAAGCTCTTCGAACAGCTCCTTGCCGCCGCCGTTGTAGATCCAGCCGAGGCCTTCGTTGGCGTTGAAGCCGAACACCGGGCCGGTGCCGAACAGCGAGGCGGCCTTGTGCTTGCCGTACCAGTACACGGTCACGGTGTGCGCGGCGTCGATCTGGCCGCCATGCACGCCGTCCAGCACCTGGAACGGATGCACCACGGCGCCGCCGTGCAGCATGTCGATCTTGAGCCGGCCGCCGGCCATCTCGTTGACGCGCGTGATGTACTGCTGGCACATCTCGGCGAAGATGTCGGTGGCCGGCCACGAGGTCTGCAGGCGCAGCGTGGCGGTCTGGGCGCGCGAAATCTGCGGCATCGCCACGGCGGCCGCGCCGGTCATGGCCGCGCCGGCCAGGAACTTGCGCCGGGTCGTGGTTTTGGATTGTGAACTCATAAGCGCTATTCCCTCCCTGGTGTGGATGCTTGGCGGCATTCGCGCCGCATATCGGATGAACCGCCGGCGGCCGCTCCCTATTCCGCCGGCATTGAGCGCTAGTTTTAACCTGTTGGCGGCATTGCACAAGCCCGCCCGAACCCCGCCAGGACGGGTTTCCGGCCCGCCACGAACCGGTCCCGACAGAGCCCCTGGCAGAGCGTACTTTCCACGAATTCGCAGAGTAGATCTGCATCCCTTCCGCCCGCTGCGGCTCCAGGCCGCAAGCGCTCGCCATCACCCGACAGGAGACTTCCCGTGACCGGCCTCGCCTCGACGCTCGCCACCATCTGGCGGCTTGCCGCGCCCTATTTCCGCTCCGAGGACCGCCTGGCGGGGCGCGCTGCTGCTCGCCGCGGTGGTCGCGCATCGAGCTGGCGATCGTCGCCATCAACGTGATGATCAACCAGTGGAACGCCCGCTTCTACAATGCGCTGCAGGACCGCAACTGGGATGCGTTCGTCAGCGAGCTGTTGTTCTTCTGCACGCTGGCCGCGGTGTTCATCGTGCTCGCGGTCTATCAGCTCTATCTCAACCAGTGGCTCCAGATCCGCTGGCGGCGCTGGATGACGCAGCAGTACCTCGAGCAACTGGCTGCGACGGCGCCAACCATTACCGCATGCAGCTTCTCGGCGACGCCGCCGACAATCCCGACCAGCGCATCGCCGAGGACATCAACCTGTTCATCGAGAAGGGCCTCTACCTCGGCCTTGGCCTGCTCAACGCGGTGGTCACGCTCGGCTCGTTCGTCGTCATCCTTTGGGGGCTGTCGGCGAGCGCGCCGTTCACGCTGTTCGGCATCGACTGGGCGATCCCGGGCTACCTGGTGTGGGCGGCGCTGATCTATTCCATCGCCGGCACCGCGATCATCCACTGGATCGGCCAGCCGCTGATCGATCTCAATTTCATCGCAGCAGCGCTACGAGGCGGACTTCCGCTTCAATCTGGTGCGCGTGCGCGAGAATTCCGAGCAGATCGCCCTGCTCGACGGCGAAGCCGCCGAGAACCGGCAGGCTGCTGGATCGCTTCGGCCGCGTGGTCGGCAACTGGATGCTGATCATGTCGCGCACCAAGCGGCTGACGTTCTTCAGCGCGGGCTACGCCCAGGTCTCGATCGTGTTTCCCTACGCGGTGGTCAGCCCGGCCTATTTCGCCGGCATCGATCCAGCTCGGCGGACTGATGCAGACCGCATCCGCCTTCAGCAGCGTGCAAGGCGCGCTGTCGTTCTTCGTCAGCTCGACCGTCTATCGCCAGCTCGCCGAATGGCGCGCGGTGATCGCAGCGGCTCGCCGGCTTCGAGCGCGCGGTCGAGGCGGCCCGCGCGGCCGCGGTGTCGCCGCCGGTCGTCGAGGTCGCGCACGGGCGCGGCCAACGCCGGCGTTCGAGATCGACGATGTCGCCGTCGAATCTGCCGGATGGCAAGCCGCTGGTGGCGGCCAGCGGCATCTCGATTCCGCGCCGGCGACCGCGTGCTGGTCACCGGACCGTCGGGCTCCGGCAAGTCGACGCTGTTCCGCGCCATCGCCGGCATCTGGCCGTTCGGCAAAGGACGCATCGTGGTGCCCGCAGGACGCGCGACTGATGATGCTGCCGCAGCGGCCCTATTTCCCGGTCGGCACGCTGGCCGCCGCGGTGACCTATCCGGCCGAGGCGGGCGCGTTCAGCGCGCGACAGATCGCCGAGGCGCTGCGCGCCGTCGGCCTGCCGGCGCTGGCCGAGCGGCTCGACGAGGAGGCGCACTGGAACCGCATGCTGTCGCTCGGCGAACAGCAGCGGCTTGGCATCGCCCGCGCCCTGCTGCAGGCGCCCGACTATCTGTTCCTCGACGAGGCGACCGCCTCGCTCGACGAGGCATCGGAGGCCGCGCTCTACCGGCTGCTGCAGGAGCGCCTGCCGAACACCACGCTCGTCTCGATCGGTCACCGCTCGACGCTCGACGCGTTCCACCGCCGACGCCTGGCGTTCGAGCGCGGATGGCGAGCGCCACCGGGTGCGCGAGGCGGCGCTGCGAAGCGCGGCCGAGTGCGGTGCATCAAAAAACGGGCGGCAACCTTGCGGCTGCCGCCCGTAGAACGAATCGGCTACGAAGCTTACTTGATGTTGGCTTGAGCGTCAGGTCGGCCGACAGCTTGGCGACGAAGCGTCGCGCCGCACCACTTCGGAGCCGACGCCGCCCGGATTGATCGCCGAGAACGAGCCGTTGAAGGTCGCGCGTGTGATCGCTGGTGAAGGCGTTGCAGTTCGCCCTTGCTCAGGTTGGTGTCGATGTAGCGCAGGTCGAGCGTGAGCACTTTGTAGGTGAAGCCGATGCCGACGTTCCAGGTGGCGTAATCGGCGTAGTTGATGCCGGGGCCGCCGAGCAAGCCAGTCAGGCCGTAGAAGTCGTCGGACGTGCCGAGCCACTGATAGCCGCCTTCACCCGAGATATAGACGCGCGACGCCGTTGCGCGAACGCCGGGAAGGTGTACTTGATGGTGCCGGACGCGTAGATGCCGTCGGCGCCGGAGTTCAGGAAGCTGTCGGTGAAGTACGACGTTGAAGCCGAGCTGGAACGCATCGGTCACGCTGTAGACGCCGCGGACGTAGCCTTCCAGGAAGCTCAGATCCCTCTTGATGACGTTGCCGTTGAGCAGGCAGCGGACCGTTCGGCGACGCAGTCGAAGCCGAATCGCCGGATTGACGTGGAAGCACTGTCCGCCGGGGTACCAGTAGTAGAGCGCGCCGAGATCGAGCGCGAGCTTGCCGAAGGTCGGACGGATGCCGGCGTAGAAGTCGATTTCCGCGGCGGCGCGGTTCGGGAAGCTGATGCTGGCTCCGGCCATGCCGGCATAGAGCTGCCAATCCGGATTGAAGTTGTAGCGCGGCTCGAAATAGGCGCTAGCGCTCGGCTCGCGGTTCGATTGCGTGATGCCGCGGAAGACGATAGTCGCTGGCGATCGCCGCGCCGAACGCGATGTCCCAAGCCGGCGGCGGCGGCGCCGCGACGGCCTCGCCTTGACCGGCAGATCGGCGGCCAACGCAGCACTCCGCACAACGCGTGAACGCGGCAACAGCCGAAAGCAGAATCTTTTTCATTGTTAGCCCCTTCCCGTTATGCTCGGGAGCGGGGAGCCAGGGTCACGTTCACCGACGGTCTCGACACACGAGAACACGACTGGAAACATCACCCAACAGCCCGTCACTCCCGCCTTTTATCTGCGAAATTAAAGGTTCAGGGCCATAACCAGCAAGGCGAAAGCATAGACAGTTGCTGACTTTTTAGGCGATTCACCCCGAAACGGCCCAAAATCCACCAAAATTCGAA
The DNA here is from genome assembly GCA_963711955.1 of uncultured Alphaproteobacteria bacterium. GTDB lineage: Bacteria > Pseudomonadota > Alphaproteobacteria > Rhizobiales > Xanthobacteraceae > Z2-YC6860. The sequence continues at coordinate 27,318 of CAVQGC010000014.1, read as the reverse complement.
TCGTGTTGCGAAATCCGTCACATTTTCGGTCTGGAAAAGCGGAGGCTTCTGCCTGAGACGCCATCGTGTGGATAAGTTTGCTCTCACTTCGACCACCTCAATCGTTGAAAACCGCGACCGCCCGGATCGGCGAGCCGGTTCCGTCGCGCCATTTCAGCGGCAGCCGATGAACTGGAACTGCCCTTTGCCGAGCAGCGCCTCGAGATTGCACAGGCTCTCGATGTGCGTGATGTCGAGCTCGAGGCAGGCCTTGTGAACCAGCGTGTTCACCATGCCTTCCGGACCGGGCCGCATCGAATCGATGCCGAAGTGCACCACGCCCTGCTTGGCGAGCCATTCGGTCGCCGCGACATTCACGCCCGGAATTGTCGGTTGAATATTCCTTGCGGGGAAACGTGCGCTCGTGATGGCCGGTGCACAGCAGCACCGTGCCCTTGCTTCGGCACCGGCACGCCGGCTTCTTCACCGCCGCCTCCAGATCGGCCGGCGTGATCTCGGCCTTCGGCGCGATGTGGCGCAGATCGATGCAGATCCCCGGCACGATGCAATTCTCCAGCGGATATTCGTTGATCGGCGTGCCGCTCATGCCGAAGTGGCGCGGCGCATCGATGTGCGTGCCGCCATGGTCGGGCATGGAGAAGAACATCACGCTGTTGCCGTGAACGCCGCCGCTTTCGGCCCTGGCTTCATCGTGGGTCTTCCAGATGCCGTGAATGATCGGCGGCTGACCCGGATAGCTCGGCGTCCGGTGATAAAGTTCGCGGCTCAGATCGACAATCCGCATCGTTTCCTCCATTGCCCACTTGCCCACGCGGCTCGCCGCGAGCGTACCTTCCGCGTGATTGCGCGACAACGTGGCGTGCTAGGCTTGGCCGGCAAGTTACGGACCCCGGCATGAAACTCAGCACAGACCGCATCCTCACCACCCACACCGGCAGCCTGCCGCGGCCGCAGCCGCTGATCGACCTCGTGCTGCGCAAGGAAAAGGGCGACGCCATCGACGCGGCCGGATTCGAAACGCAGGTCGCCAAGGCGGTCGACGACATCGTCGCGCAGCAGATCGCGGCCGGCATCGACGTGGTCAGCGACGGCGAGATGAGCAAGCCGTCCTACACGACCTATATCCGGCATCGCGTCTCCGGCATGGCGCCGGACCCGCGCGCCGCCGAAAAGGGCCGCGACATCATGATCGGCCGCGACCTGCTGGCGCACCCGGACTTCGCCAACAGGCGGCGGAATTTCTCCGACTCGCCGTTTCCCGGCTGCGTCGGCCCCTTGAGCTACAAGGACCGCGGCCCGCTGGAGCGCGACCTCGCGCACTTGGCGCTTGCGGCCGGCAAGCAAAAGCCGGCGGACGTGTTTATGACCGCGCCCTCGCCCGGCATCCTGACGCGCTTCATCATCAACCTGCATTACCCGACCGAGGACGCCTACGTCGAAGCGCTCGCCGGCGTGCTGCGGACCGAATACCAGGCGATCGTCAACGCGGGTTTCGTGCTGCAGATCGACTGCCCCGACCTTGGCTCATGCCGCAACAACCAGTACCGCGACCTCTCCGACGATCAGTTCCGCAAGATCGCCGAACGCAACATCGAGGCACTCAACGCCGCGACCGAAGGCATTCCGGCCGACAAAATGCGGCTGCACATCTGCTGGGGCAACTACGAAGGGCCGCACAGCTTCGATCTGCCGCTGCTCAAGATCATCGACATCGCGTTCAAGGGACGGCCGCAGGCGATCAGCATCGAGGCCGCCAACCCGCGTCACGACCACGAGTGGGAAGATCTCCAGACGATCAAAATCCCCGACGACAAGGTCCTGATCCCGGGCGTGATCGATTCGACCACCAACTTCATCGAGCACCCGAAGCTGGTGGCGCAGCGGATCGGCCGCTACGCCGACCTGGTGGGCCGCGAGCGCGTGATCGCCGGCGTCGATTGCGGCTTCGGCACCGCGGTGCGGACCGACCCGATCGTCGCCGACAGCATCGTGTGGGCGAAGCTGCGCGCGCTCAGCGAGGGCGCGCAGATCGCGACGGAACGCTTGTGGGGGCGATCATGATCAAGCATCTGCCCGGTCCGTTTCCGACCCGCAGCCGCGCCGTCATTTATGACGGTCAGGTTCATGCCGTGTCGTTCGTCACCGACAAGAAGCCTGATATGTACCTGCAGACGAAGAGCGCGCTGGCCCACATCGATGCAACGCTGAAGGAAGCCGGCACGGACAAGAGCCGCATCCTCAAGGCAATCGTCTACATCGCCGACATGGCGCGGAAGCCGGAGATGAACCGCGCCTGGGACGAATGGGCCGACCGGTCCAGCCCGCCCATGCGAGCATGCCTTGCCGTGACGCTGGAAGGCGACACGCTCGTGGAGATCGTAGTCGACGCCGTCGTGTAGCAGTCGCGGCTACGCCGCCGCGGCCTTCGCCCGGTTCGCCGCGATCCGCCGGTCGACCAGCGCGACCTGCGCATCGATCGCCGGATGGCTCAGGCCCTTCTGCTTGGCGATGAGCTGCACCAGCTTGTCGGCGCGCTCGATGTTCGGCGCGCCGTTCTGCAAGGCACGCGCCGCCGAGGCCGGACGCACCAGCGACTGCGCCGCCGCGGCGTATTTCTCATACGGCACGAGATCGGCCGGATTGGCGCCGAGCTTCACGCAGAGGTCGAACACGAAGTCGTAAACCGACTTCGAAGTTGCTGGATCGGAGTGAACCGCCTCCTGCGCGGTGCGCATGCCGTCTTCGGTGACGCAGCGGTAGTTGCCGGCGAGCAGCATCGACCACTTGGCGAGCGGCACGAAGATACCGTCATAGACCCGCAGCTTGACCGGCAGCTCGATCTTGGTGCCGTCGCCCGGATCGAAACGGATCGCGTCGATCTCTTTCTCGAGCTGGCGCAGGATGGCCGTGCCCTTCTCGTCGTCGAACCTCGCCGCCTTAAAATTGGTCGGCAGCGTGACCATCAGCACGTTGACCTTCTCGTCCGGCGGACGGATCGCCTGCGGGTCCGGGCTGCACAGCGTGAGGAACCGCGGGTCGAACGAGTCCCAGACACGCGCGTCGGTGTAAGCGGGCTCAAGCGCCGCGTAGTCAAGGCCGGGGATGCGCTTAACGTAGGGCAGCGGCGGCATGTTCATGATCGACATGCAGGGCACCTTCGATTTCGCCACGGCGTCGAGCAGCTCGCGCACGCCGGGCGAGCGGTACTGCGGCTCCTGCATGGCGAGGCAGATCAGGTCGTAATCTTTCGGGTTGATGCCCGCCGCACCCGAGGCCGTCACCTTGCCAGGAAGCTTGGTCGAGTTCGAGCAGCACCGGATCCTTGCGGCCCTTGACGGGCATGCGAACACGGAAGCCCTCGGCGTTGATCAGGTCAGCCTCAGCGGGCAGGCACACGTGATGAATTTTGTGCCCGCCGAACAGCATTTTGGAGGCCAGCAGCGACCCGTAAGCCGCACCCAAGATCAGGATGTTGTACGCCATGACCGTTCGCTCCCTCTCGATGACCTAAGGCCGAGATTTCCGGCCGCACCTTGTTGAAAAACCAATCTATTCGGCCCCTCGCCGCCATGCAATCCGGACAAACTCCGATCCGCTCATCCCCGCGCAAGCGGGACTCCAGTGTCAATGGGCAATGCCCGCTTGCAGCTCTGGGTCCCGCTTCCGCGAGGACGAGCGGTAGACCTGCTACGGATTGCCCCCGCCGCCCGAAGCCGTCTCCGGTCCACTCATCGGATGCGATGACGGGAACGGCGATGGGCGCGGCATGATCGGCGTCGCAGCGGGGGCCGGGGACGTCATCGGGACCGGAGCCGCGGCCTTGCGCGGCGTTGCAGCTTTCTTGGCGGCCTTTTTGGCAACTTGCTTTTTCGCTTTCGCCTTTTTCGCCGCGGGCTTTCGGCGCGACGCCATTTTGACCTTCTTCTTGCGCGAGGGAGCAGCCTTCCGTGCCGCCTTCTTGACCTTCCGCTTGGCTTTTCGTTTCTTGGCCATGATCGTTCTCCCGATGGTACGGCCACCTACAGATCGCTACGCGGTGGTGGCGGCGCGCCCTTGCAAAGCTTCCGGCATCGGCCCGCCGGTTGCCCAGTCGATCAATTCGACCGGATGAATGACCGGGATCGCGGTGCCCGCCGCGAGCTGGGTGATGCAGCCGATGTTGCCAGCGGCAATCAGATCGGCACCGATACCTTCGATATGCCCGATCTTGCGCGCGCGCAACCGGTCCGCGATGTCGGGCTGCAGAATGTTGTAAGTGCCGGCCGAGCCGCAGCACAGATGGCCCTCCGGAATCTCCTTCACGACAAAACCCATTTGTGACAGCAATTCCTTTGGCTGCCGATGCACTTGCTGGCCGTGCTGCAGCGAGCAGGCGGAATGATAGGCGACCATGAGACCGGACGGCGCGGCCGTCTTGAGATCGAGCTTGGCGAGATATTCTGACACATCGCGGGCGAGCGCCGACACCTTCGCAGCCTTGTCCGCATAGGCCTCGTCCGTGCGCAGCATGAAGCCGTAGTCCTTCACCGTAGTGCCGCAGCCGGAGATCGTGATGAGGATGGCGTCGAGCCCCTCGCCGTCGATCTCGCGTGTCCAGGCGTCAATGTTGGCGCGGGCCCGATCAAGCGCCTCATGCTCACGCCCCATGTGGTGAGCAAGCGAGCCGCAGCAGCCCTCGCCCTGCGCCACCACGACCTCCACACCGTGCCGGTTGAGCAGCCGGATTGCCGCCTGGCTGATGGTTGGCGCCAGCGCTTCGTTGGCGCAGCCGGCCATGCAGCGCCACGCGGCCGCGACGCCGACCCTCCGCCGGATAGGTTTGCTGCACCGTCATCGGCTCCGGCCTGCGCGATGGCGCAAGCTTCAACGCCGCGGCGACCGGCTTGAGGCCGATCAGCGCGAACAACGGCGCCAGCGGCCTCGCCAGCTTGGCGGCGAATGTCGCGGCGCGCAGCCGCACCGGATAAGGCATCACATGCGCGAGAAATCCGCGCATCAACCGGTCGACGAGCGGGCGGCGATAGGTTTCCTCGATATGGACACGGGCATGGTCGACCAGATGCATGTAATGCACGCCGGACGGACACGTCGTCATGCAGGCGAGGCACGAGAGGCAGCGGTCGATGTGCTTGACCACCTCGCGTGTCGCCGGCCGGTCGTGCTCCAGCATCTCCTTGATCAGGTAGATGCGCCCGCGGGGCGAATCCAGTTCGTCGCCCAGCAGCACATAGGTCGGACAGGTCGCGGTGCAGAATCCGCAATGCACGCAGGCACGCAGGATTTTCTCCGACGACGCGATGTGCGGGTCTGCCAGTTGCGCGAGAGTGAAATTGGTTTGCATCACACCCCCGCCCACATGCGGCCCGGATTGAGCACGCCCTTGGGGTCGAAGCTCTCCTTGACGCGCTTGGTCAGCGCGGCGACTGGAGCGAGCTGCGGCTCGAACACATCGACCGCGGCGCGCACCGCAGCAGGCGCACGAACGAGGGTGGCGTGGCCGCCGAGCGCGACGACCGCCTTGCGCACCATGGCGGCGCCAGCGTCGCCGCCGGGCAACGGCGCGATCCAGATCAACCCGCCGGCCCAGTCATAGAACATCTGGGCGCTCGGCTCGATCAGCGCCGCGATCTCGAAACCGCGCGCCGGCGGCAACGAAACGCGCCACACCGGGCGGTCGCCGGACGGGCCCGCCGCTGCAAACGGCCGCACGTCGCGGATCTCCGGCCACAGCGCGCGGGATGCTTTCTCCTCGAGAGAGACGACTGCACCATACGGCTTGAGCAACGCTGCCAGCGCGTCCCTGCGATGCCTGACCGACGGCACGACGCCCTCAAGACGGAACGCCGTAGTCGAGCTTCCGCCGATCCCGCTGAAGCGCAGCGCCACATGCGCCGGCAGATGGGCCGCGCCCGATACGTCGCAGGACGACGCCATTGCTGCCGTCATCGCCTGCACCGCCCGCGCGTCGTCGAGACCGGAAAGCAGGAGCGTCTCCTCCGTCTCGGGTTTGGGCAGCACCTTCACCGTCACGTCGGTCATGGCGGCGAGCGTGCCGAACGATCCGGCGAGTAGCTTGCAAAGATCGTAGCCGGTGACGTTCTTCACGACGCGGCCGCCGGACTTGAAGATCTCGCCGCGGCCGGAGACCGCCGAGAAGCCGAGGAAATGGTCACGAGCCGAACCGGCCTTGATGCGGCGCGGCCCGGCGAGGCCGGCGGCGAGCGCGCCGCCGATCGTGCCGCCCACCTCGCCGCCGAGCAGCGGTCCCAGATCCATCGGCTCGAATGCGAGCTGCTGGTTCTTGCCATCGACCAGCGCCTCGATCTCGGCGAGCGGCGTGGCGGCCTTGGCGGACAGCACCAGCTCCTCGGGCTCGTACAACGTGACGCCTGAGAGCGCGGAAATGTCGAGCGTGAGATCGGACTGGCTCGGACGCCCCAACGCGCGTTTCGAGCCGCGGCCGACGACCTCAAGGCGTTTGCCCTCGGCGAGCGCCCATTTGACGGCGTCCAGGATCTGCTTCTCGTCTTGGGGGTTGAGCGCGTCGGTCATTCGACCGTTCTAGCCCACCGGGCGCTCGTCCGCGATGACCTTGCCGTCGTTCGGCAGCGCGCCCGGCTTCACCAGTTCGACCGCACCCTTGAGCTTGGTCACCGACTGCAGCGACGCGGCGACGGCCTCGGCCAGCCCCGGCTGCGGCGACGCGCATTCGGCGACCAAAGTCATCGCATCCTGCTCGGCCTCGCGGGTGACGCGCAGCCGCACCCGGCCGAGCGCGGGGTGGCGCTTGCCGATCTCCACGATCTCGCCGGGATGGACGAACATGCCCTTCACCTTGGTGGTCTGGTCGGCACGGCCCATCCAGCCCTTGATGCGGTGTTGGTGCGCCCGCAGGGCGAGATACCGGGCATCACGGCCGAGAGATCGCCGGTGGCAAGCCGGATCATCGGGTAATCGGGATTGAACGAGGTCACGACCACCTCGCCCACTTCGCCGTCGGCGACCGGATCGCCGGTGCCAGGCCGCACGACCTCGACGAGCAAATTCTCGTTGACGATCATGCCCTCGCGAGCTTCGCTCTCGTAGGCGATGACGCCGGTCTCGGCGATGGCATAGCACTGCAGCACCGCGACGCCGCGGCCGCGCAGCTCCTCGCGAAGCGTTGCGGGCAGCGCCGCGCCAGAAACCAGCCCGCGCTTGATCGAGGATGCGTCCTTGCCGGACTTCTCCGCGGTGTCGAGCAGAATCTTCAGGAAATCCGGCGTGCCGATGTAGCCCGCCGGCTTGAGATGCACGACCGCCTCGAGCTGCTGCTCGGTGTTGCCGACGCCGCCGGGGATGGTGGCGCAGCCGAGCGTGTGCGCGCCGGCTTCGAGAATGTAGGCGCCGGGCGTGAGATGGTACGAGAACGAGTTGTGCACCACGTCGCCGGCGCGAAAGCCGGCGGCGAACAGCGCGCGGGCCGCGCCGCCAAAATCCTCGCCATGGCCCTGCGGCTCGAAGATCGGACCAGGCGACATATGCAGACGCTTTGCTTTGCCAGGCGGCATAACGTTGAAGCCGCCGAACGGCGGGCTGGCTTTCTGCAACGCCATCAGATCGGATTTGCGCAACAGCGGCAGCGCGGCCAGCGCGCTGCGCGACGCGATGGACTTCGGATCGACGCCCTTGAGATGCGCCGCCCAGCCGGGCGCCGTCACAGCACGCGCGACAATCTCCGGCATGCGCGCGAATTGCTCATGCTCGCGCGCGGCAGGATCGCGGGTTTCAAGCGGATCGTAATGCTCGGCAGCCATGGTCAGACCGCGGGCGCAGCCGCCCTGATGCTTTGGATGAAGACGTCGACCGCGTTCGGCGCGACGGCTTTGCGCTCAACAAGACGGTACAGACAGTGGATCGTGAGGTCAAAGGAGGCGTAGCAGTGATGGGCGACGATGGCGAGATGCTTAAGCTGCTCATCGTCCATCAGCTCGGCTCTGGAGAAATCGCGGACGTAGACGATGTCCGCGAAAATCACCTGGTTGACCCAGCTTTGCGGCGTGTCGGCGTGGAAGGTCGGCAAAATGGTCCGCTTGTTGATGTGTGCGATGTGGTGGGGGATCATGCCCAGGCTACGAAGCTCGATGTCGATGTCGCCAAACAGCGGCTGGTTCTTGTAGAGCGGCAGGAAGCACACTTCGGTATGGACCGCGACCGCGCGAGAGAGATGTTGACGCGCGCCCTGGAAGACCGAGAGCTCCGATCCCTGCACGTCGATCTTGAGCATATCCAACGCCGCAATCTCCGACAGTTCGTCGAGCCGCCGCGTCAACACGGGCACCTTCTCCTTTACAGCCGCCCATTCCGAAAACTGGTGAAACAGACTGAGCATCGCCTCATTGGGCTCGAGCAGGCTCGTCATGCCCGGCAACGCCGCGACGTGCAGCGTGGCGGGGCTGCCGTCACCGACCGCATGGGGAAGATAGGTCTCCAGATCGCTCTTGCGGGCATTGAGGAAGGCGAGACCTGTGGGCTGCGGCTCAAAGCCGACGACCGTGCAAAGCCGCCGCTCGAGCATGGATTTGTAGGGCGTATCGCCGTCGATTGGATTGGCCCCCACGTCGACCACGGCAGTAAGCCGCTGCGGGCTCGTCAGCACCAGCAGCGTGTCGTCTGGCGTAGCGGGGCGCGAGGTTTCCGGTGCGCTCATCGCCCGTCCGTTGTGCCACGCCGTGGCCGATTCAAGCAGGCGTTCACGCCAGCCAGCGCTTGCGCCGTTTGTAGTGCTTCACGTTGCGGAACGACCTGCGCTTGCCCTCGGCAACGCCGAGGTAGAATTCCTTGACGTCCTCGTTCTCGCGCAACGCCTTCGCCTGACCGTCCATCACGACGCGGCCGTTCTCCAGAATATAGCCATACTGCGCGTACCTGAGCGCCATGTTGGTGTTCTGCTCGGCGAGCAAGAACGACACCTGCTCCTTCTCGTTGAGATTTTTCACGATCTCGAAAATCTCCTCGACGATCTGCGGAGCGAGGCCCATCGATGGCTCATCGAGCAGGATCATCTTGGGGCGCGACATCAGCGCGCGGCCGACCGCGCACATCTGCTGCTCGCCGCCAGAGGTGTAGCCGGCCTGCGAGCCACGCCGCTCCTTCAGGCGGGGGAAATAGCCGTAGACCATATCGAGGTCGCGAGCGACCGCGGCTTTGCCGTCACGGCGGGTGAACGCCCCGGTCAGCAGGTTCTCCTCGACGGTGAGATGGCCGAAGCAGCGCCGGCCCTCCATCACCTGGATGCAGCCGCGACGGACCAGATCGTTCGGCGTCAGCAAGTGCACCTCGTCACCCTCGAACAGAATGGAGCCCTTTGTGACCTCGCCGCGCTCGCCGTGCAGCAGGTTGGAGATCGCCTTGAGCGTGGTGGTCTTGCCCGCACCGTTGGCGCCGAGCAGCGCCACGATACCGCCAGGCGGCACGTCGAGCGAAACGCCCTTCAGCACCAGGATAACGTGGCTGTAGACGACCTCGATATTGTTGACGATGAGGATCGGCTTGCCGGCGTCCGGCTTTGCGGCGGTGGCGATTGGCACCGGAGCACTCCGAGTTCGATCAAACAAATCGGGAGGCGGCAGACGCCGCCTCCCTGTGTCGCGGCCGTTGTGATCAGCTCTCCTTCGAGCAGTCGCGCGGGGTGATCTTCTTTTCCGCCGCGTATTTTGTCGCCGCGTCCGCCACCATTGGATCGAGCAGCTTGCGATCCGCCGTGTAGTAGTCGGAGATCACCTTCCACGCCTTGCCGTCCCACTGCTGAACACGGGCCTGATCGGCGCCCTGGTGGTCCTGGCACGACAGCTTGATCGGCGCGACCATGCCCTCGAAGCCAAGCTCCTTGATGCGCGCAGCGGTGATGTCGAGGTTCTCGAAGCCCCAACGCACCTGCTCACCAGTCAGCGGCTTGTTGCCGAATTTCTTCTGCGCGGTGCGGATCGCCTCAACGCCGAGCATCGAGTTGAGCAGGCCGCGGTTGTAGAGGACATGGCTGATGTCCTCCGTCTTGCCTTGACCTTTGCCCTTCGCGATCAGGTGCTTCTCGATGTCGGCATGGACGCCGAATTTGCCGGCGCCGTGCTGGAGCATCAGGGCCTTGTAGCCGGTCGACTGATCGCCGGCCGGGATCACGTCCGGCTCCGCGCCGGCCCACCACACGCCCATCATCTTATCCCGCGGGAAGCCGACGCCGGCCGCCTCCTTGATCGCGGTCGGATTCATCACGCCCCAGCCCCACAACAGCACGTAGTCGGGCCGGTCTTGGCGGACTTGCAGCCATTGCGATTTCTGCTCGACGCCCGGATGAGTCACCGGGATCGCCTTGAACTCAAAGCCATGCTGCTTGGCGCGGGCCTCGAGCGCGGCGATCGGCTCCTTGCCATACGGGCTGTCGTGATAGACGAGGCTGATCTTCTTGCCCTTCAGCTTGTCGAGCCCGCCCCATTCCTTGGCGATGTGCTGGATGGCGACGTCCGCCGCGGTCCAGTAGCTGCCGACAATCGGGAAATTCCAAGGGAAGACACCGCCATTGCGGCTTTCGGAGCGGCCGTAGCCCATGGTGAGCAGCGGTATCTTGTCGCCCACCACCTTCTCGGTCAGCGCGAATGTGATGCCGGTCGAAAGCGGTGAGAAGTACGCGGCGCCTGTCGGGCCCTTGCCCTTCATTCGCTCGTAGCACTCGACGCCCTTGTCGGTGGCGTAGCCGGTCTCGCATTCCTCGGGCGTAAGCTTGACGCCGTTGATGCCGCCGTCACGCTCATTGATCATGTTCCAGTAGTCGATGACGCCGTTCGCGAACGGAATGCCGTTCGGCGCGTACGGTCCGGTGCGATAGACCAAGGACGGCACGTATTGTTCGCCCTGCGCCATCGCAGGCGTGGCCACCGCGACGGTTCCGATGGCGGCAGCAAGAACCAGAGTTCCTCGAAGCATTCTTTCCCTCCTAGACTGCCCCGCCATTCGGGCGAAGCGGGTTTATTCTTGCGGGGCGGCGGCAGGCCGCTGGCCCGTAATTGCGCACCAGCCTAAAGCCTCAATAGGGGAATGGCCAGAGTCTGAGCTTCTCCTTGGCGGTCAGCCAAAGCCTTGCAAAACCATGCGGTTCGACGATCAGGAGCCAGCAGATCAGCGCGCCTGTGACAATGAAGACCAGAAGCGAAACGGTCTCCACCGAGATCGGTATGCCGAGCGCATGCGGCACCTGATCGAGCAGGATCGGCAGCACCAGAATGAAGGCTGCGCCGAGGAACGAGCCGAGGATCGATCCAAGCCCGCCAATGATGACCATGAACAGAATTTGGAACGAGCGGTCGATGTTGAACGCGAGAGGCTCCCAGGAGCCGAGATAGACGAACGCCCACAGCGCGCCCGCCACACCGATGATGAACGACGAGATCGCAAACGCGGAAAGTTTCGAGTAGAGCGGCCGAATGCCGATCAGTTCGGCAGCGATATCCATGTCGCGGATCGCCATCCATTGCCGGCCAAGGTTGCCGCGCACCAGATTCTTGGCAAGGAACGCGAATACCACGACGAAGGTCAAGCACAGGATGTAACGCTCGATCGGCGAATTGAAGAACAGGCCGAGGAATTCGAGCTGCGGCGCATTCACCGATCCTGACGGGGTGTAGTTGGTGAACCACTTGATGCGCGCGAACACCCAGTCGAAGAAAAATTGCGCGGCGAGTGTCGCGACCGCGAGATAAAGTCCCTTGATTCGCAGGCTCGGAATGCCGAACACGATGCCAACGATGGCTGCCATCAGTCCGCCGAGCAGAATCGACGGCAGCATCGGCAATGGCGGGATTTTCAAGAACAATATTTCGACGCCTGTGCCGAACTTGTAAGCGCTGTAAGCGCCGATCGCCATGAAGGCGCCGCTGCCCAGCGAAAGCTGTCCGCAATAGCCGGTCAGGATGTTGAGACCGATGGCGGCGAGCGACAGGATCAGGAACGGGACCAGGATCGCGCGCAGCAGGTATTCGCTGCCGAACGGCCAGATATGAAACTTGGCGAGCAGCGGGATACCGATGAACGCAAAGGCCAGCAGCAGCCATAGCGCGATGCGATCCTGGCGGATCGGGAAGATCGCCATGTCGGCGGTGTAGCTGGTCTTGAACTGTCCGGCCTCGCGATAAAGCATTTTGCTACACCCGCTCGATGATGCGTTCGCCGAACAGGCCTTGCGGCCGGAACATCAGCACCAGCAACGCGAGCACGTAGCCGAACCAGTACTCGATGCCGCCGCCCATGAAGGGACCGAGATAGACCTCGGCGAGCTTTTCGCCGGCACCCACGATCAGCCCGCCGATGATCGCGCCGGGCACCGAGGTGAAGCCGCCGATGATGAGCACCGGCAGCGCCTTGAGCGCCAGGAACGTGATCGAAAACTGCACGCCGAGCTTGGTGCCCCACACCGTCGCGGCAACCAGCGCCACCAGCCCCGCGACCAGCCACACGACAAACCAGATCCACGAGATCGGGATGCCGACCGATTGTGCCGCCTGGTGATCGTCGGCGACAGCGCGCAACGCGCGTCCCGTTTTGGTGTGCTGGAAGAACAACGCGAGACCGGCGACCAGAACGCCGGCGATCAAGCCGCCCCAGACGTCGAGCTTGTTGAGCAGAATGCCGCCGGGAAACACGCCCTCGGCGAGGAACCACACGTCGGTTGGGAACAGCTTGAGCGGATAGATTTCGGCGCCAAAGACCATCTGCGACACGCCTTCGAGCACGAAAGTGATGCCGATTGTGGCCATGAACAACGTCAGGCCGTCCTGATTGACCAGCGGACCGAGCACGAAGCGTTCGATCACCCAGGCTGCAAGCGCCATGATCGCCGCCGCGAACAACAGCCCGAGGATCACTGCGGTCCAGAACGGAAAGCCTTTCGCCACCAGGAAATCGAGCGGGCGGACGAGCGCGAGCCCGGCGAGCAACACCATGGCGCCCTGCGCGAAGTTGAACACGCCCGACGCCTTGTAGATCAGCACGAATCCGAGTGCGACGAGCGAATAGAGCACGCCGGAGAGCAACCCGCTGATCAGCACCTCCAGGACCTGTCCAAAAACAATCACGCTGACCTCTCAATGCACCAAGTTCTCTAGTGTGCGACGCCGAGATAGGCATCGATGACATTCTGGTCGCGCTTCACTTCGTCGGGCGTCCCGTCAGAAATCTTGACGCCGTGATCCAGCACCACCACGCGGTCGGACAAATCCATCACCACGCCCATGTCGTGCTCGATCAGCGCGATGGTGGTTCCGAAATGATCGTTCACGTCGATGATGAAGCGTGACATGTCCTCTTTCTCCTCGAGATTCATGCCGGCCATCGGCTCGTCGAGCAGCAGAAGGTCGGGCTCCATCGCGAGCGCACGGCCAAGCTCGACGCGCTTTTGCAACCCGTACGGCAGCCGCGCCACCTGAATCTTGCGGATCGCCTGGATTTCGAGAAAGTCGATGATCTCCTCGACGCGATGGCGATGCTCGATCTCCTCGTTGAGCGCCGGACCATAGCGGAGCAACTGCCAAAGGAAGCCCCGACGCATTTTCAGCGTGCGGCCGGCCATGATGTTGTCGAGCGCGCTCATGCCCTTGAACAGCGCGACGTTCTGGAACGTGCGGGCGATGCCACCCCGCGCCGCTTCGTAAGGCCGCATGGCAGCCCGGGTCTGGCCCTTGAAGGTAATCTTGCCGTGCTGCGGCTGATAGAAACCGTTGATGACGTTAAGCATCGAGGTCTTGCCGGCGCCGTTGGGGCCGATAATGGCTCGCACCTCGCCTTTCTTGATGTCGAATGAAACGTCGCGCAGCGCGTGCACGCCGCCGAACGACAACGAAACGTTTTCGACCGAGAGCAGCACCTCGCCGGCGGCGATCTCACTCGCGGCCGGGGCTCTCACGCCGCCTTCTCCGTGGCGGGTGGAGTCGCTGCCACATCGCGAATTTTCAAATTGGCCGACAGCATCCCCTTGCGGCCGTCCTCGAACGTCACCTCCGCCGAGATCGCCGCTTCGCTGGAACCGTCGTAAAGCGCCCTGATCAGCGGATCGTATCGCTCCGCGATGAAGCCGCGGCGCACCTTCTGAGTGCGCGTCAGCTCGCCGTCGTCGGCGTCGAGCTCCTTGTGCAAAATCAAGAAGCGCTTGATCTGCGCACCGGCGGTGGTCTTGTCGGCGGCCAGCGCGCGGTTGGTTTCCTCGACGTTGTCCGCGATCATGTCGTAGACCAGCGGATGGGCAGCAAGCTCCTGATAGGAGCCGTAGACCACATTGTTGCGCTCCGCCCAGCTTCCGACCGCGGTAAGGTCGATGTTGATCATCGCGGCGACAAAGTCGTGATGATCGCCGTACGCGACCGCCTCGCGGATATTGGGAAAGAATTTGAGCTTGTTCTCGATGTACTTCGGCGGGAATAGCGTGCCGTCATTGAGCTTGCCGACGTCCTTGGCGCGATCGATGATCTTCAAATGCCCGGTTTTCTGGTCGAAGAAGCCGGCGTCGCCGGTCTTGACGTAGCCGTCCGCCGTCATCGCTTCCTTGGTCTTGGCCTCGTCCTTGAAATAGCCGACGAACTGACCCGGCGACTTGAACAGCACCTCGCCGTTCTCGGCGATGCGGATGTCGACATTCGGCACCGCGGGACCGACGGTGTCCGAATAAATCTGGCCGTCCGGCTGCGCGGTGACATAGAGGAAAGCCTCGGTCTGGCCGTAGAGCTGCTTCAGGTTCATGCCGAGCGAGCGGTAGAACGAGAAGAGATCGGGCCCGATCGCCTCGCCGGCGGTGTAGGCGACGCGAACGCGCGACAAGCCCAGCACGTTCTTCAGCGGCCCATAGACCAGGATTTTGCCGAGCGCATAGGCGAGCCGGCCAGAGAGCGGCACGCTCTGACCGTTGAGAATTCTCTCGCCGTGGCGCCGCGCCACGGCGATGAAATAGTGGAACAGTTTGCGCTTGATGAAGCTGGCGTCCTCCATGCGGATCATGACGCGGGTCAGCATCATCTCGAACGTGCGCGGCGGCGCGAAATAGAACGTCGGACCGATCTCGCGCAAATCCTGGATCGCCGTCTCAGCGCTTTCCGGGCATGCCGTGCAGAATCCCGCGACCAACTGCTGCGCGTAGTTGAGATAGTGATCGCCGACCCAGGCGATCGGAAGATAAGCCAGCGCCTCATCCTGGTCGGTAAGCTTGTCGAATGCGACAGTGTCACGCGCCGCATCGATGCAGCCTTTGGCGGACAGCATCACGCCCTTGGACTGGCCGGTCGTGCCCGACGTGTAGAGGATGATGGAGGTGTCGCTGCCCTTGCCCGCGGCGATCTCGCCGTCGAGCCAGGCGCTGACCTTCGGATCGGCCGCCATCGCGTCGCGGCCGTCGGCGATCACCTCGTCGATGTGGCGCAGGTTGGCGCGGTCGTAGTCGCGCAGGCCCTTCGGCTCGTCGTAGACGACGGTCTTGAGCTTCGGCACCTGGTCCGCGATCGACAGCAGCTTGTCGACCTGCTCCTGGTCCTCCACCGCTGCGAATTTCACCTCGGCGTGGGCAAGGACGTAGGCGAGCTCATTCGCCACCGCATCGGCGTAGACCGGCACCGGAATGGCGCCGAGCGTCTGCGCCGCCATGACCGAGGCATAGATTTTCGGCCGGTTGGCGCCGACGATCGCGATGGCGTCGCCGCGCCGCACGCCGAGGCGGTTGAGACCCACCGCATAGGCGCGCACCTCGTCGAGCAGCCGCGCCCAACTCCAGGTCTGCCAAATCCCCAGGTCTTTGTGGCGCAACGCTGGCCGGTCGGCGAACAGCTTCGCGTTACGCAGCAGCAGCTTCGGAAAGGTATCCGCCTGCACTTGTGCGCCCGAATGGCTTTTGGCGCTGGCCTCGGCTGCCACCGCGTCCTCCGTTGGCCGCGCTGGTCCCGCCGCGCGGCCTGCTCCCCTTCCCGCTGTCCCCCAGCGAGTTCATCTTCGATAAGAATTGACCGTCGCCGAAGGGTCAAGCCTTGGCATAGTCGCGTTGTCGGAATGGCCAGACAAAACCGGGGGGCCTTATGCTAAAGACCAAGAACAGCGCGTTCAGTTTTGAGGTTTGTGATGGGTGAATTTGCAATCGGTCAGTCGGTACCCCGCTTTGAAGACCCGCGGCTGCTGCGCGGCGGGGGGCAATACGTGGACGACATCGTGCTGCCGCGGATGGCGTTCGGCCATGTGCTGCGCTCGCCGCACGCCCACGCCAAAATCCGCAAGATCGACACCACCGCAGCCAAGGCCGCGCCGGGCGTGCTGGCGGTGCTGACCGGTGAAGATTGGATCAAGTCGGGCTGGGGTGACATGCCGGTGCCCGCCACGCACAAGCGCCGCGACGGCTCACCGAACTTCCAGCCGCCCTACCCGGCGCTGGTCAAGGACCGCGTCCGCTTCATCGGCGACTACGTTGCCTTCGTGGTCGCCGAGACCAAGAACCAGGCGATGGACGCCGCCGAATTGATCGAGGTGGACTACGAGCCGCTCCCGGCCGCGCTCGGCACCGGCGACGCCGCCAAGCCGGGTGCCCCTCTCGTTTGGGAGAATTGCAAGGACAACATTTGCTTCACCGCGATCCACGGCGACAAGGCCAGGACCGAGGCGGCCTTCGCCAATGCCGCGCACATCGTCAAGCAGCATCTGGTGATCAACCGTGTCACCACCGCCTCGATGGAGCCGCGCGGATCGGTCGGCGACTACAACGCCATCACCGATCACTACACGATCTACACCACGCTGCAACGCGCGCATCCTTACCGCGCCGAGCTCGCCAAGCTCGTCCTCAAGGTGCCCGAGCACAAGGTGCGCGTGATCGCTCCCGACATCGGCGGCAGCTTCGGCATGAAGTCGGCGATCTACAACGAGGTCCCGCTGTGCCTGCTCGGTTCCAAGGTCACCGGACGCCCGGTGAAATGGATGAGCACTCGCTCGGAGGCATTCCTGTCCGACGCGATGGCGCGCGACAATGTCACCGACGCCGAGCTTGCACTCGACAAGGACGGCACGTTCCTCGCCTTCCGGGTCAGCTCGTTCGTCAACGCTGGCGCTTATCTGCAGTCGGGCTTCCAGGCCTATACGGGCAATCTCGGCACGCTCGCGGGCGTCTACCGCACGCCGGCGATGTATGTCGAATTGACCGCGGTGTTCACCCACACCCAGCCGTGCCGCCCCTACCGCGGCAACGGACGGCCGGAAGCGGCTTACGTGATCGAGCGCATGGTCGATGTCGCCGCCAAGCAATTGAAGATGGATTCGGCGGAGCTGCGCAGGAAAAACTACATCCCGCCGGAGTCGATGCCGTTCAAGACCTCGCTCACCTTCACCTACGACTCCGGCGAGTTCGAGAAGGGCATGGACATGGCGCTTAAGATGGCCGACGTCGCGGGATTTCCCAAGCGAAAGGCGGAATCGAAAAAGCGCGGCAAGCTGCGCGGACTCGGCATGTCCAACACCATCGAGCGCGCCGCGGCGGCGAGCTTCGAAGGCGCCGAGATCCGCTTCGACCGCGGCGGCACGGTCTCGATCTTCTCGGGCAGCATCAACCAAGGCCAGGGCCACGAGACGACGTTCAAACAGGTGGTGGCCGACAAGCTCGGCGTCCACCCGAACGACATCCAGTACATCCAGGGTGACACCGACAAGGTGTTCTTCGGCGAAGGCACCGGCGGCTCGCGGTCGGCCACCATGTCCGGGGCCGCATTCCACAATGCTGGCGAAAAGGTCATCACCAAGGCCAAGGCGATCGCCGCGCACAACATGAAAGTCGACGCCGCCGACGTGAACTTCAACGAAGGCATCTTCTCCAGCACCAAGTCCAACCAGACCATGACCATCAAGGACGTGGCGCTGGCCGCCTTCAACCCAGCCAAGATTCCGAATGACATGGAAGCAGGGCTCTATGCCACTGCGGTTTACAAGGCCGACGTCGAGAACTTCCCGAACGGCGTCCACGTCTGCGAGATCGAGATCGACCCAGACACCGGCAAGAGCGAGATCGTGCGTTACAACGTGGTCGACGACGTCGGCACGGTGATGAACCCGCTGCTGCTGAAGGGCCAGATCGTCGGCGGCGTGGCGATGGGCGTGGGGCAAATCCTGAAAGAGGACATCCACTTCGATAGCGAAGGCCAGCTCACCACCGGCTCGTTCATGGACTACGCCATGCCGCGCGCCCACGACTTCCCAATGATCGAAGTGAAGGCCAACCCGGTGCCGACCAAGACCAATCCGCTCGGGGTCAAGGGCGCGGGCGAAGCGGGCTGCGTCGGCGCGATGCCGGCGGTGGCGAACGCGCTGGTGGACGCGCTCGCCGAGTTTGGTGTCAAGCACATCGCGATGCCGGCGACGCCGGAGGTGGTGTGGCGCGCGATTGGGAATGGCAAGGGGTAACAAATCGGCGGCGCGGAATGCGAACGTACGCCCTGAGCGACATTCATGGCTGCCTCGACAAGCTAGCAACGCTAGTGGCGCGGTGCCGTCACGACGGCGGGGATGCCGCCAAGTTCGTGTTCCTCGGCGACTACATCGACCGCGGGCCGGATAGCCGCGGCGTGCTTGAGTTCGTGATCGGCCTGCAGGCACGCACGCCGAGCCAGATCATCTGCCTTTGCGGCAACCACGAGGATCTCGCCCTCAATGCGATCGACGACGCCAGCCAGATCGACCAGTGGTTGGTCCACAACGGCGGCGACAAGGCGCTGGCGAGCTATGGCGTGGCCAGCCCGTCCGAGGTCCCTGCCGATCATGTCGTCTGGCTTCGCGGACTAAAGACGCACCACGACGACGGACGGCGGTTCTTCGTTCACGCCGGCATCGATCCGGCCCGGCCGCTCGACAGGCAGGACCGGAACGATTTGCTCTGGATGCGGGAGCCGTTTCTCTCCGATCCGCGCAACTATGGCCGCTTCATCGTGCACGGCCACACGCCGTTGCGGGGCGGTCAGCCCGACCTGCGGGTGAACCGCGTGAACATTGACACGGCCGCGGTGCTCGGCGGGCCGCTGACGGCGGCGGTGTTCGACGACAGCAAGGCGCCGCCGATCGGGTTCCTGCAGGAAGCCTGAACCCTACTCCCCCAGCATCAGCGCCCAATATTTCTTGCCTGACGAAGACGTCGCAGACGCCAGCCCATACCGCTTCAGGCTGGGGATCAGCATGTTGCGGCGATGGCCCGACGAGTTGGCCCACTGGTTTATCACGCACGCCGTACTCTTGCAGCCGTAGGCGACGTTCTCCGCGCGGGCACCCCCCGGACCGCGGTGCTGCATGAAGCCTGCGTGGTCGAGCCGGTCCCGCCGCGCCATGTCGGCGGCGTGCGAGCTTGCCATCGAGATCAGCGAGCCATCCGATCGAAGCGCCGGGCGGCCGTTGGCGGCGCGGAATCCGTTGAGCGTGGTCGCGTTGGTTTCCGGGGTCCCGATCAGCGACCCGCAGCCCGCGAGCACCAGCAGGACAGGCATTGCCTTCAAAGCGGTTTGAATTTTCATCTTCCCTCGTTCCCCACTCAATGCGGCTCTGGGCGTGGCATTTTTATGAACCCGGTGCAGCCTCTACCATGGGCTGCCGCTCGCACGCTGCGCAATCCGCCCTGTTCACCGCCGGGCAAAATTGCCAAGATCGCATCAAGACGACAATGGATGCGCGGCACGCGCGTCTGGGGAGGATGCCATGAGGAATTCGCGCTCGGTCGCAGCGTTGACGTTGGCTGCCGGTTTTCTGGTTTCCGCGATGGCAGCCGCGCCGGCGCAGACCTATCCCAGCCGCCCGATCACGATGGTCGTGCCGTTCGCTGCTGGCGGCACCACGGACGCGATCGCGCGTATCCTGGGCGAGAACCTTTCGCAGACGCTCGGTCAGCAGATCGTAATCGAGAACGTCGGCGGCGCCGGCGGCAGCGTCGGAGCGGCCCGCGTGGCACGTGCTGCGCCCGACGGCTACACCATCCTGCTGCACCAGCCCGGACTGGCGGCCGCGCAGACGCTCTATCCGAATCTTTCCTACAACGCGGAAAAGGACTTCACCGGCGTCGGCCTGATCAACACCTCGTCGTCGATCATCGCCGGCAGCAACAACGTACCCGCCAACAACATCAAGGAGCTGGTGACGTGGATGAAGGAGCCGGGGCGCAACGCCAAGATGGCGCACGCCGGCGTCGGCGCGTTCGGGCATCTGTGCGGTGTGCTGTTCGTCCAGGAGGTCGGCGCCAAGGCCGACCAGATCCCCTATCGCGGCGGCGGGCCGGCGTTGAACGACACGGTCGCGGGCCATGCCGACATCTCGTGCCTTTCGGCGGCCATCGCCGCCGAACTGGTCAAGACCGGCAAGCTCAAGGGTTTTGGCATCCTTGGGAAGAAACGCTTCCCCGGCCTGCCGAACACCGGCACCACCCTTGAGGCCGGCTACCAGAATCTCGATCTGCAATTCTGGCACGCGCTGTTCGTGCCGGGGGGCACGCCACGCCCGGTGATCGACAAGCTCAATGCGGCGCTGCGTACATCGTTCGCCAATGCCAAGGTGCAGGATGCTTTCGTCAAGAACGGCATGGAAGCCTATCCGGCCTCCGAACAGACGCCGGAGGCAGCGACCGCGATGCTCAGGAGCGAGATCAAGCGGTGGGGCGACGTGATTCGCGCCAACAACATCCAGGCGAATTGATCGCCTCGCCGATCTAAGCCGGCTTCGGGGTGAGCGCCGCGAGCTGCGCGTTCTTGCGTGCCAGCTCTTCCTCCAGGCGGCCGATGTTCTGGAACAGCCGCTCGCTGGTGAGCCGCAGGAAAAAGAAGCCGAACTCCGGGTTCTGGAAGTAGAGCTCCTTGACCATCTGGTAGCTGGCGGCGAGCACCTGGCCGTCCTCGATGCATTCGATGGTCTGAGTCCGCGTGTTGCCCGGCGAGATCAGGCCGAGCTCGCCGAACACCTGCCCGAGTGGAATTTCGATCCCCGACTCGACCAGGCGGTAGCGCCCGCTCACGCTGTAGTACATCGCGTCGGCGACATCGCCCTTGCGGAACACGATATCGCCTTTCTTCATATGCCGGCCGGACATGTAGGGCA
Organism: uncultured Alphaproteobacteria bacterium; assembly: GCA_963711955.1. Classification (GTDB taxonomy): domain Bacteria; phylum Pseudomonadota; class Alphaproteobacteria; order Rhizobiales; family Xanthobacteraceae; genus Z2-YC6860. The sequence goes on along the minus strand of CAVQGC010000014.1, from coordinate 6,213 downwards.
TCAGCCAGTCGATCGACGACTGGTCGGAGGCCGCGGCGCGCTCGACATCGGCGATCAGCCTGCGCATCTGGAACAGCCGCAGGCCGTTCAGCGGCAGCAGGATGCAGTTCAGGATGAGGGTCGGATAGATGTGGCCGAAGATGCCGTAGATGATGAACAGCGAATTGCAGACCATGCTCACGATCCGCAGCGGGATCATCGTCTTCATCGCGCAGGTGACGATACTCGCCACCACGGCCGCGTAGCCGAACCACTGCGGCCACGCCACGCTGCTGATCCAATCCATGTTCAATCCCCCGGCCAGACCGGCCGAATATTGCCCACCCCGATTCGATCATAAACCGATGGGCGAAACTGCCAAACCTGTCCGCGGGATAAGGAGGCGACTATTCCGCGGCCTTAAGCAACGGCGGCTTGCCGGAGCGGAACTGCTCCAACAGCGCAGCTTCGTCGGCTTTGGCGGCCGTGAGGTGCCGCGCCTTGACGTGGCCGTAACCACGGATCTTCTCCGGGATCGCGGCAAGCGCGACCGCCAACGGGTGATTGGTGGAGGTGAGCTTATCCATCACCTCGCGCAGCATCGCTTCATAGTCCGCTATCAACTTGCGCTCGGTGCGGCGCTCCTGCGAATAGCCGAACACGTCCAACGGCGTGCCCCGCAGGAACCTGAGCTTCGCCAGAACGCCGAACGCCGACATCATCCAAGGGCCGAACGACATCTTGCGCGGCACGCCGGTCGTAGGATCGGGCTTGGCCAGGAGCGGAGGCGCGAGATGGAACTCGAAACGCAGATCCTTGCCGTCGAACGTGGACGCGACCTGCTTGAGGAAGTTGCCGTCGGTGTAAAGCCGCGCCACCTCATACTCATCCTTGTAGGCCATTAGCTTGAAAAGATAGCGCGCGACCGCCTCGGGCAAGCCACAGGCTCCAGGCGCCTTGGCTGCTTCGGCGGCTTTGACCTTTTCAACCAGCCCACGGTAGCGCGCGGCATAACGTGAGCTCTGATACGCGGTGAGAAACTCGACGCGGCGCTGGATCAACTCGTCGAACGACTGCGATAGCCGCTGGTTCTCGTCGACCTGCGCGGGCTTCGCCAGCGCTTCCACGCCGGCTGGATCGATTGCGGCACGGCGGCCGTAACGGAACGCCGCGAGATTCACCTTCACCGCTTCGCCGTTGAGCGCGATGGCCTGCTCGATCGCGTCACCGCTCAGGGGTATCGCGCCGAGCTGGTAGGCATAGCCGACCAGAAACACGTTGCTGGCAAGCGTCGAGCCGAACAGCGCGGTCGCGATCCGATTGGCATCGATGAAGTGCGCGCGATCGGCCCCGGAGGCGTTGGAGATCGCGCGCTTGAGCCGCTCGGTCGGCAGCGAGAAGTCGGCGTTGCGGGTGAAGTCGCCGGGCAGGAATTCGGCGAGGTTGACAACCATCGCGGTCTTGCCCGGCTGCACCGACGCCAGCACCTTCTTGTTGCCGGCCACCACGATGTCGCCGCCCAACACCAGATCGGCGCCGCCAGCCGACACGCGGATGGCGTGGATATCCTCCGGATGCTCGGCGATGCGCATGTGGCTGTAGACCGCGCCGCCCTTCTGCGCGAGGCCGGCCATGTCGATGACGCCGATGCCCTTGCCTTCGAGATGCGCCGCCATGCCGAGGATGCCGCCGATGGTGACGACGCCCGTGCCGCCAACGCCGGTCACGATGATGTTGTAGGTCTGGTCGATCTTCGGCAGCACGGGCTCGGGCAGCGCAGGCATGGGCGCCTCGAGGTTTGCGCTGGTGCCCTTCTTGAGCTTGGCGCCGTGCACCGTCACGAACGACGGGCAGAAGCCTTTGACGCAGGAATAGTCCTTGTTGCAGGACGACTGGTCGATCAGGCGCTTGCGTCCGAACTCGGTCTCCAGCGGCTGCACCGAGACGCAGTTCGACTGCACGCCGCAGTCGCCGCAGCCTTCGCACACCAGTTCGTTGATGATGACCCGCTTGTCCGGATCGGGGAACGTGCCGCGCTTGCGGCGGCGGCGTTTCTCGGCGGCGCAGGTCTGGTCGTAGATCAGAACCGTGCAGCCGGGGATTTCGGCTAGCACCTTCTGCACCGCCTGCAGATCGTCGCGGTGATGGAAGGTTGACGCCCTTCGGCCATTCGATGCCCGGCGGGTATTTCTTCGGCTCGTCGCTGACCACGACGACGCGCTTGGCGCCCTCGGCCGCCACCTGTGCCGCGATCTGCGGCACGGTGAGGCCGCCGTCGTGCATCTGGCCGCCGGTCATGGCGACCGCATCGTTGAACAGGATCTTGTAGGTGATGTTGACGCCCGACGCGATTGCGGCGCGGATCGCCATGTAGCCGGAATGGTTGTAGGTGCCGTCGCCGAGGTTCTGGAACACGTGCGGGCGCGTCGAGAACGGCGCCTCGCCGATCCAGTTGGCGCCCTCGCCGCCCATGTGGGTGTAGCCTAGAGTCGAGCGGTCCATCCATTGCGCCATGAAGTGGCAGCCGATGCCGGCGTAGGCGCGCGAGCCTTCCGGCACCACGGTCGATGAATTGTGCGGGCAGCCGGAGCAGAAATACGGCGTGCGCACCGCGACATCCTGCGTCACCGCGAGCACGCGCTGCGCTTCCTTCAGGCGCGCAACGTGGCCGGCGATCCGTTCGTTGGGCGCGACCTTGAGCAGTCGTTCGCCGATGCAAATCGCGACTTCGTTCGGATCGAGCGCGCCCTTGACCGGGAACAGCCAGTTGCCCTGCTCGTCCTTCTTGCCGACGACGATCGGCTGGTTGGCGGTGCCGTAAAGCTCCTCGCGCACCTGGACCTCGATCAGCGAGCGCTTCTCCTCGACGACGATGATGAGGTCGAGGCCCTGCGCAAATTCCGCGAGGTCCTGCCTGCTGATCGGCCACGGGCAGCCGACCTTGTAGATGCGCAGTCCAAGGTCGTTGCAGCGCACCTCGTCGATGCCGAGCTCGTCGAGCGCCTGGCGCACGTCGAGATAGGCCTTGCCGGTGGTGATGACGCCGATCTTGGCGTTGCGGCCGCCCGAGGTGATGATCCGGTTGAGCTTGTTGGCGCGGATGAAGGCGAGCATGGCGTCGCGCTTGTAGTCGTGGAGGCGCGCCTCCATGCCGAGGAACGTGTCGCCCAGCCGGATGCCCAGCCCGCCCTCGGGCATCGCGAAAGTCGGTCGGGGTGACGATCTTGATCCGCTCCAGGCTGCCGTCGATGACGCCGGTCGATTCCACCGTCTCATGCATGCATTTCAGCGCCGCCCAAGCGCCGCAGAAGCGCGACATGGCGAAGCCGTAGAGCCCGTAGTCCAGAATCTCCTGAACGCCGGCCGGGTTCAGGATCGGGATCATCACATCGACGAAGTGATATTCGGACTGGTGTGCGGTGGTGGAGGATTCCGCGGTGTGGTCGTCGCCCATCAGGGCCAGCACGCCGCCGTGCTTCGAGGTGCCGGCAAAGTTGGCATGACGGAACACGTCGCCGGTGCGGTCGACGCCCGGCCCCTTGCCGTACCAGATGCCGAACACGCCGTCGTACTTGCCCTCGCCGCGCAGCTCCGCCTGCTGGGTGCCCCACAGCGCGGTCGCCGCCAGGTCCTCGTTGATGCCGGGCTGGAACACCACGTCGTTCTTCTGCAGCAGCGCCGCGACGCGCTGGAACTGGTAGTCCAGCCCGCCGAGCGGCGAGCCGCGATAGCCGGTGACGTAGCCCGCGGTGTTGAGCCCGGCGCGGCGGTCGAGTTCCTTCTGCATCAGCGTCAGACGGACCAGCGCCTGATAGCCGGTGACGAACACGCGGCTTTTGGTCAGGTCGTACTTGTCGTCGAGCGTGACGTGATTGAGCGACATTGCGGGCTCCGCCGCAGTTTGCCCCGGCGGGCACCGAGCCTGCCAGGGGCTGTGAATCGTTCAAAGAGATATAGCCGGGATGGCCGCGCCAGCAATGCCGCCGGATAACAGACAGCTCCTGTCGTCGCAAATCGGCGACCGGCAATGAAATGTCCGCCCGGCGCGTGCGCCGCGCATCTTGGCGCAACGCAGCAAGCAGCCCCTGCAAATCGCGGCGTCGCCCATGCTACATTGCCGCCTTCATTCCGGAGGCCAGGCCATGAACCAGCACGCCAATCCTGCAACCACCGCCCCGACCGGCATTTCGCCCGACGAATGGCAGGCGCGGATCGACCTGGCCGCCGTCTACCGGTTGTGCGCGCACTACGGCTGGGACGACGTGATCTACAATCACTGCTCCATGCGGGTGCCGGGCGAGCCGACCAAGTTCCTGATGAAGCAGCACGAGCTGCTGTGGACCGAGGTGACCGCCTCGAACCTGCGCAAGGTCGACATGAACGACGACCTCGACGAGAAGGCGGGCGTCAACCGGCCGGGCTTCACGCTGCACGGCGGCGTGCTCAAAGGCCGGCCGGACGTCAACTGCGCGGTCCACGTCCACACCGAAATCGGCATGGCGATCTCCGGCCTCAAGAGCGGTCTGCGGATGGTGTCGCAGCAGGCGATCCGGTTCTACAAGCGGATCGGCTATCACCCCTACGAAGGCATCACCGAGGACTTCGCGGAGCGCGAGCGCATCAACAAGGACCTCGGCCAGAACCGCGCGCATGATCATGCACAACCACGGTCTGCTGACCGTCGGCACGACGCCGCGCGAAGCCTTCGTGCTGATGAAGACGCTGATCGAGGCTGCCAACATCCAGCTCAAGATGGAAGCGACCGGCGGCGAGCTGATCGAAATCCCGTCGCAGATCTGCGAGAGCACCGCGGCGCAATACCAGAAGCACGACGCCGGCCGCGGCTCTGCCGACTGGCCGGCCTACCTGCGGATGGTGGATCAAGATCGACCCCAGCTACCGCAACTGACGAAGGCCGGGCCACCGCCACCGAGCACTTCATCGCGCCGACGCGCGATAGCGAGGGGCGTTTCCTGATTAGTCAGACCCAAGGCTGGAGCATCCGCCACCGCCTGATGCTGGTTGCGCTCGCGGTGGCGTTGCCGTTCATACTGCTGACCGCGGGCATCATCTGGAGGCTCGCCGAAAACGAGCGCGAAAACCGGCGCGAAGCCATTCTGTATTCAACGCGAGCGCTGGTGAGCGCGGTTGACGCGCTGCTCGGACAAGCAAATTGCGATCGGCCAAGATGCTGGCGGCTGTCCCCCTCCCTCCAGGCCGAAGACCTCGTGGAATTTCGCAAGGAGGCCGAGCGCACGCAGCCTGGCCTGTCCGGCGGCTGGATCGTGTTGGCCGACGAAGATGGCCAGCAGCTCATGAACCTTGCCCGGCCGCAAAGCGATGCGCTGCCAGAGCGCAATCCTGCAAGCGTAATGACTGCAGCGGCGCGCGCTGCAAACTGGCGAGGCCCAGATTTCCGACGTCATCATCGGGCGTTTCGTGCAGGCACCCGTCATCACCATCGAGGTGCCGGTCGTTCGTCCCGGCAAGCCGCCGCTCGGTCTTGCGCTTGATCATGGACTCGTCGGCATTCAAGGATTTGCTCGACGAGCGCCATCTTCCGGAAGGATGGCTCGCGGGTCTGATTGATCGCAATGGCAATTTCATCGCGCGCTCGCGCGACCACGAGCGCACTGTCGGCCGTCCCGCCTCCGAGGGCTTCCGCGCCGCTGCACGACGTTCCAGCGAAGGCTGGAACACTTCACCTCGCTCGAAAACGAATCCATGCCAACCGGCCATGCCACGTCTCAATTGAGCGGATGGGTGATGGGACTCGCCGCCGGGCAAAGCGTCTTCGAAGCGCCGATCCGCCGCACGATCCTGCTCGCAGGCCTGGCCGGCGGCGGAGCGACGCTGCTGAGCATCCTGGTGGCGGTCTGGGCGGCGCGCCGGATCGCGGCACCGATCGAGCAGATCGAGCAAGGCACGCACGCACTGCTGCGGCGTGATCCGATCGCATTCGCTAAGACCGGCGTCCCGGAGGTCGACCGCGCGCTGGATGCGTTCGTCGCCACCGCCGATACGCTGGAGCAGCACGAGAAGGACCGCGACGAGCGCGAAGCGCACGTGGGCCTGATCATGCGCGAGCTGTCGCACCGCTCCAAGAATCTGCTTGCCATCGTGCTGGCGATCGCGCGGCAGACGTCGCGCAACACCAACAACTTCGAGGAGTTCGAGCATCGCTTCAATGCGCGCATCCAGGCAGCACTAACTGAACCAAAGGAACAGGACATA
>CAVQGC010000013.1:0-217461 GCA_963711955.1 uncultured Alphaproteobacteria bacterium | reverse complement strand
TTGATCGCGACGATCATCGGCACCTGCGCCGCCTTGGCGTGATTGATCACCTCGACGGTCTGCGGCATGACGCCGTCGTCGGCCGCGACGACCAGCACCACGATGTCGGTGACCTTGGCGCCGCGCGCGCGCATCGCGGTGAACGCGGCGTGGCCCGGCGTGTCGATGAAGGTGATCTTGCCGTGGGTAGCAGGTGCGACCTGGTAGGCGCCGATGTGCTGGGTAATGCCGCCGGCTTCACCGCTCCACGACATTGGTCAAGCGGATGGCGTCGAGCAGCGACGTCTTGCCGTGGTCGACGTGACCCATCACGGTCACCACCGGCGCGCGCGACACCGGGTGCGCCGGATCGTCGGCGGCGTCGAACACGCCTTCTTCGACGTCGGCTTCCGCGACACGCTTGACGGTGTGGCCCAGTTCCTCGGCGATGAGCTGCGCGGTGTCGGCGTCGATCACGTCGTTGATCTGCGCCATCTGGCCCTGCTTCATCAGCAGCTTGATGACGTCGACCGAACGCTCGGCCATGCGGTTGGCGAGATCAGGCGATGCTGATTGAACTCCGGGATCGTCACCTCGCGGATCAGCTTCTCTTTCGGCTCATTGCTGAGATCGCGCACCCGCGCGGCGGTTGCGGCGGCGGAACGAGGCGGCGGAGCGCTCGCGCACTTCGTCGGCGTTGAGCGCGGTGACGAGAGTGAGCCGTCCCCGGGCTTTCTCGGCGGTCTGCGCGGCGCGGGTCGGCCGCTTCGGCGGCGGCACGGGACGGGCGGCACCGCCACCCGGGCCGCGGCGGAACGTCCGCGGTCCTTCTTCTTCCTCGGCCTCGATCACGGGGCGTACGCCGGAAGTCCGGCCAGGGAGTGGTCTCGGCTTCGCCGAACCGCTTCTTCGCAACCTCGCCGGCCTTGCGCTTGGATTCTTCCTCGCGCTTATGGCGGTCGTCTTCCTCGCGCTTGCGGCTCTCGGCGGCTTCGCGTTCGGCGCGTTCGCTGGATTCGCGGATGGCGCGATGACGCGCTTCCTCTTCGGCGATCTTGCGCTCTTCGGCTTCGCGCAGCCGGGCATCGCCGAGCGCGTGGGCGCGGCGGTTGCGCTCTTCGTCGGTCAACGTGCGCAGCACCACGCCGGACGGCTTCGGCGCGGGCGCGGCTGGAGCAGGGGCGGCGGCCGCCGGCTTCGGCGCGGCAGACCTTCGCGGCCGGCTTCGGCGGCGGCGGCGCAACTTCGGGAGCCTTCGCCTCGGCGCCGGAGTCCGGCGCTTCTTGACCTCGACCACGACCTGCTTGCTGCGGCCATGACTGAAACTCTGGCGCACGACGCCCGTCTCGGTCCGCGGCTTGAGCGACAGCGTTTTCGAGCCGACGCTCAGCGTCTTTCCGTCAGGGGTCTTGGTGTCAGGCATTCAGGTTCCAGTTCGTGTCAGCTTACTTCGCTGTCTTTGATCGGCTCCGGCCGGCTTTCCGGTCCGAAATCGCTCAAGACGATGGAAAACGCGCCAAAAACGTGTTGCTCGCAGGTCCGGCCAGCAGGGCTGCATGTACCACATTTGACCGCCCCAATGCCAAATCCAATTCGGCCGAGGAGAACGCTGGAACCGTGAGGATACGGTCCGCGTCGGGGCGTTGGCGCAGCACGCCGCCGAGTTTCCTGACGCCGTCCGGCCGGGCATCGGCGCCGTGCAGCACGGCCAACACCTTGTCGTGGGTCAGCGCCGCCTCGACCTTGGCAAAGCCGGCCACGACGGTGCTGGCCTTGCCCGCGATGGCGAGCGCGTCGAGCGCGGCGCGGACCAGCAACCGCTCGGTCAGGTCCGGCAGGTCTGGCGCGATCCGGACGTCACGCTTGTAGCTCTTGGCGAACACCTTGCGCGAGACGGCATCGGTCAGCGCCGACTTGGTGGCGGTGATCCAGATGCCGCGGCCCGGCAGCTTGCGCTTGAGATCGGGCACCACGCCGTCGGGCCCGATCACGAACCGGATCATGTCGTCCACCGGCCGCACCGCGCGGGTCGCCGCGCAAAACCGTTCGGTGCCGGGCGCGCTGCTGCGCGGTCCGGCATCGAGCGCCGTGTCTTGCGTGTTGTCCTGAGCGTCGGCCAGCATGCGATGCGCTATCGGTGTCCTCAGGCTTGCGCCGGAGCGGGTTCGGCGGTCGCATCCTCGGCCGCGGGGGGCGGCGCGAGATCCGCTTCGGTGACCCAGCCGGCCTTCAGGCGGGCCTGCATGATCATCGCTTCGGCTTCGTCGCGCGAGATTTCGATGCCGTCGAGGAAGCCGGCATGCTGCTTGGTCTCGCCGTCCTTGCGCTCGCTCCAGCCGACCAGATCGTCGGTGGCGCAGCCGGCAAGGTCCTCGACCGTCTTCACGTCGTTCTCGCCGAGCTTGACCAGCATTTGAGTGGTCACGCCGGGCACGTCCTTCAGTTCGTCGGCCACTCCGAGCTCCTTGCGTTTGGCGTCGAGTTCGGATTCGAGCTTCGCGAGGTAATCGCGAGCCCGCGTCTGCAACTCGCGCGCGGTGTCTTCGTCAAAACCTTCGATGCCGGCGAGGTCCTTCTCGTCCGTCAACGCCAGTTCCTCGACCGACGTAAAGCCTTCCGACGCGAGCAACTGGCCGATCACTTCGTCCACGTCGAGCGCTTCGATGAAGGTCTGGGTGCGTTTCTGGAATTCGGCCTGGCGTCGCTCCAACTCTTCCTGCTCGGTGAGGATGTCGATGTCCCAGCCGGTGAGTTGCGAGGCAAGTCGCACGTTCTGGCCGCGGCGGCCGATCGCGAGCGAAAGCTGCGCGTCCGGCACCACCACCTCGATGCGCTCGCGCTCCTCGTCGAGCACAACCTTGGCGACTTCGGCCGGCGCCAGCGCGTTGACAACGAAGGTCGCGATGTCCTGCGACCACGGGATGATGTCGATCTTCTCGCCCTGCAGTTCGTTCACCACCGCCTGCACGCGGGAACCCCGCATGCCGACGCAGGCGCCGACCGGATCGACCGAAGAATCGCGCGAAATCACCGCGATCTTGGCGCGTGAGCCGGGATCGCGCGCCACCGCCTTAACCTCGACGATGCCGTCATAGATTTCCGGCACCTCCTGCGCGAACAGCTTGGCCATGAACTGCGGATGGGTGCGCGAGAGGAAAATCTGCGGGCCGCGCGGCTCGCGGCGCACGTCGTAGATGAAGGCGCGGATGCGGTCGCCGGTTCGCATCGTCTCGCGCGGCAGCATCTCGTCGCGGCGCACGATCGCTTCGCCTCGGCCGAGGTCGGCGACAACGTTGCCGTACTCCACGCGTTTGACGATGCCGTTGACGATATCGCCGATGCGATCCTTGTATTCCTGGTACTGGCGGTCGCGCTCGGCTTCGCGGACCTTCTGCACGATCACCTGCTTGGCGGACTGCGCGGCGATGCGGCCGTATTCCAGCGGCGGAAGCGGCTCGGCGATGCTGTCGCCGACCTGTGCAGCCGGGTTGTGCCGGCGCCGGGCCTCCTCGAGGCTGATCTGCGCCGACGGGTTCTCGATCGTGTCGACCACCAGAAGGTGCCTCGCGAGCCTTAGCTCGCCGGTCTTGGTGTTGATCTCGGCGTGCACGTCGGTTTCGGCGCCGTAGCGGGATCGCGCCGCCTTGGCGATCGCGTCCTCCATCGCGGTGATGACGATGCCGCGGTCGATCGATTTTTCGCGGGCGACCGCGTCGGCGATCTGCAACAGCTCGAGCCGGTTGGCGCTGACTGCCATAGCTCAGTCTCCTTCGTGCTGGGCGCGGTTCCGGGTTTCGCCGGGAGCGCGCTGAAATCGGTTGCGATGGCGGAACGGGCCCGCCGGTTTTCTTCGCGTGTCGCGCGGCTGAAAATCAGGCTGCGCGTCGTCGGGTTGATTGTCGTTGCCGGCTTCGCCGGCCGCCGGCTCGGACTGCTTGCCGCGTTTGAGCGCTTCGGCGATGAGCGCGTCGGTGAGCACGAGCTTGGCTTCCGCGATGTCCTCGATCGGCAGCAGGATCTGGTCGGGCTCGCCGGGCGCGACGTCGTCGCGGCGGACTCGCGCGACATGGCCCTCGGTGCCCAGCAGCATGCCGCGGAACCGCTTGCGGCCGTCGACCGCGACGGTCATCTCGATCTTCACGACGTTGCCGGCGTAGCGATCGAAATCCGAGCGGCGCACCAGCGGACGGTCGATGCCGGGCGACGACAGTTCCAGCCGGTAGGCGCGGTCGACCGGATCGGCCTCATCGAGCACCGGCGACAGCGCGCGCGAGGCGGCTTCGCAATCCTCGACCAGCATCGTGCCGTCGGGTTTCTCCGCCATGATCTGGACCGTGCAGCCGTCGCTGCCGCTGATGCGCACGCGCACCAGACGGTAGCCAAGGCTCGCGAGCACAGGTTCGGCGAGCGCGGCGACCCGGGCGCTCAGGCCCGGTTCGACGATCAGGCGCGGCTCGTTGTCCGGCTGCATTTGAACTGCATCGCTCATCAAGTCTTGTTCTGTAACCTGTTGTTCCAACAAGATTCTTTGTCCCGGGCCGTTTTAAGTAACAAAAAAGAGCGGGTCCCGGGGGGCCCACTCTCAAAAGCCGATTTTGACTTATGAGGATCCAATCAGACGGTCTGTTTGGATGCGCGGAATATAGCGATTTGCGGCCCCCGTGCAAGGCCGGGACGGGCCGGATCGCTTGCCGCCCTATGGCTAACGGTTCGTTCACCTGGGCCACCTAACTTGTTCCCATCGCCCGGTGCGCCGCGGCTGATGGGATTTTGTATGTCTGCGCCAGCGTCGCTTATTCCCGAGCTCGAAGACGTCATCCAACACGGCTCATACGCCAGGCGCGCCGAGACGGTGCGGCGCATCGCAAATCTTTTCATCGATGGCGCGCCGTCGTTCAACGAAGACCATATCGGCCTGTTCGACGACGTGCTGTGCCGCCTCGTCACCGAAATCGAAACCAAGGCGCGGGCCGAAATGTCCCGCATGCTGTCGCCGGTCAGCAACGCGCCCGGCGAGCTGATGCGCCAGCTTGCCAACGACGACGACATCGCGGTGGCCGGCCCGGTGATCGCGCAGTCGCAGCGTCTTGCCGAAACCGATCTCGTCAACATCGCTCAGACCAAGGGTCAAGCGCACCTGTTCGCTATTTCGGGACGCGACAGCATCGGCGAAGCGGTCACCGACGTGCTGGTGCGGCGCGGCGATCCGGAGGTGGTTCGCAACGTTGCCGACAACAAGTCGGCCAAGCTGTCCGACCAAGGCTTCACCGCGCTGGTCAAACGCGCGGAAGAGGATGGCGTGCTGGCCGAGAAGGTCGGCATGCGTCCCGACATTCCGCCACGCTTGTTCCGCGAGCTTCTGGTGCGCGCGACCGCCGTGGTGCAGCAGCGGCTGCTCGCCGCCGCGAAGCCGGAAACCCAGGTCGAAGTGCAGCGCGTGCTCGACAAGGTTTCGCGCGAATTTCAGCCGCCCGCCCGCGATTACACCGAAGCGCGGCGCATGGTGCTCGCCTTGCACCAGGACGAAAAACTCACCGAGACGGAGCTCGTTGACTTCGCCAAGGACAAGAAGTTCGAGGAGACGGTGGCCGCGCTGTCGCTGCTGTGCAACGTGCCGATCGATGCCGCCGACCGTTTGGTGAGCGGCGAGCGTCCGGATCCGATCCTGATTCTCTGCAAGGCGTCCGGCTTCGGCTGGACCACCGCGCGCGCGATCATCGCGTCGCGTCCGGGCGGCAAGAGCGCTTCCAGTCAGGTGCTCGACGCGGCCTATTCGAACTTCGAGAAGCTCGCGCCCGCGACCGCGCAACGCGTCGTGCGGTTCTGGCAGGTCCGCGATCCCGACACCGCCGCCTGACGTTTCGGCCTACGCCCGTTTGAAAATCAGATAGCAGGGCACGCGGCCCTGGTGCTTGGCCTTGGCCTCGTAGCGCGTGCTGGTGAAGCCGGGCCACGGCCTGCGCCAGTCGTCGGCTCGCTCGGCTGCCCAGGTGAAATGCGGCGAGCGCATCACCCGCCCGAGCGTCCAGGCCACATAGTCCGGGATGTCACTGGCAAAGCGGAACTCGCCTTGCGCACGCACGATCCGCGCGATCGCGTCGACGCTTTGATCCTGCACGAAGCGGCGCTTCCAGTGCCGCCGCTTCGGCCACGGATCGGGATACAGGAGATCGAAGCGCGCCAGCGACCCGGACGGCAGCCAGGCCAGCACCTCGGTCGCATCGCCGTGATGCAGCCGGATATTCTGGAGCTTGCGATCGTCGATCGAAGCGAGCGCCTTGGCCATTCCGTTGACGAACGGCTCGATGCCGATGAAGCCGGTGCGCGGATTGCGTTCCGCCTCCGCCATCAGGTGCTCGCCGCCGCCGAAACCGCTTTCAAGCCGCACATCGTCCGCGTGGTCGAACAGCGTTCGCAAATCCGGCGGCGCGGGCCTCGATAGATCGAGCGCCAGCGTCGGCAACAGCGTGTCGAACAATGCGGCTTGGCGCGGCCGCAAGGCATGGCCTTTGCGCCGGCCGAAGAAGGCGCCCTTGCGATGTGTGATGGTTTCGCGGTCAACCATGGCTGTCATCGTCCGCGAAAGCGGACGATCCAGTAATCACCGGGAGTACTGGATGCCCCGCTTTCGCGGGGCATGACAAGTGCGGTTGTGGCTTAGCGCGGCCTACTTGAACGCGCTCTTCAATTGGCCCACCAGGTCGGTCTTCTCCCAGGAGAAGCCGCCGTCCTTGTCCGGCGCGCGGCCGAAGTGGCCGTAGGCGGCGGTGCGCCGATAGATCGGCCGGTTGAGCTTGAGCGAGCGGCGGATGTTGGTCGGGGTGAGCCGGAAAATCTCCGGCAACACCTTGGCGAGCTTGCGCTCGTCGATCTTGCTGGTGCCGTGCGTGTCGACCAGCACCGACATCGGATCGGCAACGCCGATCGCGTAGGCGATCTGGATCGTGCATTGGCTGGCGAGGCCGGCGGCCACCACGTTCTTGGCAAGATAGCGCGCGGCGTAAGCGGCCGAGCGGTCGACCTTGGTCGGATCCTTGCCCGAGAACGCGCCGCCGCCGTGCGGCGCGTAGCCGCCGTAGGTGTCGACGATGATCTTGCGGCCGGTCAGGCCGCAGTCGCCGTCCGGTCCGCCGACCACGAAGTTGCCGGTCGGGTTGACCAGGAAGTCGGAGTCCTTCTTCGGCATCCACCCCTTCGGCAGCGCCGAGGCGACCGCGTCACCGATCAGGTCCTTGACCATGCCCGGTGTGTATTTCTTGCCGTTGCGGGATTTCTCATTGTGCTGGGTCGAGACGACGACCTTGGTGCAGCCGACCGGCTTGTTGTTGACGTATTGCACCGTGACCTGGCTCTTGGCGTCAGGCTGCAGGTCGAAGATCGCGCCCGAGCGGCGCTTGTCCGAGAGAACCTTCAGGATCTTGTGTGCGAAGTAGATCGGCGCGGGCATGTACGAGCCCTTCTCGTACACCTCGCTTTCGGTGCAGGCGTAGCCGAACATCATGCCCTGGTCGCCGGCGCCTTCTTCCTCGCCGCCCTTTTTCTTCTTGGCGTTGACGCCCATCGCGATGTCGGGCGACTGGCCGTGCAGCAGCACCTCGACATCGGCGCCGTGATAGGAGAAGCCGTTCTGGTCGTACCCGATGTCCTTGACCACGCCGCGCGCGATCTCGGTGATCAGCTCGCGGTCGACCACCGAAACGCCGCTGATCGTCTTGAAGAGCTGGCCGCGGCCTTCGCCGGCTACCACGATCTTGTTGGTGGTGCAGAGCGTCTCGCAGCCCAGCCGCGTGTTGATCTGGCTGTCGTCGGCAATGCCGAGCTTGATGTCCTTCTCGATGAAGGCGTCGAGAATGGCGTCGGAAATCTGGTCGCTGACCTTGTCGGGATGACCCTCGGAGACGGATTCACTGGTGAACAGAAAGTTGGCGCGAGACACCGTTACACACTCCTGGAAAGGCGGGCTGTGGCCGCGCCGGACGATCGTCAGGGGTGTTTTTGCAGTGTCGCGTCGCGCGGTCAAGGTGTGGGCGACCGTGGGCAAACGCTCCGGTCGCAACGAAAGGGCGTTCGCCCGTCTTCGACGAACCGTCCGCCGTGCCGGCTACTTGTCGTGATCGACCACCATCTGCTCCACCAGGTCGACGATGCGGCGGCGCAGCTTGGGATCCTTGATCCGCATGAAAGCCTTGGTCAATGCGAGGCCATCGGAGGTCGCCAGAAAATCGGAGACGTAGGCGGGCGACGGCGCTTCGGACATTCCGTTGACCGGCTGCCCCGGCGCATTCGGCGCGCCTTCAAAAAAGAAGGCGACCGGCACCTGAAGAATGTTCGAGATCTGCTGCAGGCGGCTCGCGCCGATGCGGTTCGCACCCTTCTCGTACTTCTGCACCTGCTGGAAGGTCAGTCCGAGCGCGTCGCCAAGCTTTTCCTGACTCATGCTCAGCATCATCCGGCGCATCCTTACCCGCGCCCCGACGTGTTTGTCCGTCGGATTAGGGGCCTTCTTAGCAATCATGATGGTCCTCAATTTGATGCCTGCTAATGCTCACACTTCATTCCCGTGTGCAATCCGTGATTTGCAAGCTTTCGTTGCCGACCCTCGCTTTCGTCCGCTTTCGTCAAAGTTTCGGTCAGGCTCCGCTCGGATTTAGTTCAAATTGCGGTCGGTTATTCGGCATAACCGCAAAAAGCCGCGCTCGCCACAATGTTTTCAATTGCGAACTAATTTTTGCGGCATGACGAGGCTGCACCGCTCCCGTGTCGCGTTGGCGCAAATAGCCGTGAACCGACATACGGACAATTCTTAGAATTCTAAGTATGCCGCATCCGGCGGCGAATAACGATGACGAAAGTTGCGCCGAGCAACAATCCGGCCGCTCCATCGCCCGCGCGAACGTAAATGGTGCGGCCGATGGGCCGCGGCAGGGCCGAGTCCAGCACGCCTTCGGTGCCGAGCGGCAGCGACTTGCACGATGCGTCCGAGCGGATCGATGACGGCGGACACGCCGGTGTTGGCGGCGCGCACCACGGGCAAGCCTTCCTCGATGGCGCGCACCCGCGCTTGTTGCAGATGCTGATAAGGCCCGCTGCTGATGCCGAACCAGCCGTCGTTGGTGACATTGATCAGCCAGCCGGGCCGTTCGCCGCGCGGCACAGCGTCACCGGGAAAAATGATCTCGTAGCAGATCAGCGGCAGGAAGCGCGGCGCGCGCGGCACTTCGAGCGCGCGGCGTCTCGCGCCCGGAATGAAGCCGCCTTGCACCTTGGTGATCTGCTGCAGGCCGAGCCGCTCGAGAAAATCCTGGAACGGCAGATATTCGCCGAACGGCACCAGGTGCACCTTGTCGTAGACGGAAAGCACCGAGCCGTCGTGGTCGATCACGTAGATCGAGTTGTAGGCATGCGATATCGACGCACCGGGCCTCGGCTCGGGCGCGCGCACCGCGCCGGTGATCAGCACAGTGCCGGGCGGCAAGAGATCGGCGATCTGCGAAAGCGCTTCGGCTTCGCGGGTCAGGAAAAACGGGAAAGCCGATTCCGGCCAGATCAAATGCGTGACGTCGCGTACGCCGGTCGACTGAGGTCCGGTCGAGCGATCGGACAGCGCGATGTAGCGCTTCATGATCTCGTGGCGGGCGGCGTAGTTGAACTTCTCGTCCTGCTGCAGGTTCGGCTGCATGATCCGCAGCCGAACGTCGGCAACGAGCTGCGTGGGCGTCCGTGCCATGCGCCATGCGCCATAACCGGCGAGCCCACACAGCAGTACGACGCCCGCGAGAAGCGGCAGCCAGGGCCGGTGCGTATCGGCGCGGTCGTCGGCAAACAGCGCGGGTGTCGCGAATACCGCAACCGCAATGAACGTGAGCCCCCAGATTCCGATCAGTGCGGCGGTCTGCGCCAGCACCAGCGGACCGGTCAGCGCGTAGCCGTAGGTGTTCCAGGGAAATCCGGTGAACAGGTGCCCGCGCAGCCATTCGGCGATCGTGAGCGCGATCGCCAGCGCCAGCACACGCACCGGCCCGCGCGTCCAGATCGCGCGCGCGAAGGCCAGGCCGAACCCGGTGAACAATGCGAGGCCGGCGGGAACGGCGGTCACCGCGAACGGCAGCATCCAGCCGAATGTCTTGGCGTCGACCAGGAAGGCATGTCCCATCCAATAGAGGCCGGCAAAGAAATAGCCGAAGCCGAACCACCATCCGGCCACGAACGCGCTCGGCAATCCGCCAAGCCGTCCGGCCGCCGCGCCATCGATCAGCCAGACCAGCACAGGGAAGGTGAAGAACAGCACCGGCCAGAGGTCGGTCGGCGAGAGTGCGAGCACGGAGATCGCGCCGGCGGCGAATGCGATCAGGGCGCGGCGCCAGCCCCACGCCAGAACAACCCGATGCGCGAGGCGAACGATCGGCTGTGCCGTGGTGCTGGTTGCGGCAATTGTCACGGGCGGGTCGGAGGCTTCGGTGTTTCCTGTGACGCCCGAGACTGATTTTGGGACTGATCGTGACCGGCCATTGCCGTCTCATTCGCCGCGCCGGCGGCAATGGCGGGACTGTTGACGTCCGGTCCGCTGTAGCGGCGCCGTCCGTCGCGGTCGTGCTCGATCTTGCGGTCGGTGCGGCGGTGGATGCGCACGCGCTTGATGCGCCGCGGATCGGAATCCAGCACCTCGATCTCAAATCCAGTGGGCCCGCTCACCAGCTCGCCGCGCAGCGGCAGGCGGCCGCCCTGCGCCATCATGTAGCCGCCCAGCGTATCGACCTCCTTGGCAGCTTCGTCGACGTCGAACTCAGGGCCGATCGCTGCGGTGACGTCTTCGAGGCTGGCGCGCGCGTCCACGATGTACGAACCGTCGGGCTGGCGCAGCACCGACGGCTTGGCGTCTTCGTCGTGCTCGTCGGAAATCTCGCCGACGATCTCCTCGACGATGTCCTCCATCGAAACGATACCGTCGGTGCCGCCGTATTCGTCCACCACCAGCGCGAGCTGGATGTGGGTGGTCTGCATCTTGGTGAGCAGGTCGAGCGCGGGCATCGAGGGCGGGGCGAACAGGATGGTCCGCACGATCCCCGTCGCGGAGAGCGGCATCGCGAGATCGACCGCCTTGAGGTTGAGGCCCGAGGCCAGCGGCTTCTTCCGCTTGGCATTTTTGTCCGCGTCGACCGCGGCCCGCGTCGCCATGAACGCGATCAGATCGCGGATATGCACCATGCCGATCGGGTCGTCGAGCGTGTCGTTGAAAACGACGAGCCGCGAGTGCGCGGCGATCTGGAACACCTTGATGAGCTCACCGAGCGATATGTCCTGCTGCACCGCGATGATGTCGGCGCGCGGAATCATCACGTCTTCGATCCGGCGCTCGCGCAGCGCCAGGATGTTCATCAGCATGGTGCGCTCGGCCGGCGACACGCCGGTCTCGCCCGGCACCGCGGCCTCCAGCACGACTTCGAGGTCGGCGCGGGTCGTGCCCGACCGCCAGCCGAACAGCGCGCGCGCGAGGCGCGCGAAGATGCCTTCGCGCTCGGCCTCGCTCTCGCGGGCGGCACCACCATCGGCAGGTTGGATCTTGTCGCCGGGTGCGTTATCGGGCATGGCGCGTCTCACCGCCTCGTGGCGCGTACGAGATGGGGGCGTGCAACATAAGGATCAGGCACGCCGAGCCCGACAAGGATTTCGACTTCGAGCGTCTCCATCCGCTTCGCGTCGCGTTCCGTTCTCGTGGTCGTAGCCGGCGAGATGGAGGAAGCCGTGCACGGCAAGGTGAGCGAGATGGTCTTTAAGCGGCTTGCGCTCCGACTTAGCTTCGCGCGTGGTGGTCTCGATAGGCGATGACGATGTCGCCGAGCGATCCCGCGGGCGCACGCTTGCGGCCGCGCGGCGGCGCAGCCGGAAACGACAGCACGTTGGTCGGCTTGTCCTGGCCGCGCCAGTCGCGATTGAGCGCATGGATCGCCGAATCATTGGTGAGCACGATAGCAAGCTCTGCGCGTGGCGTTGAGGCCGCAATCACCGCACTCTGTATGGCTTTTCGC
The DNA here is from genome assembly GCA_963711955.1 of uncultured Alphaproteobacteria bacterium. GTDB lineage: Bacteria > Pseudomonadota > Alphaproteobacteria > Rhizobiales > Xanthobacteraceae > Z2-YC6860. Next base: position 205,456 of record CAVQGC010000013.1, on the reverse strand, counting down.
ACGATAGCGGCGGCCCGCGGCTCCGCCTTCCATTTCGGCGACTGGATCAGGACGTCGATCTGCAAGCTTTTCTTCCTCCCCCGCTTGCGGGGGAGGGCCGGGGAAGGGGCGCGGCTCATTCCGCCTCGCGCTTGCGCGCGGTCGCCTTGTCTGCAGTCGCCTTGTCATAGGCCGCGACGATGCGCGACACCAGCTCGTGGCGAACCACGTCCTCGGCGCTGAATGTCGCGTGACCGATGCCCTCGACTTCGGACAACAGCCGTACCGCTTCGGCTAATCCAGAAGCCTGACCCGGACGGCAGATCGACCTGGCTCGGGTCGCCGGTCACGATCATGCGGCTGTTCTCGCCGAGCCGCGTCAGGAACATCTTCATCTGCATCGTGGTGGTGTTCTGCGCCTCGTCCAGGATGATCGCTGCGTTCGACAGCGTGCGCCCGCGCATGAAAGCGAGCGGCGCAATTTCGATCTCGTTGGTTTGCAGCGCGCGCTCGACGATTCGAGCTTCCATCAGGTCGTACAGCGCGTCGTACACCGGCCGCAGATAGGGATCGACCTTCTCCCGCATGTCACCGGGCAGGAAGCCGAGCCGTTCGCCGGCCTCGACCGCGGGCCGCGATAGAATAATGCGGTCAACCTCCTTGCGCTCGAACAGCGACACCGCGTGCGCGACCGCGAGCCAGGTCTTGCCGGTGCCGGCCGGGCCGGTGCCGAACACCAGCGAGTCGCGCCGCAGCGCGCGGATGTAGGCGTCCTGCGCGGCGGTGCGGGCACGCACCGGCCGCTTGCGCAGATTGATCTCCTCGAACGCCGGGCGCGGCGCGGCCGGATCGAAATCGAACAGCGAACCCTGCGCGATCACCTGTCGGATCGCGCCCTCGACGTCGCCGCCGGCGAGATCGCGGCCGCGCTTGAGCTGCTCGTAGAGCCCTTCCATCACGCGCCGCGCCTGCTCGCAGGCGTCCCGCGAGCCTTCCAGCGTGACATGATTGCCGCGCTGCTCGGCGACGACGTTGAGCCGCCGCTCGATCAGCGCGAGGTTCTGCCCGTATTGGCCGAACAGGACGGAGGCGAGGCGATTGTCGTCGAAGGCGAGCACCACCTGCGCCGGTGCGGTGTCGGTGGCGATGTTGCCGGGTCCGGGGCTACGCAACAATCAGGCTCCTGCGGTCTTGCATGTTGTCTTGCTCCGCCAGCGTTCCGGACAGCGTGAAGCTGCCGATCGTGTCGATTTTTACCGGACGAATTTCGCCAATCAGCGATGACGAAGCCATGACATGGTCCAAGACATGTTCCATGACATGCACCGGCTGGAGATATGGGGATTTACCCACGATCTGGCCAGGGCGCTTGGCGGGCTTCTCGAACAGCACGTCCAGGGTGGCGCCGAGGCTGCGCGCGTTGAACGCATCGAGCTGCCGATCGATTTCGTGCTGCAGCCGCTGCAGCCGCTCGTTCTTCACAGCTTCAGGCAGTTGATCCATTCCCGCGGCCGGCGTGCCCGGACGCGGCGAATACTTGAACGAGTAGGCGCTGGCGTAGCCGACCTCCGACACCAGATCGAGCGTGCGCTGGAAATCGTCGTCGCCCTCGCCGGGGAAGCCGACAATGAAGTCCGAGGAGAACGCGATGTCGGGCCGAGCACGGCGCAGACGATCGACGACGTTGAGATATTCGGCGGCGGTGTGACGGCGGTTCATCGCGCCGAGAATGCGGTCCGAGCCCGACTGCACCGGCAGGTGCAGATGCGGCATCAGCGCCGGCAGGTCGCGGTGCGCTTCGATCAGGCGCTCGTCCATGTCGAGCGGATGGCTGGTGGTGTAGCGCAGCCGCGCAATGCCCGGCACGCCGGCGAGGCGATAGAGCAAATCCGTGAGGGACGCGGCGCGGCCGTCCGCTCCTTCGCCGTGATAGGCGTTGACGTTCTGTCCGATCAGCGTGATCTCGCGCACGCCGGCATCCGCCAGCCGCTCGGCTTCGGCGAGGATCTTCGCAACCGGCCGCGACGCCTCGGCGCCGCGCGTATAGGGCACCACGCAGAACGTGCAAAACTTGTCGCAGCCTTCCTGCACGGTGACGAACGCCGAAACGCCGCGCTTGCGCATCGCCGCGCGGCTTGGCGCGGCGAGATGGTCGAACTTGTCCTCGGCGGGAAATTCGGTGTCGACCACCGCGCCGTTCTTGGCGCGCGCCAGCATGCCGGGCAGCCGGTGATAGTTCTGCGGGCCGAACACCAGATCGACTGCGCCGTTGCGGCGAACGATTTCGCTTGCCCTCGGCCTGCGCGACGCAGCCCGCCACCGCCAGCGTGATGCGGCGGCCGTCGTCCGCGGCCTGCTCCTTGAGCTCACGCATGCGGCCGAGCTCGGAATAGAGCTTGTCGGCCGCCTTTTCGCGGATGTGGCAGGTGTTGAGGATGATCAGGTCGGCGCCATCCGGCGTCGCGGTCTCGACGAAGCCTTCGGGCGCAAGCATGTCCGCCATACGCTGCGAGTCGTAGGCGTTCATCTGGCAGCCGTAGGACTTGACGTAGAGCTTGCGAGTCATGCCGTCCCGGCTTGGCCGGGCCATTCTGACAGTTGGATCAAATGCTTGACGAGGCTTCGGTCTCGCCAAAGCACTCCTGTCTTAGCCGTTTTTGGCCCCGGCCGCTAGCGCGCGATCCCGAAAACCTAATCGGCCGGCTTGATGCCCGCGTCCTTGATGACTTTCGCCCATTTCGCGATTTCGGACCTGATGTAGGCGTTGATCTCGCCGGGCGAGCGGTCGCGGTCGACGATCATTCCGATCGCCTCGAAGCGCTGCTGATAGTCCTTGGTGGCGACGATCTTTTTCATCTCCGCGTTGACTCTTCGCCACGACGTCGGGCGGCGTGCCGGCCGGGGCGACCAGGTTGAACCAGGTTGCCGCGTCGAAGCCCGGGAACGTTTCTGCGACCGTCGGCACGTTCGGCAGCGAGGGAACGCGCTTGCGAGCTGGTGACGGCGAGCGCCCGCAGCTTGCCGCCCTCGATATTGCCCTTCACGACCGACAGGTTGGAGAACATGAACGGAATCTGTCCGCCGAGCAGATCGTTCACGCCCGGCGCCTCGCCCTTGTAGGCGACGTGCACCATCTTGATGCCGGCGCTGAGCGCCGAGCAGTTCGCCCGACATGTGCGGCGTGGTGCCGACGCCGCCCGATCCGAAGGTCAATCCGCCGGGCTGCGACTTGGCGAACGCGATCAGCTCCGCCATCGACTTGATCGGCGATGAGGTCGGCACCACCGCCACCAGCGGTGAAATGCCGACCATCGCCATTCCGGTGAATGCCTTGGCGGCGTCGAGCTGGATGCTGCGGTAAAGCGCCGGCGCGACCGCGAGCGTGGTCTGGCTGCCGACCATCAACGTGTAGCCGTCGGCCGGCGACTTCGCGACCTGCTCCGAGGCGATCAGGCCGCTGGCGCCGGGCCGGTTCTCGATCACGAAGGTCTGGCCCAGCGCCTCTCCGAGCTTCTGGCCGACGATCCGCGCCGCGACGTCGGTGCCGCCGCCCGCGCTGAAGCCGACCAGGATCTTGATCGGCTTGTCGGGATATTTCGATTGCGCGTGGCCCGGTGTGGCGACAGCGGCCAGTGCAACGGCTGCGAGGACGCGCAACGCGATCATGCTTCCCTCCCTGTATCCAGCGCTCGCAAGCGGCGCCTTGATCGGAACGATAGCACCGCTAGTGTCGCGATTCGGAAGTTCGCCTGATTCTCAGCAAGCAAAGGCGCTTGCTGAACAATCGTGCGAACTCGGGTTCGGACACTAGGCGTGGGTGGTCTGCAGCGGCTTCGCTTCGACCAGGAGGACGGCGAGGAGCGACAGCGCGAAGCTCGCGGCGGCGACGTAGAAGATCCGCACAAAGCCTTCGACCGAATAGCCCGTTGCGCCGGCCTCCAATCGGCCGGTCAGGACGACGGCGCCGAATGCCGCGACCATCATCGTGCAGTAGAGATTGCGCCAGAATTGCATGGTGGCAACCGCCGTGCCGAAGGTCGAGATCGACACGCTGTTCTGCAGCACGGTCGCCGACAGCGGCGGCATGCCGCCGAAGCCGGCGCCGATGATCGCCAGCAAAATTTGGAACTCGAGCAGCGAAACGTCGCGGGCGCGCCAGGCAAGCACGATCAGCGCGGCGATGGCGACCGTCAGCCCGACCGCCGGGATCACCTTGTAGTGGGTGAGCCGCGGCAGGATGGTGCCGGTCACGCCGGCGCTGACGTTCAGTGCAATCGCCAGCGTGATGACGCTCAAGCCCGCAACGAACGGCGTCATGCCCACGATGTTCTGCAAGTAGATCGGCAGGAAGATGTGCAGCCCGACGATGGCGCCCCAGCCGAATGCATTGGCGGCGATCGCAAGCCGCGTGACCGGGCTGGAGAAGAAAGCCAGCGGAATAAGCGGCTCCGGCGCGGTGAGCAGCCGCCACACGAAGCCCGTGCCGATCACGAAGGCGAGGCCGAACAGCGCGAGGATCGGCGGCGATGTCCACGGATAGCGCACGCCGCCCATGCTCAGCGCCAGCATGAATGCCACGCTCGCGGACATGATCAGCGACGCGCCGAGGAAGTCGAGCTTGTGCTTCTGTTCGTGGCGCGGCAGCCGCTTGAGCAGTGTAAGCACCAGGAACAGCGCGATGATCCCCATCGGGATGTTGATCCAGAAGATCACCTACCAGTGGAAGTACTCGGCGAGGAACCCGCCGAGCGCCGGCCCGCACGCGCCGGCCGTCGTGTAGGTCGCGGAGAAATAGCCGTAGTACTTGCCGCGATCCTTCGGCGCCGCGATGTCGCCGAGCACCACCATGCCGGTCGAGGTGAGCCCGCCGCCGCCGAGCCCGTGCAGCACGCGGCCGAGGATCAGCACGAACATGTTGGGCGCCAGCGCACAGACCAGCGAGCCCAGCATGTACATCGAGATCGAGATCATCAGCGTGGTGCGGCGGCCGTGGATGTCGCTGATCTTGCCGTACAGCGTCGTCACCGAGGTGTTGGCGATCAGATAGGCGGTGATCAGCCAGGGCAGATTGTGGACGTCGCCGAACTCGCGGCCGATCGAGGGCAGGGCGCTCGCCAGGATGGTGCCGTCGAGCGAGCCCATGAACACCGGCAGCAGCACGCCGAGCACGACGAGCATCGTCTCGCGGTGGGTGAGCTTGGCGGCGATCGACGGTTGCGCGTCCATGACAATCTCACACCGTCATCCTGAGGTGCCCGCACCATAAGCGCGTTAACGCGCGTCTTCGACGCGCTATGGCGCGGGCATCGAAGGATGAATTGGCTCGGCCGTCCATCCTTCGAGGCTCGCTTTCGCTCGCACCTCAGGATGACGGGTCACGGGTTGGCGCCTTGGCAGATTTCGCGTTCTGGATCGCCTGCCAGACGGTGTACGGCGTCGCCGGCATGGTGATGTCGCGCACGCCGAAGTCGCGCAGCGCGTCGACGATGGCGCTGACGACCACCGCGAGCGCCGGCGTGGTGCCGCCTTCGCCGCCGGCCTTGATGCCGAGCGGATTGGTCGGCGACAGCACCTCGACGATCTCCGCCTTGAACGACGGCAGCGTGTTGGAGCGCGGCATGCCGTAATCCATGAACGAGCCGCACAGCGGCTGGCCGGACGACGGCTCGGTGTAGCACTGCTCCCACATCGCCTGGCCGACGCCCTGCGCGATGCCGCCGTGGGTCTGGCCGTGGACGATCAGCGGATTGATGCAGCGGCCGACGTCGTCGACCGCGGCGTAGCGCGTCGATCGCGACATGGCCGGTCTCGGGATCGACCTCGACCTCGCAGATCGCGCAGCCGTTCGGGAAACACCGGCTCGTGCATCTCGTTGTCGGCGGCGGCAGCGAGGCCGTCCTTGCAGCTTGGCAGCGTGGCGCCGCCTCCTTGGCGAGCTCGAAGAAATCGAAGGTGCGGTTGCTGGTCGGCGACGAGAACCGGCCGTCGGTGAACTGCACGCTGTCGGCCGGCGCATCCATCACCTGGCGCGGCGACTTGCTTCGCCTTGGCGATCAGGTCGGTGGCGGCCTTCGCGATCACCGTGCCGGCGTGGCGCATCGAGCGGCCGGAGTGCGAGCCGCCGCCGACGCTGACGATGTCGGTGTCGCCGAGGATGATGTCGACGGTCTCGACCGGCAGCGCGCAGCAGATCGGCGGCCACCTGCGCGAAGCTCGTCTCGTGGCCCTGGCCGCTCGGCTGCGTGCCGATCACCACGCCGACGCGGCCCTCCGGCTTCACCGTCAGTCTCGGCGCGCTCGCGCGGCGCGCCGATCGAGGACTCGACGTAGTTGGAGATGCCGAGGCCGAGCAGCTTGCCGCGCTTCTTCGCCTCGCGCTTGCGCTGCTTGAAGCCTCGACGTCGGCGATCCGCATCGCGAGGTCCATGTTGGATTCGTAGGTGCCGCTGTCGTAGATCATGCCGACCGCGTTGCGGTACGGCATCTTCTTCGGCCGACACGAGGTTCTTGCGGCGCAGCCTGCACGCGGTCGATGCCGAGCTCGATCGGCGGCGTGATCGATCAGCCGCTCGATCGCGAACGTCACCTCCGGCCGGCCCGAGCTGCGATAGGCGTTGGTCGGCATGGTGTTGGTGAACACCGCGCGGGCGCGCAGGCGTCGCCGCCGGAATGTCGTAGGAGCCGGTGATCAGGCCGGCGCCCTTGCTGAGCGGCGACAGCGACACGCACAGCGCGCCGACGTTGCTGATGTTGTCGGCGCGCATCGCGAGGATCTTGCCGTCCTTGCGCAGCGCCAGTTCGACCCGGGTGAGCAGGTCGCGGCCCTGGTAGTCGGTGAGGAAGGCCTCCGAGCGCGTCGCGGTGAATTTGACCGGGCGGCCGACCTTCTTCGAGGCCCACATCACCAGCCCGAACTCGACGTAGGGCCGGTTGCGCGCGCCGAAATTGCCGCCGACGTCGAACGACAGCACGCGCACTCTGTCGTGCGGCACGCCGAGCACGCCGGCCAGTTCCTGCTTGTGCTTCACCGCGCCGCCGCCGCCGGCGTAGAGCGTGTAGCGCTGCGTCGCCGGATCGTAGTGGCCGAGCGCGGAGCGCAGCTCCATCGTCACCGCGGTGACGCGGCCGATGTTGAACTCCTTCTTCACCACATGATCGGCCGCCGCGAACGCGGCGTCGGTCGCCGTCCTTGTCGCCGAACTGCGTGTCGATCAGCACGTTGTCGGGCGCTTCGTCCCACACCGCCGGGCGCGCCGGGTTTCATCGCATCGCCGGAATGCAGGACGAACGGCAATTCCTCGTATTCGACCTCCACCGCTTCGGCGGCGTCCATCGCCTGCGCGCGCGTCTCCGCCACCACCATGGCGACGCGCTTCGCCGACATGGCGGGTCTTGTCGGCGGGCAGCAGCACGTTGCGGCCCGATGAACAGGTTGCGGCCCGCCGGCGGGCCGAGCTTCATGTCGAACTTGGTCGACGGGACCGGCGGAATGCGGCAGCGGACCGAGCCCGTCGGCGCGCAGTCGGCGCCGGTGAACACGCCGAGCACGCCGGGCATCGCCTTCGCTGCGGCGGTGTCGATGCGCTTGATGCGCGCGTGCGGGTGCGGCGAGCGCACCATCGCCGCATAGGCCTGGCCGTCGAGGCTGAAATCGTCGGTGAAGCGGCCCTTGCCGGTGAGCAGCCGCTGATCCTCCTTGCGGCGCACCGGCTGGCCGATGGCGTTGAAGGCGGTCCCTTCCGGAATGGTGATGCGTTCGTTCATGTGACGCCGACTTCCGCGTTGTTATCGACGCGGTTTGTCGTCCAGCGGCACCGCATACAGCTCGAGCCGGTGGTCGACCAGCTTGTAGCCGAGCTTGCGCGCCACCTCGGTCTGCAGTTTTTCGATCTCTTCGGAGGTGAATTCGATCACCTGCCCGGTGCGCAGATTGATCAGATGATCGTGGTGCGATTCCGGGATCGGCTCGTAGCGCGCGCGGCCCTCGCGGAAGTCGTGCCGCTCGATGATGCCGGCATCTTCAAACAGCTTGACGGTGCGGTACACCGTCGAGATCGAGATATTCTTGTCCACCTCGTGGCAGCGCCGGTAGAGCTCCTCGACGTCGGGATGGTCGGCGGAATCCGCCAGCACGCGCGCGATCACGCGGCGCTGCTCGGTCATCCGCATGCCCTTGGTGGCGCAAAGCGCTTCGATGCTGGTCTTGGGTGCCGGTGCCGCCACGATTGCTCTCCAACTGGTCTTTGGATCATAGGAGCCGCGTGCAACTGCGTCTATCGCGGCAATTGGTCCGTAATCACGCCAGATCGCGGCGCAGCACAAGCGCGGTCGCGGCATTGTTACCGGCGTGCTGGTAGTAGCCGGCCCGGCGCCCCACCTCGCGGAAGCCTGCGCGCGCATAGAGCCGCCGCGCCGGCGTGTTGTCCTCGTCGACTTCGAGAAACACGGCGCGCGCGCCAAGTCCCGCGAGGCGGCGGAGGTGAAGGTTGAGCAGCGTTCGCGCCAGGCCCTGGCCGCGCCGCGCCGATGCCACGGCGACGGAGAGGATTTCGGCTTCGCCCGCCGCGATGCGCGACAGGATAAAGCCATCGAGCGTGCGGCCCCGCGTGGCGCGGTGCGCCAGCACGTTGCGCTCATTCAGCAGTTGCTCGAACTCGCCGTCGCTCCAGCCGCGGCGGAACGAGGCCGCGTGCAGCCTCGCGATGGATGGCGCGTCGCGCAGGCCTGCTTCCGAAAGCGCCGGCTCGCCGCGCGCGAACAGACGGCTGATCCATCGCATCATCGGCGCGGCAATCTCGCGGCGGCTTGCGGCTGCGCGTCCGGCGCGCGCAGATAGAGCGGCTTGACTGTGTCGGGGCTGCCGGTCGCGACCGCGCCGAGCCGCGCGACCCAGGCGATGTCCGGCACTTTCTGCTGCTCGATCAGCACGGGCGGCGGTTCGCTGGCCGGCCATGCGGCGGCGACCGCGCGCGCCGCATTGCCGACGATGCGGGTCTTGCTGCTGGCGGCGATGCGCACCGCGTCGCGGATCGAGGCGATGCGCGGCGCGACCAACGTGCGCCCGCCGGGACCGAACACCTGCAGATAAACGTGCTCATGCCGCGCGTCGATCGCGACCGCGAGCGCAATCGTGTCGTCGCCGGCGATGTAAGGCGCGGCGAATGCCGCGAGCGTGGTGAGGCCGAACGCGGGCTTGCCGGACGCGAGCGCGATGCCGCGCGCGGCCGAGATGCCGACGCGCAGCCCGGTGAAGCTGCCCGGCCCGGTCGTCACCGCGACGCGGTCGAGCTCGGCGAACGGCAGCTTGGCATCGCCCATCACCTTGGCGATCAGCGGCATCAGCGCTTCGGCGTGGCCGCGCGCCATCGGCACGGATTCGCTCGCCACCACGCCTTGCTCGGTGTCGAGCACGGCAGCGGAACAGGCTTCGAGCGCGGTGTCGATGGCAAGCACACGCATGGGCAGTTTCTAGCACGGTGGCTTTCGCCAAGCATGCTGCTGCTGTCATCATCCGCGAAAGCGGATGATCCAGTAAACGCGGACGGTGGGGGGTAAGGAGGGGTTCGCGAATACTGGATGCCCCGCTTTCGCGGGGCATGACAGTCGGAGTTTGTTTTTTCGGCCTTACTGGCCGGCCAACTACATCGGCCGGACTTCGACCACGTCGGGCACGTAGTGCTTCAGCAGGTTCTGGATGCCGTGGCGCAGCGTCGCCGTGGAAGACGGGCAACCCGAGCAGGCGCCCTTCATGTGCAGGAACACGATGCCGTCCTTGAAGCCGCGGAACGTGATGTCGCCGCCGTCGTTGGCGACCGCCGGGCGAACGCGCGTCTCGATCAGGTCCTTGATGGTGGCGACCGTGTCGGCGTCGGCGGGCTCGAAGAATTCCTCGTCGTCGGACATCGCCGAGGTTTCGCCGGCGCGCAGCAGCGGCGTGCCCGACATGAAATGCTCCATGATGGCGCCGAGGATCGCCGGCTTGAGCTGCGGCCATTCGCCGGCCGACTTCGACACCGTGATGAAGTCGGAGCCGAAGAACACGCCGTCCACGCCATCGATCCCGAACAGCCGTTCGGCCAGCGGGGATTTCGCGGCATCGTCCCGGCTGCGGATGTCGAGCGTGCCGCTGTCGAGCACCGGCTTGCCGGGCAGGAACTTCAGGGTCGCCGGGTTGGGCGTGGCTTCGGTCTGGATGAACATCTTGTTGCTCCTTGGCCTGCGGCGGGTTCAAGGCCCGGGCGGCGCAAATCACCATAGCAGATAAGTGGCGATTGCGCCGGGCCGGGTCAACCACCAGCCCCTCCCGCCCCGGCGCGGAAATGCTAGGTTTACCCCCTCTCAGGGCGGCTCGCATGAAACGCCGGGAATTCATTGCTCTGCTAGGCGGCGCCGCGCTGACCCCGGTCGCCGTACGCGCACAACAGGCGATGCCGGTGGTCGGATTTGTCCACGCCAGCGCACCGGAATCCTATGGCCATGCCGTGGCGGCCTTTCGCAAGGGCCTGAACGAAACCGGCTTCGTCGAGGGACGCAACGTCGCGGTCGAATACCGCTGGGCACACGACGACGCCAAGAAATTTCCCGAGCTGGTTGCGGAGCTGGTCCGCCGCCAGGTGGCGGTCATCGTGACGCCCGTCGGCACCGCTGCGGCGCTAGCAGCAAAGGCGGCGACCACGACAATTCCTATCGTGTTCTCGATGGGAACCGACGCGGTGAAGGCGGGCCTCGTCGCCAGTTACAACCGGCCGGGCGGCAACATCACCGGCCTCACCTTCATGGCTTCCGAGCTTGGTGCCAAACGGCTCGGGCTGCTCCTCGAGCTGCGGCCGCAGACCAAGAGCATCGGCCTGCTGGTCAACCCATCCAATCCGGTCGCCGCGGAAACCTCGACCAAGGACGTCCGCTCGGCCGCTTTAGCGAGCGGCTTGGATGTCAACGTTGTCGCCGCGGGCAACCCTCGTGAGATCGATGAGGCCTTCGCCACGCTGGGACGGATGCGGGTGGATGGACTGGTGGTCAGTCCCGATCCGTTGTTCAACAACCGCCGTGTCCAGTTGGCGACGCTCGCGGCGCGCTACATGATGCCCAGCGTCTCTCCACTGCGCGAATTCGTCAAAGCCGGAGGGCTGATGAGCTACGGTCCCAATGATGAGGACCGCTACCGGCTGGTCGGCGTCTATGCAGGCCGCGTGCTCAAGGGCGAGAAGCCTGCCGACATGCCGGTGCAACAGCCGACCGCATTCCTGCTTGTCATCAATTTGCAGACTGCAAGAGCGCTCGGCATCGAGGTGCCGCCCTCGCTGCTCGCCCGTGCCGACGAGGTGATCGAGTGAGGCGGCGGGACTTCATCACTCTCCTCGGTGGCGTGGCAATGGTGCCGCATGCCGCACGCGGGCAACAGCCGATGCCGGTGATTGGGGTCCTCAATCCGACGTCGCCCAAAGGATACCCCCACGTTATCGCCGCGTTTCACCGCGGCCTTGCTGAATGCGGCTACGTCGAAGGCCGGAACGTCGCGATAGCAGATAAGTGGCGATTGCGCCGGGTCGGGTCGGGGCGGGAATGTGCTAGCTTGGGTTGAATCCGGGGGGCCGTTTCCATGAGACGCCGGCAATTCATCGCTCTGCTTGGCGGCGCAACCCTGGCGCCGGCGATAGGGCGCGCGCAGCAGGCGATGCCGGTGGTGGGCTATCTCCAAAGCGGGTCGCGCACCGCGAATTTTGAAGCTGCATTCGGCCGGGGCCTTGCCGAGGTCGGTTTCGTCGAGGGCCGGAATGTTGCGATCGAACATCGGGCGGCAGAGAATTTTCCCGATCGCTTGCCCGCGCTGGCGGCCGATCTGGTCAAGCGCAGGGTCAGTGTCATTATCGCAAGCGGTGGTCCGCTGCCTGCGCTCGCGGCCAAAGCGGCATCCGCGACCACTCCCATCGTATTCGTCTATGGCGGCGACCCGGTCGGCGACGGTCTCGTTCCTGGTTTCAACCGCCCGGGAGGGAGCGTCACCGGCGTGACCTTTTTCACCGCCGCGCTCGCGTCCAAGCGCCTTGAGCTGTTGCGTGAACTCGTGCCGGGGGCCGGGCTCATTGGCGTTTTCGCCAATCCGACAAGCCCTCTCGCCGAGACCCAATGGAAGGACTTGCAGGACGCCGCCCGGGCGCTCGGGCAGCCGCTCCATATTGTGCGGGTCAGCCGTGAGGCAGAATTCGACGGTGCCTTCGCCAGCCTTGCTCGAGACGGCGCAGGTGCCTTGCTCATGACGACCGACACACTGTTCTACACCCATCGCGCTGAGCTTGTTGCATTGGCGGCGCGCCACCGGATCCCCACAAGCTGGTCCTTTCGAGACTACGCCACGGCCGGCGGCCTCATCAGCTACGGAACGGAGCTCTCGGACTCGTACCGCCAGGCCGGCGTTTATGTCGGCCGCATCCTGAAAGGCGAAAAGCCGGGCGAACTGCCGGTTATGCGGCCGACCAAGTTCGAGTTGGTGGTGAACCTCAAGACCGCGAAGGCGCTCGGGCTGAAAGTCCCGCAAATCCTTCCTGCTGCGCGCTGACGAGGTGATCGAATAGCCCCCCGCTCAGCCAGCCAGCGCGTCGATCTCTTCGTCGGTGAGATGCCCCGGCACGACGGCGACAGGGATCGGGTAGTCGCCGAGGCTGGCGCTCAGCCCGGAGACGAGCGGGCCCGGGCCTTCCTTGCTCTGCGCCGCGGCCAGCACCAGGATCGCGATGTCCTCGTTCTCCTCGATCAGCGCGAGAATCTCGTCCGCGGTCTTGCCTTCGCGCACCACCCGCTCCGGCGTGATGCCGGTCTGCCCGTTGGCGCGGCCGGCGGCGCGCTCCAGCGCCGCGTTGGCCTCCTCGTGCGCCTCTGCCTTCATGATGTCGGCGACGCCGAGCCACTGCTGGTTGCGGTCCTGCGTCTCGATCACGCGCAGCATCACCACGCCGGCGCCGACACGCGCCGCACGCCGGCAGGCGAAATAGACCGCGCGGTCGCATTCGGGAGTGTCGTCAATGACGACCAGCCATTTGGGCGAGTGCCCAGCCTCGTAGCTACGGCGTCTGCGAGACATGGTTGTCCTCACTGGCGTCGCACATGAACGGGAATGGTGGCACGGCATTCGGCCACGGCACAAGCGGCGGTCTTGCCCGATTTTACGGCATCGAATTGTGAAGATTTACCGCCGCACGAAACCGACGATGTCCTTGACCGATTTCATGGTTTCGGCGGCGATCGCCTGCGCGCGCGCGGAGCCGTCGGCCAGCACGCTGTCGATGTAGCTGGTTTCGTTTTGCAACCGCCGCATCTCGGCGGTGACCGGAGAAAGCTTCGCCACCAGCAGGTCGGACAGCGCCGGCTTGAAGGTGGAGAACTGCGCGCTGCCGAACTCTTTGAGCACCTCGGCCTTGGTGACGCCGGCGAGCGCCGCGTAGATGCCGACCAGGTTGTCCGCCTCGGGGCGCGGCTCCAGCGCCTTCTCGTTGTCGGGCAGCGGATCGGGATCGGTCTTGGCGCGGCGGATCTTCAGCGCGATGGTGTCGGCGTCGTCGGTCAGGTTGATGCGCGACTGGTCGGACGGCTCGGATTTCGACATCTTCTTGGTGCCGTCGCGCAGCGACATGACGCGCGTCGCCGGCCCCTGGATCAGCGGCTCGGGCTGCGGAAAGAACGCGTCGCCGAAGCCGTGCGAAGCGATCGTCGCAGCGAAATCGTTGTTGAACTTCTGCGCGATGTCCCGCGACAGCTCGAGGTGCTGCTTCTGGTCCTCGCCGACCGGCACGTGCGTCGCGCGATAGACCAGGATGTCAGCCGCCATCAGGTTCGGATAGGCGTACAGCCCGACCGAGGCGTTCTCGCGGTCCTTGCCGGCCTTCTCCTTGAACTGCGTCATGCGGTTGAGCCAGCCCAGTCGCGCCACGCAGTTGAACACCCAGGCGAGCTCGGCGTGCTCGGCGACCTGGCTCTGGTTGAACACGATGTGCTTCTTGGGATCGATGCCGCTGGCGATGAACGCGGCGGTGACCTCACGCGTCGCCTTGGTCAGCTCGGCCGGATCCTGCCACACCGTGATCGCGTGCATGTCGACCACGCAGTAGATGCAGTCGTAATTCGACTGCAGCTTCACGAAATTGACGATCGCGCCGAGGTAGTTGCCGAGATGCAAATTGCCGGTCGGCTGCACCCCGGAAAACACCAGCTGCTTGAACGCCGCCATGACGGGCTCCCTAACAACGGGCTTCTTGTAACGCCGCTGCGGCGCCATGCAAGAGGCGGCTGCCAAGGGTTGCCGCGCGGACGCCCGCCGCTATAGTGCGCCGCCAAACCGCGAGTATCATGATGTCCAGTCTCCGCTACGACGTGCTCGGCTTCGGCAACGCCATCGTCGATGTGATTGCCCGTGCCGATGACGCCTTCCTGGCCAAGCAGGAGATGCGCAAGGGCGGCATGTCGCTGATCGACGAAACGCGCGCGCAGGCGATCTACGACGCCATGGGCCCGGCGGTGGAAATTTCCGGCGGCTCGGCGGCGAACACCATCGTCGGCGTCGCCGGCTTTGGCGCGAAAGCGGGCTTTGTCGGCAAGGTCAAGAACGACACGCTCGGCAACACGTTCGCGCACGACATCCGCGCCGCCGGCGTTGAATTCGACACGCCGCCTGCCGCGGACGGCCCCTCGACCGCGCGCTGCTACATCATGGTCACGCCGGACGGCGAGCGCACCATGAACACCTATCTCGGCGCCGCGCAGGACTTGCACCCGAACGACGTCGACGCCGACACGGTCTCGGCCTCCGGCATCATCTATCTCGAAGGCTATCTGTGGGATCCGCCGCACGCCAAGGAGGCGTTCCGCAAGGCGGCAAAGATCGCGCACGGCGCCAAGCGCCAGGTCGCGCTCACGCTGTCGGATGCGTTCTGCGTCGGCCGCTATCGCGCCGAATTCCTCGATCTCATCCGCGGCGGCACCGTCGATCTGGTGTTCGCCAACGAGAGCGAGCTGCTCAGCCTGTATGAAGAGACGAGCTTCGACAACGCGGCGGCGTCGCTGCGCAACGACGCCACGCTCGCAGTCGTGACGCGCAGTGAGAAGGGCTGCGTCGTGCTCAGCAAGTCGGGCAGCGAGGTGGTGCCGGCCGCGCCGATCGCCAGGCTGGTCGACGCGACCGGCGCCGGTGATCTGTTCGCCGCGGGATTCCTGTTCGGACTGGCGCGCGGCCGCGACCACAAGACCGCGGCTCGGCTCGGCGCCATGGCGGCGGCCGAGGTGATCCAGCACATCGGCGCGCGGCCCGAGGTGCCGCTGAAGAAGCTGGCCGAGCAGAACGGGTTGCCGGTCTGAGCATGATCCCGAAAAGTGGGAACCGGTTTTTCGGAAAAGATCATGCTCAAATAAGAAAGCGCGCGTTGTGCGCGATCGGCTCGTTAACCCGGTGGTAAGCCAAACACGGTTACCGGTTGGTAAATTTCACCAACCCGGGATTCGTGGACATGGACAAGCCCACCGAAAACGCGCTCGCGATCATCGGTCCGCACAAGCCCAAGACGAGCACCACGGACCAGCCGCTGCCGCTTGACGATCAACCGATGGACGCAGCGGGCAAGACGATCACCATCGACCTCACGGCGATCGGGACCAGGATCGATCCGCCGCAAACCGAGACGATCGAGCGCGATCGGGATCCGGAGCACCGGTCTGCACCGGATGCAGACGGCGCTCCCCGGCGCAAGTTTCTTCCGCTTGCGGCCTCGCTCGCATTCGCCGTGATCGTCGGCGGACTTGCCGGCGTGGCCGTCTCTGCCGTGCTGTCTGACGCGCCGCCAGCCGCGCCGGCCGCCGCAGTGGCGCTCACCGATGAGACCCGCGCGCTGCGGGAAAAGGTGGTGCGACTCTCGAGCGAGCTTGCCACCATGAAGGCCAGCATCGAAACCTCCAATCGCACCTCGGCCACCCAGCTCAACAAGATCGGCGAGCGGCTGGACCGCGCCGAGAAGGCGCAAGCCGAGCCTTCAGCCAAGCTCGCCAAAATCGTGGAGACGCTTGACCGGCTGGAGCGCCGCACCGCGTCCGCTGCGGCGCCGGACGTCACAGGATCGGTGACGAGCGTCGAAAAGCAGCAGTCCAAGCCGCCGGTGATCGAGGGCTGGACGCTGCGCGATTATTACGCCGGGCGCGCCGTTCTGGAGAACCGCAACGGCAGGCTGTACGAGGTCGGGCCTGGATCGAATCTGCCGGGCGTGGGCCAGATCGAAACCATCAAGCGGGTTGACGGCAAGGTCGTCGTCACCACGCCGAAGGGTATCATCACCTCGTCGCTCGAGCCGCCGCGCCGCCCGGCGTATCATATGCCACGGGGTTACTAACGCGAACGCGCTGCAACATTCGAAAAATTACATCCTCGACTTCGGATGTTTTGAGCCGCGGATCGGCGCCCAATCGAGCGCCGCCGCTTCCTGCTTGATCCAATCGCGGAAGGCCCGCACCTGCGGCACCGTGCTGCGGTGCTTGGGACAGACGACATAGTAACCGCGCCCTGACACGATCGGCCGCGCGACCGGGATCATCAGCCGTCCGGTGTGCAGGTGGTCATAAGCAAGCAGATCATGTGCGAGCAGCACGCCGGCGCCTTCGCACGCCGCATCGAGCGCGTGATCGGAGCTGTTGAAGCGTAGCCCGCGGCCGATATCGACCGAAGGCAAGCCGACGGCGCTGAACCATTCAGACCATGTCGGTAGCTTGGCCCAGCTGAGCAGTGAGTCATCGTGAATGAGCGGCATGCGGGCGAGCGCTTCCGCCGTGCGTGGCGAGCCGTGCTGTTCGTACAGCCGCGGACTGCACACCGGCACCAGCGACACCTCCACCAGCCGCTCGATCAGCAAGCCTGGGTCATCGCCCGGCCGGACGGCGAGGTTGCGGACGGCGACATCGACGCCGTCGGTCGTGAAATTGGCATTGGTCAGCGAAGAGGAAATGCGGACTTCGATCTCCGGATGACCGTTGGCAAAGCGGTAGAGCCGTGGCGCCAGCCATTTCGCGGTCAGGCCCGGTGGCGTGCTGACCACCAGCACGCGTTCGTTGGCCACATGCCGGAGGCCTGCGACCGCCTCCTGGATTTGGAGAAAACCATTCTGCACGCCGGGATAGAGCATCTTGGCCGCCGGCGTGAGGGCGATGGCGCGCACGCGCCGCTCGAACAGTTCGATCCCCAACGTCGCCTCCAGCGCGCGGATCTGATGGCTGACCGCGCCCGGACTGACATTCAGCTCCTGCGCGGCCTTGGCCAGGCTCAAGTGCCGGGCGGCAGCCTCAAACGCCCGAAGCGCATTGAGCGGCGGCATCTTATACATGAGAAAATCTCACTTATCGAAAGAGATCATATCGTTTGTCACCCCGAAAACACAAAGACATATTGAGCCCAACGGTGAGCTTTATTCACCCATAAATAGGAGATCGACATGTCCGTCTTGGCCCATATTTCCGATTTCGCCGACCGCCGAACGCTGCGTGCGGTCTCCCAGCCCGGCGCATTCCGCCGATGGTTCCGCAGCTTCCAGCAAGCGCGGCAGCGCCGGGCCGAGCAAGACATCGCCATTCGCCTCGGCCTCACAGGCGGGCGCATCACCGACGAAATCGAGCGCCGAATGTTCGAGCGCCTTGCGAGCGGCGGCGGCTTCAGAGGCTGAACCGCCACCGCGATGGTACGTGCCAAAGCGCAGCGCGAGCCTTTACAGCTGTTGGCTTGTTCTCATTAAATGACCCCGGCGCTTGGATGACGCCGGGGGCGAATTCATGCATGCAAAAATTGGAATTGCGGCGCTGTTGCTCGCGATGGCGCCGCTGGATGGGGCCGTGGCGCAGTCGGAATATCCCGACAAGCCGATCCGTGTGATTACCAACGCCGCCGGTACGTTGCCTGATGTCGTCATCAGGGTTTTGAGCCCGGCGCTTGAGAAGAGTCTCGGCAAACCGCTGATCATTGAGAACGTCGCGGGGGTAGGCGGAAGCACTTCGGCCGAACGTGCGGCGCGCTCCGCTCCCGATGGCTACACGATCTTTGTGACCGGCGACGCTGCCATGACAACGAATGTCACCATGGTCGAGAAGTTGTCCTATGACCCGGTGAAGGATTTCATCCCCGTCGCGATGGCCATCGACTCGGTCAATATCCTTGCCGTGCACCCATCGCTCGCCGTCAACAGCGTTGCAGATCTTGTCGCAATGGCGAAGCAGCAGACTGGAAAGCTGACCTTCGCGTCAGCTGGGATCGGAACGTCGCAGCATCTCGGTGGTGAGATCCTGAAACGGATGGCGGGGATCGACATCGTGCATGTCCCCTATCGCAGCATCGCGGCATCCACACCCGATCTGCTCGGCGGCCGTGTGACCATGCAGTTCGGCAATATTTCCGCTTTTCTTCCGCTGGTGCGCGACGGCCGTTTGCGCGGTCTCGCCGTGAGCTCGCCGCAGCGCACGCCGCAGCTCCCCGAGCTGCCGACTGTCGCCGAGTTAGGCTATCCGGGATTTGACGCGACGGCCTGGGCGGGACTGTTCGTCCCGGCTGGAACGCCGGCGCCGATCGTTCGCAAGCTCGAAGAGCATGTCATTCGTGCCGTGGCCAATCCGGAGGTCAGGCAAAAGCTCATCGATCTGGGATTTACTCCCATGGGTATGCCGGGCCAGAAGTTTGGCGAGCAGGTCAAAGCGGAAATTATCAGCAAGGGCAAAATCGTACGGGAATCCGGGGCCAAGCCCAATTGAGCGAAACGGGTAGCGGCCGCTCCCACAACGGGAGAGAGTAACGGAGTTCGCTGCGCCGCTGTGGCTCCTGCCACAATTCCATGTCAGATTCATTGCGCCGGCTTGAGGAGGGTGCATGGCCAGAGCGCGCACGATGCTCGCGGCAGCGGTTGCGATCGCAGCCGCGTTTGCATTGCCCGCCTTGCTGCGGGCCCAGCCGGCACAAATTAAGCCTGAAGCCAAGCCCGAGATGATGGAGAACTGCCCGGGCCTCGTGGCCCGCGGCATGTCGCAGGCCATTCCCGCTTCGCTGAAATCCGACGAGGCTCGCATCAATTACGTCGGGCATTCGACCTTCCTGATCGAAAGCCCGCGCGGCATGAAGATCGCCACCGACTACAACGATTACGTCAAGCCGCGCGCGCTGCCCGACATCGTCACCATGAACTATGCGCACTCGACGCACTTCACCGACAATCCGGAGCCCGGCATCAAGCATGTGCTGCGCGGCTGGGGAACGAGCCCGGACAAGCCGGCGCGGCACGATCTCAACGCCGGCGACGTGCGGGTGCGCAACGTGCCGACCAACATCCGCAGCTATATGAGTGGCGGCACCGAGCGGCACGGCAACTCGATCTTCATCTTCGAGCTCGCCAACCTCTGCATCGCGCACCTCGGCCACCTGCACCACACGCTTAACCAGCAGCAGCTCAACGAGATGGGCCGCGTCGATGTCGTGCTGTTTCCGGTCGACGGCGGCGTGACGCTCGACCACGACGGCATGATCGAGGTGCTGCAGGCGCTGAAAGCGCCGCTGGTGATCCCGATGCATTTCTTCAGCACGTACTCGCTGCGCGGCTTCATGGACCGGGTGCGCGAAAAGTCTTTCGAAACGGAAATTCACGACGTCGGGACGACGGTGGTGTCGAAGACCACGCTGCCCGGCAAGCCCACGATGCGGGTCCTGCCGGGGCGTGCGTTCTAGAGCATGAACAAGTGCGCATAGCGATCGGCGGCCCCAAGAACGCCCAGCCCGAGCCAAGAAACAGCCTCAAATTCTGTGGATAGCAGGCGCGATCCCTGCCGCTTGAGGCGCGTTGTGCCGTCCACCCGTCATATCCCATCGCCAATCTGACCGGCCTCGATTTGCGGGCGCCGGATTTTTTTGCGCAAATTGTTGTTCGAAAGAAAACGATGATCGGCCGCTGGTCGACCTGGAAGAGATTTCCTGACGCGTTTCATGGCGAGCACATCGAGGCGCCGATCGGCCCTGGCGTGTACGAGGTCTGCCATAACGCGTCCGGCGAGCAGGTCGCGTTCGGCTATGCCGGCAACGTGGCGCAGGCGCTGTCCAACATCCTGCCGCCGCCGACCACGCGCGGATGGCCGTTCTTCCGCCGCGCCGCGCGGCCGCGATATCCGATCAGCGAGCTGGAATACCGCACCTGCGCCGCAGGCTCGGCCGCCGAGGCGAGGCTCACCGCCGAGCAGCTGATGGGCCAGCGCACCGCGCTGCTGCGCCGCTTCGCGCAGCGGCACTGAGACCGGACCGGCGCCGCCAGCGTCGTTAGCGGCGGGCCTGCTTGCGGCACTCGAACGTGATTGTGTTGCTGTCGTAGTCCATCTTGGTGACGAACCCCTTCTTGTCGTGCTTGGCGCAGTGGGACGTGACGAGGTTCATCGACTGAGATTGCGCCGGGCCCAACGCTTCCGAGATTTTGCCGCCATTTTCGTCGCCGGCCAATTTGTTGGAATCACCGCTCGTGGCGGGTCCTCCCGCGCACGCTGCCAGCGCCAGGACCAGAACAGCAATTGCTGACGATTGGAAAGCACTCACCGCGCGAGGCGACATGTTCGCTCCGCGTCAAGGCGTAGAAGACGCAGCGGGTGTTTGATCCTTGCCGGCTTGAGACTCGTTCAAATCGCGCAACGCCGGAATGAAGGCATAGGACACTTGAAAGTTTCCGGGTGTGCGCAACCCCACCGCGCGGGCGAGTTCTCCGACATAATGATTGCAGTTGTTTGTGACCGCATTCCAGTATCGCTGCTCGGCTTTTGAGCGCTGGATGGCCGCCAGGAGGTTCTTGTATTGAGCCTGTGTGAGCTTGCGGCGGTACGACGCGGAGATCGGCAGCGTCGCCACCTCGGGATCCCATTGCGTATTCGCAGGCACCGGCAACACGTGGCCAAGAGCCATCAACGCATAGTTTCCCCGCGGATGAAGATCGGTGTACCGAGTTTCAGCCGGCCGGCCTTGCGCGTTGAGCCTGCCGTACATGGCGTAGCTGTGGCCGTAAGTCCCGATGCGCGCGACGCGAAATTCGATGTAATAGGGCGTTGCGGTTTGCGCGGTTGATGCGCGCGCCTGACTGCGCGGCGTGTTTTCTTCGATAGCCGCCGCCCCTGTGGGAAACGCCAGGGCAGCCAGTAACCAAGCGGTCAGAAAGCAGGCTCTACGCATGAGTAAACCGTGCATAAAAAGTTCCACGTCGCAAACTTACTGCAGCCCAAACATAGCGAAAAGATGTTCACCTTCAAACAGTTGAAGCGAACACTGTTTTGGACCCGTCCACGGCCGGCCTGATTCAATTGTGGCGTGTGGCATTTTTGCACTGGAGGGACGGGTTGGTCCATGCATTGATGCCAGCATAGAAACGGGAGGCTGGAATGAAAAAGCTGGCTGTTGCAGTAGCGTTGGTTGTTGCTTCGTTGAGCCTGGCAGGTTGCTTCGTCGGCAAGGGCAAGGCCCCTCCGCCGGTCGTCACCAAGGGCTAAGACCTCAATCGCTTTGATTGGGCGAGCGGCCGGTTGGTTCTCATTTCGGTGAGGCCCCGGCCCGTCGCCGTCGCCGAGAGCAATCGGCGGCGGACGAAAATGCGTGGAGTCCTGCATCCCATGTCACAGTATGCCATGTCGATGACAAGATTGATCGTGGTCTCGATCGCCTTAGCGGCGATCGGGACGCCCGCATTTGCCCAGAACGGTTTGCAGCCCGGTTTGACCGCCGCGGCTCAGACGGCCCCCAAACCGGCCGCTACGAGGGTCAGTAAGCCGTATTTCGTGGAGTTCCGGGCTCGCAGCGCGTTGAGCTACGGACACACGTTCGCGGTCTACGGGCGCGTGGGCGGCAAGATCGGTTCAGGGGTGCGGGTCGCCGGCCTTCATCCGTTCACCGACAGCTCGATTCCGTGGATGATAGGCCACCTGGTTCCAGTGCCTTCTGAAACCGGAGCAAGCGACGGCGACACCGAGGATAAGTACATCGTCGCGCGTTACCGGGTGTTGTTGACAGAGGCCGAATACCGGGTACTGACCAGCTCCATCAAAAAGCTGCAGGACGGTTCGCCGGTGTGGCACGCGGTGCTTTACAACTGCAACGCTTTCGTTGCCGATATCGCGAAGTCGATCGGGTTGAAGGCACCCTCGACTTTGCAGATGCCCAAAGAATTTATTGACGACCTGAGGCAGATCAACAACTCGACGACCAGCGCGGCTTTGCGTCGGCCTGTTGCGGAAACACCGTCTCACGGCCTTTGAGCGCACTGGCGCTCGAGCGCGATCACTTCGTCAGAACAACCCGGGTTCCGACGCTGACGCGCTGGTAGAGTTCCATGATGTCTCGGTTATTCATCCGAATGCATCCCCACGAGACAAACCCGCCGACCGATCCCGGATTGTTTGTGCCGTGAATGGCAAGCTCGTTGTCCGCCAGGACAAGAGCCGCCGCGCCCATGGGATTTCTGGGGGAACCCGCCGGCACCACCCATGCGGGCCGGTTGCCTCTGATCTCGGCCGGCGGCGACCATGCGGGTTGAAGCTGCATGCGGACAATGGACGTGGACCCATACCAACGTTTGCCGGCGCGTCCAACGCCCACGGGATATCGCAGAGCCCTGCCGGGCCCCGTGACAAGATAGAGACGACGCTCGTTCGTTCGCACAACGATGGTGCCTGACGGCTCTGAGCCTGAGAAATTCACGGCCTCGCGAGCGAATGAAACATCGGCAAAAACCAATGACCCCAGGGTCATTGCTGCTCGGAAAACCTTTGAGATTGGAAGCATCTTGGCCCTCTTGTCGCGAATCCGGCTGTCGGGAGCTTTTTAGCACAACTCGATCACGAACACCGCGACCGGGTAGCCTGTTCCGGGCTGGTGTCCGGCTGATGCCAACAGCGGAAATGACCGGCCAGTGAGAATGGGTTTGATCAGCGGCCGAGAAGGCGTTCCGCCCAAACGGGCACAGCATCTCCGCTGCTCATGTCCGGCTGAACCAGCCCATCGATCATAAATGTCGGGCTGACATGAATTCCATTTTGCCTTGCGTACCGGCAATGCATTTTGACCGCCTTGTCCAGATCGGGAATGTCGAATGCAGCGGCTAGCTTGATGCCGCTATAGCGCTCGATCCGCGCCAGTATGTCGTTTGGGGTGGCTGTGCGGTTGGGGCCGGTGCAATGCTTGTCGAATTCGAATTCTTCGCGATGGGCGGCCACGGCTTCCATGACGCGCCACGCGGCGTCCCGGCCATTGTCCAGCGTCGAGGCCGCAAGGATCGCCCGGACGATCACGCCGGAGTAGAGATGCCACGGCTGGGATTGCAGGCTGACTTTGACCGTAATTTTATCTTCGCCCGCCGTCGACAGAAGTTCTTTGATCTTGCCGAAGGCCTTGTTCGAAAACGGACACGTCGGCTCCAAGAACATCTCGAAAACCCGAGGTCCACGCCCCCATTCCAGTTCGGCCGCCTTCCATCCCGCCATATCCATTTCCTCGCTTTGAACTCACGCCGGATATATTTAATACGCCCGCTGCTTTGCGGGAACCCAGGCCGTAGCCCGCATGGAGCGGAGCGGAATGCGGGGCCGCGCCGCCTCCGAGCGATCAGCGTCCCGGATTGCGCTTCGCTCCATCCGGGCTACGCTCTGATCGACGCAACCGCGGACAGGCATTTCAACCGAGATTGACATGATAGATCGATTTGCGATGGCGCAATCCGCCGTGGCGATGGGGCGCTGGAAATCTCCCGTCATTGTGACGCTCGCGGCGGTGGCGGCCTTGACGGCGCTGAATGCCGATGCCGCGCCGAGACAGGCGCGCCCCGCGCCACCCAAAGAGGAGGTGGCGCCGCGCAATGCCGGTGAGCCGATCATGGCGATCGTATCGATCAAGTCCCAGCAGGTCATTTTCTACGACGCCGAAGGCTGGATCCTGCGCGCGCCGGTGTCGACCGGCACCAAGGGACACGAGACGCCGGCGGGCGTCTTCGCCGTCGTCGAGAAGAAAGAGGACCACCGCTCGAACATGTATGACGATGCCCATATGCCGCACATGCAGCGCATCACCTGGAACGGCATCGCGCTGCACGGCGGGCCGTTGCCCGGATATGCGGCCTCGCATGGCTGCATCCGGTTGCCCTTCAGCTTTGCGAACAAGCTGTTCCCAAAGACGCGCATCGGGATGCGGGTGATCATCTCGCCGAACGACGCGCCACCGGTCGAGCTTTCCCACCCGGCGCTCTTCATGCCGAAAGCGGATGCCGTCGCGGCTGCTCCGGCGCGAGCCGAGACGCTCGCCCGCGAGGCTGTGGAGGCCGCCAAGGCTGCCGACGCGGCAAAGAAGGCCGCCGCGAGGGCGCCGCGCGACACAGCATCGCTCACGGCGTCACTGCGCAAGCTGGAACAGCTCAAGGCTCGCGCCGACGCCGAGCTCGCGTCCGCCGAGAGGGCGCTCGCCACCGCAAAGACTGACGAGGCCAAGGTGCAGGCCGAGGAACGCAAGCAGAAGGCTGCCGCCAAGGCCGCGGAAGCAGGAACGCAGCTCGACACCGCCAAGGCTGACACGAAGCCGAAGCTCGACGCCGCTGCCGCAACGAAGGATGCTGCCAAGGCCGCAGAAGCCAGGAAGGCCGCCACCGCAAAGGCAGCGCTCGACGCGAAGCTCGCGCTCGTGCCGGTCTCGATCTACATCAGTCGCGCGACGCAGAAGCTCTACGTGCGGCGCAACACGCAGAAGCCGTGGCCGGACGGGGGCGAAGTGTTCGATTTCAGCATCGAGGCCCCGGTCAAGATCCGCAATCCCGAGAAGCCGCTCGGCACGCATGTGTTCACCGCGATGGCGCGCAACGACGCCGGCCTTCGCTGGGCCGCGGTGACGATCGACGAAGAGACGACGCCAAGGGCGCGCTCGACCGCATCACCATCCCGCAAGACGTGCTCGATCGCATCGCGCCAACCGCATTGCCGCGGTCCTCGATCATCATCTCCGACGAGCCGCTCAGCAAAGAGACCAACTATCGCACCGAGTTTGTCGCGGTGCTGAGCAATCAGCCCCAAGGCGGCTTCGTAACGCGCAAGCCCACCGAGGTCCGGGTTGCGAGCGACAACGACTACTTTTTCCGTGGTTGGGAACGCCAACCTGGCAATGCGCCTCAGCGCCGCAACGATTATCGGCCGCCGCCGTTCTGGCGGTAAGACGCGGCATGCATCGCCTTTGATACGTCCCGCATAAGTAGCCCACAGGCGATAGGCATCCGCAATATTGGGGCCATAGCTCATGAGTCCGCCGACCTCCGGAGCCTCGCGGAAACTGTAAGTCGCGGGCAGCCGGTGGAACGCCGCCAGTTGGGCCAGTTGAACATACCGCGTGTTGAAGAAGGCGGAGGCTGCGACGAACAGCGCATCGGGCCGCTCCTGCTCTATCGCCGTGAAGGCATCGGTGATCATGCGAACGGTGCTGGCCCTCAGAATCTGGATTTGCAGACCGATCGTGCGGGCAGCAGTTCCCATTTCGCGCAGGGTGTTCTCCATATTCCTGACGTCGGTTGGGTTGACGAGGACGGCAACTCGAGCAGCTTGGGGCACCATCTGATGCAGCAGCGCCAACCGCTTGGCTTCCAACTCGTTGGCGAACAGATTGATGCCTGTGAGATTGCCGGTCGGCCGGCTAAGGCTGCTAACTAGACCCAGTCGGGTCGGGTCGTCGCCAAATGAGTGCCCCGTCGTGGTCCGCAACACGCCCACCGCGTCATCTGCCGAATTCCCCCGCCACGCCACGATCTGGTCGGGCCGGATCAGAGCCAGATCGGCCTGGTAGAGATCGCGCGCTTCGTCCGAGCGCACATCGACGACAGTCAGCGGCATGCCCAGTGCCTTCGCCGCCGCAGCAAACGGCGCGGCATCGGCGGCGCGCTGCCCGAGCCTTAGCAGTGTGAACTCGAAGCCGAACGTGTCGTAGAGCGAGCGGCCGTCGCCGAGCCACAGATGCGGCGCGCGTCCGCCGGGGCACGCGGTCGCGACGTAGGTGTTCGCCGCGTCGGGCGGCGGCGCGGTGCCGTCCGGCACGACGATCGCCGAGCCGTCGTAGCGGCCGCCGAATGTGATGCCGGGAATATTGAACTCGGTGCGCGCATGCGCATTGAGGTGGTCGCCCGCCTTCTTGCGCGCCGCTGCGCCCGCCGCGCTGTCGTCTTCGATCTCCGGCGCCGGCACGAACAGCCCGACCGAATCCGCGAAGCCGCGCGCGTAGCCGGTGTTGCGCTTCGCCAGCGCCTGTCGCTCGGTGTGATAGCTGTCGAGCAGCGCCGGCCCGCCCCAGCCCTTCAGCATCGCGGCGAGCTTCCAGCCGAGATTGACCGCGTCCTCGATCGCGGTGTTGTAGCCAAGTCCGCCGGTCGGCGTGAACAGGTGCGCGGCGTCGCCGCCAATGAAGACGCGGCCGCGCTGGAAGCTGTCGGCCACCAGCGTGTAGCCGGCGTTCCAGGTGGCGCGCGAGATGATCTCGATGCCGAGCGGCTTGCCGAGCGCGCGATGGAACAGCGTCGGCGCCTCGGCGTCGGAAATGTCCTCGTGGCGTTCGCCCTTGCGAAGCTGGGTGTGAAACAGGAATTCGTCGCGGCCGTTGATGGCGAACAAACACGAGCGCCGGTCGGCGTTCACGGTCCAATAGGTCCACGCCTGCGGATGCGGGATGTGGTCGTAGACCTTGCCGCTGCGGAACCAGATAGATGACATCGGCCCGCCCATGAAGTCGCGCGTGGCGGCGCCCTCGCCGATGAAGCTCAGCTCCATCGCCTTGCGCACCGGGCTGCGCGAGCCGTCGGCGCCCATCGCGTAGGCGGCGCGCAGCGTCTTGCGCTCGCCGCCGTCCACGCGCTCCGCCTCGATGGTGACGCCGCCGTCGTCCTGGCTCACGCCGGTCATGCGCCAGCCGTAGCGGATCGACACGCTCGGCTGCGCCGCGGCCTCACTCCTCAGGATGTCCTCGACATACATTTGTGAGACGCGGTGCGGGAGTTCCGCCGCGCTCCACGAGCCGGTCATGGTCTTGATCATGTCGGTGGCGGCGCGCGCCGACGGCAGCTTGAAGCGCGCCAGCTCATAGGTCGAAAAGCGCGTGAAATAGGTGATGTCGGTCGGATAGTCGGCCGGCAGCCCCTGAGCGCGCAGCTTGTCAGCGAAGCCGAGCCGCCGGTAGTGCTCCATGGTGCGCGCCTGGGTGGCGTTGGCGGCGGGGAAGCGGGTTGGGGAGGTCTTCTCCTCCAAAACGATGGTGGGCACCCCGCGGCGGCCCAGCTCGATCGCCAGCACCAAGCCGCACGGCCCGCCGCCGACGATGATGACCGCGCAATCCTGTTGTCCGCTCACTTCATTCCCCGCATGGCTTTGCGGTCGTTATAATAGCGCTCCGGGCCAATAGGGAATGTCACGATGAATCCGACCGTTGCGGTGGTTGCACAGGGCGCCATGGGCGCCGGCGTGGGTGAACGACTGGTGCAGCGGGGGCTGCACGTCGTGACCTCGCTCGCCGGACGCAGCGAGGCGAGCGCGAAGCGCGCCAAGGCGGCCGGCATGGTCGCGGTGTCGGACGAGGAGTGCGCGCAGGCCGACTTCTTCCTCTCGATCTGCCCGCCGAGCGAGGCCATGGCGCTGGCCGAGAAGATGGCGAAGCTGATCGCGCCGAACAACAAGAAGCCCATCTACGTGGACTGCAACGCCGTGAGCCCGCCGACCAAGGTCAGGATCGGGGAGGTGGTCGCCAAGTCGGGCGCGCCGTTCGTCGATGGCGGCATCATTGGGCTGCCGCCGAAGGAGGGCTACACGCCGTTCCTGCATGTCTCCGGACCCGAGGCGGACAAGGTCGCGGCGCTCAACGAGTTCGGCATCAAGGTGAACCTGGTCGAGGGGCCGGTCGGTGCCGCCTCGGCGCTGAAGATGTCGTTTGCCGGCATCACCAAGGGCGTCACCGCGGTGGGGTCGATGATGATGCTGGCCGCGACCCGCGCCGGCGTCGCCGACAAGCTGCGCGGCGAGCTCGAGCGCAGCTATCCGGCGTTCCTGACCAGCTTCCAGCGTTCCGTGCCCGACATGTTCGACAAGGCGTATCGTTTCGTCGGCGAGATGGAAGAGATTTCCGACTTCACCGGCGAGGGTGACGAGGCGGCGAAGAAGCTCTACCGCGCGGTCGCCGAGTTCTACACGCGGATCGCCGCCGACCACGAAGGCCAGCACGAGGAAACCGGCGCGCTCGCGGCCTTCCTGAAGAAGAAGGACTAGCCGCCGCTCACGCGGCGCATATCATGCGCACGCAGGTCGGCATCGTCGGCGCGGGTCCCGCGGGGCTGTTCCTCTCGCTGCTGCTGCAGCGCGCCGGCATCGATTGCGTGGTGCTCGAGGCGAAGAGCCGCGACTACGTCGAAAGCCGCGTCCGCGCCGGCGTGCTGGAGCAGGGCACCGTCGACCTGATGGCCGAGCTCGGCGTCGACGCGCGCCTCCGCCGCGAGAGCATGATCGACGCCGCGCTCGACATCCGCTTCTCCGGCAAGCTGATCCACCTCGACCTGCCCGGCCTGTCCGGCGGCAAGCTCGTCCACATCTACGGCCAGCAGGAGGTGGTGAAAGACCTGATCGCGGCAAATCTCGCGCGCGGCGTGCCGATCCTGTTCGAGGCGGAGGCGGCCGGTCTCGACGGGCTCACCGGCGACCAGCCGGCGATCCGTTACAAGCATGACGGCAAGGACGACACGCTCGCCTGCGACATCGTCGCCGGCTGCGACGGCTTCCACGGCATCTGCCGCGCCGCGATCCCAGCCGACCTGCTGAAAACCTATGACCGCGTGTTCCCCTATGGCTGGCTCGGCATCCTGTCGGAATCCCCGCCGCTCCCCGACATGACCTACGCCAACCACGACCGCGGCTTCGCGCTGGCCAGCCGCCGCTCCCCGCACATCTCGCGGCTTTACGTGCAGTGTTCGCTCGACGACGACGTCGCCAACTGGTCCGACGCGCAGCTCTGGGACGAGCTGCACATCCGGCTCGACGACGTGTCCCGCACCGAGATCAAGGAGGGCCGCATCCTGCAACGCGGCATCACGCCGTGCCGCTCGTTCGTGTCGGCGCCGATGCGCCACGGCCGCATGCTGCTCGCCGGCGACGCCTGCCACATCGTGCCGCCGACCGGGGCGAAGGGGCTCAACCTCGCGGTTGCCGACGTGCGCGTGCTCTCCCGCGCGCTGATCGAATTCTTCAAGGGCAAGCCCGATCGCCTCGATCGCTATTCCGACACCTGCCTCAAGCGCGTCTGGAAGGCGGTGCGCTATTCCACCTACATGACGAACCTGCTGCACCGCCCGCCCGACCAGACGCCGTTCGACCGCGAGATCCAGGTTGCCGAGCTGAACTACATCCTCGGCTCGCACGCCGCGCAGACCACCATTGCGGAGAACTACGTCGGCCTGCCGTTCGAGGAGGATTAGTTCGCTCTTGCCAACGTGTCCCGGCCAAGCGAGCATGGCGAGCGCAACCGGGGCCCCGGTTCTGCGCTCGAACTGCCGCTCGCTTGGCCGCGGGACACGGGCTTGCTTGGCGCAGCAAGATACGTTCCCATCGAGCAATTGCAAGCTGAGGACCCGCCATGCCCTACGCCACCACGCCCGACAAAGTCCGCCTCTACTACGAAGAGGCCGGCAGCGGCTCGCCGATCCTGTTCATCCACGAGTTTGCCGGCGACCACCGCAACTGGGAGCTCCAGATGCGGTACTTCTCGCGGCGGCACCGCTGCATCACCTACTCGGCGCGCGGCTACAAGCCGTCGGACGTGCCGCCCGATCCGGTCGCCTACAGCTACAAGCACTGGGCGAGCGACGCGATCGCGATCCTCGATCATCTGAAGATCGAAAAGGCGCACATCGTCGGCCTGTCGATGGGCGGCTTCACCACGATCGCGATCGGCATGCTGTATCCGCAGCGCGCGCTGTCGCTCACCGCGGCGGGCGCCGGCTCCGGCTCGGAGCGAAAGGAGATCGAAAGCTTTCGCAAGAACGCGCTGGAAACCGCCGGCATTTTCGAGACGAAGGGCTCCGAGCACGTCGCGCGCACCTACGGCATGGGGCAGGCGCGCATTCCGTTTCTGGTGAAGGACCCGCGCGGCTTCGAGGAGTTCACCGCGATGTTTGGCGAGCACGACGCCAAGGGCTCGGCCAATACCATGCGCGGCTTCCAGGGCGAGCGGCCCTCGCTCTACGACTTCGAAGCGGAGATGAGGAAGTTCACCGTGCCGACGCTGATCGTGGTCGGCGACGAGGACGAGCCGTGCCTGGAGCCGAGCTTCCTGATGAAGCACTGGATCCCGACCTCGGGCCTGGTGGTGTTCCCCAAGACCGGCCACGTCTGCAATCAGGAGGAGCCGGCGATGTTCAACGAGGCGGTCGCCGACTTCATCGCCCGCGTGGAAGCCGGCCGCTGGCCGGCGCGGGATCCGCGGTCGATCAGGACTTAACTGCCGGCGTACAAGTATTGAATTGTGCAGGGAGTGAAACGATGAACCGGTATTTTCGATCGATTGCGGCTGCTGTGCTCTCTCTGTTGACTGTGGCGCCGGCCCTTGCGCAGCCTGCCTCCGATGCGGCGAGCTATCCCAACCGCGCGATCCGCATCATCGTGCCGTTTCCCGCGGGCGGGCCCTCGGACGTCTTGGCCCGGTATGATCGGCCAGAAAGCTCAGCGAAGACTGGAAACAGCCCGTGCTGGTCGAAAATCGGGTCGGCGCCAACACCGTGATCGGAGCGCAGGCGGCCGCCACAGCGCCCGGCGATGGCTACACGCTGTTGATGGCGATTGATTCCACGCTGGTGATGAACCAATACCTTTACAAGAAGCTGCCCTACGACCCCGTCAATGACTTCGTGCCCGTCACCATTGTCGCCAAGACGCATGCAGTTGCTGATGGTCAACGCATCGAGCGACATCAAGACGGTTGCGGACCTTGTTGCGAAGCAGAAGGCCGAGCCGGGCAAGTTCAACTATGGCGCCGGCACGATCACCACGCAGCTCAGCGGCTATCTGTTCAACAAGGCCGCCGGCACGCAGGCGCAGTTGGTGCGCTACAACGGCAGCGCGCAGGTGACGCAGGGGCTGCTGACCGGCAGCGTGCAATATACGCTCGACGGGCCGTCGGCGGCATTGCCGCTCATCCAGGACGGCAAGTTCCGCGTGCTGGCGAAATTCGACAACCGGCCATTCCCGCCCGCTCCGAACGTGCCGCTTGTCTGGCCCGCGGCGAGGTCTGTCCAATCCCGACGAGATAACCGTCTGGCTCGGCCTGGTGGCGCCGAAGGGCACGCCTTCAGCGATCGTCGACAAACTGCAGCAGAAGGTGGCTCAGGTGCTGGCCGACCCCGACATCAAGCAGAAGGCCGATGCCGCGGGGCTGTTCCCTTCGACTTCGACGCCAGCGGAATTTGCAGCTTTCATCCGTCAGGAGGCGCAGCGCTGGTCCATGGTCGTGAAGGAAACCGGCATCCAGTACGATTAAGGCATGATCCCAGAGGGATAGCGGTTTCGGAAGGATCATCTCAAGCAAAGAGCTACTGCGCCGCCTGGATATTCGCGCGCTTCACCACGTCGGCCCATTTCGGCAGGCTGGTGCGGATCAGCTCCGTCACCACCGCGCCGCCGTCGCCGCGCGGCTCGAAGCCGAGCGAGCGCATGCGGCCCGCGACCTCGGGCTTTTTGAGCACCTCGACGACGGTCTGCGCGATCTTGTCGACGATCGGCTTTGGCGTGCCGGCCGGCGCGAACAGCGCCTGCCAGTTCTCGACCTGAAAATCGCTGACGCCGGATTCGCTCGCGGTCGGCACCGCCGGCAATTCGGGATCGCGCTGCGCGGCGGTCACTGCCACCGCCTTGAGCTTGCCGGAGCGCAGGTGCGGCACCGCGGGCGCCAGCATCACCCACATGCCGTCGACGTGGCCGCCGAGCATCGCCGACAACGCGGGCGCGGCGCCGCGGAACGGCACGTGCGTGGTCTTGAAGTTGGCGCGCTGCTCCAGCAGCACGCCGGTCAGATGGCTGATCGTGCCGCCGCCGGCCGAAGCGATGTTGAGGCCGCCGTCCTTGCTCTTGGCCAGCTCGATGAACTCCTTGAGGTTGCTGACGCCGAGGTCGGGCCGCACCACCAGCACCTGCGTCGCCGTCATCAGCAGCGACACCGGCTCGAAGCTCTTGATCGGATCGTAGGCAAGATTGGGATAGAGGCTCGGATTGACCGCGATGGAGTCGGGATTGACCAGCAGCGTGTAGCCGTCCGGCGCCGACTGCGCGACGAACACGCCGCCGGTCGAGGTGCCGGCGCCGGGCTTGTTCTCGACCACGACCGGCACCGGCCACGCGGCCCGGAGGGCGTCGGCCATGATGCGCGCCACCGCGTCGATCGGCCCGCCGGGCGCCGACGGCACGATCAGCCGCACGGTGCGGGAGGGGTAAGACGCGGCGTCCTCGGGCTGGGCAGCGCGGGGTGCAGTCAGCCGCATTAACAATGCCGCGTGCGAACGATGTCGGACCTCATCATTGTGGTCCAGAGTCCCGTGGCGCATCGCGATAACCTAGACGATTAAGCGGTCGCCGGGTGGCCCGCAAGTGTTGCGGCCCGGGCAGCGTCCTTCCGCAGCGGGGTAGAGAGCAAACCGATGCCGCCCGAACTGCCAGAAGCCCGGCTTACCCCGGAATAAGTGACGACCATTCACAGAGGCCGGAACAAGTCATGCTGAGCACGGAACAGAACGACTTCATCACCCGTGTCGGGCCCGGCGCCCCCGCCGGCGCGCTGCTGCGGCGCTACTGGCAGCCGGCCGCGCTGGTCGACGAGCTCGACGCCAAGCGCCCGGTGAAGCCGATCAAGCTGATGGGCGAGAACCTGGTGCTGTTCCGCGACGACAAGGGCCGCTACGGGCTGATCGATCGCACGATGCCCGCACCGCGGCACCGATCTCGCCTATGGGCGGCTGGAGGACGGCGGGCTGCGCTGCGCGTTCCACGGCTGGCTGTTCGACATCGCGGGCCAATGCCTGCAGACGCCGGCCGAGCCGCGAGGGCTCGAACCTCTGCGCCAACATCCGGCAGAAGGCCTACCCGGTGGTGGAGAAGAGCGGGATCCTGTTCGCCTACATGGGGCCGGGCGAGCCGCCGGCGTTCCCGCACTTCGATAGCTTCATCGCGCCGACGACCCACACCTTCGCGTTCAAGGGGCTGATCGAGTGCAACTGGCTGCAGTCGCTCGAAGTCGGCATCGACCCGGCGCACACCTCGTTCCTGCACCGCTTCTTCCACGACGAGGATCCGAGCGACCAGTACGGCAAGCTGTTCCGCGACAAGTCGAGCAACTCGGACATGCCGATGACCAAGATCATGCGCGAGTTTCCGGTGCCGCGCATCGAGGTCGAGCCGACCGACTATGGCTTTCGCGTCGTCACGCTGCGCCAGATCAGCGACAAGAACACCCATATCCGCGTCACCAACCTGATGTTCCCCAACGCCTTCATCATCCCGATGAGCCGGGAGATGACCATCACGCAGTGGCACGTGCCGGTCGACGACACCAAGCACTACTGGTACGCGATCTTCACCAGCTTCACCGGCCCGGTGAACAAGGAAGAGATGCGCCGTCAGCGGCTTCAGCTGTACGAGCTGCCCGACTACACGCCGCGCAAGAACAAGCACAACGACTACGGCTTCGATCCGCACGAGCAGGAGCACGAGACCTATACGGGCATGGGCGCCGACATCAATGTGCATGACCAGTGGGCCTGCGAGTCGATGGGCGACATCCAGGACCGCACCCGCGAGCACCTCGGCCAGTCCGACAAGGCGATCAATGCATACCGCCGCTTGCTGCGCACCGCGATCGAAGCGGCGAAGAACGGCGAGCACGCCGCCGATGGTGCTTGATCCGAAGAATGCGCCGAGTCTGACGGGCCCCGCCGCGATCGACGGCATCGGCCCGGCCGACGACTGGCAGGGCTACTGGAAGAAGACTGACGCGGCGAAGCGCCAGGCCGCGAGCTGGGCGAATGGGCGGTAAACCGCGGATGTGTCTCTCGTCTCGCGAGGCAACGGCGGAGCGCTCCCGTCGCGCTGAAAGGGTCCGCATCAGAATTTGCACTGCACATACGGGACACCCGCATCTTGCGGTGCACCGCCTTACGCTAAATCGCCCGCGCCGACGAGGTGTTCGGGTGAAGCGGGTCTGATGTCCGCTGTTGGCACTTCGCGGACGGTGTAGCCGAGCGCAGC
This sequence comes from uncultured Alphaproteobacteria bacterium, assembly GCA_963711955.1. GTDB lineage: Bacteria > Pseudomonadota > Alphaproteobacteria > Rhizobiales > Xanthobacteraceae > Z2-YC6860. The sequence continues at coordinate 171,172 of CAVQGC010000013.1, read as the reverse complement.
CGAATCGTGCTGCCACTGACCCCTTGAAGCGCACATCAGGGTTCTCAACTCATTTTGCAGTAGCGTCGCCGTTTTCGCCTCTTTTAAAGTCTTAGCCCGAGCGATCACGATACCGCTGTCTCCGCTTATCGCTGAGATGGCAGTCATACTTTTATGGCCGCCACGAGAACCAGCGCGCAAAGGGCCGCCTTCGACATCGTCTCCATCGTCCCCTCGACCAGCATGCCGTGGATGACACTTCCCACGACGATGACCACCGCGAGGGACATATGCGCCATGCGGAACGTTCGCAGTCCCAATCGCCGGCGGAGTGCAGCCAAAAGCGCGACGGCGAAGATCGCCCACATGGCGATCACACCGAAGGGGGAGAACGGCGTCGGCGATGTGAAGAGAAGGGCGTCGATCATGTCCGGCGGACTGGTGAACCAAAGGCCGGCGACGTGGATCACCACCGCCACGACCAACGCGCCTCCGATCCAGTGATGGGCACGCCGCGCACGATAAGCCGACGGTCCCGGTAAATATCCGCCAATCAGCAAAGGCTGAACGAGCAGGAGACCCAGTGCGATGATCCCCGCGAATCCGGCAAGGATGTAGATCGCATCGCGCCATTCAAGCAGAGGGCTCGCCGCTGCAGCGGCGATCGGCACGCAAATAGCGGCTGCCAGGGCGGCCCAGATCAGGGTGACCCGGGCCAATCTCATCCGCGTGTTCCCAACACGGTCAGACCGGCTGAAGGACGAAATGCGCCTCCAGGCTCGTTTCCTTTGCGCTCCGCATCACGGGACGAAGAAAAACGGTTTTGAACTCACCGCTGTCATAGGCGAGGTGACCGTGCGGCTGGCCAAAGATGGGAATGATCTGCGGCATCTCGAGACGGAACTTACCGTCCTTGTCGGTGAGCGTGGCTCCGTGACTCTGCGGCTCGTGCTCCCGCCCTTCGACCGTGTGCGCCCAGATCTGGATGCGCTGCCCGGCAAGCGGAGCCCCGTCGCCTGCGCGGCGTACGGTGCCGCTCATCCAGAAGCCACCCTTGCCGATCCGATCCACGATCGCCGCGCCCTTTCGGTAGTTGTTGGAACCACCCGACATCGAAGGGGTCGGTGCGACGCCTTGCGCGCTGGCAGGCAACAGGAGCCCGGAAATCCCGGTTGCCAGGACGGAGCCGCCAGCAGCGAGGAGGTTGCGGCGGTTGAGTACAACGGTGGTCATGTAAATTCCTCCTGGCGACCGTGCAGTTGCTCCGCCGATATGACGGCAACTAGCGCGAGACTCCCTGAATTTAGCGCGGCGGCGACAAATTTCCAGCTCAAGGAGGCGAAGAGCACGACAGGTCGCGCTAACAGTTTTGTGAACAGGTGTGCCGGCCACCCAGCCGACGTCATTCATGAGGCATGCTTTTCTGCCCGCTGTAGATGCAACGGCGGACATGGCTCGATAAGATCGCTTCGGGTCAATTGTAGGTAGATACACCTAAGCGAATGCCTTCCCGAAAATCCTCATCCCAATCCTTCATCGAGCGCCACGACCTCTGGACGCCGGCGCAGCATCGCGCCGCGTCCGCCGTCGAGCGCGCCATCAAGAAGCACAAGCTCGATCTGGTCCGCTTTTCCTTCGTCGATCAGCACGGCACGCTGCGCGGCAAGACGCTGATGGCGGCGGATGCCGCAAGCGCGATGCGCTCCGGCGTCACCATGACCACCACGCTGCTCGCCAAGGACACCTCGCACCGCACCGTGTTCCCGGTGTTCACCGAAGGCGGGGGCCTCAACGTGCCGGAGATGCAGGGCGCCGGCGATTTCGTCATGGTCGCCGATCCTGCGACGTTCCGCGTGCTGCCGTGGGCGCGCAACACCGGCTGGGTGCTGTGCGACATCGTCTTCACCAACGGCGCCCCGGTGCCGTTCTCGACGCGGCAGCTCTATCGCGATGCGCTCGCCAAGCTTGGCCAGGCGGGCTTCGACTATTGCGCCGGGCTGGAGGTCGAATTCCATCTGTTCAAGATCGAGAACCCGAAGCTTGAGCTGGACGTGGTCGCGAACTGGCCGGCCGAGCCGCCGGAGGTTTCTCACACCACGCAGGGCTTCCAATACCTGACCGAGAACCGATTCGACCAGGTTGCGCCGATCATGGACGTGCTGCGCGAGACCATGCTGGGTCTCGGCATGCCGCTGCGCTCGCAAGAGGTCGAGCTCGGGCCGAGCCAGTACGAGTTCACCTTCGCGCCTGAGGTCGGGCTCGCCGCCGCCGACACCATGGCGCTGTTCCGCTCCGCGATGAAGCAAGTGGCGCGGCGGCACGGCCATCTCGTCAGCTTCATGTGCCGGCCGAAATTCCCCAACGCGTTCTCCAGCGGCTGGCATCTGCATCAGTCGCTGATCGACCGGAAGACGAAGGCCAACGCGTTCGTCTCGAACGACAAGTCGGAGATTCTTTCGCCGCTCGGCCGCCACTTCCTCGCCGGGCTGATCGCCAACGCGCGCGCCGGCGCGGCGTTCGGCACGCCGACGCTCAACGGCTACAAGCGCTATCACGGCGTCAACACCATGGCGCCGATCCAGGCGGTGTGGGCGCGCGACAACCGCGGCGTGATGGTGCGCGTGATGGGCCAGCCGGGAGATGCTGCGACGCATCTGGAGAACCGCGTCGGCGAGCCGCTGGCGAATCCGTACCTCTACATGGCGTCGCAGATCCACGCCGGGCTCGACGGCGTCGCGCGCGAGCTCGCGCCGGGACCATCGGCCGATGCGCCTTACGAGATGGCGAAGGAGCCGCTGCCGAAGACATTGACCGAAGCGTGTGACGCGCTTGCGGCGAACGCCTGCATGCGCGCTGGGTTCGGCGCCGCGTTCGTCGACTACTACGTCGCGATCAAGCGGTTCGAAATCGCGCGCGCCGACAAGGACCGAACAGGCGGAGTGTCCAGCCGAGCACCGGCCGGAGCAGCGCCGGGGACGGACGGAGCAATCGCTGCGAGCGTCTCCTCTTGGGAGCACCGCGAGTATTTCGACCTGGCCTGAGCGCGCAGGCGCCGCGCTATGCCGTTGTCGGGAAACGATTATTTTTGACGCGCCGGATGGGGCGTTTTGAGCCCGTGAAAACTGTCTCTATTTGGGTCATTTGGCTGAACAAAATAAGGCAAAAAAATCCCGCAAATTCATACACATATATGGTTAACGCCGGGAAATTTTTGAGCTAGATTGCAGTCAGATGCGGTGAGCGTGTTGGAGGCTTCCATGTTGCGTATAGCGTCGGCGGCGTGCGCGCTTTTTGCGGCGCTCTTCCTCTCGATCGGTGTGTTTACGACGACGTCGGCTGAGGCCGGCTACTACGGCTATCGCGGCGGCTACGGTTACGGCTACCGCGGTGGTTACGGCTACCGTGGCGGCTACGGCGGCTACGGCTATCGCGGCGGTTACTACGGTGGTTATCGCGGTCTACGCGTAGTTACGGCGGTCACGGTGGCTACGGCTACCGCGGCGGCTACTACGGCGGCGGCTACTATGGCGGCGGCTACGGTGGCTATGGCTACCGCGGGTACGGCTACGGCTACCGGAGCGCCTACTACGGGCCGCGCTACTACGGCGGTGGCTATGGCTATCGGCCCTATTACAACAACTCCTACTACGGCAACGGTTGCTGGGACGGCTGTGGCAACGGCTATTACGGCGGCAATGGCTACGGCTACGGTAATGGCTACGGCACGGTACTGGCTACGGCAATGGCTACGGCTACGGTAATGGCTACGTCTCCGCCGGCTACTACGGCGGCAACGGCTATGGTTACGGCGGCGGCTACGGCTGCCGCACTGCTTTCATCCCGTACGGCTGGACCTGGTACAGAGCGACCAGCTGCTGATGACGTCACGCGCGTCGCGTGAGAGCGCGGCGCATGGAGGCCTGACGTTGTCGGCAAAAGTGACGCGGCCCGCGCAAGCGGGCCGCGTATTTCTTTTCAACAATAAACTTAAGCGTCGACGCTGGCGGCGAGCGCGTTGTCCTGGATGAAGGCGCGGCGCGGTTCGACCTCATCGCCCATCAGTTTGGCGAAGATGTCGCTCGCTTCGTCGATCTCCTTGACCTTCACCTGGAGCAGGGAGCGCGCGTCCACGTCGAGCGTGGTTTCCCAGAGCTGACCGGGGTTCATCTCGCCGAGGCCTTTGTAGCGCTGCAGCGTAAGCCCCTTGCGGGCGGCGCTGGTGATCGCTTCGAACAGACTGACCGGCCCGTGAATCTTGATCGGCTCCTCCTCGCTCTTGCGGCGAAGGGCACCGGATCGCGCATAGGCCTCCTGCAACGATGCTGCATACTCATCGAGCTTGCGCGCATCGGCCGAGTTGAGCAGCGCATGATCGATGATTGCGACCTCCTTCACGCCGCGCACGGTGCGCTCGAACAGGAAGCCGTCGCCTTCGACGAATTTGCCCTGCCAGCCGCGCTCGGTCTCGTCTTCGAGCGCGTCGAGTCGCTGCGCGATGTAGGGTGCAGCCGCGCCGGCCTTCTGCGGATCGCCGAATATCTCGGCGTTGAGCACGCCGAGGATGGCGGCCTGCTCGACGACCTTCCTGTTGTAGCGGCTGTGGATGTTGGCCAGCACGTTTCGGATCACGCGGGCCTGCTCGACCAGATCGTGCAAATCGACGCCGGCGCGTTCGGCGCCGGAATAGAGCTTGAACACGGTGTCCTGTAGCCCGGTCGAGATCAGGTAGTCCTCGAGCGCGCGCTCGTCCTTGAGATACTGCTCGGACTTGCCACGATTGACCTTGTAGAGCGGCGGTTGGGCGATGAAGAGGTGCCCGCGATCGATCAGCTCCGGCATTTGCCGGTAGAAGAACGTCAGCAGCAGGGTGCGGATATGGGCGCCGTCGACGTCGGCGTCCGTCATGATGATGATCTTGTGGTAGCGCAGCTTGTCGGCGTTGAACTCCTCGCGGCCGATGCCGGTGCCCAGCGCGGTGATCAGCGTGCCGATCTCCTGGCTTCCCAGCATCTTGTCGAAGCGCGCACGCTCCACGTTGAGGATCTTGCCGCGCAACGGCAGCACCGCCTGGAATTCGCGATTGCGGCCCTGCTTGGCGGAGCCGCCGGCGCTGTCGCCCTCGACGATGAACAGCTCGGACTTGGCCGGATCGCGCTCCTGGCAGTCGGCAAGCTTGCCGGGCAGCGAATTGACGTCGAGCGCGCCTTTACGGCGGGTGAGCTCGCGGGCCTTGCGGGCGGCTTCTCGGGCGGCGGCCGCCTCGATCACCTTGCCGACGATCGCTTTGGCTTCGCCGGGGTGCTGCTCGAACCAGGCCGCCAGCCGGTCGTTGACGATGTTCTCGACGGCCGGCCGCACTTCGGAAGAGACGAGCTTGTCCTTGGTCTGCGACGAGAACTTGGGATCGGCGACCTTGATCGAAAGCACGCAGGTCAGTCCTTCGCGGCAATCGTCGCCGGATAGATCGACCTTTTCCTTGCGTGCGCCGCCGAGCGTTTCGGCATAGCCGGTGACCTGGCGGGTCAGCGCGCCGCGGAAGCCGGCGAGATGCGTGCCGCCGTCACGCTGCGGGATGTTGTTGGTGAAGCAGAGAACGGTCTCGTGATAGCTGTCGTTCCAGGTCAATGAGCACTCGACGGAGACGCCGTCGCGCTCCGACTTGAGCGTGATCGGCGTCGGGATCAGCCCGTTCTTGTTGCGGTCGAGATATTTAACGAACTCCTCGACGCCCCCCTCGTATCGCATTTCCTCGCGCTTTTCGACCGCATGGCGCATGTCGGAGAGAACGACGGTGACGCCGGAGTTCAGGAAGGCGAGCTCGCGCAGCCGGTGCTCCAGCGTGGCGAAGTCGAACTCGGTCATGGTGAAGGTCGTCTTGGCAGGCAGGAACGTCACCTCGGTGCCGCGCTTGCCGCCGGAATCGCCTGTGACCGCGAGATCCGCAACGGCATCGCCATCGCGAAACTCCATGGCGTGCTCTTTGCCGTCACGCCAGATGGTCAGCTTGAGCCAGGTCGAGAGCGCGTTGACAACCGAGACGCCGACGCCGTGCAAGCCGCCGGACACCTTGTAGGAATTCTGGTCGAATTTTCCGCCGGCGTGGAGCTGGGTCATGATGACCTGAGCGGCCGACATCCCCTCGCCTTTGTGGATGTCGGTCGGGATGCCGCGGCCGTCGTCGCGCACCGTGCAGGAGCCGTCGGGATTAAGCGTCACGGTGACCGCGGTGGCATGGCCGGCCAGCGCTTCGTCGATCGCGTTGTCGACGACTTCGTAGACCATGTGATGCAGGCCGGATCCGTCGTCGGTGTCGCCGATGTACATGCCCGGCCGCTTGCGCACCGCATCAAGGCCCTTGAGGACCTTGATCGACTCTGCGCCGTAGTCGGTTTCAGCGGTGGTCTTGCGTGCGGGTTCGGCCATGCAATTTGCCTCGAATGGAAAGCGAAATTTGCGCGAGAATCAGCGATTGATTTGGCACGAAAAACGATGTGCCGTACAGCGCAAAGTGGACCGCCCTAATATGTTGATTCGGTGACGGTTTTTGAAGGTCTGGACGGGTAAAAAACGCCCTTGGAAAGCGCCTCCGCAGCGCGCCAGAACGGCTCTCGCGCCTAGCTCTTTTTCGCTTGATTTCCGGGCGGCGTTCCCGTCCGAGACGCCGCATTTCGATGCGGCGGAACACCGGGCGTGAAATTTGCCGATTGCTCGTGCGGCATCGACTGCTCGCGTAGCATCGGCAAATCGAACCGGGTCTGGCCGTGGCCGTAGTCCGGGATCGGCTTGGTGAAGCAGCCGAGCGCGCCAGCCCACAGTTCCACGCGCGCTATGTCATCCTGCAGGCGATCCACGGCCTGTTGCAGATTCCTGACGATTTTCTCCCCCGCCGGCTCGATGGCAGACATTGTTGGCTCCTTGGTCCACTCCGCGAGGCGATTGCGTTCTTGCGGCCTCCGTCTTCGGTCCTCTGGCGCCGCCTCCTCGTGAGCACAGCACATCAAGTCAAGCCTTTGAGATGACGGAAGTTCCTGCATCGATCGTTGGCTCGTATTCACTTTCGCGTGGAACCTTTGCGTCTGGAGACGCGCTCCCGCGTCAGCTTTGGCGCGCAACACTGCCTGGCGTCACCGCAAACACGTCGGCCTGCGACGCAACCTCGGCGAAGGCCGCCGGGTCCGCGCCCGTCATCCAGACCTGGGCGTCGAGCTTGCGAAGCGCTTCGTAGAGCGCCGTGCGGCGCCCCGGATCGAGATGCGCGACCAACTCGTCGAGCAGCAGCACCGGCGCAAAACCTGTCATGTCGGCGAGCAGTCCGGCGTGCGCCAGCACCAATCCGATCAGCAGCGCCTTCTGCTCGCCCGTCGAGGCTTCGGCGGCCGGGATGTTCTTGAGCGGAAAGGTCACGGAGAGGTCGGTCAGGTGCGGCCCGTCGAGCGTGCGGCCGGCTGCCGCGTCGCGCAGGCGGTTGTCGCGCAGCACCGTCCGGTAGCGATCCTCGATCTCGACGGCGGGATGGTCGCCGACCAGGCGCTCCATCCAGCCGTCGAGCGCGATCTCGGCGGAGGGGAAGGCATCGTCTTTGCGCGCCGCAAGCGCGCCCTGCAGCCGCCGCACCGTCTCGGCGCGCATTGCCGCGACTGCGACAGCAAGTTCGGCGGTCTCGTGCTCGACGGCATCGAGCCAGTGCTTGTCGGGCCGCGGCTCTTCGAGCAGGCGGTTGCGCGATCGCAACGAGCGCTCCAGGGCGTTGACGCGGCCGGTGTGCTCGGCGTCGACTGCGAGCACCAGCCGGTCGAGAAAGCGGCGGCGCTCGGATCCTGGCCCCATGAAAAGCTGATCCATCGCCGGCGTGAGCCAGATCACGCGCAGATGGTCGGCGAAGGCCGCCGCTGAGGAAACCGGCTCGCGGTCGATCCGGCATTGGCGGAAGCGTGCCGTGTCCTCCGGCCCGGGCGGCTCGATGCCGGTGCCGAGCGTGGCGAGCCCCAGCATGCCCTCGACCTCGGCGGCAACCGCCCAGGCGCCTTCGCCCTCTGAAAACGCGACCTCCTCAAGGGTCGCGCGCCGCAGGCCCCGGCCGGGCACCAGGAACGACACCGCTTCGATCAGATTGGTCTTGCCGGCGCCGTTCGGTCCGATGAGCACGACAAGATTGCCGCCGGCTTCCAGGCTTGCCGCGTGGTAGCTGCGGAAATTGCTCAGCGTGAGGCGGCGGATCGCGTGCGGCGGTCATGCAAGCCGTGAGGGCTATCACACCCGCATCGGCATCAGGACGTAGAGCGCGCCCTTGGCGTCCTTGTCCTCGATCAGCGTCGGCGAGCCGGGGTCGGCCAGCTTGAGCACGGCGACTTCGCCGTCGAGCTGCGACGCGATATCGAGCAGGTAGCGCGAGTTGAATCCGATATCGATCGGATCGCCGTCGTAGTCGACCTCGATCTCCTCGGTCGCGCTGCCGGAATCCGGATTGGTGACCGAGAGCACCAGCCGCCCGCTGGACAGCGAGAGCTTGACCGCGCGGCCGCGCTCGCTCGACACGGTCGAGACGCGATCCACCGCCGCCTCGAAATCCTTCTTGTCGACTGTGAGCAGCTTGTCGTTGCCGCTCGGGATGACGCGGCCGTAGTCCGGAAAGGTGCCGTCGATCAGCTTCGACGTGAGCACCACGTCGCCCAACGTGAAACGGATCTTGGCGGAGGACACCTCGATGCCGACCTCGGCGTCGCTCCCTTCGACCAGGCGCTGCACCTCGTTGACGGTCTTGCGCGGTACGATGACGCCCGGCATGCCGTTGGCGCCGGCCGGCACCGCGAGCTCGGCCTGCGCGAGCCGGTGTCCGTCGGTCGCCACCGCGCGCAGCGTCGCGTTCTTTCCGGAGCCGGCGATGTGCAGATAGATGCCGTTGAGATAGTAGCGCGTTTCCTCGGTCGAGATCGCGAAGTGCGTCTTGTCGAGCAGCCGCTTCAGCTCGTCGGCCGGAATTTTGAACTTGTGCGTCATGTCGCCGGCGGCGAGATCGGGAAAATCGCTCTCCGGCAAGGTCTGCAAGCGTGAAGCGCGAGCGCCCGGCGCGGATCGCCATCATGGCGCGGTCGCCGGAGGCTTCCAGCACCACCTGCGAGCCTTCGGGCAACTTGCGCACGATTTCGTAGAACATATGCGCCGGCACGGTTGTCGAGCCACCCGGCGACACCTCGGCCGCGATCGTCTCGATCACTTCAAGGTCGAGGTCGGTGGCCTTGAGGTTGAGCGACGACTTTTCGGCCCGCATCAGAACGTTGCCGAGGATCGGAATGGTATTGCGGCGCTCGACCACGCGATGCACGTGGCCCAGCGATTTCAGCAATTCTGCGCGTTCGACGGTGACCTTCATGGCAGCGCCCGTTCCTCGGAGGGGCATCAAAACTGGCGTGGATGCTCGGTTTTCGCAAGGGCCGAGGGCTTCTGCTGCCGGGTTATCCCGGCCATTCACGGCCTCTTGACGACGGCGTACAAAGTCGGCCCGGCGCCGAAGCGCCGGGCCATGCGTTCAATACGCGGATCACTCTTGAAGCTGCCGCTTTAGGACTTCGATCTCGTCCGCCAGCATCGCGTCGTTGCCGACCAACCCCTCGATCTTGCGCACCGCGTGCAGCACAGTGGTGTGGTCGCGCCCGCCGAACCTGCGGCCGATCTCGGGCAGCGAGCGCAGCGTCAGCGTTTTCGCAAGGTACATCGCCACCTGCCGAGGGCGCACCACGTTGGCGGTGCGGCGCGAAGAAAGCAGGTCGGAGCGGCTCACGTTGTATTGCCGCGCCACGATGCGCTGGATGTCCTCGATCTTGACCCGCTTGGGCTCCTGCGGCCGGATCAGGTCGCGCACCTCGCGCTCCGCCATCTCCATCGTCACCGGCTGGCCGGTGAGCTTGTTGTGGGCCAGCAGGCGGTTGATCGCGCCTTCGAGGTCGCGGCCGTTATGGGTGACGGTCTTGGCGATATAGGCCAGCACGGGAGCCGGCACGTCGAAGCTCGGATGATACTGGCGCGCCGCAGCGACGCGGAATTTCAGGATCTCCAGCCGCAGCTCCTCGCCGAGCGGCCCCATCTCGACCACCAGCCCGCCGGCGAGCCGCGAGCGCACGCGGTCGTCGAGGCTTTCCAGGTCGGTCGGCGGGCGATCGGCTGGCGATCACCACCTGGCGGCCGGCGTCGATCAGCGCGTTCAGGGTGTGGCAGAACTCGGCCTGGGTCGATTTGCCCTGCAGGAACTGCAGGTCGTCGATCACCAGCACGTCGATGCCGCGCAGCGCTTCCTTGAATGCGAGCGCGGTCTGCGTGCGCAACGCCGAGACGAAGCCGTACATGAATTTTTCGGCGGTGAGATAGAGCACCTTGCGCTCGGAGCCGTTGTTGCCGGCCCAGGTGGTTGCCTGGAGAAGGTGCGTCTTGCCGAGCCCCACGCCGGCATGGATGTAGAGCGGATTGAACATCACTGGGTCGCCGCGCCGCGCGGCAGCGACCTGCTTGGCGGCGGCGTGCGCCAGCGTGTTGGAACGCCCCACCACGAATGTGTCGAAGGTCAGCCGCAGGTCGAGCGGCGAGCCGCCGAGCGCGTCGTGGCCGCTCGCCACCGGGCCGAACGCCGTGCGCGTTTCGCCGCCCTCGAGCTTGCCGCGCGGATCGCGCCCGAACTCGATCGCCTCGACCTGCTTGGCCTTCGGCAGCGCCGTGCGGATCACCGCGCTGCGCACGCTGACGTCGAGCTTCTGGATTTCCGAGTGCTCGCCCTGCCAGCAGGTCAGCAGCCGCTCGATGTAGTGCGACTGGATCCAGCTCTTTAGGAAGCGGGTCGGCACCGACAGATGCGCCATCCCATCTTGAATCCGCTCCAGCTCCATGCGGGCGAACCAGCTCTGGAAAATTTCTTCGCCAACTTCTGCACGAAGCCTGTTCTTGACGCGCTCCCAACGCTCTGGATCGGTGGTCGTCATTTCTTGGTTTCTTTCGGGAGTTCGACGGGTTGATTGGAAGCTCGGTGAAACGGATGGCGGCACCGCCGCCTGGCCGTTACGCGCGGATCACATCAACGGACTGACTGGTGGGAGGGACGTTCGCCCTCAGCGAACTTGGTGAAGGCAGCTCAATCGACGGAGCAGAGCGTTTAGCCGCTCTGAACGGAAGCCGATCGCAAGTTCGGGGTAGGGTACTCCGTGGCGAAGTTGAGGGCCGCTACTTGGGAAACGCGCAAAGTCGCGCGAAAGCCCGCAAATGGAGAGATTTCCCGACCCAGTAGACATAATGACCCCCTCATCATTGCGAGAATAGTCCCGCAATGGACGTTATCCATCGGTGTTTTCGAAGTACTCGACCTCTGTTCCGGCCCGCCATAGACTGCGCAGACAGTCTTCGCGAAGATCAGGGTGGCTGTCAGGTCAATCAAACTCCGAGGACGACTTGAGTCACTACCTTCGTCCTCACCCTCGATGAGCCTGAATACCTGCCGTTTCTGAATTCGCGGGACAACCCGGAAGCACGAAAAAAAATAGCACTTCCGACCGCCGCCGCAATTCGGTGTCGCGCGAGAACGCAGACGAGGTCTGGATTTTTCGCGGGTCACCCGCGATGTGGGAAACGGGGAGAGCAATCCACAACGCATTGAATTGGCGCGAGTATTCAAAAGCTGACAGCCGAATTGTGACAGTCTTGAAAAGAGTTTTTTGCGGTTGACTAAGCTGTGAACCAAAATCACCAAAATCCAAGTCCTCGGCCGCGCTTTCTCGGTAACCCCTTTGTGGGTATGACGTTTTTGTGACCGATAAATGCGGGTAGCCCCCTCAGCGCCTGGACTGGAAAACCGCGCCAAATGGGGGAATCCGCCTATCAGTAAAAATACGTATATACTCGCTTCTTATGACCCATGTGGCATTCATGCCACATAGGTCATGTCGGTCCAATTCTATTTGATCGGTAGACTTTTTCGCGAAAGCGTTCGCGCGAACGAGCACGCTCCGCGCAATGGAGTGGGCGCGAAATCCTGCAGATTGTCACTTTAATTCAGAAGCGTTAAGAGCGCGTGCAGCTACTTGCCGAGCTTCGAGATGCTGCTTGGTCAGCCGTGAGATTTTACGGCTTGCGGTGTTGTGGTGAACCTGGCCGGTCTGCGCCGCCTTCATGAGCTGCGGTTCGGCCTGCTTCATTGCGTCCAGCGCCTTGGCGCGGTCGCCGGCTTCGATCGCCTCTTCCACCAGACGAACCGCGCTGCGGGCTCGGGTGCGGCGCGCCTGATTGATGAGGGTGCGCCGCGCGATCTTGCGGGTGGCTTTGCGTGCGGAGGAGGTGTTGGCCATGAACTCGTCTAAAGCTTGAAAATACAGCGGCGGCGAGGGCTCTCGCGGCCAGCGCGGTGCTTATAGTCACGCGCTCCCGGGCCGTCAACGTGCCGTTGCGGCGATTTCCGGCAACTCGGCAGCGTCGTGGCCGTACAGCCAGGCGATCGATTGCGGGGACCAGTCGGTGGTTCCGGTCGCCATCCTGGCATCGCGCTCCTGCTGGGCCGGCCCGTCGGGCAGGTGGAAGCGATCCTTGTTGTCGCGCGAGATCTGCTGGACCCGCGAGGTGCGCGGCAGCCGCACCGTTTCGTAGAGCTTCAGTGCCTCGACGACATCGTCGCTGCGCGTGGCGAGACAACTGGTGAGTGCGGCGCCATCCTCGATGGCCTGCGCCGCGCCCTGGCCGAGAAACGGCAGCATCGGGTGACAGGCATCGCCAAGCAGCGTGACGCGTCCGAACGACCAGCGCGGCAGCGGCATGCGGTCGAGCAGCGCCCATTTGAAAGTCTGCTCGGCGGCCGCGATGATGGCGGGCACTTGCGGATGCCAGCCTTGATAGGCCGCGGCCAGTACGGACAAATCTCCAGGCTCGGTCCAGGATTCCGTTTCCCACGCGTCCTGCTCGATCAAGCCGACGAAGTTGAGCACCCGTCCGCAGGCGACAGGATAGTGCACGAAATGCCGGCCCGGACCCATCCAATTCGTCGAGGCGAACTCGATGTCGAGATGCGCGACGCGCTGCATCGGAATCAGGCCGCGATAGGCGATGCAGCCGGTGAAGCGCGGACGCTCCTCGCCATGCAAGGCGCGGCGGATGGTGGAATGGATGCCGTCGGCGCCGACCAGGATGTCGGCTTTGATGGCGACGCCGTTCTCGAACCGCGCCTCGACGTGGCCGCCGCGGTCGTTGAAGCTGACGCAGCGATGCGAGAGATGCACGCGCTCCTTGGGCATCGCTTGCGTGAGCACGGCGTTCAGTTCGCCGCGGTGAAAAACATAAGCCGGCGAGCCATATGTCGCTTCGGTCTGCTCCCGCAGGCGCGAACGCGCCAGCGTGCGGCCGTCCTGCCAGCGCCGCTGATGGAACGCCAAGGGCCGCACGCCGATGCGCTCGAGTTCATCGCCGAGCCCGAGCCGGATCAGCAGGCGTGACGCATTCGGGCTCACCACAAGCCCGGCACCCACCTCGATGATCTGCGGGGTCTGCTCGTAGACCTGGACGTCGTGGCCTGCCTTGAGGAGATGAAGCGCGGCGGAGAGCCCGCCGATCCCTCCGCCGATCACCGCAACGGAACGCGCGCTCATGAGGCGGCGCGCGTCTAGGCCACGCGCTTGCCGCGCACCTGGTCGTATCCCGCCACCACGGCGGCGCGATCGGCGGCCGGAAACGGCGCCAGCGGCGGCTTCACCCGCGACAACGCCGGGTCGGCGTGGATGTGCGCGAGCAGCGCCTTGACGCCCGACACCAGCGCCTTGCCATCGAACAGCTTGCGGATCGTCACCGCAGCGTCGAGCGAGGACTGCTCGCCCTTGCTCCACGCCCGCTGGCACAGGTCGGGGTTGAGGTTGGCGGTCGCCGAGATGCAACCGGCGAAGGCGCCGTTCTTCGCTTCGATCAGCACGGCTTCGGTCGAAGGAAACACGTCGAAGTGCTTACCGATCGCGGCGGCTTCGCGCGCATACGCCATGTCGCCGGAGGAATCCTTCAGTCCGACGATGCGCGAGCCGAACTTGTCGAGCAGGCGCTTCACCAGCGCGACGTGCCAAGGCAGGCCGGATTGCTGCGGGAAATGGTAGAGGTAGATCGGGATCGGTTTCGCCGCGCTCGCCTGCACGATGGTCTCGACATAAGCGATCAGCCCGTCGTCCGGCACACCCTTGTAATAGAACGGCGGTAGCAGCAGCGCGCCGGCAAATCCCAATTCCGCTGCGTGCCTCGTCAGCGCGACGGCATCCGAGCTGGCGGCCGCGCCGGTGCCGACCATCAGCCGCTCCAGCGGCAGCTTGGCGTCGCGGTAGGCCGTCATCACGCGCTTGCGCTCGTCGAGCGAAAACGACGTGGCTTCGCCCGTCGTGCCGAGCACGTTGAGGCCGTCGCAGCCGTTGTCGAGCAGGTACCGCGCGAGCTTGGTCGCGCGTGTTGTATCGGGGGAGCCGTCTTCGCTGACGGGCGTTGCAACAGCGGCGATCACGCCGCGCAGTCTGTTCGTGCTCAAGATACGTCTCCTTAGCCGCTTACGTTGAATGCCGCGAGCGCGGCCATGTTGACGAGATCGGTGTCCTTGGCGGTCATTGGCACGATCTGCACCGAACGGTCGAGCCCGACCAGAAGCGGGCCGATCACGGTCGCGCCGCCAAGCTCCTGCAACAGCTTGGTGGAGATCGACGCCGAATGGAACGCCGGCATGATCAGCACGTTGGCCGGCCCCGACAGCCGGCTGAAAGGATAGTGGGCGGCCGCTTCTGGATTGAGCGCGACGTCGGCTGCCATTTCGCCGTCGTATTCGAAATCGACCCGGCGCTGATCGAGAATTTTCACGGCCTCGATGACGTGCGCGGAGCGCTCGCCCGGCGGGTGCCCGAAGGTGGAGAATGCAAGCAAAGCGAGCCGCGGCTCATAGCCGAGCCGCCGCGCCACCCCGGCCGCCTCGACGGCAATGTCGGCGAGTTCCTGCGCCTTCGGCATTTCCGTGATCGCGGTGTCGGCGACCAGAACGTTGCGGCCGCGCGCCAGCACCATCGAGAGACCAATCACGCGGTGGCCCGGCTTGGGGTCGATGACGCGTCGAACGTCCTCCAGCGCCACCGAGAAGTTCCGGGTCACGCCGGTCACCATCGCGTCGGCGTCGTCCAGCGCCACCATGCAGGCGGCGAAGTGGTTGCGGTCGGTGTTCACCAGCCGCTGCACATCGCGCAGCAGATAGCCCTGCCGTTGCAGGCGTTCATAAAGGTACGCGGCGTACTGGGCGTTCCGCGTCGACAGCGCGGCGTTGATGATCTGGATGCCCTTGCCAAGCTCGATGCCGAGGTTCTTCGCGCTCTGACGCACGCGGTCCTCGCGGCCGACCAGCAGCGCTGTGCCGAGCCGCTCGTGCGCGAAGGTTGCCGCGGCGCGGATCACCTGCTCCTCTTCGCCCTCCGCGAACACCACGCGCTTGGGCGAGCGGCGGACCCGCTCGAACACCTGCTGCAGCACGCCGGCCACCGGATCGCGGCGCCGCCGCAGCGATTCCCGATAGGCGTCCATGTCGGCGATCGGCTTGCGCGCGACACCGGTGTCCATTGCGGCCTTGGCGACTGCCGGCGGGATATAGGAAATCAGCCTCGGGTCGAACGGCACCGGGATAATGTAGTCCGGCCCGTACTTGAAGCGCATGCCGTACGCGGCGGCGACCTCGTCGGGCACGTCCTCGCGGGCGAGGTCGGCGAGTGCGCGGGCCGCGGCGATCTTCATCTCCATGTTGATAGTGGTGGCGCGGCAATCGAGCGCGCCGCGGAAGATGTAGGGAAACCCAAGCACATTGTTGACCTGGTTGGGATAGTCGGAGCGGCCGGTCGCCATGATGGCGTCGTCGCGCACCTCGGCGACTTCCTCCCAGGTGATTTCCGGATCGGGATTGGCCATGGCGAAGATGATCGGCTTTGGCGCCATCGAGGCGACCATCTCCTTGGTTACGGCGCCCTTCGCGGACAGGCCGTAGAACACGTCGGCGCCTTTGAGCGCGTCGGCCAGCGTGCGCGCCGACGTCTTTACCGCATAGGCCGACTTCCACTGGTTCATGCCGTCCTTGCGGCCTTCGTAGATCACGCCCTTGGTGTCGCAAAGCATCAGGTTCTCCGGGCGGAAGCCGATCGAGCGCAGCAGTTCCAGGCACGCGATACCCGCGGCGCCGGCGCCGTTGCAGACGATCTTGGTGTCTTCCATCCTCCTCCCGGTGAGTTCCAGCGAGTTGAGGAGACCGGCGGTGGCGATGATTGCGGTGCCGTGCTGGTCGTCGTGGAACACCGGGATGTCGAGCAGCTCGCGCAGCCGCTGCTCGATGATGAAGCACTCCGGCGCCTTGATGTCCTCGAGATTGATGCCGCCCCAGCCCTTGCCGAGGAATTTCACGCAGTTGATGAACTCGTCCGGATCCTCGGTGTTGACCTCGAGATCGATGGAGTCGATGTCGGCGAAGCGCTTGAACAGCACCGACTTGCCTTCCATCACCGGCTTGGCGGCGAGTGCGCCGCGGTTGCCGAGGCCCAGGATGGCGGTGCCGTTGGTGATGACAGCAACGAAGTTGCCCTTCACGGTGTAGTCGTAGGCCTTGCTTTCGTCCTCGGCGATGGCGAGCACCGGCACCGCCACGCCCGGCGAATAGGCGAGCGAGAGGTCGCGCTGCGTGGCCATCGGCTTGGTGGCCACCACCTCGAGCTTGCCGGGTCTGCCCTGGCTGTGAAAAAGCAGCGCTTCCTGGTCGGTGAAGGTCGGCCGGTTCCCGCTGGATTTCTTTGCCATTTCAATACTCTACTCGGGCCGACACGGCCGACGGCGGAACGTTAGCGGAAGCCCGGGCGGCATAACAAGGGCGGGACGGCCAATGCGGCACTGCAGCGATTGAACGGCCGCCGCTGCCGCGCTAATCGAATGCGGGGAAGGCGTCGTTTTGTTGGACTGCTCATGATCCGGTTTCTGTTGCGGTTTCTCGGCCTGCTGCTGCTCGCGCTGGCCTTTATCTTCGTGATCTACGACGGGATGAAATCGATCGCGGACAAGACGTTCTATGCGACCGCGCTCAGCCAGTTCTGGACCGAGATCCACGCCTCCAGTCTCCAGGCCGCGCAAGCTTCGGTCGAACGCTTGTCCGGCACGCTATGGAGCCTCGCGATCTCGCCCATCCTCGAACAGCCGGCCGCCGCCATTTTTGCGGTGCTCGGCGCTTTGCTGATCGTGCTCGGCCGCAAGAAAAAGCCGCTGATCGGCTACGCGCGGGATTAGGGCGCGCTTAAAGCGAAAGGACACGTAATGGCAAAGAACACGATTTGCGTCTGGTACGATAAGGATGCCGAGGCCGCTGCTCGCTTTTATGCCAAGACCTTTCCCGACAGCACGGTGGGTGCCATCTGGCGTGCGCCTAGCGACTACCCGTCCGGCAAGCAGGGCGAGGTGCTGGTTGTCGAGTTTACGGTTGCCGGTGTCTCTTGCATCGGCCTGAACGGCGGCCCCGCGTTCAAACATACCGAAGCGTTCTCATTCCAGATCGCCACTGACGATCAGGCCGAAACCGACCGCTATTGGAACGCTATCGTCGGCAATGGCGGCCAGGAGAGCGCGTGCGGCTGGTGCAAGGACAGGTGGGGCGTGTCGTGGCAAATCACGCCGCGTGTACTGACCGAAGCGATGGCAGCTGGCGGCGATGAAGCCAAGCGCGCGTTCGATGCGATGATGACCATGAAGAAGATTGACGTCGCCGCAATCGAAACGGCGCGACGCGGCTGAGTTTCGCTGCGGCGAGGTGCCGTGTTTATGAAGGCACGACCTAGCTCATTTCAGCGCGTCGATCGCGGCGCGGGCGATCTGCGAATCCTGGCCCGACAGCACGCCGGACACGCCGATCGCGCCGACGATCTTGCCGTCGATGATCAGCGGGAAACCGCCTTCCAGCGGCGTGATGTCCTTCAGCGCGAGGAAACGCACGCCGGCGCCGCCGCCCGAGATGGCGTCGTCGAGCACTTTGGTCGGGCGCTTGAACTTGAGCGCGGTCTTCGCCTTGCCCTGGGCGATTTCGATCGAGGCGAGCTGAGCGTTGTCGCGCCGGTGCAGCATCACGATATGGCCGCCGCTGTCGATGATGGCGACCACCACCGGCCAGTTGTTCTTGGCCGCCTCGGCGTCGGCGGCGCTCATCGCCTTGCGCGCGGTTTCGAGCCCGATCGGCGGGCCGTAGTCCGGCGGCATGGTCTGCGCGTGGGCCGGGAACGCGGCGACGAGCGCGATGGCGCAGGCGCCTGCGATGGTCTTCAGCGTGGTCAAGGGGCCTCCTAAACGATGTCGCCGCAGCATAGGTTGCCCGAGCCTTCAGGGGAACAGGTGCGTTCCGCTGGCGGGAACGTGACCGGCGGCGGCGTGCTTTACGGCGCGCAAACACCCTATATTTACGCCAGCAATTGCAGGAGATTTGCCAATGTTCGGGTTCAAGAAATTGCTTTCGATCCCGTCGCGCGACGAGGCGCTGCCCGGCCGGCCAGTGCCGATCCCCACCGCCGCCAAGCATTTCATCAACGGCAATCCGCTGAAGGGTCCTTACCCGGCGGGGCTCGAGACCGCGGTGTTCGGCATGGGCTGCTTCTGGGGCGCCGAGCGCAAGTTCTGGGAGCTTGGCGACGGCATCTACGCCACCGCGGTCGGCTATGCCGCCGGCCATACGCCCAATCCGACCTACGAGGAGGTCTGCTCCGGCCGCACCGGCCACAACGAGGTCGTGCTGGTGGTCTACGACCCCAAGAAGGTGCCGTACGAAAAGCTGCTCAAGACGTTCTGGGAGAACCACGACCCGACGCAGGGCATGCGCCAGGGCAACGACGTCGGCACGCAGTACCGCTCCGGCATCTACACGACGACGCCGGCGCAGAAGAAGGCCGCCGAGGAATCCAAGGCGATGTACCAGCGCGCGCTCGATGCCAAGCGCTACGGCGCGATCACCACGGAGATCGTCGACGCGCCGCAGTTCTATTTCGCCGAGGACTATCACCAGCAGTACCTGGCGAAGAATCCGAGGGGCTACTGCGGGCTGGGCGGCACCGGCGTGTCGTGCCCGATCGGCACCGGCGCTGCCGTCGCCGCGCACTGAGCGCGAGCGGGACATGTGCTGCGAGACGGCTGCATCCTGCGGCCCGCTTTGCTTTTGAGCTTACGGATTGAACAGCACCAGCAGGAACACCAGGAACATCACCAGGTGAACCGCACCCTGCAACATGTTGGTGCGCTCGCCGCCGAAGGTCAGCATTGACACCACGAGGGTGAGCGCAAGCAGCATCATCTCCTGCTGGCCCAGTCCGAGAATGATCGGCGTGCCACGGAACACGCCGAGCATCAGCACGGCGGGAATTGTCAAGCCGATGGTCGCCAGCACGGAGCCGAGCGCAATGTTGACCGCGCGTTGCAACTGATTGCGGCGCGCCGCCTGCAGTGCGCCCATGGTTTCAGGCGCCAGCACCAGCACCGCCACGATCACGCCCACCAGCGCCACCGGCGCGCCGACCCCGACCACGGTGCGCTCGACGATGTGGCCGAGCTCCTCGGTCAGATAGACCACCGGCAACAGCGTGAGCCCCAGCCCTGCGGCGTGAAACCACACCGGGTTTATGCCGGCGGGCGCGGTTTCCGGCGGTGCTTCCGGCAGCGCGCTGGGCTCGGCGCTGTTCGGGTCCTGGAAGAAGCTCGAGTAGCGCCGCGTCTGCATCGCGAGGAACACGCCGTAGAGCGCGAGCGTTAGCACGGCGATGGTGACGGCCTGGGTGTTCGACAGGACCGGGCCTGGCGCGGTGACAGTGAAGTTCGGCATGGCGAGCGTGAAGGTCGCAAGCGGGATCGCGACCGAGAGGAAGGCGCGCGCGCCGGGCAAATTGTAGTTCTGCTCATGATGGCGCAAGCCGCCGAGCAGCAGGCACAACCCGACCGCGCCGTTGAGCATGATCATCACCACGGCGAACACCGCGTCGCGTGCGACCGGCGTGCTTCCGCTGCGAGGTCGCCACCGCGGTGATGATGAAGGCCACCTCGATGATGGTGACCGCCATGGTGAGGATCAGCGTGCCGTACGGCTCGCCGAGCTCTTCCGCCAGATGCTCGGCGTGCCGGACCACGCCGAACGCGCCCCACATGATCGCGCGCGAACAGCCAGGCGAACACCAGCAGCGTAAGGCCGGTGCTGTTGGCAGCGGCCGCCAGCCAGCCGCTGCCGAACAGCAGGAACAGAGCGGCAGTCAGCCAGACCGCCGGCACCTGGGCTTCGGCTCGCAGCAATCTCAGCATCGAATTCCTTCAAATCCGCGGATTTCGCCAAGTTAGACGGCGTCGGTCCGGCCGGCGAGGCCAAATGCAGCCGGGAGGGCAGCACGACTAAGGCTTCATTAACCATACTGAGGCGTTAATCGGGCTTAACTTTTGCCGGCGCTTTGCACGGATTCGCCTCGCATGCGCGTTTGCCGCTTTCTGGTTCTGCTCGTGGCTTTCGCCACGGTCGCCGGCTGCGCGCGTCAGCCGGCGCGGCCGTATGCGGCGTCTCCCGTGGTGCGCTCCGATCTCGACATGATGACCTACGGCGCGCCCGCCGCTTACCGGCAGCCGCCGATGTATGGGCCGAGCGCTGGCCCAGGCTACGGCCCACCGCCGACCGCTTACGGTCCGCCGCCCGCACCATCCCGAACCGTTCGCTACGCCACGCAGTACGTTCCGGTGCGCGCGATGCCGGAGGATGGGCCCTACACGCTCGACACCGGCGACAAGCTGCGCATCGTGGTGTTCGGCCAGGACACGCTTGAGCAACACCTACACGGTCGATGCCGCAGGCATGGTGACCATGCCGCTGATCGGCGCCGTGCAGGCCCGCGACATGACCACCGCCGCGCTCGGCGCGGCGATCAAGTCGCGGCTCGCCGGCGGCTACATCCGCGAGCCCAGCGTCGCGGTCGAGGTCGACGTCTACCGGCCGTTCTTCGTGCTCGGCGAGGTCACCTATCCGGGGCAATACCCCTACGTGCCGCACATGACGGTCGAGAACGCGGTCGCGATCGCCGGCGGCTTCACGCCGCGCGCCACCAAGTCGGCCGTCACCATCACCCGCAAGATCCAGGGCGTGCCGCAGCGCTTCCCGCTGCCGCTGCGCTATACCATCCGCCCGGGCGACGTTGTCACGGTCGGCGAACGCTGGTTCTGATCGGCCTCAACCTGTCGTAGGATGCCGTCTCCAACAGAAGGGGATGCGCATGGTCCGTCTTGCCTTGTTGCTTGGAATTGTCTGCAGCGCCTTCGCCGCGCCGGCTCACGCCCAGGAAAAATACCCGACCCGCCCGATCAAGTTCGTGGTCGGCTTCCTGGCCGGCGGGCCGAACGACATCGTCGCCCGCATCTTTTGCGACTTTCTAACCCCGCATCTCGGGGCGCCCTGCGTGGTCGAGAACCGCTCCGGCCAGGGCGGCATGCTCGCCGCGAAATCGGTGATCGAGTCGCCGCCCGACGGCTACACCATCATGTTCGTCGCGCCCAACAACGCGATCGGCCAGACGCTCTACAAGAGCCTGCCGTTCAATCACGTGCGCGACACCACGCCGATCGCCGGCACCATGCAGCTCACCAACATCATGGTGGTGCCGCCCGATCTGCCGGTGAAGACCGTCGGCGAGTTCATCGCCCACGTCAAAGCCAATCCTGGCAAGATGACGTTCGCGTCGTCCGGCAACGGCACCTCGGTTCATATGTCCGGCGAGCTGTTCAAGATGATGACCAAGCTCGACATCCTGCATGTGCCCTACAAAGGCTCGGCCGGCATCTATCCCGACCTGATGACCGGCAAGGTCCATGCGCTGTTCGACAACCTGCCGGGCTCGATCGAGTTCGTGAAGACCGGCAAGTTGCGCGCGCTCGCTGTGACGACGACGACGCGCAATGCGGCGCTGCCCGACGTGCCGACGGTCGCCGACACGGTGCCGGGTTACGAGGCGAGCGTGTTCTACGGCGTCGCCGGGCCGAAGGGCATGCCGCCGCACGT
Source organism: uncultured Alphaproteobacteria bacterium (assembly GCA_963711955.1). Classification (GTDB taxonomy): domain Bacteria; phylum Pseudomonadota; class Alphaproteobacteria; order Rhizobiales; family Xanthobacteraceae; genus Z2-YC6860. The sequence continues at coordinate 149,136 of CAVQGC010000013.1, read as the reverse complement.
CGTCGAGATCCTCAACAAGGCGTTCAACGCCGCGCTCGCCGATCCGAAGATCAAGGAGCGCATCGCGCAGCTCGGCGGCGTGCCGACGCCGATGACGCCGGCCGAGTTCGGCAAGCTGCTCGCCGACGAGACCGAGAAGTGGGGCAAGGTGGTGAAGGCCGCCAACATTTCGGTCGAGTGATCCCTCAAAGTGAGAGAAACAAGATTGGGCCGCGCGGTTTTCACCGCGCGGCCCGCAGAGGGTTCACGCCACGTGTGCTGGAGAGACTTTCGCCTCGTCAGAACAGCCTTCCCTCGCGCAGCACCATGGACCGGCGCGCTTAAAAAAAAGCTTACGCGAGCCGCTCAAAGTTTTTCGATCCACAGCCGTAACGAGTCATTGCGCGCCGCCGATGGAACTTTCTGTTCATCGCGGGACCCTGCCTATCGCGCTTATTTCTTCATGTGCTTGGCGAGGAACGCCTTGGTGCGCTCGTACGCCACGTCGGCGCTGCCCTTGTGGAAGCTGCCGCGCTCGTCGCAGTGGAAGCCGTGGCCGGCGTCCGCATAGATGTAAATCTCGCAGTCGCCGCCGCGCTTCTGCTTGATGATCTCGACGTCGGACATCGGGATGCCGTGGTCCTTCTCGCCGAAATGCATCTGCACTGGGCACTTCGGCTTCTCGTCGGCGAACTTGACGATCTGGCCGCCGTAATAGGCTACCGCTGCGAGAGGCCGGACAGCCGCGTCGCGGCGAGGAATGCGATCGAGCCGCCCATGCAGAAGCCGACGATGGCGACCGGACCGACCGAAGCGATCTCCTTGATGGCCGCGTCGGTGTCGCGCAGCATCGCGTCCCAGTCGGGCTTGGCGACGTAGGTGCGGGACTTCTCGATCTCGGGCGGCGTGTAGCCGGACTGGTAATCCTTCATCTGCCGGTCGAACAGCGCCGGCGCCACCGCGACATAGCCTTCTTCGGCGAAGCGGTCGCAGACATTGCGGATGTGATTGTTGACCCCGAAAATCTCCTGAATGACGACGATGCCGCCCTTCGGTGCGCCCTTCGGATCGGCGCGATAGGCCCCGAGGCTGTGCTTGTCGGCGGCCGTGAGCGTGAAATGCTTACCCAAGATGAACCTCCCAACGTTTGACACGTACTTTACCCTTAGCGCGCTCTGTATAGCAGGGCGGCGCCGGAAGTGAACGGGCGGTACCCGTAAACAGTTATAAAACAAAAGAAATTTGTGAGGCACAGGCGCATCCGGCGCCAGGCCAGGCTTGTCCTGAACCTTTCCTGGGGGCCGTCCGACAACTATCCGAACGGCAAATTCAACCACTCGCACCCCAAGGAGTTTCCAATGATCTCAAGTCCAGCCTTCTCGCTCTCGCCGCGGTTGTCGCTCTCGGCACCACCGCGCTGACCTCGACCTCCGCCGACGCCAAGGGCTTCCATGGCGGCAAAGGCTTCCACGGCGGCATGCACAAGGGCGGCTTCCACGGCCACAAGCACTTCGGCCACGGCCACTTTCATCGTCCTCACCGCCATGTGCACTGGCACGGCCACTGGCGTCACCGCCACATCTACTACCCGCGCCCGGTCGTGTACGCGGCCCGCCCGGTGGTCTACGCGGCCCGCCCGGTGGTCTACAGCGCAGCGCCGTCTCTCGACCAACCGCTGCACCTGCTTGACCAAGGAATACACGCAGGAGGGTGCGGTGCTGTTCAAGGACATCTGCACCAACGAGGCGGCGATCAATCCTCCGCCGGCCCCTGTGCAGACCGGCTACGCGCCGCAGCCGATGACCGCTCCTCAGGTTCAGTAAATTTGTAGCGTCAGTCGAGTTGAGTGTTACGAACCCCGGCCTCGCGGCCGGGGTTCGCATTTTATTGCCGCGGCTTCGCCTTGACGCACACAGGCGCGGCGATGGCCCGCCCCGCGTGTGGCGAGCGGCTGAGCGGGTTCCAGGTGAACCTCCTCAAAGGCGCTACCGACCAACCAGCGAAGGTCAACACAACCCCTTGCCCCAGGAGTGTTCCATGTTTCTCAAGTCCACTGTTCTCGCCCTCACTGCGGTCGCGGCGCTTGGCACCACCATGCTGACTGCGACCACCACGTCGGCCGACGCAGCCGGCTTCCATGGCCATCGCGGCGGTCACTTCCGCGGCAGCGTTGTCCGCCATGTCCGTCATGATTGGCGGCACCCTGGCCGCTACATCCCGCGCCATCCGCGGCCGCACTGGCACGGCCACTACTGGCGTCACCGCCACATCTACTACCCGCGCCCGGTCGTGTACGCGGCCCGCCCGGTGATCTACAGCGCAGCGCCGACCGTCAACCGCTGCACCTGCTTGACCAAGGAATACACGCAGGAAGGTGCGGTGCTGTTCAAGGACATCTGCACCAACGAGGCGGCGATCAATCCTCCGCCGGCCCCTGTGCAGACCGGCTACGCGCCGCAGCCGATGACCGCTCCGCAGGTCCAATAGATTTGTAGCGTCAGTCGAGTTGAGTGTTACGAACCCCGGCCTCGCGCCGGGGTTCGCCTTTCATTGCTGCGGCTTCGCCTTGATGCGCGCCAGGACGCGAGCCTTCGCCGCGGTGTCGCGATCGAGCCGCGCCTTGAAGCCGGCGGCGTTGTCGAAATAGTCAGGCGGCTGTGCCGCGCGCTCCGCGACCGCGCGATAGGCTTCGTCCTTGGCTGCGGCCGCGCAGGCATCCGACAGCTTGGCTATGACCGGGGCCGGCGTTCCTGCCGGAGCGAGCAATCCGCCGAAGCTCGCCGGGCTCACGTCGTAGCCCTGCTCCTTCACCGTCGGCACGTCTGGCGAATGCGGGATGGCGGGTCTCCGCGAAAATGCCGATCACGCGCACGTTCTGGCCCGCTGCCGTCCCGAGCACGATCGAGGCGACGTCGATCCGCCCGCCGAGCAGGTCGGTCATCACCAGCGGCTCGCCGCGGAATGGAATGTCCTTGATGTCGATCGCGGCGGCCTGGAGGAATTCCTCCATCGCCAAATGCGGAATGGTGACGACGCCCTGGTGGCCGTAGTTGAGCGCGCCAGGCTTCAGCTTTCGCGGCTGTCGACCAGGTCCGCGACGGTCTTGATCGGGGATTCCGGCCGCACTGCCAGCGCCATGGCGTTGACGAAGGCCTGGCAGACCGGGATGAGCGCATCGGGCTTGTAGCCGGTATCGCTGCGGTCCTGCGGATGCACCGAGAGCACCAGCGCGGGCGCAAAGAGCAGCGTGTAGCCGTCGGGATCGGAGCGCGCCACGCCGGCCGTGCCAAGCGCGCCGCCCGCCCCGGCGCGGTTCTCCACGATGAACTGCTGGCCGAGCCGGCTCGACAGGCCCGCGGCGAGCGCTCGGGCCAGGATGTCGGTGGTGCTACCGGCAACGTAAGGATTGACGATCTTGGCGACGCGGTTGGGATAATCGCCCTGCGCCAGCGCCGGACCAGCGAGCGCGGCCGTCAGCATCACGGCGGTCGTGAGGATGCTTCGCATGGCGATCGTCTCCCGGACGGAATGTGTCAGGGCATCATGCTGCGGCGGCCGGGTCAGTGCAAATCGCGCCGTGGCTCCGGATCGTGAAAGCGCGATGAACGCGGATCGTCGTTCGGCCCGCGCGGCCCGCCGGATTGCGCGCGCTGCACGGCCGCGGCGCGGTTGGCGCAGCCCGGCTGGCACGATCCCGGGCTGCCGCCACGCAACAGGCATTGGCTGTAGCAGGTGATCGAAGCTGAAGCCGCCCGGCGCGCGCGACTGCTGTGCCATGGCTGGCGCGGCGAGGAAAAATGTCATTGCGGCAACAAGCGCGATACGCATGAGCGTTGTCCCATCTAGTCGGGTGGCACCACATCCAACCCGCAGCCGAACGAAATATTCCGTCGCTATGTCGGCGGCAGCCCGAAAGCCTTGGCGAGCAATGAATAAGAATGCTTCCGCGCCTCATGGTCGTAGATCATGGTGGTGACCATCAACTCGTCGGCTTGCGTGTTGGCGATCAGCGGCTCCAGGTGCGTCATCACTTTGGCGACGCCGCCGACCACGAGCCGAGAGCGGTTGCGCGCGACCAGCGCCTTGTCGGCCGGCGAATAGACGTGCGCCGCGGCCTCCTCCGGCGAGGGCAGCGGCAAGTAGTGCCCCTGGCGCCGCCGCGCGAAATTGAGATCGACGGTCGAGGCAAGCCGCTCCGCTTCCTCGTCAGTGTCGGCGCACACCACATGACAACCGAGGATAGCGTGCGGCTTGTCGCGCGTGGGCGACGGCTTGAAGTGCGAGCGGTACATCGTCATCGGCATCACCGGATCGAAGTCCGAGAAATGATGCGCGAACGAGAAGCCTGCGCCGACATGGGCGGCAAGCTGCGCGCTGTAATCGCTCGAGCCGAGCAGATAGATCGGCGGCAGCGCAACGTCGGCCGGCATGGCGCGCACGTTGCGGAACGGATGGCCTTCCGGGAAGCCGCCCTGCTCGAACAGCAGAAGCTCCTGGAAGCGGTCGAGGAAGTCGTCGGCGTTGGGATCGTCCTGCCGCCGCCGCAGCGCATATGACGTGACCGGGTCGGTGCCGGGCGCGCGGCCGAGCCCGAGATCGATGCGGCCAGGGAACAGGCCTTCCAGCACCTTGTAACGCTCGGCCACCACGAGCGGCGCGTGGTTGGGCAGCATCACGCCGCCGGAGCCGACGCGCATGCGGGTTGTCGTGCCGGCGATCTGGCCGATCATGATGTCCGGCGCCGAGCTGGCGATCGACGGCATGTTATGGTGCTCGGCCACCCAGTAGCGCACGAAGCCGAGCCGGTCGGCGTGGCGGGCAAGATCGAGACTGTTGCGCAACGCCTGCGCGCCGGTCGTGCCGGTGGTGACGGGAGAAAGATCGAGCACGGAAAGGGGGGTCGGCACGTTGGTCTTTCTCGATGCTGTGTCAGGTCCCGGACCGAATATCGACAAACTGTTGGCGCCGGTGGGGCGGGTTTACCCGGCGTGCGGCCCTTGTATATTGATAAAGTTCGCTAGCCGGAAATCGTTCGGCATGCTGCAATATCGGCCGCAGCAGGAGTTTTTGCATGGCCTCTGTGAGCGATTGGAAGGTGCCGGCGGCTGCGCAGCCCAAGGCCGCGGACTATTCCTACGATCTGGAAGCCGCGCTGTCCGCCGTGGTGGGCGTGCGCGCCATCATCCCGCCGGATGCCTTCACCGCCGACACGCTGGGCACCGAGCGCGCCGGCAATGGCGTGCTGATCCGTTCCGACGGGCTGGTTCTGACCATCGGTTATCTCGTCACCGAGGCGGAGACGATCTGGCTCTCGCTGATCGACGGCCGCAACGTTCCCGGCACCGTGCTGGCCTATGACCAGACGACAGGTTTCGGGCTGATCCAGGCGCTGGCCCGCCTCGATCTCCCGGCATTGCCGATCGGCGATTCCAGCGCGGTAACGGTTGGCGAGCGCGTCGTGGTCGGCGGCGCCGGCGGGCGCTCGCGTTCGGTCGCCGCTCGCATCGTCGCCAAGCAGGAGTTCGCTGGCTACTGGGAATATGTGGTCGATGAGGCGATCTTCACCGCGCCGTCGCATCCCAACTGGGGCGGCACTGCGCTGATCGGCTCCAGCGGCGAGCTGATCGGGATCGGCTCGCTGCAGCTTCAGGAGGGCCGCGAGCAGGGCCCGCCCGGCGACATCAACATGATCGTGCCGATCGATCTGCTCAAGCCGATCTTCGATGACCTGCTCACGCTAGGCCGGCCCAACAAGCCGTCGCGGCCCTGGCTCGGCCTCTACGCCACCGAGATCGAGAACAAGCTGATCGTGGTCGGCCTGGCCAAGGACGGACCGGCGCAACGCGCCGACTTGCGCACCGGCGACGTGCTGCTCACGGTCGGCGGTCAGGAGGTCACTACGCTTGCCGGTCTTTACCGCCGCATCTGGGGACTTGGCGCCGCCGGCGTCGAAATCCCGATGTCGATCTATCGCGACGGAAAGACCTTCGACGCGAAGGTGAAGTCGAGCGACCGCACCCGGCACCTCAAGGTGCCGAAGATGCATTAGGCAGCAGAACGTGCTGTTGTTCAGCGCTACCGTGCTGGCGTGCCTAACGAGTTGTTAACGCAGTCAACGGTAAACAATTTCCTATTGCATTCTCGGGAATTGGATCCGGTGACCACAACCCCGGCGCTCTTCCGCTATCCAATCGATGGCTTACTGCTGGTCAGCTTGTCCTTCGGTGCCCTCTTCATGACGGCGCGCATGGCGCTGAAGCCCCGCGATCCCGAGAGCGGCGTTGCCGTCGTTTTTGCGCCATGGACAACGCCTCAGGCGGCGCTGCTACGGGCGGGCGAAGCCGGGGGCCGCCTGGTACGCCTTGGCGGCTTGCCGTTTATCGCCGTCGTCATCCCTGATGACTCGGACTATACGTCCCGCATTCTCGCCGCCGGCGCCTGGCTCGTTGTCGATCCGCAGGTCATAGCGGCGTGTCTGTCGCCCGTTGCAACAGCTGCGCGACAACCATGACCCGACTCGGTTCGTTTCAACAGACTGTCGCGCGCGCTCTGACCGCGCTGGCGATCATCCATGTCCCGATCTTCGCCGCGATAGCCTACGCGCTCGGTGGCGACACTTGGTCAATCGCGATGCTGACGCTCGTGCTGGCGGCCGCGCCGATCATCGCCCTGGCCTTGCAGCGGCCCTTGAAGATCGTGGCGTTTGCGCTGGTTGTCGCGCTGGTCGGACAGACATCGCTTCTGGTGTATGTGTTCAGCGGACATCCGTGGCAGGTCGAGATGCATTTCTACTATTTCGCCGTGCTGGCGATGCTCTCGGGCTTCTGCGAGTGGCGCGTGCTCGTTACAGCCGCCGGGCTGATCGCCGTGCACCACTTGAGCCTGAACTTCGTTTTGCCCTCGGCGATCTATCCGGGCGGCAGCAACGCCGCGCGCGTTGTAGTGCACGCCGTGATGGTGGTGGTCGAGACGGTCATGCTGGTCCGCATCGGTCATGCCATCCGCTCGGCGTTCGCGCAGGTCGATAGCGCGCGGCGCGAGGCTCAGGATGCCGCGGCTGAGCTCAAGCGATCCGGCGCCACCGGAGAATTGACACCCGAGCAAGCCAAGATCATCAAGCTGACCTTCGCACAAGCCATGAGCCGGAAGGTTCAGGTCGGCTTGGCATTCTACGATCGTCTGTTCACGATCGCGCCCGAAACGCGCGCCTTGTTCAAGGGCGACATCGCGGCGCAAAGCCGCAAGCTGATGGACACGCTTGCGCTTGCCGTCGGCATGCTGCGCGATATGCCGACGCTGGTCTCGACGCTCGAGGCTCTGGCGCGCCGGCACGTCGCCTATAACGTGCGCGACGAGCACTACGACAAGGTTGGCGCCGCGCTGCTTTGGACGCTGGAGCGCGAGCTTGGCGCGGCGTTCACGGAGGAGGCGCGAGACGCGTGGGCCGCGCTGTACGGTGCGGTGGCGCAGATCATGCGCAAGGCCGCAGCGGGCGGCACAAGCGCCAAGCCGGGAACGGCGGTCGCCTGAAGGCGACCAGCTTGCTGCCCGATGTCGGGCCGCTGGACGCTGTGGCATACCGGCACTGCCACGCGTATTGATCGAATTTGTTGATCGGCCGCATTGACAACTGTCATTGCAAACATCGCTGAGTTGCGTCCCGCGCTCTAGGACGGCTGCGCGTCTTGGTGCTAGGACGGTAGCGGATCCGCCGGGACCATCCATGTGACGACGCACGCCAGCGCCGGGGCAAGCCCCGCGCATGTCATCGATTCCCAGTACGCCTGGACGCGGCTTGGCGTGGCGCTTGCGCTCGGCACGGTCGGCAGCGTCGGCATGTGGTCGGCTGTGGTCGCGCTGCCGGCGGTGCAAGCCGACTTCGGCATTGCGCGCGGCGACGCCTCGCTGCCGTTCACGCTGACCATGATAGGCTTCGGCGCCGGCGGCATCGTGATGGGCCGCCTCGCCGACCGGTTCGGCGTCGTGCGTCCCCTGCTGATCGGCGTGATCGCGCTGGTCGCCGGCTATCTGCTCTCGGCGTTCGCCACCAACATCTGGCAGTTCGCGCTGGCGCAGGGCCTGCTCGGCTTCGGTGCGTCGGGCTCGTTCGGCCCGATCATGACCGACATCTCGCACTGGTTCGAGAAGCGGCGCGGCATCGCGGTCGCGCTTGCCTCCTGCGGAAATTATCTCGCCGGCGCGATCTGGCCGCCGCTTATCCAGTATTTCATCTCCACGCAGGGCTGGCGCGCGACACAGGTCGGCATCGGATTGATCTGCGCCGTCGCCATGCTGCCGCTCATCTTAGCGATGCGGCGTCCGGCGCCAGCGCATGCGATGCGGATCGCCGGGACGGTGTCGAGCGGCACGCGCGGTACGCTCGGCCTGTCGTCCAACACGCTGATGGGACTGCTGATCGTCGCCGGCGTCGCCTGCTGCGTCGCCATGTCGATGCCGCAGGTCCATATCGTCGCCTATTGCGGCGACCTCGGTTACGGGCCGGCGCGTGGCGCCGAGATGCTCTCGGCGATGCTGGGCTTCGGCTTGATCAGCCGCGTCGCCTGCGGCTTCATCGCAGACCGCATCGGCGGCGTGGCGACGTTGCTCATCAGCTCCGTGCTGCAAGGCGTCGCGCTGTTCCTTTATCTGCTGTTCGACGGCCTATTCTCGCTCTATGTGATCTCGGCGCTGTTCGGCCTGTTCCAGGGCGGCATCGTCCCGATGTACGCCATCATCGTGCGCGAATATTTCGCGCCGAGCGAAGCCGGCACCCGGCTTGGCATCGTGCTGATGGCCACTCTGTTCGGCATGGCGCTCGGCGGATGGATGTCCGGCGTGATCTTCGATCTCACCGGCTCCTACATGGCGGCGTTTCTCAACGGGCTCGGCTGGAATCTCATCAACGTCGCCATCGTGGCATGGCTGCTGATGCGGCGCGGTGACCGGCGCATCGCTGCCGCGGCGTGACTGCCAACGTCCGCGTTGGTTATCAACTCGAAACGGCCCGGATCGTCAGCACGCCATTTCGCCCGCTTTGGTGCGTCGATGCGGTTGATCGAACAGCGCGTGCCGTGCCGCCACCGCGTGTGACAATTGCGGACAATTAAACCTATCGGCTTAGCGGAATGGCAGTCCACAGTTGGTACAGTCGCACCGACGGTGAGAGTAAGGTTGCGTTAACCGAATGACATCCGCGAAGATCGAACGAGCGATGGAAGGCCTTGTCGTCCTGGTGGCCGACAACAATGCCTACATGCGCCGGCTGACCCGCATGATGCTGACCAATCTCGGCGCTCGCTCCATCTACGAGGCGCCCGACGGCGTCGCCGCGCTTGACGCCATCCGCACCGTCAGCCCCGACGTCATGATCATGAACTGGGACATGCCGGTGTTAGATGGGCCCGAGGTGATGCGAATCGTTCGCTCGCCGGATGTGTTCCCCAAGCCGAACCTGCCGATCATCATGCTCACCGATCTCGGCCTGCGCTCGCGCGTTCACGCGGCGATCAAGCTCGGCGTCCATGAATTCCTGGTCAAGCCGATTTCGCCGGTGATCCTTCGGCAGCGCCTGTTGAGCATCATGATGCATCCGCGTCCGATGGTGCGCGCCGGCCGCCATTACATTCCGATGCCGCGCCGCCGCTCCGACATGTCGGAGGTGCTGGCGGAGGCCGCTGGCGAGATGTCAGAAAACGTGCCGGCAGTTGGCGCCGCCGAGCCGGATGACATAGTGGCGGCGGCCTAGGCTGCCGTCATCTTCTTGCGGAACGAAGTGGGCTCGGCCTTGGCTGAGGGTGTCGACCTCCACACCGTCTCAGGCGTGGCGATTTCGATGCGGTTCCGTCCCAGCTCCTTGGCGAGGTAGAGCGCCTCGTCGGCCTGCACCAGCAGCGCCGGCAGATCGAGCGGCCCCTCTGGGCTGAACACCATGCCCACGGAGAGCGTCGCGTTCACCGGATGGCCGTTGATGTCGGCGGCCAGCCTTTGGAATGTGCTCTGCATCCGCTTCGCCGCCGCCTTCGCCTCCTCACGTCCGGTGTCGTAGAGCACCGCGACAAACTCGTCGCCGCCCCAGCGGCCGACCAGTCCTTCCGACGGCAGGTTGGCCGCAGTGCTTTCCGCAAATGTCTGCAGCACCCGGTCGCCGATCGCATGGCCGAAGCGGTCGTTGATGCTCTTGAAGTTGTCGAGGTCGATCAGCAGCACGGCTGTCGGCTTGAGATCCATGGCCCAGCGGCTTGATACCGCGCTCTGCTCGAGGAATCCGCGGCGGTTGAAGATTCCGGTCAGCGCGTCGGTGCGCGCCGCCTCGCGGTGGCCGTACTCGGTACGCTCCTTGGCCATCGCCAGCAGGATGAAGGCGATCGAGATCGTGAACAGCAGCGCCTCCATGCTGATGAGCTCCAGCCAGGCGCTCTGCGAGAACGCGTTGGACGGCGAGATGTGGAACATTGCGGCGAGCGGGGTGCGCAGCAGGAACAGCGCACCGTGCGCGAACAGCATGAAGATCGCAGGCCAGCGCGACACCAGCGCTTCGTCGCGGCCCCGCCAGAACTCGTAGGCCGCCAGCCAGGTATAGGTCGTCACAATGAGCGAGCCGACCAGCGCGCGCAGCTCGATCGACGCGGCGAACTGCGGCAGTCGGCAAGCCAAGAGCCAGATGATCACGCCGACCATGCACCATACCGGCTCCGCGCTGCGCCGGTCGAACACCCGCGCGCCGCTCCAAGTCAGCGCGAACGAGCCGTACAGCACCGCGTTGGCGAGGTCGATCGAGGCCCATGCCGGGATCGATCCGTGCATGCCGAGCAGCATGATCGAGACGGCGCGCAGCAGGTGGGAGCTGCCCCACCAGGCTAGTGCCGTCTTGCTGAAGTTTTGCGCCCACGCGAAGAACAGCAGTAGGCCGAGCATGATCTCGACATGCATCGTCACCATGAAGAGCGTGTTGACGTCGAGATCGGGGCCCATCGTACGGCGACGCTACTGGGGTTGCTGCCGTGCAGAAGCTACGTTTGAGAACGAAGCAAGCTGTGAACGCGCTGAAGGGTTCGACGTTATTGCGGCGTCAGGGTTAGCAAAGCCTTATCCCCGGATTGCGATTGCGCACGATGTCTTCGTTCGCCGGCGCAGGTTTAGCGTGCCGCCGGAGCGTGCTAGTGACAACTGGTTAACTACAATTGGGGCAGGAACGATGAACTGGACCGACCGCCGCGAACGGCTTCGCGCGCTTATCAAGGGCAACCGCTGCATCTATCCGGCGTCAGTTTATGACGGCATCGCCGCGCGGATCGCCGGGGACCTTGGCTTCGAGGCCATGATGCTGGCCGGTTCGGTCGGCTCCTTCTCGGTGCTCGCTGCGCCGGACATCTGCGTCCTGACACTCACCGAGTTCGCGCAGCAGGCTTATCGCATCAACCGCGCCGGCACGCTGCCGCTGCTGGTCGATGCCGACCACGGCTACGGCAACGCCATGAGCGTCAAGCGCACCGTTGAGGAGCTGGAGACGGCGGGCATCTCGGCGCTCACCATCGAGGACACGCTGCTGCCGCAGCCGTTCGGCGGCGGCGACAACAATCTGATCAGCATCGCCGAGGGCGTCGGCAAGATGAAAGCGGCGATCGCCGGCCGGCAGGATCCGCGGCTGGTGATCGTCGGCCGCACCAGTGCGATCGGGATCACCGGCGTCGACGACACCATCGCGCGGCTCAAGGCCTACGAAGCCGCGGGCGTCGACATGCTGTTCATGGCGGGACTGAAGACCCGCGCGCAACTCGACGCAGTGGCGTCCGCGGTGAAGCTGCCGCTGTTTCTCGGCGGCGTGCCGCAGGACATGATGGAGCTCGATTATCTCTCGGCGCGCAACGTGCGCGTCTGCCTGCAGGGCCATCAATCGTTCTGGGCTTCGGTGCAGGGCGTGTATGACACGCTCAAGGCGTTGCGCGAGGGGACCAAACCCGCCGACCTGAAGAACATCGCCTCGGCCGACCTGCAGAAGAAGGTGCTGCGCCACGACGACTACGCCCGGATGAGCAGGGATTTTCTCGCCTGAGTGCGAGCGTCCGGCTCAAAGTCATACGCAATCTGTGATCGCGCGCGAGGCGCGTCCTAAGACATGTCGGTCACTGGCCCAGCCTGTGGATAATCTGTGGATAATGGTGTGTCTTTTCAGCACTAGTGAATCCAACTTCCCCCGTAGTACTCGGGACTTAACAGGGAGCAGTACGAGTGATTCCTGAGGTGCAGTAGGGGGAGTTTCGCCATTCAGGAGATTGAAATGTTCAAGACCGTACTCGCGGTAATCGCGTGCCTTTCGCTCATGGTCTCGGCCGGTTGCGCCGGCAAGGGCGTGGGCAAAGGCAAGGCTCCCATCTCGACTCGGGGCTGACCGTTCAAAGCGGGGCAAAGGGCCGGCATCGCGCCGGCCCTTTATCCCTTTCAAGCCTTCGCAGGTTCGCATCGCAATGACACGTCTCGGCCTCGCCACGGCTGCGCTCGCGCTCGCGTTGTTTTCCGGCCTGACGGTTGCCGCCGCGCAAGGCGCGCCGCCGGCGCAGGACGAGCCGAACACACTTCAGAATCCGGACGCGCCGCCAATCCAACGCGCGCCAGTGGCACGCGCTGCTTCGCGCTACTTCATCGACTTCCGCGCCCGTTCGGCGCTCAGCTACGGACACACCTTCGTGGTGTTCGGCCGCGTCGGCGAAAGGCTGACGCCGCGCAACGTCGCCGGGCTGCATCCCAAGGGCGACAGCTCGCTCACATATATCATCGGTCATCTGCTGCCGGTGGACTCCGAAACCGGCGCGAGCGACGGCGATCTCGACGAGCGATACACGACTGCGCGCTTCCGTGTCTGGCTTAGTCCGTCGGAATATCACAAGGTGGTCCGCCATATCCGCGAGCTGCAAGCGAGCTCACCGGCCTGGCACGTCCCCACGTTCAACTGCAACGCCTTCGTCGGCGTCATCGCGAATTTCGTCGGGCTCACATCACCGCCGACTTGGCTGTTCCCAGATGATTTCGTCAACAGCATGCGCCGCATGAACGAGGGGCATCGGCGCTATGCGTCCGCGCCGAGCGCGCGCAACGCCATGGCGCGCCACGCCACCAACCGGCGCTAGTTGATATTGCCGCCCGGACTTTGATTGATCGGCTTGCGCGGCGGGCGGCGCGGGTCCTCGGCCTTTTTTCCGGACGCCGGACGCGAGAATACCGCAAAGCACGCGGCACTCAGCTCCTGCCTCCTGGCGCTCAGACAGGCGATGATTTCCTGCCGCTGGGGAATGTACTGCTGGCAAAGCGCCATGACGTCAGGCGTGCAGGCCGCTTCATCCTCTGCCGAATGAGACTGCGCCAGTGCGGCAAACGGAGCATTGATCGTCAGGAAAACCGCAATCGCCGCTGTTTTTCGCATCACTGAATGCTCGGAACCCAAATTCGGCGAACCGCGCACGAGGAGCGGGATTGCTGCAGAGCATTATCCGCCTTTCGGGCGGGGTGTAAATGCAGTTCTCGACACTTCCTTAATTGTCGGCCGCCGTGTGTCTCAGCCGCGACAACCTGTGGCAGGCATTTGCGGCCAAGATGCGGCTAATCCCACGGCGGCACGCGCCCGACAGGGTTGGCGATGCGCCCATTGGGCCGCTTGAGCGCGGCGATGCGGTCCATCTCTTCGTTGCCGAGGGTGAAATCGAACACCTTGAGGTTTGCGGCGATGCGCTCGGCGTTCGACGAGCGGGGAATCGCCGCGACATTCTGCTGCATCAGCCAGCGCAGCGCGATCTGCGCGACGGTGCGGCCGCGGTTCCGCGCGATCTCATTGAGCACCGGATCGTCAAACAGCCGGCCGCGGCCGAGCGGGCAATAGGCGACGAAAGCGAGGCCGTGCTTGTCGCAGGCGGCCAGCACCTTGGTCTGGTCGAGATAGGGGTGATATTCCGCCTGCAGCGCGACGATCGGTTCCGGGCAGCTCTTGAGCGCCTGCTCGATCAGCGTGGTGTTGAAGTTGGCGATGCCGATGTGCCGCGCAACACCTTGCCGCTTCGCCTTGGCCAGTCCCTTCACCGCCTCGGCTACCGGGATCTCCAAGTTGGGCCAGTGGATCATCAGCAGATCGAAGTAGTCGACGTTGAGCGCCTTGAGGCTTTCGTCGACCGAGCGCGCGAAGTCGGCCTCGCGCAGGTTCTCGTGCGACACCTTGGTGGTGAGAAAGATCTCGTCGCGCGGCACCCCGGAGGCGCGTATCGCCTCGCCGACCTGGCGCTCGGTGCCGTATTTGCGCGCGGTATCGATGTGACGATAGCCGGCCTTCAGAGCGGTCACCACCTCGCCGGCGGAGAATGAGCCGGTCATCGGCGAGGTGCCGAAGCCGAGTGCGGGAATTTCGGCGCCATGCGCGCGCAGCTTTGGAACTGACAAGATTAATGTCCCCGCTACCGGTTCTTCACGCCCAACAGATCGCGGGCGCGTTCCAGCACCGGCTGCGGCGTCGCGAAAATCTCGCCCAGCACCTTCTCGATGGCGGGCGGCGCCACCGGCTGGATCTCCAGGTTGATCTTGGCCGCCTCGGCGCGGAACTGTGGATCGTCGAGCGTCGTCTTTACCGCGTTGCGCAGCACGTCAACGCGCTCCGGCGCGACGCCCGCCGGCGCCACCAGAGGACGGCCGTAGGTCCACGGCCCGAAGATCAGGCGGAACAGCTGGCGATCTTCGTCTTTTGTCACAAGGTCAAATGCATTCGGCACGTTCGGAAACTCGGCGTGCTTCTGCAATCCCATCTGCAGCGCGACCGTCATGCGGCCGGATTTGTAATCATCCGCGGTGTCGGTCTTGATCGATGAGACCAGCAGCCCGCAATAGCCGTCCACCTCGCCGCGGTTCGAAGCAAGCCGCACCTCGGTCAGTCCCGGATAGCCGGTGACGACCTTGAGGTTCAGCCCGAGCAGCGCCACCAGCACCTTGGCGTCCACCGCCGAGCCCGACGACGGCCCGGTGGCGCCGAGCGCGACCTGCTTGCTCTTCAGGTCGTCGAGCGTCTTGATCGATTTGTTCCAGATGCCGCAGGTCGAGATTTCCGAGTTGAGGCTGCCGAGCCAGTTGAACTGGCGCGGGTCGAACTTGCTGCGCTCCGGGTCGATCAGCGGCTCGATGGTGTTGACCGGGTTCGGCATGCCGATGGTCAGCCCGTCGCGCGCCGCCACCGACGCCAGATAGCCGGTCGCTTTCAGAGAGCCGGCGCCCGGCATGTGCTGGATGATGATGTTCGGGTTTCCCGGCACATGCCGCGCCATGTGCTGGGTGAACAGCCGCAGATAAAGCTCGAAGGTCGAGCCGGGCGGATAGCCAACGATCGCCTGGATGGTTTTGCCGCGATAGAACGAAGCGGCACTGTCCTGCGCCAGCGCCGCGCTTGGGCTCAACGCCAGCGCCGCGGCGAGGACCGCAGCGCGCAAGTTCTCACGGACGATGTTTATCGCGCTCATTGTGCCTTCAGCCCGAGCTTCTTGATCACCGGGCCCCAGCGGTCGATTTCTTTCTGAAGGTGTGCGCCAAGCTCGTCAGGCGTCGAAGGCGCCAGGTCAATCGCCGCGACGCGCTCGCCGAGGTCCAGCGCGAGAATGCGCTTCATCTCGGCGTTGAGCTTGGCGATGATCGGCTTCGGCGTGCCTTTCGGCGCGAACATGCCGTACCACTCCGTCACCACGATATCGAAGCCCTGCTCGCGGAACGTCGGCACGTTCGGCAGCGCGCGGTGCCGTTCCGTGCCGCTGACGCCGAGCGCGCCGAGCAGTCCGGCCTGGTACTGCGGCAGCGCCTGCGTGACGGTGGCCATCGTCATCGGAATGGTGCCGGCCAGCGCGTCGTTGAGCGCCGGCGCGCCGCCCTTGTAGACCACGTGTTGCATCAGCGTGACGCCGTGCTGGTCCTTGAGAGTCTCGGCCACCATGTGAGTCATGCTGGCGATGCCGGCGGACCCGAACGGCACCGGATTGGTCTTGCCGTAGGCGACCAGCTCCTTGATGTTCTTCGGCGGAAATTTCGGATTGACGTAGGGCACCAGCGGGGCGTGACCGAGCAGGCTGACCGGCTCAAAATCCTTGATCGCGTCGTACGGCAGCGAGGGCTGCAGCGCGGGGTTGGTCGCGAGGTTGCTTACCGTGATGAGCAGCGTGTAGCCGTCGGGCGCGGCCTGTGCGGCGGCGGCGGTTCCGATCACGGTGGCGGCGCCCGGCCGCGTCTCCACGATCACCTGCTGGCCCCAGTTTTCCAGCATCTTCTGGCCGAGCACGCGGGCGAGGATGTCGGTCGAGCCGCCGGGCGCGAACGGCACGATGATTTTGATCGGCCGCTCCGGATACTTGTCGGCCGATTGCGCGATGGCTTGGGTGGTGGCGAGCGCCGCGACAGCGGCCAAGCATAGGGCGCGCCAAACGCCCGCAATTGCCATTCCCACAAGGCCCTCCCTTGGAAACATGGCCCGGTGTCCGGGCTCGCGCATTGGGGCAAAGTCTACTGTGGGCAACGGCGGGAGAACAGCCCGTCAGAGTGCGGCACGGCGCGAGTTAAGCCTTACCGGGCGCGGAAATTCGACCTAAAATTCTTCCACGACGGTGGAGGCGGCATGCGATTCGTTTGGGCGGGCGCGATCCTTCTGACGGCAGGCTGTTGGACGGCGCTGGCGGAATCCGCCGGCATCAAGCCGGAGACGTGCCTCAGCGTAAGAACTGCCGCGCTACGATTGGGCGAACTCGCCGAAACGATCCGATCGTGCACCGGTGTCATCAACGACAAATCATTGACCGAGGCGATTCGGCTGGAGGCAACGGCGCAACGCGGCATCCTGTACGCCCGGCGCTGGCGGCTCACCGATGTGCTGCAGGATGCGCGCGAGGCGATTGGGGATTTTTCGGAAGTACTTCGTGTCAATACGATCGCGCGGGAAAAAAGGCATCAACTGCTGACATGGCGCGGCGAGTTGTACGAGTCGACGGGGGAAGCTCGCAGGGCGCGCGACGATTTCACAGCCGTGCTTCGGATTTCTCCATCCGACGAAATTGCGCGGGCCGCCCTGAGGCGCCTTGACGCGCCGACGAATTAGGCACGCCGGAAGGGCTCTGCTGAGAATACGTCCTTTGACGCATCGGCTTCTCGGCAACACCATCAAATTAACGAATTGTTAACCATCGGTGGACGCCGATGTTAAGGTTTCATTAACTAGAGAAGGTAAACGGCGTTTAACGATCCCTACTAATTTGTTAATAGCAACTTTCGAGGGTCTCGGAGGGGCAAGCAAGCTCTTGATCGGCTCAAGATGCGGCGCATCGAAAGCTTGTTTGGACTTGCCGTGTTGCGTACTGGATCGCGCTGCAACATTTCCACCGGGTTCCTCTTGGCTTGCTAGGCCGCTCAAGTGAGAGGAATGCGTTCATGGACGTGCGTTCTGCCGGCTCGGTTGCCGGTCTCAGTTCCGCTGGCACGACTCTCTTTGTTGCCGTTGTTCTCTGTCTGCTCGGGACCGGTTCGGCTCATGCGATTCCCTCGCCGGAACTGATCGTCGGATCGTTCGTCAGCCTTTCCCAGCTATTCGCGTTGCTATCCGCCATTCTGGGCGGCGGCGCGGCCTACGCAACATTGCAGGCACGCAGGAGCGGCGCGCAGCGCGGGTCGCGCTCCCTGATGGTCGCAGCGGCAGCCATGTTCCTGCTGCTGACGGCGTCGGTGGCCGCCAACGTCTATCAATATGTCGCGCAGACCAACGAGCGGCAGGAGCGGCTTGAAAGCACGCTGCTGCGTCCGTCGCGGGCGCCGGCGGGCCTACCCAATGACCCCGACGCCAAGGACCTGAATTTTATCGCTCAAGGCAAGCACCCGCTTCGGATCAGCACCGAGGAATCCGCCAAGCTTCTCGCGGCGAAGAATCGCGGCGAAAGCGATGAGTACGTGTTCCTCGATGTGCGCGAGGCCGCGGAGCAAGCCATGGGCTCTTTGCGCGGCGCGACGATCGTTCGCTTTCCTGACTTGAAGAAGGCCAATCTGGATCTCACCAACAAGAAGGTCATTTTGCTCTGCCATAACGGCAACCGCAGCTCGGAAACCTGCGAGGAGATGAAGAAACTTGGCATTGACTGCAGGTTCATGGTCGGCGGCCTGGAAAAGTGGATCGTGGAAGGCCGCGACATGACCGGGATGTCGACGCGCAATGTTGCCGAGCTTCGCGCCATCACGAACTATCCAAACCGCAACACGCTGCTCGATACCGCGCAAGTGAAGTCATTGGTCGAAAATGAAAAGGCCATACTCGTCGATATCCGTTATCCAACGGACTTTGCCGAGAACCACATTGCCGGCGCCATCAACCTCAGCCTTCGCCGCATGCCGACCGAGGTGATGAACGAGCAAATTGCGAAGCTCCCGAAGCGGCCTATCGTTTTGCCCTGCTACGATCGCGGCGGCTGCTTCTTCGCGGAAGTCCTCGGCGCCGAGCTGACACAGGCCGGCCACGACGTGCGCGGACGCTACACGTTGCCATGGGAATATTTCATCGCGCGCCCCCGTCCGCGCCACGTCGAAGCATGGATCGAGGAGCAGAACCGGGGCATCTGGGCCAAGACGGCAACCTGGCTTGCCGGCCTGTTGTCTTCCCTGTCGCAATGGACCGGCGTCGCTCTCGCCATCGTGTTGTTGGCGGCGCTGTCACGCCTCCTCGTCCTGCCGTTTTCGGTGAAGGCCGAGCGCGACCAGATTCGCGCGCGCGCGGCAACCGGAGAACTTAACGAGCTCGAGGCCCGATTGAAGGACGATCCGGTCCTCCGGACGCGGGCGATCCGCGCCTTCTACAAGCGACACGGCATTACGCCGGTGCAAAATCTGCTGGCCCTCGCGTTCCTGCCGGTAATGGCATTGGCGCTGGTGGCGGTGCAGGAACTGGCGCTCCAGGCGAACGTCGGGCTGCTGTGGATCCCCGATCTTGCAATGCGGGATCCCCTGTTCATCCTGCCGCTGCTGTTTGGCGTGCTGATCACGCTGTACGTCGACCTCGCTTTTGTCACCAAGGCAACGCATCGAGTCATCGTCTGGCTGGCCGTCCTGCCGGCCATGGTGGCCACCGGCGTGCTGTTTGGCGCCGGCGCCAACATCTACCTGATCGCCAGCGCCGTTCTGCTGCTCGTTCAAAGGATGTGGATCGGCGGGCAGTTCGCGGCCATGGCAAATGCCTGGCGCCGCAAGCGGTTGCCCGATGGCGTCATCGCTCTCGATGACGTGTCTCGTCTCGCCGACAAAGGAAACAAGGCTTATCGGCTGGCGCAGATGCGTGCCGCCGGAATGCCTGTGCCGAACGGCCTGCTTTTGTCGGCAGGCTTCCTGACGACCCTCACGGCCAGCTCCGACGCAACGCGCCGCCGCCTGCTGGATCGAATCTGGAGCCAGGTTGGGGGCGAGCGGCTTGCGGTTCGGAGTTCGTCAAGCAATGAAGACAGCGCCGGTCTCAGCTTCGCGGGCGTCTTCGAATCCGTCATCAATGTCGATCGCGCGGGCCTGGAGATGGCCATCGCAAAGGTCCGTGCGTCGTTCGAAGCGGCTCGCGTCAGCGCCTATCTGCATCAAGGCGGCAACGGCAGCGTGCTGGTGCAGCGCATGGTCCACGCCGAGTATGCGGGCGTGCTGTTCACGCGCGATCCGGCAGCCGGCGGCCTCGCCATGGTGGAGGTGGTCGAGGGGACGGCGGAGAATCTCGTTTCGGGTCTCGTGCGCCCGCAGACATGCCGCTTTGGCCGCGTCAGCAAAAAGCCGTTCGGCAAGGCTGCCCCCGATCGATCTGCGGCCGCTGCTGGCCCTGGGCGACAAAGCCGAGCAGTTGTTCGGACGGGCGCAAGACATCGAGTGGGCGTATCGGGATGGGCGCTTCCATCTCGTGCAGAGCCGGGACATCACCCGCAACACGGCGGGCGATGCCGACACCGTCGCGCTCCAGGACGACTATGCGCGCGCCGTCGATCTCGCCAAGGGCGCGGCGCCGGATGAAATCGTCTTCGGCAAGAACGAGCTGTCGGAGATGTTGCCCCGGCCGACGCCGCTGTCTTTGTCGCTGATGGAGTCGCTTTGGGCGAGCGGCGGAAGCGTCGATCTCGCCGCTCGTCAATTGGGACTGTCCTATCAAGTCCAAGAAGGCTCGAACCTGCTGACGACAATTCTCGGCCGGCTGTACGTCGACAAGCGCGAGGAGCGATCGCGCGCTCTTGCCATCGGATCGTTCGCGATGCGCCGGTTGCTGCGTGACGCCGATCGTATCGAGCGGGACTTCCGGGAAAGCTTCCTGCCGCAGTTTCTCGGTGAAGCGCGCCTCCAGACGATCGCCGATTTCGAGAAGCTGGCGACTGAGGAGCTCGTTGCGGAGATCGGGCGCCTGCGCAACCGCTTTGTTTTTGACACGCATGTCGCGGTGGACGTCGTCAACATCGCGGCGAGTATTTATCTCGACCGCGCCCGCCGGGCCTTGACGGCTGCGGGGATCGAGCCGTCGAGCTTGCTCGGCCATATTCCGGAAACGTTCGAAAGCCAGGCGATCGCCGAGATCACGGCGACCCAGTCTAAGAGCCGGCGCTGGCTTTTGCTCAAAAACTTCGGGCACCGTGCCGTTCTCGATTACGAACTGGCCGAGCCGCGATACGCCGAAGATCTCAACACGCTGTGTCGGATGATCGCCGGGCGGGAGCATGCGAAGCGCGCTGGCTTCCACGCGACGCCGGTGCTGAGCAAGTCGCTGGCCCGCAGCGTCGACATTGCGCGCCATTTCCAGACATTGAAGGAGGATGCCAAGCATCACTCGCTTCGTGAGCTGGCCGTGCTGCGGCGCGCCGTGCTGACGCTCGACAAGCGCTTCGGCCTCGACGGGCGCGTGTTCTATCTCAATTTCGACGAGTTGCTGTCGATGACCGGAAAAAACGTCGTGTCGTACCGGGAGCTGGCCGGCCAGCGTCAAGATCGCGCGTCGCGTCTGCGCAAGGCGGCGGCGTTGCCGTCGATGCTGTCGGCCCACGATCTCGAAGCGGCGTCCGCGGGCGACCTGTCGGAAATGCACGCATCCCCGGACGTCGTTCGCGGCACGCGCGTGTCGGGCAGCTCGGTCGTCGAAGGCCGTGCTCGCGTCATCTCGGAGGACGATGCCGAGCATGGCAATCCGATGGAGGGATTCCGCGAAGGCGACATCGTGGTTGCCGCGATGATCAACCCCGCCTGGCTGCCCTACTTCTCACGAGCCGGGGGATTTGTCAGCGAGGTCGGCGGCTGGCTCAGTCACCCGGCGATTCTGGCGCGCGAGTACGACGTCGCGATGCTGGTGGGCACCGAGGGCTTGAACCGCATCGTCAATGGCAGCCTGTTGCGGCTCCATCTTGACGGCAGGGTCGAAGTGCTGGGAACGGATCGGACGGTCGACGGCGTCGCGGCCGCATAGTTCCGGAAACTGAGCCAAGCGCCGTCAGCAATGGCGGCGCTTTTTTACTCGAAACGGCTGTTTGCGAGACCGGCCGTTAAGGTGAGCTCGCCGGCATCGGCGAGCTCCGCGACGGTGACGGCCGGTGCCGCGCGCCGTTCTGCCGGCAACGCGAGAGCCACGAACGGCATGACCGCCAGGGCAAGAATTGCGACGGAATTCGGCCAGCCAAATCGCACCATTTCAAACGTCATCTGCATCCTCAGCCGCCGCAATGGGGTGAACTTAGCCCTCGGGCGATGACAGATGGATGACGACAATCGTTAAGATTTTATCGATTTCGCTTTTAGTTCGGCGTTTGGCCGTGACGCCTTAACCCGTCATTTACTCTGAACTCTGACGCGCGCGCGCTTTAGGCCGCGAGTAAGGCCGACCGACCTATTTTTGTCATGGGGACTATTGCCGCCGCGGGAGTCCTGCGCGCGGTGCCAAAATATGGGGTGACCGATGCTTGGGGACCGGACGCGCGGGTCAATGCTGGTCGTGATGTCATTTCTGGTTTCGGCGACGATTGCCACGCACGCGCTTGCGGAGACGCTCATCGTTCAAGGGTCGACGACCTTCGCCCGCCGGCTCATGGAGCCGCACAAAGCGGCAATCGAAGCCATGTCCACCCACGAATTGACGCTCATTCCAAACAAGTCGATGCCCGGCCTCATCGCCTTGCTGGAGGGCCGGGCGCACATGGCGATGATCTCGGCGTCCCTCAAGAGTGAAACCGATGCCCTGCAGAAGGTCATGCCGGGCCTGGCCTACGATCGGCTGCAGGCGCATCAAGTTCTCAACACGCGCGTGGCGTTCGGACTTCATCCGTCGAATCGCGTCCGCAAGGCGTCGCTCAACCAGGTCAGAAAGATCCTGCTGGGTGAGATTACGAACTGGTCCGCCTTGGGCGGCGCGGATCTGCCCATTCGCGTCGTCCTGGTCGGAGGCGGCGGAGGCGTCACCACGGTGATCGAAGTCCGAGCTGCTCAGCGGCCAACGCGTGCAGGGACCGCATGTCATCTACGTCAAAACGCCGGTGCAGCTCGTGCAGGTTATCGAACAGGAGCCCGGCGCGATCGGTTTTGCGCAGCTTGCTTTGACGAAACAGCGGGGCCTCCCGGAGCTCGTCACCGAGCAACCCATCGAGCAGACCCTGAGTCTTGTCACTCTCGGCGATCCGACAGCCGGCCATGGATGCGGTGATCCAGGCGACCCGCCGGGCTGCCGAGAAGGTCATGTAACGCAAGTTCTGGACACCGAGGGCAACGTGAAGAGCGTTTTTCGCAAACTGAACGGCGGGATAGCGGCAAAGCTTTATTGCTTTGCCTTCCTGTCGCTGCTTGCGGTTGGCGCGCTCGCGACGGCCTCGATCTACTTCTCAAAAACGACTGAGGATGCGGCCAAGATTCTCTATGGCGATGGATTCGTCGGCGTGTCGAATTCAGCGCGGCTTGAGCTGTTGCTCGAGCATCATCGCCGCATCGTCGAGAGCATGCCGGCGGAGGTCGACCGCCATCGTATTCAAACCGAACGCATCGAGCTTTCTCAGATCAAAGTCAAGATTGCTGGAGTTGATGGGAACAATCGCCGCCAAGCGGAGCGGTTTGACGATCGACTCGCTGGAAGGCCGGATCTCGGAGCGCCTTCCGGCGCTGTTTCACGAGGCGGAGCAGGTTGCATTCTATGCCCATGAATTTGCGCAGGACAAAGCCGCCGAGCATGTCGGCGCGCTACAATCGCGTGGCCGAGCAACATCCATGTCCTGGTCGACGCCTATCGAAATTTGCGCATGCAGGAGGCCCAGCAAGCCATCGCCTTCGTCAGCGAGGCGGCGCAATCTCTGATGTTGTGGGTGTTGCTGTGCGTCGTGGCCGCTTGCGTTCTGATCGGCCCGATCGGACTTGCGACCATGCACAACGTGCTGTCGCGGCTGCGGCGGATTACGCAGGCCATGGCCAAGCTCGCTGCGAACGATACCGCCACCGTCATTCCCTCCAGCAAGGATCCCGACGAAGTCGGGGAGATGGCGCGCGCCGTCGAAGTGTTCAAGGACAATGCCATTCAGCTCATCGCGCGTGAGATCGAGCTGAAACAGCTCAACCGCCGCATCGACGTCGCGCTCAACAACATGACGCACGGCCTGTGCATGTTCGACGCCGAGCAGAAGTTGATCGTGTGCAACAAGACTTACGTTCAGATGTACGATCTGCCGCCGGAGCTGGCCCAGCCCGGCATGGTTCTCCAGGCCATCGAAAACCATCGGGCCTTGGTCGGAAACAGCGCGATCGCCAATCCCGAGCAGGTTGCGGCGTTCACCACCGCCCAGGCGGCGCTTCAGGCATCTGCGTTTGCCCAGGAATTGATGGATGGCCGCATCATCGCCATCTCGCAGCGGCCCATGTCGGACGGCGGCTGGGTTGCGGTTCACGAAGACATCACCGAGCGGCGGCGTGCCGAGGCAAAGATCGCGCACCTGGCGCGCCACGACATGCTCACCAATCTGCCCAACCGCGTTCTCTTTCGCGAGCATCTCGAAAATGCCTTCCGCGGCGCTCAGTCGGGCCGTGGCTGCGCGGTGCACTGTCTCGACCTCGATCATTTCAAGACGGTCAACGATACGCTCGGCCATCCCATCGGCGATGACCTGCTCAAGATCGTCGCCAGCCGGCTGGTCGAGGCGCTGCCGGCGACGGATTTTGTCGCGCGCATCGGCGGGGATGAGTTTGCCATCATACAGACGGCTGTGGAGCGGCCCGAGCAATGCAGCCAGCTTGCGTCACGCATCGTCGACGTTGTCAGCAAGCCCTACGATATCGACGGGCGGCATATCGTCATCGGGACGAGCATCGGCATTGCCGTCGCGCCGAACGACGGTGCAAATCCCGATCAACTTCTGAAGAACGCCGATATGGCGCTCTACCTCGCCAAGGGCGACGGCCGCGGCGTTCATCGGTTCTTCGAGCGTGAGATGGACAAGCGGCTGCAGGCGCGCCGCTCGCTCGAATTGGATCTGCGCAAGGCGCTGGAGAACGGCGAATTCGAGCTCTACTACCAGCCGATCATAACTCTGGAAACCGAGAAGGTGAACGCCTTCGAGGCCTTGATCCGTTGGAACCACCCCGAGCGCGGCCAGATTTCACCGGCTCAATTCATTCCGCTCGCGGAAGAAACCGGCCTCATTCTGCCGCTCGGCGAATGGGTGCTGCGCACCGCGTGCTCGCAAGCCGTCAAATGGCCGGAGCCCCTCGGCGTGGCCGTCAATCTTTCCGCCACGCAGTTCAAGGGCCGCAATCTCGTACAGCTTGCCATGAACGCGCTTGCGTCGACCGGCTTGGCGCCAAACCGTCTCGACCTGGAGATCACCGAGTCGGTGCTTTTGCAGGACGAGGCCAACACGCTCGCCGTGCTTCACCAATTGCGTGACATTGGCATCCGCATATCGCTGGACGATTTCGGCACCGGCTATTCTTCGCTCGCGTATCTGCGCAATTTTCCGTTCGACAAGATCAAGATCGACCGGTCCTTCGTGCAGGACATGCTCGTTCGGCAGGATTGCCGGGCCATCGTCCGAGCCGTGGTCGGTCTTGCACGAAGTCTCGGCATCACGACGATCATCGAGGGCGTCGAGACCAAGGACCAGCTTGACGCCGCCAAAAGCGACGGCTGCCATGAGGCGCAAGGCTATCTGTTCAGCAAGCCGATGCCCAACGGCGAGGTCGCGGCCTTCCTCGCCAAGCGCCGGACGATCGCCAGCGCCGCGTAGTGGCTCGCGTAACTGCTGGGCTGGTTTGGCGCACCCGACAAGATTCGAACTTGTGACCTCTGCCTTCGGAGGGCAGCGCTCTATCCAGCTGAGCTACGGGTGCGTTGGTCCCTGAATAGCGCAAGGTGTGGAGACGGGCAACGGCTGGCGCGCTAATGCCGTCATCCTGAGGCGCTCGCGCGGAAGCGCGGGCCTCGAAGGATGAATTGGCCCAGATGCCGCAACAGCGTGGCTCGCACCTCAGGATGACGGGTCAGGATTGGTTGGCGGCTTCCGTTTTCGTTCGCTCAGCACCAGGTAAAGCGACGCCGCGACGATCAGCGCCATGCCGGCGAAATTCCACGGCCCCGGCACTTCACCGAACAGCAGATAGCCGAGGATCGCGGCATAGACGACGCGGGAATAATCCAGCGTCACCAGCACGCCGGCTTCGGCCATCGTGTAGCCATGCGTCACCAGGCCCTGGCCGTAAATGCCGAGGATGCCGACAGCGGCCAGCATGACGAGCTCGAACGGCGTCGGCGTCACCCACCAGTAGAGCGCCGGGATCGCGGCGAACACCGAGGTCCACAGCGAGTAATAGAACATGATGACGCGGGTCGGCTCGGTCCTCGCCAGCCACTTGATGCAGATCACCACCCAGCAGGAGAACACCGCGCCGGCGGCGCCGACGAAAACGCCGGGATCGAAGCCCGCCGTGAACGGCCGCGCGTAAACCACAATGCCGAGGAAGCCGGCCATGACGATCAGCGAGCGCCGCAGGTCCGCGCTCTCGCCGAGGAACAGCACCGCGAGCGGCAGCATGAACAGCGGCCGCGAGAACTGCAGCGCCACCGCGTCGGCGAGCAGCATGTGCGTGATGGTCCAGAAGAAGCAGACGTTGGCCATCGCGCCCATGACGCCGCGGATCAGATGCGCGCCGGGCCGCTTGGTGCGCAGCGGCTCCATGAGGATTTCTGGCGAAGAACGGCAGCACGAACAGGAAGCCGATCGCGGAGCGAAAGAACAGGATTTCGATCGAGGGAATGCTCGAGCCGAGCTGCTTGATGACCAGCGCCATCGCCACCAGCATCATCGAGCCGGTGGAGACGAGCAAAATTCCGCGCGAGCTGCTGCTCATGGCATCCAGCGGGCGAGGAACGGATTGGTGAACAGGGGCAAGAGAGCTATCCGTTTGAGTCAGCCACGCTGTCACGATTGGCGGGCCCGCGAAAGCGATGTGCTTGCATCGCCATCATTCCGCGGGCGCGTTCGGGTCTCTCATTTGTCGTCCCCGCGACCCGCCTACGCACAAGGCTACGGCGGGCTAGGTCTTAGTCCGCCGAAGCTTTAGCGAAGGCGGAAAGCGGGGACCCAGTAAACACCGGCGTTTACTGGATCGCCCGCTTTTGCAGGCGATGACAGCGGCGTTTGGATGCGAATCTGGCAGACGCCGTGTCCGGCGGGACATGGCCGCTTTCGGGAGACGACAATCGGGATAACCGCTATAGATAGAGGCAAGTGTCGCACGCAGGAGTTTCCCATGTCGCAAACCGCCGAAAAGACCGCCAAGAAGCCGGCGACGGTGCTCAAGGACAGCGAGTTCAACTGGCAGGATCCGCTCGATCTCGAAAGCGAGCTGACCGAAGAAGAGCGCATGATCCGCGACAGCGTGCGCGAGTTCGCGCAGGACAAGCTGATGCCGCGCGTGCTGCTCGCCTGGCGCGAGGAGAAGGTCGACAAGGAGCTGCTGCCCGAGATGGGCGCGCTCGGCCTGCTCGGCCCGACGATCCCGGAAGAGTACGGCGGCGCGGGCCTGGGCTATGTCGCCTATGGCGTGATCGCGCGCGAGCTGGAGCGCGTCGACTTCGGGCTACCGCTCCACGCTGTCGGTGCAGTCCTCGCTGGTGATGCACCCGATCTATTCTTACGGGATCGGAGGCGCAGCGGCGGAAATATCTGCCCAAGCTCGCCAAGGCCGAACTGATCGGCTGCTTCGGCCTGACCGAGCCCAACCACGGCTCCGACCCCGGCTCGATGGTGACGCGCGCCGAGAAGGTGTCCGGCGGCTACAAGCTCAACGGCACCAAGATGTGGATTTCCAACGCGCCGATCGCCGACCTCTGCGTCGTGTGGGCCAAGCTCGACGGCAAGATCCGCGGCTTCATCGTCGAGCGCGACACCAAGGGTTTCTCGACGCCGAAGATCGAGGGCAAGCTCTCGCTGCGCACCTCGGTGACCGGCGAAGTCGTGCTGGAAGACGCGTTCGTGCCGGAGGACAACCTGCTGCCCAACGTGCCGGCCTCGCCGGCCCGTTCGGCTGCCTCAACATGGCGCGCTACGGCATCTGCCTGGGGCGCGATGGGCGCCGCCGAATTCTGCTGGCACCGCGCGCGGCAATACGTGCTCGACCGCAAGCAGTTCAACCGGCCGCTCGCCGCCAACCAGCTCGTGCAGAAGAAGCTCGCCGACATGCAGACCGAGATCGCGCTCGGCTTGCGCGGCGCGCTGCGCGCTCGGCCGCATGCTGGAGGCCGGCAAGGCCGCGCCGCCGTCGATCTCGCTGATGAAGCGCAACAACTGCGGCAAGGCGCTCGACATCGCGCGGGTCGCCCGCGACATGCACGGCGGCAACGGCATCTCGGACGAGTTCCACGTCATGCGCGTGATGGCGAACCTCGAGACGGTCAACACCTACGAGGGCACGCACGACATCCACGCGCTGATCCTCGGCCGCGCGCAGACCGGCATCCAGGCGTTCTTCTGATTCAGCCGCCGCCTTTCAACAAACTCGGTGTCATGCCCCGCGAAGAGCGGGGCATCGCAGTAATCGCTGCTTTGAACGATGTTTTCGGCGCCTTAGCGTTCACTGGATCATCCGCTTTCGCGGATGATGACAACTGCATGTGTGGCAATCGCTAATGGACACCCTCACCATCGCTCATGCTGTTCGGCGCCGGCGTGATCGGCGGCTCGCTGTCCGGCCTGGTCGGCGGCGCGTCGCTGGTGACGTTCCCTGCGTTGCTCGCCGCGGGGCTTCCGCCGGTGACCGCGGCCGCCTCCAACGTCTGCTCGATGATGTCCGCCAACATCGCTGCCGCGTTTCGGACCGCGCCATGTTGCCGAAGCCGGATCGCTCGCTGGCCGGCCTGATCGCAGCGTCGATCGTCGGCGCGGTGATCGGCGCGAGCTTGCTGGTGATCACGCCACAGCGCGCGTTCGAAATCCTGGTGCCGGTCCTGATCGGCTTCGCCACCCTGCTGTTCGCGCTGTCGCCGCGCATCAGCGCGTGGCTTCGCAGGCGGGCCGAGCGCGGCGGACGGCAGGCGCCGCGTGTCGGCTCAGGCAGCATTCCGCTGATGCTGCCGGTCTCGGTCTATGGCGGCTATTTCGGCGCCGGTGTCGGCGTGCTGGTGCTCGCCGTGATGTCGATCGGTACCGGCGGCGAGTATCGCTCCGCCAATGTCATCAAGAACATCGTCATGGCGCTCAACACCGTGGCCGCCGCCGCGATGCTGGCGTGGCACGGCGCGGTGGACTGGCCGCCGACGCTGGTGATGATGTTGGGCGCGACGTTCGGTGGCATGATGGGCGGCACTCTGGGGCGCCACATCCCGCAGGACGTGATGCGCTGGGGCATCATCGCGTTCGGCGCGCTGCTCACCGCGATCTATGTGTGGCGGTATTGGTTTTAGGTTCGCCTGCTCAACTCGACCAGCCGCTTCGTCATCGCGCTGTCGGGATCGGCCATCGCGTCGCAGACGGTGAAGTGGTTCATGCCCGGCACCGCCTCGTAGCGCGTCTCGTTATCCTTCGCCCACGCGTCGGCGATGATCTTGCTCTGGCGCAGGAACTCCGACGGAACTCGATGCCGCCGACCACCGCGTCGAACACCTTGCCCTTTGGCGCCGGCCAGAACATCGGCGAGATCGCCTTGGCGCTCGCCTCGGTCAGCTTGAACTCGGCGTTGCCGGCAAGGTGCAAGAGCGGCGCGAGGTCGTACAGGCCGGAGATCGCATAGGCGGCGGGGACAAGATCGGCCGGCCCGCCAAGCTTGACTCCAGTCGGTCGCGATCATGCAGCCGGCGAGGTGCCCGCCCGCCGAATGGCCGCTGACCATGATGCGCTTGCCGAACCGCTTCCAGAGAAAGAGGCACGCCGCTTGCGTCTGCGCCATGATGTCGGCGATCGAGACTTGAGGCACGAGATCGTAGCCCGACACCGCGACGGCGACGCCGTGCGCGTTCATGCCGCGCGCCAGCTGGCTGAACATCGACGGATCGAGCGAGCGCCAATAGCCGCCGTGGATGAACAGCGCGAGCGGCGCGTCGGCCGCGCCGCCTTTCGGCGAAAACAGATCGATGTACTGTCGTGCCGTCGAGCCGAAGCGGACGCCGAGCTCGGCGCGGCCTTCGGCTTTGCGAGCTCGCGGTACGCGGCAGCGTCGCGCTGCCAGCGCTCGAAAATCTGCGGATGCTCCGGCACCCGGGCGCGGTTGTTGTATTCGACCTCGTAGTCGATGGGCATGAAAAAGCTCCCGCCGTTTCCGGCGGGAGCTTGAAACATTTGGAGGAGCGAGGCTAGCGCTTGATCTGCGCCCGCAGCGTCTCCTCGACCACGCGATCGAACGAATCGCCCGGCTTCTTGGTCTCCTTCTTGCGTTGCTCGGTGACGTACACATCGCGCTTCTTCACCAGCTCTGACATCCGCGTGTTGAGCGTTTTTCGCTCGGTCATCTGCCTGTCGATCTCAGCCTGGCGTTGCGCCGGGCTCATCGGCTTGAGCGCATCCGGCAGGTCATCGTCCTTCACCGCGCCGAGCTTCTGCCGCCCTGCGATGACGTCCGCGACGAGGTCGCCGGCCCCGGTCACGGCTTCGGCGGAGGCGAGGCTCGCGCTGCGCTTGCTCATGTAGCCGGCCATCTCCGAGGCGACCGACCGCGGCGCCGCGGCATATTGCTCGGTCTTCTTGAGCGACGCCCGAGCGCTGGTGGCGCGGGCCATACGGAATGACCGTGCCGTTGATGCGGCCCTGCAGCTCGAGAATCTCGATGTCGTATGGCGTCTCGATGATCACGATCTGGCCGCCGTCCTGCGGGATCGGGATGTAGCGGCCACGGCCCATCTGCGCGATCTCGCGCCACACCCGCTCGGTGTCGCGCGCGCCGCCGGCCTGCACCGCGTTGACGATGATGTCGCGCTCCCGCGCGATCTTCATCACTTCGGGGTATTTGACGTCCTGCGCGTAGTCCATGTGCGGCGGCGCGTCGCCGACCAGGAACATGATGCGGCGCACTTCGTCGCCCTGCGTCCAGGTCAGCTTGGTGACGCCGACATGCAGCGCCTCGTTGACGCTCTCCGGCCAGTCGCCGCCGCCGCGCGCGCTTGAAGCTCCAGCAGGTTGGCGTAGAGGTCCTGGATGTCCGTGGTGAGCGGAAATACCTTGGTGACGTACTCGTCGCCGATGTCGCGGTAGGCGACCAGGCCCATGCGGATTTCGGCGTCCGGGATTGGCGTCGACGATCGACGTGGCGATCGACCAGATTTTGCGCTTGGCGCCCTCGATCAGTGGCCCCATCGAGCCGGTGGTGTCGAGCACGAAGCCGACCTCGACGGCGGGCTTGGCGCGCGGAAAAGCTGGCAACGAAGGATATCAGGAATAACGCGCGAGGATCAAGGCCCTCGCAAGCCTGAGCAAGCATGAATCACCCCTCTGAAATGATTTCCGACGACGCGCGATCATTTTCCTCGCTTCGCGGCGGACGCGGGCCGGGATTGCGGCTCTCCGTCGGCGGATTGGCGGCGGTATTCTTTGCCGCAGAGCCAGCGGAAAATCGGAGCATTTCAGGCTTGCCGCCGCCGATTGGGACAAATCCACGGCAATATTGTTCAAGCCTGAACGGGCGTTTATGAGTCATGCCATGAAGGTCGGCGGCAAGCACACCCGCAGCATCTGGCTGGAGCCGACGGCGCGACGGTCGGCATCATCGACCAGACCGTGCTGCCGCATCGCTTCGCCACGCTGAAGCTGACGACGCTGGACGACGCGGCGCGCGCGATCGTCCACCATGCAGCTGCGTGGCGCGCCGCTGATCGGCGCCGCCGCGGCATACGGCATGTGCCTGGCGCTGCGCGCCGACGCGTCCGACGAAGCGATCGAGCGCGCCTACGCGATCGCTCATCAAGACGCGGCCGACCGCGATCAATCTGAAATGGGCGCTCGACGAGATGGTCGCCGTGGTGCGCAACCGGCCGCGCGGCGAGCGCGTCGCCGCGGCCTACCAGCGCGCAGCGGAGATTTGCGACGAGGACGTCGCCATCAACCAGGCGATCGGCCGCCACGGCCTCAAGCTGATCGAGGACATCGCGGCGGCGAAAAAGCCGGGTGAGCCGGTCAACGTGCTGACCCATTGCAACGCCGGCTGGCTTGCGACCGTCGACGTCGGCACCGCGACCGCGCCGATCTACACCGCGCACGACAAAGGCATGACGCTCCACGTCTGGGTCGACGAGACGCGGCCGCGCAACCAGGGCGCTTCGCTTACCGCCTGGGAACTCGGCCAGCACGGCGTGCCGCATACCGTGATCGCCGACAACACCGGCGGCCATCTGATGCAGCACGGCATGGTCGACATGGTCGATCACCGGAACCGACCGCGTCACCGCGCGCGGCGACGTCTGCAACAAGATCGGCACGTATCTTGAAGGCGCTGGCCGCCAAGGACAACGGCGTGCCGTTCTATGTTGGCTGCCGTCGCCGACCATCGACTTCACGGTGAGCGACGGCGTTGCGGAAATCCCGATCGAGCAGCGCGGCGCGCGACGAGCAGGCCACCATGACCGGCCGCACCGCAGACGGCCGCATCGAGACCGTCACGGTGATCCCGGATGGCTCGGCCGTCGCCAACTACGGCTTCGACGTGACGCCGGCGCGGCTCGTCACCGGCCTCATCACCGAGCGGGGCGTGCTGCCGGCGACGCGGGAGGGACTGGCCAAGGCGTTTCCAGAGCGGGCGAACGGCGCGCGGGTAGCAGGGAGCGGGCGATGACGCGTGCGCTCGTTTTCGGCGCCGCGCTGGCGCTTCTGATCGGTTTCGGCCATTGCGGCGAGCCGAACAAGCAAATTCTCGACCGCGCCCAGCATTACCAGGCCGACGCGCTCAAGCTGCTGGAGCGGCTGGTCAACATCGATTCCGGCACTGGCTACGCGGACGGTCTTCGTGCAAGTCGGCGCGATCGCGGTCGAGGAATTGCGCAAGCTTGGCGCCGACATCGAAGTTCTCGCCGGCTGAGGCCCGCGGTCGGCGACAACATCGTCGCCAGCCTTCACGGGTCCGGCACTGGCCGCATCCTGCTGATGGCGCACATGGACACGGTGTTCTCGCAAGGGCACCGCGGCGGCGCGGCCGTTCCGCATCGAAGGCGAGCGCGCCTATGGGCCGGGCGTGTCCGACGACAAGGGCGGCATCGTCACAGCGATCTCATGCGCTGAAAATCCTGCAGGACCTGAAATTCATAGACTACGCGCGCATCACGCTGCTTCTCAACACCAACGAGGAAACCGGCTCGCGCGGCACCCGCGCGCTGATCGAGCGGCTCGCCAAAGAACACGACGTTACGCTCAATCTCGAAGCCGGCCGGCCCGGCGACGGCATCGTGATCTGGCGCAAGGGCTCGGCGCGGCTCACCATCGAGGTGAAGGGCCGGGCCGCGCACGCCGGCGGCTCGCCGGAGCAGGGCCGCAACGCGGCGATGGAACTGGCCAACCAGGTGCTACAGGTGGCCAAGCTCGGCAACCCGCAGAAGCAGACCTCGGTGAACGTCACCGTGCTGCAATCCGGCGACCGCTCTAACGTCATTCCCGATTTTGCGACGGCGTACGCAGACGTGCGCGCGCTAGTCAGCGAGGAGTTCGACCGGGTCGAGCGTGAAGCGGCGGCGATTGCGAAGAACAGCAAGCTGATCCCCGACACGAGGTGACCGCGACGCTGGTGCGCAGCTTTCCGATCATGCCGCAGAACGCTCAGACCGACGCACTTGCCAAGATGGCGCAGTCGATCTATGCCGAGCTCGGCAAGACGCTGAAGCTCGAAGGCAGCGGCGGCGCGGCGGATTCGAGCTTCGCCGCCGGGGTTTTCAAGCCGGCGCTGGACGGGCTGGCCATCGTCGGCGGCAATGCGCACACCGACCGAGAATTCATCGAGCTCGCCAGCATTCCGCCGCGGTTCTATCTGCTGACTCGCATGATCATGGAACTGGGCAAAGGCAAATGAGCGCTCGCCAGGGCTGCACAGATTCCGCATCGACGGCCGACAGTCGCAGACCGCGCTTGCGGTAGCGCGTGGCACCGCGCGCCTGCTGATCTCGCTTGGCTTCTGCTGCGTCAGCGAGTTGCCGCTTGCCTCGGGCCGCCGCGCCGACTTGGTGGCGCTCGGTCGCGATGGTGAGATCTGGATCGTCGAGATCAAGTCGTCGGTCGCGGATTTCCGCGCCGACCAGAAGTGGATCGACTACCGGATGCATTGCGATCGGCTGTTCTTCGCGACCACGACCGAAGTGCCGTGCGAGATATTTCCGCCGGACACCGGTCTGATCGTAGCTGATGGATTCGGCGCGGAGATCATGTGCGAGGCGCCCGAGCACAAGCTGCATGCCTCGACGCGCAAGAGCATGATGCTGACCATTGCTCGTATCGCTTCGCTGCGGCTGCAATCGCTGATCGATCCGACCGGCCCCTATGAATCCGAGCTGTAGAACGATGTTTGCGATCAGGGTCGTGACTGTGGTCGCCGCGTTGCTGACCGGCGTTTCGCTGGCGTCGGCACAGCCTTTCGCCGGCAAGACCGTGACGATGGTGATCGGTTTCGGGCCGGGTGGCGGCTACGATCTGTGGGGGCGCACGGTCGGCCGGCATATCGGCAAGCACCTGCCTGGCAATCCGAGCGTGGTGCCGCAAAACATGCCGGGCGCCGGCAGCTACGTGGCGGCGAGCCACATGTACAACGCCGCGCCGAAGGACGGCACGGTGATCGGCATCATCGCCCGCGACGCCGCGCTCGGCCCGCTCACCGGCGCGCCCGGCGCGCGCTTCGACGCCACCAAATTCTCCTGGCTTGGCAGCCCGGCCACCGAGCACAACGTCTGCATCGCCAACGCCACCGCCGCGGTGAAGAATGTGCTGGACTTGCGTGGCAACGAACTGGTCCTTGGCGACACCGGGCCAGGCACCGGTACGCGCTCCTATCCGAAGGTGCTCAACGAGCTGCTCGGCTATAAATTCAAGCTGGTAAGCGGCTTTCGTTCGTCGGCCGACGTGTTCCTTGCGATGGAACGCAGTGAGGTCGACGGCATCTGCGAGAGCCTCGACAGCATCCACAATCGCCGGCCCGACTGGATTCCGGGCAAGAAGGTCACCGTGCTGCTGCAGGGCGGCGTTGCGCCGCATCCTAGCTTGCCGGGCGTGCCGTTCGTGCTCGACCTCGCGCGCAACGCCGAGGAGCGGCAATTGCTCGAGTTTCTCTACGCGGGGCAGGGCATCGGACGGCCGTTCGTCGCGCCGCCCGATCTGGCGCCAGACCGCTTGAAGATGCTGCGCGATGCGTTCAGCGCGACGATGAAAGATAGGGAATTCCTCGCCGACGCCAATAAGAGCAAGCTGGAGGTCGAACCGGAGAACGGCGAGCACCTCGCCGCGCTGATCGCGAAAATCTACGCGACGCCGAAGCCGATCATCGAGCGGGTTGGAAATCTGATCAAGTAGCCGCTGCCATCGCTTCAATACCGAGGTGTCGTTGCCCGAAATGCAACAATCACTGATACAACGCAGGGTACTGGATGCCCGCCTTCGCGGGCGTGACAGGCGGAGCGGACGCAGTGATTACGCGCCAGCTACGGATTCGGCTTGATGCCCGCGGCCTTCACCAGCGCGGCGTTCATCGCGATTTCCGATTGCAGGAACTTGTCCCATTCAGCGGGCGTCATCGACATCGGCTCGCCACCGAGCGCGGAGAGCTTGTCCTGCACGCTCTTGAGCGCCATCGCCTTGCGCGTCGCTTCGTAGAGCTTGTCGATAATGTCGCGCGGCGTCTTCGCCGGCACGAACATGCCGATCCAGAAGTTGTAGTCGGAATTGGGATAGCCGGCCTCGATCGTGGTCGGCACGTCGGGCAGCGCAGCGGCGCGCTTGGAGCTCGACACCGCGAGCGCGTTGAGCTTACGGTCGCGGATCAGCGGTAAGGCGGCGAGCACCGGACTGAAGTAGAAATCGACACGGTCGGCCAATACCTCGTTGACCGCTTCCGGGGCGCCGCGGAACGGAACCTGTTGCGCCTGGAAGCCGGCGGCGAGGCGGAGCCGCTCGGCGGTCAGATGGGCGGCCGCGCCGTAGCCGACAGTGGCATAGCTGACCGCATTGGGCTTCGCCTTTGCCGCGGTGATGAGGTCCTTAAGCGTTTTGTATTTCGAGAGCGATCAGCACCAGCGGCACGTTGATCAGCGGCATCACGCCTGCGAAATCGCGCCCGGCATGGAACCCGATATTGGGAAAGGTCGAAGGCTGGATCACGTGCGCGGCGGAGTGAATGAGAATCGTGTGGCCGTCGGGAGCGGACTTGGCGACGACGCGCATGCCGACTGGTGCCGCCGGCGCCGGTGTGGTTCTCCACCACAAAAGGCTGCCCGAACTGGCTGGAGAGCTGTTCGGCGATTGCGCGCGCGGCGATGTCGACCGCGCTGCCCATCGTCACCGGCGAAATGACTCGCACAGGCTTGGCCGGCCAGGTTTGCGCCGACGCAGGTGAGAGCAATGCAAGCGTGATCGCGCAGGCGATGAGCCGGCCTTGCAGCATCGCTTTCTCCTTGAACCGGCGGGCTGTATCGCCGGCCTCCGCGCGCTAACGCGGCGCGCGTTTCGCCAAGATGCGCTGCAGCGTGCGCCGATGCATGTTGAGGCGGCGCGCGGTTTCCGAGACGTTGCGGTTGCACAATTCATAAATGCGCTGGATGTGCTCCCAGCGCACGCGGTCGGCTGACATCGGATGTTCTGGCGGCTCGGCCTTGCGTCCCTCGATCGCCAGCAGCGCGGCGACCACGTCGTCGGCATCGGCCGGCTTGGCGAGATAATCGACCGCGCCGATTTTCACCGCGTTCACTGCGGTGGCGATGTTGCCGTAGCCGGTAAGGATGATGGCGCGGGCGTCAGGCCGGCGGTGCTTCAGCGCGGAGATCACGTCGAGCCCGGTGCCGTCGCCAAGCCGCATGTCGACCACCGCAAATGCTGGGGCGGACCTTTCGACCTGCATCAGGCCGTCCGAAACCGTTTCTGCGGTGGTGACCTCGAAGCCGCGGGACTCCATGGCGCGCGCCAATCGCTGCAGGAACGACTTGTCGTCCTCGACGATGAGCAACGAACGTTCAGCCAGGTCGGCGAGCGGCTTGGAATCTTTGGCGATGGCGATAGTCATGGTCGTTTCCTGCCCTGTCGCCCACCAGATGCTCCAACGTAGAGGGGTTGGGTCAGCGGCTCAAGAGGCAGCAAATACCATCGGCCGCTCGAAATCCGTGCGGCCCCAGCGCACCTTGACCACGGCGCCGCGATCCGGGAACACGCGGTTCTCGAAGTTAAGCGTCGCCCCGGATCGTTCCAGAAGGGTCTTGGCGATGAAGAAGCCCAGGCCCAATCCGGTGGTTTCGCCGCCGGCATTCATGCGCCGCCGCTTGCTGGAACGCACATAGGGCTCGCCGATCCGGTCCAGGATCTCCGGCGCGAAGCCCGGCCCGTCGTCACTGATGACCACGGCGACGTCGTCGCCGGTCCAGTCGGCCGTGACCTCGACGCGCTCCTGCGCGAAGTCGACAGCGTTTTCCAGGAGATTGCCGAGGCCGTAGAGGATCGCCGGATTCCGCGCGCCGACGGGCGCCGCCGGCGGCATATCGACGTCGATCGAGACTCCGAAGTTGCGGTGCGGCGCGACCACCTCCTCGATTAGGGCGGACAGCGGTACGCTGTCGAACGGCTCGGAGCTTGGCAGTTCGTTGAGCTTTGCCAGGATGGTGCGGCAGCGCTGCGATTGCTCCTGCAGCAGCTTCACGTCGTCGGCGTGCGGCGAATTCGGCTCGATGGCGCGCTCCAGCTCCTTGGCGATCACCGAGATGGTGGAAAGCGGCGTGCCGAGCTCGTGCGCCGCGGCGGCGGCGAGGCCGTCGAGCTGCGACAGCGCCTGTTCGCGCGCCAGCACCAGTTCGGTGGCGGCGAGGGCCTCGGCGAGCTGGCGGCCTTCCTCGGTGAGCTGCCACGCGTAGACGCCGATGAAGCCGATCGCGAGCAGGATCGAAAGCCAGACGCCGAGCAGATAAATCCACGGCAGCTCCAGCGGGTCCTCGATATCCCAGGGCAGCGGGTAGTGCGCGAACACCAGGATCGTGGCGCACAGCACGGCAAAGCCGCCGAGCATCAAGGTGAGGCGGGGCGGCAGCGCGGTCGCCGACAGCAGCACCGGCGCCAGGAACAGGAAGGCAAACGGGTTCTGCAATCCGCCGGTCAGGAACAGCAGCACCGCGAGCTCGGCGATGTCGAAGGCGAGCAACCAGGCCGCGCGCTCCGGTTCCAGCCGTTGTGTTGGGCTGAAGCGCACGCGTAACGCCACGTTGAGCCACGCCGACAGCGCGATGACGGCGAGGCAGGCCCAGATCGGCAGCGGGAAATCGAGGCCGTAGTGCACCACCACGACGGCGGTGGACTGGCCGATGATCGCGAGCCAGCGCAGCCGCAGCAAGGTGTCGAGGCGCACGTTGCGCCGCTGCGGCAGGTGCAACTGGTCCAGGGTGTCGTCGAGCATGCCCCAACTTAGTGCATCGGGGTCGAACCAGCCACCTTTGCGGCTTGCCGGCCAATCGCGGCATCCAGGCTGGATGTCCTTGACCCGACGCCGTCCAAGTCAATAATGCCGCCCGCAATGAGCGGCGATGCCACCGACACCATCCGCTGGGATCATACGGCCGATGTGGTCGTGATCGGCGCCGGAGCCGCAGGCTTGCCGGCCGCCATCACTGCGCGCGACCACGGCGCGTCGGTCATCGTCATCGACGAGAATTTCGATATCGGCGGCCGCGGCATGCTCAGTGGAGGGCGCGTGCAGGTCGGCGGCGGCCATGCCTTGCAGAAGAAGCTCGGCATCAAGGATACGCCGGAGCAGATTTACCAGGATTGGGTACGTCACGATCATGCCGAAAGCCGGTTCAACGACCGTGAGCTGGTGCGGGTTTTCGCCGATGAAAATGTTTCGACGTATGAGTTTCTGATCGAGAACGGCGTCGAGTTCATCGAAAATCCGATCCGCTCACCCGACGCATCGACGGTCGACCGCATCTTCGTCACGGAGGAATGGCACATCCCAAGCGGCGTCATCGCGCCGCATCGCAATCGCAATGGCTCCGGCCTGGTGCGGCGGCTGGAAGAAAGCGCGCGCAGCAAGGGCGCGCAGATCCTGCTCAAGCACAAGATGACCTCGATCGTGCGCGAGACGCACAACGCCGGCCGCGTGATCGGCATCACCGCCGCGAACGGCGGCCGCACCGTGAACATCCAGTCGCGCAAGGGCGTCGTGGTCTGCACCGGCGGGCACATCGGCAACGTCAATTTTCGCCGCATGTTCGATCCGCGTCTGACCGAGGAGTACCAGCAGGCGGGCGAGCCTTACGCACACCAGAGCGCCGACGGCGAACTCGCGGCGATGGACATCGGCGCCGCGCTTTGGGCAACGGCGATCCAGACCATCCACGCCGGCGTGTGGATCACCAGGACGGCGCACATCGGCTGCCGCTGGGGCTACAACTCGCTGGTCTGGGAGCCGGACAGCGTGATGTTTGCGCAGGCGCGCGCCACCGGCCTCACGGTCGAGGACTGGCAGAACGTTGATCCTGGTGAACCAGTTCGGCAGAACGGTTCTGGAACGAAACGGACACCTCGCACAAATTCTTCGACGCCGCGCTCGCCAATCACGGCGACGAAACCAAGCTCAACGGCGGCGGCCCGATCTGGGCGATCTTCGATGCCGATGCGGCCAGGCGCGAGAACTGGAAGCCGCAGCCGCCGCTACGTCGATCCGGACGGCTAGTTCTTCAGCGCCGACACGCTTCCGGAGCTCGCCGAAAAGATCAAAAATCCGTATCAGAAGCCGCCATGTCCGGCGCCGCGCTGCAGGATACGGTGAATCGTTACAACTCGTTCGCTGCGGACGGCGTCGACACTGACTTCCACAAGCCGATGCCCCGCTGCACAAGATCGACAGCCCGCCGTTCTATGCGGCCTGGTCGACGCCGATCGCTGCACGACGCGCTGACCGGGCTGCGCACCAACACCAACGCCGAGGTGATCGACACGCGCGGCGAGGTGATCCCGGGCCTTATTGCGCCGGCGAATCGCAGGGCGGCTTTGCCCAGCATGGCTTGACCCGCTGCATGGTGTTCGGCCGCATCGCCGGCCGGCACGCGGCCCAGCGCAACGATTGAACGCTTATTTCGGCGGACACGCACCCGTATAAGGCGCGACCGGCGTCGCGCCCTTGCAGATCGTGACGCGCTCCGTCTTGGTCTTCCGGCGACAGCGAGTAGGATCGCAGGCTGTAGTTGCCGGCAGCGTTGATGTAATTGCAGAGCGGCAGCACAGTGGTGGTGCGCTCGACGAACCAATCGCCGCCGGACTGCAACGGCGCGCCGTCCTTGACGTCGACTGTCTCGTGGACTCGCGATCATCTTCCAGCCCGGCTCCCCGATCGAGGCATCGCAAGCGTGATCGGCGTGCGCGGTGCTGCGGCCATCCCGACGACCGTCAGCATAAAAACCCAAGCCCGAGGCACTCGACATGCAGAGTCCATTCACCGGCCGCCGCGGGCCCGCTTGGTGCCTTGACCCCGCCGCGCGCAAGGTCAAGATGATGCCAATAAAACCAAATTGCACATCGGGAGGGTCAGGCCATGGGCAAGCCGACAGGCGACCGTGCATCCAGCATTCGCACGGCGGAAAGCGTCAGCAGACGCAATTTTCTCGCCAAGGCGCGGCCGCGGGCGTCGGCGCCGTCGCGATCGGCTCGACGCAAGCCGCCGCGCAAGCCAACGGCAGCATCCGGTGGGACTACACCGTCGATGTGGTGGTGATCGGCGCCGGCGTCGCCGGCCTGCCCGCCGCCATCACGGCGCGGGACAACGGCGCATCGGTCATCATCGTCGATGAAAACTACGACATCGGCGGCCGCGGCATGCTCAGCGGCGGCCGCGTGCAGGTCGGCGGCGGCCATGCCCTGCAGCAGAAGCTCGACATCAAGGACACGGCCGACCAGATTTTCGCCGACTGGGTGCGCTACGACCATCGCGGAGAGCAAGTTGAGCGACCGCGACCTGGTTCGCGTGTTTGCCGACGAGAACGTCGCGACCTACGACTTCCTGATCGAGAACGGCGTCGAGTTCATCGAGAAGCCGATCCGCTCGCCCGACGCTTCGACGGTCGATCGCATCTTCGTCACCAAGGAATGGCACATCCCGAGCCAGATCATCGCGCCGCGGCGCAACCGCAACGGCTCCGGCCTGGTGCGCCGGCTGGAGGAGAGCGCGCGCAAGAAGGGCGTGCAGATTTTCCTCAAGCACAAGATGACCTCGATCGTGCGCGAGAAGCACAATGCCGGCCGCGTGCTCGGCATCACCACCGTCAACGGCAGCAATCCGGTCAACATCCGCGCCACCAAGGGCGTGATCATCGCGACCGGCGGCCACAGCGGCAACGTCAACTTCCGCCGCATGTTCGATCCGCGGCTGACCGAGGAATATCAGCAGGCCTGCGAGCCCTATGTGCATCAGGGCGCCGACGGCGAGCTTGCCGCGATGGACATCGGCGCGTCGCTGTGGGCCACCGGCAACCAGACCATCGACGACGGCGCGGCCATCACCAAGACGCGGCACATCGGCTGCCGCTGGGGCTATTCATCGCTGGTCTATGAGCCCGACAGTCCGATGTTCCCGCTGGCGCGCGCCACCGGTCTCACGGTGCGCGACTGGCAGAACATGATCTTCGTCAACCAGAACGGCCAGCGGTTCTGGAACGAGGTCGACGGCTCGCACAAGTTCTTCGCCGCGGCGATGGGCTACAACGGCGACAAGACCAAGCTCAACGGCGGCGGCCCGATCTGGGCGATCTTCGACGCCGACGCTGTGGTCCGCGAGAAGTGGAAGCCGGAGCCGCCGCACGTCGATCCCGACGGCTATTTCTACAGCGCCGACACGCTCTCGGAGCTGGCCGGCAAGATCAAGAATCCGCTACCAGAAGAAGCCGATCTCCGGCGACGTGCTGCAGGAGACGGTGAACCGCTACAACGGGTTCGTCACGGCGGGCGCCGACGCCGACTTCAAGAAGCCGACGCCGCTGCACAAGATCGAGAAGCCGCCGTTCTACGCGGCCTGGGCGACGCCGATCCTGCACGATACGCACACCGGGCTTGCGCACCAACATCGATTCCCAGGTGATCGACACCCGCGGCGAGATCATCCCCGGCCTCTACTGCGCCGGCGAGTCGCAGGGCGGCTTCGCGCAGCACGGGCTGACGCGCTGCATCGTGTTCGGCCGGCTGGCCGGCCGGCATGCGGCGAGGGCCAAGGTCGCTGAAACGTCAGGCCAGCGGTGATGACGGTTCGCCCGGCCGCTGCGCTCGTTCATCTCGAGGTGAGCGAGCCGGTGCCCATCGAGGCGGCGGCCGGAAGCGACTGTCGTCGTGCGGTTGCGCGCGTCGTGCCCGGCGGGACGCGATCGCAGCGGCATGGCGATCCAGGTGATCGCGCCGGATGGCTCGCAGACGCTCGCATGCGTTCGCGAGCCACGACGGCGCGGTCAGCGAAACCGGCGACATCGTCCTTAAAGTGCCGCCGCGCGTCGGCGAGCACGTCTGGCACTTCGTGCTGCCGGCGCACGAGATTGGCCGGCACGCGCCATGAGGAAGCCGTGCTTGCCGTCCGCGGTGCAGGCGCAGGCCGCAGTCCACCAGCCTGGCGGTTTGGGACATCCCGTCGCCGGTCGTGACCGGCGCGCCGTTCAAGGTCAAGGTCGGCGCCAAATCCGCCGCCGATTGCGAGCTCAAGGGCCGCGGCGTCGAAATTTGCCGCGACGGCGAGGTCGTGGCGCGGGGCGTGCTCGGCGATGCGCCGTGGCCGGGAACCGCGGCGCTCTATTGGACCGAATTGGTGCTCGCTCGCGCCGGCCGAGGAGGGCATGGCGTCTTGGACGGCGCGGTTCGAGGCGGCCGAACTGGAGCTGCCGCACGACGACGCATCGTCAAGCTTCAGCGCCGCCATCGTGCGGCCGCCCGAGCACACGCTGACCGTCAAGGTGATCGAGAAGGACACCGCCCATCCGGTCGAGGAGGCGCTGGTTCGGCTTGGCGCCTATCGCGCGGAAACCGGGCGGTCGCGGGCTCGCCGAGATCACGGCTGCCGAAGGGCCGTTACGAGCTCAATGTCTGGAAGGCGGGCTACGACATCGCTGCCCACCACGCTCGATCTTCGACAAGGACGCCAGCATCGAGGTCGAGGCCATGCGTCGGTTCCCGAGGAAGACCCGGACGCGCATCTGGAAGATGTGACGCGCCTCTAGGGCCTTGCGCCGGGCGGCGTGGCGGGTCACATCTGCGGCACGAATCCGCCCATGACGTCCATCACCCGCCATCGCCGTCGATCGCCTGGTCA
This sequence comes from uncultured Alphaproteobacteria bacterium, assembly GCA_963711955.1. GTDB lineage: Bacteria > Pseudomonadota > Alphaproteobacteria > Rhizobiales > Xanthobacteraceae > Z2-YC6860. The sequence continues at coordinate 106,212 of CAVQGC010000013.1, read as the reverse complement.
AGGTCTACAAGACCGTGACCGCGGTCGACGGCATCTCGTTTGCGCTCGAGCCCGGCTCGTGCACCGCGCTGCTCGGCGGCAACGGCGCCGGCAAGACCACCACCATCGCCACCATCATGGGACTGGTGCAGCCGACCGCCGGCCGCGTCACCGTGCTCGGCGCCGAGATGCCGCGGCAGCGCCACCGCGTGCTGCACCGCATGAATTTCGAGAGTCCCTACGTCGACATGCCGATGCGGCTCACGGTGCGGCAGAACCTCAAGGTGTTCGGCATGCTCTATGGCGTTGCCGACGTCGCCGGCCGCATCGCAGGCGCTGGCCGAGGAACTCGACCTCACCGATCTGCTCGACCGGCCGACCGGCAAGCTGTCGTCCGGCCAGAAGACCCGCGTCGCGCTGGCGAAGTCGCTGATCAACGAGCCCGAGGTGCTGCTGCTCGACGAGCCGACCGCGTCGCTCGATCCCGACACCGCCGACTGGGTGCGGGCTGGCTCGAGCGCTATCGCGCAGTCGCCGCGCCACCGTGCTGCTCGCCTCGCACAACATGGGCGAGGTCGAGCGGCTGTGCGAGCGCGTCATCATGATGAAGCAGGGCAAGATCGTGGACGACGACACGCCGGCCAACCTGATCGCGCGCTACGGCCGCACCAATCTCGAAGAAGTGTTCCTCGACATCGCGCGCGGCCGCGGCGAAGCGCGGAGGCGGCGCAATGAGCGTGCAATCTCCCGACTACGTCGCTTTCTCGCTGCGCCGGGTCGCGCGCGATGGTGCTGCGGCATTGGTATGTGATCAAGTCGTCGTGGCCGCGCATCTTCGATCTGATGTACTGGCCGATGGTGCAGATGCTGATGTGGGGCTTCCTTCAGCTCTATGTCGCGCAGCACTCCAACTTCTTCGCGCAGGCCGCGGGCACCTTCGTCGCCGCCGTGATCCTGTGGGACATCCTGTTCCGGGGCCAGCTCGGCTTTTCGATATCGTTTCTCGAAGAGATGTACTCCCGCAACATGGGCAACCTGATGATGAGCCCGTTGCGGCCGAGCGAATTCGTCGTCGCGTTGATGACCATGAGCATCATCCGGCTGGCGATCGGTACGATCCCGGTCACGTTGCTCGCAATCGCGTTCTTCGGCTTCAATCTGTGGGCCATGGGGCTCGCGCTTGCCGTGTTCGTCTTCAACCTGTTCCTGACCGGATGGGCGGTCGCGCTCGTCGTCGCCGGCCTGCTGCTGCGCAACGGTCTTGGCGCGGAGAACCTGGCCTGGGGCATCATGTTCCTGTTCCTGCCGCTGACCTGCGTCTACTACCCGGTGTCGGTGCTGCCCGACTGGCTGCAGATCTTCGCCTGGATGCTGCCGCCGACCTACGTGTTCGAGGGCATGCGCGCGCTGCTGATCGACAAGGTGTTCCGCGCCGACCTGATGCTGCAGGCGTTCGCGCTCAACGCGGTGGTGTTCGCGGCAGCATGATCGCGTTCCTGGCGCTGCTCAAGAGCGCCCGCCCGCACGGCACTTTGCTGCAGGGCGGCGACTAATCCCCGGCTAATTCGCCGGTGGCACCCAGCCGGCGAAAAAATCCTTTGTTTTCCAGGCGATAGCAGCGGCCGAAAAATCACCCACATGTTGACGGTATGGCAATGAACCGTCCACTATGCTGCAGCCGCAACAAACGGGCCGGGGTCCCGAAATGGCGATTGGGGAATTTGGCGGGGCACCGGCTTCTGGCGGCCCGGTCCTCTCGAACGGCCTCTATTGGGCTCTACGAGATGGGCCACGCTGCGCTCAATCCCGCCCGCGCGCTCGCCGGCGTGACGCAGCTCTACTTCAAGAACCCGCTCAATCCGCTCGCGCACACCACCTACGGCAAGTCGGTCGCCGCGGCGATGGAATTGTTCGAGCGCTCGACGCGGCGCTACGCCAAGCCGGAGTGGGACATCGATTCCACCATGGTCGGCGGCGAGCGCGCGCCGATCCACATCGCCACCGTCTGGCAGCGCCCGTTCTGCCGGCTGCTGCACTTCGAGCGCATGTTCTGCCACATGCCGCGCCGGCCGCAGCCCAAGGTGCTGATCGTCGCGCCGATGTCCGGCCACTACGCCACGCTGCTGCGCGGCACGGTCGAAGCCTTCCTCCCCAACCACGACGTCTACATCACCGACTGGGTGGATGCGCGCATGGTGCCGCTGTCGGAGGGCCGCTTCGATCTCGACGACTACATCGACTACATCATCAGCATCCTGCATCGCCTCGGCGGCGACACCCATGTCATCGCGGTCTGCCAGCCGTCGGTGCCGGTGCTGGCGGCGACCGCGCTGATGGAAGCCGACAAGGATCCTTATGCGCCGCGCTCGATCACGCTGATGGGCGGACCGATCGACACCCGCAGCAATCCGACGGCGGTGAACAAGCTCGCCGAGGAGCGCGGCAGTCGACTGGTTCCGCCGCAACGTCATCACCAAGGTGCCGTTCCCGCATCCCGGCGTGATGCGCGACGTCTATCCGGGCTTCCTGCAGCTCAACGGCTTCGTCAGCATGAACCTCGACCGGCACGTCGATGCGCACCGCGATCTGTTCGTCCATCTCGTCAAGGGCGACGGCGACTCGGCGCAGAAGCACCGCGAGTTCTACGACGAGTATCTCGCGGTGATGGATCTCGCCGCCGAGTATTATCTGCAGACGGTCGATACCGTGTTCGTGCGCCACGCGCTGCCGAAGGGCGAGATGACGCATCGCGGCCGGCCGGTCGATCCGGCCGCGATCCGCAACGCGGCGCTGCTCACCATCGAGGGCGAGAACGACGACATCTCCGGCGTCGGCCAGACCGAGGCGGCGCACCGGCTGTGCGTCAACATTCCGGCGGAGCGCAAGGCGCACTATCTGCAGCTCGGCGTCGGCCACTACGGCGTGTTCAACGGCTCGCGCTTCCGCGCCGAGGTCGCGCCGCGGATCGCCGATTTCGTGCTGACGCACGACGGCCGCCCGCAGGCCGGCCGTGCAGCCGGCCGCTGATGAAGGTTGTCGGCTAGCGGCGGCCTCCCGATCTGCTAGATTTCCGGTATCGAGATTCGCGCCGACAAGGCCACGCGCGCCGTCATGGCCAGCCGCAGCCGCACGCCGTCCTGGCTCCGCAGCATCTCGACAGCGCGCGCAGCCGTTGCGCGCGCTGCTCGACCGGCGGCAGAGCGAGCCGCAGACCTTCCAGATCGTGTTCGACCGGGACATCTACCTGGTCAGCGTGCGCCGCCATCGCCGCGCGCGCCGCTATACGCTGCGCATCCATTCCGCCACGCGCGAGGTGATCCTCACCATGCCGCCGCGCGGCAGCGTGCGCGAGGCCAAGGCGTTCGCGCAGAAGCACGGCGGCTGGATCGCGGCGCGGCTGCGCCGGCTGCCGGCGGCGGCGCCGTTCGCCGATGGCGCGATCGTGCCGTTGCGCGGCGTCGAGCATCGCATCGTGCATCGCCCCGGCAGGCGCGGCACGGTCTGGACCGAGCGGGGCGAGGGCGGCGAGAACCTGATCTGCGTCGCCGGGCGACGCGCCGCACGTCGAGCGCCGCGTCGGCGATTTCCTGCGCCGCGAGGCGCAGCGCGATCTGAGTGTCGCGAGCCGGCGTGCGGCGGACATGCTCGGCGTCAGCGTCAAGCGCATCTCGGTGCGCGACCAGTCGAGCCGCTGGGGCTCGTGCTCGACCACCGGCGTGCTGTCCTATTCCTGGCGGCTGATCCTGGCGCCGCCGTTCGTGCTGGACTATCTCGCCATCCACGAGGTCGCGCATCTGGTCGAGATGAACCACTCGCCGCGGTTCTGGCGGCTGGTCAGCCGGATGTGCCCGGACGCCGAGCGCGCCAAGGTCTGGCTCGACGTCGCACGGCGCCGACCTGCACCGCTACGGCCTGCCGGACTGAGAGCGCCGGCGAGCGGCTCCGCTAAGTCGCCGACGGCGCATTCCTGTGTCCGAAATCGGGTGCCTCCCTTTTTCGAACGCGAGCTAAGGTCGACTTGATGCTGCGTCCCGGCACCTTCGCGCTCACGCTGCTGCTCGCCCTGCTGACCGGCATGGGGCCGCTGTCGGTCGACATGTATCTGGCGTCGCTGCCGGACATCGGCCGGCTGCTTGGCGCGCCGACGGCGCAGGTGCAGCTCACGATCTCGTTCTATCTGCTCGGCTTTGCCATCGCGCAGGTGTTCTACGGCCCGCTGTCCGACCGGCACGGCCGCAAGCCGGTGCTGCTCGCCGCGCTTGGCATCTATCTCGCTGGCGACGCTTGCCTGCGCGCTGGCGACCTCGATCGAGGCGCTGATCGCGGCGCGCTTCGTTCAGGCGGTCGGCGCATCGGGCGCGATCGTGCTGGCGCGCGCCGTGGTGCGCGACATGTACGACGGCGCGCGGATCGGGCGCGAGCTGTCGCGCATGGCGGCGATCATGGCGCTCGCGCCGCTGGTCGCGCCGCTGCTCGGCGGCGTGCTGCAAACCGCTGTTCGGCTGGCGGTCGAACTTCGTGGCGCTGTTCTGCTACGGCGCGATGGCGGCCGGCGATGGTCTGGCTGCTGCTGCCGGAAACGCTGCGGCAGCGCGCGCCGGAGCCGGTGTCGCCGATGTCGATCGTGCGGTCCTATCGCCGCTTCCTGGGCGACCGCATCTTCGTCGTCCATCTCGGCATCGCGATCTGCTGCATGGCCGGCCTGTTCGCCTGGATCTCCACCGCGCGCCTTCGTGCTGCAGGACATCTACGGTCTCTCGGCGCTCGCGTTCGGCTTCACCTTCGCGGTTGCGTCGTGCGGCTATCTGCTCGGCACCGTCGATCGCGGCGCGGTTCGTGACGCGCTGGGGCAGCGGCCGCACCATGGGCATCGGCGCGGTGGGCATGGCGGCGGGCGGGCTCGGCGCGCTGCTGGTCGTGCGTTCGGCACGCACGGGCGCTCGGACTGGTCGCGTCGCGGTCGACGCTCTACATGTTCGGCATGGGCATGGCGTGGCCGCAGGCGCAGGCCGGCGCGCTGCTGCCGTTTCCGGACCGCGCCGGCGCCGCGTCGTCGCTGCTCGGGTTTCATCACGCAGACCAACTCGGCGGCTGTCGGCGCGATCCTCGGTCACATGCCTCGGCGGCACCGCGTGGCCGTTTGCGATTGCGTTCGGCGCTGGCCGGGTTGCGGTGCGCTGCTGTTGTGGGTGCTGACGCGCGAGCTGCGGCGCGCGATCCAGCGCGCTCGCTGATCAGCGCCGTCCGAACAGCCGGTCGAGCAGCCAGGTGTCGATGCCGCCGCCGGATTCGGGCTGCGCGTTGCCGGTCGCGGGTCGGCTGCGGCGCCGGCGCCGGTGCCCACGGCAGCCGAGCGAGGGCAGCAGTCCCGCGGTCCGCGGCCCGCCCTGCAAGTCCGGGCAAGCCTGCGACCGGCGACGCCCTGGTGCGCCGGCTTCATGAACCGGCTCCAGATGTCGACCGGCATGCCGCCGCCGGTCGTCTTCCTGCGTCGGCGAGTTGTCGTCGTTGCCGAGCCAGACGCCGGTGACGAGATGGCCGGTGTAGCCGATGAACCAGGCGTCGCGGAAATCCTGCGACGGTGCCGGTCTTGCCCGCGGCGGGCCAGCCGGCGCAGTTCGGCCTTGCGCGCGGTGCCGGTGGCGAGCGTCTCGTGCATCATCGCGTTCATCATCGCGACGTAGCGCGGCTCGACGATGCGGCCGAGGCTCTGCTGCTCGCGCGTGTAGAGCGTCTTGCCGCTGGCCGTGCGCACGCGCTCGACGACGTGCGGCGTGATCGCGAAGCCGCCGTTGGCGAACGGCGCCATCGCCGCGACCAGTTCGAGCAGCGACACCTCCGAGGTGCCGAGCGCGATCGAGGCGTTCGGCTCGAGCTTGGAGGCGATGCCGAGCCGGTGCGCGGTGCGGACCACCGCGGTCGGGCCGAACTCCTGCGTCAGCCGCACCGACACCGTGTTGAGCGACATCGCCAGCGCCTGCTTGAGCGTGACCGGCCCGTGATACTCGCGGCTGTAGTTCTCCGGCTTCCAGCCCTTGATCGAGATCGGCTTGTCCTCGCGCACCGTGTCCGGCGTCAGCCCGCGCTCGATCGCGGTGAGATAGACGAACGGCTTGAACGCCGAGCCGGGCTGGCGCTTGGCGGCGACCGCGCGGTTGAACTGGCTCTCGGCGTAGTTCCGGCCGCCGACCAGCGCGCGCACCGCGCCGTCCGGCGTCATCGCCACGATCGCGCCCTGGCCGACGCCGGCCTTGTCGCCGTTCTTCGGCGAGCTCGTCGACCAGCGCCTTCTCGGCCGCCGCCTGCAGCACCGGATCGATCGTGGTCTCGACCACGATGTCCTGCTCGACGCGGCCGACCAGGTCGTTGAGCACGTCCATCACCCAGTCGGCGACGTAGTTGACCGAGCCCGCGCCGGCGGCCTTCACCGCCTGCGCCGGCCGCATCAGCGCGGTCTTGGCCGTGTCGTCGGTGACGAACTTCATGTCCACCATCGCGGCGAGCACGGTCTGCGCGCGGCGCTCGGCGCCGTCCGGGTTGTGGCTCGGCGCGAGCCGCGACGGCGAGCGCACCAGGCCGGCGAGCATGGCCGCCTCCGCCACGGTGAGCTTCTGCGCCGGCTTGCTGAAATAGCGCTGCGCCGCCGCCTCGATGCCGTAGGCGCCGGCGCCGAAATAGACGCGGTTGAGATAGAGTTCGAGGATCTCGGTCTTGCTGAACTTGCGCTCCAGCCACAGCGCCAGCGCCACCTCCTGCACCTTGCGGGTGAGCGTGCGCTCCTGGGTCAGGAACAGGTTCTTGGCGAGCTGCTGGGTGATGGTCGAGCCGCCCTGCGCCACGCCGCGCCGCAGCACGTTGGCGTACGAGCGCGCGCGCGACGCCGACCGGGTCGACGCCGTAGTGCGAATAGAAGCGGCGGTCCTCGATGGCGATGAAGGCCTGCGGCACGTGGCGCGGCAGTTCCTTGAGCGAAACCGCGATCGCCGCAGAATTCGCCGCGGGTGGCGAGCAGCCGGCCGTTGAGGTCGACGATCTGGATCGACGGCGGGCGCTTGGGGATTTCGAGCGACTGGATCGGCGGCAGATGGACGCCGACCCAGACCACGGCGCCGATCGCGGCGATCACCAGCCACAAGCGAGCCGACCGCGCCCCAATAGAGCGACGCGGCCGAAGCCGGTTCGCTGCGCGTGCGCCGGCGCTTGCCGTCCGCCGCCGCTTGCGGCTTGCGCTTTCGCGGCGCGGGCTTCGGCGGCGCCGCTCGGCGGTGCGCCGAGATCCGCCTGTGCCGGCTCGGGCGCCGGCGTGACGTCGAACACCGGCTCGCGGCGTTCGCTGGCCTTTCGCCGTCCCATGTCCCGTCCGCAACCGCCTCGGCAGCCCCAGCGGCCGAGTGCGACGCGTCACGCTACGGCGGCGCGTTTAAGGGGCGGTTAAGCTGTTCCGGCCGGCCGCTGCTGCAGGCAAAACGCGCGGTTTTGCGGGCTGCGAGACTGTTGAGATTGTCCCGGAGGCATTTCCAAGCCGCGGCAATTTGTGCATCATAGCCGCGTACCGGGGATCCGGTGGGCAAAGTCTGGGGGACTGACAATGCGTAAGGGCACAATTCTACTCGCAGCAATCTTCGCCGTTGGCATGACGACGACCGCGGAGGCCGCCAAGAAGAAGGCGGCGCAGCCAAGCCGGATCCGGCGGTAGCGGCACAGCAGAACACTGCAGTTCGTGGCGATGCCTTCCAGCCGTGGAAGCCGACGCGCACGGCGGCCGACGAAGAAGAAGGGTACGCAATGCTGATTGCCAGCGGTGTCCGGCATCAGCCGGGCGCCGTTCGGCAATGCAGTGGCAGTCCATGCCGCTTGTGAATCGGGCTGGCCGGTCCGGATTGCCATGCTACGTTGCGCGCTGAGGGCCGCGCGTGCGGTGCAAGAGTTGAGGGGAATGCAAATGAGAAAGATCGCTCTGTTTGTTGCGCTTGCGATGATCGCGGCATCGCCGGCCTTGGCGGCCCGAAGAAGAAGGCGGCGGCCGAGCAGCCGGCAATGGCGGATTGGCAAAAGCAGAATGACAACAGCTATCGCTTGGCGAGCGACAGCCTGCCGATTTTGCTGCCGAGCTGGGCGCAGCCGATCTATCAGTACGGCATCAAGCCGAGCATGGAAACCTCCGCGGCCAACGCCAAGCCGGCGAAGAAGAAGGCCAAGGCCAGGACGCGCGAAGACCAGCTGAGCGCTCGCGCTCAATTCCAGTTCGACGCGACCGGCCTGCACGCGCGGGCCGATCAGCCCGCCGCTGCGCCCTTGGCCGGCGGCGGGCTCGCTTCCGGCGACAGCAGCTGCAGCAGCGCGCGCTTGATCGCCATCTCGCGGGTCGGCGAGGCGATCTTGGCGCCCAGCAGATCGGTCACATAGAACACGTCGACCACGCGCTCGCCGAACGTCGCGACATGCGCCGAGGTGATGTTGAGGCTGAGCTTCGACAGCGTCGCGGTCAGCTCGTAGAGCAGGCCGGGCCGGTCGAGGCCCGGTCACCTCGATCACCGTGTAGCGGTTTGACCACTGGTTGTTGATCGTGACCTCGGGCTCGACCGAGAACGCCTTGAGCCGGCCCTTGCGGCACCGAGCGCCGCGCCACCACCTCCGGCAGCTTCAGCGTGCCGCCCAGCGCCTTCTCGATGGTGTCGGCGATGCGCGCGGCGCGCCGCGCCTCGTCGTCGTCCTGCTCGAACTCGCGCGTCACCGCGATGGTGTCGAGCGCGCGGCCGTCGGTGGTGGTGAAGATCTGCGCGTCGACGATGTTGGCGCCGGCCGCGGCGCAGGCGCCGGCGAGGCTCGACAGCAGCCAGGGATGGTCCGGCGCGAGCACGGTCAGCTCGGTGACGCCGCGCGCCGGCGTCGAACGCGAACGTGGTCGCGATCGTCTTGCTCGGCTTCCTCGGCTGCGCGCACGAACCGCGCATGCGCGACGCGGTGCGGCAGGTCGACCTTGAGCCAGTAGGCCGGATAGTGCCGCGCGAAATAGGCGTCGATGCGCTCCGCCGGCCAGTCCTTGAGCTCGGCCCGCAGCTCGGCCTGCGCCATCGCGACGCGCTGGGCGCGGTTGACCTCGGAGAAGCCGCCGGTCAGCACCGGCTCGGTCTCGTAGTAGAGCGTGCGCAGAAGCTGCGCCTTCCAGCCGTTCCACACGCCGGGGCCGACCGCGCGGATGTCGGCGGTGGTCAGGATGGTGAGCAGCTTCATGCGCTCCAGCGATTGCACGACGGCGGCGAAATTCTCGATGGTCTTGCGGTCGGACAGGTCGCGCGACTGCGCCACCGTCGACATCACGAGATGCTGCTCGACCAGCCAGGCGACGGTTTCGGTCTCGGCCGGCGACAGGCCGAGCCGCGGGCAGAACCGCCGCGCGATGCGCGCGCCGGCGATCGAATGGTCCTCGATCCGGCCCTTGGCGATGTCGTGCAGGAACAGCGCGACATAGAGCAGCTTGCGGTGCTCGGGCAGGATCTTGCGCATCAGGTCGTTGGCGAGCGTGAATTCCTCGTTGCTGCCGCGCTCGATCTCGGCCAGCACGCCGATGCAGCGCAGCAGATGCTCGTCCACCGTGTAGTGGTGGTACATGTTGAACTGCATCATCGCCACGACCTGGCCGAACGCGCGCACGAAGCGGCCGAGCACGCCGGTCTCGTTCATGCGGCGCAGCACGATCTCGGCGTCGTGCGAGGTGAGGATTTCCAGGAACAGCCGGTTGGCCTCGGGATTCTGCCGCAGCTCGCCGTCGATCAGCTTGCAGCGACTTGGTCGCCGCGCGCATGGCGTCGGGATGCAGCACCAGATTGTGCTTCTGCGCCAGCCGGAACATGCGGATCAGGTTGACCGGATCGCGCGCGAACACGTCCGGCGTCGGCGACGGTGAGGCGGTTGTTGTCGTCGAGGAAATCCTCGGCCTCCGGCAGCGGCGCGGCGGCCGCGCGGGCGAAGCTTCGCCATCATCCGGCTCAGCACCGGCGCGGGCTTGGCCTGCTGGTCCTCCAGCGCGGCGCACAGGATGGCGGTGAGGTCGCCGACGTCCTTGGCGACCAGGAAGTAGTGCTTCATGAAGCGCTCGACGTCCTTCATGCCCGGGATGCTCGGTGTAGCCGAGCCGCACCGCGATCTCGCGCTGGATGTCGAACGACAGCCGCTCCTCGGCGCGGCCGGTGAGGAAGTGCATGTTGCAGCGGACCGACCACAGGAAGTCCTCGCAGCGGCGGAACAGCTTGAGCTCCTCGGGCGTCGAACACGCCGCGCTCGGTCAGCTCCTCGACGTCGCGCACGCGATAGACGTACTTGGCGATCCAGAACAGCGTGTGCAGGTCGCGCAGGCCGCCCTTGCCGTCCTTGACGTTGGGCTCGACCAGATAGCGCGACTGGCCGGCGCGGCGGTGGCGCTCCTCGCGCTCGGCGAGCTTGGCGGCGACGAAATCCGGCGCCGGTGCCCTGCACGACCTGACTTGTCGAAGCGCGTCATCATCTCGTCGAACAGCTTGCTGTCGCCGAGCAGGAAGCGCGACTCCAGCAGCGCGGTGCGGATCGTCATGTCCGCCTTGGCCTGGCGGATGCACTCGTCGACCGAGCGCGTGGCGTGGCCGACCTTGAGGCCGAGGTCCCACAGGCAATAGAGGATCACCTCGGCGACCGACTCGCCCCAGGCGGTCTGCTTGTAGGGCAGCAGGAACAGCAGATCGATGTCGGAGCCCGGCGCCATCAGCCCGCGGCCGTAGCCGCCGGTCGCGACGATCGCCATGCGCTCCGCTTCGGACGGGTTCTGCGACGGATAGAGATGCCGGACCGACGAACTCGAACAGCGACGCGGATGATGTCGTCCTGCATCTGGCACAGCCGCTCGGCGCAGCGCCGGCCCTGGCGGTCCTGCAGCAGCATGCTGCTCGGCATCGGCGCGGCCGGCGGCCAGCGCGCTCTTCAGCGGCTGCGCGATGGCGCGGCGCAGCTCCTGCTCGTTGCCGCCGTGCTCCTTCGCGAGCTCGTCGAGCTCGGCCGCGAGCGCGCGCTCGTCGAACAGCTCGACGGTCGCGTCGCGAGGCTTGGTGGAGCGTGAGCATGGCGCCATCCGGATAGCGGAGCGCGGCGGATCATGTCACCGCCCGCCGCAACAGGCGAGGAACAACGCGCACTCCAAGACCGCGCTGACGGGAAACGCCATGCCAATTCGCCGGCGCAAAAGACCATATTTTTCTCGTTGACCATCAATGGCTTAGCCAATAAATATCGAGACAGCGCCGATTTGAGCGAACAGCTTGCGGGCGCTTAACAAATGCAGCTAAAGCGGTCGGGGCCCGCCCCGTCGCATGAAGCTGACGGGCGGGCTAATGTGTTTTGCCCGCCTCCATCAACCGCCGGCCGCGTGTCGCCAGACGCGTGGCCGGCAACAGTGGAGGTCTCGATGAGTCGTTCTGTCCCGACGTTCCCTTCTCGCTTCGGCCCTGCTGGCCGGCCTGCTGCCGACCGCCGCGCTTCGCGCAGGACAAGCCGAAGGAAATCCGCATCGACTGGGCGACCTACAACCCGGTGTCGATGCTGCTCAAGGACAAGGGCCTGCTCGAAAAGGAATTCGCCAAGGACGGCATCAAGGTGCGCTGGGTGAAGACCGTCTCGTCGAGCAACGCGCTGCAATTCCTCAACGCCGGCTCGATCGACTTCGGCTCGACCGCGGGCTCCGCCGCGCTGGTCGCCAAGATCAACGGCAACCCGATCAAGTCGATCTACACCTATTCGCGGCCGGAATGGACCGCGCTGGTCACCGCCAAGGACAGCAAGATCACCAAGGTCGAGGACCTCAAGGGCAAGAAGGTCGCGATGGTGCGCGGCACCGATCCGCACATCTTCCTGGTGCGCGCGCTGCTAGGCGCCGGGCTGACCGACAAGGACATCACGCCGGTGCTGGTGCAGCAGCACGCCGACGGCGGCACCGCGCTCATCCGCGGCGACGTCGACGCCTGGGCCGGTCTCGATCCGATGATGGCGCAGCACGAGGTGAGGACGGCGCCAGGCTGTTCTTCCGCAAGCCCGAGGCCAACACCTGGGGCATCCTCAACGCGCGCGAGGAGTTCCTGCAGAATTATCCGGACGTCGTGAAGCGCGTGCTCGCGGTCTACGAGGAGGCGCGCAAGTACTCGCTCGCCAACTATCGCCGAGCTGAAGAAGGTCTTCATCGGCGTCACCGGGCTTGACCGACGCCGTGGTCGACAAGCAGCTCAAGGAGCGCACCGGCCTGACCTACAACCGCGTCGGCCCGGCGCAGCGCGAGTCGATCCTCGAGGCCGGCCTCGCGCTGCAGAAGGGCGGCGTGATCAAGCCCGACGTCGACGTGAAGAAGGCGGTCGACGATCTGATCGACGGCCGCTACGTCGCGGTGACCAACTGAGGCCGCGGACTCGTGAGCGCGATCCGTCGTCCCGGGCTGCCTCCTGGCCCTGGGTGACGGACGTGCGCGCCGCGTGGCTGTTGCATTTGAAGGCGCGGTTATGTCTCTTGTTCTCATGAGTTCGAGCGCCGCCACCGCGGCTCAGAGCGCCGCGCCGCAAGACGCGAGCCTGGCGCGGTTCGCTGCGGCCCGCGCTCGGCCTGCTGCTGCCGGTCGTCGCTCGCGGCGTTCTGGGAATTCGCGGTCTATGCCGGCTGGTCGAACGGCCGCCTGGTGCCGCCGCCGTCCGTCATCTTCAAGACCTTCGCGGAGCTCTGGAGCACCGGCGAACTGCAGACGCCATGCGCTGGCGACGCTCTGCGCGCGTGGTCGCCGGCTTCGTCTGCGGCGTTGCTGGCGGGCACGATCTTCGGCGCCATCACCGGCTATTCGGCGCTGCCCCACCGCCTGGTCGATCCGACCTTGCAGGCGCTGCGCTCGATCCCGTCGATCGCCTGGGTGCCGCTGTTCATCCTGTGGTTCGGCATCTTCGAGGCCTCGAAGATCATCCTGATCGCGGTCGGCGTGTTCTTCCCGGTCTATCTCGGCGTCATGGGCGCGGTGATCTCGGTCGATCGCAAGATCGTCGAGGTCGGCCGGGTGTTCCGCCTGTCCGGCTTCGCGATGGTGCGGCGCATCCTGCTGCCGGCGGTGCTGCCGGCCTATGTGCTGTCGCTGCGCGCCGGGCTTGGGCTCGGCTGGATGTTCGTGGTCGCGGCGGAATTCCTCGGCGCGTCGCAAGGCCTCGGCTTCCTGCTGATCGACGGCCAGCAGCTCGGCAAGCCGGCGACCGATCGTCGCCGCCATCGTCGCCTTCGCCATCCTCGGCAAGACCACCGACGCCATCCTGGCGCCGGCCACAGCGCCGCTGCTGCGCTGGGAAGACCGGTTCGCGAGGACGTGATGCTGCTTCTCGAACGCGTCGGCAAGACCTATCCGAACGGCGTGCGCGCCGTCGAAGGCGTGTCGCTCGAGGTCGAGCCGGGCGAGATCGTCGCGGTGGTCGGCGGCTCCGGCTGCGGCAAGTCCACGCTGCTGCGCGCGGTGTCCGGGCCTCGACACGCCGACCCAGGGCAGGGTGCGTGCTCGACGGCATCGCCGATCACCGAGCCGCATGAGAAGATCGGCATCGTGTTCCAGGAGCCGCGGCTGCTGCCGTGGCTCACCGTCGCCGGCAATGTCGGCTTCGGCCTCGAGCACCGGCCGAGGCAGGAGCGCGAGCAGCGCGTCGCGGCGCAGCTCGCGCGCGTCGGCCTGACCGAGAAGGCCGGCGTCTGGCCGCGCGAACTTTCCGGCGGGCAGGCGCAGCGCGTCGCGCTCGCCCGCGCGCTGGTGACGCGGCCGGAGGTGCTGCTGCTCGACGAGCCGTTCTCCGCGCTCGATGCCTTCACCCGCGTCGACCTGCAGGACCATCTGCTCGACCTGTGGGCGGACGGCAAGCCGACGCTGGTCGTCGTCACCCATGACGTCGACGAGGCGATCGTGCTCGCCGACCGCGTGGTGGTGATGCGTCCGCATCCGGGCCGGATCGAGGACGAGATCGCGATCGACCTGCCGCGCCCGCGCGACCGCCAGTCGGCCGCGTTACGACTTCGCCAAGCGGCGCGTGCTGGCCGCGCTCGACCGCTCGCTCGACCGCGCCGCGAGCGTCGACGACCGCGAGACCAAGACCGCCGCCGGCCAGGCGATGTGGTGGTAAGACCGGCTTGCGGCATCTGATACCGTCATGGCCAGGCTTGTCTCGGCCATCCACGCCTTGCATTGTCGAAGCAAGACGTGGATGCCGCGCCATAGGCGAGCAAAGCGACGCCGTCTTCGACGGCTATGGCCGGGCATGACGAGGATGACGATCATGCGTAGCTTCAAACTCTGCACCTGCGGCGCGCCGCTTGAAGCTCAACGAGCAGCCGACGCCGCAGCCGGCCGGCACCGAGGTGCTGCTCAAGGTTCTCGCCGCCGGCGTCTGCCACAGCGATCTGCATCTCTCCGACGGCTATTTCGATCTCGGCGGCGGCAAGCGGCTCAGCCTCGCCGACCGCGGCATGAAGCTGCCGATCACGCTCGGCCACGAGAACGTCGGCGAGGTGGTGGCGGTCGGGCCGCAGGCCAAGGGCGTCAAGATCGGCGACCGCGCGGCTGGTCAATCCCTGGATCGGCTGCGGCGAATGCGCGCGTCTGCAAGCGCGGCGAGGAGAACCTGTGCCGCGCCATGCGCAGCCTCGGCGTGTTTCAGCACGGCGGCTACGCCGACCATCTGATGGTGCCGCATCCGCGCTATCTGGTCGACATCGGCGACTGCCGCCGGAGCAGGCGGCGCCGCTCGCCTGCTCGGGCGTCACCACCTATGGCGCGCTGAAGAAGTCGGCCCGACGCTCAAGACCGAGCCGACGGTCATCATCGGCGCCGGCGGGCTCGGCCTGATGTGCCTCGCGCTGCACAAGGCGATGGGCGGCAAGGCGCGATCGTGGTCGACATCGATCCGGTCAAGCGCGAGGCGGCGCAAGAAGGCCGGCGCGCACGTGGTGATCGACGGCGGCGCGCCCGATGCCGCGGCGCAGATCATCGCGGCAACCGGCGGCGGCGCCTGGGCGGTGATCGATCTGGTCGGCTCGTCCAGCACGGCGCGGCTCGGCATCGACAGCCTGATCAAGGGCGGCAAGTACATCATCGTCGGCCTCTACGGCGGCGACATCACGGTTTCGCTGCCGCCGTTCCCGATGCGCGCCATCACGGTGCAGGGCTCCTACGTCGGCAGCGTGCACGAGATGGCGGAACTGATCGAACTGGTGAAGCGCACCGGCTTGCCGCCGGTGCCGGTCGCGACCCGGCCGCTCGACGACGTGAATGCGGTGCTGGGCGAGCTGCGCGCCGGCAAGGTGGTCGGCCGGGTGGTGCTGACACCGACCTAACGCGTCATCACCGGGCCGCCGCCATAAGCGTGTTTACGCGCGTCTTTGACGCGCTATGGCGGCGAGACCCGGTGATCCCGCTTAGGAGAGTACAGTGCTTTCCCAAGCGAGATGGCCGGGACAAGCCCGGCCATGACAATCGAAAGCAAGGAGACTTCGAAATGGATGCCGCCGAACTGCGCGCGATGCAGGCCCCGATCAAGGACCGCTACAAGAGCGATCCCGATGCCGCGCTGATCACGCTCAAGGCCAAGGGCTCGCTCGACGACACCAGCATCGCCTGCAAGGTCGAGACCGGCCGCGCGCTGGCGGTCGCCGGCCTGCATCCGGCGACCGGCGGCTCGGGCATGGAGCTGTGCTCCGGCGACATGCTGCTGGAGGCGCTGGTCGCCTGCGCCGGCGTGACCGTCAAGGCGGTGTCGACCGCGATCGGTCTCAACGTGAAGTCGGGCACCGTGTCGGCCGAGGGCGATCTCGACTTCCGCGGCACGCTGGGCGTCGCCAAGGATGCGCCGGTCGGCTTCCGCGAGATCCGGCTGCGCTTCGCGCTCGACACCGACGCCACCCAGGAGCAGCTCGACCAGCTTCTCAAGCTCACCGAGCGCTATTGCGTGGTCTATCAGACCATCGCCAAGGGCCCGCCGGTCGCGATCAGCCTCAATCGCATGTGAGCCATGATGGCTGAATGAGGGCTTGTCATGCCCTCGCGACCCGCCTACGCACGAGGCTTCGGCGGGTAGGGCCTCGGTCCGCCGAAGCTTTTAGCGAAGGTGGAAAGCGGGGCATCCAGTTCTTGATGTCCCCCGATCTCGCATTCTGGCTCGCGCTCGCCCTGAAGATGGCCGTCACGGCCGGCTTCGTGGTGGCAGCGTCGATCGTTGCCGAAAAATCCGGGCCGGCGATCGGCGCGATGATCGCGACGCTGCCGATCGCGGCGGCGCCGTCCTACGTGTTCCTCGCGCTCGACCACGACACGGCATTCATCGCGCGCAGCGCGCTCGGCAGCCTGTCCGCCAACGCGGTGACCGGCATCTTTTCGCTGATCTATGTCGTCCTGGCGCAGCGGCAGTCGTTGGTTGTGAGCCTGGCCGCCGCGCTGGCCGTCTGGTTCGCGCTTGCCTTCGCGCTGTCCGCCGTCGGTTGGAACATCGTCACCGTCGTCGCGTTCAACGTCGCGGTCTTTGCGGTCTGCATTCCGCTGGTGATGCGGTACTGCCACGTGGCGATGCCGCGCGTGATGCGGCGCTGGTACGACATGCCGCTGCGCGCCGCGATGGTGGCGTGCCTGGTCGCCATCGTGGTCGGAACGAGCACCAAGGTCGGCCCGTCGGTGACCGGCCTGCTCGCGGTGTTTCCGATCGTGCTGACCAGCCTGATGCTGATCTTCCAGCCGCGCATCGGCGGGCCGGCCACGGCCGCGCTGCTTGGCGAACACCATGTGGGGCCTGGCCGGCTTCTCCACCGCGCTGGTGGTGCTTTACCTCGCGGCGCTCGCGTTCGGCACCTGGACCGCCTACGCGCTGTCGCTCGCGACCTCGATCGTCTGGAATTTCGTGGTCTGGTCGGTGCGCCGCCGTATCGCACTGCGCGCTGGAGCATGATCCCGAA
Organism: uncultured Alphaproteobacteria bacterium; assembly: GCA_963711955.1. Classification (GTDB taxonomy): domain Bacteria; phylum Pseudomonadota; class Alphaproteobacteria; order Rhizobiales; family Xanthobacteraceae; genus Z2-YC6860. Next base: position 89,262 of record CAVQGC010000013.1, on the reverse strand, counting down.
AAGTGGGGACCGGTTTTCGGACAAGATCATGCTCAAACAAAAACGCTAGTGCGCGATGGCGAGATTCTGCTCGCGGATCACCTTGGCCCAGTTCTGCAGCTCGCTCTTGATGTAGGCCTCGAACTCCTGGGTCGAGCTGGTCATCGGCTCGTACAATTGCTTGGCCAGGAAGCGCTCGCGGAACGCCGGATCGGTGACGATCTTCACGCACCTCGGCGTTGATTTTTTTCACGACGGCGCGCGGCGTGCCGCCGGTGGCCGCCATGCCGAACCATGTGCCGGCGATGAAGCCCGGCAAATTGCCGCTCTCCGCGATGGTCGGGACGTCCGCGACATCCGGCAGCCGTTGGGGCTGCCGATGCCGATCATCTTCACCTGGCCGGCGCGGAAGTTCGGCAATGCAGAGCTGACGCTGATCAGCATCATGTTGGTGTGGCCGCCCATCACGTCGTTCAGCGAGGGCGTCGCGCCGCGATAGTGCACCGGCACCATCTTGATGCCGGCGACATTCTGCAGCCGCGCGATGTTGACGTGCGGGCCGGAGCCGACGCCCGCGGTGCCGTAGGTGATGCTGTTTGGCTTGGCCTTCGCCATCGCGATGACGTCGGCCACGCTGTTCGCCGGAAACGACGGCGTCGTGACCATCGCGTGATGGATGCGCACCAGCCCGGTGATCGGCGCGAACGCCTTGTCCGGATCGAACGGGATCTTGTCCCTGGAATAGAGCGCCGGATTGATGACGAAGGTTCCGGCCTCCGCCACCATCAGCGTATGGCCGTCCGGCGCCGCGTTGGCGACCGCCGATGCGCCGATGATGTGCGCGCCGCCGCCGCGGTTCTCGATGATGATCTGCTGGCCCCACGCCTCGTTGAGCTTCTGGCCGATCGCGCGCGCCACCACGTCGGTGACGCCGCCCGCCGCGGCAGTGACGACGATGGTGACGGTCCTGGTGGGATAGTTTTGAGCGTGACTGGCGCCCGCGAGACACAGCGCACCGGCGGACAACACGGCGCACAGCCATTTCGACATCAGCCTCTCCCTTGTCGATGGCGCTTCCGCGCTCTTATTGGAAAAGTCTATAACTGGCCGCCCCATTCCGCCACGCCTCGTTTGCCGCAGCCCCAACGGTCTCATGGCCTTCGATCCCGTATTCTGGCTTGAGCTTGTGCTCAAGATGGCGATGACCGCGGCGATCGTAGTCACGGCCTCGGTCCTGGTCGAGCGCTGCGGGCCGTTCATCGGCGCGCTGATCGCGGCGCTGCCGACTGCCGCCGGCGCGGTGTACATCATCCTCGCCATCGATCATCCGCCGCCGTTCATCGCCACGAGCGCGGTCGGCAGCATGGTGTCCAACGCGGCGGTCGCACTGTTCGCGCTGAGCTATGCGGCGCTGGCGCAGCGGCAAGGCCTTCTGGTCAGCCTCGGCGGCGCCTTCGCTGTGTGGTTTCTCGGCGCGGCGCTACTGCACACGTTCACCTGGACGGCGGGCAGCGCGCTCCTCCTCAATGCGATTGTCCTGACCGCTACCACGTTGGCCGGCCACCGTTTTCAGACCGATGGGCTCGCAACGAAGGCCGAAACGCACCGCTCCGACATCGCCATGCGCGCCGTCATCGTCTCGCTCTGCGTCGCCGTCGTGACGGTGGCGAGCCATCGCATCGGCTCGTTTGCGTCCGGCATGTTCGCGGTGTTCCCGGTGGCGATGGGCAGCTTTTTCATCATCATGCATCCGCGGATCGGCGGACCGGCGGCAGCAAGCGTGGCGGCGCACGTCCAGGCGCCGCTGTTCGGTCTGGTGCTCGGGTTTCTCGCCGTGCATTTATTGGCTGAGACGATCGGCGTGTGGTGGTCGTATGCCGTCGGGCTTGCGATCGGCGTGGCGTGGAACGGCCTGCTCTGGGGGTTCAAGCAGCGGAACAAATCGTCGCCCGCCTAGCTTTTCTTGGGCGCGGCTTTTGCCTTCAGCGCGTAGAGCGCTTCCAGCGCATCGCGCGGCGACATCTCGTCCGGATTGAGCGCCTGCAAGGCTGCGATCAGCGTGTCGAGCGCGGCCTCTCGCGGATCGGGCGGCGCGAGCTTTGCCGGCGCCGCGAACAGCGGCAGGTCGTCGAAGCCGCCGCGCGGCGTGGCGCGGTCTTCGGCCTCGAGCTTCGCCAGCACGACCTTGGCGCGCTCGATCACGCTCGGCGGCAGGCCGGCCAGCTTGGCGACCTGGATGCCGTAGGAGCGGTCGGCGGCGCCGGGCACCACCTCGTGCAGGAACACCACCTCGCCGTGCCATTCCTTGACCCGGACGGTGGCGTTGTGGAGCCGCGGCAAGGTCGCCGACAGCGCGGTCAGCTCGTGGAAGTGCGTGGCAAACAGCGCGCGGCAGCGGTTGACCTCGTGCAGGTGCTCGATCGCCGCCCAGGCGATCGACAGGCCGTCGAACGTCGCGGTGCCGCGGCCGATCTCGTCGAGGATCACCAGCGAACGCGGGCCGGCCTGGTTGAGGATCGCCGCGGTCTCCACCATCTCGACCATGAAGGTCGAGCGGCCGCGCGCCAGATCGTCGGCGGCGCCGACGCGGGAGAACAGCCGGTCGAGCACGCCGATCGTGGCGCGCTTTGCCGGCACGAAGCTAGCCCATCTGCGCCAGCACGGCGATCAGCGCGTTCTGGCGCAGGAACGTCGACTTGCCCGCCATGTTGGGACCGGTCAGCAGCCAGATTTTTCCTGCTTCGGCCTGCGCCGTGAGGTTGCAGTCGTTGGCGACGAACGGCTCGCTGATGAGCCTGCTCGACCACCGGATGCCGGCCGCCTTCGATGACGAACTCCAGCGACGGATCGACCGTCGGCCGCACGTAATCGCGCTCGACCGCGAGCGCCGCAAGCGCGCCGGCGACGTCGAGCACGGCCAGCGCCTCGGCGGCCGCCTTGATGGCGTCGCTCGCCGCGACCACGCTGGCAGAGAGCTGCTCGAACGTCTCCAGCTCCAGCCCCAGCGCGCGGTCGGCGGCGTTGGCGATCTTTGCCTCCAGCTCGCCCAGCTCGGTGGTGGTGAAGCGCACCTGGCCGGCCAGCGTCTGGCGATGGATGAAGCGCGCGTTGAGCGGCGCGGTCATCAACTTGTCGCCGTGCTGCGCCGTCACCTCGACGAAATAGCCCAGCACGTTGTTGTGCCGGATCTTGAGCGCACGCACGCCGGTCTCGTCGGCGTATCCGACCTGCAGTTGCGCGATCACCTTGCGGGATTCGTCGCGCAGCGCGCGGGCCTCGTCGAGCGCGGCAAGATATCCGGCGCGCACGAAGCCGCCGTCGCGCTTGAACAGCGGCAATTCGTCGGCCAGCGCCGCGCCAAGCTCCTGCGCCAGCGCGGGGTCGGGTCGGCGCAACGCCTTCGCCGTTTCGGAGATTTCGCCGGGAGTACTGTTCAAGCCGTCGAGCCGGGCGGCAATCTCGCTGGCCGCCGCGATGCCGTCGCGGATCGCGGCGAGATCGCGCGGCCCGCCGCGGCCGACCACCAGCCGCGACAGCGAGCGGGCAAGGTCCGGCGCGGCGTTGAGAAGCCGGCGAATTTCCTGGCGCGTCGCGGCATCGCCAACGAATACTGCGACCGCGTCGAGCCGCTGCGTGATCTGTACCGGGTCGGTCAATGGCGCGGCGAGGCGCTGGGCCAGCAGCCGGCGAGCCTGCCGGCGTGACGGTGCGGTCGATCGCCGCCAGCAGCGAGCCGCGTCGCTCGCCGCCAAGCGTGCGCACCAGTTCGAGGTTGCTGCGCGTCGCCTGGTCGATCGACAGCGTCGAGCCCGATGCTTCGCGTACCGGCGGCGAAAGCGGCGGCCGCTTGCCGAGCTGCGTGCGCTCCACATAGGTGATGCAGGCCGCGGCGGCGTTGAGCTCCAGCCGCGACATCGCGCCGAACGCATCGGTGGTAGCGACCGCGAAATAGTCGGATAGCCGCCGCTCGGCGGTCGCGCCGTCGAACACGTCGCGGGTCAGCGGCGTCACGGCGGGCAGGGTGCGCAGATACGGCGCCAGCTCCGGATCGCTGTAGAGCGCGTCGGACACCACGATCTCGCCGGGCTCCAGCCGCGCGATCTCCGCGGCAAGGCCCATGCGGTCGCATTCGGCGATGCGGAACTCGCCGGTGGAGATGTCGATCCAGGCGATGCCGAAACGCACGTCCTCGCCCGCGGACGAGACGCGGGCGCGCACTACGGCGAGCAGGTAGTTGTTGCGCCGTGCGTCGAGCAGCGTGTCTTCGGTCAGCGTGCCCGGCGTGACCAGCCGAACCACGTCGCGGCGCACCACGCTCTTCGAGCCGCGCTTCTTCGCTTCCGCTGGGTCTTCGAGCTGCTCGCAGACCGCCACGCGGTGGCCGAGCGCGATCAGGCGGTGCAGGTATTCGTCGGAGCGATGGATCGGCACGCCGCACATCGGGATGTCGCGGCCGAGATGCTTGCCGCGCTTGGTCAGCACGATGCCGAGTGCGCGGCTCGCCACCTCGGCATCCTCGAAGAACAGCTCGTAGAAATCGCCCATCCGGTAGAACAGCAGCGAGTCCGGATTGGCGGCCTTGATCTCGATGTACTGCTCCATCACCGGCGACGGGCGCGCTGCCGCTTCGGCGGGCGGGTCTTCCTGGAGCTCAAGGTTACGCGCAGCGTCCATGCGGGGACGCTAGCGCAGTTTTGGCTCGGTTTGCACCGATCTCCACTGGAGCCGTCATACGCCCGGCCTTGTGCCGGGCATCCACGCCTTTCTTGGTTCCAAGACGTGGATGGCCGGGACAAAGCCCGGCCATGACGTATTTCGCAATCGTTATCGAGGTTGCGATCTACTTCACCAACTTCCGCCCGGTGATCTTCTCCAGGTTGCCGTACATGATCGCCTTCCGCTTCGCCTTCGACATGTCGATGCTATCGAGGATTTTCAGGGTCTCGCGGATGTAGAACGTGCCCTTCTCCGGATCGAACGGGCAGTCCGAGGCAAACACGATCTTCTCGTTCGGATAGAACGCGAGGCCGCAGATCGTGGCAGGCTTGCCGCTGAACGCCGCGGTGTCGGTGTAGAAATTTTCCTTGAAGTAGTCGAGCGGACGCTTCTTCAACGACTTCGCCACCTTCTGCAGGTCTTCGTCCGAGGTGCGGGCGCCGATCTGGTCCCAGCCCGGGCCGATGCGGCCCTCCAGCATCGGCACGATGCCACCGAAGTGATGCGTGATGATCTTCAGATTCGGGTACTTGTCCATGATCCGCGAGAACACCAGCCGCGCCATCGCGGCGGCGGTCTCGTACGACCAGCCGAACGTCCACCAGATTTCGTAGCGGGACTTCTGCTCGCTCTGATAGTCCGAGAAGCTTGCGCCGCGCGAGGGATGCAGCCAGATCGGCGTGCCGGTCTTGTTCATCGCCTTCCAGAACGGCTCGAACTCCGGATTGTCGAGCGGCTTGCCGGCGACGTTGGTGTAGATCTGCACGCCGAGCGCACCCATCTTCATGGCGCGCGCGGCCTCGCGCACGCCGACGTCCGGGGCGGTCATCGGCGCCTGCGCGACCCAGCCCGGGAAATGGTCGGGATGCTTGGCGCACAGCTCGGCGAAGCCGTCGTTGATGATCCGGGCGTATTCTTCCGCCTGGTTGGGGTCCTTAGTCATCATCTCCAGGGGCGGCATCGGATAGGTGATGACCTGCGCGTAGTCCTTGAACTTGTCGACCACCTTGAGGCGGATGTTGACGTCGTAGATGCTCGGCACGCCCAGCATGCGCTTGCCGATGTCGGCGAAAGAGCCGACCGACAGCACCTCCTTGTAGAAACGCGTCGGAACGAAATGGGTGTAGGCGTCAATCCGCATCATGTCGTTATTCCTCCCAAGGGCGCCGCTCTGTTTAGAGCCGCGATCGGATTTGTCGAGTGATTTTGTCGCTTGATCAGTATGGGCAGATGACGTTGAGCAGCGCCTGGCGCTTCTCGTTGACCACCACGTCGCGCGCCCGCTTGAGTGCGGCAGGCAGGTCGGCCGGCTTCTCGACGCGTTCGCCGTGTCCGCCCTGCATCTGCACCGCCTTCTCGAACGCCGGGCTCGGATCGAGGTCCGCCATGAAGCGGCCCTGGTCTCACCGGCGACGCCGTCCTTGAACATGGACATGGTGGCGCCGCGCACCGCGCCGTAGCGGCTGTTGTTGAAGATGATGGTGAGGATCGGCAGCTTGTGCACGTCCGACACCCAATGCGCCACCATCGGATTGGAGAACATGTAGGCGCCGTCGCCGAGCGTGGCGACTACGAGCTTCTCCGGCGCGGCGAGCTTGGCGCCCAGCGCCGCGCCGAAGCCCCAGCCGAGACCGCCGGCGGCGGAGAGGCCGTAGAACGTGTCGGCCTTCTCGCGCGGGCAGTGCTCCTGCTGCATCGAGTATTCGTTGAAGATGACTGCATCGTCGCCTACCACCTCGCCGATCACGCGGCTCAGATAAGCCTGCGTGATCTTGTCGGTCGGCGTGGCGGAGGCTTTCGTCAGACCTTCCTTGCGCTTGCGGTTGAACTCCGCGGCGCGGGTGCGCCGCGCGTCGACGCGTGCTTGCGGGATCGACAGCTGGGCGAGCGCCTGCTCCAGCATTTCAAGCGCGCTTGCGGTGTTCGAAGTGATCGCGAGATCGCTCGGGAAGCTGCGCATCGGATAGCGCTTGAACGCCGGGTCCTCGCCGAGCGAGGCGAAGCGGCAGTCGTCCTTAGGATGCTGCTCGTTCGGGATCCACGGCACGTCGGCATCCATGATGATGACGAGGTCGGCTTCCTGCAGCAGGCCCTGCGGGTCGTAGCCCATGTGCATCGGATGGCTGGTCGGCAGGCAGACCACGCGCTGGCGCTGCGTCACCACCGGCAGCGCGTATTTCTCGGCGATGCGGCCGAGCGGCGGCATCGCCGCCGCGCCGCTCGCCGTGGTGATGATCAGCGGCTTCTCCGCTGCCACGATCCATTCGGCCAGCGTCGCGATCATCTTCGGATCGGCATGCGGCATGGCAGGCACTGCGCGCGGCTTCACCGGGCCGAGCGCATCGGGCATCGGGGCGGCCAGCGGTTCGCGTGGCAGCGACAGATAAACCGGCCCGCGCGGGCTGGTCATCATGATCTCATAGGCGCGCGACACCACGTCGACGATCTGCTCCGGAATGCGCAGCTCGTAGTCCCACTTCACCGCCTCGCGCAGCATCCCGGCCTGGTCGAACATCTCCTGGCCCCAGTGGATGTAGCGGTTGCGGCCGCCGAACTTGCCCTTCTCGGTGATCGGCGTGCGTCCTGCGGCGAGGATCAGCGGAATGCCGTCGCGGTTGAGATTGATGATGTTGTTGATCGCGTTGGCGGTGCCGACGTTGACATGCAGCATCACGCACTGCGGCTTGCCGCTCATCGCATAGGCGCCGTGCGCCATCGCCACCGCGAGGTTCTCGTGCGGGATCACCAGCGGCGTCGGGACCTTGGCATTGGATTGCTTGGCACGGCTGTAGGCCTCGACGATCGGCGGGAAATCGGTGCCCGGATTGGCGAAGAAATAGTCGATGCCGTGGTCGGACAGCGCCCGCAGGAAGGCCTCTCCCGCGATCGGCGTGCGCGCGTTGACGTCGGCTCGCTGGGGCTGTCCGGCCATTTCATTTCCTCACGGGTTGCGGGGTCGGGCTGCGATCATAGCGGCCTGGCGTGGGTGGGCCTAGCGCGTGATCCCGAAAAGTGGGAACCGGTTTCCCGCCTGCGCGAAGCCTTGGCGTGGTTCATTGTCTTGGTTTGATGCTTCGGCGGGCGAAGGCAGGTCGGAAAGGATCACGCGCAAACTAATGCCTGCGCAAGCGGTTCATCGCCGCGAGCACGATGCCGCGCGGCGCAAGCCGCGGCAGAAATGCGGCGACGCGGTTGGGGAACCCCGGGATCACCACCCGCTTGCCGGCCATCAGCCCGTCGTAGCCGTCGCGCGCGACGCGCTCCACCGAGCGGTCGAGGATCGAAGGGAAATATCCCTCCGGCATTCCGGCGCGGCCCTGGAACTCGGTCGCCACCGGCCCGGGGCACAGCGCGGTGACGCGAATGCCCTTCGGCGCAAGCTCGTGGTGCAGCGCCTCGCTGAACGACAGCACGTAGGCCTTGGTGGCGTAATAGACCGCCATGCCAGGCCCCGGCATGAAGCCCGCCACCGACGCGACGTTGAGGATGCCGCCGCGATGGCGCGCCAGGCTGTCGACGAAGCGCAGCGACAGGTCGGTCAGCGCGCGGGCATTGAGGTCGATCATCGCGAGCTGCTCGGCACGGTCAAGCTCGGCCGCGGCGCCGACCAGGCCGAAGCCGGCGTTGTTGACGACGAAGTTCGGCTCCAGCCCGCGCGTGCGAAGCTCGTCGGCGATCATGGCCGGTGCGTCGCTCTTGATGAGGTCGGCAGCGATGATCTGCGGCCGCGGCAGGCCGCGCGCTTCGATCGCGCCAGCCAGCTCGTTGAGCGCGGCTGTGCGCCGCGCCACCAGCACCAGCTCATGCCTGCTCGCCGCGAAGTCATGCGCCAGCGCGGCGCCGATGCCGGCCGACGCGCCGGTGATCAACGTGACGGGTTTGGGCGCGGTCACGTCATCCTGCGTTGAACTTCGCGATCACCTCGTCGGGGATCGGCTTGGCCTTGATCTTTTCGGGACTGTTCGGATCGCGCGCCGCCCAGACGCGGGTGTCGAGGCATTCGACCGCCAACTCGCCGCCGTTGCTCAGCCGGTGGCGCACGTCGAAGCTGGAGCGGCGGAACTCGGTGACCGTGGTTTCGACCGTCACGTCGTCGCCGAACCTGGCTGGCTTGAGAAAGCGGGCGCGGGTGTCGACCATCGGATAGCCGACGAACGTCGTAGTGCTTGATGAACTCGAATTTCGACATGCCGAGCGCCTGGGAGAACATCGCGGTGGTGCAACTGTCGAACATCGCGAAATAGCGCGGATAAGAACACGATGCCGGCGGGATCGCAGTCGCCCCATTCGATGCGGGTGTTCCGGACATAGGTCAGCATGCAATTTCCCCAAACTTCAACATATTGACGTGGCGCATGATCTTGTCAGCGAACCGGTCTCCACTTCGCTGGATCATGCGCTAGCGCGGCGCCATGCGGAGCGCGCCGTCGATCCGGATCACCTCGCCGTTGAGATAGCCGCTCTTCACGATCGTCATCACCAGCTCGGCGAACTCGCGCGGCTCGCCGAGCCGCTTCGGAAACGGCACCGAGGCGCCGAGCGAATCCTGCGCCGCCTGCGGCAGCGCGCGCAGCATCGGCGTGCCGAAGATGCCGGGCGCGATCGCCATCACGCGGATGCCGAACTGTGACAGCTCGCGCGCCGCCGGAAGGGTGAGCGCCGCGACGCCGCCCTTCGACGCGGCGTAGGCGGCCTGGCCGATCTGGCCTTCGTAGGCGGCGACCGACGCGGTCGAGACGATCACGCCGCGCTCGCCGTCGGCCAACGGCTCGAGCAACTGCATGTCGGCGGCCGCGAGCCGCATCATGTTGAAGGTGCCGACCAGATTGATCGCGATCACCTTCTCGAAATCGGAGAGCGGCATCGGCCCGTCGCGGCCGACGATGCGCTTGGCCGGCCCGACGCCGGCGCAATTGACCAGGATGCGCGCCGCGCCGTGCTTCGCCTTCGCCTCGGCCAGCGCCTTCGCGGCATCGTCCGCGCTGGTGACGTCGCAGCGGATCGCGATGCCGCCGATCTTGCGCAGCTGTCTCGCGCGCACCGTCGAAATTGACGTCGAGCAGCGCCACCTTGGCGCCGGCCTTCGCGAGCTGCGCCGCGGTCTCGCGCGCCCGAGCGCCCGGACGCGGCTCCGTGTCGAGCGATGATGCAGCGGCCGTTGTCCCTTGCGGGTCCATGCAGCGAGTTCGTCAATGTCTCACAGCTGTACGCCTCGATGCGCAGATCGACGCGCTGCCGGCGAGATATCTTGTCCGCGCCGATCGGTCGCATAAAGCTCGTCCACCAGCGCGGCGCGGCGGCTCAGCACCGCGCGCTGGTTGATCGAGCCCTTGTCGGTGGCCTCGCCGGCGTCGAGCGACGGCGGCTCCTCCATCAGCACCATCCGGCAGACGCGGGTCGAGCCGCCGGTGCTCTGCTTCGCCAGCGCATTGAGCCGCTTGCGGAATTCTTCGCGCACTTCGCGTCGTCCAGCACGGCGGCGGGCGCCGCCTCCGCGGGCAAGCCCGGCGAGCTTGCGGCAGGCCTCGACGTCGGGAAACACCAGCGCCGCGATGTCGTCGCGGTCGGCGCCGGCGATCACCGCGTCGCGCACAAGCGGCGCGAAATGATCGACGAACTGCGCGCGCAGCGCGCCGGTCGAAACCCAGGTGCCGCTGGCGAGCTTGAAGTCCTCGGCGAGCCGGCCGTCGAACAGCAGGCCCTTCGCCGGATCGGCCGGATCGACGAACTTCAGCGCGTCGCCGATCTTGTAGAAGCCTTCGGCGTCGAACGCGTCCTTGGTGAGGTCGGGCCGCCGCCAGTAGCCCGGCGTGATGTTGTCGCCCTTGAGCCGCGCTTCGAGCTTGCCTTCGTTGGGCACGAGCTTGAGTTCGACGCCGCGCAGCGGCAGCGCCGATGTTGCCGGGCCGGTCGGACTCCCAGTTGCAGCGCGAGCGCCAGCGGCGCGGTCTCGGTCGAGCCGATGCTGGACAGGAAGATGATGCGCTCGCCGCAGGTGTCGACGCTCATCTGCGTCAGCTCGTCCCAGACGTATTGCTGCAACCCGGCGCCGGCGTAGAACATCACCTTCAGCCGGCTGAAGAAATTTCTGCGCAGCTCCGCGTCGGCGCGCAGATGCGGCAGCAGCGCCTCGAAGCCCTTCGGCACGTTGAAATAGATGGTCGGCGCGATCTCTTTCAGATTGCGCGCGGTCGCGGCGATCGCGCCGGGCAGCGGCTTGCCCTCGTCGATGTAGAGCGAGCCGCCGTTGTCGAGCACCATATTGAAGTTGTGGTTGCTGCCGAAGGTGTGGTTCCACGGCAGCCAGTCGACGAGCACCGGCGGCTCGTCGCCGACGAATCGCGAGTCCGGCGCGGATCATCGCCTGGTTGGAGCACAGCATGCGCTGCGTGTTGATGACGCCCTTCGGATTGCCGGTCGAGCCCGAGGTGAAGAGGATTTTCGCGATCGTATCGGGCCCGACCTTGGCGTGCGCGGCGTCGACCGCGGCGGTCGGCGTGGCGGTACAGATCGGCGAACAGCGTGGTCGGGCGATTGCCGAGCGGATTGGCGGTCACGACAATCTCGACGCTCGCAGCGGCACCGCTGCGTCGATCGCGCGGGCGAACGGCTTGCCGTCGGACACGAACACGAGGCCGGGCGTGAGCTCTGCGATGATCGACTTGAGCTTGCCGAAGTCGGACGACATCAGCGAGTAGGGCACCGAGATCGGCGCATAGGGGATGCCGGCATACATCGCGGCGAGCGCCAGCAGCGCGTGCTCGATATCGTTGCCGGAAAGGATCGCGATCGGCCGCTCGGTGGAAAGCTTGCGCTGCAGCAGGCCTGCGCGATGCCGCGCACCTGCGCCAGCGTCTGCGCGTAGGTCAGCTTGCGCCAGTCGCCCGCGGCGGTGCGCTGCGCGATGAACACGCGATCCGGCGCGGCCTTCGCCCAGTGCTCCAGCCGCTGCGTCAGCTTGCTTGGGATAGCGCTCCAGCGCATGCGGCGAGCGCAGATAAGATCGTGCCGTCGGCTTTGCGCTCGAGCATGACGTCGGCCGGGCCGAGCCGCACCGGCCGCAGCGGCGCTGCGGTCGCGCGTGCGCGTCGCGTCAGCCATGCTTCAGCCATGCGTCACCTTGGCGCCGCGCTTCTCCAGGAAATCCTTCAGCCGCGCCTTGGCCTCGTCGCTGCCCTGCGCGATCGCCGCCATCAGCGCCTCGGCGAGATAGCCGCTCGCCGGATCGCTCTCGGCGATGCGCGGCAGCACGTGCATGATGGCGAAGTTGGTCAGCGGCGCGTTGGTCGCGATGCGTCTCGGCCAGTTCGATGCCCTTCGCGAGCCCGGCGCCGTTGTCGACCAGATAGTGCGACAGGCCCATGGCCTGGCCTTCGTCGGCGCCATAGGTGCGCCCGGTCAGCATCATGTCCATCACGCGCGCGGTGCCGATCAGCTTCGGCAGGCGCACCGACGCGCCGCCGCCGACGTAGATGCCGCGGCTGCCTTCGGGCAGCGCGTAGTAGGCCGAGCGCTCGGCGACGCGGATGTGCGCCGCCGCGGCAAGCTCCAGGCCGCCGCCGACCACCGCGCCGTGCAGCACCGCGACCACCGGCACCTTGCCGAACTCGATGTGCTGGAACGCGCGGTGCCACATCCGCGAATGCTGCGACCCCTTCCGCGGTGTCGCGCTCCGACAATTCGCTGAGATCGAGCCCGGCGGAGAAATGCTCGCCAGCGCCGTGGATCACCGCGGCCTTGATGCCGTCCGGCAGCGCGGAAAAAAAAGCCTCGATGCCGAGCACGGTGCCGTCGTCGAGCGCGTTGCGCTTCTCCGGCGCGCGACAGCCGCAGGATCGCGATGTCGCCTTTGCGCTCGGCGTGAAGCGAAGGCGGCAGCTTGGCGAAGCTCGAAGGCGCAGCCATCGGCGGTTTCCGGACCTTTCCTGCGAAAGTCATGCGTGGCGGCGCGTGACCGGTCAAGCGTTTGACCCTGTCCCGCGAGGCTCCTAGATTGCGCTCGAAAACGCTGTGCAATCAATACACTTGGAATTGCCGTGCGCAGGAGCGGCGAATGAGGCGGCGCGACGTCATCGGATTGCTGGGCGCCACCGCCGCGTGGCCGCTAGCGGCGCGCGGACAGTCGGCGCTCCCGGTGATCGGCTTTCTTGCCACCGCCGCGTCGGATTTGCGTCCCAACAACGCACAGGCGTTTCGGAACGGCTTGAGCGAAGCTGGTTATGTCGAGGGCCGGAACGTCGTGTTGGAGCACCGCTCGGCTTCCGGCGATTATGGCCGGTTGGCGGCGCTGCGCAGATGAGCTCATCCGCCAGAAAGTGTCAGTGATTATCGCAACCGGCGTCCCAGCGGCGATGGCCGTCAAGGCAACGGGAACGACAATTCCCGTTATATTCTACATGGGAGGCGATGCGATCGGGCTTGGACTGGTTGCAACCTTGAACCGGCCCGGCGGCAACTTTAGCGGCACCACGGTTCTAAACACGGAACTCGTGCCCAAGCGCCTGGAGCTGTTGCGCGAGCTCGTTCCCGCGGCAACCAGCTTTGCAGTGTTGCTCAATCCCGGCAACCGCAACGCGGAAAGCCAATGGCGCGATGTTCAGGCGGCGGCGCGCGGTCTTAAGCTGCAGTTGCACCTTCTGCAGGCCAGCAACGAAAATGAATTAGATGGGATTTTTGCAGAGCTGGCGCGGCTTCGTGTGGGCGGCCTTGTGATCGGCGCCGACGGCCTTTTTGTGACTCAGAGCGAGCAACTCGGTGCGCTGACGGCCCGTGTCGGAATGCCCGCGATCTTTCAGATGCAAGAATTTGCGACGGCCGGCGGCTTGATGAGCTACGCCGGAAGCATGGCGGAGGCGTTCCGTCTGGTGGGCACTTATGCCGGGCGCGTCCTCAAGGGCGAAAAGCCCGCCGATCTTCCGGTGCAGCAATCCACCAAGTTCGAACTGACCATCAATCTCAAAACCGCCAAGGCGCTCGGTATAACGGTTCCGCTTCCGTTGCTCGGCCGCGCCGACGAGGTGATCGAATGACGCCGGAGTTCTAGGAGACCCCATGCCCGAAGCCTTCATCTGCGACGGAGTCCGCACGCCGATCGGCCGCTACGGCGGCGGGCTCGCCAAGGTGCGCACCGACGATCTCGCCGCGGTGCCGCTCAAGGCGCTGATGAAGCGGCATCCGAACTCGATTGGACGGCGGTCGACGAGGTGGTGTTCGGCTGCGCCAACCAGGCCGGCGAGGACAACCGCAACGTCGCGCGCATGGCGCTGCTGCTCGCGGGCCTGCCGGATACGGTTCCCGGCGTGACGGTGAACCGGCTGTGCGCGTCGGGCCTCAACGCGGTCGGCTACGCGGCGCAGGCGATCCGCGCCGGCGAGATCGATTTCGCCATCGCCGGCGGCGTCGAATCGATGACGCGCGCGCCGCTGGTCATGGGCAAGGCGCAGGAGGCGTTCCAGCGCAGCGCGCAGATCGAGGACACCACGATCGGCTGGCGCTTCATCAATCCGCTGATGAAGAAGCAGTACGGCGTCGACGCCATGCCGGAGACCGCGGAGAACGTCGCCGAGGACTATCAGGTCGGCGCGCAAGGACCAGGACGCGTTCGCGCTGCGCTCGCAGCAGCGCGCCGCCAAGGCGCAGGCGTCGGGCTTCTTCGCCGAAGAGATCGAGCCGGTGATCGTGCCGGGCGGCAAGGCCGGGCCGGTGACCGTGGACAAGGACGAGCATCATCCGGCCCGACACCACGATGGAGGGTCTGGCGAAGCTGAAGAATTTCGTGCGCGATCCCGGCACCGTCACCGCCGGCAACGCGTCGGGCGTCAACGACGGCGCCGCCGCGATGCTGATCGCGTCGGAAGCGGCGGTGAAGAAGCATGGCCTCAAGCCCGGTCGCGCGCATCACCGGCATGGCGTCGGCCGCCGTGCCGCCGCGCGTCATGGGGATCGGCCCGGTGCCGTCGACCCGCAAGCTGATGGAGCGGCTCAAGCTCAAGATCGGCGATTTCGACGTGATCGAGCTGAATGAGGCGTTCGCCTCGCAGGCGCTGGCCTGCCTGCGCCAGCTCGGCCTTCCCGACGACGCCGAGCACGTCAATCCGAACGGCGGCGCGATCGCGCTCGGCCATCCGCTCGGCATGTCGGGCACGCGGCTTGCCATCACCGCGACGCATCACATGACCAAGACCGGCGGCAAGCGCGCGCTCGCGACGATGTGCGTCGGCGTCGGGCAGGGCGTTTCGCTGGCGATCGAGCGGGTGTAGAGACGGGCGCTCTGTCATTCTGGGGCGCCGCGAAAGCGGCGATCTCAGGAATCCAGAGGCGTGTGGATCGTCTGCGATTCCTTGAGGCTCGCGGACTTCGTTCCTGGACGCCCGCCTCCTCGGGATGACGGCCGGAAATCGAGGAGACTTCCAACGTGCCGATGAGTGCCGGCTACATTCCGTTCCATCCCAATCCGTCGAAGCCGAAGTACAAGCCGCCGGCCGGCGCGGTCGATGCGCACTGCCACGTGTTCGGTCCGGAGGCGAAGTTCCCGTTCGCGCCGAAGCGCAAGTACACGCCGTGCGACGCGCCGAAGGAGACGCTGTTCCAGCGCCGCGACTTCCTCGGCTTCGACAAGAACGTGATCGTGCAGGCGACCTGCCACGACACCGACAACCGCGCGCTGGTCGATGCGCTGGTGGCGTCCAACGGCAAGGCCAAGGGCGTGGCGTTCGTCGACGAGAGCTTCACCTTCGCGACCCTCAAGGCGCTCGACTCGCGCGGCGTCAAGGGCGTGCGCTTCAACTTCATCAAGCGGCTGGTCGATTCGACGCCGAAGGACGTGATGCTGCGGATCGCCAACGCGCATCGCCGATCTCGGCTGGCACATCGTGGTCTATTTCGAGCACGCCGATCTCGACGAGATGGGGCCGTTCCTGAAATCGCTGCCGACCACGCTGGTGTTCGACCACATGGCCTGCCCGAACGTGAAGGAGGGCATCAACGGCAAGGCATTCCAGAACTGGCTCGACGCGGTCGACGCCAACAAGAACTGGATCAACAAGGTGACCTGCCCGGAGCGCTTCACGCTCGCCGGCCCGCCTTATGACGACGTGGTGCCGTTCGCGCGCGCGCTCGTCGAGCGGTTCCCGGACCGCGTGCTGTGGGGCACCGACTGGCCGCACCCGAACATGCCGAAGGAGGCGCCGGACGAAGGCGTGCTGGTCGACATGATCCCGAAGATCGCGCCGACCGCCGAGCTGCAGAAGAAGCTCCTGGTCGACAATCCGATGAAGCTCTACTGGAGCTGAGATGTCGGATCACACCGTCCATCGCCTGCAGACCAGCATGCCGCTGAAGACGGCGGAGACGATCGCCGACGAGGCGCTGAAGGCCGGCGCCGAGGCCAAGCTATTGCCGCTCACCGTCGCGGTGCTCGATGTCGGCGGCAATCTGGTGGTGCTCAAGCGCCAGGACGGCTCCGGCAACCTGCGCGCCGACATCGCGATCGGCAAGGCGTGGGGCGCGCTCGGCATGGGCATTTCCAGCCGCACCATCCGCGACCGGCTGAAGGAACGCCCGGCGTTCCAGGGCGCGCTGGCCGCGGCGTCGGACGGCCGCTTCATCCCGGTGCCGGGCGGCGTGCTGGCGCTGAACGAGAGGGCGAGGTGATCGGCGCGGTCGGCATCTCCGGCGATGCCTCCGACAAGGACGAATATGCCGCCATCACCGGCGTGCATAAGGCCGGGCTCAAGAGCCATCCCGAGCAGCCGGCGGCGAACTGGCGCGACGCCGGGTTGTAATGCTTCAAGACGGCGCTGCCGCGCGCCGTTGCAATGGTCCCATACGCTGGATATATCATAGATATATCAGCCTCTTGAGGCTCAGCCTCGGTGGAGCAGCAGCCATGGCGCCCGCAAAACAAAAAGCCAACAAAGGACTACGACGACATCCCGGGCACCTATGTGTTCGACGCGGACCGCTCGCGCGAGGGCTATCACCTCAACATGTTCTGCATGTCGCTGATGAAGGCGGAGAACCGCAAGGCGTTCAAGGACGACGAGGCGGGCTATCTCGACAAGAATTTCCCGCAGCTCACGGCCGATCAGCGCGAGGCGATCCTCAAGCGCCAGTACAACCGGATGCTCGAGCTCGGCGGCAACATCTACTTCACCGCCAAGCTCGGCGCGACCGACGGCCATCCGTTCCAGCATCTTGCGGCGGTGATGACCGGCTCGACGCAGAAGGACTACGCCGACCTGATGCTGCGCGGCGGCCGCACCGTCGAAGGCAACCGCAGCAGGTCCGGCAAGTACGCGAAAGCCGGATCGAGTATCGTCAAGGCGGACAAGCCGAACAAAGCGAAAGCCAGCAAAGGAAAAAAACGTGGCTAGGATCATCGCAGGAGTGACATCGTCGCACGTGCCGGCGATCGGCGCGGCGATCGACAACCACCGCGAGTCGGAGCCGTACTGGCAGCGGGTGTTCCGCGGCTTCGAGCGCTCCAAGGAGTGGATCGCCAAGGCCAAGCCGGACGTCTGCATCGTGGTCTACAACGACCACGCGTCGGCGTTCTCGGTCGAGATGATCCCGACCTTTGCGCTCGGCACCGCGGCGGAATTTCCGATCGCCGACGAAGGCTGGGGCCCGCGCCCGGTGCCGGTGGTGAAGGGCCATCCCGAGCTCGCCTCGCACATCGCGCAGTCCGTCATCCTCGACGAGTTCGATCTCACGCTCTGCAACAAGATGGAGGTCGACCACGGCCTCACCGTGCCGCTCAACCTGATGTTCGGCACGCCGAAGGAATGGCCGTGCCCGGTCATTCCTCTTGCGGTGAACGTCGTGCAATTTCCGCCGCCGACCGGCAACCGCTGCTTCAATCTCGGCAAGGCGATCCGCAAGGCGGTGGAGTCCTATCCCGAGGATCTCAGGGTCGTGGTGTTCGGCACCGGCGGCATGTCGCACCAGATCAGCGGCCAGCGCGCCGGCCTGATCAACTCGAAGTTCGATCACGCCTTCCTCGACAACCTCACCCGCAACCCGAAGAAGCTCACCAAGCTGTCGCATCTCGAATTGATGCGCGAGGCCGGCGCCGAGGGTGTCGAGATGGTGATGTGGCTCATCATGCGCGGCGCGCTCGACGACAAGGTCGACGAGGTCTACCGCTTCTACACCGTGCCGGCGTCGAACACGGCGGTCGGGCACATCATCCTGGAAAACCGCATCAAGGGCACGAAGAAGCCGGCCGCCAAGGTAAAGCGCGCCGCCGCGCGCCAAAAAGTTCATCGCGTTCGCTCCTAAGAGGATCCCATGAAAATCTGTGTCGCCGGCCAAGGCGCCTTTGGCCAGAAGCATCTCGACGCGCTCAAGCGCATTCCCGGCGTCGAAGTCACCTCGCTGGTCGGCGGCAACCAGGACTCGACCGCGGCGGTCGCCAAGAAATACGGCATCCCGCACTACACCGGCGATCTTTCCGAAGGCATCAAGCGCGCCGACGCGGTGATCCTCACCACGCCGACCAAGATGCACTTCCGCCAGGGCGAGCAGGTGATGCGCGCCGGCAAGCACGTGCTGGTCGAGATCCCGGTGACCGACAGCGTCGAGGATGCCGAGAACCTGGTGAAGATCGCCAAGGAGACCGGCGTCACCGCGATGGGCGGCCACGTGCGGCGCTTCAATCCGAGCCACCAGTACGTCCACAAGAAGATCAAGGCCGGCGAGCTGAAGATCCAGCAGATGGACGTGCAGACCTATTTCTTCCGGCGGAAGAACATCAACGCCGCCGGCAACGCGCGGAGCTGGACCGATCATCTCTTGTGGCATCACGCCGCGCACACCATCGACCTGTTCCAGTATCAGTGCGGCGAGACCATCTCGGACTGCTACGCGGTGCAGGGTCCGATCCATCCCCAACTCGGCATCGCGATGGACATGGGCATCGTGGCGAAGACGCCGTCGGGCTCGATGCTGACGCTGTCGCTGTCGTTCAACAACGACGGGCCGCTTGGCTCGTTCTTCCGCTACATCTGCGACAACGGCACGTTCAAGGCGTTCTACGACGACCTGTCGGACGGCAAGGACAACAAGATCGACGTGTCGAAGGTCGACGTCTCGATGGACGGCATCGAGCTCGAGGACCGCGAGTTCATCGCCGCGATCAAGGAGAAGCGCGAGCCGAACGGCAGTCTCCAGCAGTTGCTGCCCTGCATGCACGTGCTCGGCAAGCTGGAGAAGATCATCGACCCGCAGCGCAAGGCGCACGCGTAGCGGAGCTAATTCGGCTTCGCCCCCGAGGCCTTCACCACCGGCGCCCATTTCGCAACTTCGGTTGCGACCAGCTTGGTGAAATCGTCCGGCGAGCCGAGACGGATGTCGGCACCGAGCTCCTCGAATCGCGCCTTGAGCTTGGGATCGCGCAGGCCGGCATTGATCTCGCGGTTGAGCGTGGCCAGCACGTCGGAGGGAATGTTGCGAGGTGCGCTGACGCCGAAGAACGCCGTCGCCTCGAAACCCGGCACGGTGTCGGCCACCGTCGGCACCTCCGGCAGCGCCGCCGCGCGCGTGGTCGAGGTTACCGCCAGCGCGCGCAGCTTGCCTTGCTTGATGTGTCCGATCGGCGAATTCAGGTTGTCGAACATCACCTGCACCTGACCGGCGAGCAGATCGATCACTGCGGGTCCGGCGCCCCGGTAGGTGACGTGCTGCATCTGTGTGCCGGTCATCTGCTTGAACAGCTCGCCTGAAACATGCACCGAAGTGCCAAGCCCCCCGGACGCGAAATTGACCTTGCCCGGATTAGCCTTGGCGTAGGCTATGAACTCCCGGACGTTGTTGGCCGGTACCGACGGATGCACCACCATGACGTTCGGCATGGTCACCAGCGCCGCAACGTGCTGGAAGTCCTTGACGATATCGAAGGTCAGGTTGTCGTAGAAGGTGTGGTTGATCGCGTTGTTCGGGCCGATCAGGTAAAGCGTGTAGCCGTCGGGCGGCGACTTCACCACCGCCTCGGCGGCGATGCTGGCCGCCTGGCCCGGCCGGTTCTCGATGACGACCTGCTGGCCGAGCCGCTCCGACAGCCAATTCCCGATCAGCCGTGCGAGGATGTCCTGGCCGCCGCCGGGCGCAAAGCCGACCAGCAGCCGGATCGGCCGCGACGGGTACGCCTGCGCGAAAGCGGACGGCGCGGTTGTGAGCGCCGCGGCCGATGTTCCCAATTGCAAGAAACGGCGACGATGAAGTCTCATGGCATTTCTCCGCCAATGGCGAAATTGGAAAGGTGCCTCTCCTCTTTGGTTCAGCTGCCGGCAGCCGGCGCTTCCCGCGTTTCGGGCATGAGTGCAAACACTAGCAAGAGTCCGAACGCTCCGACAGACCCGAGAAACAAAAACACGACGGCGTCGCCAAACTTATCCGCGACATAGCCGGCAATCGTAGTGCCCAGCGATGCGCCGATGCCGACGGCGACGCCGACCACGCCTTGTGCGAAATTGAAATGTCCGGTCCCGCGTGTGGTGTCGGCGATGACGAGCGGCACCAGAACACCGAGTGCCGCCGCCGAAATTCCGTCCAGCAGTTGCGCCGCGACGATTGTGGAAGGATCGTTCGACGCAGCGAACACCGCGCTGCGGACGCACAGCGGTGCGAAGCACAGCATCAGGAGAGGACGGCGGCCCCAGTTTTGCGCGGCGCGTCCGACCCACGGTGCGATTGCTGCGACCACGAATTGCGGCGCGAGAATGCAGATTGCAATGACCGCGGTCGCCCATTGTGGCGCGCGGGTGGTCAAGGATCCCGCCATGATCGGCAGCATGGCAGCGTTTGAAAGCTGGAACAGCACGATGGCCGAGGCGAAGATCAACAACGGTCCGTTGCGTCTGAGGTCGGCCAACGCATCGGACCACGCACCGCCCTCTCGTTTGCGCACCCCGCCGCGAGCCAGTTCGGGATCGATGTCCGCGGACCGGATCATCGCCAGCGCGACGAGTGCAGGGACGCCGAATGCCGTGGTGAGGAGGAAGATCGTCTGGTTCGAATAATAATGAGCGATACCTCCCATGAGGCCGGCAGCGATCGCATTGCCGAGTGAGAGGAAGCGGACGTTGCGGCCTAGCCTATGGGCCAGAAGGGTATGACCCACGAGCCCAAGGCTGATCGCGGCGAGCACCGGCCCAGCGAGACAGCTCGCGATCGCGTGCAGCACCTTTGCGGCAAGGACCACGCTGAAGACCGGCCACAAGGCCAGCAGGAGAGCGCTGCCGCTGATTGCAGCCACGGCGACCGCCGCGAGCAGTCGTTTGGCGGGGACGTGATCGACCAGCGCACCAATCGGAATTTGCAGCGCCATGCCGGTCAGCGTCCCGACGGTCAAAATCAGCCCGATGTCCAACTGCGTCCAACTCTTCGACGTCAGATAGGCGGCGACGAACGGCCCCCATCCGGTCTGGATGTCGGCGAGGAAGAATGCAAACCAGTCGAGACCGCGCTGGCTCTGACACGAGGGTTGGTGCTTTTTGTCTTCCAGGGGCAACGGCGCTGTCCATCAAGCACGTCTGATTTGGGTCCAAGCAGGTCTTAGCCGGCAGCGCAGGCCGCGTCCGGTTAGTCCCGGCGCCCCGAACCAAACGTGCGCCGCCGTTATCTTACTCGCTTACCCCGATCAACTGCGCCAGCCGCTCCGGGTCATCGCGCAGCGTTTTGGACGCGCCGTCATAGACGATGCGGCCCTTGTCCATCACCACGCTGCGGTCGGAGAACTCGAAGGCGACGCGGCTGTTCTGCTCGACCAGGATGATCGAGAGCTTGCTCTCGTTGCGCAGCCGCACCAGCACGGCCGTCAGCGCCTCGACGATCACCGGCGCCAAGCCCTCGGTCGGCTCATCCATCAACAGCACGGACGGATTGGTACGCAACGCGCGCGCGATCGACAGCATCTGCTGCTCGCCGCCGGAAAGCTGGTTGCCCTTATTGGTGAGGCGCTCGGCGAGGTTCGGGAACAGCTCGAACAGTCGCTCGTCGGTCCATGCGCCGGGCCGTGCGCCGACGTCGAGATTCTCGCGCACGGTGAGCGAAGGGAAGATCTCGCGCTCCTGCGGCACAAAGCCGATGCCGGCGGCAGCGCGGCGGTAGATCGGCACGCCGTTGAGACTCTTGCCCGCCAGCAGCACCTCGCCCTTATGCAGCGTGGTGTGGCCCATCACGGTGGCCAGCAGCGTGGTCTTGCCGACGCCGTTTCGGCCGATCACGCTGATGCTCTCGCCCGGCGCGAGCTTCAGGTTGAGGTCTTCCAGCACCACGGTTTCGCCGTAGCCTGACGACACGTTGCGCATCTCGACGGCGGCGTCAGCCATGATCGTGTCAACCATGGGTGGCCTGCCCGAGATAGACGGCGCGCACGTCGGCGTTGGCGCCGATCTCCTTCGGCGTGCCCTCGGCGAAGATCGCGCCGCGCACCAGCACGGTGATGCGCTGGGCGAAGCGGAACACCAGGTCCATGTCGTGGTCGATGATCAGCACGCCGATGCTCTTGGGCAAGGCGTCGATCGCGTCGAGGATGATGTGGCTCTCGGCGCTGGGCACGCCGGCGGCCGGTTCGTCGAGCAGCAGCACCTCGGGCTTCTGGCCGAGCGCGATGGCGAGCTCGACCAGCCGCTGCCGGCCGTAGGGCAGGCCGTTGATAGTGAGATGGGCGTGGTCGGCGAGCTTGAGTGTTTCGAGCAGATGCATCGCCTCGTCTATCACGTCGCGGCGCTTGCCGGCCGGCGTGACCATGCTCGGCGCGGCGCCGACCCGCTCGGCGACCGAGATGTAGACGTTCTCCAGCACCGAGAGGCCGCGGAACAGCCGGTTGATCTGGAAGGTGCGCGCGATGCCGAGCTTGACCCGCTGCGCCTGCTCCATGGTGGTGATGTCCTGGCCGCGCAGCAGCACAGTACCGGACGACGGCAGCAGCACGCCGGTCAGCAGATTGATGAAGGTCGTCTTGCCGGCACCGTTCGGCCCGATCAGCGCGTGACGCGCGCCACTTTCCAGCTTGAAGTTGACGTTGGTCGACGCGGCGAGCGCGCCGAAATTCTTGCTGACGCCGCGCGTTTCGAGCAGCGTGGTCATGGTGATGATCTTGGCGCCGCGCGCGTCCTGCGGAGCCAGCCGGTGATCGTGTCGCCCATGCCGAGGATTCCGCCGCGGAAGAACAGCGCGATGATGACAAGCATCAGGCCGAGGCCGAGCTGCCACGCGGTCGGGTAGAGCTTGGACAGGAAGTGCGCCAGCACCATGTAGGCGACCGCGCCGACGAAAGCGCCGTAGAGCCGCCCGTAACCGCCGAGCACCAGAATGATCAGCACCGTGGCGGCGCGGTCAAGGCCGAGCGTCGAGAGATTGACGTAGGCGTTGGCCTGCGCCCACAGCCCGCCGGCGATGCCGGCGATCGCCGCGGAGATGGTGTAGCAGACGATCAGCCGCGTTCTGACCGGCGCGCCGACCGCGTGCATGCGCAACGTGTTCTCGCGGATGCCGGTCAGGCTTTCGCCGAACGGCGAATAGACCAGCGTTCGCACGAACACGAAGCAGACCAGCAGCACCGCGAGGATGTAGAGGTACTGCACCTTCGGGAACAGCGGGTTGAACTCGAACAGGCCGAACAGCGGCGGAATGGTGATGCCGGTGAGGCCGTCGAAGCCGCCGGTCCAGTCGTGGCCGAGGTTCGCCGCTTCCTCCAGCAATGCCATCGTGCAGAGGGTGAGCATCAGCAGCGTCAGCCCGGTGGTGCGCAGCAGCACCAGCCCGGAGGCAAGCCCGATCGCGGCGGCGACGATGCCGGCCGCGACCAGGCTGGTGATCGGCTCGTTCCAGATGCCGTGATGCGCCAGCATGCCGACCGTGTAGGCGCCGGCGCCGAAGAACGCGGCATGCCCCAGCGTCACGATGCCCGCATAGCCGAGCGCGAGATCGAGCGATATCGCGAACAGCACCGTAATCAGCAGCTCGGTGCCGAAGCCGAGATGGCGCGGAAACGCAAAGTAGAACGCCAGCGCCAACAGCCACGGCAGCGGCTCCCACCAGCGCAGCTTGTGCCGCTCTGTCAGCGCGCGGGCGCCGAGGTTGTCGTGGTTCGGTGCCGCTGCGCTCATGACGGCTTCCCGAACAGGCCCTGCGGGCGCCACAGCAGCAGCATGATGGTCAGCACGTAGATGAACAGCGTGCCGCCCTGCGGGATGTATTTCTTCAGCACGAAATCCAGCACGCCGATGATGACCGAGGCCCAGAACACGCCCCAGATGCTGCCGAGCCCGCCGACCGCGACCACGATCAGGAAGAACACCAGGTACTTCAGCGCGTATTGCGGATCGAGCCCAAGGAACTCGGCGCCGAGCCCGCCGCCGATCGCGGCCATGCCGCTGCCGAATCCGAACGTGACGGCGAACAGCCGATCGATGTTGATGCCGAGCGATTCCGCCATGCGGCGGTTGTCGACCGCGGCGCGGATCTGCGCGCCGAACCGCGTGCGCTCGAAGCCGAACCAGAGCCCGACCACGATGACGATGCCGACCGCGATCAGGAAAATGCTGTAGGTGCGGTATTGCAAGATGCCGAGATTGATCTGCCCGCGCAGCTCGACGGGAATCGGCACCGGCTGGTTCTCGGGCCCGACGAAAACCGTCAGCCCGGCGATGAACATGAAAACCAGGCCGATGGTGAACAGCACCTGATCGAGCTCGCCCGCCCTGTAGAGCCGCGAGTAGAGCAGCCGCTCGAACACCATGCTGATCGCCGCGGTGGCGACAAATCCCAGCACCAGCGCCGGCATGAAGCCGATGCCCCAGTTGCGCATCGACAGCACGATGATGTAGCCGCCGAGCATGGCGAACGCGCCGTGCGCCAGGTTGACGAAGCCCATCAGCCCCATGGTGACCGACAGGCCGACCGAGACGATGAACAGCACCATGCCGGCGGCCATGCCGCCCAGCAGCATGCTGGCGATGTTCTCGATCATGGTGCCGCCCCAATGGCACCGCTCGCGGCCAAAGCCGCGCACGGGCAAGTCATCTCAATCCCCCGGGATCCCGCAGTCTTGCCGTTAAATTGTAAGGCCCAGGCCGCAAACTGCAAGCGACAGGCGTTTTCGGCACTCATGCAAAACCGCCGCCCGTCGCCGGGCGGCGGCGTTGCTTTGAGCGTCGGGCCTACTTGCAGGGCGCGATCTTCTGCGCCTTGCAGGCATCCTTCACGTTGTCGATCTTGCCGATCACCTTCTGGTGCAGCTTGCCGTCCTTGCCCTTCACGACTTCGGACAGATACTCGTTCATGACGATGTCGCGGGTCTCAGGATCGATCGAGATCGGGCCGCGCGGGCTGGCGAACTTGAAGGTCTTGGCGGCCTCCATCGCCTTGTCGCCGTCGATCTTGCCCTTGAGTTGCTGCACGACGTGGACGATCAGCGCCATGCCGTCGTAGCCGCCGACCGCCATGAAGTCCGGCGTCGAATTGGCGCCGTATTCCTTCTTCCACGCCGCGACGAAGCGCTTGTTCTCGGCGTTGTCGAGGTCGGCGTTGTAGTGATGCATGGTGATCAGGCCGACCGCCGCGTCGCCCATCGCCTGCAGTTTGGTGTCCTGCGTGATGTCGCCCGGGCCGATCAGCTTGATGCCGGCCTGCTTCATGCCGAGCGCGCCGTAGGTCCTCGCCACCGCCGCGGCGTGGTCGCCGGCCGGCACGAACACGAAGAACACGTCGGGCTTCTTGTCCTTGGCGCGCTGGAAGAACGGCGTGAAGTCCGGCACCGCGCCGGCGCCGCCCATCGGGATCTCGTCGATCACCTTGCCGCCGTTGGCTTCGAACGCGCGCTTGAACGCCGCCAGGCTGTCCTTGCCGGGCGGGAAGTCGGTGTAGCCGACCACCGCGGTCTTGGCCTTGAGCTGCTTGGCGGCGGCCTCGCCGATCGCATAGCCGGCATGCCACATGCTGAACGAGACGCGCACGTAGTAGTTGCGACATCTGCGTGATGTGCGCGGTGCCGGCGTTCATGATCACCGCCATCTTCTTGCCGGCGTTGACGACCGGCGCCGAGGCGATCGCGTTCGGCGAATAGACCCAGCCGGCGAGGATGTCGACGTTGTCCTGCGTGAGCAGCTCCTGCGTCGCGACGCGGGAGTCGTTGCCGCCCGGGTTCTTGGCGTCGCGCTTGATCAGCGTGATCTTGTACGGCTTCACCTTGTCGGCATTGAGCTTGAGATACATCTCCATGCCGCGGTCGATCCACTGCGCGAGCTCGGCGCCGATCCCGGTGTAAGGCAGGTTGACGCCGACCTTGACCTCTTGCGCCTGCGCCAGAGTCGCCGAGATGGCGAGCGCGGCCGAAGCCGCAAGAAAGCGTTTCATCATCAGAAATCCTCCCGAAGGTGACCGGACCGAGGCCCCTTAAATCGTCCGGTTTCGGGCCGGATATTAGGTCGAAAGCGCAAATTGGCGCAAGCGAATGGCCCTGTTGCGGCGTGCGGCTTTTGCGCATTTTTGGACGGTATTTTGATCGCCAGAACCCGCTTCCGTCCCAGCGATGAACGTCGTTGGGAAATTTCCCACGCAACGATTCGGCGTTCGCGCGGGGTTGACGGCATGCCCTGTTCTCGACCACTGAAAGCGGCCATGCGATGCTCGGCAAGCCGCCTGCGAGTTCGGCGAAACGAACAAGTATAGAGTGAGGAGACGACCCAATGAAAAGAAACAAGCCGCCGTTCCGCGCCGATCACGTCGGCAGTTTCCTGCGCTCGCCGGCGATCAAGGAGGCGCGCGAGAAGCGCGAAAAGGGCCAGATCAGCGCGGCTGAGCTGAAGAAGGTCGAAGACCAGGAAATCCCGAAGATCATCAAGAAGCAGGAGGAGGTCGGCCTGCAATGCGTGACCGACGGCGAATACCGCCGCTCGTGGTGGCACTTCGACTTCTACGGCATGCTCGACAATGTCGAGATCTACGAGCTCGATCACGGCATCCAGTTCCAGGGCGTGCAGACCAAGCCGCGCAGCATCCGCATCACCGGCAAGATCGGATTCTCCAATCACCCGATGCTCGATCACTTCAAGTTCGTGAAGGCGCACACCAAGGTGACGCCGAAGATGTGCATCCCCGCGCCGACGGTGATGCACTTCCGGCTCGAGCCGGGCGCGGTCGACAAGAAGTTCTATCCAGACCACGACGCCATCTTCGACGACCTCGCCGCGGCCTATCGCAAGGCCGTGAAGTCGTTCTACGACGCCGGCTGCCGCTATCTGCAGTTCGACGACACCGCCTGGGCCTATCTCTGCTCCGACGTCGAGATGAAGAAGGCGAAGGAGCGCGGCATGAACGTCGATCGGCTGCAGCAGGACTACACGAACCTCATCAACAAGTCGCTGGAGGGCAAGCCGGCCGACATGACGATCACCACGCACGTCTGCCGCGGCAACTTCCGCTCGACCTGGATCGCGTCGGGCGGCTACGAGCCGGTGGCGGAGAAGCTGCTCGGCGAGTGCAACTACGATGGCTATTTCCTGGAGTACGACACCGAGCGCGCCGGCGGCCTCGAGCCGCTGCGCTTCATGCCGAAGGGCAACAAGATCGCCGTGGTCGGCCTCATCACCTCCAAGAGCGGCACGCTGGAGAAGAAGGACGACGTCAAGCGCCGCATCGACGAAGCGGCGAAATACGCGCCGCTGGAGCAGCTCGCGCTCTCCCCGCAATGCGGCTTCGCCTCGACCGAGGAGGGCAACGTCCTTACCGAGGAGCAGCAATGGGCCAAGATGCGCGAGGTGGTTGAGATTTCGGAAGAGGTGTGGGGGAGGTAAGCGAGCGACAGCCACCATGCAACGCACCAAACCCCCATTCCGCGCCGATCACGTCGGCAGCCTGCTGCGCACCGCGCCTTTGAAAGAAGCGCGCGCGAAGCACGCCAAGCGCGAGATCGGGGACGCCGAGCTCAAGGCGGTCGAAGATCGCGAGATCGAAAAGATCGTCAGGAAGCAGGAAGAGATCGGCCTCAAGCTCGCGACCGACGGCGAGTTCCGCCGCTCCTGGTGGCATTTCGATTTCTACAAGGGTCTCGACGGCGTCGAGATGTTCGACACCGGCAAGGGCATTGTTTTTGCCGGCGTGGAAACCAAGGCCGAGGCCATCCGCATCGTCGGCAAGCTCGGCTTCTCCGGCCATCAGCACCTCGAGCACTTCAAGTTCCTGAAGGCGACCACGAAGGTCATGACGAAGATGACCATTCCGGCGCCCAGCACGATGCACTTCCGCCAGGGCCGGCAGAACATCAGCAAGCAGGCCTATCCCGACATGGACGCCTTCTTCGACGACCTCGCCACGACGTACCAGAAGGCCATCCGCGCGTTCTATGACGCCGGCTGCCGCTACCTGCAGCTCGACGATACCGCCTGGTCGATGATGTGCGATCCGAAGGAGCGCGAGCACTCGCGCGAGCGCGGCGACAATCCGGATGCGCTGCCGGCGATCTACGCGCAAGTGACCAACAAGGCGCTGGAGGCCAAGCCGGCCGACATGACCATCACCACGCACTCCTGCCGCGGCAACTTCCGCTCAACCTTCATTGCCACCGGCGCCTATGACTTCGTCGCCGAGCAGTTGTTGGGCAACGTCAACATCGACGGCTACTTCCTCGAATACGACACCGACCGCTCCGGCGGCTTCGAGCCGCTGCGCTTCGTGCCGAAGGGCAACAAGCAGGTCGTGCTCGGTCTGGTGACGTCGAAGAGCGGCACGCTGGAAAGCAAGGACGCGATCAAGCGGCGGATCGACGAGGCGACGAAGTACGTGGCGCTCGATCAGCTCTGCCTGTCGCCGCAATGCGGCTTTGCCTCGACGGAGGAAGGCAACATCCTCGCCGAGGACGAGCAATGGGCGAAGCTGCGGATGATCGTCGAGGTCGCGGATGAGGTGTGGGGGCGATAGCCTATTCGGTGTCATCGCCCGCGAAAGCGGGCGATCCAGTAACCTCCGCATTTAATTTTATAGTGAGACCGGGCGTACTGGATGCCCGCTTTCGCGGGTATGACAGGAGCGAGTGTTGCAACGTACCTCACCCCCGTTCCGCGCCGATCACGTCGGCAGCTTCCTGCGCTCCGCCGCGCTGAAGGACGCGCGCGCCAGGCGCGAGCGCAATGAAATCACCGCGGAGCAACTGAAGGCCATCGAAGACCGCGAGATCGACGGCATCATTAAGAAGCAGGAAGCGGCCGGCCTCAAATCGATCACCGACGGCGAGTATCGCCGCGCGTTCTGGAATTACGATTTCCTCGGCAAGCTCGACGGCGTCGAAGCCTATCTCGGCGAGCGCAAGATCAAGTTCCAGGGCGCGAACCCCAAGCCGATGATGCTGCGCGTCATCGGCAAGCTCGGCACGTTCAGCGGCCATCCGATGCTGGATCACTTCCGCTTCGTGAAGGATCACACCCGGCGGACGCCGAAGATGACGATCCCGTCGCCGTCGTCGCTGCATTTCCGCTACGGCCGCTCCGCGGTGCCGGAGGCGATCTATCCCGACATGAACGACTTCTACCGCGATCTTGGGCAGACCTATCGCAAAGCCGTGAAGGCCTTCGCCGACGTCGGCTGCCGCTACATCCAGCTCGACGAGGTGAATTTCACCTATTTGTGCGACCCGGCGCTGCGCAAGCAGGTCAGCGATCGTGGCGACGATGTCGAGCGGTTGCCGCACATCTATGCCGACATGATCAATCAGGCGATTGCGGACGTGCCCGCCGGCATGATGACGGCGATGCATCTGTGCCGCGGCAATTTCCAATCGACGTTCGTGGCGTCCGGCGGCTACGACCCGGTGGCCGAGATCCTGTTCAACGAAATCAAGATCCAGGCGTACTTCATGGAGTACGACAGCGAACGTGCCGGCGGCTTCGAGCCGCTGCGCTTCGTGCCAAAGGGAAAATTGGTCGTGCTCGGTCTGGTGACGTCGAAGTCCGGCACGCTGGAATCCAAGGACGAGTTCAAGCGCCGGATCGACGCGGCGGCCAAATATATTCCGCTCGACCAACTTTGCCTGTCGCCGCAGTGCGGCTTCGCCTCGACCGAGGAGGGCAACATCTTGGCCGAGGATGAGCAATGGGCAAAGCTGCGCCGGATTGTCGAAGTCGCGGACGAGGTGTGGGGATAGATTCTGCGTGTTGCGTAACAAGCCTCCTTTCCGCGCCGACCAAGTCGGCAGCCTGCTGCGCTCCGTTGCGCTGAAGGAGGCGCGGGCGAAGCGTGCGAAGGCTGAGATTTCCGCCGATGATTTGAAGGCGGTCGAGGACCGCGAAATCGCAGCGCTGATCAGGAAGCAGGAGGCCGTCGGGCTCAAGTCGATCACCGACGGCGAGAACCGCCGCCGCTCCTGGCAGATCGATTTCCTCGAAAAGCTGCCCGGCATCGAGTCCTACGCCGGCGAGCGCAAGTTCAAGTTCCAGGGCGTTCAGTCGCCGCAGGTGCTGATCCGCGTGAATGGCAAGCTCGGGGCGTTCGACGGCCATCCGATGATCGAGCATTTCAAGTTTCTGAAAGAGCGCACGACGCAGACGCCAAAGATGACGATCCCGTCGCCATCGGCTGTGCACTTCCGACACGGCCGCGAGGGTGTGCCGGAAGCGATCTATCCGGACCTGGACGAGTTCTATCGCGATCTCGGAACGACTTACCGCAAGGCGGTGCGTGGCTTCGCCGACGCCGGTTGCCGCTACCTGCAGCTCGACGAGGTCAATTTCACGTATCTCTGCGACCCGAAGCAACGCCAGATCGTGATCGACCGCGGCGACGATCCCGACGCGCTGCCGTCGATCTATGCGTCGATGATCAATGCGGCGGTGTCGGACATTCCCGATGACATGACCATCACGATGCATCTGTGCCGCGGCAACTTCCGCTCGACCTTCATTGCGTCCGGCGGCTACGAGCCGGTGGCGGAGCTCATGTTCAACAGCATCAACGTGCACGGCTACTTCATGGAGTTCGACACCGAGCGCGCTGGCGGCTTCGAGCCGCTGCGCTTCGTGCCCAAGGGCAAGATGGTGGTGCTGGGTCTGGTGACGTCGAAGTCCGGCACGCTGGAATCCAAGGACGAGCTGAAGCGCCGGATCGACCAGGCGGCCAAGTTCGTGCCGCTCGATCAGCTATGCCTATCCCCGCAGTGCGGCTTCGCATCGAGCGAGGAAGGCAATATCCTGGCCGAAGAAGAACAATGGAAGAAGCTGGAATTGGTGGTGCGAACCGCGGAAGAAGTGTGGGGAGGATGAGATGAAGCGCGCTGTTCCGCCGTTCCGGGCCGATCATGTCGGCAGCCTGCTGCGCCCCAAGGCGCTCCACGAAGCTCGCGCGAAATTCGCCAAGGGCGAGATGGAAGCGCCGGAATTGAAGGAAGTCGAGGATAGAGAAATCGAGAGGGTCATCAAGAAGCAGGAGGAAGTCGGTCTGCAAGCCATCACCGACGGCGAGTTCCGGCGTTCCTGGTGGCACCTCGATTTTCTCTGGGGGCTCGATGGCGTCGAGAAACACGTGATGGACACCGGCATCGCGTTCGCCGCGGTCACCACGCGCAACGAAGGCGTGAAGGTCACCGGTAAGCTCGGCATGGCCGGGCCGCACGCGATGGTCGAGCACTTCAAATTTGTCGCCGCGCACACCAGGCAAACGCCAAAGATCACCATTCCCGCGCCTTCCGCGATCTACGGGCGGCCTTCTCGTACGCCGATCAGCAACAAGGCATATCCGTCGATGGATGCGTTCTGGGACGATCTCGGCGACGCCTACAAGAAGGCGGTGCGCGGCTTTGCCGACGCCGGTTGCCGCTATCTGCAGCTTGATGAAGTTTTCATCGCGATGCTGTGCGATCCGAAATATTGCCAGCAGATGCGGGATCGCGGCGACGACCCGGACAAGCTCGGCCCGCTCTACGGCAAGCTCATCAACGCGGCGATGTCCGATATTCCCTCAGATATGCGGATCACGATGCACCTTTGTCGCGGCAACTACAAATCCACCTTCATGGGCGCCGGCGGTTACGACGCGGAGGCCGAGGTGCTGTTCAACCAGATCAACGTGCACGGCTACTTCATGGAGTACGACACCGAGCGCGCCGGCGGCTTCGAGCCGCTGCGGCTGGTGCCGAAGGGTAAACAGGTCGTGCTGGGATTGGTCACGACGAAGAACGGCAAGCTGGAAAGCAAGGATGTCCTCAAGCGCCGGATCGATGAGGCGTCGAAGTTTATTTCACTCGACCAGCTCTGCCTGTCCGGTCAGTGCGGCTTCGCCTCGACCGAGGAGGGCAACACGCTGACAGAGGACGAGCAGTGGGCGAAGCTACGGCTGATCGTCGAGGTCGCCGACGAAGTGTGGGGGCGGTAGCGCGCGACGCACCCGCGCCGTCGTCAGCGGCATGGCGAAAACCGCACTTTACTGGCGGAAAACGCACTTATCCCCGGTGTCCGAAACGGCCTTATGATATGCGCGCCTTGCTCAATCGAGGGCGTCGTCGATCGCGGCGTTTGATGACGGAGCAAGGCGCGGCGGTCACATATTGCCGTCGCGGTGGAGCCCCGGGAGGCGCAGCGGCCTACGTCATTGGCCGCGCGCACCCCGAAAGCGGCGACCCCCGGCGACGGGTACATCGCCGTGGGTGCGATGGCGGGCCGCGAGGTCCGCCCGGCAGGCCACGTCACCTGCCGTACAGGGGCGGCGATCCGCCCTGGCGCCTCCCGGCGCTCCATCCCCTCATCGGGGAAACGGAAAACAGGGAATACGGGTCAGCCGGGCGCCCGAAAAACAAGATACCCGGCAGGCGAAGCGTTGGCTGGGATCGGGACCGGAGTGTTACACAGTGAGTGGTGTGGGAAGGGAAACAGGCATGGCCGGCATCGTTGAAGGAAAAGTGGCCATCGTCACCGGCGCGGGGCGGGGCATCGGCCGCGCCATCGCGATGATGCTGGCGCAGGAGGGCGCCAAGGTTCTGGTCAACGACGTCGGCGCGGCGCTCGACGGCTCCGGCGGCGACGCCGGGCCGGCCCAACAGGTGGTCGACGAGATCAAGAAGGCGGGCGGCCAGGCGATCGCCTCGACGCTGTCGATCGGCGAGCCGCAGAACGCCGACCAGATCGTGCAGGCCACGCTCGACACGTTCAAGCGCGTCGACATCCTGGTGAACAACGCCGGCATCCTGCGCGACCGTATTTTCCATCGCATGAGCTGGTCGGACTGGTCCGATGTGATTTCGGTGCACTTGCACGGCTCGTTCAGCATGAGCCGCGCGGTCGCCGGGCATTTCCGCGAGCAGAATTCCGGCAGCATGATCCACATGACCTCGACGTCCGGCCTGATCGGCAATTTCGGCCAGGCCAACTACATGGCGGCGAAGATGGGCATCGTCGGGCTGTCGCGCGGCATTGCGCTCGACATGGAGCGCTTCAAGGTGCGCTCCAACGCGATTGCGCCGTTCGCCTGGGGCCGCATGATCGGCTCGATCCCGACCGAGACCGACGCTGAGAAGGAGCGCGTCGCGCGGCTGCAGCAGATGACGCCGGAGAAGATCGCGCCGTTGGTCGTTTATCTTGCCTCCGACCGCGCCGAAGGCATCTCCGGGCAGATTTTCTCGGTGCGCAACAACGAGATTTTCCTGTTCAACCAGACGCGCCCGATCCGCTCGATCCACCGCGCCGACGGCTGGACGCCGGACAAGCTCGACGCGCAGCTCAAGGGTGCGTTCGGGCCGTCGTTCACGCCGCTCGACCGCTCCGGCGACGTGTTTGCCTGGGACCCGATCTGATGGCGATCGACTACGACAAGCTCAAGGCGCTGAAGATCGCCGACGTCGAGCACACCTACACCGACAAGGACACCATGCTGTACGCGCTCGGCGTCGGCCTGGGTCATGATCCGCTGGACGAGAAGCAGCTCGATTTCGTCTATGAGAAAAACCTGAAGGCACTGCCGACCTTCGCCGCGGTGCTGGGCTATCCCGGCTTCTGGGTGCGCGATCTCGACACCGGCATCGACTGGGTGAAGATCGTCAACGGCGAGCAGGGCGTGGTGCTGCACGCACCGCTCAAGCCGAACGGCACCGTGCGGGGCCAAACGCGCATCGTCGAGGTGATCGACAAGGGCGCCGGCAAGGGCGCGCTGGTCTATACCGAGCGAAAGGTGACCGACAAGGCGAGCGGCGAGCTGGTCGCAACCGTCACGCAGACCACGTTCTGCCGCGCCGACGGCGGCTTCGGCGGCCCGCCGCGCGAGAGCCCGCCGGTGCACAAAATCCCGGAGCGCGCGCCCGATCTGACCTGCGATCTGACCACGCGGCCCGAGCAAGCGATGATCTACCGGCTTTCCGCGGACCGCAATCCGCTGCACATCGACCCCGAGGTTGCGAAGGCCGCCGGCTATCCGAAGCCGATCCTGCATGGCCTCGGCACGTTCGGCGTGGTCGGCCACGCGCTGCTTCGCAGCGTCTGCGGTTACGACCCGACGCGCGTGGTCTCGTTTGCCGGGCGTTTCTCGGCGCCGGTTTTTCCCGGAGAGACGATCCGCACCGAGTTCTGGCAAGACGGCAGCGTGATAAGCTTCCGCGCGCTGGTGCCGGAGCGCAATATCGTGGCGATGAACAACGGCCGCGCCGAGATCCGATCGTGACCGAAACCGACCACGGCCCGATCCGCGAGTCGGTGCGCGCGCTGTGCGCCGGCTTTCCCGGCGAATATTGGCGCAAGCTCGACCGCGAGCGCGGCTATCCGACCGAGTTCGTCGAGGCGCTGACCAAGGCGGGCTTTCTCGCGGCGCTCATCCCCGAAGAATACGGCGGCAGCGGGCTCACCATGTCGGCGGCAACCGCGATCATGGAGGAGATCCACGCCTCCGGCTGCAACGGCGCCGCCTGCCACGCGCAGATGTACACCATGGGCACGGTGCTGCGGCATGGCAACGCCGAGCAGAAGCAGAAGTATCTGCCCGGCATCGCCGGCGGGACGCTGCGGCTGCAGGCGTTCGGCGTCACCGAGCCGACTTCGGGCACCGACACGCTCAGCCTTCGCACCACGGCGGTGCGCGACGGCAACTCCGCCTATGTCGTCAACGGCCAGAAGATCTGGACTTCGCGCGCCGAGCATTCCGACCTGATGCTGCTGCTCGCGCGCACCACGCCGCGCGAGCAGGTGCAAAGCGCACCGACGGCCTCTCGGTTTTCCTGGTCGACATGCGCACGGTGAAGGACAAGGGCCTCACCATCCGCCCGATCCGCACCATGATGAATCACGCCACCACCGAAGTGTTCTTCGACAACATGAAGGTGCCGGCGGAAAACCTGATCGGCGAGGAGGGCAAGGGCTTCCGCTACATCCTCTCCGGCATGAACGCCGAGCGCATCCTGATCGCTTCGGAGTGCATCGGCGACGCCAAATGGTTCATCGAGAAGGCCACGGCCTATGCCAAGGAGCGCGTGCTGTTCGGCAAGCCGATCGGCCAGAACCAGGGCGTGCAGTTTCCGATCGCGCGCTGCTTCATGCAGATGCGCGCCGCCGAGCTGATGGTGCGCGAGGCGGCTGCGCTGTACGAGGCCGGCGCGGATTGCGGCGCCGAGGCCAACATGGCCAAGCAGCTCGCCGCCGAAGCGTCGTGGGCGGCGGCCGACATGTGCGTGCAGACCCACGGCGGCTTCGGCTTCGCCGAGGAGTTCGACATCGAGCGCAAGTTCCGCGAGACGCGGCTCTACACGGTCGCGCCGATCTCGACCAATCTGGTGCTGTCCTATCTCGCCGAGCACGTGCTCGGCCTGCCGCGGTCGTATTGAGTAATGACGCTTCCCCTCTAAGGCCTCCTCGTCATCTCGCTCGAACAGGCGGTCGCCGCGCCGCTGTGCGCCTGCAAGCTCGCGGACGCCGGCGCGCGCGTCATCAAGATCGAGCGGCCGGAGGGCGATTTCGCGCGCGGCTATGACCAGCTCGTGCGCGGCCAGGCCAGCTATTTCGTCTGGCTCAACCGCGGCAAGGAATCGGTGGTGCTCGATCTCACCAAAGCCGAGGACAAGGCGCTGCTCGAAGCGATGCTCGCCAAGGCCGACGTGTTCGTTCAGAACCTCAAGCCCGGCGCGATCGCCAAGCTCGGCTTTGCCATCGAACGGCTGCGCCGCGATTATCCGCGGCTGATCGTCTGCTCGGTGTCGGGCTATGGCGAGACCGGCCCTTACGCGCAACGCAAGGCCTACGACATGCTGATCCAGGCCGAGGCCGGCGTCGCCTCGGTGACCGGCGGGCCGGAGACGTCGGCGTCGCGGGTCGGCGTCTCGGTCTGCGACATCGCCGCCGGCATGAACGCCTACGAAGCCATCCTGGAAGCGCTGCTCGCGCGCGGCCGCACCGGCCAGGGCACGGCGATTTCGGTGTCGATGTTCGACGCCATGGCGGAATGGATGACCGTGCCGCTGCTGCAATACGAGGGCGGCTCGCCGCCGAAGCGCGTCGGCCTTGCGCATCCTTCGATTGCGCCCTACGGCGTGTTCAAGACCCGCGACGGCGCCGACATCCTGATCTCGATCCAGAACGATCGCGAGTGGCGCGTGCTGGCGGAGAAGGTGATGGGCGACAAGGCGCTCGCCGCCGATCCGGCGTTCGCCACCAACGTCGAGCGCGTCAAGCGCCGCGCCGAGACCGACGGCCGTGTCGCCGCGGCGTTCGGTGCGCAGGACGTGCAGGCGCTCAGCGCCAGCCTGGAAGCCGCCGAGATCGCGTTCGGCCGCGTCAACGGTCCGGAGGATCTGGCGCGACATCCGCATCTGCGCCGTATTACCATCGGCTCCGAGAACGGCCCGATCTCGATGCCGGCGCCGCCGGTCGCAGCGCGCCGGCGAGACACGCAGTTATGCACCGATCCCGGCGCTCGGCGAGCATACCGGGCGGATCAAGGCTGAGTTTGGTTCGAAGAAATCATCGTAAGGGAGTGACGTCATGGAAATCGGGTTCATCGGGCTGGGAAACATGGGCGGGCCCATGAGCCGCCGCCTTGTCGAGGCGGGCCACCAGGTCACGGTGTTCGACACGCGCAAGGAGGCGATGGACAAGCTGACCAAGATCGGCGCCACCGCGGCGCGGTCGGTGGCCGACGTTGCCGACCGCGTCGAGACCGTGATGACCAGCCTGCCGTCGCTCGACATCGGCTTCAAGGTTGCGGCCGGCGATGAAGGGCTCATTCGCGGCAACCGCATCAAGCGCTACGTCGATCTCTCGACCACCGGCTCGCGCGCGGCGATCAAGACCGCCGAGGTGATGAAGCAGCGCGGCATCGTGCAGATCGATTGCCCGGTGAGCGGCGGCGTGGCCGGCGCGGAGAAAGGCACGCTGGCGGTGATGGCGTCGGGCCCGAAGGAAGAGGTCGAGGCGATCCGGTCCGCGCTCGAGGTGTTCGGCAAGGTGTTCTACTGCGGCGACAAGCCCGGCATGGCGCAGAGCATGAAGCTCGCCAACAATTTCCTCTCGGCCACCGGCATGGCGGCGAGCTCCGAAGCGATCGCGATGGGCGTCAAAGCCGGTCTCGATCCGAGCCTGATGTGCGACGTGATCAACGCCGGCAGCGGCATGAACACCTCGACCACGCAGAAGTTTCCGCGCTCGGTGCTGCCGGGCACCTTCGACTACGGTTTCGGCATGGCGCTGATGGTGAAGGACGTGCGGCTGTTCCTCGCCGAGGCGGAGTCCTTCGGCATTCCGATCGAGGTGGCGCAGGCGGTCGGCCGGCTGTGGGAGAAGGCGCTCGCCGAGCACGGCCCGGAATTGGATTTCACCGAGCTCGCGAAGACGGTCGAGAAGGGCGCCGGCGTGCAGATGCGCGCCAAGAAATAGACCGGGAGCGCGCCATGAGCGACGACATCTACGAGGTCTATGCCGTCAAGTACGCGCATCACCCGCGCAAGGCCGCGGAAAACTACATCGGCGGCGATCCGCACGACGTGCTGCAGCCGCTCGACTATTTCGTCTGGGCGATGGTCAGCCCGGCGCGCACCATTCTGCTCGACACCGGCTTCGACCAGACGGTGGCCGACCGCCGCAAGCGGCAACTGCTCAAGCCGTTGCGCGACGGACTGAAGGCGGTCGGCGTCGATCCCGAGAAGGTCGAGACCATCATTCTCAGCCACATGCACTACGACCATTGCGGCAACCACACCATGTTCCCGCGCGCCCGCTTCCACGTGCAGGACAAGGAGATGGACTTCTGCACCGGGCGCTGCATGTGCCACGCGCAGCTTCGCAATTCGTATGAGGAGGACTACGTCGTCTCGATGGTGCGCAATGTGTACGCCGGGCGCGTCACGTTCCATGACGGCGTCGACGAGATCGCGCCGGGCATCACGGTCCATCACATCGGCGGTCACGCCAAGGGATTGCAGGCGGTGCGGGTCAAGACGCGGCGCGGCCAGGTGATGCTCGCCTCGGACGCGGTTCATCTTTATCCGCACATCGACCAGGCGCGCATCTTTCCGACCACATACAACCTGGCCGAGGTGCTCGAGGGCTACGAGACGCTGAAGAAGCTCGCGACGTCGCGGCAGCACATCGTGCCGGGCCACGATCCCGAGGTGATGAAAATCTATCCAGCGGCGAAGCCGGGGCTGGAAGACTGGGTTGTGCGGCTCGACGCCGATCCGAAGGGTTGATGTCATCACCGGGCCGCGCCCATAAGCGCGTTCACGCGCGTCTTCGACGCGCTATGGGCGCGAGTTCCGGTGATCTCGACCAGTAGGGCACGGATCGCGCCCTATGAATCGAGATGGCCGGGACATAGGCGGAGCGAAGCGACGCCGTCCTTCGGACGGCTATGCCCGGCCATGACGACGTTTTGATTCAGTGAGTGTGGAATTCGCTCTAGACCAATCCCAACTCGGCGAACGCATTCATATGATGCTCCGCCGACTCCTGCGAGAAGCAGCAGAATACAGTGAGCTCGATGCCGCGCGGCGCACCCGCAAGCTCCGACGCGACCGTGCCGACCGCGACACGCGCCGCAAAGTCGGCAGGAAAGCGATAGACGCCGGTCGAAATCGCCGGGAAGGCGACGGAGCGCAATTCGCTCTCGGCGGCGAGCGTCAGCGCGGTGCGGTAGCACGACGCCAGCAATTCCGGCTCGTTCTTCGCGCCTCCGCCCCAGACCGGGCCAACCGCGTGAATCACGTGCCGCGCCTTAAGACGATAGCCGCGCGTGATCTTGGCCGAACCGGTGTGGCAGCCTCCCAGCGTTTTGCATTCGGCAAGCAGCGCCGGTCCCGCGGCGCGATGGATCGCGCCGTCGACCCCGCCGCCGCCCAGCAGCGAGCTGTTGGCTGCGTTCACGATGGCGTCGACGTCGAGCGTGGTGATGTCGGCGACTAGGATCTCAAGGCGCGCCCCGCCGGCTTCGGCGACGAGAAGAGCGGGCGGAGACGTGGAAAGCACAGCCATGCGGCCAGCCTATCACGCCGCGTCGGCCTCCGGCTTGTCTTCGTGCTCGATCGTGCCGCGCACCCCGATGTCCCTGTAATGCGCGTCGAGGAAGCGTCTCGCAGCGCGCTTGCCGGCGCGATGCAGCGTTTCGAAGAAATCGAAATCGTTGTTGAGCCGGCTGCCGGCTTCGAGCGGCTTGTGCTCGCCGAGCACGATACGATGCATGTTAATGGGGCGATACTCGCCCGACGGGCTCGTCAACTCGCCGCGGTCCAGCAACTGGCTGATGAACTCGATCACCCGCATTTCGGATGCCAAGGAGGAGTTGAAGGTGATTTCATTGATCCGGTGCAGGATGTCCTTCGACGAAGTCGGCGTGGTCCGCCGCATCAGCGGGTTGATCTGCACCACCAGAACGTCGGGGCTATGCCTGCCGTTCAGCAATGGGAAAATTGGCGGATTGGCGGTGTAGCCGCCGTCCCAGTAAGGCACGCTTTCGATTTCGACGGCACGGAAGACGTGGGGCAGCGCGGCCGACGCCATCACCGCGTCGGCGGTGATCTCCCTGCGAGAGAACACGCGGAGCTGCCCGGTGTGCACGTTCGTTGCCGAGACGAAAAGGCGCAGATCTTCGCATTTTCGGATCGCGTCGAAGTCGACGAAGCGTTCGATCAAATCCTTCAGCGGATTGATGTTGAGCGGATTGAGATCGTAGGGCGACAGGAAGCGCGACCAGGCGTCCACCCAGGCCTGCATCGGCGAGCCGACCCCGGGAATGAACGACATCAGCCGGTCCATCACCGCGCGCTGCGAGGCCGGCAGCGCGCCGTCGAAACTCGCCGCCCGCCAGAATTCGGCAAGCCGCTGCCGTGCCGTTTCGGCTCCGCCGCGCGCCAGGCCGTCGGCGAGGATGACCGCGTTGACCGCGCCGGCCGATGCGCCGGAAATTCCATCGATCGTCAGCCGCCCGTCCTCGAGCAGATGGTCGAGCACGCCCCAGGTGAACGCGCCGTGCGCGCCGCCGCCTTGC
This sequence comes from uncultured Alphaproteobacteria bacterium, assembly GCA_963711955.1. GTDB lineage: Bacteria > Pseudomonadota > Alphaproteobacteria > Rhizobiales > Xanthobacteraceae > Z2-YC6860. Next base: position 49,128 of record CAVQGC010000013.1, on the reverse strand, counting down.
AGGGCGAGGTTGATGCGCTTCTTGCCGTGGCGCCGCCGCGTGTTCGGACGTTTGCCGAAGACTCTGGTGAAGAGTCCGTTCACTGCGCCGTCCAGCCGCCGTCGATGGAAATGTTCGCCCCGGTGATGTTCGCCGCGGCGTCCGAAGCGAGATAAAGAGCAAGCGAAGCGACTTGCTCGACGGTGACGAATTGCTTTGTCGGCTGGGCCGCGAGCAGCACGTCGCGCTTGACCTGCTCCTCGGTCATGTTGCGCGTCTTCATCTGGTCGGGGATCTGCTTCTCGACCAGCGGGGTCCAGACGTAGCCTGGCGAGATGCAGTTGCAGGTCACGCCGAAGGTCGCGAGCTCCAGCGCCACGGTTTTGCTGAGGCCGACGAGGCCGTGTTTCGCGGTGATGTAGGCCGACTTGAACGGCGAGGCGACGATCGAATGGGCGGACGCGGTGTTGATGATGCGGCCCCACTTGCGGGCCTTCATGGCCGGCACCGCGGCGCGGATGGTATGAAACGCCGACATCAGGTTGATGGCGAGCACAGCATCCCACTTGTCGATCGGAAATTCCTCAATCGGGGCAACGTGTTGGATGCCGGCATTGTTGACCAGGATATCGACCGAGCCGAGCTCCTGCTGCGCCGTGTTGATCATCGCCGCGATCTCCGCCGGCTTGGTCATGTCGGCCGCCGAATAGAGCGCTTTGACCTTGAATTCGTTGGCGATTTCGGCGCGTTCCTGCTCGATGTCCGCGGTCTGGCCGAACCCGTTCAACATGACGTTGGCGCCGGCGCCCGCCATGGCCTTGGCGATGCCCAGGCCGATGCCGGACGTTGAGCCGGTGATGACGGCGGACTTCCCCTTAAGCATCTGAGATACCTTGTTTATCAGGGTCCGGCGGCGGGCTCTTCCAGGGCCCGCCGGCCCGACTCGGAGTGAAGGTGGCGCTTCCTTTGCTGCATTGCAATAGCGAATTGCTGCAGCGCGGTAGCTTGGTCAAGCCGCGAAGCATAAGCCGGAACATGCTGGAATCCAGCGCTCCTCGGCCTATGTTCCGGGCTGTTATTGGGCTCTATTCCGGCGTTGTCTGCCGTTCCCGCTATTCTTCCAGGCCGCCCCGATGTCGCAAACCGTGTTTCACGCGCCCGGCCACGATCACGACCGCTGCACCGCGGACGCGCTGGCGCATGCCGAGACGCTCTGCGCGGCGCGCGCCCAGCGCCTCACGCCGCTGCGCCGCCAGGTGCTCGAGGTGCTGCTCGAGAGTCACAAGCCGCTCGGCGCCTATGAAATCATCGACCGCGCCGCGTTGACCGGCGCGCGACCGGCGCCGATCACGATCTATCGCGCGCTCGACTTCCTGCGCGACAACGGTCTCGTGCACCGCATCGAGAGCCGCAACGCCTTCATCGCCTGCGTCAACAATCACGCCACCGGCGATCTCGTCGTATTCCTGATCTGCGAGCGCTGCGGCGTGGTCGGCGAGGCGCCGTCCGCCGCGGTGGCCGATCAGCTCAAGAGCGCCGCGCGCGCCGCCGGCTTCACGCCGCAAGCGCCGGTGATCGAGATCACCGGCGTCTGCGCGCACTGCCGTCAAGCCAATCCTTGATGGCCGACAGTCCGGCAAGCCACAGCCGTCCGCTCGACGGCGCCGCGATGGCGGTGGTGGTGCTGCTCTGCGTCACCTGGGGCTTCAACCAGGTCGCGGTGAAGCTGGCGCTCTCTGACATCCCGCCGCTGATCCAATGCACCGTGCGCACCGCGCTGGCGACGCTGATCGTGCTCGCCGTGATGAAATGGCGAGGCCTGCCGATTGCGACGCGCGACGGCACGTTGATCCCCGGCCTGATCTGCGGCGCGCTGTTCGGTTTCGAGTTCCTGCTGATCTACCGCGGGCTGCTTTACACCACCGCGTCGCGCGCGGTGCTGTTCATCTATTTGGCGCCGTTCTTCGTGGTGCTCGGCGCGCGGCTGTTCCTGCCCGGCGACCGGTTCGGGCCGCTGCAATGGGCCGGCCTTTTGATGTCGTTTGCCGGCATGGTGATCGCGTTCGGGCTGCCGACGCCGGCTGCCGACGCGCGCCAGGCGATCGGCGACGTCATGATGGTTGGCGCCGCCGCGATATGGGCCGCCACCACGCTGGTCATCAAGGCGAGCTCGCTCAGCCGCATCTCGCCGGAAAAGACGCTGCTCTATCAGCTCGTGGTCTGCGTGCCGGTCGTCGCCATCGGTGCGCTGGTGTTCGGCGAGCGGATCGCCGCCATGCCGTCGGCGGTGGCGCTTGGTTCGCTCGCGTATCAGACCCTGGTGGTCAGCCTCACCTTCGCCGCCTGGTTTGCGCTGATCGTGAAGTTCTCGGCGAGCCGGCTGTCGGCGTTCACCTTCCTCACGCCGCTGTGCGGTGTCGCCGCCGGTCACCTGGTGCTGGGCGATCCGCTGACGCCGGCTTTCGCGCTCGCCGTCGCGCTGGTCGCGGCCGGGCTGGTGTTGGTGAACCGGCCAAGGTGAACGGCGAACGCCGGGCGGCCCGCTGTCATTAGGCACCGACCATGTCCTGATGGTTGCCGCCGCTGCACTTTTGCTCCTTCGCGTAATTCCCAGGCAGTAGGACCGCGCCGTAGGCGGACCGGCCCGGCCCATCCATCCCTACGTCCCCGCGTTGTGTTGGCATGCGATTGGTCCTAGCCTAGCCGCGGGCGCCGGCAACCCAGGACGCTCCGACCAGGACAAAAAGACGGGGCACCAAGGGAGGGCTATATGGGATTCGTTAAGACCGGTGCGGTCGCCGCAGCGGCTGCGGCGATTATGCTGTCGGCCGGCGGCGCCACCGCTCAGGACAAGCGCGTTCGCATCCAACTCGCTGGAGCGTTTCCGAGTACGACCGCAGTGCTCGGTCCCGCGCAGGCGCGCGTGGTCGAGATGATGAAAACATTGTCGGGCGGCACGCTCGACGTGCGCTTCTTCGAGCCCGGCGCGCTGATGCCGGCCAGCCAGTATTTCGACGCGGTGTCGAACGGTTCGCTCGACATGGCGTGGACGGTGGCGGGTTTCTTCACCGGCAAGGACCCGGCGTTCGCGATGTTCGCGTCGGTGCCGTTCGGGCCCGAGGCCGGCGAATATCTCGCCTGGATGCGTTACGGCGGCGGCGAGCAGCTTCAGAAGGAACTGCACGCCAAGTACAACATTGAGGTGGTCACCTGCGGGATGATCGCGCCGGAAGCTTCCGGCTGGTTCCGCAAGGAGATCAAGACGGTCGAGGACCTCAAGGGCCTGAAGATGCGGTTCTTCGGCCTTGGCGCGATCGTCATGCAGAAGCTCGGCGTCTCGACGCAAATCCTGCAAGCCGGCGAAATCTTTCAGGCGCTGCAGCTCGGCACCATCGACGCCACCGAATTCTCTATGCCGGTGATGGATATGACGCTCGGCTTCCACCAGGTCGCCAAGCACTACTACTTCCCGGGCTGGCACCAGATGTCGACGCTCAATCATCTTTACGTTTCGAAGACGAAGTGGGCGGAGCTGAGCGCCACGCAGAAGGCGATCATCAAGGCGGCCTGCGACGCCAACATGCTCGAACAGTTCGCCGAAGGCGAAGCCAAGCAGTTCGGGGCGATGAAGGAGCTTCAAGCGAAAGGCGTGACGCTGCATTACTGGTCGAAGGAAATCCTCGCCACCTACGAAAAGACCTGGAACGAAGTCGCGGTCGAGCAGGCGGCCAAGAGCCCCGAATTCAAGAAGGCGTGGGAATCGTATTCGACGTTCCGCAGCGGTTACAAGCTGTGGCGGGACTACGGCTATCTGAAACCGAACTAGTGTCCCGGACCCGAAGTTCGCACGATTGCTCAGCAGCGTCTTTGCGAACTTCGGATCCAAGGGGACACTAGAATCACTGGCCTGACAGCAGAGGGGGCAAGTCATGAAAGTTCATACATTCGCCGCGGCCGTAGCCGCTGCGGCCGTCGCGCTCGTGTTTTCACAACCGGCCGGAGCCCAAGAGAAGCGCGTTCGTCTGAACATGGGAATGGCCTTTCCAAGCGCCAACGCGATCCTCGGGCCCGGTCAGATCGCGCTGACCGAGAAGGTCAAGAAGATGTCGAACGGCTCGATCGACATGCGGCACTTCGAACCCGGCGCGCTGGTGCCGGCCAGCCAGTACTTCGACGCCGTCTCCAACGGGTCGCTGGACTCCGCATGGAGTGGTCTCGGTTTCTTCACCGGCAAGGACATCGCCTTCGCGCTGTTCTCATCCGTGCCGTTCGGGCCCGAGATGGGCGAATACCTGGCCTGGATGCGGGTCGGCGGCGGCGAGCAGCTCATGCAGGAGCTGGCGCGCAAGTATAACGTCGAGCCGATCCTGTGCGGCACCATCGCGCCGGAAGCGTCCGGCTGGTTCCGCAAGGAGATCAAGTCGGTCGATGACCTCAAGGGCCTGAAGATGCGCTTCTTCGGGCTTGGCGCCGTCGTCATGCAGAAGCTCGGCGTCTCGACGCAAATCCTGCAAGCCGGCGAAATCTTCCAGGCGCTGCAGCTCGGCACCATCGACGCCACCGAATTCTCGATGCCGGTGATGGATCTCTCGCTCGGTTTCCATCAGGTCGCCAAGCACTATTACTTCCCGGGCTGGCACCAGATGGCGACGTTCCTGCATCTGCTCGTCTCGAAGAAGAAGTGGGACGAGCTTTCCGACAGCCAGAAGGAAATCATCAAGACCGCCTGCGACTCCACCATGCTGCAGAACTACCTTGAGGGTGAGGGGCTGCAAAGCGCTGCGATCAAGGAGATCCAGACCAAGGGCGTGACAATCCATTACTGGCCGAAGGACATCCTCGATACCTACAGGCGCACCTGGGAGGAGGTCGTCAAGGAGCAGCAGGCCAAGAGCCCGGAGTTCGCCAAAGTATGGGCCTCGCTCTCGAAGTTCCGCGAGGAATACAAGGTCTGGCGCGACCACGGCTATCTCAAGCAGTGACGGCCTGAGCGCCGCGCGGGCGGCTGTTTTTGCCGCCCGCCGGATGCCGCCATGAACGCGCTTCTCGCCCTCAGCAACATGATCTTTCGGGTTCTCGAGCGCATCGCGCGTGCGTCCGGCTGGCTGCTGATCGTGCTGATGACGATCACCTGCGTCGATGTCATCTGCCGCAAGCTCTCGATCCCGATCCCCTACACCAAGTTCCAGGAGATGGAGTGGCACCTGCACGCCGCGATCTTCGCGCTGTGGATGGGTTACTGCTACGTTATCAACGCACACCCTCGCGTCGACTCCTACACGGAAGCCTTGCCGTTCCGCGTCCGCGCTTGGATCGAGCTTGCGGGCTGTCTGCTGTTCGCGCTGCCCTACATGGGCGTGATCGTCTATTTCGGCCTGGATTTCCTCGCGATCTCATACTGGCAAGGGGAGGGCTCCGAGAACGTCGCGGGCCTGCACCACCGCTGGATCATCAAGGGCGTGTTCGTCCTTGGTCTGGTGTCTGGTCCTCGCCGCCATCATCAGCGTCATTCTGCGCCTCGTCGTCTACCTGTTCGGCGGAAGGCCGCAGGAACAGGTCAATCTGCAAATTGGCCACGCAGTATCGGAAGTGTAGCGGGCCGACATGATCGATATCATCCGGGACAATCTCGCGCTGATCATGTTCGTGGTGATGTTCGCCGTGATCTTTTGCGGCTACCCCGTCGCGTTCGTGCTGGGCGGCACCGGTTTGATTTTCGCAGTTATCGGCTGGAGTTTCGGCGATCTGCCGTTCGTCAGCCTGTCGAACATCGTGCTGCGCATGTGGGGCGGCGTGGCGATCGACCCGGTGCTGGTTTCAATCCCGATGTTCATTTTCATGGGAGCGATCCTCGAGCGCAGCGGTTCGGCGAAAGATATGTTGTCGGCGACCGAAATCCTGCTCAAGCGTGTGCCGGGCGGATTGGCGGTCGCGGTGATGGTGATGGGAACGATCCTTGCCGCGCCGATCGGGGTGGTTGGCGCCGCGGTGATCATGCTGTCGCTCATCGCGCTGCCGCAGCTTCTCGCGGCCGGCTACAACAAGGAGTTGGCGGTCGGCACCGTGGCATCCGCCGGCACGCTCGGCATTCTGATCCCGCCCGCCATCATGCTCGTGGTGATGGCGGAGATGCTCAACACCTCCGCGGGTGCGCTGTTCGCGGCCGCCGTGATGCCCGGCCTGCTCTTATCGGGTCTCTATCTGCTCTACATCCTCGGCGTCGCGTTCGTGAAGCCTAGCTACGCGCCGAAGATCCCGGACGGCTACGGGCCGCAGACGTCCGCGGAATTCTGGCGGGTGATGTTGCGCGGGCTGTTTCCCATGACGTTTCTGATGGTGGTCGTGCTCGGCTCGATCTTCGCGGGTTGGGCCACCGCGACCGAAAGTGCGGGTGTCGGCGTGTTCGGCGCCTTCGTCATCGCATGGCTCAACAACCGCCTGACCATGGAAATGGTGCGAGACTCGATCTTTTCCGCCTGCCGGGCGAACGCGCTGGTGTTCATGCTGTTTCTTGGAGCGACCGGTTTCTCCTACATCTTCCGCGCGCTCGGTGGCGACGACCTGATGGTCTCGACGCTCGCCAAGTTCGGCATCGATACCAAGTGGGAGGTTTTGGTCTTCGTCATGGTGCTGATCTTCCTACTCGGATTCCCGTTCGAGTGGATCGAAATTTGCTTGATCGTGTTGCCGGTGTTCGGGCCGATCCTCGCGAAATTCAATTTCGCCGACCATCTCGGCGACAAGGCATTCTTCATGGCCTGGTTCGGCACGCTGGTCGCCGTCAACCTGCAGACGTCATTCATGACACCGCCGTTCGGCGCGACGCTGTTCTACCTGCGCGGCACCGTGCCGCCCGGCATCAGCATGGGCGACATTTACCGTGGCATGTATCCGTTCATCGCGATCCAGGTGATCGGTCTGCTGCTGTGCATCGCCTTCCCGCAGATCGTGCTCTGGCTGCCGCGGGTTACGGGATTGCTTGATTAGGTTGCATTGGCGCGGCGCGTCTGCCCTTCCATACGACCAGCTTGGGCCGTTACGATGCTATCGTCTGACCTGGGGATCGACATGCGCAAGTTCATAACGCTGGTTGGCGGCGCGGTGGTCGCGGCCTTCTGCACCGTATCGGTATCGCCGGTCCAGGCGCAGGACGCCGAGAAGGCCTTCTATGCCGGCAAGACCGTGCGGATGATCGTCGGCTCCGGCGTCGGCGGAGGCTACGACGTGTTCTCGCGGCTGATCGCGCCCCATCTCGCCAGGACGCTCGGCACCACGGTCATCGTCGAGAACGTGCCGGGTGCCGGCGGCCTCGTCGCGCTCAATCGCCTGTATGTCGCGCCGCCCGACGGCCTGACGATCTCTCTCGTTCAAGGCACCATGGCCACCCTCGCGCAACTGATGGGAGATCAGGCCGCGCGCTATGACATGACCAAGTTCACCTATCTCGCGACCGTCGGCGCGCCGCCGGGACTCTGGCTGGTGGGGCCGGACTCGCCCATCCGCGAGGTACAACAGGCGATCGATGCGAAGAAGAAATGGCGCTGGGCTTCCGCGGGTGGAACGTCGGGCTTGGGCATCGGCGCGGCCTTCACCTGCGAGGCGCTCGCTCTCGATTGCCATATCGTGCAGGGCTACAAGAGCAGCGCCGACGCCGGCCTTTCGGTGACGCGCGGCGAGATGGACGCGCTTTATGTGCCGGAATCGTCGGCCAACCATTTCGTGAAGAGCAAGCAGAACTGGGCGCTGGCGACGATCTCGCGCACCAAGTCGCAGTTCTTCCAGGACCGGCCGACCGTGTTCGAAGCGGCGAAGATCGATCCCAACCGGATCTGGGCGATGGATTTCCTCGCCAATCTCGAGGGCACTGGCCGCCTCCTGATGGCGCCGCCTGGTGTTCCGGCGGCGCGGCTCAGTTACCTGCAGGCGGCCGTGAAGGAGACGCTGCACAATCCGCAGCTCATCGCCGAAGGCGAGAAAATGGAGCGGATCATCGAATATCTCGATGCTGCCAGCACCCAGCGCAACGTGGCTGCCGTGGTGGGCGGCGTCACGCCCGAACAGAAGGCGCGCGTGCTGAAACTTCTGACGAGTGAGAAATAGTCTCGTGCGACGGACATTCCACGCGGCGTGCGCCGCCATTGTTCTGGGCCTGGCCGCCCCCGCGGCGGCCGATCCGATCGACGACGCCGTCGCCGCGCGGCTCAATGGCGACTACGCGCGGGCGCTGAAGCTGCTGCGCCCGCTCGCCGAACAGGGTCACGCCGTCGCGCAGTCCAATCTCGGATTCATGTATGCGACCGGCATGGGCCTGCCGCAGGACCGCGCCGAGGCGGCGAAATGGTACCGCCGCGCCGCCGAGCAGGGCCGCGCCAACGCGCAGTACAACCTGGGCCGCATGTACGCCACCGGCCAGGGCGTCCCGAAGGATCAGGCCGAGATGGTGAAGTGGTGGCGCGCCGCCGCCGACCAGGGCCACGCCGCCGCGCAATACAATCTCGGCATTCTCCATTCCGAGGGCCAGGGCGTGCCGCGCAGCGCCGCCGAGGCGCTGAAGTGGTGGCGAGCCGCGGCGGAGCAGGGCGACACACCCGCGCAGTTCAACATCGGCGTCGCCTACGACAACGGGCAGGGCGTGCCGCGAAGCCAGAACGAGGCGGCGAAGTGGTACCGGCTTGCCGCGGACAAGGGTCATGCGCAAGCCCAGGTCAATCTCGGCGTGCTGTACGACCAGGGCAACGGCGTGCCGCAGGATTTTGTGTACGCCTACATGTGGTTCAATCTGGCGGCCTCGAACGGCGCCAGGGTGGCGATCAAGAATCGCGATGCGCTCGCGTCGCGCATGACCCAGGGTCAGATCGACGAGGCGCAGAAGTTCACGCGCGAATGGAAACCGGTCGCGCCGCCGGCTGCTCAGGCCCAGTAGGCATACCATGAAGCGAGCATGCAACGCGGCCGTGTTCCTCGTCATTGCGATGTGCGTTGCCGCGCCCGCCGGCGCGGCGCCGATGGACGATGCCGCCGCAGCGTTGCGCCGCGGCGACTACGCGACCGCGCTCAAGGTCATCCGTCCGCTTGCCGAGCAGGGCAGCGCGATGGCGCAATTCAATCTCGGCGTGTCGTACGATCAGGGCTGGGGCGTGCCGCCGGACGCCGCCGAGGCGTTGAAATGGTATCGCCTCGCCGCCGACCAAGGCTATTCGCTCGCCCAGCAGAATCTCGGCGACATCTACAGCAGCGGCCGCGGTGTGCCGCAGGATTTTGCGCAGGCGCTGAAGTGGTATCGGCTCGCCGCCGATCAGGGCAACGCCTTCGCACAGAACAACCTCGGGCTGATGCACGAAAAAGGGCAGGGCGTGCCGCAGGATATTGTCCGCGCCCACATGTGGTTCAATCTGTCGGGCGCGCAGGGCCACGAACAGGGGCTGAAAAACCGCGACCGGGCGGGGGCCTCGATGACCAGGGAGCAGATCGCGGAGGCCCAGAAGCTGGCGCGCGGCTGGAAGCCTGCGGGGAAGTAGCGCCGGAGCATGATCCCGAAAAGTGGGGTTTTCGGAAAAGATCATGCTCAAATAAGAAAGCTATTTGCCGGCGGCCTTGCGCAGCGCCTCGACGATGCGGTCCTGCCAGCCCGGTCCGTCCGCCTGGAAGTAATCCAGGATCTCCCTGTCGATCCGTAGCGTGACTTGTTCCTTTACGCCGGGGATCGAGGGCTGCTTCGTCTCCGGCAGCGGTGCGGGTTTGGTCGTCGCCGCCTTGAAGGCGGCTTCGGCCGCGTCGCGTGAGCCGGTCGGCTTGAAGGGTCTGTTCGCCATTTCAATGCCGTGACGACAATTCGTCGGTTTCGATCGCGCCGGTCTTCTCGAGATAGATCTGTCCCAGGTTGGAGAGCGCGTCGGCCATCAATTTTGCGTGGTCGCCTGGCGGCGCGAGCAGGATCAGGTCGACGAGGCTTTCCGTCACCCGCGCCGAGAGATCGGCCAAGTCCGCGCTTTCACGCTCGAGCTGCTTCTCGACAAGCTCGTTGATGTCGCAGTGTAGGCAATCGGACATGGTCGATCCCCGTGTCGGGCGTCAGTAGCCTCGGCGCCGCTCCTTCTTTGCCGCCTTGCGCGCAGCGTATCGGGCGTCGCGGGTAGCCTTTTGTTCGGCCAGCTTTGCCAACTCCTGTTCCGCCTCTTCGGTTGCCAGGCGGGCGGCGGCCTCTTCTGCTTCGCGCTGCGCCTGCAAGGCGAGCTCAGCCTCGCGGGCGGCCTGCACCGCGCGCTCGGCCTCGCGCTGTTTCTTCGCGGCCTCGCGCTCGGCCGTGCGGACCAATCGCGCCTCGTGGATCGCGATCCGCTCCTTGCGGCGCTCTTCGGCCGTAGGGTCCTGGGACGCCGCGCGGAACTTTTCGAACATCGCCTTCTTGGCCGCCGCGGCGCTGTTCTGACGCTCGTGAAGATCGGGGTATTTAAAGCTGCTCATTTCGTCTTTCGTCTCCCATTTCAAATCGCCATCAGCGCGGTTACGCGCTCATTCGGCGCGCTATGCGTGGCTGGCGGTTCACGCGAAGTCAACTGTCATTACAGGGGGAGCTCGCCCTCCCTTCGGCACGCAATGCTTTCTTCTTCGAGATCGAGCTCTCGCTCGATCCGCCGCCGCAATTCATCGGTCAATTTGCCGTCGCGCAGCAGTTGATAAAGGAACTGGCGCTCGGCATCGATCAGCTCAATCCGCAGATCGTTGCTCAGCCGGGTCAATTCAAGCCCGTCGTCGATGTTCTTCGGCAGTTGCCGGGTCCGCTGCTGATGGCGGGTTCGCAACAACTCCAGCGCCTCGCCGGACAATTGTCCTTCAGCGGCCATCGTTTCGAGCCGCTCCAGCGCCGCCTCCAGCGCCTGCGCGCGCGCCGCCAGCTCGATCTCGCGCTCGCGGCGCTGCTCGGCGCGGCCTTCCTGGGTCAGGCCCAGCCAGCGCACCACGGCGGGCAGCATCAGCCCTTGTCCCACCAGTGTGATGATGATGACGCCGAAGGTGACGAAGAGGATCAGGTCGCGATACGGGAATGGCTCGCCCGCCGCGGTGGTGAGTGGAATGGCGAGCGCCGCGGCGAGCGACACCACGCCGCGCACGCCTGTGAACGACAGCAGGAACGGATTTTGCCAGGGCGGGTAAGGATCGCGCGCCCGCAGCGACGCGCTGAACCAGCGCGGAAGGTAGGTTGCCGGGAACACCCAGACGAAGCGCGCGGCGATTACGATCGCCGTGGTGATCGCAACCGCGATCAGCAGGTCCCGGATCGAGAACCACTGCGCCTTTTCCAAGAGCGCGCGGGCCTGCAGGCCGGTGATCAGGAAGATCAGGCTTTCGATCACGTAGATGAACAGGTCCCAGAAAAAGATGCCCTGCAGCCGCGTCGACGACGAGATCAGTAGCGGGCCGTTCCAGCTCACGTAGAGGCCGGCCGCCACTGTCGCCAGGACGCCGGAGCCGCCGAGATGCTCCGGCACCCAATAGGCGAGGTAGGGCGTCATCAGAGACAGGGTGATCTCGACCCGCGGATTGCGTGCCCAGTGACGCAGCCGCAGCGCCAGCCAGCCGACGCCAATTCCCCAGACGATCTCGCCGACCACGATGAGCGCGAACGTGCCGGTCGCCTTGCCGAGCGAGAACGTGCCGGTGGCAACCGCGGCAACTGCGAAGCGGTAAAGGATCAGTGCGGTGGCATCGTTGGCGAGGCCTTCGCCTTCGAGCACGACGACCAGTCGCCGCGGCATACCGAGCCGCCGCGCGATGGCGAGGGGCGCCACCACGTCCGGCGGCGCGACGATCGCGCCAAGCAGGAACGCCACGCCCCACTGCCAGCCGAGCAGGTAATGCAATGCGATGGCGACCGCGCAGGTGGTGAACACCACGCAGCCGAATGCCAGCAATGCGATGGGCCGGAGGTTGAAGCGGAACTCGCGCCAGCTCATCGAGACGCCGGCCGAGTAGATCAGCGGCGGCAGGATGACGAGCAGCACAATCTCAGGTGCCAGCTCTATGCTTGGCAGGCCCGGGACGAGCGCCAGCGCAATGCCCGCGATCACCAGGAGGATCGACGGCGCGATCTTGAGCCGCTGCGCCAGCACCGCGACCGCGACGCCGATCGCGAGCAGCAGTAGCAGGGTTTGGATGGTGGCTGTCATCGCAAGCTATAGGGCGCTCGCGGCCATGTTCACCGTCAAGGCCACGACCGTGGTGGTGTAGAAGAACGAAAGGATGCCGTGCACCACGACCGAGCGGCGGATCCATTTGTTGGTCACCGCGACATCGGACACCTGGAACGTCATGCCGATCACGAAAGAGAAATACATGAAGTCCCAGTAGTCCGGCTTGTTATCGCCGGGAAAGTTCAAGCCGGCCGCGCGCTGACCCTTGCCGTAGAAATCGTGCGCGTAATGCAGGGCAAAAATCGTGTGGATGAAGGCCCATGACAGGACCACGGTGGCGATCGCCAGCGTGTAGTCCCACGGACCGGGCTCCACGCCGCCCGCGGACGAAAGCTCAGCGAAGATCGCGCCGAGACTGGCCATCGCCGAGATGACCACGAGCAGCATCAGCGCGAACGCGCCTTCGTCCTGCTGCGCCGAGTGCAGGCGGATATCGGACACCGAGGCGCGCGACATCATCACGGCAGCCGCGGCCAGATAAAGCGCCACGCCGAGGTCCCAGCCGACCAAGGCGCGGGTGACGACATACCAGGAGCCGGGAAGCGCCAGATACGTGAGGCCGCCCAGCGCAATCGCGAACCAGAGTCGTGCGTGGCCGCGTGCCACGCGCACGATCCACAGTTCAGGCAACGCTCGTTTGGCCATGAGTGGTCCCCGCCGACCCCTGCAGATTTGTGCTTAACTGGCGGCGATGACAAGTGCCAATCCTGCCCCTCCGAAGGCCCGCCGCGGCCTTGCATTCCGGATTGCACGCGCGCTGATCCTGCTCGTGATCGCGATCCTGCTGCTGCCGTATCTGCTGGCGCCGCTCTACCGGATCTTTGATCCGGTCTCGACCGTGATGGTGTGGCGCTGGATCAAGGGTGCGCGGGTGGAGCGCACTTACGTGCCGATGGAGCGGATCGCGCCGGTGGTGGCGAAGACCGTGGTCGCGTCCGAAGACGCCAAGTTTTGCAACCACCGCGGCATCGACTGGGGCGAACTGCGGGCGGCAATCGAGGAGGCAGACGAGCTCGGCGATGCGCGGGGCGCCTCGACCATCACGCAGCAGACCGTGAAGAACCTGTTCCTCTGGGGCGGCCGCAGCTTCGTGCGCAAGGCGCTGGAATTCCCGCTGGCGATCTGGACCGATCTGGTGCTGCCGAAGCGGCGCATCATGGAAATCTATCTCAACATCGCGGAATGGGGACCGGGCGGCCAGTTCGGCGTCGAGGCCGGGGCCAAGCGCGCGTTCGGCAAATCGGCCCGCGATCTCACCCCGGCGGAGGCGGCGGTATTGGTCGCGGTGCTGCCCAATCCACACCGGCGTAATGCCCAGCGGCCGGGGCCCGGGGTGCGCCGCATCGCCGCCCGGATTCAGGGCCGCACGGCCTCCGCCGGCGACCTCGACGGCTGCGTCAGGGTCCGCTGATTGGCACTGGTCAGACCGGGGGCTTTCCCCTATAAGCCCGGCTTCCCGCAGGAATTTGGCTACAGGCGCCCCGCGCCGACGTTTTCAGGAGATTCCCCATGGCTGTGCCCAAGAAAAAAACCTCGCCGTCCCGCCGCGGCATGCGCCGCTCGGCCGACGCGCTAAGGCAGCCGAGCTACATCGAGGACAAGGATTCCGGTGAGCGCCGCCGCCCGCACCACATCGACCTCAAGACCGGCATGTACAAGGGCCGCGCGGTGCTCAAGCCGAAGGTCGAGGTCTAAGCCGTCCGACACCGCGATCTGGAGCAGGGGCTGCTCATGTACCTGATCGGTTTTCCGCTGCTGGTCATTCCGTTCGCGATCTACAACATGATCGCGTTCCTCACGCCCGGCTTGGGCTGGACCGACGCCATGACCACGGTGAATCTGACCTCCGGCGCGGTCTGGAGCGTGACCGCCGAGGACATGCTGATCGGATTGGCGATCATCCTGCTGCCGCTCGAAATCCTCAAGGCGACCAAGATCGGCGTCCGCTCGATCGTCGACCACGTGCTGTCGATGGTGGTGTTCGTCGTCATGCTGATCGAGTTCCTGCTGGTGCGGCAGGCGGGAACCTCGACGTTCTTCCTGCTGATGATGATCAGCATCGTCGACGTCCTGGCAGGCTTTATCGTGACGCTGCGCACGGCGCAGCGCGACTTCACGGTCGAGCGCGTCGAAACCGCGTCCTGACGCACGCATAGAATCTTCATGGCCCGCGACTTCCATCTGCCCGGCCGTTCGCAAGTCATTGCGGGCGAGGGCATGGCGGCGACCTCGCATCCGCTCGCCACGCTTGCCGCGCTCGACGTGCTGCGCGCCGGCGGCAACGCCGCCGACGCGGCGGTGACCGCCGTTGCGGTATTGTGCGTGATCGAGCCGCATATGACCGGGATCGGCGGCGACTGCTTCGCCTTGATCGCCGATCCGGGCAAGCCGGTGTGGGGCTACAACGGCTGCGGCCGCGCTGGCGCGAAGGCGTCGACGGAGGCCTTGCTTGCCAAGGGCATGACGAGCATCGAGGCGACCTCGCCGCACGCAGTGAACGTGCCCGGTGCGATCGAGGCCTGGGGCGAGATTCTGAAAGCCCACGGCACGTTCCCGCTCGACCGCGCGCTGGCGCCCGCCATCCGCTACGCCGAGCATGGGTTTCCCGTTGCGCCGCGCGTGGCGGCCGACTGGAAGGGCCTGGTCTCCAAGCTAGGCAACAGTCCCGGCGCCACGCGGCATTACCTGCCCGGCGGCCGCGCGCCGGCCGAAGGCGACGTCATCAAGCTGCCGGCGCTCGCCGCGACGCTGAAGGCGATCGCCAAGAACGGCCCGCGCGCGTTCTATGAAGGCGCCGTCGCCGAGGACATGGTGACGACCTTGCAGGCCAAGGGCTCGGTGCTGACGACGGATGACTTTGCGCGTCATCGCGGCGAGGCGCCGACGCCGATTTCGACCAACTATCGCGGTGTCGATCTGGTTGAAATCCCGCCCAATACACAGGGCCTCACCGCGCTGGTGATGCTCAACATCCTGGAGAACTTCGATCTGTCGAAGTTCGACGCGCTCGGGCCCGACCGCTACCATCTGATGCTGGAGGCGGCGCGGATCGGTTTTGCCGTGCGCGACACCCATATCGCCGAGCCGTCATACATGCGCGTTGCGACCGCGGCGCTGAACGACAAGGCGTTCGCGAAGCAGCTCGCCGCGAAGATCGACCGCTCCAAGCGCGTGCCGCTGCCCACGGCTCCGACGCCCGGCAGCGACACCGTCTATCTCACGGTCGTCGACCGCGACCGCAAGGCGGTGTCGTTCATCAACTCACTGTACTCCTCGTTCGGCTCGGCGATCTGCACCGAAAAGACCGGCGTGATGTTCAACAACCGCGGCTCGGGTTTCGTGCTCGAACCCGGTCATCCGAACACGCTCGGCCCGGACAAGCGGCCGATGCACACCATCATCCCGGCGCTGGCGATGAAGGACGGCCGTTGCGACACCACGTTCGGCGTGATGGGCGCGCACTATCAGCCGATGGGTCACGTGCAGATGATCCTCAACATGGTCGACTACGGCATGGACGTGCAGAGCGCGATCGACGCGCCGCGTGCTTTCTTCGAAGGCGACAGCACGGTGATCGAGCGCGGCATGCCGGCGGCGACCGTCGAGGGCCTCAAGGCGAAGGGTCACAACGTCATGGTTGCGCCGACGCCCTGGGGCGGCGCACAGGCCATCCGGATCGATTGGAAGCGCGGCGTTTTGATCGGCGGCTCGGAGCCGCGCAAGGACGGCTGCGCGCTCGGTTACTGAGCGCTGAAATCTTTCCAAGGACGACTGATAGGCCGCAGCCGCTTCGGCCGGCTCGGCGCGGCGGCGTTCGCGCATCTGCGGCACCTGCTCCGCCATGGCAATCAGATGCGTGAGAAAACCGGGCTCGCGATGCACGACGCGATGCGGATGCGGCGCGACGGCTTCCGGCTCGACGCAGACCAGCGCCCGGCTCTCGGATGGTGAACAATTCCCTTCCAGCATCGCACAGCCTCTGTCTCACCGCGGGACAGAACGCGCCCCGCTCATGAGACATCGCAAGCGGCGTGCCGAAGGCTCGTCATAAGCTCGAGCCCGGCGTTTTGCCGTTTCTTTAGGGGTTGTCCGCTAGGCTTGAACCTCGGTTGTCCGCTGCGATGTCGCTTGCGGGGACAACGTGGCGTTCCCAAAAAGGTTCGACCGTGATCAAGGATCGCGCGCCCAAACCGCCTCGCTCCGCCGGGCTGCAATCGCAGCCGGATGTGTTCGCGCGGGGAGACGTCTTTGCGACACAGGCTCCCAAAGAGCCCAAGCCGGCACCCGACGTGTTCGCGGCGCCGCAGCGCTCCGTCTCCGCCGACGTGCTCGACCCAGCGGCGATCCTCGCGTCGGTCGGCGAGGTGCCCTACGTCTGGTCGATCGCCGACGATACGCTGACCTGGGGCGCCAACGTCGCCGACGTGCTCAAGCTGCGCGACCGCGCCGCGGTGGCGACCGGGCGCGGCTACGCGCAGGCGCTCGACGACGAGACGGCGCAAGCCCGCTACGACGCGGTGATGAATTCGACGCAGCGCGACGAAGGCGCCGGCGTTCCCTATCAGGTGCAGTATTCGATCACGCCGGAAGGCGGCGCCAAGCTCTGGATCGAGGATACCGGCCGCTGGTTCGCAGGCAAGGAGGGGAAGCCGGAGCGCGCGCACGGCGTCATCCATGCCATCAACGAGCGGCACGCGCAGGAGGAGAAACTGTCCTACCTGTCGCACTTCGACGGCCTGACCGGCGAAATGAACCGCTGGCATCTCACCGAGGTGCTGGAAACGACATTGCAGCAGGCGGTCGATCAGCGCAGCTCCTGCGGCCTGCTGATGATCGCGATCGACAATCTTGCGCGCCTCAACGAAGGCTATGGCTTCGACGTCGCCGACGAGGTGATCGGCGCGGTCGCCAAGCGGCTGCGCGCCAAGATGCGCGGCGGCGACCATCTCGGCCGTTTCTCCGGCAACAAGTTCGCCGTGATCCTCAACAACTGCACGCCGGAAGACATGGAGAAGGCCTGCGATCGCCTGCTGACCGGCGTGCGCGACGACGTCGTCCGCACGGCCGCCGGGCCGGTCGCCGTCACCGTCACGATCGGCGGCGTCACCGCGCCGCGGCATGCCCGCACCGTACCGGAAATCTTCGCCCGCGCGCAGGAGGCGCTTAACAACGCCAAGGCCAAGCGTCTCGGCTCGTCCCTGGTCTATCGCCCGAACGTCGAGCGCGACGCAATGCGCCGCGAGAACGTGCGTGCAGCCGACGAGATCGTCAGCGCGCTCAACGAGCGGCGCATCCTGCTCGCCTTCGAGCCAGTGGTCGATGCGCGCTCCCGCGCGACGGCGTTCCATGAATGCCTGATGCGCATTCGCCGCGCCGACGGCACGCTGGTGCGCGCGCATGATGTGATCCCGGTCGCCGAGCGGCTGGGTTTGGTGCGCATGCTCGACCATCGCGTGCTGGAGCTGCTGGTGAGCGAAATGATCGCGGTGCCGGCGCTCGCCGCCAGCCTCAACGTGTCGCCGGCTTCGACTCAGGACCCGGACTGGTGGTCGGCGCTCGGCGCCATGCTGCGCGCCAACACGGGCGTGGCGGAGCGCCTCACCATTGAGATCACCGAGATGTCGGCGATCCAGGATATCGACGACACCCGCGGCTTCGTCAGCCGCGTGAAGGATCTCGGCTGCCGCATCGCGATCGACGATTTCGGCGCGGGCTACACCTCGTTCCGCAACCTGCGCAAGCTCGGCGTCGACATCATCAAGATCGACGGCGCCTACGTGCAGAACCTGACACGCTCGGAGGACGATCGCGCCTTCGTGCTCACACTGGTCGAGCTCGCGCAGCGACTCGGCCTCAAGACCATCGCCGAGTGGGTGCAGGACGAGGCAGCCGCGGCGATGCTGGCGGGCTGGGGTTGCGACTACCTGCAGGGCAAGCTGGTCGGATTGGCGTCGGTCGAGCGGCCGTGGGGCGAGGTGGTGCAGGCGGATCGAAGGAAGACGACGCGGCTATAGTTCGCGCTATTTGTCCTTGTCGCTCAGCTTGTCCAACCGCTTCTGCATCTCTTCCATCTGGCGCTTGAGATCGGTGATCTCACCGCCTTCGGCGGGTTTGTCCGGCGCGCCCGAGCCCTCCGAAGGCTGTCCGCCCTGTTTCGCGAACGGCGCGAACATCGCGAAGGCGCGCTCGAACATCTCGGTGTTGCGCCGCACCTGCTCCTCGAACGTGCCGAAGCCGCCGCCGAACGTCTGCGCGAGCTGACCGCGGAACTTTTCCTGCTCCTTGGTGAGCGAGTTCGATCGACGCTTCGAGGAAGCGCGGCACCATCATTTGCATGCTGTCGCCGTAGAAGCGGATCAATTGGCGCAGGAAGTTGATGGGCAGGAGATTCTGCCCCTCCTTGTTCTCCTGCTCGAAGATGATCTGGGCCAGCACCGAGCGGGTGATGTCCTCGCCGGTCT
This sequence comes from uncultured Alphaproteobacteria bacterium, assembly GCA_963711955.1. Taxonomy (GTDB): domain Bacteria; phylum Pseudomonadota; class Alphaproteobacteria; order Rhizobiales; family Xanthobacteraceae; genus Z2-YC6860. Next base: position 30,497 of record CAVQGC010000013.1, on the reverse strand, counting down.
TGGCGTCATAAACCACGAAATCCTCGCCGGCTTTCACCATCACGGCGAGATCTTCGAGTGTCACATACGTGCTGGTGCCGGTGTTGTAGAGCCGCCGATTGGCGTACTTCTTGATCGTGATCGGCGTTTCGGATTTTGCCATGACCTGCCGATATGTCCCCTATACCGGCGCCCCCGCCGGTGAGCTTCCGAAGCGTAGGCGTTTTCCGCATGGCGAGCCATAGTTTTGTGCAGTGCGCCACCTTGGCGGGCAGTCCGCGAGAGACTATCAAAGGGGCAGAAATACAGGTCAAAATCCAAGTCACAACTCAAGTCCGACGCGGGCTTTCGGTCCGCCTTCAGCCAAGGAGAGTTTGCAATGCAGGACGATATTGTCATCGTCAGCGCGGCCCGCACGCCGGTTGGCGCTTTCAACGGGGCCCTGGCCGGGCTTCCGGCCCATGAGCTCGGCAAGGTCGCGATTGAGGCCGCGCTCAAGCGCGCCGGCGTCGAGGGCGGCCGGGTCTCCGAGGTCATCATGGGGCAGATCCTGACGGCTGGGCAGGGCCAGAACCCGGCCCGCCAGGCCTCGATCGCGGCTGGCATCCCGGTCGAAAGCCCCGCCTGGGGCGTGAACCAGCTCTGCGGCTCGGGCCTGCGCGCGGTGGCGCTTGGCTACCAGGCCATCCTCAACGGCGACAGCGACATCGTGGTTGCCGGCGGCCAGGAGTCGATGAGCCAGGCGCCGCACGTCGCGCACCTGCGCAACGGCGTGAAGATGGGCTCGCTTGAGGTGGTCGACACCATGATCAAGGACGGCCTGTGGGATGCCTTCAACGGCTATCACATGGGAACCACCGCCGAGAACGTCGCCAAGAAGTGGCAAATCACCCGTGCGCAGCAGGACGAGTTTGCGGTGAAGTCGCAGAACAAGGCCGAGGCCGCGATGAAGGCCGGCAAGTTCAAGGACGAGATCGTTCCGGTCACCATCAAGTCGCGCAAGGGTGACGTGGTGGTCGACACCGACGAGTATCCGAAGGCCGGAGTGACGCTGGATTCGATCGCCAAGCTGCGTCCCGCCTTCGACAAGGAAGGCTCGGTGACGGCGGCCAACGCGTCGGGCATCAACGACGGCGCGGCCGCCGTCGTGCTGATGAAGGCGAGCGAGGCGGCGAAGCTCGGCAAGACGCCGCTGGCGCGCATCGTGTCGTGGGCGCATGCCGGCGTCGATCCCTCGATCATGGGCACCGGGCCGATCCCCGCCTCGCGCGCCGCGCTTAAGAAGGCCGGCTGGAAGCACGAGGATCTCGACCTGGTCGAGGCCAACGAGGCGTTCGCCGCGCAGGCCTGCGCGGTCAACAAGGATCTCGGTTGGGACACCGACAAGGTCAATGTCAACGGCGGCGCGATCGCGATCGGCCATCCGATCGGCGCGTCCGGCGCGCGCGTGCTGACTACCCTGCTCTACGAGATGCAGAAGCGCAACGCCAAAAAGGGCCTCGCCACGCTGTGCATCGGCGGCGGCATGGGCATCGCCATGTGCGTGGAGCGCTGAGCTTCATACCGCACCGCAAACCGTTACGGAATGCCCGGCTTGTGCCGGGCATTCTTGTCTTTAAGCTGTCGTTTCGAGAGGACAGAAGAAACTGAGGAGAGGTAGATGTCTCGCGTAGCGGTGGTGACAGGCGGAACGCGCGGCATCGGCGCGGCGATTTCAAAGGCGCTGAAGGCGGCGGGATACAAGGTCGCCGCGACCTACGCCGGCAATGACGAGGCGGCGAACAAGTTCAAGGCGGAAACCGACATCAACGTATACAAGTGGGACGTGGCCTCGTTCGATGCTTGCGCCGCCGGCATCAAGCAGGTCGAGGCCGATCTCGGCCCGATCGAGGTGCTGATCAACAACGCCGGCATCACCAAGGATGCCACGCTGCACCGCATGAAGCCCGAGCAGTGGACAGCGGTGATCAACACCAACCTCGGCTCGCTGTTCAACATGTGCCGCAATGTCATCGAGGGCATGCGCGAGCGCAAGTTCGGCCGCATCGTCAACATCTCGTCGATCAACGGCCAGAAGGGCCAGCTCGGCCAGACCAATTATTCGGCGGCGAAGGCCGGCGAGCTTGGCTTCACCAAGGCGCTCGCGCAGGAATCGGCGCGCGCCGGCATCACCGTGAACGCGATCACGCCGGGCTACATCAACACCGAGATGGTGCAGGCGGTGCCCAAGGACGTGCTGGAGAAAAGCATCCTGCCGCTCATCCCGATCGGCCGGCTCGGCGAGCCGGAGGAGATCGCGCGTTGCGTGGTGTTCCTGGCGTCGGACGACGCGGGATTGATCACCGGCTCGACGCTGTCGGCCAACGGCGGGCAGTATTTCGCCTGAGGCGGAGTCGTCGCTCTACTCCCAACGATCAGCGCATTCGAACGGGGTGAGGGTACCCCTCACCCAAATTGCTTTTGCGAGAGACCGGGCAGCCCTCTCCCTCAAGGGGCCGTGAACTAACGCCGAATTACGCCCCTAACACTCGTTTGAGCCGTTACGATGCCTCTCCTGAGCCTAGGGACGGACATGCGTAGGCGAGAATTTTTCGGCGTTCTGGGCGGTGCGGCTGCTGCGTGGCCGCTTTCTGCGCGCGCGCAACAAGGCGAACGGATGCGGCGCATCGGCGTGCTATCGAATATCGCCGAGGACGACCCGCAGATGAAGGCGCGGTTTGGGGCGTTTCGGCAGGGGCTTGAGAAGCTTGGGTGGTCGGAGGGCCGCAACGTCCGCATCGACACACGATTTGGCGCTGCTGACGCAGAGCAGATGCAGGCGCGTGCGAAAGAGCTTCTCGCTCTGCAACCCGACGTGATCCTCGCGAATTCGGCTGCGGTCATCCGTGTGCTTCAGCAGGTGAACCGCACAATCCCGACCGTGTTCGTCGCCGTCTCCGATCCGATCGGTGCAGGCTTGATCGCCAGCCTGGCGCGGCCGGGCGGCAATTTCACTGGCCTTCAGAACTATGAGGCAAGCATCACCGGGAAGTGGCTGGCGATGCTCAAGGAGATCGAACCGCGGCTTACGCGGGCCGGGCTCGTGGGCGACTCCCAATCCACTGACTTTGGCTATTTCCTGCGGGCATCCGAGGCCGTGGCGCCGTCGCTGGTGATCGATATCGTACCCCTTGGGGTCGAGAACGCCGCCGACATCGAGCGCACCATCGACTCCTTCGCGCGCGTGGCGAACGGCGGCTTGGTGGTTCCGCCGGGTAGCACGACCATCTTGCATCGCAATCTCATCATTGCGCTGGCGGCCCGGCACCGCTTGCCTGCAGTCTACGCGTTCCGTTTCTTCGTGGCGGCCGGCGGTCTCATGTCCTACTCCACCGACCTCCCCGACCAGTATCGGCTGGCGGCGAGCTATGTCGACCGCATCCTGCGCGGCGACAAGCCAGCCGACCTTTCTGTGCAGGCGCCGACCAAGTTCGAAACCGTTATCAACTTGAAAACCGCGAGGGCGCTGGGGCTCACCGTCCCGCCCGGTCTCTTGGTCGCCGCCGACGAGGTGATCGAATAATCATCTGATGTCGCCTTCTGGCACAAAGCGGACATTTAGCGCTCCGTGTTCCATGTCCGCTTTCGGGGTAAGAGCGGACATTGCGTAAGTTCGGTGCTGCACAAAAACTCTCTGACCTGCACAAAAACCCAACTGAATTTCTGGGTTATTGTGCAAAGCCCCCTCAAGGGGAGAGGGCGCAAATGTTCACGCTGGCGGATACGTGTGCAGGTTGCCGCGATAGTCTTCGACGCGACCGCCGTGCAGATAGCTCGGCCCGATCGGCGACTTGCCGTGGCCGCCCGGGATGTCGAGCACGTATTCCGGCTGGCACAGACCTGAATATCGGCCGCGCAGTTGACGCATCAGCTCCTGGCCGCGCTCGATCGACGTGCGCAGGTGCGAGGTGCCGGGCGCGAGGTCGGCATGGTGCAGGTAGTACGGCTTGATGCGGCATTCCACGAGGGCGCGCATCAGTGCGCCGAGCGTCGCCGCGTCGTCGTTGACGCCCGCGAGCAATACCGACTGGCTCAGCATCGGGATGCCAGCGTCGATCAGGAGCGCGCAGGCCTCGCGCACCGCCGGCGTAAGCTCGCGCGCATGATTGGCGTGCAGCACCACGTAGGTGGCCTTGCCGCTCGCCTTCAACGCATTGACCAATTCGGATGTGATGCGCGCCGGCTCGGCGGCCGGAATTCGGGTGTGGACGCGCACGACCTTCACATGGTCGATCGCGGCAAGCCGCTTCATCACCTGCCTGAGCCGGCGCGGCGACAGCACCAGCGGGTCGCCGCCGGTCAGGATGACCTCCCAGATTTCCCGGTGCGCCGCGATATAGCCGAGCGCGGCGTCGAGCTGCTGCGGCGACAGATTTTCGGCGCCCGGGCCGACCATCTCGCGGCGGAAGCAGAACCGGCAATAGACCGCGCAGGTGGCGGTGAGCTTGAGCAGCGCGCGGTCGGGATAGCGGTGCACCACGCCGTCGACCGGGCTGTGGGAGCGGTCGCCGATCGGGTCGGCCAGCTCGTGCGGCTGGATTTCAAGCTCGGCGGCATCGGGCACGAACTGCCGTGCGATCGGATCGTGCGGATCGGACGTGTCGATCAGTTCCGCCATCGCCGGCGTGATCGCGACCGCGTATTGCGCGGCGACTTGCTCCAGCGCGGCGCGGCGGTCTGGGGCAGCAGTCCGGCATCGCGAAGCTCGGATAAATGGCGCAGGGTTTTGGGTGCGGCGTTCATGGCAACCTCGGCTGTCATGCCCGCGAAAGCGGGCATCCAGTAATCACGGTGCAAGCGATAATGCTCCGCCGCCTCAATCACAAGCGCTGCGGGCTACTGGATCGCCCGCCTTCGCGGGCGATGACACCGGATTTGCGGCGACGCCTAGTTCGAGAACCCGACCGAGTTCACCATGGTGCCCCAGCGGTCCATCTCGCTCTTGAAATAGGAATTCGCCTCGGAAACGCCGGTCGTCATCGGATCGAAGCCTGCCTTGGCCAGCCGCTCCTTGGAGTCCGGCTCCGCCATGACAGCGTTGATCTCGGCGTTGAGCTTGGCCACCACCGCGTCCGGCGTCTTGGCCGGCACGAACACGCCGACCCACGAGCCGATCTCGATGTTGGGATAACCCATCTCGGTGTAGGTCGGCACGTCCTGGATCGCGTTGACGCGCTTGGTGCTGCTCACCGCGAGACCGCGCAGCTTGCCTTGAACGATCTGCGGCGTGACCGGCGGCAGCGTCAGCACAAGGGAATCGATGTGACCGCCGAGCAGCGCGGTGATCGCCGGCGCACCGCCGGAGAACGGCACGTGCTGGTACTTCACCTTGGCGACGTCCTTGAAGAAATACTCCGCGCCGATCTGCGGGCCGGTGCCGAGCCCGGCGCTGCCGTAGGTGAACGGCTTGGTCTTGGCGTTGGCGATGAACTCCTTGAGGTCCTTGGCCGGATTGCTGGGATTCACCGCGATCACGTCCGGGCTGTAGGCGACGAACGCCACCGGCCGCAGATCGCCGGTTTCGAAGCCCTTGTTCTTCGAGGCGGTGTGGTTGACCGCGAGCGCGGAGGTGGTGACCAGCACGGTGTAGCCGTCGGAGGATGCGCCGGCCACCGCCTTGGCGGCGATATTACCTCCGCCGCCGGCGCGATTTTCCACCACGAAGCTCTGCTTCAGCCGGTCGGCCAGCTTGGTCGACATCAGGCGCGCGATGATGTCGGCGAGCCCGCCCGCCGGGAAGGCGACGATCATGGTGACGTTCTGCGAGGGATAGGTCTGCGCCCAGCCGCTCTGCGTGAAGGCCGCGACGCTGAAGACGGCGATGGCGAGAGCGCGAAGTCCGGACATGGGCGACCCTTTCATTTCGAGGCGCAGAGCCTAGTGCGCCCTGATCGCGGCGGTCAATGCGACGCCTTTGCTCAACCGGCGACCGGCGCCCACAGCACCTGCTCGATGCGTGTTGCGCCGGTCGCGAGCATCGCCAGCCGGTCGAAGCCGAGCGCGATGCCGCAGGCCGGCGGCATCTTGGTCAGCGCGGCGAGAAAGTCCTCGTCGATCGGATAGCGCTCGCCGTAGCGGCGCTCCTTCTCGGCCATCGACGCCTCGAAGCGACGGCGCTGCTCGGCCGCATCGGTGAGCTCGCCGAAGCCGTTGGCAAGCTCGACGCCGCAGACGTAGAGCTCGAAGCGCTCGGCGACGCGCGGGTCGGCGGCGGGTCGCGCCAGCGCCGCCTCCGGCATCGGGTATTCGATCAGCAGCGTGGGCCGCCCGATGCCGAGGTTCGGCTCGATGCGCTCGCTGATGACGCGGCTGAAAATGTCGGACCAGGTGTCGTCGCCCGCGACCTGGATGCCGGCGGCGCGCGCCGCCTGCGCGAGCAGGGCGCTGTCCGGATTGCCCGATCGGCAGCGTCGCCATCAGATCGATGTTCGGCGAATTTCCGAAACGCCTCGGCGACGGTGAGCCGCTCCGGCGCGGCGAGCGGATCGCAGCATGCGATCCTTGAATCGCCATTGCTTCAAGCCGGCGGCCTTGGCGCTCTCGGCGAGCAGCGCGGCGCAGTCTGCCATCAGCGCCTCGTAAGGTTCGTTGGCGCGATACCATTCCAGCATCGTGAACTCGGGATGGTGCAGCGGGCCCGCGCTCGCGGTTGCGGAACACACGGGCGAAGGTGAAGATCTTCGGCTCGCCGGCCGCCAGCAGCTTCTTGCAGGCGAACTCGGGCGAGGTGTGCAGATGCATGCGCGTGCGCGCGCCGCCCGGCGCCGCCAGCTCGGTGGCGAAGGCGTGCAGATGGGTTTCGTTGCCGGGCGAGACCTGCAGGATCGGCGTCTCGACCTCCACGAAGCCGTGGCTTGCCAAACCAGTCCCGCAGCGCCGCTTGGACGCGCCCGCGAGCGGCCAGGAATGGCCGCCGGTCGGCATAGACGCCGGGATCCCACCAGGGGGAGGGGTCGGTCACGCGGTCCTCATGGCAGCTATTTAACCGCCCCTGCGGCTTCCGGAAAATACTGGCGAACCGCGCCAGGATCAGTATGGTGCGCGCCACAAATCGCCGGGGCGGGACGCCCCTTCAGCACCAAAAGGGATTTTCACCTGTGAGGGTCATCGCCAGCTCCGTCCGCAAGGGCAACATTCTCGAGATCGACAGCAAGCTCTATGTCGTGCTGACGGCCGACGAGCTTCCACCCCGGCAAGGGCACGCCGACCACGCAGGTCGACATGCGCCGCATCAGCGACGGCGTGAAGACCACGCAGCGCTACAAGACCACCGAGCAGGTCGAGCGCGCCCACGTCGAGGACCGGGAGTATCAGTTCCTCTACAACGACGGCGACGGCTTCCATTTCATGAATTCCGAAAACTTCGAGCAGGTGCAGGTTCAGGAAGACGTGATCGGCGACAGCGCGCTCTATCTCCAGCCCGAGATGAAGGTGATGCTCAGCGTGTTCGAGGGCAACGCTGTCGCGATCCAGTTGCCGCAGCGCGTGACGCTGGAGGTCATGGAGACCGAGCCGGTCACCAAGGGCCAGACCGCGTCGTCGTCCTACAAGCCGGCCAAGCTGTCGAACGGCGGGCGCACCATGGTGCCGCCGCACATCGGGCCCGGCACCCGCATCGTGGTGATGACCGAGGACGGCTCCTACGTGGAGCGGGCGAAGGATTGATCGCTTTCTTCCCTCTCCCCGCAAGTGGGGAGGGAGGCGCACCGTCTGTGCGCGCAGCCTCTAAAACTTATTCTTCCTGGCCCTGATCTCGGCGAACACCTCGGCCGCCGATTTGCCCGACAGCCCGACCGCCGCCGCGACCGACGGCAACGTCGGCGCGCAGGAACACGTTCGCCGCCTTCTCCTCGTCGATGGTGGTCGGCACCGTGGGCTGGCCCGCGGCGATCTGCTGCGCAGCCTGCGCGGCGCGGGCGATCAGCGCCTTGTTGTCCGGCTCGATGGTCTGCGCGAACTTGATGTTGGCGAGCGTATATTCGTGGCCGCAATAGACCAGCGTGTCGCCCGGCAGCTCGCGCAGCTTCTTCAGCGACTCCCACATCTGCTCCATGGTGCCCTCGTTGACGCGGCCGCAGCCGATCGAGAACAGCGTGTCGCCGGCGAAAGCGAGCTTGTCGGCGTGAAACCAGTACGTGATGTGGCCGAGCGTGTGGCCCGGCGTCTCGATCACATTGGCGCTGAGCTTGCCGACGCTGACCTTGTCGCCTTCGCGCACGGTCTCGTCGACCAGCGGAATCTTGGCGGCCTCCGCGCGCGGCGCCACCACGCGGCATCGGTATTTGTTCTTCAGGTCGGCGATGCCGTCGGTGTGGTCGGCGTGATGATGCGTCACCAGGATGTCGGTGAGCTTCCATCCCTTGGCCTGCAGCGCAGCCTCGACCGTCGAGGTCTCCGGCGCGTCGATCGCCGCGACGGCGCCGGTATCGGGGTCGCGGATCAGCACGCCGAAATTGTCGCTGCGGCAACGGAACAGGTGGGTTTCGACAGCCATGGTGCGTCCTCGGTGATTTTCGGGGCAAGGCTAGCATGGTTACCAGGCTGCCGAAAATTCTCCGCCGTCATTCTGGAGCGCGGACCATAGCGCGTCCCTCAGGGCGTTTACGCCCGTCTTCGACGGGCTATGGACGCGCGTTCACGCGCTTGTGGTCGGGGCCATGGAATGACGGGCTCACGGTCTGTGCTAAAATAACGCATGTCCATCGACGTGGTCGATCTGCGGAATTTCTACAGCGCACCGGCTCGGCGCGGTGGCGCGGCACTTCATCGGCCGCAGCATCCGCAAGCGCTGGGCGAATACGGCCGGGCAGCGTCTGCTCGGCCTTGGCTACGCGTCGCCCTATCTCGGCCAGTTTCGGGAGGAGGCGGAGCGCTGCCTCGTCTTCATGCCGGCGGAGCAAGGCGTGGTGAAGTGGCCGACCGCGCTTCCCACCTTGTCGGCGCTGGTCGAGGCATACGACCTGCCGCTGCCGGACGCTTCGATCGATCGCGTGCTGCTGATCCACGGTCTGGAAATGTCGCAGGACGCCGCCGCGCTGTTGCGCGAGCTGTGGCGGGTGCTCGCGGCGGGCGGACAGTTGCTTGCGGTGGTGCCGAACCGGCGCGGCGTCTGGGCGCGCATGGACAACAATCCGTTCGGCCACGGCCGGCCGTACTCTCGCTCGCAGATTACGAGTCTGTTACGCGAAACATGGTTCACGCCGGTGGACTGGAGCGAGGCGCTCTACGTGCCGCCGATCGGGCGTAACTGGTTCCTGCGCTCGGCGGGGGCATGGGAGCGGGTCGGCGCGATACTGCCGGGGCCGTTCGCCGGCGTGCATATCGTCGAAGCCACCAAACAGGTCTATCGCGCGCTGCCGGCACGTCCCAAAAGGCGGCAGCTCGTCCCGCAATTGCCGGTGCTGGCGCCATCGCCCGGTGGCGTCTGACCGTCGCCGAAAACGAAAAGGCCGGGCGCATGGCTCGGCCTGATCTTATCCATGCCGAACGGACTATTCGTTGCCGGGCTCCGGCAGCGCGTCGCTGCGCGCATCTTGGCCCGGATTGTGCGGACCGCGATGGCGGCGGCGACGGCGATTGAAACGGTCGCCCTGGCCATCGTGACCGTTCGTGCCGTACTGCGGCGCCTGCGGCGGTTGTCCGCCGGTGATGAAGGATGGCAGCCCGCCGACATCGTTGCCGCTCTGTTGCAGCGGCTGCTGAGGTTGCGGCTGCTGTTGCGGTTGGCTTTGTTGTGGCTGGTATTGCGGCTGCGGCTGATTCTGCGGCCGGCTGTATTGAGGCTGCTGATTTCCGCTGTAAGGCTGCTGCCCGCCAAAGGCCTGCTGTTGTGGGGGCTGGAAGTTCGGCTGCTGGTTGTTGAAATTCTGTTGTAGCGGCTGCTGGCCCGTCTGGCCGTCGTCGCCACCGCCGCTGCCGCCGTCCTCGGACGCGCCCTCGGCACTCTGATCGCTCGGCGCGGCCTGCGGCTGGTAATTCGGGTTCTGCTGGCGGAACTGCTCCTGCGCCGCCGCGATCAGGCGCAGATAATGCTCGGCATGCTGATGGTGCGCTTCCGCAGTGACGTGGTCGCCGACCGAGGTGGCATCGCGCGCGAGCTGCAAGTATTTCTCGGCGATGTGGTGCGCGGTGCCGCGGATCTTAACGTCCGGTCCGTTCGACTCGTAGACACGCGTCAATGGATTGTGGTGATGGCCGCGATTGTGATGGTGATGGCTATTGTTGTTATTGTTGTTGTTGCGGTTGCGTCCCCGCATGCGCTTGTTCTGACCGTTTCTCATCATGGTTCGCCTGTTCGCCACTCCCTTTATCGGCGGTGACCGCCAATGTCCTCAATCTCACCCGCGCACGGACCAGCCGCTGCACCAGTCACAGCAACCCCGGCCACGTTCTTTGTCGCGGCGTTGCCATCTTCCGTATGCGCGTCGCTTAAGCGATGTCACAAAGCCCGATGCGCGCTCGATCGGCTGCTTTCCTGACTTGAATTCGGCGATCCTGTTTGCCGTTCGACCCGGATATTGTTCTGGCCCGCCGCTCGCCTCACCGTGCCTTGGTTCCTAAGTGCCTTGGCTCCTAAAACCATTGGCTCCAAAAAGATGGCTCGGGGCTTTGAGCGGCACGACCCCCCTGGGGTCGATTCCGTGAACCGAAGCTAGTCGGTCGCGGGGCATAATCCAAGCGATTTTTTGCCTGTCCGCAATGCTCATTTGTCATGGCGGCATTATGGCCACACGCGCCGTTAACGCGCGCGCGATGCCCGATAGATCGGGCCGCGCGGGCGCGCATTCAAGCCCCGCTGCTTGAAACAAGGCCGCCACCGCAGCCTCCTGGCCGATGCCGAGTTCGACCACAATGTGCCCGTCCGGGACAATGAGACGCCGCGCGTCGGCGGCGATGGCGCGGTAGCAATCGAGGCCGTCCGCGCCGCCATCGAGCGCCAGCTCTGGATCGTGCCGCACCTCGGCGGGCAAGCCGGACAATTCGCCCGAAACGACATAAGGCGGATTAACCACGATGAGATCGAAGCCGCCTCCGAGCGCCGTGCCGAAGTCGCAGGCGACAAATCGTGCGCGCCTGTCGAGCTCGTGACGGCGGGCATTGTCGCGCGCCGCCTTGAGCGCCGCGACATTGAGATCGGTCGCGACGCCGAATGCGTTCGGCAGTTCGGAGAGCAGCGCGAGGAGGAGGGCGCCGCTGCCGGTGCCGAGATCGGCGATGCGCAGTGCACGCTGGCGCAATCCGCCGGAATCGATTGCGGCGAGCGCGGCCTCGACGACGGTCTCGGTGTCCGGTCGAGGCACCAGCGTCGCCGGCGTGACACGCAATAGCAGGCCCCAGAATTCCTTCATGCCGGTGATGCGCGCGACCGGTTCGCCGCCGAGCCGTCGCGCCGCCAGCGCCTCGATTGCGCGCACGTCTTCGGCGCTCAACGCGCGCCCGGCGTTGCTGGCGAGCGCCGCGTGATCGAGGCCGAGGGCATGACCGGTCAGAATGCGCGCATCGAGATCGGGAGTATCCAGGCCGGCGCTGCGAAACCTCCCGGCGAGCGCGCGGCGAGCGTCCGCGAGGGTCGTCATCAGGAGGATACGGCGGCCAGCAATTCCGCCTGGTGCTCGGCCACCAGCGCGTCGACCAGCTCGCCCAGCGCGTCGCCTTCCATCACCTGCGGCAATTTGTGCAGTGTCAGATTGATACGGTGGTCGGTGACGCGGCCTTGAGGAAAATTGTAGGTGCGGATGCGCTCGGAGCGGTCGCCGCTGCCGATCTGGTCCTTGCGGTCCGCGGCGCGCGCCTTGTCAAGCTTGGTGCGTTCGGCGTCGTACAGCTTGGTGCGCAGCATCGCCATCGCCTTGGCGCGGTTCTTGTGCTGCGAGCGTTCCTCCTGGACAAATACGATAATGCCGCTCGGCATGTGGGTGATGCGGATCGCGGACTCGGTCTTGTTGACGTGCTGGCCGCCGGCGCCCTGAGATCGCATGGTGTCGACCTTCAGATCGTCCGGCTTGATTTCGATGTCGACCTCTTCGGCCTCCGGCAGCACCGCGACCGTGGCCGCCGAGGTGTGGATGCGGCCCTGCGCCTCGGTGTCGGGCACGCGTTGCACGCGGTGCACGCCCGACTCGAACTTCAGCTTGGCGAACGGCCCGCGGCCGCGGATTTCGGCGACGATTTCCTTGAAGCCGCCCTTGGTGCCCTCGCTCACCGTCATGATCTCGGTTTGCCAGCCCTGCTTGGCAGCATAGCGCTCGTACATCCGGAACAGGTCGCCGGCAAACAGCGATGCCTCGTCGCCGCCGGTGCCGGCGCGGATCTCCAGGATCACGTTGCGCTCGTCCATCGCGTCCTTGGGGAGCAGCGCGAGGCGCAACTCCTCGGTCAGCGCGGCGCGGCGCGTCTCCAGCGCAGGCTTCTCGGCGTAAGCCATGTCACGCATGTCGGAATCGGTCTTGGAGTCGGCGATCATCGCGTCCAGCTCGGCGATCTCCTTCGCCACGTCACGATAGGCCTTCACCTTCTGAACCACCGGATCGATCTCGGCGAACTCGCGCGACAGCTTGACGAAGGTCTCAGGTGGCAACTGGCGCGACAGCTCGGCCTCGACCAGCGCGTGGCGGTCGAGCAGCGCGTCAAGCTTCGCTTCCGGCAATGTGGTCACAGCGACAGCCCCTCGGCGGCTGCGAATGCGTCGAGCTGCTGGCGGATCGACACGTCGCCGGCCGGCCGTTCCATCAGCGGGCGCAGCACGGCTTCGGCCTTCTTGGCGTCGAGATCGAGCAGCATCGCCTTGACCGCGCCGAGCGCGGACGGCGTCAGCGACAGCGTGCGGAAGCCCAGCGCCACCAGGGTCAGCGCGCCCATCGGCTGCGAGGCCAATTCGCCGCACAGCGTGACCGGCTTGCCGGCGGCGTGGCATTTATCGACGATCGTCTTCATGGCGCGCAGCATCGGCGCCGAAAGCGGATCGAACCGGTCGGAGACGCGCTTGTTGCCGCGATCCACGGCATAGAAGAACTGCATCAGGTCGTTGGAGCCGACCGAGAGGAAATCCACCCGCCCGACCAGCTCATCAAGCTGGAACAGCAGCGACGGCACCTCGACCATGGCGCCGACCTCGACGCGGTCAGGCAACTTGTGGCGATGACGCCGCAGATGGGTCAATTCGCGCTCGACCAGCGCCTTGGCCTCGTCGAACTCGCTCACCGCGGCGACCATCGGGAACATGATCTTGAGCTCGCGGCCGGCAGCGGCTTGCAGCAGCGCCCGCACCTGGCTGCGCATCAGCCCGGGCCGGTCCAGACCCAGGCGGATCGCCCGCCAGCCCAGCGCCGGGTTTTCCTCGGGCTCCTCGCGCATGTACGGCAGCACCTTGTCGCCACCGATGTCGAGCGTGCGGAACGTCACCGGTTTGTCGCCCGCGGCGTCCAGCACGGAGCGATAGAGCGAAAGCTGCTCGCCGATCCGCGGCATGTTGGTCGCGATCATGAACTGCAGTTCGGTGCGGAACAGGCCGATGCCGCTCGCTCCGGTTTCGGCGATGTGCGGCAGGTCGACCAACAGGCCCGCGTTGATCATCAGATTGATCGGCTGGCCGTCCTTGGTGACGCAGGGCCTGTCGCGCAGCGCGCGATACTGCGCCTGCCGGCGGGCGCGCAGCTTGACCCGCTCGCCGTAGGCCTGCTCGATGTCGGTCGCCGGCCGGATGTGCACGTCGCCGGTCGAGCCGTCGACGATGACGGCGTCGCCGGTATCGACGAGCCCGGAGATGTTCTCCACCTCGCCGACTGCGGCGATGCCAAGCGCGCGAGCCACGATGGTGACGTGCGAGGTCGGCCCGCCTTCCTCGAGGATGAGGCCGCGCAGCTTGCGGCGGTCGTAGTCGAGCAGCGCGGCAGGCCCCATCGACCGCGCGACCAGAATGGCGTTGTCGGGCAGTTGCTCGCGCGGCGGCGCGTGATCGACGCCGATGAGCTGGCGCATCAGCCGGTTGGCGAGATCGTCGAGATCGTGCAGCCGCTCGCGCAGATAGGGATCGGTGGCGCGCATCATGCGGGCGCGGGTGTCGGACTGCACACGCTCGACGCCGGCCTCGGCGGTCAGGCCGGTGCTGACGGCCTCGCGCAGCCGGTGCAGCCAGCCCTGGTCGTGCGCGAACATGCGATAGGCTTCGAGCACGTCGCGGTGCTCGCCGCCGTCGGCGATCTCGCCCCGCTCCAGCATCAGGTCGAGGTCGTTGCGCAGCACCTGCACGGCTTCTTCGAGCCGCCTGAGCTCCTTGTCGACATCGTCGGCGATGACGTTCTTCACCGTGACGCGCGGCTCGTGCAGCACGACGTGGCCGAGCGCAATGCCGTCGGCGAGCGCGGTGCCGGTGAGATGCAGGCGCGGCCGCACCGCAGGCTCGGCGCCGGGCTGCGCCAGAGACTGCAACTCGCCGGATGCGATCATCTCGGCGAGCACCATGGCGGTGGTCTGCAGCGCCTCCTCTTCCTCCTCGGAATAGGTGCGGCGCGCACGGTTCTGCACGACCAGCACGCCAAGCGTGTTGCCGCCGCGCAGCACCGGAACGCCGAGGAACGAGTTATAGACCTCTTCGCCGGTTTCGGGACGGTAGGAGAAGGCCGGGTGGTTCTGCGCCTCCGACAGGTTGATCGGGTTGGCCTCGCTCGCCACCAGGCCGACCAGGCCCTCGTCCTGGCGCAACACGGTCTGGTGGACGGCTTCGCGCTTGAGGCCCTCGGTGGCGTAAAGCTCAAGCGTGCCGTCGACGCGCAACACGTAGACGGAGCAGACCTCCGCCACCATGTTGGCGGCAATCAACACGACAATCTTGTCGAGTCGGTCCTGCGCGCTGACCGGCTCCGCCATCACTTCGCGAAGCCTGCGTAGCAACACGCGCGGACCGCCAAGCGCGCCACGCATCGAATGGATTCCTCAGAGCCGCAATTGTCTCAGGGCTATAGCGAATGGGCCATGCAAGCCGCAAGCCAAAGCTGCTCTAAGGCATTGATGCGACGGGCCTGTTACCAGGCGTAGCTCGCCGAAATGCGCCCGCAGGCGGCCCGGAAGTGCTGGGTGGCGACGATCGCGTGATAAAGGTCGTGGATTGTTGCGTTGCGGTGAAGCGCGGGTGAATCGCCGCCCGGAATTTCTCCGAACAGACGTTTGGAGATTGCGGCGGCATCGGCCGGCGCTGCGGGCCGGTCGAGCTCGGCGGGCGTCAGGCCGGCGATGAGCAATTTGACGTGCGCGGCGGCGCCAAGGAGCGGCAGCCGGATCATGTCGGCGCCCCTGAGCAGGAGGGCGAGGCGGTGGTCCGGGTGCGTGGCGTCTTCGAGCGCAGGCTTGAACGAGCCGATCTGCGCAACGCGTTTGAACGACGGCGGCTTGCCGGCGAGCGCCGCCGCAACGGCGGGCTGGTCCTCGTCGGCGTAGTAGCGATTGAGATCGTCGGAGAAGGCAAAGCGGTAGCCGTTGGCGACCAGGGTCGGCTCCCAGCTCTCCCATGAGGGCGCCATCGTGATCGGCGCGATCGCCTCGGCGACGATCACCTTGGGACGGAAGCGGCCCCAGTCGTTGCCTTCCAGCACGACCTGCTCGGCCCCCTCGACGTCGATCTTGAGGAAGTCGATCTGTTTCGGCGCGTATCGGCCGCACAGCGCCCGCAGCGTCGTCACCGGCACCGGGAACGATTTCACCGGCCGGTTGAATTCCTTCTGCGCCGCCTGCGCGTTTGCCTCTACGGTGGTGGAGAGGCCATGGAAGCCCTCGACCAGATGATAGATCGCCTGGCCGTCCGCGGCGCCGAGCAATGAATCGATCCGGCGGTCGCGCGGCCGCACCGCCTCACTCAGTTGCGCGAGCCACGGATTGGGCTCGACCGTGATGCCGCTCCAGCCGCGCAGGTAGAACAGGAACGACACGTTGGAATGCACTGGATGCCCGGCGCCGACGTCGATGTAGAAGCCGGCCGGCTGATCGCCGAACACGCGGGCGAGGTGCAGGTCTTCGTAGTTCTGGGCGTAGGAGAGCGAAAGGGCCATGCAGCCCTGTAGCGAACTTGGCCGGTGGATCGCAAGGCGGATCAGGTCGCGGCGACGGCCACCAGCTTGCGCATTTCGTCCGCGAGCCTCGAGCGGCTGGTCTGGATAAAACGGACCGCACGTTGCGCGTTGGCCGTGGAAAGCGCCGTATAGCTCGCGAACAGTGTGTTGACCTCGTCAGGTGTTTTCTTCGACGGCACAAGCACGGCCATGATCTTTTGCAGGTCGTGCCATCCAAATCCGCAGGATTTTCCGAGCACCAGAACGGCCTCGTTCGATCCTTGCCTGGAGATATCCTTGATCGCCTTCACCGGAATTTCCGAGAGCACGGCAAGGGCGTCGAGCAGCTCGGGAAGGTTGCGGCTCTCCGCGCATTCCACGATGCGGGCGCGCAGACGAGCGGGGTCCTGCCGCATCTCGGGCGTCATGTTGGCGCCCGCCGGAACCTCGGCACGCACCACGCGATCGGATACCGCGGCGAGGACATGGTTGATGCGCTGCCGCATCTCGGGGCGTGCGTTGGCCAGCAGCCGCTGCTGTACCGTCATGCTGGCCTTGCCGACGAGCTGCTCGAGAAGGTCGTCCGGCAGGTCGAGCCGGGCGGCGACCGCCATCGCCAGGGAATCGTCGTCCTCGGCGCGCGTCACGGCTGTGCTGAAGCCCAAGCGGGAAAACCGGGCGCCGGGGTTGGCCGTGATCTTGTGCGCGACCTCGGCGTTGCCGCGGTCGATCAACACGTCGGTGATCGGCTCGTTGACGCGGCTGCGGCTGGCAATCGCGCCAAGATGGGCCTGGCTTTTGGATTCCGCGATCGCGACGAGCTCTTGGTCGGTCAGGATGCCGGATTGTGCGAGAACCGGTCCGGCGACGTCGATGTCGTCGTTGTTCGACAGGAGGCCGATCACATTGGCCGGCGCGCGGCCGACCGGGGCCAGCTTGCCGCTCAGCTCGACCAGGGCCTGCCGTTCGATGCGGTCGATCAGCCGACTCATCAACTGATCGAACACGGCGACGTGATCATCCGAATAGGAATCGACCTCAGCCAGAAACAGGTCGGTGATCTTGCGCAGGATGGTGAAGCGCTGCTGCCCCGCCCCGTTCGTCAGTGTCGCTTCCAGATCGGCGAACAGCCGGTGTGCATCGGACATGGATTTCGACCCAACCTCGCGCAACCGTCATGACCGCGAAGCCTAGTCTTGCCGCGCATCCGTCAAACAAATGCTTAAGCTCCGGGGCGTTGCGCCGGATGGTAAAGCACCGGTTTATCGATTGGGTGGCATTGGAGGCGCATCGTTCATCAGTTGGAAAGTGCGCCACGCCGGACGGTCAGCTTTTGTCCAGTCCGTAGAGCGAATGCAGCGTGCGCACTGCAAGCTCGGTGTAGGCGGCGTCGATCAGCACGGAAAACTTGATCTCCGACGTGGTGATGGCGCGGATGTTGACGCCGCGGCCCGCCAGCGCCTTGAACGCCTCGGCGGCCACGCCGGCATGGCTGCGCATGCCGATGCCGATCACCGACACCTTGGCGACGTCGGTCGAACCGTCGACGTGGTCGTAGCCGATCGCGGTCTTGGCCTTGTCGAGCACGTCCATCGAGCGCTGGTAGTCGGCGGCCGGCACCGTGAAGGTGAGGTCGGTGGTCTTGTTGTCGGCGGAGACGTTCTGCACGATCATATCGACGTTGATCGCCGCTTCCGCCAGAGGCCCGAAGATCGCGGCGGCGACGCCCGGCTTGTCCGGCACGTGGCGGACCGAGATCTGCGCCTCGTCCTTGGAGAAGGCGATGCCGGTGACGACCTGTTGCTCCACGATATCCTCCTCGTCGCAGATGAGTGTGCCCGGTGGATCGACGCGCGGATCGATGTCCTCGGGCTTGTCGAAGCTCGAGCGCACGAAGATGCGCACCTTGTGCACCATGCCAAGCTCGACCGAGCGCACTTGCAGCACCTTGGCGCCGAGCGAGGCGAACTCCAGCATCTCTTCGAACGAAATCTTGTCGAGCCGGTGTGCGCGCGGCACCATGCGCGGATCGCTGGTGTAGACGCCGTCGACGTCGGTGTAGATGTCGCAGCGGTCGGCCTGGATCGCGGCGGCGATCGCCACCGCCGAAGTGTCGGAGCCGCCGCGGCCGAGCGTCGAGACGCGGTTGGTTTCCTTCACCACGCCCTGGAAGCCGGTGACGACCGCGACCTCCCGGTTGCGCTCCTTGAAGCGCTTGACGATCTCGGCGCCGTTGATGTCGAGGATGCGCGCCGACGAGTGCACATTGCTGGTTTCGATCGGGAGCTGCCAGCCCTGCCAGGACCGCGACGGAATGCCTTCGGCCTGGAGCGCGAGCGAAAGCAGACCCGCAGTCACCTGCTCGCCGGTCGCGACCACCGCGTCGTACTCGCGGGCGTCGTGCAGCGGCGCGGCGTCCCGGCACCACGCCACGAGCTGGTTGGTTACGCCGGACATGGCGGAGACCACCACGGCGACCTCATGGCCGGCGTCGATCTCGCGCTTGACGTGGCGCGCCACGTTGCGGATGCGGTCGATATCGGCGACCGACGTTCCGCCGAACTTCATGACCAGCCGAGCCATCTAACTTAAGTCTTTGGAAAAGTGCGGGAATTAGCCCGGCCCCCGCACCATCGCGGATCGCGGCTCTTCAATAACGGCAGCCGGGAATGCCCGCAACTGCGGTGCGGCAGGCGGCATTTGCGGATAGGGCAGATGGTGCCGGCGGGAAATGGCGGCGGCGTCGAGTTCAAGCTAGAAGGGCGGCCGGAGTGGTAATGAAAACAGCCAAAAAATCCGGGTCGGCGCGCGCATCGACCATCGATGAGGCCGAAGTCGAGCGCTTTTCCGCGTTGGCCGGCGAGTGGTGGGACCCGCGCGGCAAGATGGCGCCGCTGCACAAGTTCAATCCGGTCCGGCTCGGTTATATCCGCGACCAAACGACAGCGCGGTTTGGCCGGGATGCCAAGCAGCTTGGCTGCCTCAAGGGCCTGCGTTTTCTCGACATCGGCTGCGGCGGCGGGATTTTGTCGGAGCCCTTGGCGCGGCTCGGCGCTGCCATGGTCGGGGCCGACCCTTCGCAGACCAACATCGAGGCGGCGAAGCTGCACGCGGCGCAATCCGGCCTGTCAATCGACTACCGGCAAACCACGGCAGAGGACCTGTCGGCGGCCGGCGAAAAGTTCGATGTCGTGCTGGCGATGGAGGTGGTCGAGCATGTCGCCGACGTCAACCTGTTCGTCGAGAGCTGCGCGGCGATGGTGAAGCCCGGCGGGCTGATGATCGCCGCCACGCTCAACCGCACGCTCAAGAGCTTCGCGCTGGCGATCGTCGGCGCCGAGTATATCCTGCGCTGGCTGCCGGTCGGCTCCCACACCTGGGACAAGTTCGTCACGCCGAACGAGCTCGAGATCGCGATGGAACGCGGCGGGCTGCGCGTCACCGCCGAGCAGGGCGTGATCTACAATCTGTTCCGCGACGAATGGCAGCTCTCCAGCGACACCGACGTGAATTACATGCTGACGGCGGAGCGGGCGGCATAGCTCCGGTGTCATCGCCCGGCTTGACCGGGCGATCCAGTAACCACAGAAAGAGATGTCGTTACTGGATGCCCCGCTTTCGCGGGGCATGACAGTCCCTGATATTCGAAAGGTGGCCGGTGGCTGCTGGCTCGCTCTGGATCATCTTCACGGTGCTTGCCGCCGCCGGGCAGACCGCACGCAACGCGATGCAGCGCGAGCTGACCGCGACGCTCGGCACGGTCGGCGCCACCCACGTGCGCTTCCTGTTCGGGTTTCCGTTCGCGCTGGTGTTTCTCGCCGGCGTGCTGATCGTCACCGGCCTGCCGCTGCCCAGGCCGGGGCTGACCTACATCCCGTGGATCGTCCTCGGCGCCGGCGCGCAGATCATCGCCACCGCCATGATGCTGACCGCGATGAACGACCGCTCGTTCGTCGTGACGATCGCCTACATCAAGACCGAGGCCATCCAGGCCGCGATCTTCGGCCTGATCTTTCTCGGCGACCGGCTGACGCTGCCCATTCTGGTGGCCATCGTGATCGCCACCGCCGGCGTCGTGCTGATGTCGTTCAAGCCGGGCGCCAAGGTGCAGGGCGGGCTCAGGCCGATGCTGATCGGCATTTTCTCCGGCGCGATGTTTGCGCTGTCCGCGGTCGGCCAGCGCGGTGCGATCCTCTCGCTGGAATTGCCGAATTTCGTGCTGGCGGCGACCTTCACGCTGGTCGTTGGCCTGGTGCTGCAGGCCGCATTGCTGACGCTCTATCTCGCGCTGCGCGACCGCACCGTGCTGGTGGCGATCGCGCGCGCCTGGCGGCCGTCGCTGTTCGCCGGCTTCATGGGCGCCACCGCCTCGCAGTTCTGGTTTCTGGCCTTTGCGCTCACCACGGTCGCCAACGTGCGCACGCTTGCGCTGATCGAGGTGCTGTTCGCGCAGGCGATCTCGTATTTCGTGTTCAAGCAGGCGACCACGGCGCGCGAGGCGCTCGGCATGTCGCTGATCGTCGCCGGCGTGGCGTTGTTGATCTGGGTGCAGTGACGGCGAGGAATCTCAGTTCCGCTCGTCCGGCAAGATCGGCAGCGGATGGAACTCGATGCCTTCCTCGTGCAGCTCCTTGGCGTCGTTCGGCGTGGCCTCGCCGTAGATCGAACGATGCTCGATCTCGCCGTAGTGCATCTTGCGCGCTTCTTCTGGAAACTTCTTGCCGACATTGTCCGCGTTCTTGGTGAGGTGGTCGCGCAATTCCTTCAGCTTGCTGCGGAACTCCTTCTCCTGCGGCGACATCATCGCGACGGGGGACGTGGCCTCCGCTGGAGCGGCGCCTTCTGCGGCGGCGGGCGCCTCGATCGGGCGCGACGCCGCAGACCGCCTTTTCTTGCTGCCGGCGCCGAGCGAGGGCGCCATCAGCGCCTTCTCGACCTTCACCGATCCGCAGGCCGGGCAGGACACCAGCCCGCGCTTCGCCTGCTTGTCATAGTCGGCGGAGTTCTTGAACCAGATTTCGAAGTCGTGCTTGCGGTCGCAGATGAGCGAATAGCGGATCATGCCGGTCCCCGCACCGCGCGCAGGTGAGTCGGTTCCGCCATCGGCTCGACCAGCTCGAAGCGCCGGCCGTGCTGCAGCGACGGCACCTTGGAGCGCGCCGCCACCACCTCGGCCGGATCGATCTCGGCCATGATCACGCCCGGCTCGGTGCCGCCCTCGGCCAGGATGCGGCCCCACGGATCGACCACCAGCGAATGGCCGAACGTCTCGCGGCCGTTCTCGTGCTTGCCGCCCTGCGCGGCGGCGAGCACGAAGCAGCCGTTCTCGATGGCGCGGGCGCGGTTGAGGATGTGCCAGTGCGCCTCGCCGGTCTGCCTGGTGAAGGCGGACGGGATGGCGAGGAACGACGCGCCGGCCTCGGCCAGCGCGCGGTAGAGCGCCG
Source organism: uncultured Alphaproteobacteria bacterium (assembly GCA_963711955.1). Taxonomy (GTDB): domain Bacteria; phylum Pseudomonadota; class Alphaproteobacteria; order Rhizobiales; family Xanthobacteraceae; genus Z2-YC6860. The sequence goes on along the minus strand of CAVQGC010000013.1, from coordinate 8,995 downwards.
GGAAGCGAAGGTCGTAGCACACCGTGATGCCGAGCCGGCCCCACGGCAGGTCGTTGACCACGGCGAGATCGCCGGCGCGGTAGTTGCGCGACTCGCGGTAGCTCTCGCCGTTCGCCAGATCGACGTCGAACATATGGATCTTGTCGTAGCGCGCGACGATCTCGCCCCTCGGATCGATCAGGAACGCGCGGTTCGCCGCCTTGTCGGGCGACACGCGGATCGCCAGCGAACCGACATGAACATGAATACCGAGCGAGCGGGCGAGCTCGCGGAACATGGCGACGCCGGTGTCGGCGTCCTCATCGACGATCGCGCCGAAGAACTTTTCCCGGTTGACCTCCATGATGTTGGTCATCTCGGGCGTCTGGACATAGTCCGCGCCGGCACTCTTCGCCTCGCCGATCAGCTTGGCGGCGGTATCGAGATTGGTCTGCGGGGTGCGGCCGGTCCGCATCTGGATCAGGCCGGCGCGAAACTTGCCGGTGTTCGCGGTCATGCGCTGCGGCTCAATATTTCGTTAAGCAAAGGATCAAGCTTGCCTTCGCCGTCGAGCGCATAGAGATCGTCGCAGCCGCCGACGTGGGTCTTGCCGATGAAAATCTGCGGCACCGTGTAGCCGCCGTTCGATCGCTTGGTCATCTCGGTTCGCAGCTTGCCGTCGCGGGACACGTCGATCTCTTTGAACGCCGCGCCCTTGCGGGTCAGGAGCTCTTTCGCCGCGATGCAATAGGGGCAGTAGGGCGTGGTGTAAATCTCGATCTGGCTCATGACGGCACAAATAGCGGCGCCCGATGCGCCGCTGCCACTATATGGGCGCTCGCACGGTATCGACAACCCGGGCGAATACGATCACGTCGACGTTGCTTGCTCCTGCCCGCAGCAGGGCGCGTGCGCAGGCGTCAGCCGTCGCACCGGACGTGAGCACATCGTCGATCAGCACCAGCCGCCGCCCATGGACCTCGGCCTTGCCGTCGGACGGCACGCGGAATGCACCCTGCACGTTGCTGGCGCGCTCCTTCTGCGAGAGGCCGACCTGCTGCGGCGTCGCCTTCACGCGCTGCAGCGCGTTGTCGGCGACCGGCACGGCGGAGACCTCGCTGATCGCCTTCGCCAGCAGCGCCGACTGGTTGAAGCGCCGTGCCCACAGCCGCCGCCAATGCAGCGGCACCGGCACCAGCGCGTCGGCGCCTTCGAGCAATTCGCGGCCGGCGCGCGCCATCCATCGGCCGGCGGTCGGCGCGAGGTCGAGCCGGTCGCCGTATTTCAGCGAATGCACCAGCGTGCGCGCGATCTCGTCGTAGCGCACCGCAGCGCGCGCGCGGTGGTATGCGGGCGGGTCGGCGATCGCCTGCATGGAAAGCACGCCCGGGCCGGGGTCGTACACGAACGGGATGCCGAGCCGCTCGCAATAGGGCGGCGCGATCAGCGAGAGCTTGGACCAGCAGGAGGCGCACAGGCCGTTGCCGCCGACCAGCTCGCGGCAGGCCGGGCAGAGCGGCGGCAGCGCCACGTTGAGCGCCGCGCCGAACGCGGCGCGGAACGGCGCCGCGAGGCGGTTGAGGCGGGATGGTGTTCGAAGCTGTCCCGAGGTCAGTCATCGCGGTATAGGCTAACGCCTCAAAGCTCGTCGCTCAAATGTCACCTCATCCTGAGGAGCCGGCCCGAAGGCCGGCGTCTCGAAGGATGAGGTGACGAAGGGCCGCCCATCCTTCGAGACGGCGCCATAGCGCGTTGAAGACGCGCGTAAACGCGCTTATGGCGCCTCCTCAGGATGAGGGCGGAGTGAGGTTCGTCAGTGCCGCAGGCGCCGCAGATCTTCGACCGCAAGCTGCTCGCCGCCCGCCAGCCCGCGCGCGCAAGCTTGGTCCGGCGACGTTCCTGCTCGACCGAGTGGCGGATGAAATGGCTGAGCGGCTTTCCGCGGTGATGCGGACGTTCAGCCTTGCCGCCGATATCGGCACGCCAACCGATGCGGTGCGCCGCGCGCTCGCCGGCAAGGTCGGTGCGATTGCCGGCGTGGTTGCCGACGAGGAGGCGCTGCCGTTCGCGCCGGGCTCGCTCGATCTGGTGGTGTCGGCGCTCGCCTTGCAGTTCGTCAACGACCTGCCGGGCACGCTGATCCAGATCCGCCGCGCGCTCAAGCCGGACGGGCTTTTTCTTGGCGCGCTGATCGGCGGCGAAAGCCTCACCGAGCTGCGCCAGGCGTTCGCGGCAGCGGAGACCGAGATCGAAGGCGGCGTCTCGCCGCGTGTTGCGCCGTTCGCCGACCTGCGCGACCTTGGCGCGCTGCTGCAGCGCGCCGGCTTCGCGCTGCCGGTCACCGACGTCGACCGCGTCATCGTGCGCTACGCCTCGCCGCTCGACCTGATGCACGATCTGCGCCGGATGGGCGCCGGCAACGCGCTGGCCGAGCGCCGCCGCACGCCGCTGCGGCGCGCGACGCTCCAGCGCATGATGGAGATTTACGCAGAGCGCTTCGCCGGCGCGGACGGCCGCATCGCGGCGACGTTCGAGATCGTCTGGCTGTCGGGCTGGGCGCCGCACGAGAGCCAGCAGCAGCCGCTGGCTCCGGGATCGGCCAAGACGCGGCTCGCCGATGCGCTGCGCACCATGGAAATTCCGGCCGGCGAAAAGACTGGCCGCTGAATCTTAGTTGAGGCCGTTCGACGCCGAGGTGAAGGTGCCTTTGACCGACGAGCCGATCGATGACACCGCGGCGACCAGGACGACGGCAATGCCGACCGCGATCATCGCGTATTCGATCGCGGTGGCGCCGCTCTCGTTGGCGCAGAAGCGGCGGAATTGCTGTCCGCCGTTTTCGCAAAGCGCTTGCAGCTTGGTCATGGGCACCTTCCCACTTTCTCTCGCGCCGCGGCGCGGCTACAGCAGCGTCATCAGATGCGAGACCAGCGGTTCGTCCGCCGGCGGCATCTTGTAGTCCCTGAGCCGGTTCGGCCGGACCCAGGTGAGTGCCTGGCCTTCCTGCGCCGTCACCGTCCCCTCCCAGCGCCGGCACACATAGAGCGGCATCAGCAGATGGAAGTCCGGATAGCCGTGGCTCGCGAAGGCCAGCGGCGCCAGGCACTCTTCCCTGACCACAATGCCGAGTTCCTCGCGCAGTTCCCGGATCAGCGTGTCCTCCGGCCGCTCGCCGGCCTCGACCTTGCCGCCCGGAAACTCCCAGAGGCCCGCCATCGACTTGCCTTCGGGACGTTGTGCCAGCAGCACGCGCCCGTCGGCGTCGATCAGGGCGCAAGCGGCAACCAGTACGATCTTGACGCTCACGGCCCGTCCCCCAAACGTAGGCAACCGCGGGTTAACGCAGGTTCAATGCAATTGACTAAAGTTTCGGTGTTGCCGCGCCGGTTAACAAGACGTTAGCGGGAACTCTCTCCACGTCATTCCGGGTTCGCGACTTCGTCGCGCCCCGGAATGACTCGCTGCGATCACGACCTGTAGTCGCCGTTGATCGCGACGTATTCCTTGGTGAGGTCGCAGGTCAGCACGCGATCCTTGCCGCTTGGCCAGCCCGATGTTGACCTTGAGCGCGATGGTCGGGCTCTTCATCGCCTCCGAAACCTTCGCCTCGTCGTAGTCCGGATCGCGCGCGCCCTTGTGCGCGACGCGGATGCCGCCGAACCAGATCGACAGCTTGTCGCGGTCGGCCGGCTCGCCGGCCTTGCCGACCGCCATCACCACGCGGCCCCAGTTGGCGTCCTCGCCGGCGATCGCGGTCTTCACCAGCGGCGAGTTGGCGATCGACATGGCGATCCGGCGCGCCGACTTGTCCGACACCGCGCCCTCGACCCTGATCTCGACCAGCTTGCGCGCGCCTTCGCCGTCGCGCGCCACCTGCTCGGCGAGGTCGCACAGCACCATGTTGAATGCTTGCTTGAAGCCGCGCAGCCGCGGATCGTTCGGCTTGGTGATCTTCGGCGCGCCGTGCTTGGCGGCGGCGCCGGTCGCGAACGCCATCAGCGTGTCGGAGGTCGAGGTGTCGCCGTCGATCGTCACGGCGTTGAAGCTGTCGTTCGACGCCGTCGCTCAGCAGCTTCTGCAGCACGCGCGCCGAGACCGGCGCGTCGGTGAAGACGAAAGACAGCATGGTCGCCATGTCGGGCGCGATCATGCCGGCGCCCTTGGCGATGCCGTTGATGGTCACCGCCGCCTTGCCGATGCTGGTCTTGGCGGTCGCGACCTTGGGAAACGTGTCGGTGGTCATGATCGCCTTGGCGGCGTCATGCCAGAACTCTTCCTTGCCGGCCGCGACGAGCCCTTCCATCACGCCGTCGAACGCCTTGGCGTTGAGCGGCTCGCCGATCACGCCGGTCGAGGCGAGAAACACGTCCTTCGGCTTGCAGCCGATCGCGCGCGCCGCGAACTCGGCGGTGAACTTGCAGGCCTGCCGCCCGGTCTTGCCGGTGAAGGCGTTGGCGTTGCCGGAGTTGACCACCAGCGCGCGCGGCTTTGAACGTGAAGATTTGGCGCTCTTGAGATTGTCGCGGCACCATTCCACCGGCGCCGACGGGCACTTCGACTGGGTGAAAACGCCAGCCGCGACGGTGCCGGGTTCGAGCAGCGCGAGCAGCACGTCGGTGCGGTTGGCGTATTTGATGCCGGCGGCGGCGGTCGCGAGCTTCACGCCGGCGATCGCCGGCATGTCGGGGACCGACGTCGGGGCGAGGGGAGAGACGGGGACGGGTGGGGCCATGGAATTTATCCGGTGTCATCCCGGGCCGCTGCGCAGGGCGATCCCGGAATCCCGATTGCGAACCACCGGCGATCTCATAAGCGGGATGGCCGGGACAAGCCCGGCCATGACGTTGATAGGAAGTGCGCGGCGTGACGCTACGGCTGTAGCGTTGCTATCGGCCGGCTTGACTTCCGCCGGCTTGTCGAGCCGCTCGACCTTGGCGCCCTCGCGCAGCTTGGTGACGTATTCGGCCTGCGCCTTGCGCTGCACGAAGGTCTCGACCTGGTCCTTGACCTGCTCGAACGGCGGCGGCGCCTTGGAGCGCTTGTCCTCGACCTTGATGATGTGCCAGCCGAACTGCGACTTCACCGGGTCGGAGAGCTGCCCTCTCGCAGCTTGAACGCCACCTCGGCGAATTCCGGCACCATCTGATCCTTGGTGAAATAGCCGAGATCGCCGCCTTGCGCGGCGGCGCCCGGATCCTTCGATTTCTCCTTGGCGATGGTTTCGAAATTGCCGCCCTTCTTGAGCTCGGCGAGGATCGGCTTCGCCTCGGCCTCGGTCGGCACCAGGATATGGCGGGCGCGAACCTCCTCGTCGCCGCCCATCTGCTTGACGGCGTCGTCGTAGACCTTCCGCATCGCCTGCTCGGTGACCGCAGCCTTGCCTTCCGATTGCAGGATCGTCTCCATCAGCAGCTTGTTGCGGATGAAGGCGAGCCGGGTCTTGAATTCCGGGCTGTCGGCGACCTTCTTGGCCTCGGCCGCCTTCGCCACCAGCATGATGTCGGTGAGATAGGACAGGATGAAATCGCGCTTGGCGTCGCCGGCGAGCTGCGGCGGAATGTTGAGCCGAGGTCCTCTTCGGCGAGCGCGAGGTCGCTCTCGCGCACCTCGACGCCGTCGACCTTGGCGATCACCGGATCGGCCGCCTGCGCGAGGGCCGGCGCGGCGCGAAAGCGCAAACGCGAGCGCCCCGAACAGCGGCGAGGCGGCAAAGGCATGTACGGACGCAAAGCGCGGCGCGTTTCATGATGCGATCCTTGGAGTGGCGAAGCGGGCGCCAGGGGCCGAGCAGCGGCGCCTTGTCGCGCAATCCGGGGGGCCTTGGCAATGCCGGAATGGCGCGGGGATTTTAACGAGCGCGTGAACGGGACGGCTCCGATTGACAAGGCTTGGACCCCCTCCTATGTCTCGAACGTCCCGCGGTCCGCACAAACGCTCGCCATCCCGTTGCAATTGCTCGAAAATGCCGCATTTCGATTGCTTGCCGCCGACCTGGTCCGCGCAGCTTGGACCCGCACAGGTGACGAGATAAGGACCGCACGATGCTGACCGCCGTTGCCCGCAAGCTGTTCGGCTCCTCCAACGACCGGCGCGTCCGCAAATACCAGCCGCGGGTCGACGAGATCAACGCTCTCGAAGCCGGAGCTCGAGAAGCTCTCCGACGACGCAGCTTCGCGCGCGCACCGAGAGTTCAAGAAGCAGGTCGCCGACGGCACATCGCTCGACGACATCCTGGTGCCGGCCTTCGCGACCGTGCGCGAGGCGGCGAAGCGCACCATCGGCCAGCGCCATTTCGACGTGCAGCTGATCGGCGGCATGATCCTGCACGAAGGCCGCATCTCCGAGATGAAGACCGGCGAAGGCAAGACGCTGGTCGCGACGCTGCCGGTCTATCTCAACGCGCTCGCCGGGCCGCGGCGTCCATGTCGTCACGGTCAACGACTACCTCGCCAAGCGCGACAGCGAGTGGATGGGCCAGATCTACAAGTTCCTCGGGCTCACGGTCGGCGTCATCGTCCACGGCCTCGACGACGAGGAGCGCAAGAAGGCAGTACGACTGCGACGTCACCTACGGCACCAACAACGAGCTCGGCTTCGACTATCTGCGCGACAACATGAAGTACCGGCTGGAGGACATGGTCCAGCGCGGGCACATCTTCGCCATCGTCGACGAGGTCGACTCGATCCTGATCGACGAGGCGCGCACGCCGCTGATCATCTCCGGCCCGCTCGACGACCGCTCCGATTTCTACAACACGATCGACACGTACATCCCGATGCTCGAGAAGGCCGACTTACGAGGTCGACGAGAAGCAGCGCACCGCCGCGCTGACCGAAGCCGGCATGGAGAAGATGGAGCAGCGGCTGCGCGACGCCGGGCTGCTCAAGGCCGAATTCGCTCTACGACGTCGAGAACGTCTCGGTCGTGCACCACATCAATCAGGCGCTGCGCGCCCACAAGCTGTTCCAGCGCGACAAGGACTACATCGTGCGCAACGGCGAGGTCGTCATCATCGACGAGTTCACCGGCCGCATGATGCCGGGCCGCCGCTATTCGGAAGGCCTGCACCAGGCGCTGGAGGCCAAGGAGCACCAGCCGATCCAGCCGGAGAACCAGACGCTCGCCTCGATCACGTTCCAGAACTACTTCCGCATGTACGAGAAGCTCGCCGGCATGACCGGCACGGCGCTGACCGAGGCCGACGAGTTCATGGACATCTACAACCTCGAAGTCCTCGAGGTTCCGACCAACCTGCCGATGATCCGCGACGACCAGGACGACGAGGTCTATCGCACCAACGCCGAGAAATACCGCGCGATCATCGCGCTGCTCGAGGACTGCAAGGTCCGCGGCCAGCCGGTGCTGGTCGGCACCACCTCGATCGAGAAGTCCGAGAGCCTCGCCGAGCTGCTGCGCAAGGAAGGCTGGGAGCAGCACGACTTCACCGATCCCAACGCTTTCGCCGCGCTCTACAGCGGCGACGAGGGCGCCAAGAAGACCAAGGTGTTCGCCATCCTCAACGCCCGCTACCACGAGCAGGAGGCCTACATCGTCTCGCAGGCCGGCGTGCCGGGCGCGATCACCATCGCCACCAACATGGCCGGCCGCGGCACCGACATTCAGCTCGGCGGCAACGCCGACATGCGCATCCGCCAGGAGCTCAAGGACACGCCGAAGGACGAGCGCGCAAGCCGCGGTCGGACGAGATCCGCGCCCAGGTCGCGCGGCTGAAGGAAACCGCGCTCAAGGCCGGCGGCCTGTTCGTGCTCGGCACCGAGCGCCACGAAAGCCGCCGCATCGACAACCAGCTGCGCGGCCGCTCCGGCCGCCAGGGCGACCCGGGCCGCTCCAAGTTCTTCCTGTCGCTGGAAGACGACCTGATGCGCATCTTCGGCTCCGACAAGCTCGACGGCATGCTGCACGAAGCTCGGGCTGAAGGAGAACGAGGCGATCGTCCATCCCTGGATCAACAAGGCGCTGGAGAAGGCGCAGCAGAAGGTCGAGGCGCGCAACTTCGACATCCGCAAGAACATCCTGAAGTTCGACGACGTGATGAACGACCAGCGCAAGGTCATCTTCGACCAGCGCGTCGAACTGATGAAAGACGAGGCGGTGGCCGAGACGGTCACCGACATGCGCCACGCCGTGATCGAGGAGCCGTCGCCAAGCACGTCCCGGAGGACGCCTATCCCGAGCAATGGGACGTGCGCCGGCCTCAAGGAGGACATCACCAAGCGTGCTCGGCCTCGACCTGCCGGTCGACGCGTGGGCCAAGGAAGAGGGCATCGCCGACGAGGAGCTGCTCGCCCGCATCACTGCGCCGCGCCGACGAGCACATGGCGGCCAAGGTCGCGCAATGGGGCCCGGACGTGCTGCGCTACGTCGAGAAGTCGATCCTGCTGCAGACGCTCGACCATCTGTGGCGCGAGCATCTCGTCATGCTCGAGCATCTGCGCCAGGTGATCGGGCTGCGCGGCTACGGCCAGCGCGATCCGCTCAACGAATACAAGGCCGAGGCGTTCAACCTGTTCGAGGCGATGACCACGAGCCTGCGCGAGGCGGTGACCTCGCAGCTGATGCGCGTCGAGATCGTGCAGCAGCCGCAGGAGGAGCAGTCGCCCAGCCTGCCGCCGATGCAGGCGCACCACTTCAATCCGAACACCGGCGAGGACGAGTTGGCGCTGGCCGACGCCGGCGCGCGAGACGCTGGCGCGCGCCGGCATCACGCCGCGCCCGCGCGCCGATCGCAATCCGAACGATCAGTCGACCTGGGGCAAGGTCGGCCGCAACGAGGCGTGCCCGTGCGGCTCAGGCAAGAAGTTCAAGCACTGCCACGGCCGCTACGCGTAGGACCTTAGGCACTGCGTCATCATCCGCGAAAGCGGATGATCCAGTACTCCGCAGCGCAGAATAGTGGCTATTGGATGCCCGCTTTCGCGGGGCACGACAAGCGCGCTTGGGCGAGAGCTAAGTGGTTAGCGGAACGCCGACCAGCGGTTGTCGAAGTTGCCGGCC
>CAVQGC010000012.1:0-230696 GCA_963711955.1 uncultured Alphaproteobacteria bacterium | reverse complement strand
TTAACCATGGCGGCACGTTAACGATGAAATGGACTCGCGCACCCCGCTTAACCTTCGGCCAATCGATGCGGCGAGCAAAGAGGGTAAGGCCGATGAAAACGGTGCTCTCGCTCTTGCTGGCCATGCTGGCCATCAAGACCACGACCACGACGAGCGCGACGGGCCAGGAAGCCTGTTCCAAGGGCTACATTGCCTGCCTGGACAAGTGCGTCGGCAGGCCGAGCGCGGCGATGCAGGAAACCTGCATGAGGAGCCGCCAGTCCCAGCACCGCCTGCTTCTCGCAGGTGTATGGCGGACCGGGTCCGAACGCCGTTACGGAGCAGGACGCGGTGCCCGCCAACGCGACGCCTGCCGGTGACGCCGCGCTCGCCTCCGACGAAGATCAGCCGAAAGCCAAGAAAGCCGCCGAGCCGGCCAAGACGGCGAAGCCGCGCGAGCGGGCGGAGCGCCGCCAGCAGTAGGCGCGCTGCTCCGCAAGCGGGGCAAGCCAACGAACCAGCCATGCCGGGGCGGCGTCACAGCGCCGCGCCGAGGCGACCTATTGGATAGCACCGCCCCGTTGATCGTCACGCGCTGCGCTTGCAGCGCGCGCCCTCAAAATCCGTAGATCATCATGCCGATGAAAAACACGATGACCGGCCAGACCAATAGACGACCGGCGCCGCGGCCAGGAGGATCCCCGCGATGCCGAGCCGCCGGCCTCGCGGCGAGGCGAACGCCGCGGCCGCCATCAGTGGCGCAAATACCGCCATGCACAGCCCTGACAGGATGTTGAACCAGCGCGCATTGAGATCGATCATCTTGACGAGCGAGACGGCATCTGGCGTAGAAATAGCGAGCTCCAGCGTGGCGGGATGGCAATGAAGAACCGGAGCATGCAAAGGCGTGTCCCTCGCGGTGGGGTGACGCTGCGCTATCATGCAAAAAGACCTGGGAACAAGCCATCCGGCGCTGGCCTAGACTGGCCCGAGCGCGTCCTATGTCCTCGGCGCGGTCGCCTGTTTTGCCGCTTGTACGCACGACCGTTGTGGCGAGCCGGCTTGCCGGCGAGGGGCGCGCATGGGACGTTCCGCGTGGTCGATGCCGTGGCTGGCGGCGCTGTCCGCCGCCGCAGCGATGGCCGGTCCGGACCGCGCGTTGGGGGCCGGCTCCGCCTATCAGGTCGATACCGGGGTGATCGGGTCGCCCGGCAACTGCAAGGTGGATGCCTGGACCTCGTTCGCCGCCAACAGCAAGGAGGACTTCTCCCGCGCTCGCGCCGACCTGCGTGGTCGAACTCGGCCGGCCGGTTGAGCTTAACGCGCAATTCAGCCGCTTCCGCTCCGACGATGAATGGACCACCGCGATCCTGCCCAAGATCAAGACCAACATCGTGCCGGGCGGCGCGATCGGGCAATGGAGCGTCGCGCTCGCGGCGGCCGCCGCGTATGACGCCACCGCGCGCGAGCTTGCGGGATTCAGCCTCGTGGTGCCGGCGACGCTACGCGTCACGGAGAATATCCGCATCAACCTCAACGCCGGCTATCTGCGCGCGCTGAACCCCGGCCGCGGCTTCTTCAGTTATGGCGCGGGCATCGACGTTCGCACCCCCGACAACGTCTGGACGGTGACAGGCGAGGTGTTCGGCGCGCTCGGCAAGGCGCAGGAGGACGACGCGCGCGGCGAGCTCAGGCCGCGCTGGCAGCTCGGCCTGCGCTACAGGCCGGTCGACGAATTCAACGTCGACCTGATCTACGGCCGCAATCTGTTGGGTGAAAGCTCGAACTGGATCACGCTGGCGACCACGGTGCGGTTCAAGGCGGGGCGGTAGGGGCGTCAGCCCATGTCACGTTGCTCCGCCCCCAGGGCTTGACCCGGCCATCCATCTCCGCACACAAAACAGCCGTGTGGTTCCGGGCTGCCGCTGCCGTCCGGCCGCGATCGAATGGGAGTTCACGTCTGTCATGCTTCAACCCATAACGACTTATCTTCTTGCACTGCTGCTGGCATCCGGCATCGCGCTCGCGCAGCCGGCCACCGAGGCGCCGAATGCCGACGCGCCGAAAACCGAGGCGCCGAAAAGCGAGCCGCCGAAGAGCGGTGAAGCGCCGAAGCCGCCCGAATACGAGCCGCAGGTCGGCCAGCCCGGCAAGGACGTGGTCTGGGTGCCGACGCCGCAGTCGACCGTCGACAAGATGCTCGACATGGCCGCCGCCAAGCCCGGCGACTACGTGATCGATCTCGGCTCGGGCAACGGCATCACCGTCATCACCGCGGCCAAGCGCGGCATCAAGGCGCTGGGCATCGAATTCAATCCGGACATGGTCGAGCTCTCCCGCCGCAACGCGGCGAAGGAGAAGGACGCCGTCGGCGACCGCGCGACGTTCGTGCAGGGCGACATCTTCAAGACCGACTTCTCCAAGGCCACGGTGCTGACGATGTACCTGCTGCCGCGGCTCAACATGCAACTGCGGCCGACCATCCTGAAGATGAAGCCTGGCACGCGTGTCGCGACCAACTCCTTCCACATGGAGGACTGGAAGCCGGATGACGGCGCCAACAGCAGTGGCGAGAAGTGCCTGGAGTACTGCACGTCCTACCTGTGGATCGTGCCGGCGAGCGTGAAGGGCACCTGGAGCACTTCGGCCGGCCGGCTCAAGCTCGAGCAGAAATTCCAGTTCTTCACCGGCACGCTACGCTCGCGGGGCAAGACCTTGAAGATCGAGGACGGCCGCGTGCGCGGCGAGGAGTTCACGTTCACCGCGGGCGGCAAGAAGTACAGCGGCACGGTGAAGGGGAGAAGGATGAACGTGAAGGCGGGGTTAGGGACGGTCGCCGGGACGCGTCTAGCGCCTGATCCGAGGAGACGCGCATGCGCCGCGCCGAGCCGTCCAGCGCGATTGAAGGGTGTGGCGGGGTGCGAGACAATGGCGCATGCTGCGGCGGTCGCGGTTTCGGGCAACTCTGGAGGGGGTCATGAAGCAGAATAGGCGCAACGTTCTGAGGCTCGGCCTGTCGGGCGAGTTGCCGGCTGGACCGGAGGTCTGGCGGGCACGGCCGGCGCACAGGCCGCGATCACGGCCCGCATCGGGCATCTCGAGGCGCCGACCCAGCCGCGCCACAAGGGTCTCGAAAAGGTCGCCGCACTGGTGAAAGAGCGCACCAAGGGCGCGGTCGAGATCCAGCTTTTCCCGTCATCGCAGCTCGGCAACGCGCGGCAGATGATCGAGAGCACGCAGTTCGGCGCCATCGAAGGCACCGTCATGCCGGCGGCGTTCCTCGGCGGCTTCAACCCGGTCATTTCGGTGCTGGACATCCCCTATGTCTTCCCGACCGACCGCGCGCTGTCGCAGAAGCTGCGCGAAGGTCCGTTCGGCAAGGCGCTGCTGGGGACCTTTGCGAGCCGCGGTGTCCATGCGCTCAGCATCTGGCCGAACGGCCGCAAGAGCCTCACGTCGAACAAGCCGCTGGCGAATCTCGACGCCTTCAAGGGCCAGAAATTCCGCGTGATGGATTTCAAGATCCTGATCGACCAGTTTGCCGCCGTCGGCGCGACCGCAATCGCGATCAATTTCAGCGAGCTCTACACCTCGCTGCAGACCGGCCTGATCGACGGGCAGGAAAATCCGCTCGACACCATCACCACCATGAAATTCCACGAGGTGCAGAAGCATCTGGTGGTCACCGAGCACGGCGTGATGGAAGACATCGTGCTGTTCAGCAACACGTTCTGGAACCGCCTGACGCCCGAGCAGCGCGACATCGTCACCAAGGCGTTCGACGAGGTGCGTCCCGAGGTCGAACAGATGAAGGAGGCGGTGCAGAACGTCTCGATCGAGCTGATCAAGGCCGCGAAGCTGAACGTGCGCGTCGCCGACGAGGCCGAGCGCAAAGCGCTGCGCGACGCGATGGTGCCGAAGGCGCGCGCCACTTACGAGGAGCGCGCCGGCGCCGAGGGCAAGAAGGTGCTCGCGGTCTACGACGAGGAGCGCAAGAAGCTGGGGCTTCCTAGGCCCTTCCGATGAAGGCGCTGCGCGGCATCGAGGGCATCCGTCCTCGGTGCCATCATGCTGGCGATGTCGTTCGCCTACACGTTCAATGTCGCGGTGCGCGAGTTCGCGCCGTCGTTCGCGCCGCAGCTCGCCTGGATCGAGGAGCTGTGCCTGTTCGGCCTGGTCTGGATGATCTTCCTCGGCCTCGGACTGGGCCTGGAAGGCGGCCGGCACATCGCCATGCGCATGGTGCTGTCGCGCATGCCGCCGGCGGGCCAGCGGGCCGCGAAGCTCATCATCAATCTCGCCGGCCTGGCGTTCTCCGCTTATCTCGCCAAGATCGGCGTCGACATCACGATCTTCGTTGCCAAGTCGGGGCAGGCGAGCCCGACGCTGAACATCTCCATGCTCTGGCTCTACATCGTGATGCCGGTCGGCTTCGGCCTGCTGGCGTTGCGCTACCTGCTGGAGATCGTGACGCCGGCCGACCGTTTCGCCGTCGAGGTCGACCCGGTGCATCATGTTTTTTAAAGCATTTTCCGGCGACGTGTGCACGGTTCGCCGCAGAAATGCGTCTACCAAAGACGCCGCATGATCGTCCTCGCTCTCATCGTCCTCGCCGTCGCGCTGCTGATCGCGGGCGCCGAGATCTTTCTGATCATCGGTATCCCGGCGGTCCTCGCGAAGCACATCTTCCATCCGTTTATGCCCGACCTGATCATCGGGCAGCGCGTGGTCGGCGGCGTGGAGGTGGTCACGCTGCTCGCCATCCCGTTCTTCGTGTTCGCCTCCGACCTGATGGCGCGCGGCCGCATGGCGGCGCAGCTTGCCGAGCTGTTCCGCGCGCTGGTCGGCCACTATCGCGGCGGCATCGGGCATTCGACGGTCGTCACCTGCATGGTGTTCGGCGCCGCCGCCGGCTCCGCGCCCGCCACCGTCGCCGCCATGGGGCGGCTGTCGTTTCCCGAGCTCAAGCGCGCCGGCTTCTCCGAGAAATTCAGCCTCGGCCTGATCGCGTCGAGCGCCGAATGCGCGCTGCTGATCCCGCCCTCGATCACCTTCGTGGTCTATAGCTGGCTGACCGGCACCTCGATCGCCGCGCTGTTTGCCGCAGGCCTCGTGATCGGCATCGTGCTGGGCCTCGCCTTCATGGTGCTGGTCGCGATCGAAGCCTGGCGCACCGGCGCTGCGCGCGGCGAGCGCTACTCCGGCGCGGCGCGATGGAAGGCGTTCCGCGAGGCGTTCTGGGCATTGCTGATGCAGGTGATCCTGCTGGTCGGCATCTTCTCCGGCGTGTTCACCGCGACGGAAGCGGCGGCCGTGTCGGTGGTCTATGCCATCGGCGTCGAGGTGCTGATCTTCCGCGCGTTCGGCTGGCGCGAGGTGTTCGACATCGCCAAGGACTTAGCCGTCTCGACCGGGGTGATCTTCATCCTGCTGGCGATGGGCGCGCTGCTCGCCTACTTCATCACGCTCGCGGGCGCCGACCGCGCGGTGCTGTCGCTGGTGCGCGAGATCGGGGTCAACTGGATCGTGTTCATGATCCTGGTGAACATCGTGTTCCTCACCTGCGCGATGTTCCTCGATCCCAATTCTATCATGGTGATCTTCCTGCCGACGCTGTTCCGGTCGCCGCCGCGCTCGGCATCGACCCGGTGCATTTCGGCATGGTGGTCACGCTCAACGTCTGCACCGGCATGATCATGCCGCCGCTCGGCCTCGACCTCGCGGTCGCGGCCTCGACGCTCAACCGCCGCATGGAGCTGGTGGTCGCCGGCATCTGGCCGTTCATCCTGACCAACATCGCGGTGCTGATCCTGATCAGTTACATCCCGCCGCTGTCGACGTTCCTGCCGAGGGCTTTCGGGTTTTAGGGCGGAGGGGTATGGCCAAGCGCGTCGTCATCTTCGTTCTGCTCGGGCCGATCCTGGTCTGGCTCTCGTGGATGATCCTTCAGCTGCCCGACCTGTTCCTCAAGCCCGGCGGCAGTAGCGCGGGGCCGTTCTACGAGCCGCAGGTCGGCCAGGAGGGCAAGGACGTGGTCTGGGTGCCGACCCCGCAGGAGATCGTCGATCGCATGCTCGACATCGCCGGCGCCAAGCCCGGCGACTACGTGATCGATCTGGGCTCCGGCGACGGCCGCACCGTCATCACCGCGGCGAAGCGCGGCATCCGCGCGCTCGGCGTCGATTCAATCCGGACATGGTCGAGCTTTCGCGCCGCAACGCGGCGGAGGCGGGCGTCACCGAGCGCGCGCGCTTCATCCGCGGCGACATCTTCAAGACCGACTTCTCCCGCGCCACCGTGCTGACCATGTATCTCCTGCCGACCGCTCAATCTGCGGCTGCGGCCGACCATCCTGAAGATGAAGCCCGGCACCCGCGTGGTGACCAACTCGTTCGACATGGCGGGCTGGCAGTCGGACGACGGGCTGGACGGCAAGGCGAGAAGTGCACCGCGTACTGCTCGGTGTATTTCTGGGTGGTGCCGGCCCGCGTCGCCGGCACCTGGCGCATCCCGCAGGGCACGCTGCGGCTCGAGCAGAAATTCCAGTTCTTCACCGGCACGCTGCGCACCGCGAAAGGAGACCCACCAGATCGAGGACGGCCGCGTGCGCGGCGAGGCGATCAGCTTCACCGCCGGCGGCGCGAAGTACCAGGGCACGGTGAAGGGCCGAAGAGCTGGAGGTGACGCCCGCGTAAGGCGTGCGTAGCTCTCCACTCCGCCCTCATCCTGAGGAGCGCGCGTAGTGCGCGTCTCGAAGGATAGGGCGGCCTCGATCCTTCGAGACGGCGCTTCGCGCCTCCTCAGGATGAGGCCGGGAGAGAGTTGTCGCATGGCGATGCGTATGACGTGTCAGACCGGGGATAGAAGCAAGCCGCGTGCTATCCCCGCGGGGATAAGTCCGCCGCCTGCAAAAAAATAAAATCGCAAAACTTATCCCCGCCCGCTTGCGCGGCCTCATATTGCGCGCAGGCCGGTCCACCCGAGGGCGTTTCTCGAACGTTGTTGAGCGGGACCGGAGAGCGGTGGCCAAGGGTTATGCGAAATGAGGGGTGGACAACGACACCCCGCCCGAGGCGGCCCAAGCCGTGAGCTCCCGCAGCGACAGCTTCGCGCACAGGGGGCCCCTTGGCGGTAATGCCGTACCCCGCGTTCCAACCGGTACGCCGTTCTCAAGATCCCCGAGTGGTGGATAGCAAAGTCAGTCCACCAGGGGTCTCACGGAGCAAGCCTCAAACACCGCGCGCGGGACGCTGACAGCATCGGCGGACTTGCGGCTCGACCAATCCGGATCGCTTCGATGTCGCGAGATATCGAGGCCCGTGGGTCCACCGGAGCCCAGGCGTCCCGCGCCCCTCGGACTTGTTCGAGAGCGCAACGCGAAGTGGAAGACAGGCGCGCCCGGCGCCTTCACAAATCCGGGCGGCGGAGCGTTGGCTGTGATCGGCGCGCCGCGGGCTGTTTGACAATTGAAGAGGTGAATAAGGTGCGCCTAAATACGCGTGAATATGCAGCCATGCGTGGGTTGCAAATTATACAATAATTGGTATATTTATATGGACGATATCAAAGCCGGTGCTCTCCGGGTCGGTTCGAAGCCGACGTGATCTTTGCGCCATGCCCCAGCAGGTTCGGCGTGACATCGGTCAGGCGTTGTATGCGGCGCAGCAGGGCAGACTGACCCAGCCGCCAAGCCGCTGAAGGGATTTGGCGGCACGCGGGTGATGGAGATCGTCGAGCGCCACCGGAAGGATGCTTTTCGTGCTGTTTATACAGCGCATTTCGACAACGCGGTGTACGTGCTGCACGTCTTTCAGAAGAAATCGAAGTCGGCATTGCGACTCCGAAGCCGCGACATCGATCTTATCCGGCGACGTTATGCGGAGTCGGAACGGCACCACAGAGGAAAGGCAGAACTGAGATGGCCAAGAAGACCAAGGTGACCAGGGTAGCGGCAATATCTTCGCCGACCTCGGCCTCCGAACCCCGAGCAGGAGTTGCTCAAGGCGAAATTGACGCTGCAGATTTATTGGATCGTGAAAGCGCGCAAGTTGACGCAGGCCCAGGCGGGCGAAATCCTAGGCATTAAGCAACCACATGTCTCGGCACTGATGAGAAACCGCGCCGGAAATTTCTCGAGTCGGGCGGCTGATGGAGTTCCTCACGGCGCTTGCTGTAAGACGTGCAGATCACGGTGAGCCGACCGGAAGTCGAAGGGCGAGATGGAGGTCGTGGCGAGGTAATGGTGTAGCCCGGATGAGCGAAGCGAAATCCGGGATCGATCCGCGAGTTGCCCTGGATTTTGCTGCGCTAGTCCGAACTACTCGACTAAATGACCAAGAAACGTGACTGTGCCGTTGCTTCCCAAGCTCGACTATATGTGCCGGTTAAGGCCGCGTAACGCCTAAATAAGTGGTGAAAATACCGCCAAGTAGTGCGGCGAGCACACCACCAAACATTGTTGCAAGAACCCGGCGCCAAAACTTGAATGCATTTAGCTCCTTTTCGAGAAATGTTTTTAGGACTTGCGTCTCCATTTTGTATGACCAAAAAAGTATAATGTCCGCGCGGCCACAAATTGTAGACGAATATCCGGACTACCGCTCGTAGTGCAGCTCCCACTACCAAAGCGGCGCAAAGGGAAAAGTAGACAAATCCCAAGAAGGTAATGTTGTAGGAGACGGAAGCTATCATATCGACTTGCAAAAACTCCGAATGCGATCAGCAATGTTGCCGATGCTCCCAAGCGTACCGAATACGGTGTCGAGCTCCCCTTCTATTCGATCAATCCAATCGGGGACTCTTGTCCTATGCTCGAGTTTCTCGATGGTCTTCAACCTAGTTTCCAAACACGGAAATCAATGATTGCGCCACGACATAGTCGACATATTCATATCGAATTTTATCTTTTCTTCTTGATAAGTTTTCATGTCCTCGAACACCTCTTTCCGTTATCGAGACGTTCTCCAATGAAATTCGGATACGGTAATTATGATATTTTCCAACACTTGGAGTTGTGAGCGAAAAAGAAACTGTAATCTCGCACTCGAGGACTTGCTGCAGTTGTTCTCGTAGTGTCGGCCTGCTTTAACTTTTCCCGAGATGTAAAGGTTTGACTTTCTCCCGAATTGTACTTCAGCACAAACTGTGCATCGGCTCCTGTAACGTTGTATTGTTGCGTTGCTTGGACAAGCCGATAAACCAATTGGGTGCTGTCGTCGTATCGAAAGACAAAATCGCCTCGAAATTTCTTCTGAATTGTTTCTGTGCGGCCGGTTATTTCACTCATAAAGCGCTTGCATTACGCTTACGGGCAAATTCCGGACGCTTGGCCTCGTCGCCCGACCGTTCCCGCAATTTCAGTTCGGTCGTTAGCGGTAGTTCGGATTTTGTCATCTAGTAGCTCCAGCCGCATGTAAGCCCACGATCGTCAGGGACTTCCGGTTAAATCCTGTACGAAAGTCGGCGCCATCGAGCCCAAAGCGTTGGTAAAACTGATAGTCCCATACTGCGACAGGTCCGATTGATTTTCTCGGTTGAGCCAACATTGCCGCTAAGTATGTAATAGGGCCACCCTGGATATTCTACCTGGCGACTAGTAAAGTGTCCTTCCGATCAGCCTATTAAACTGCGCAAAACCCGCCGCTGTGCAAGCAGAGGTTGTCCCATGAACGCCCCCGTCACCCCGCCCACCATCCCGCCCTACAAGCACACGCCGCTGTTTCCGCTCGGCAAGGACACCACGACCTACCGCAAGATCACGTCGGCGGGCGTGCGCGTCGAAAAGATCATGGGCCGCGACATGCTGGTGGTGGAGCGCGAGGCGCTGCGCGCGCTGGCCGAGGCCGCGTTCATCGACATCTCGCACCTGCTGCGCCCCGCGCATCTCAAGAGCCTGAAGTCGATCGTCGAGGACCCGGAGGCCTCCGACAACGACAAGTTCGTCGCCTTCGACTTCCTGAAGAACGCCAACATCGCGGCGGGCGGCGTGCTGCCGATGTGCCAGGACACCGGCACCGCGATCATCATGGGCAAGAAGGGGCGGCTCGTCTTCACCGACGGCGAGGACGAGGCGGCGCTCGCCGAGGGCTCGCGCGACGCGTACCTGAAGAAGAACCTGCGCTATTCGCAGCTCGCGCCGCTCTCCATGTTCCAGGAGAAGAACACCGCCAACAACATGCCGGCGCAGGTCGAGATCTACGCGGAGGGTGACGACGAGTACAAGCTCCTGTTCATCGCCAAGGGCGGCGGCTCGGCCAACAAGGCGTTCCTCTATCAGGCGACGCCGTCGATCCTGACGCACGACCGCATGATCGCGTTCCTGAAGGAAAAGATTTTGACGCTCGGCACCGCGGCGTGCCCGCCGTATCACCTGGCGATCTGCATCGGCGGCACCTCCGCCGAACTGACGATGAAGACGGTGAAGCTCGCCTCCACCAAGTATCTCGACAACCTGCCGACGCAAGGGCAGCGAGGACGGCCACGCCTTCCGCGACGTCGAGATGGAGCAGGAGGTGCTGAAGCTGACGCAATCGCTCGGGCGTCGGCGCGCAGTTCGGCGGCAAGTATTTCTGCCACGACGTGCGCGTGATCCGGCTGCCGCGCCACGGCGCGTCGCTGCCGATCGGGCTTGGCGTGTCGTGCTCGGCCGACCGCCAGGCGATGGGCAAGATCACCAGGGACGGCGTGTATCTGGAGCAGCTCGAGAGCAACCCGGCGCAGTACATGCCGGAGGTCGACGACCGACAAGCTCGGCGGCGAGGTGGTGAAGATCGACCTCAACAAGCCGATGAAGGAGATTCTGGCGCAGCTCACCCGGTATCCGATCAAGACGCGGCTGTCGCTGTCGGGCCCGATGATCGTGGCGCGCGATCTGGCGCACGCCAAGCTGCGCGAGCGGCTGGAGAAGGGGCAGGGGCTGCCCGACTATTTCAAGAACCATCCGGTGTACTACGCCGGTCCCGCCAAGACGCCGGCGGGCTATGCGTCGGGCGCGTTCGGCCCGACCACGGCGGGGCGGATGGATTCCTTCGTCGCCGACTTCCAGAAGGCCGGCGGCTCGATGGTGATGCTGGCGAAGGGCAACCGCTCGCCCGCGGTGCGCGAGGCGTGCAAGCAGTACGGCGGCTTCTATCTCGCGCTCGATCGGCGGCGCGGCGGCCAACCTCGCCGAGCACTGCATCAAGAAGGTCGAGACGGTGGAATATCCCGAGCTCGGCATGGAGGCGATCTGGCGCATCGAGGTGGTGGACTTCCCGGCGTTCATCGTGGTCGACGACAAGGGCAACGACTTCTTCAAGGAATTGAATTTGGGGTGAGTGCCGCGACTCGACGCCGCCTCCAGATGCGGCTGTCAAAATTTCCCGCCACCACGCGCCGCTTGTCCTTCATCACCTCGGGCTCGCCCATCTGGCCGACCTCGTGCAGCCACACGCCGCACCATTGCAGCGGGCCTTGGCGCAACTCGATGCCGTCGCGATACGGCAGAAAGCGCGACGGCGACTGCTCCAGCGTGTCGAGATCGAGCCTGCTGTAGAGCGGACCCCAGTTGCCGCCGCCGGTGTCGAGACCGAGGAACCAGTCCTGCCCGAAATCCAGTTCCAGATTTTTCACCGCGGCGAAGTTCATGAACGTGAATCCCGCCCACAGGAACCAGCGGCCGCTCGGCGGCTCGGTGAAGCGCACATAGCCGTAGATGTCCTGCTTTGCCAAAGCTGCGAACGGATCGTCCGGCGCGGTCGGAAACAGATCGTGGTCGAGCAGGCCGAACGCCTGCGGCGCGCCGGGCCGGACGATGTTGTGCCAGATCCAGTTCAGCACGATGCCGTGCGAGCGGCTGCTCTTCGCCCAGGGGTTCGGCGGCGCCCGCAGGTAAGTCACGCCGTGCCGCGCGCAGACCGCCTCGATCGCCCTGGCGTCGGCGTCCTGCGGCGAATTGTCGACCACGATGTAGAGCGCGCCCGGCACGAAGTGCCGCACCAGCGCGGCCTGCCAGTCGATCGCCTGCGGGTCCTGGTAGGCGACGCTGAACAGCACCTTGCGGCCCGCGATCGCCTTGGCGACGGCGGCCGCATCGCCCATCGCCGCCGGCCGCGCGCGGTAGCGCCGGTCGATCAGCCAATAGCGCGCGGTCTTGAGCCGGTGCGCCAGCGGCCGCAGCCGCTTCCAGTCCTCAAGCGTGTATTCGGAGAGAGCTTTGGGCACGGCGCTTGTTATGCCATGCCCGGCTCCGGCGACAAGCTACTTGATCAGCAAAGCGAGGCCGCTCGCGATCAGCGCGCCGGACACCGTGCGGCGGAACGTGAGGTCGCTCATGCCATGGTGGAAGCGGCTGCCGATGAAAATGCCGATCAGCATCGGCACGAACAGCATCGCCGCCGCGATCAGCACCTCGCGGGTGAATTCGCCGACCGCCCAGTAGCCGATGCCGCGGATCACGGTCAGCGTCATCAGGATCGCCGTCATGGTGGCGCGGTATTGCTCCTTGGCGAGGCGGATGGCGTCGAAATACATCGCGAAGAACACGGAGCCCAGGGTGCCGACCACGGTGCCGGTGATGCCGCCGCCGAAACCGCCGAGCGCGGCGGCAACGGCCGGCGGCAGCTTCGGCTTGACGTCGGCGCGGAACGTGCCGGCCAGCGAATAGAGGCCGTAGAGCAGCACCATGATGCCGAGCCATTTCGCCAGGACCTCGGACGACAAGATGGTGAAGACGTAGAGCCCGATGGCGATGCCAAGTAGGCAGCCCGGCACCAGTTTCGCCATCTCCCGCCAGGACACGTGCTTGCGGTCCTCGCCGAGCAAAGCGACGCCGGCGGCGATCCCGACCAGGGTCCAGGCCGGCACCAGGACCTTCAGCGGCACCACGAGGCCGAGCAGCGGCATCGCCACCGCGGCGCCAAAGCCCGACGCGCCGCGCGCCGTATAGGCGGCGACCATCACGACGAAGCAGTAGATCAGCGCGAGGGTGGACAGCGATTGGATGGCGGGACTCCCGAACGCCTGCGACTTTATTCGTCATCCCCGCACTTGTCGCGGGCTGAAGACTGCAAATTTGAAGTTCGAGCAATAGCTTGGCGATTTAGGAATCGGGTGCAGGAACCGGGTGGTTCGCCACCTGGATGGCCTCCATGTTGGGCGCAACAGCGGAGGAAGACACCATGAGCTTTCGAATTACTGGACTGCCGGCCGAGCGCTTCACCCACCTGTTCGCGCTGTCCGACACCGAACTCGCCGCGCAGGGCGCGGTGCGCCGCACCGCCGACGATCGCAACCCCGGCTATCCCTGCCGCGTCAGCCTGACGGACTCCAAGCCGGGCGACGAACTCATCCTGGTCAACTACGAGCATCACGCCGTCGACTCGCCCTACCGCATGCGCTTCGCGATCTACGTGCGCAAGGGCGAGGAGACATTCGACAAGGTCGACGAGGTGCCGGAGCAGCTTCGTTTGCGGCAACTGGCGGTGCGGGCGTTCGATCGGGACGCCATGATGGTCGGCTGGGAGGTGGTCGATGGCCGCCACCTGATAGCGGCCATCGAAAAGCTGTTCGCCAATCCGAGCGCCGCCTACCTGCATGTCCACTACGCGGCGCCGGGCTGCTACGCGGCGCGGGTGGAGCGCGTCTAATTGTCATTCCGGGTTCGCGCTTTCGCGCGAACCCGGATGACGGCGGATAGAGCCTACGCCGCCCGGCGCTGCTTGTGCTTGCCCTGGAAGTTCGGCGCCACCTCGCGCATGAAGCGGTCCATCTCTTCCTTCACTTGGCTGTGCGGCTTCATGCCGACGTTGGAATAGAGGATCACCTCGGAGAAGCCGGCGGCCTCGACCTTCTTGAGCACCTCGGTCATGCGATCGGCGTTGCCGAGCAGCACGGAGTTCTCGGTGAGGTCCTCGGCCTTGATCTTTTGCAGCCGCTCCACCATCGCGATGAAATAGTGGTAGCTCGGCGGCGCGGTCTTGGGATCGCTCGGGAACGCCGGGATCACGCATTCCCTGTAGTAACGGATCTGGCGCTCGCGCTGCGCGGCCTCCTGCTGCGGCGTGTCATAGAAGTGCGTGAAGTAGCTGCACATCAGCCGGCCCGGCTTGGCGCCGTGCTTGATGCAGGTTTCGTTATAGAGGTCGGCGACCTGCTTCAGGCCGCCATAGCTCATCGCGGCGGCGAACGGCGCAACGATCAGGTTGAAGCCAAGCCGCGCGGCAAGCTCGATCGAGGGCTTTGAGAACGAGCCGATATAGACCGGTAAAGGCTTCTGGATCGGGTTCGGCGTGATGCGCACGTCCTCGAACTGGTAGTGCTTGCCGTGGTGGTCAATGCGTTTGCCGTCCGCGCTCCAGAGCTTCTTGAGAATTTCCATGCCTTCTTCGAAGATGCTCTGGTTGTCGGCGAACGAAACGCCGAACGGGGCATACTCGCGGCTGTCGTAGCCGCGGCCCGAAGCAAAATCGACCCGGCCGTTGGAGAGCAGATCGAGCGTCGCCCATTGCTCGGCGACGCGGATCGGATGATGCAGAGGCGTCACGTTGACGGCGGGCGCGAGGCGGATGTGCTTGGTGCGCGCCGCGATATAGCCGAGCACCAGCTCGGGAGACGACAGCACGCCGAGCGAATTGAAGTGGTGCTCGCCGATCCAGGCCGAATGCATGCCAAGCTGGTCGGCGTAGATCGCCTCCGCGGTGATGTCGGAGATGAACTGGTTGGCGCCGCGCGGATTGTTCTCGTAGTGATTGTCGCTGAGCGTGAAGTAGCCGAATTCCATGTTCGCCTCCTCCTGCGTGACGCCGTTGTCCGGCGGTGTTGGGCAAACTTTACGCGCCGGCTGAACTGTTGTAAATGCAATAGTTGATTGTGCATCAAATAGGTCAGCGCTGCTGCCGCAATTCTGCCAAGGGGCTTCTCCGGTGAAGGGCCGCGTCCACCTCGACCTCGGCGATTACCTGCCATACCTGCTCAATCGCGTCGGTTTCGCGCTGGTGGAGAGCTTCACCGCCGACGCTTTGAAAGGGCACGGCCTGTCGATCGACATGTGGCGGGTGCTGGCGGCGCTCTCCAACAACGGCGGGCAGCGGCAGGTCGATCTTTCCGAGATGACGTCGATCGACGTGTCCACCATGTCGCGGCTGGTGAGCCGCCTGGTGCGGATGGAGCTGGTGACGCGCAGCCGTTCGCAGACCAGCAACCGCGAGGTGGTGGTGGCGCTCAGCGGCAAGGGCGGGGCGCTGGTGCGCCGCCTCATTCCGATCGCGCAGGCGCTGGAGCGCAAGGCGAGCGCCGGCCTCACGGCCAAGGAACTGGCGGAGGCGAAGCGGCTGCTGACGCGGATGTATGCGAATCTGGCGAAGGGGCGGCCGCCGGGCTAGTCTTGCGGGATGAACGTCCAGTCCTCCCGTCCCAAAGGCCCGCCGGTCTTCCTCGACATGGACCAGCAGGCGCTCGACGACGCCTACGACCAGGAGGTCTATGCGCCGAACCGCGCGGTGGTGGTGGGGCGCCGCCACGCCGCGAGCGAGCGGGCGCGCACACGCATCGGCAATCCGAAGCGCGTTGCCTACGGGCCGACCGAGATCGAGGCGCTGGACATTTTCGACTGCGGCATCCGCAACGCGCCGATCAACATTTTCGTCCACGGCGGCGCTTGGCGGCGCAACAAGGCGGCCGACTACGCGCTCAATGCCGAGCTGCTGATCCGCGCCGGCGCGCACTGCGTCATCCTCGACTTCATCAACGTCGACGAGGCCGGCGGCGACCTGTTCCCGATGTACGACCAGGTACGGCGTGGCATCGCCTGGGTGGCGCGCAACGCCGAAAGCTTCGGCGGCGACAGGAGCCGCATCTTCGTATCGGCGCATTCCTCCGGATCGCATCTGGCCGGCTGCGTGCTGACCCGCGGCTGGCGCGAGGAAAGCCTGCCGCCCGACATCGTCAAAGGTGCGGTGCTGCTGTCCGGCATGTACGACCTCAAGCCGGTGCGGCTGTCGAAGCGCTCGTCCTATGTCAGCTTCACCGACCGGATGGAGGAGCTGCTCAGCGCGCAACGCCATCTCGACGGCCTCAATACCCCGCTGGTCCTCGCCATCGGCACCGCCGAGACGCCGGAGTTCCAGCGCCAGTCGCGCGACTTTGCCGCCGCGGTGAAGGCGGCCGGCAAGCCGGTCGAGCTGATCGTCGGCGAGGGCTACAACCACTTCGAGCTGCTCGAGACGCTGGCGAATCCTTATGGCATCACCGGCCGCGCCATGCTCACGCAGATGAAGCTGACCAAATTCGAATGACGGAGAACTGAAAGTGGCACAAACCGCAACGGCACGCGCCAAAGGCCCGCTGGTCTGGATGAACATGGACCAGAAGGAGCTCGACGACGCCTACGACCAGATGGTCTATGCGCCGAACCGCGACCAGGTCCACAAACGCAACGTGTTCAACAGCGAGCGGGTGCGGGCGCGGCTCGGCGCGCCGAAGCGGCTCGCCTACGGACCGACGCCGATCGAGGCGCTGGATCTTTTCGCGGCGAAGGTCCCGAATGCTCCCATCAACGTGTTCATCCACGGCGGCGCCTGGCGGCAGCGCGAGGCCAAGGACTACGCCTTCCTTGCCGAGATGTTCGTCAACGCCGGCGCGCACTTCATCGCGCTCGATTTCGTCGGCGTGGAGAACACCAGGGGCGACCTGCTGCCGATGGCCGATCAGGTGCGGCGCGCAGTGGCCTGGGTTTACCAGAACGCCAAAAGTTTCGGCGGCGATCCGGAGCGCATCTACGTCACCAGCCAGTCGTCCGGCGCGCATCTCGGCGGCAACGTCGTCACCACCGACTGGTCGAAGTACGGCGTGCCGGCGAATGTCGTGAAGGGCGCGCTGCTCTGCTCGGGGATGTACGACCTCAAGCCTGTGCGGCTGTCGAAGCGCTCCGAGTACGTGGCCTTCACCGATCAGGTCGAGGAGGAGCTGTCCTCGATCCGCCATCTCGACCGGCTCAACTGTCCGGTGATCGTCGCCTACGGCACCTATGAGACGCCGGAATTTCAGCGGCAGAATCGCGAATTCGCCGATGCGGTGAAGAAGGCCGGCAAGCCGGCCACGCTGCTGGTCGGCGAGGGCTACAACCATTTCGAGATGACCGAGATGATCGGCAATCCGCTGAGCCTGATCGGCAGCGCGGTGCTGGAGCAGATGAAGCTCAAATAGCGGGAGGGGAGCGATGCCGCATCTGACGCGTCGAAGCCTGCTTGCCGCGGCCGGCGCGTTTGTCGTGGCCGGTCCCAGCGCGGCGCAGAATTTTCCCACCGGTCCGGTCAAAATCGTCACCTCGGTCGGCGCCGGCGGCAGTCCGGATGTGCTGACCCGCATCCTCGCTGACCACCTGACCCGGCTGTGGGGCCAGCAGGTGATCGTGATCAACCAGCCCGGCGCGGGCGGCGCGGTGGCGATCCGCGCGGTCGCGGCGACGCCGCCCGACGGCACCACGCTCTACATGTCGCTTGCCACCAATTACATCGCGTTGCCGGAATTGCAGTCCAATTTCCCGGTCGACGTGGTGCGTGATTTCGTGCCGATCGGATTTGTCGGTGGGCACCCGGTGCTTGTTGCGGTGAGCCCGGAGCTTGGCGTCGGCACGCTACCGGAACTGATCACCCTCGCCAACAAGCGCAAGGGCGAGCTCAATTTCGCCGCCGGCAACCGCGGCAGCATCCTGCACCTCGCTGCCGAGTGGCTGCGCAGCGCCACCGGCATGGACGTCACGCTGTTGCATTATGCATCGGCGTCGCAGGCGATGACCGACATCCTTGGTAGTCGCGTGCACGTGCTGGTCGATCCGCTCACTTCGGTGCGGGGCGCCGTCGAGGCCGGCAAGCTGAAGCCACTCGCCGTCGCGACGCGCGCGCGGCTGCGCTCGGCGCCGGAGCTGCCGACAGTGTCCGAGACCATCCCCGGCTTCGAGGCGGAGGGCTGGCTGGCGCTGATGGCGCCGCCCGGCACGCCGCTGCCGATTGCGAACAAGATCAGCGAAGACCTGCGCACCGTGCTGGCGCGGCCCGAGCTGCAGAAGCGCTTCGAGGATCTCGGCACCACCCTGAACCCGATGACGCCGGCGGAGCTCACAGCTTTCATCCGCGAGCAGCAGCGCATCTGGCGCCCGGTGATCGCGGAAACCGCAAAGGCTATCCGGTGACGAAGGCCTGATGGGCTGCAACAATTGATTCCTGTGGAGAATGCATGCGCCTGCCTGTCCGTTCTTGGTTCTGGTCTGCGCCGCCCTATCTTTCGCGCCACCGGCCGCCGCGCAGAGCTTCCCGGCCGCTCCGGTCAAGATGGTCGTCACCACCGGCGCCGGCGGCTCGCCCGACGTCATCGCCCGCATCGTCGCGGAAGGCCTGTCCAAGCAGTGGAACCAGCAGGTGTTCGTCACCAATCACCCGGGCGCGGCGGGCTCGATCGGCATGCGGGTGGCGGGAACCTCGCCGGCCGACGGCTACACCCTGCTGCATGCGCTGTCGTCGAGCTTCGTCGCCCTGCCGGAAATCGCCTCCAGCTTTCCCTATGACCTGGTGCGCGATTTCGTCGCCATCGGCTTCATCTGCGAGCAGCCGATGGCGGTTGCGGTGCCGGCGTCGCTCGGCGTCAACACGCTCGGCGAATTCATCGATCACGTGAAAAAGAATCCCGGCCAGGTCAACGTCGCGGTGCTCAGCCGCGGCGGCATTCCGCATCTGCTGGCGGAATGGATCAAGATGGAAGCCAGGCTCGACATGACGTCGATCAATTATCCCGGCACGCCGGCGGGATTGGCCGACACGCTCGGCGGGCGCACGCATGCGATCATTGACGGCCTGCCGAGCCTCGCCGGCGCGATCGAAGGCGGCCAGCTCAAGCTGATCGCGGTCGGCTCGGCGCAGCGGCTGCCGAACCGGCCCGATACGCCGACGGTTGCCGAAACGCTGCCCGGCATCAAGCGCGCGCTCGGCTGGTTCGCGCTGATGGCGCCGCCCGGCACGCCGGCGCCGATCGCGGCCAAGATCAGCGCGGATCTTCGCGTGGTGCTGGATCAGCCCGAGTTGAAGAAGCGGTTTCAGGACATCGCCAGCTACACGCGGCCGATGACCCCTGCGGAAATGCTGGCCTACATTCGCGAGGAGCAAGAGCTGTGGAAGCCGGTGATCGCGCAAGTCGGCATGAAGGGAAAATGACGATGCGGGCCGTATTCGTCGGTGCGCTGATTGCGCTAGGGGCGGTGCACGTCACCCCCGCTCGCGCGCAGGACGCCTATCCGTCGAAGTCCATCACCATGATCGTGCCGTTCGCGGCCGGCGGCTCGACCGACGTGATCGGCCGGGTCATCGCCGAAGGGCTGCGCCAGGTGCTCGGCCAGACCGTCGTGGTGGACAACCGCGGCGGCGCCGGCGGCTCGATCGGCACCGCCGCGATCGCGAAGGCTCCGCCTGACGGCTACACCATCGGCATGGGCACCGCCTCGACGCTGGCGATCAACCCGGCCGCCTACAAGAGCCTGCCGTTCGACGTGCTGGCCGATCTCAGCCCCATCGGCAACATCGCGGCGGTGCCGAACATCATGGCAATCAATCCGTCCGTGCCCGCCGCCGACATGGCCGCGTTCATCGCGCTCGCCCGCGCGCAGCCGCGCAAGCTGTCCTATGCATCGGCCGGGATCGGCTCGGTGAGCCATCTGCTCGGCGAGCAGTTCAAGCTGGCGACCGGCACCGACCTCCTGCACGTGCCGTACCGCGGGGTCGGGCCCGCGCTCAACGACGCGGTCGGCGGCCAGGTCCAGGTGATGTACGACAACCTGCCGACCTCGCTGCAGCTTGTGCAGGATGGGCGGCTGCGCCCGCTCGGCGTGTCCGGCGCAAGGCGCGCCGAGCCGCTGCCGAACGTGCCGACCTTCGCCGAACTCAAGCTCGACGACATGAACTGGATGGCGTTCTTCGGTCTGATCGCGCCGAAGGGGACATCGGATCCGGTCGTGAGGCGCCTCAACGAGGCGCTGCTCAAGGTGCTGGCGATGCCCGACGTGCGCGGCCGGCTGTCGGCCCAGCAGGCCATCGTGGTTGGCAATTCGCCGGCGGCGTTCCGGGCCGAGATCGAGCGCGAGCTGGCGCGCATGCGCCGCGCGGTGGCAGCGGCCAAGATCGAGCTGAATTGAATGCGTCCCAGGCTGGCAAGCCAGGGAAGCTAAACCCTGCTGGCGCCCCGGTGGCCTGTGCTTTTTTGCAAGCCGCCCAGTGTTAATCGCCGTTAGTCCGGCGGTTGCCACCCTCCAGCACGCCGAAGCTGCCGGACTTCTGGCCGATCTCGGCCGACTTGATCCCGACCGATGCCAGCCCCAGCCGAAGCAGATCGCGCACCGCCGCAGCACGGCTCGGCATCCGCTGCTTGAAGCGAAAATTATCAACCGCCT
Organism: uncultured Alphaproteobacteria bacterium; assembly: GCA_963711955.1. GTDB lineage: Bacteria > Pseudomonadota > Alphaproteobacteria > Rhizobiales > Xanthobacteraceae > Z2-YC6860. The sequence continues at coordinate 210,307 of CAVQGC010000012.1, read as the reverse complement.
CGAGTTCCTCGGGCGAAAGCATGATCTGAAGCCGCTCCCCGCGTGTCAATTCGCCGCCATTATCGCTCATATCCCCCTCCTGTCGGGACGTTTGACGCATTGATATTAGCAATACTGCCAAAGTTAGCAAGCTACTCATTTACCGATTTCACAGCCATTAACGGCCAAAGCTCCAATTTGTTCCATACAGTATTTGCCGAATATGTCGCTCGTTACCTAAAGTAAGATTAGACGGCATTATTGTTCGAATGTATTAAGCGCGTTTAATTACGTGTAATAACCTAAAGAGCCAAAGTATTCAGTTCGAATTTACTATCCGCGACTGCTTGTTTGTGCTTGAATAATGAAGTCGGAGGGAGTTGAGAAATGGTGACAGACATGGCCAGGACAACCGACTACCGAAAACGCGCCGAGGAATGTGTTGAACTGGCGCAGACCGTGCGCACTCCCGAGCAGCGCACCATGCTGCTGCACATCGCCGAAACATGGCTGCGGTTGGCCGCCGACAATGCCGGCCGCGGCGTGATGCAAGAATCGCACTCGGTGAACTGAAAGAAAACTTGGGCGCTCCGTCGGAGCGTCAGCAATCGCTAGACCGGCATTCCGCCGGAAAGGAAGTTCGATGTCGTCCCAGGAGCGGTTCGCCGCAGATGACGGCCAGCCGAGCAGGAGCGGGAAAGTACCGTCCTGCCCGCAGTGTCAGAGCCGGATGACCCTCAAGCAGGTCTCGCCCGTGCTCTTTGCGTCGGGCCTTGACGATGTCGTCTATGGCTGCGCCGGCTGCGGCGCCGAGGCCAAGCGAACCGTGAAGCGCGCGTAGCCGCCAGCGCCTATTTAATCTGCAGATTCAGCTTCTGCACGATCGCCGCATAACGATCGAAATCGTCGCGCACGAATTTCTGATAGTGCGCGGTGCCATTCTCCTGCATCACCACGCCGAGCTGCACCATGCGCTCCGCGACCTTCGGGTCGCGCAGCGCCTTGGCTGTTTCGGCCTGCAGCGTCGTGACGACCGCCGGCGGCATTCCGGCCGGACCGACCATGCCGAGCATCGTCGCGATGTCGAAGCCTTTGACGCCGAGCTCGTCGCAGGTCGGCACGTCCGGCAGCGACTTCGAGCGCTCCAGGATGCTGACGCAGAGCGCGCGCAGCAGTCCGCCCTCGATCTGGCCCCGCACGTTGGGAATGCCGGACCAGCCGCCGTGAATTTCAGCCGCGAGCAACGCATTCACCATGGCGGTGCCGCCGCGGTAGGGAATGTGCTGGACGTCGATGCCGGCGCGGTCGGCGAACGCGGCCATGGTGATGTGATGGATCGAGCCCGGACCCGCCGAGCCATAGCGGAGCTTGCCGGGATCCTTCTTGGCCAGCGCGATGAACTCGGCCGGGGTCTTGACCGGAAGGCTTGGCGGCACGACGAACGCGGTCGGCAGCGTTGCGATCGCGGTGATCGCCACGAAATCCTTTAGCGGGTCGTAGGCCAGGCCGGCTTGCAGCGCCGGATTGATGGCGAGTGCACCGGAATCCGCAAGCATCAGCACATGGCCATCAGCGGCAGCCTTGGCCACCACGTTGGCGGCGACAACGCCGCCCGCGCCCGGCATGTTCTCCACCACAAACGGCTTGCCCAATGCGGTGGTAAAGCGCTCCGCCAGCAGACGGCCCATGACGTCCGGATTTCCGCCCGGTCCCGCGGGCGCGATGATGCGGACGGGGCGGTTCGGATACGGCTCGGATTGCGCCAGCACGGCGGACGCGAGACCGAGGGCCAGGCCGCTCGCGAGTAGTGCCGATGTCCAGCGCATGGGCGAAAGCCTCCCGTTGTGTTTTCAGCGCGAGCCTATTCGCCGCAGCGGCGCGGCACAATCGATGAGACGCCGCAGGCGCTTGCTGCCCACCTTGCTCACGCCTGTTGCAACGCCGTAGGGTTCGCCGGCAATTGGAGGCGCAATCGCATGAAGGCTGCATATCTCGAGCAAACCGGCGGACCCGAAATCTTCAAATACGGCGACCTGCCGGATCCCCAGGCTGGGCCGGGCGACGTTCTGGTCGATGTCGTTGCGGCGAGCGTCAACGGCGCCGACTGGAAGGTGCGCCGCGGCGAATACGCCGCGCTGAAATTTCCCTACGTGCTGGGCCGGGATTTCTCCGGCACCGTCGCCGCGCTGGGCGAGGGCGTCTCCGACTTCAAGGTCGGCGATGCGGTGTTCGGCGTGATGCCGGCGGGGCAGGAGGGCACCTACGCCGAAAAGCTCGCGGTCAAGGCCGCGGTTGTCGCCAAGAAGCCCGACAGCATGTCGCACGTCAACGCCGCGGCGCTCGCGCTGATCGGCCTGACCGCGCAGAGCTCAGTCGAGGACACGCTGAAGCTTAAGCGCGGCGAGACCATCCTGGTGCAGGGCGGCGCCGGCGGCGTCGCGAGCTACGCGATCCAGCTTGCCAAGCACATCGGCGCGAAGGTCATCACCACGACGAGCGCCGCCAACGTCGACTACGTGCGCTCGCTCGGCGCCGACCAGGTGATCGACTACACCAAGGAGGACTTCACCGGGATCGGCCAGGTCTGCGACGCCGTGTTCGAGACGGTCGGCGGCGACGTGGCGACGAAATCATACGACGTGCTCAAGCCGGGCGGCCGCGCCGCCTTCATCGCCTCCGGCCAGAAGGCGCCACCCACCTCCCGCACCGACGTTCAAGGTCTGCGCCCCCCGGTGCCGCGCACGCGGGCGGCGATGGAACGCGTCGCGGAATTGTTCGCCGCAGGCGCGATCAAGCCGCCGGAGATCAAGCTCTACAAGCTTGAGCAGGCGGCGGAAGCGCACCGCGTCAGCGAGGGCCGACACTTCCGCGGCAAGCTGGTGTTCGAGGTGCGGTAAGAACCGACCTGTCGTCATCCGATCAAGAGCTTTGTTGCGACCTCTTTAAGAAAAATCGACTCGCAATTTGCATCTTTGCTTCAAAAATTGTTGGAGGGATCGGGCGCATTCTGGCGGCACCACATACAGGAGGTCGCCCATGCGGGAATGGCTCCTTGGCTTGGTGCCGGTCGCGCTCTTGATTGATGTCGTGATCAATCCGTCCCATTTGTCCTTTGCATTGAGCATGGTGAAGAATTTGTTTCGTTGACGGGCGCGCCTCCGCCATCGGCTTTTCTCGAAAAATTTTACGCAAATTCAACGACAGTCGTCGCTGCTGCTGTAAACAGCGGTAAAAAGGTAGGGTGCTATAAGGTCGGCAGCGGATCTAGCAAAGGTGTCCGATGAACCGGTATTTCTTCGACGTCGCCGCCAAGACATATGTGCAATACGACTACAAGGGACGCGACCTTGAACGGCCCGACCAGGCGCGCGAACTGGCAGAACTGATTGCGCTCGACGTCGAATGCATCGATGGCGACGGATCGGTTGGCATGGAGGTTCAAGTGCGAAATATCGGCGGACAGACGCTGTTCGCCATCCCGATCCGCGACCCGGCATTGATTGCGGCGTGACGGCCGATCCGGCGTAGCCTGCAATTTCGCTGCAGCCTGCCGCAATCCTCAGCCGACGGCGCCCGCCGCGTCCCGTCGCAACACGCGCCCCGGAAGCGCGCCGGTGTGCGCCGCATTTTCCACCACCGGCGCGCCGTTGACGATGACCGTGGTCCGCTCGCCGGTCGGATACTGGTGCGGATCGGCATAGGTGGCGCGGTCGCGGAAGTCGGCGGGATCGAAGATCGCGACGTCGGCGCGGAAGCCCTCGCGGAGCAGGCCGCGGTCCTTCAGCTTGAGCGCCTTGGCGGTCGCGCCGGTCATCTTGTGGATCGCGGTTTCCAGCGGCACCACGCGCTCGCGCCGCACGTAATGGTCGATGATGCGCGGAAAGGTGCCGTAGAAGCGCGGGTGCGGCATGCCCTGGCTCACCGTGCCATAGGTCGCGACGCAATTGCCGTCGGAGCCGACCAGCGCGGTCGGTTCGCGCACGATCTCGGCGATGTCGTCCTCGGAGATCGACGTGACGAGGACGCGGGTCGCGCCCTTGTCGTCGGCCAGGTACTGGCACAGCGCATCGACCGGATCGCCGCCGCTTTCCTTGGCAAGCGCGGCAATGGTCTTACCGGCTTGCTGCGGCAGGTTGGGCGAGATCGAGATCTGCACGCAGTCCCAGTCGGGGATGCGGCCCCAGTTGTTGAGGCCGTCGCGCGCGATGTCGGCGCGGATGCGCGAACGAACGTCGGGCTGCGGCAGACGCTTGAGCATCTCATCGACGCCGCCGGCCTGCACCCACTGCGGCAGCAGGTTCTTCAGCGGGTTCGATCCGGCCGCGTAAGGGTAGGAATCGCAGTCGACGTCGAGGCCGCGTGCGCGAGCATCGGCGATCATCTTGAGCGCGGTCGCCGCCTTGCCCCAGTTGTCCATGCCGGAGCATTTGAAGTGCACGATCTCGACATGGACGCCGCATTGCCTGGCGACGTCGATCGCCTCCTCCAGCGCCTCGATCACCTTGTTGGATTCGTCGCGCAGGTGGGTGAAGTAGCCGGCGTTGTATCTCTTCAGCACGTGGCCGAACGCGATCATCTCGTCGGGCCTGGCGTAGGAGCCGGGCGAGGTGAACAGGCCCGACGATAGGCCGAGCGCGCCGGCATTCAGCCCGTCCTCGAGCAGCGCGATCATGGCGTCGAGCTCAGGCTTGCTCGGCGCGCGGTTCTCCATGCCCATCACCATGAGGCGCAGCGTGTTATGGCCGATCAGCATGCCGGCGTTGACCGCCGTCGCCGGGAACGTGTCGAGATAATGCGGGAAGCTCATTTCCTTGAACGGCAGCCACGGCGCGCTGGGGCTGAGATAATCCTTGAGCAACGCGACCTTGCCGGGCAAAGCCGGCGCGACCGAGAAGCCGCAATGGCCGATGATCTCGGTGGTGACGCCCTGTCTGACTTTGCTTTCGGCCTTCGGATTGATCGGCAGCGTGAAGTCGGAGTGCGTCTTGATGTCGATGAAGCCCGGCGCGACGGCGAGGCCGGTGGCGTCGATTTTTTTCGTGGCTGTGCCGCTGATGTTTTTCCCGACCGCGGCGATACGACCGTGCTCAATGGCGAGGTCGCCGGGCATGCCGGCGCCGCCGCTGCCATCATAAATCGTGCCGCCGGTGATCAGGATGTCGTAGGGCACAACTCTCTCCGCGTCATGCCCGGCCTTGTGCCGGGCATCCACGTCTTGCTTGCTTTATGACACTAAAGACGTGGATGGCCGGGACAAGCCCGGCCATGACGGCGAGAGAACTATTCCACCTTAATTCCCGCGTCCTTCGTCACCCGCGCGTAGTCCGCGTGCTGGCGCTTGATGTGCGCGCCGAAGTCGTCGCCGCAGACGCCGATCGAGCGGTAGCCCTGCGGCGCCAGCTTGGCTTGCACGTCGGGCGCATGGAGCGCGGTCTTGAACATGGCGATGTGCGACGCGATGGCGTCCTTCGGCGTCTTCGCCGGCACCACCAGGCCGAACCAGGCGGCGGCCTCGAAGTCCTTGTAGCCGGCCTCGATGATCGTCGGCGTGTCGGGCAGCGGGCCGAAGCGCTCGCGCGAGGCGACCGCGATGGCGCGCAGCTTGCCGGCGCGCACCTGCTCCATCACCTCGGACGGATTGGCGAGCACCGCCATGACGTGGCCGCCGACCAGCGCGGTGGTGGCCGGCGCGCCGCCGCCGAACGGGACGTAAGTGAGCTTGATGCCGGCCGCGCGGTTGAACATCTCGAACGCGATGTGCTGCGTGGTGGCGGGGCCCACGGTCGCGTAATTGAGCTCGCCCGGCTTCGCCTTCGCAGCGGCGACGAAGTCGGCCAGCGTCTTGAACGGCGAGGCGGCGTTGACCACCATGATCTGCGGCGAGTTGACCATCAGGCACACCGGCTCGAAGCTGGTGAGCGGGTCGTAGGGCAGCGAAGCGCGCACGCTCGCGTTGATGACGAACGAGTTGGCCATCAGGAGCAGCGTGTTGCCGTCGGGCGCCGCTCGCGCGACCTGGTCGGTCGCGATCACGGTGCCGCCGCCGGGCCGGTTCTCGACCAGGATGGTCGGGCCGCCGGTCTTGCCGATCTGCTCGCCGAGCACGCGGGCAAGAATGTCAGCGGTGCCGCCGGGCGGGAACGGGACCACGATGCGGACGGTGCGGCCGGAGGCGGTCTGTGCGTCGGCCGCGCCGGTCAGCAGGACGAACAGCGCGGCAATGCAGAACAAGCGCGGAAAGGGCATGAAGAAGCTCCACCTCGACCCTGCGAGCTTGCTTGTTCCGGCCTTTCTGCGCAATGGCGCCCGGGGGCGCTAGAACCCGTCGCTGACGTCGTCAACGTAGCGGTTGGCGCGGTCAACCTCGGGGCCGGCGATCACGAAGAACACGACGCCCTTGTCGGTCGCGCAACGGATCATTGCGGAATAGTCGCCGCGCTCGCCGAACACCGAATACTGCAGCACCTTGATGCCCTTGAACTTGGCGTCGCGCAACGCGTCCTCGCCGCGCGCCTTGCAACGCTCCAGCGACAGCGTGGTGGTGTTCCATTTGGTTGTCATGCTCGGGCCAGCGAAAGCGGCGCTGCCGCCCAAGATACCGAGTGCGACTGCGAAAACGATTGGCTTCATACTGGTCCCCCTTGCCCGGTCGGAGGACAACGGTAACGGGGAAATTGACAAATTCAATCGCGATTTAGCCATCGTGACACGCCGTCAGCGATGCGTGTTCAGGCCGTCCATCCAATTGGTCGATGCATTCTGGCCATCCATCCAGTTGTCGATGGGTTCTGGCACAATCCAGGGCCAGAGGAAGGTCGTCAGCAAAGCGGCGACAAAACCCCAGACCTCGCCCGTCACCATCGTGCCGAACAGGGAACCCACAGCGGCGCCCGCCCCGATCCAGAGGGCGATCCAGCAGGTCAGAAACATGACGACCCGATAGCCCATGACTATCTCCTTCCCAACTCAACGTTCTGAGGGAAGGCTGCGTTCCTCGCGGCGCGGCCGCGATTGAGATCCGGAATCGTGCTCCGCAACTGGGGCCGAATCTGGACTGGCTAGGCCTCGCCGGCTTCGCCCCGTGTCATCCAGCGGTCGATCACCCGGGGCATGATCCAGGGCCACGCGAAGCTGGTCAGCACCGCGAAAAAAGCCCCGTTGAAAATGCCATAATAGATGCCGGTGGTGACGACCTCGGTCTTCGCCGCGGTGAAGCCGCCGACCGCGCCACCGACGATCATCCAAAACGCAAACCAAAACCCTGCGATAACGGCGGTGCGGCCCATGATTCGTACTCCTTGCCCTCGACAACGGGGAATGTGGAGCACCGGTTCCAGCGGGATGGCCAACGAAATCAAATCGTTAGAAGCGATAAGGAAAGCCACCGAAGGAACTTTTCAGAACATATTGCGAACAGAGAACAAATAGTGTACATTGCCCATTCAATGAGACTTCCAATGGCCACATGGCGCGGTTTTCCCGGGAGTGCGCCGGTTTGTCGGTCTTTCGAATCCCGGTCATAAGGAGCGCAAAATGGCTTCGGCTGCTGCCCTGCGAGTGATTGAAGGAACGTCGTCCATGGACAAGAGCAAAGCGCTGGACGCGGCGCTTTCCCAGATCGAGCGGAATTTCGGCAAGGGCTCGATCATGAAGCTCGGCAAGAACAACAAATCCATGGATGTGGAGACCGTCTCCACCGGTTCGCTCGGGCTCGACATTGCGCTCGGCATCGGCGGCCTGCCGCGGGGGCGGGTGGTCGAAATCTACGGGCCGGAATCCTCCGGCAAGACCACACTCGCTTTGCATTGCGTTGCCGAAGCGCAGAAGAAAGGCGGCATCTGCGCCTTCATCGACGCCGAGCACGCGCTCGACCCGATCTATGCCCGCAAGCTCGGCTGCAACGTCGATGAACTGCTCATTTCGCAGCCCGATCACGGCGAGCAGGCGCTCGAAATCGCCGACACGCTGGTGCGTTCCGGCGCGGTCGACGTGCTGGTGGTCGATTCGGTCGCGGCGCTGGTGCCGCGCGCCGAGCTCGAAGGTGAGATGGGCGATTTGCTGCCCGGGCTGCAGGCGCGGCTGATGTCGCAGGCGCTGCGCAAGCTCACCGCCTCGATCAACAAGTCCCACACCATGGTGATTTTCATCAACCAGATCCGCATGAAGATCGGGGTGATGTACGGCTCGCCGGAGACCACGACCGGCGGCAATGCGCTGAAATTCTACGCCTCGGTGCGGCTCGACATCCGCCGGATCGGCGCCATCAAGGAGCGCGACGAGGTGGTCGGCAACCAGACCCGCGTCAAGGTGGTCAAGAACAAGCTGGCGCCGCCCTTCAAGCAGGTCGAGTTCGACATCATGTACGGCGAGGGCGTGTCGAAGAACGGCGAATTGATCGACCTCGGGGTCAAGGCCGGCGTGGTCGAGAAGTCTGGCTCGTGGTTCTCCTACGACAGTCAGCGCATCGGCCAGGGCCGCGAGAACGCCAAGATCTTTCTCAAGGCCAATCCCGACGTCGCCGCGAAGATCGAAGCCCAGGTCCGCCAGAACGCCGGCGTGATCGCCGAGATCATTATGGTCGAGCCGGAAAAGGATGATGACGACGACGAGGCCGCCGAGGCCTAGATCGGTTCCTGCGCCGCATCCACGCAACAGGTGTCACCCCCGGGCTTGTCCCGGGGGTCCATTTCCAAGAACGCCTCGCTCAGCGAGCGGAGCGACGCCGTCCGTCGGACGGCTATTCCCGGCAATGACAATCGCCGCGGTTCCTGGACACCCCTTGCCGCGATAGCTAAATAACCTGCGGAAATTCAAGCGAACCCGCCATTTCGGCGGGTTTTGTGGGTTATGTAGGGACCATGAGCGGCGTCAACGACATCAGGGCGGGCTTCCTCGGCTACTTCAACAAGGCCGGGCACGAGATCGTCTCGTCATCACCGCTGGTGCCGCGCAATGACCCGACGCTGATGTTCACCAACGCCGGCATGGTGCAGTTCAAGAACGTCTTCACCGGCCTCGAGAAGCGTCCCTATCAGCGCGCCGTTACCTCGCAGAAGTGCGTGCGCGCCGGCGGCAAGCACAACGACCTCGACAACGTCGGCTACACCGCGCGGCATCACACCTTTTTCGAGATGCTCGGCAACTTCTCGTTCGGCGACTATTTCAAGGATCGCGCCATCGAGCTCGCCTGGAACCTGGTCACCAAGGAATTCGGGCTGCCGAAGGACAAGCTGACCGCGACCGTCTACATCGACGACGATCAGGCCTTCGATCTGTGGAAGAAGATCGCGGGCCTGCCGGACAGCCGCATCATCCGCATCGCCGGCTCCGACAACTTCTGGCAGATGGGCGACACCGGCCCGTGCGGGCCGTGTTCGGAAATCTTCTACGACCACGGCGACAAGATTCCGGGCGGTCCGCCGGGGTCGCCGGACGCCGACGGCGACCGCTTCATCGAGATCTGGAATCTGGTGTTCATGCAGTTCGAGCAGCTGCCGGGCGGCAAGCGCGTCGATTTGCCGAAGCCCTCGATCGACACCGGCATGGGGCTGGAGCGCATCGCGGCGGTGCTGCAGGGCACTCACGACAACTATTCGATCGACCTGTTCCGCGCCCTGATCGGCGCCATCGCCGAGCTGACCAAGGTGTCGCCGGACGGGCCGCAAAAGGCCTCGCATCGCGTCATAGCCGACCACCTGCGCGCTTCGTCGTTCCTGATCGCCGATGGCGTGCTGCCGTCGAACGAGGGCCGCGGCTACGTGCTCCGCCGCATCATGCGCCGCGCCATGCGTCACGCCGAGTTGCTCGGCGCGCGCGAGCCGCTGATGTGGAAGCTGGTGCCGGTGCTGACCCGCGAGATGGGTCAGGCCTATCCCGAATTGCTGCGGGCGGAGGCGCTGATCACCGAAACACTCAAGCTTGAGGAGACGCGTTTCCGCAAGACGCTGGAGCGCGGGCTTTCGATCCTCGAGGACGAGACCAAGTCCCTCAAGCAGGGCGGCCAGCTCAAGGGCGAGACCGCGTTCACGCTCTACGACACCTATGGCTTTCCGCTCGACCTCACTCAGGATGCGCTGCGCGCGCGCGGCATCGGCGTCGACGTCGATGCCTTCAATGCGGCGATGGAGAAGCAGAAGGAGAAGGCGCGCGCCTCTTGGTCGGGCTCCGGCGATGCCGCGACCGAGGCGGTGTGGTTCGGCCTGCGCGACAAGGTCGGCGCGACCGAATTCCTCGGATACGAAACCGAGACCGCGGAGGGTGTGGTCAAGGCGCTGGTGCGTGACAACAAGGAAGCCGCCGAGCTCAAGGCAGGCGAAACCGCCGCGGTGGTGCTCAACCAGACGCCGTTCTACGCGGAGTCGGGCGGCCAGGTCGGCGACACCGGCGTGATGGTGGCCGACGGCGTGCGCTTCAAGGTGACCGACACCCAGAAGAAAGCGGGCGACGTGTTTGTCCACATCGGCACGGTCGAGCAGGGCACGCTCAAGCCGGGCGCCGCGCTGTCGCTCGAAGTGGATCGCTCCCGCCGCGGCGCGATCCGGCGCAACCATTCGGCCACGCATCTCCTGCACGAGGCGCTGCGCCAGGTGCTGGGCGACCACGTCGCGCAGAAGGGCTCGCTGGTGGCGCCCGACCGGCTGCGGTTCGACTTCTCCCATCCCAAGCCGATGACGGCGCAGGAACTGGAGAAGGTCGAAGACCTCGCCAACGATTACGTGCTGCAGAATTCGCCGGTGACGACGCGCCTGATGGCGCTCGACGACGCGCGGGCCTCCGGCGCGCGCGCGCTGTTCGGCGAGAAATACGGCGACGAGGTCCGCGTGGTGGCGATGGGCGAGGGCAGCGGCAACACGATGGGCTGGTCGGTCGAGCTGTGCGGCGGCACGCATGTCCGCAGGACCGGCGACATCGGTGTCATATCGGGTGTGTCGGATGCGGGCGTCGCCGCGGGTGTGCGCCGCATCGAGGCGTTGACCGGCGCCCAGGCGCGCAAGGCATCGAACCACGCAATGGCGCTCGCCCGCGCGGCGTCGTCCGAGCTCAAGGTGTCGCTGGAGGATCTGCCGGGCCGCATCGGCGGCCTGCTCGACGAGCGCAAGAAGCTGGAGCGCGAGTTGACCGAGGCGCGCAAGAGGCTCGCGATGGGTGGCGGCGCGGCGGCGTCTGGCGGCGACGATGCCGAGACCGTCAACGGCGTCAAGGTGATGGCGAAGAAGCTCGCCGGCGTCGATGCCAAGGACCTGCGCAGCCTCGCCGACGAGGGCAAGAAGAAGCTCGGCTCCGGCGTCGTGATCCTGCTCACCACTGACGACGAGCAGAAGGCGAGCCTGGTGGTCGGCGTGACCGACGACCTCAAGACCGCGAACAGCGCGGTGCAGCTGGTTCAGGCGGGCGTCGCCGAGCTCGGCGGCAAGGGCGGCGGCGGCCGGCCCGACATGGCGCAGGGCGGCGGGCCGAATGGGGCCGCGGCCGACGCAGCCTTCGCCGCGATCAAGAAGCTGGTGAAGCCGGCGTAGGTTTCCCGCAACAAACCCCGCGGCCAGGACGCGCCGTTTGTTAGCTGTGTTCTGAGACTACGCCATCGCCTTCTTCAGGTTCTCGTCGATCTTGTCGAGGAACCCCGTGGTCGACAGCCACTTCTGCTCGGGGCCGACCAAGAGCGCGAGATCCTTGGTCATGTACCCGGCTTCTACGGTGTCGACGCAGATCTTTTCCAGCGTGCTCGCGAATTTCGCGAGCGCTTCGTTGCTGTCGAGCTTGGCGCGGTGCGCGAGACCGCGGGCCCAGGCAAAGATCGAGGCCATCGAGTTGGTCGAGGTCTCGTTGCCCTTTTGGTGCTCGCGATAGTGGCGGGTCACGGTGCCGTGCGCGGCTTCCGATTCGACCACCTTGCCGTCTGGCGTCATCAGCACCGAGGTCATCAGACCCAGCGAGCCGAAGCCCTGCGCGACCGTGTCGGACTGCACGTCGCCGTCGTAGTTCTTGCAGGCCCAAACGTAGCCGCCCGACCACTTCAGCGCCGACGCCACCATGTCGTCGATCAGGCGGTGCTGGTAGGTGAGCTTGCGCTTGTCGAACTCGGCCTTGAACTCCTTGTCGAACGTCTCCTGGAAGATGTCCATGAAGCGTCCGTCATACGCCTTGAGAATGGTGTTCTTGGTCGAAAGATAGACCGGATATTTCCGGTTGAGGCCGTAGTTGAATGTGGCGCGGGCGAAATCGCGGATCGAACTCGTCGAGATTGAACATCGCCAGCGCAACGCCCGGCCCCGGGAAGTCGAACACCTCGTTCTCGATCCTCTTGCCGTCTTCGCCGACGAAGGTCAGCGTCAGCCTACCCTTGCCGGGAATCTTGACGTCGGTGGCACGATACTGGTCGCCGAAGGCGTGGCGGCCGATGATGATCGGCTGCGTCCAGCCCGGCACCAGGCGCGGCACGTTCTTGCAGATGATCGGCTCGCGGAAGATCACGCCGCCGAGGATGTTGCGGATCGTGCCGTTCGGCGACCGCCACATCTTCTTGAGGTTGAACTCCTTCACGCGCCCTTCGTCCGGCGTGATGGTGGCGCATTTCACGGCGACCCCGACCTCGCGGGTCTTGTTGGCGGCGTCGATGGTGATCTGATCGTCGGTCTCGTCGCGCTTCTGGACGCTGAGATCGTAATAGAGAAGATCGATGTCGAGGTAGGGATGGATCAGCTTATCCTTGATGAGCTGCCAGATGATGCGGGTCATCTCGTCGCCGTCCATTTCGACGACCGGATTCTTGACCTTGATCTTCGCCATTTAAAGGAGCCACCTTTTGAGAGTCAGCATCGGGGACGGTCGCACCGGCGTGCCGGCCTCGTCAACGGCGTCAGGAATCAGGCCACGACGAGAAGGGCGGCGTTGCCGCCCGGAACGAGAACCCGCTCGATGAGCGTCATCGAGCGGGTCCTAACCTCGCATACGCCAGCCGCCGGACTTCACGTCAAAGCGCGGCGAGCGCGGCGTTCAGCGTGGCGCTCGGCCGCATCGCAGCCGACGCCTTGGCGGCGTTGGGCAGGTAGTAGCCGTCCGTGTCGACCGGCTTGCCCTGCGCGGCGATCAACTCGCTGTTGATCTTGGCTTCGTTCTTGCTGAGCGTTTCGGCCAGCGGTTTGAAGCGGGCTTGCAGCTCCGCGTTCTTGGTCTGCGCAGCCAGTGCCTGGGCCCAGTACAGGGCGAGGTAGAAATGGCTGCCGCGATTGTCGATTTCACCGACCTTGCGCGCCGGATTGCGGTTGAACTTGAGGAACTGGCCGATGGCCGTGTCGAGAGTTTCGGCGAGAACCTGCGCCTTGGCGTTCTTGTAGGTATCTCCCAGATGTTCGAGCGACGCGCCCAGCGCAAGGAATTCGCCGAGCGAGTCCCAGCGCAGGTAGCCTTCCTGCTGGAACTGTTCCACGTGCTTTGGCGCCGAGCCGCCGGCACCGGTCTCGAACATGCCGCCACCCGCGAGGAGTGGAACGATCGACAGCATCTTGGCGGACGTGCCGAGCTCCATGATCGGGAAGAGGTCGGTCAGATAGTCGCGCAGCACGTTGCCGGTGACGGAGATCGTGTCCTGTCCCTTGCGGATGCGCTCGAGCGAGAACTTGATCGCGTCGACCGGTGCCAGAATGCGGATGTCGAGCCCCGACGTATCGTGATCCTTCAGATACTTCTCGACCTTGGCGATTTCCTGCGCGTCGTGTGCGCAATTCTTGTCGAGCCAGAACACCGCCGGTGTGTTGGTCAGGCGTGCGCGGCGCACGCCAAGCTTGACCCAGTCGCGGATCGGCTCGTCCTTGGTCTGGCACATGCGGAAAATGTCGCCGGTCTCGACCGGGCGCTCCAGCAGCACCTTGCCGTCATCGGCGACGACGCGAACCGTGCCGCTCGCAGGCACTTCGAAGGTCTTGTCGTGCGAGCCGTATTCCTCGGCCTTCTGCGCCATCAGGCCCACGTTCGGAACTGAGCCCATCGTCTTGGGATCGAACGCGCCGTTGGCCTTGCAGTCCTCAATAACCGCCTGGAACAGCCGCGCGTAGGCGCGATCGGGGATCGCGGCCAGGGTGTCGTGCAGCTTGCCGTCCGGGCCCCACATCTTGCCGCCTTCGCGAATCATCGCCGGCACCGAAGCGTCGATGATGAAGTCACTCGGTACGTGCAGGCCGGTGATGCCTTTGTCGGAATTGACCATGGCGAGCGCCGGGCGCTTCGCGTATTCGGCCTCGATGTCGGCCTTGATCGCCTTCTTCTCGGCCTCCGGCAGCGTCTCGATCTTCGTCAGCAGATCGCCGAAGCCGTTGTTGAGATTGACGCCGAGCTTCTTGAGCGTGGCGTCATGCTTCTTGATCACGTCGGCGAAGAATTCGGAAACGACATGGCCGAAGATGATGGGATCGGCGATCTTCATCATCGTCGCCTTGACGTGCAGCGAGAACAGGATTCCATCCTTCTTCGCGGCTTCGATCTGCTCGGCGAAGAAGGCGCGCAGCGCCTTGCGGCTCATCACTGACGCGTCGATGATCTCGCCCGCGATAAGCGGCGTCTTCGCCTTCAGCACGGTGGTCTTGCCGCCAGCTTCGGCCAGTTCGATGCGGGCGTTGGTTGGCGCAGCGAGCGTCGTCGAGACTTCCGAGCCGAAGTAGTCGCCGCCCGGCATGTACGCAACGCGCGTTTTGGAGTCCTTGCTCCATGCGCCCATCTTGTGCGGGTTGTCGCGGGCGTACTGCTTGACGGCGCCGGCGGCGCGGCGGTCGGAATTGCCTTCGCGCAAGATCGGGTTGACGACGCTGCCGAACACTTTGCCGTAGCGGGTCTTGATCTCCTTCTCAGCGTCCGTCGTCGGATTGTCCGGGTAATCCGGAACGTTGTAGCCCTTGCCCTGAAGTTCCTTGATCGCCGCCCTGAGCTGCGGGATCGATGCGGAGATATTGGGCAGCTTCATGATGTTGGCTTCGGGCCTCAACGTGAGATCGCCGAGTTCGGTGAGTTCGTCGTTGATCCGCTGCGCAGGCGTGAGCTTCTCGGGGAAGGTGGCGATGATGCGGCCGGCCAGCGAGATGTCCTTCAGCGTGACGGAAACACCTGCCGCGCCCACGAAGGCTTCGACGATCGGCAGCAGGGAATAGGTCGCGAGCGCCGGCGCCTCATCAACCTTTGTCCACATGATTTCGAGATTTGGCATGCTAGCACCTCTGGTCGCCCTGTTTGTTAAGCCGACCGGAAACTGACCATTGAGGGGCGGAGGAGGCTTTTCCCCCCGGCCCTTAAATGAATTGTTCTCGGCGCGGAGACCGCCAACCGGGAATCCGAACGACGGGAATTCGGCGCGCCCTATAGCATCCGCACTCGCGCTGCGGAAGCGCCAATCCTGAACGTCCATGCGGGTTTGGCGCCGCTTTCGAGCGGCGGCCGGGGCCGGTATACAACCGTCCGGAGTGAAACATGCCGGGCGCCGGTACCGACAAGACGAAAAACTGGGTCGCGGAACCCGGACCGATCGTGGTTCTGGTGGAGCCGCAGCTCGGCGAGAACATCGGCGCGGCGGCGCGCGCCATGGCGAATTTCGGCCTGTCGCAGATGCGTCTGGTCAAGCCGCGGCAAGGCTGGCCGAACGAAAAGGCGCATGTCATGGCGGCCGGCGCCGACCGCGTTCTCGAGGCCGCCGTGCTCTGTGACACGGCGGCGGCGGCGGTCGCGGATTGCACCATGGTGTTCGCCGCAACCGCGCGGGCGCACGACCAGGCCAAGCCCGTGGTCGGGCCGGAGGAGGCGGTGCGGCTGATGGCGCCCGCCGTCGGCGCGGGACAGAACGTTGCCATCCTGTTCGGGCGCGAGCGCTACGGCCTTGAAGGCCACGAGGTGGGCCTGGCCGACCGCATCGTCACATTCCCGATCAATCCCGCCTTCGCCTCGCTCAACCTGTCGCAGGCCGTGCTGGTCATGTCCTATGAATGGTTCAAGCTCGCGGGCGCCGGCCTGCCGTTCGCGATGCCGCAGAAGTCGCCGCAGGCCACCAAGCAGCAGTTGCTCGCGTTCTTCGCCAACCTGGAACGCGAGCTCGACAAGGTCGAATTCTTTCGTCCGCCGGAGAAGCGCGCCGGGATGCTGCTCAACCTGCACAACATCTTTCACCGCATGGAGCCGACGCAGCAGGACATCCAGACGCTGCATGGCGTGATCCTGGCGATTGCCGACGGCCGCAAGGGGCCCGCGCGCGGCGGGCTGCTCGACAGCGATGAGGCGCTGATGCTGCGCGCGCTGCTCGCCGAGCACGACAAGGGCAAAGGCTCGGGGGCCGGCGGCGCGGTGCGCGGCCTGTCGCGGCTGTTGCGCCGCAATCCGACCGATACGGAACGCGCGCTATGGGACAAGCTCACCAAGGATCGCCGCTTTTCGGGTCACGACTTTAAGCGGCAGACCCCGATCGGGCCGCATGTCGCCGATCTGGTGTCGTTCCGTCAGCGGCTGGTGGTCGAGTTGGTGCCTCCCGACGAGACCGAGGCGGCTAGTAAAAGCCGCGCCGAGCGCCATGCGTGGCTGACCGAGCGAAATTATTCGGTGATGGAATTGAGCGCCGCCGACACCGCGGCCGATCTCGGCCAAGCGCTGGATCGTATCGCCGCCGCGCTCAGCCCTTCAGAATTTTGAGTTCGGCGGCTGCGCCGTTGCGCAGGAACGTAAGGTCGCTGCCGACCGCGAGGAAGCGGATGCCGCGCTGGGCGCAGGCGACCGCGCGTTGCGCGTTGGCGCAGTAAAGTCCCGCGATCTTGCCGGCCTTGTTCGCCGCCGCGACGATCTTGTCCAGCGCCGCCTCGACCGTGGCGGAGTGCGGGTCGAGCTCGGCGCCGTTGCTCAGGCCGATCGAGAGGTCCGAGGGGCCGACGAACAGGACATCGATGCCCGGCGTGCCGGCGATCGCGTCGATATTGTCGAGCGCGGCCTTGGTCTCGATCATGGCGAGCGTGACGATGTTTTCGTTGGCGTCGCGCAGATAGGCCTTGGCGTCGGTCACGCCGGCGAGCGTCATCGCGCGCTGCGGCCCCCAGCTTCGTTCGCCGAGCGGCGGGAATTTCGTCGCGCTGACGAACGCGCGCGCGTCGGCCACGGTGTTGATCATCGGCGCGACGATGCCCTCGGCGCCCATGTCGAGCACGCGGCTTGCGACCGCGTAGCCGTTGAGCGGGATCCGAACGATCGGCGCCGCGCCGCCGGCCCGCACCGCGGCGATGCCGACGACGGTCGCCGCGGTGTCCCACAGCCCATGCTGCTGGTCGAGCGCGACAGTGTTGAAGCCCTCGCGCGCCAGCGTCTCGGCCACGATCGGCGCGCCGAGCGGGCACCAGCCGGTGTAGACCGTTTCACCGGCGCGCAGCCGCTTCGCCAGAGAGAAGCCGGGGAGGGGTGCCATGTAATGTGCCTCGTTTGATGAGGCCGGATACTAGGCGGATTGCGGGGCGCTTCGCCAGATAACCTCAGGATAGTTTGCGCACGATGACCTGGAGACCCTTCGCCAGCAACCGGTATTGTCCTTCGTGGGTGGCGAGGAATGCGTCGATCGCCGGCTGCGGCCGTTGCTCAGGCGGTGCGTCCGGCGACCATGTGTAGTCGTCCCAGATCACGATGCCGCCAGGCCGCACCAGCGGCCAAGTGCAATTGGAATCCGCCGCCACGTCGTCGCGCAGGTGGCTGCCGTCGATGTAGGCGAGGTCGAACTGCCGCCGTTCGGCCGCGAGCCGCTGCAACGCCGGCACGGAGGCGCTTGTCATCTTCTCGACGCGTCCGGCAAATGCCGCGAGGTTGCGGTCGAACCGCTGCTCGATCAGCGGCACCTCCGCGACGAACGGCCCGGCGGTCCGATGCTCGACCGCCGCCGGCGAACGTGTCGATGCAGACGATTTTGCAGTCGCGCAGGTAATTCAGGAAGAAGATCGCGGAGCGGCCTTCCCACGAGCCGATTTCGAGCACCTGCGCGCCGCGGCCGCGCAGCGGCGCCAGCACCCGCCGCCAGACCGAGAAATGCGAGGTCGCCCAGTCGGTGCTGAACTCGCCATGGCGGAACCAGGGACGGAAGCGCCACTTGTCGAGCTTGCGGGTGAGCCGCGGCGGCTCGCCGATGATGGGCGGCGGATCGTCGGACGGGGCCGGCGACAACGATGCGGCCTGGCTCATGGGTTTGCCTCGTGCGGCGCAGCCGCCCGCCGTGCCTGCTGAAAGCCGCGGCGGGCTAGCTCCCGGCCTTGATCTGGGCAACCGCCTCGCCCATCAGCTCATCCATGGTGCGGCGGATCTGCTGGTCGGACAGCGCCACGTTCTTCGCCTTGAAATCGGCCTGCACCTTGCGGAACACGTCGTCGTCTCCCGCTTCCTCGAAGTCGGCCATCACCACCGTCTTGGCGTAGGCCTCCGCGTCGGCGCCGGAGAGGCCGAGCTTTTCAGCGGCCCATTGTCCGAACAGCTTGTTGCGCCGTGCGTTGGCCTTGAAGCGCAGCTCTTCGTCGATGCGCGAATTTCTTCTCGAAGCCTTCCTCGCGCTTGTCGAACGTCGTCATGCTTGGCCTCGTGTCTGCTGCATCTGGTGTGGAGTTTGGCATAAACGCCGCGCCTTGCATAACGACCTTGGAGGGTCAAGGCAATCGCGGACACTGCGAATTGCCTGGTTGCGCGTGTGTGGAACAAGGCCTATGTCGATTGTGCTGCCCAGCATGATCGGTTAGGTTTTCAACGTGAACGGATGGTCGTTCGTTTCCGTTTGTGTGTTCCTTCCGGTTTTCGCCGCCGCGGACGCAAAAATCGAAACCCAAGCCACGGCACCCAATGGACATTAACAAACCACGGTACATTCCGATGAGCCGCCGCCGTCGCATCTATGAAGGCAAGGCGAAGATCCTTTACGAAGGACCGGAACCTGGAACGTTGATCCAGCATTTCAAGGATGACGCCACCGCTTTCAACGCCAAGAAGCACGAGGTGATCGAAGGCAAGGGCGTCCTCAACAACCGGATTTCGGAGTACCTGTTCCAGCGGCTCAACGACATCGGCGTGCCGACGCACTTCATCCGCCGGCTCAACATGCGCGAGCAGCTCATCCGCGAGATCGAGATCATTCCGCTTTCAGTTGTCGTCAGAAACGTCGCCGCGGGCTCGCTGGCGACCCGGCTGGGCATCGAGGAAGGCACGCAACTGCCGCGCTCGATCATCGAATTCTACTACAAGAACGACAAGCTCAACGACCCGATGGTGTCGGAGGAGCACATCACCGCGTTCGGCTGGGCCACGCCGCAGGAAATCGACGACATCATGGCGCTGGCGATCCGCGTCAACGACTTCCTCTGTGGGCTGTTCCTCGGCGTCGGCATTCGTCTGGTCGACTTCAAGATGGAATGCGGCCGGCTCTGGGAAAACGACATGATGCGGATCGTGGTCGGCGACGAGATTTCGCCCGAACTCGTGCCGGCTCTGGGACATCAAGTCGAACGACAAGCTCGACAAGGATCGCTTCCGCCGCGATCTCGGCGGCCTGATCGAGGCCTACACCGACGTCGCCAAGCGGCTCGGCATCATGAGCGAGAACGAGCGGCCGCAGGGCACCGGCCCGGTGCTGGTCAAGGGGTAAACGGATTTGCGCGTCATGCGTATGCACGACAATCATTGTTCCGGGGGCCGCGAGGCCCCCGCTGCATTTGGCGGTAACGCGGCACCTCATGGGCCTCTGCCTGCTGCTGTGGGTGACCGGCGCCAATGCCCAGCAGTTCGAGGGTTGCCGCTACATCAACCACAGCCCGATCAGCGCCGAGGGTTTCGACGGGCCCGACACGTTCGGCGTCCGGGTGGCGCTGCCGATGGGCCCGTGGGTTTGGGCCCCGGCGCCTGGGGGAATGGTTGCGGGTTGTCCGTCGTGCGAACCGCCGAAGATCTCCAAGGGCATTCTCCGGATCGGTCTCGCGCCGTTCTATGCGCCAAGCGACGACTACCAATTGCGGCGGGAAACCGAGCAGCAGGAAGCAAGCCACGTCGATTTCGCTTTGCATCCGCGCGCCATTGCGGTCGGCATGCAGTCGATGACCAATTTCAGGCCGCGCGGCATCGTTCCGACATCGGACATCACGCCCATCATGCTGCTGGGAATGCCCGCCAAGGCGCGCTCCGTCAGAATCGATTCCTCCGGCAACCCCGTTCACGGCATCGCGCTTGCGATGCACGATCGCTGCTTCGCTTTGTTCGGCTTGTTTTTCCGTGAGGACAATGCGCCGCTTGCGGTCAGCGAACTGCGGCAGATGGACGATGTGCTGAAGCTGGACAGGTACACGCCCCGCTTCAGCCTTGAGCAATTGTCGCCGCGGTCATCGCCTGCGCCGCGGATCCAGTTCCCGCTCGGCGACGCGCGCAAACAGTGGGAAGAAGAGCGCAAGCTGCAACAAAAGGAATAGGCTGCCGGTCTTGTGCCGGCCGAAGGCGGCCTTAGACTTCGCGGATGGCCTTGCTCCACCACGCCGCAGTTGCCGCTACCCTGCTCGCGGTCGCGACCGGCGCCGCGTTCGCCCAGACCTACCCCAGCCGCCCGGTGAAGATCGTGGTGCCGTTTCCCGGCCGGCGGCGGCACCGACGCGCTGACGCGCTTCGTCGCCAAGGGCATGGAGCAGCGGCTCGGCCAGCCGTTCATCGTCGAGAACCGCGGCGGCGCGGGCACCACGCTCGGCGCCACCGCGGTCGCGCGTGTCGGAGCCCGACGGCTACACGATCTTGGTCGGCACCGCCTCGACCTTCGCGGCGGCGCCCGGCCTCTACAAGCGGCTGGCCTACGACCCGAACAAGGATTTCTCGCCGGTCATGCTGTTTGCGACCGTGCCGTTCGTGCTGGTCGCGCATCCCTCGCTCGGCGTCAGCACCGTCCAGGAGCTGATCGCGCTCGCCAAGAGCAAGCCCGGCGAGCTGTCGTATGCATCCGCCGGCGTCGGCGCGGTGCACCACATCTTCTGCGAGCTGTTCATGTCGATGACCGGCATCGAAATGAAGCACGTGCCCTATCGCGGCGGCGGCCCGGCGCTCAACGACGTGGTGGCCGGTCATGTGCCGGTCTATTTCGCCGACGCCGGGCCGGCAGCGCCGCTGATCAGGTCCGGACAGCTCAAGGCGCTCGGCGTCACCACGGCGACGCGCGCCAGCCATTTGCCCGAGGTGCCGACGCTGCACGAGGCGGGCGTCACCGGCTATGAGGCGAACACCTGGCAGATGATGGTCGGCCCGGCCGGGATGCCGGAGCCGATCGTGGCGCGGCTCAATCACGGCGCTTGGAGATGTCATGCGCACGCCGGAGGCGCAGAAGTATTTCACCGGGCTCGGCATGCAGCCGGTCACCGGCACGCCGGCGGAGGCGGCCGAGCACATCCGCAAGGAAGCCGCGCGCTGGACGGCGATCATCAGGGGGATAGGCGTGAGCGTCGACTAGAGACTAGAGTTGGAACGGCAAGGGAAGGCGGAATTGCACATGCGCAAGCATCTCAAGATCGGCCTGGTTGTCCCGTTCGCGACCGACAAGGTCCCGGTCGAGGGCCCGCTGATGTATCCGGACGTGACGTTCATCCCGCGCGGGGTCGGCGTGCGCGCGCTCACACCGGAAGGCTATGACGCGGCCTGGGACGGCATCCTGCCGGCGGCCAAGGAGCTCGCCAAGCTCGACATCGACGCGATCATGGTGATCGGCACCTCGCTCACCTTCTATCGCGGCTACGAGGCGCACCAGCAATTGCTCGAGCAGCTTCGCAAGGAGACCGGCCTGCCGGTCAGCACCATGACCGAGGCGGTGGTCGACGGCCTGCGCAGCGTCGGCGCCAAGCGCGTCGCGGTCGCGACCGCCTATTCCGACCTGGTCAACGACCGGCTCGCCGATTTCCTGCGGCACTCCGGCTTCGAGGTGACGGCCATGAAGGGCTTCGGCATCACCGACTTCGGCGGCGCCGAGAAGATGACCGAGCAGGACATCATCGAGCTGAGCGGCAAGGCGATCGGCGAGGCCAAGGCGGCGGACGCGGTGCTGATCTCCTGCGGCGGCCTGATGACGCTGGGCTGCGCGGTGCCGATCGAGCAGAAGCACGGCATTCCGGTCGTCACCAGCACGCAGTCGGCGTTCTGGAAGGCGCTGCGGCTGGCCGGCGACAGCGGCCATGTGGCGGATCGCGGCCGCATGCTGGGCCAGTCGGAGCCGGCGCACGCCTGATTAATCCTCTGGACCGCACGTGCGGGGCGTTGCGGCGGCGCTGGAATTCGTCGATATCTCAACGGCAATGAAAGCCCGCGTCACCGTCACGCTCAAGTCCGGCATCCTCGACCCGCAAGGCAAGGCCATCGAAGGCGCGCTGAAATCGCTCGGCGTTTCAGGCGTCGCCAGCGTGCGCCAGGGCAAGGTGTTCGACATCGAGATCGAGGGCGGCGACAAGGCGCGCGCCGAGGCCGCGCTGAAAGACGCGGCCGAGAAGCTGCTCGCCAACACCGTGATCGAGAACTACCGCATCGAGGTGGTGGGATAGCGATGAAATCCGCCGTCGTCGTCTTCCCCGGCATCAATCGCGAGCGCGACATGGCGCGCACGCTGAAGCTGATCTCGGGCGGCGAGCCGGCGATGGTCTGGCATGCCGACACCGTCGCTTCCCGCCGGCACCGATCTGGTGGTGATCCCGGGCGGCTTCTCCTACGGCGATTATCTGCGCTGCGGCGCCATCGCGGCGCGCGCGCCGATCATGGACGCGGTGCGCGCCCACGCCGCCCGCGGCGGGCTGGTGCTGGCGGTGTGCAACGGCTTCCAGATCGCCTGCGAGGCGGGGCTGCTGCCCGGCGTGCTGATGCGCAACGCGCAGCTCAAGTTCATCTGCCGCGACATCTTCCTGAAGGTGGAGCGCTCCGACACGCCGTTCACCCGCGGCTACAACGCCGGGCAGGTGATCCGGGTGCCGACCGCGCACGGCGAAGGCAACTACGTCGCCGACGCCGACACCCTCGCGCGGCTGGAGGGCGAGGGCCGGGTGGCGTTCCGCTACACCGCGCCGGACGGCAGCCTCGATCCGCAGTGGAACTTCAACGGCTCGACCAACGCCATCGCCGGCATTCTCAGCGAGCGCGGCAACGTGCTCGGCATGATGCCGCATCCGGAAAACCACGTTGAGGCTTCGATCGGCTCGACCGACGGCCGCGGCCTGTTCGCGGGCCTGTCGGACCATTTCAGGCAGGCGGCGTAATTCGGCTTCTCGCCGTATTCTGATTGTCGTCCCCGCGACCCGCCGATGCACAAGGCTACGGCGGGTGGTCAGTCCGCCGAAGCTTTAGCGAAGGCGGAAAGCGGGGACCCAGTAACCACAGAACTATCGAGCGTCCTGGATCGCCCGCTTTCGCGGGCGATGACAGCGGAGCGGGTGGCGAAAGCCCTGCGTTTCCGGCCTAAAACGCACTTATCCCCGGTCTCGAAACCGGCCCCATATTGCTCGCGCCTTGCTCATCGAGGGCGTCGTCGATCGCGATGCTGGATGACGGAGCGGGGCCGGCGTCCCTCATATCGGATGCCGAATGGAGCGCCGGGAGGCGCAGCGGCCTACGTCATTGGCCGCGCGCACTCCGAAAGCGGCGACCCCCGGTGACGGGGATATCGCCGTGAGTGCGTTGGCGGGCCGCGAGGTCCGCCCGGCAGGCCTCGTCAACCTGCCGTACAGGGGCGGCGATCCGCCCTGGCGCCTCCCGGCGCTCCATCCCCTCATGGGGGAAACGGAAAAAGGGAACACGACGCGCCGGACGTCGCTAAACAACCGGCAGGCGGAGCGTTGGCTTGGCTGACGCAATTAAGACGTGGATGGCGCGCGGAAGCTCCGATCGTGGCGGATGAATTGTCGCGACCAGTCAACTAAATACAGACCGTGAGCCGCAACGAACCCAACATCACGCCCGAACTGGTCGCCGAGCACGGGCTCAAGCCCGACGAGTACCAGCGCATCCTCAAGCTGATCGGCCGCGACGCCGAGCTTCACCGAGCTCGGCATCTTCTCGGCGATGTGGAACGAGCACTGCTCGTACAAGTCCTCCAAGGTGCATCTGCGCGGCCTGCCGACCAAGGCGCCGTGGGTGATCCAGGGGCCGGGCGAGAACGCCGGCGTGATCGACATCGGCGACGGGCTTGCCGTCGTGTTCAAGATGGAGAGCCACAACCATCCGAGCTACATCGAGCCGTATCAGGGCGCGGCGACCGGCGTCGGCGGCATCCTGCGCGACGTCTTCACCATGGGCGCGCGGCCGATCGCCTGCCTCAACGCGCTCTCATTCGGCGATCCGAAACATCCCAAGACCCGCCATCTGGTGTCCGGCGTGGTCGCCGGCGTCGGCGGCTACGGCAACAGCTTCGGCGTGCCGACGGTCGGCGGCCAGGTGCGCTTCCACCCGCGCTATAACGGCAACAACCTCGTCAACGCCATGGCGGTCGGTCTCGCCGATGCCGACAAGATTTTCTACGCGGCGGCGTCGGGCGTCGGCATGCCGATCGTTTATCTCGGCTCCAAGACCGGTCGCGACGGCATCCACGGCGCCAGCATGGCTTCGGCCGAGTTCGACGAAGACTCCGAAGAGAAGCGTCCGACCGTGCAGGTCGGCGATCCGTTCTCCGAGAAGCTGCTGCTCGAAGCATGCCTGGAGATCATGGCCAAGGATTGCGTGATCGCGATCCAGGACATGGGCGCGGCAGGGCTGACCTGCTCGGCGGTCGAGATGGGCGCCAAGGGCGACCTCGGCGTCGACCTCGAGCTCGACAAGGTGCCGACGCCGCGAGACCGGCATGAGCGCCTACGAGATGATGCTCTCGGAGAGCCAGGAGCGCATGCTCATGGTGCTCAAGCCCGAGAAGGAGGCCGAGGCCGAGGCGATCTTCCGCAAGTGGGGGCTCGACTTCGCGATCGTCGGCCACACCACGCCGACCAAGCGCTTCGTCGTCAAGCACGGCGGCGACGTGATGGCCGACCTGCCGATCAAGGAATTGGGCGACGAGGCGCCGGTCTATCAGCGGCCGTTCGTCGTTGCCGCCAAACTGCCGGTCATCAAGGCGGCGAGCGTGAAGCCGCCGATGTCGGACGCCGACGCGCTGGAAAAGCTGATCGGCTCGCCGGACCTGTGCTCGAAGCGCTGGGTCTGGGAGCAGTACGACCACATCATCCTCGGCAACACCGTGCAGCGGCCGGGCGGCGACGCCGCCGTGGTGCGGATCAACGACGGGCCGAAGGCGCTGGCGCTGACCGCCGACGTGACGCCGCGCTACTGCGAGGCCGATCCGTTCGAGGGCGGCAAGCAGGCGGTGGCGGAAGCCTGGCGCAACATCACCGCGGTCGGCGGCAAGCCGCTGGCTCTCACCGACAACCTCAACTTCGGCAATCCGGAGCGGCCCGAGATCATGGGCCAGTTCGTCGGCTGCATCCGCGGCATCGCCGAGGCCTGCAAGGCGCTCGACTTCCCGGTCGTGTCCGGCAACGTCTCGCTCTACAACGAGACCAACGGCAGCGCGATCCTGCCGACGCCCACGATCGGCGGCGTCGGCGTGATCGGCGATTTCACCAAGTCCGCGACGCTGGCTTTCAAGGCGGCCGGCGAGGCGATCCTGCTGATCGGCGAGACGCAGGGCTGGCTCGGCCAGTCGCTTTATCTCCGCGAGGTCTGCGGCCGCGAGGAGGGCGCGCCGCCGCCGGTCGACCTTCTCGAGGAGCGTGAGAACGGCGACGTGGTGCGCGCGCTGATCGGCGACGGGCTCGTCACCGCGGCGCACGACGTCTCCGACGGCGGCCTGCTGGTTGCGCTCGCCGAGATGGCGATGGCGTCTGGCATCGGCGCGCAACTCGATGCGGCGCCCGAAGACACGCCTTCGCACGCGTACTGGTTCGGCGAGGACCAGGCGCGCTATGTCGTGACCGTGCCGGCGGCCGACGCCGGCAAAGTGCTCAAGCGCGCAGCGGACGCCGGCGTGCTCGCGGCCCGCATCGGCATGACCGCCGGCGCGTCATTGCTGATCGCCGGCGAGCGCCCGATCGAGGTCGCCGCGCTCACCAAAAGCTTCGAGGGCTGGCTGCCGGCCTACATGGCCAACTGACTCGCTAGCGCGCCGCCGATGCTCGGGCGCTGGCCAGTGTTTGCCGGCAGAGCGGGGTGAGTGCCGGCTCGTTGCGCGCCAGGCACTCGATCACGCGTCCGCCGCCGAGCGGCACCATGCTGCAGACCGCCTGCCGGTCGCCATCGCACGCACGGATGATTCCGAGTTGGACGCGCGGCAGCAGCGGCGGCATCGGCACGTACACCCATGCAGGTTCGGGCGGTGCTGCGGCGGGAGCCGCAGCCGTCCGCGGCGGCGGTGCCTGCCGGCTGGGAGGTGGTTTCGCAGTCTGCGGACGGGGCTGCTCTTGGGCCGGGGCGGCCGCTGTCGCAGCCGGAGCGCGCACCGGTGCGGCGGTGCGTTCCGGCGCGGGAGCAGCCGCCGGCGCGGGAGGCGGTGCTGCCGCCGCAGGCTTTGCGGCTGGGGCCGCGGCTGCCGGCTTGAGCGCGTCGACGGCGCCGCGGCAGCCGGCCGACAGGCGCGACGAATTGTTCTGCAGGCATTCAGCGATTCCGCGCCGCCGGGCGGCACGCTGGAGCAATGCGCCATGTAGTCGGAGCGGCAATTCTGCCGGACTGCATTGATCTGGCTTTGGCTTGGCTGCGACAGCGCCGGCGCGGCTGTCAGAAAAACCCCCAGGCATGCCGAAAGGAGGAACCCCGCACGCCGTAAACCGTATCGACGCAATCCGCCATTCATCAAAACCTCCATTCCAACGCAGCCTTGAGGCATCATTTGAGCATATTCTGCTCCAGCTATGGATACATGTGGAATGGCCTTCCCGCCGAGTGGCCGATTCTGATAAGGGCTGGCCGAGCTTTTCCAGAGTCGGTCCCCTATGTATCGGGGGACAGACCGACCTCTCTCGGGCCACGGTGGAGACGGCATCCCATGCCGATGAACGCCAACGACATCGAGAAGCTGATCAAGACCCGCATTCCGGACGCGGAGGTGACGATTCGCGATCTGGCCGGCGACGGCGACCATTATGCCGCCACGGTGATCGCCGAGAGCTTTCGCGGCAAATCGCGGGTTCAGCAGCATCAGCTTGTCTACGAGGCGCTGAAGGGCCAGATGGGCGGTGCGCTCCACGCACTCGCCTTGCAGACTGGCATTCCGGAGGCGTAATTTCGGCTTACGGCGGCGCGGGGCCTTGTCCGCGCGAAAAGGAAAGATCCATGGGCATCGAGCAGTTCATCGACAATGAAGTGAAGAGCAACGACGTGGTGCTGTTCATGAAGGGCACCCCGCAGGCCCCGATGTGCGGTTTTTCCGGCTCAGGTCATCCAGATCCTCGATTACCTCGGCGTGCCCTACAAAGGGCTCAACGTCCTGGAGTCGGAAGATCTGCGCAACGGCGTCAAGGCCTATTCGAACTGGCCGACCATTCCGCAGCTCTACGTCAAAGGCGAGTTCGTCGGCGGCTGCGACATCGTGCGCGAGATGTTCCAGGCCGGCGAATTGCAGTCGCTGATGAAGGACAGCGGCATGAGCGTGAAGGCGCCTGCGTAAAGCACCTCTTCAGCCAGGGCTTGCGACTGGGCCGTCCCGCAAAGGGGCGGCCTTATCTCATGCGCTGCATCAGCAAATAGATGATCGCCAGAATGACGCCGATGCCGATCAGGCTCGGCGTACCCATGCCGCTCGCGAACTTCGTCACATTGTCGACCACCGAGCTGACGTAGCCACCCGAGCTTTCGCCGAGCAGCAAGTGGATCAAGATCAGCGACAGAACGGCCAGAAACCCCAGCTCGATGAACAGCCAGAGAAAGCGCCGAGCCTTTTCGAGAAACTCCATCATCGCCTGCTCCCGTCATTGTTTGAGCATGATCCGCTCCGAAATCCGGAGGCCACGCCGGGTCAGGTCCGGGGCAGGCTTTTTCGGGATCATGCACAGCAAGCATGATCGGGCGGGGAGTGGTGCTCCCCACCCGAGTAGAGTGCCGCCATTGCAGCAGTCTCTGGTCAGCGGCTACCGCGAGTGGCGCAGCGTAGGCTCAGCCTACGTTGCGGTTCGAGAACAGCCACAGGATGACGCCAAGGGCGATCAAGCCGGCGAGGCCGTTTGAGCCGAGATCCTTGACGAAGGCGGTGATGTTGCCGGCCACGTTGCCGAAGAACGGCAGGTTGGAGCCGCCGACCAGCAAGGCGCACACGATGCCCAATGCGAGAAGCATCAGGCCCAGTTCCGTCAGTGCACCAATCCAAGACTTCAGCGCTTGTAGTCCGCTCATGAGCAAGTCTCCCCAGTTTCGTTTGTAAAACGTTGTTATGCGCTAGCGTACACGCGCCAAAAGGCTACGAGTTGGCGCTACCAAAACAAGGGTATGACCGATTTCGGCCAACAATCGCGCCACGCGCCGATCAATCTGGCCATTGCTACTTTCGAGTAATAGCATGATTCGCAAAGCGAAAGGCCGCCCCGGAGGGCGGCCTTTGCTGCGTTGCAACCGCTCGTGTGATTAGCGGGAATAATACTCGACGACGAGGTGCGGCTCCATCATCACCGCATAAGGAACGTCGGAGAGCACGGGGATTCGCGCGAACTTTGCCGACATCTGGCCTTCGTTGATCTCGATGTAGTCCGGCACGTCACGCTCGGCGAGCGCGCGAGCTTCGAGGACCAGCGCCATCTGCTTCGACTTGTCCTTGACCTCGATCGTGTCGCCGACCTTGACGCGATAGCTCGCGATGTTAACGCGGCGGCCGTTCACTTTGATATGGCCGTGGTTGACGAACTGGCGCGCGGCGAACACGGTCGGCACGAACTTGGCGCGGAACACGATGGCGTCAAGCCGGCGCTCCAGCAGGCCGATCAGGTTGGCGCCGCTGTCGCCCTTCATGCGAATGGCTTCTTCGTAGATGCCGCGGAACTGCCGCTCGGAAATGTTGCCGTAATAGCCGCGCAACTGCTGCTTGGCCTTGAGCTGCACACCGTAGTCGGAGAGCTTGCTCTTGCGCCGCTGGCCATGTTGGCCAGGGCCGTACTCACGCTTGTTGACGGGGCTCTTTGGGCGGCCCCAGACATTCTGGCCCATACGGCGGTCGATCTTGTACTTCGCCTCGTGGCGCTTGGTCATCGCGTCCTCATGTTGCGTTCGGGTTTGAGGATCGCGCCCTCCTCCTGTCCCGGCATTGCCGGGACCGACAGGCTCGCAGCCGAAGCGCCGGCGCAAACCGCGGGTCGCGAAACACCTCGCGGGCCCGAAGGCCCGCGAGATGGGCGGTTTTTAGGTGGAAATGGCGGGCAAGTCAAACGCCCGCAGGGGTGCACTCGGCAATGCCAAGGCCCCTCAAAGCGGCTTTCAGAGAGGGTGAGGGGTCGCGGCCCGAGGTGAAGATCAACCGGGTGGCGGCAGCAGCAGGCGGGCCGCCGACCGGCGGGCCCAGCAGATCGACCACCCGCCGCGCAATCGCGGGAGCCGGGTCGATAAATGCCACCGGCCAAGGTGCCACACGCCTCATCCGGTCCAGCAGAAGAGGGTAGTGGGTGCAGGCCAGCGCGATCGTATCGGTCCGCGCGCCGTCCTGCTCGACAAAACACGGCGCGATCTCGCCCGCGATATCGGCGTCGGCCAAGGGCTGGCCGCGCAACTCCGCCTCGGCGAATTCGGCGAGCCGCGGCGAGCCTACAAGATGGATGGCGCAGCCGTCGGCGAAGTCACGGATCAGAGCGCGGGTGTATTCGCGTTGCACCGTGGCTTCCGTGCCGAGCACCGACACGAGTTTGGTCTTGGAGGCAGCGCAGGCCGGCTTGATCGCGGGCACGGTGCCGACGAAGGGCACTTTGAAACGCTCCCGTAGCTGCGGGAGCACCAGCGTCGAGGCGGTGTTGCAGGCGACCACCACCAAGTCCGGCCGGTGCGTCGCGATCAGCTGCTCCATCACCGTTAGCACGCGCGCGACCAGCTTGCCTTCGTCCTGCTTGCCGTAGGGGAAGAACGCGTCGTCCGCGGCGTAGACATAGCGCGCGTCGGGCCGCGCCTTCGTCACCTCGCGGTGGACCGTGAGCCCGCCAAGACCGGAATCGAACACCAAGATGGTCGGCGTCATGGCTGGAGGATCGCAACCTTCGCTTCACGAGTCACCATGACCCGCCGGTGCAGCCTCCAATACCTTTCTTTACGTCCGGTTCACAGAGACCGGGGCGGCAAGTAAAGTCCTGAAGTCCGCCGATAGCGACCGCAGCGTTCAGTGGGTCCGCGCGCTGCGCCGCTTTTCCAGCGATGCTTCGGCCTGCTGGGCGCGCTTGCGGTATTCCTCGTGCAGGGCTTCGAGGTCGGCGTCGCTCAAGTCCTCGGCCATCGCCATGTTGTTCTGCGTGCCGCGCATGGCAATGATCACCTCGGCGAGCTTGATCTGCAACGCCATGGTGTCGCGGTTCTGGGTGTTCTGGATCAGGAACACCATCAGGAAGGTCACAATGGTCGTGGCGGTGTTGACGACCAATTGCCAGGTGTCGCTGAAGCCGAACAGCGGACCGGTCACAGCCCAGAAGACGATCAAAGCGAACGCGATCAAAAACGTCGCCGGCTTGCCGGACCATCGCGCGATGCTGTGTGCGAACCACGTGAACCAGCCTTGTTCGGCGAGGTGAGGATCGCGATGGATCGGTGCCGCGGTGTTTGCCTGAGCCTTGGAGCGTGCCGGCTTGGCTTTTACGGATTTGGCTGGGGCGGAATTGCGTTGTTTTGACATTTGACTTCGCTCCGGCGTGCATCGCGCGTTGCGGCACAAACGCGGCAGAGCACTCTGCGTTCCCGGCTTGGAACTCAGACTAGGAACCGATCCTCGGAACCCAGGCTCGGCGTGGCTTGCAAGGCGCGCGCTCACCGGTTGAAACACATCGCCCGGCGAAAGCCGGGCGATGTGTTTTAGCAGCTCTTGCAAACCGGAAAATCTCAGGGGCGGTCGTTGCCCGCGAGCACCGAGCGTGTGGTGATATCGGGGCCGAAGTCGTCGGCGGTGTCGATGGACAACAGGCCGCTCAGCCGCGTACGTGCCCGGTTGACCCGGCTCTTGATGGTGCCGACCGCGCAGCCGCAGATCTCCGCGGCTTCCTCATAAGAGAAGCCGGACGCACCGACGAGAATGAGCGCCTCGCGCTGATCGTCGGGCAGCTTGTTCAGCGCGACACGAAATTCCTCGAACTCAACGCGGCTGGTCTGCTCGGGCTGCGATTTCAGCGTCTCGGCATAGCTGCCGTCGGGGTCCTCGACCTCGCGGCGGCGCTTGCGATATTCGGACCGGAACAGGTTGCGCAGAATGGTGAACAGCCAGGCAGACATGTTCGTGCCGGGCTGGAAAGACTGGATGTTGGCAAGCGCACGCAGCAGCGTCTCCTGCACCAAGTCGTCGGCGCGATCGACGTTGCCGCAAAGCGAGATGCCGAACGCCCGCAGACTCGGGACGGCGGCCAACATGGTGTCCCGCAGGGCGGGATCGATGCCGCTCATTCAGCCGGCCCCTTTCCGCCCGTGGACTTGTCGAGCTTTTGAAGCAAATCGACGAAGCGATCCGGGGTAGGTTCGATGAGACCGTCGTAATAGGCTCGAAGCTGCTGGCCGATCTTGACCTGAACATCCCGTCCCAAGCTGGCATCCTTGCCCTGCCGGGCGGCCGCGTTTTTTGTTGAAATTGTATCCATGAGCTGGGGTTTTTCCGGTGGTTTACGCTCTGTCATTCTCGTACTCCGCGCCCCGACTGGTCCGCGGCTCCCCTTGGTTTTCTCTGGCCCCAGTTGGCTTCTTGATTAAGCCCGCCCGGTTCCACCCCCGCATCCGTGTGCAACGCGCTGATAGTCTTATCGTTCCGTGCTATGGAACTTTTTTTGGGCTGAGGCATTGCCGCGCATAGGGAACCTATCACTGACAATTGGGAGGGTAAAAAGTGTCGACATCTCAAGCTGTTGCCCAGCATCTGCCGTTTCTACGCCGTTATGCGCGTGCCCTGACCGGCAGTCAGCATTCGGGCGATGCCTACGTGGCGGCCGCCCTTGAGGCGCTGATTGAGGATCCCAGCGTTCTTGGCGGAGCCAACGGGCCACGGGCTGCCCTCTACAAGCTTTTCACGAAAATCTGGAATTCAGTGGGGATCAACGAGGGCACCGAGCCTGCCGCCGGCACGCAGCCGGGTGTCGAGCATCGGCTTGGCCAGATCACGGCGCAGCCCCGCCAGGCCTTTTTGCTGGTCGCGCTGGAAGGCTTCTCCGAGGAGGACGCCGCGGACATCCTCGGGGTCGAAGTGCCCGCGTTGCGGGCCCTGGTTGAGGAATCCGGACGTGAGCTGGCGGCTGAGATCGCCACCGATGTCCTTATCATCGAGGACGAAACCTTCATCGCGATGGATCTGGAGGGCTTGGTCGAAGGCTTGGGCCATCGCGTGATCGGCGTCGCACGCACACATTCCGCGGCGGTCACGCTCGCCAAGGCGAAACGCCCGGGCCTGATCCTTGCCGACATCCAACTCGCCGACGGCAGCTCGGGTCTCGACGCGGTGAACGAGCTTCTCAAGTCGTTCGAAGTGCCGGTGATCTTCATCACCGCCTATCCGGAGCGCTTCCTCACCGGCGAGCGGCCCGAGCCGGCATTCCTGATCGCCAAGCCGTTCCAGCCCGCGACAGTGTCCGCTGTCATCAGCCAGGCGCTGTTCTTCGAGCGCAAGGCCCGCCGGCCGGAACGCCGCACCGCGTAATCCGGATTACGGACGACGCAAACGGCAAAGCCCGATCCGCGAGGATCGGGCTTTGAATTCTGGTCTATCGATTCGTCTTATCGGCCGCACGACGGCGATGAAAAGAAGAAGAAGGCGTAGCCGACGACGTCGGCTACGCCTTGGTCTTCCCGGCCGAGCACGAGGGGAGGGGGAATCGCGGCCGGTCGGCCATATAATCCGCCCGCGCCGTGTTGGTTCCAAATTGTCCCAATGATGTGCGTTGCTCCCGGTTGCGGGAAATCTTGCTGTTCTGAAGCATTACCAATGAGTTGAACCGGAAACATTACGGCGCTGCCGCGTTGCCAGAGGTGGTGCGACCGGGTCCGTCGGAGTTTTTTAGCACTATGTCATTTCCGCTCTTATTCATTCACTCATTGTCCGATGCGATCATTGCGATCAGCTTCGTCACCATCGCGATCGGCATCGTCTGGTACATGCAGCATCGCTTCGGCCTGCTGCAGGAATACCGCACGGTCGCCTGGATGTTCTGCGGCTTCATTTTTGCGGCCGGCATGGGCCATCTGCTGAGCCTGATTTCCGTCCGCTATCCGATCTATGATCTGCACGGAGTCGTGAAAATCGTCACCGCGCTGTTCGCGGCCGCGGCCGTGATCGTGATCTGGCCGCTGCTGTCGAAGCTCGCCGCGCTGCCGTCCGCGGGCGAACTGGCTGCGGTGAACGAGCGGCTGCGCCGTGAGGCCGAAGCTCACGAGACGACATTGCGGGAGTTGGAGCTGTCGCGCGGCGAGTTGGAAACGCGGGTCGAAGAACGCACCGGCGAACTGAGCCGGGTCAAGGCGCGGTTCGAGACCGCGCTGCACGGCGCCAAGGTCCATGTGTTCTCGCAGGACAGGGACCTCAAATACACCTGGATGTATGGGCCGCTCGACGAGGCGGCGAACGCTGAGGTCATCGGGCGCACCGATCATGAGTTGCTGGGCCCGCCGGAACGCGACGCGGTCGTCGCGCTCAAGCGCCGGGTGCTGTCGAGCGGCGAGCCCGCGGATTGCGAAGTGTCAACCGTATTGCCGGGCCGCCGCGCGCTCTATGCGCTTCACGTCGACCCGACGTTTGGCAAGGAAGGCGTGATCGACGGTATCATGTGCGCTGCGATCGACATCAGCCGTATCCGCTCGTTGGAAAGCGAGCAGCGGCGGCTCACCGACGAGCTCGCAACCGCCCTGCAGCGCTACGAGACCGCGCTTCGCGGCTCGCACGTTACGGTCTATACGCAGGATCGCGACCTTCGTTACACGACGGTCAGCAATGGCATGTTCGGCCGTAAGGTTGACGAACTGATCGGCTGTTACGACCGGGATATCCTGCCGCCTGACAGCAGCGCGGCCGTTGTCACACTCAAGCGTGGCGTGCTCGAGAGCGGCCAGTCCAAAGACACCGAATTCCGCGTCGAGCACGGCGGCCACGTGCACTGGTACGACACGCACATCGAGGCGCTGCGCGATACTGACGGTGATGTCGTGGGGCTCACCTGCGCGGCCATCGACATCACGAGCCGGAAGGCCGGCGAGGCGCACCTGCGCGACATCATGCGAGAACTGACCCACCGGTCGAAGAACCTGCTGGCGGTGATCCAGGCGATGGCCCGTCAGACCGCGCGGCATACGGTAACGACCGAGGCTTTTCTCGAGCAGTTCAGCGCGCGGGTGCAGGCGCTTGCCGCCTCGCACGATCTGCTGGTGCAGGAAAGCTGGCACGGCGCGTCGCTGTCCGAGTTGGTCCGATCGCAACTCGGGCACTATCTTGATCGCGAGGGGTCGCAGGTCACGGTCGATGGGCCGTCTTTGCTGCTTAATCCGGAAGCCGCGCAGAGCTTGAGCCTGGCAATTCACGAGTTGGCCACCAATTCCGCGAAATACGGTGCATTGTCGAATCCCAGGGGCCAGGTTGCGATTACCTGGCAGTTGCGGCCGGTCACGGAAGCGGATGGGATCGAAATCGTCTGGGTGGAATCCGGTGGCCCCAGCGTGGCGCCGCCGGAACGGCGGGGGTTCGGCAGTCTGGTAATCGAGCGCAATCTTGCCCGCTCGCTGAATGCCGAGATCAAGCTCGAGTTCCCGCCTGAAGGGGCGCGTTGCCGCATGCTGATCCCCTCGGCCAATCTGGCCGTTGGGCGCTAAGGAACCTGCGTGGACTCCGGGCGTTAACGCGCTGATGCGGCCCCGCCTCCTTTGGTCGTGGCTTAGGCATCCAGGGAACATCCTCAGGGAAATCCTATGCAGATCGTCCCATATCTGATCGGCGGCTTGACCGCATTCCTAGTGACGGACCTCATACCCATCCCGTCACCCACCCAGCAGTTCGGCGCGGTGAAGGCTGCCATCTCGGCGCCGGCGCCGGCGCTAGGGACTTCGGGAACCAGCATCAACCGCGCCGCCAAGGCTGACCGCGGCGCGTTGCCGCGTCCGGCACAGGCCGCCGCGCGCATTGCCACCGTTGAAGTGGTCGGGTTGCGCGACGCCGCCGTCGTCTATCGCGACCGCGATGGCAATGAACTGTTCCGCACCGATCCGGTGAACAACGTGACCATTGTCACGAAGGGCTTGCAGTTGCCTGAGGTCACGGTGCGCCAGCACAGCCGCAGCACCGTCAAGCCGGTTCCGATCAATGAGATCCGGGAGCAGACGCGCGAGGAGAAGCCGCGTGCCCGTGGTCCGAAGGTGCCGGTCGGTTGCGAACCGTCGTTCAGTCCGGTCGCCGCGCCGTCGCTTGCTCACCACACCGGACGCTGCGTCGCCAATCTGAAAACGCCGTGGACGGCAGGCTGAATATCCTCAAGTATCTTTTCCATGAAAAGGCCCGCTCGCGCGGGCCTTTTCATTTTGTCATGACGGCCGATGGTGGATCGCAGCCGTGCGCGACAGCGCCGCGATTTCAACGCGGGCCCTGATTTGCCAGGATCGTATTCCTGAGAGGGGTTGCTCACAGGTTTCGCGAAAACGGTCCCTCTCGCACTTTTTCGCCGGTGCGGAATTCGGTACAATTCTTCCGGGGTTTGGGGATTCGGATGATCATCGCAGCGCTTGTCGCCGCTTCGCTCATCGTGCCTGCGGCGGCCGATCCCGGCATGGCGTGGCCGCCTTCAGGCACTGGTCTGCAGCACATGTCTAAGCAGCAGAAACTCGCGGTGATTCGGCCGCTGGTGGATGCCGCCAACGAATGCATCGCACGCCAGGTCACGACGGATCCTCGTTTCACCACGCTGGCGCAAGCCGGCGAGATCAACGGGTTAATCGTTGATTCGGTGCCCTCCTGCGTTGCGGCGATGCGCGCGTTGATCGACGTGCACGACCGGCTGTTTGGGGAAGGCGCCGGCGAGACCTACTTCATGGGCCCGTATCTCGACGCGCTGCCGGGTGCGGTAAAAAAGTTCTTGAATGGCCCGCGCTAGAGCGGTCGCAGCCCACAAAAAAGCGGCCGTCTGAGACGGCCGCTTTTGCTTGCGCGTGGCAAGGAATTAGTGCGCCGGACAGCTTCTGTCGGGGGGAGGGGGAATGCCGCCCGGCGCCTACGCGACCGACGGGAGCGGCCGCGCTATCTGAACAACGAACCAGCAGCGCGAAGGTTCCTGCACCTACGACCAAATGCCGAGCAGCATCACGCCGAAGATCGTTGCGATCAGAATGGTGCTTACTGTGAGGACCACCAGGACGGGGCGGTCGAGGAAACCGGCACGAGCCTCAACTCCCGTCACCGTTTCGGCGGAGGTTCTGCGTCGAAAGAAGGCCATGGTCAGATCCTCGCTGGAAAGGCGTCTCGCCCGTAGGACCATTCCGGGTGAAAGTGCCCGTTCAGACCCATGATGCACACTTCCGCGTTGGCGCCGCGCTCCCCCTGCTTCTGCGCTGCCTCGATGGCAAACAGCATCGCCTCGGACTGGCTCTGGTAAGGGCCGAATTGCTCTTCCTCGAACTTGATCATCCATTTATCGTCGTCATTGCGAACGACGAAATAGCGGGATTGCGGCATGACACCCTCAGGGTTGATGCGAGAATCAACGCGGCGACCACTGGCGGGGTTCCGGCCAGCATCCTGGTACGGCAGCGGCATGGCTGCGCGAACTCAATTCAAATGCCGATCGTGACATTAAATCGCCCGAAAGCCGCCCGGATCAATAATGCTCAACCCTGTCATGGGACGGACTCATTCGGCGGCGCTGATAGCGTGATGAGCGATTTGCGGGAGGAGGGGCCGATGGGATGCGTGATGATCACTTGCCCGGTCACGGGCCATGCGGTGTCGACAGGCATCGACACCGAACTGGGGACGCTGCAGCAAGCGGATCCATTTCTGTCATCCACGCGCTGCGAGGCCTGCGGGGCGCAGCATCAGTGGTCGCGCTCCGACGCCTGGATTTGCGACACCACCCCGTTTGAGCGGCCGAGCACCGCCTGATCGGCGTCACCGCGTCCGTTCGTCATGATGCAACCCATTGCCACATTGGGCGTTATCCCCCGGGAGGTTGCCCGATAGACGGTTTCGGCGCGTTCGCAGTCCTGCGAAAGCACCGGACGCGTCCAAATTCATTTGATTCCAACATGATTGGATATCCGGCGTGCCTTTGGACCCCCTCGATCTTCGCGATTTTGCCGTGCTGCTCGACGTCGACGGCACAATCCTCGACATCGCGCCGACACCGCATGCGGTCCATGTCCCCGAAACATTGCTGCGGACGTTGTCTCTTGTCGGGGAGCGAACCCATGGCGCCATCGCGCTGGTGAGCGGTCGGCCGATTGCCAATCTCGATCTGATTTTTGCGCCGCTTCGCTTGCCGGCGATCGGCGGCCACGGCGCGGAGATCAGGCCCGACCCCAAGCATCACAGCTACGAACAGCGCGCCACCGCGCTTGATCGCTCGCTCAAGCAGAATCTAATGGATATTGCCAAGCGATACGATGGCGTTGCGTGGGAGGATAAGGGCTACTCGTTCGCTATTCACTATCGCCTGGCGCTGGATCGGGGCCTCAATGTTGTCGACGACGTTTTTCGCGTCTGCAAAGCCTATCCTCCTGAGTTGTTCGAACTGCTCACCGGCAAGGCGGTGATCGAAGTGAAATCGGTCGGCTTCAACAAGGGCAGCGCCGTGCGCGAACTGATGACGCATCCGCCATTCGCGGGCCGCGCGCCCATTTTCATCGGCGATGACGTCACCGACGAGGCTGCGTTCGAGGTGGTGCCCGAGTTCAACGGCTTCGCCATCTCGGTCGGCCGCAAGGTGCCCGGCGTCAACGCCGTCTTCCATGCGCCGGCCGACGTGCGCCGCTGGCTCGACAAAATTTCGCAACCCGTGGCAGTGGCGTCATGAACGATCAAAGCCTGCCAGCGCGTGCGCATGCAGTTGCGACCGATCACGGGCTCGACCTGGCCATCATCGGAAACGGGCGCACTGCCGCATTGGTCGATCCGACCGGGCGGCTGGTTTGGTGGTGCTATCCGCGCTTCGACGGCGATCCGATCTTCTGCCGGATGATCGCTGGCGACGAGGAGAAAGGCTTCTCCGATGTCGTGCTGGACGGAATGGTCGAATATCAGTCCGAATATCAGCGCAACACCGCGACAGTGATCACGACGCTGACGGACAGCCACGGCGGCAAGGTGCGGATCACCGATTTCGCGCCGCGTTATCCCAATTTCGGCCGGATGTACCGGCCGCCGCAGCTGGTGCGGATGATCGAGCCCATCGCCGGCCTGCCGCGCATCACCATCCGTGTCCGCCCGACCCACAACTACGGCATGCCGATCACGCAGCGCTCGGCCGGCAGCAACCACATCCGGTACTGGGCGGGCGACACCATCATCCGCCTGACCACGGACGCGCCACTCTCATACATCGAGCGGGAGGCGCCGTTCGTGCTGACGCGCGGCGTCAACATGGTGCTCGGCAACGACGAGCCGTTTCCCGCCGAGCTTGCGACCGCGTGCCGCGAGTTCTGCGACCGCACGCGCGATCATTGGATGGACTGGGTGCGCCGCTTGTTTCTGTCTTACGACTGGCAGGAGCCGATCATCCGCGCCGCGATCTCGCTCAAGCTGTCCAATTTCGAGGAGACCGGCGCCATTATTGCCGCGCACACCACGTCGATCCCCGAGGCGCCGGGGTCCGGCCGCACCTGGGACTATCGGTTCTGCTGGCTGCGCGACGCCTATTTCGTCGTGAAGGCGCTCAACCGGATCGGTGCGACGCAGACGATGGAAGATTTCATCTCCTACATCGTCGGCATCGCAGCGAATAACGGCGACGCGATGCGGCCGGTGTACGGCATCGTGCCGTCGGATTCGCTTGAGGAGCAGATCGCGCCACACCTCAAAGGCTATCGCGGTGACGGGCCGGTGCGGATCGGCAACGCCGCCGCGCTGCAGGACCAGCACGACACCTACGGCAGCGTCATCTTGGCGGCCATGCCGATGTTCTTTGACCACCGGCTGCCGCGGCCCGGTGACGAATTTTTGTTCCGCGTGCTTGAGCCGCTCGGTGCCAAAGCGGTGGAACTGGCGCTTAAGCCGGATGCGGGAATCTGGGAATTTCGCGGCAGGCGCAGCGTTCACACGCATTCCGCCGCGATGTGCTGGGCCGGCATCAACCGCCTTGCCGCGATCGCCACGCGGCTTAATCTGCACGATCGGGCTACATACTGGAACGAGCAGGCGGACAAGCTGCAGGTTGCTCTGCTGGAGCAGTCCTGGAATCCGAAGCGCAAGGCATTCACCGCCGCGCTCGGCACCGACGACACCGACGCCAGCGTTCTGCTCCTGCCGGAGCTCGGGCTGATAGAGGCGGGCGATCCGCGCTTCGTCTCGACCGTTGAGGCGGTGCAGCACGATCTGCTGCGCGAGAAGCACGTCATGCGCTACGCCAATTCGGACGATTTCGGCATGCCGGAGACCGCGTTCCTGATCTGCCGGTTCTGGCTGATTGACGCGTGGTGGTCGCTCGGCCGCAAGGAGGAAGCGCGCGAGCTTTTCGTCGACGCGCTAAGTCATCGCAATCGCTACGGCCTGCTCTCCGAGGATATCCACCCGCAGTCGGGCGCGCTGTGGGGAAATTTCCCGCAGACCTATTCCATGGCGGGCATGATCCTGACCGCCATGCGGTTGTCTCGTAGCTGGGAGGATCGATATTGGCGCGGATAGTGGTGGTCTCCAATCGCGTCGCCGTGCCCAGCGCGGAAGGCACGCGCGCCGGCGGCCTCGAGGTTGCGATCCGCTCGTATGTCAAGCGGCACCGCGGTCTATGGTTCGGCTGGAGCGGGAAGATTGCCGCCAAGGCCGAGGTTGCGATCCGCGAGGTCGAGAGCGGCGGCGTCACCTACATCACCACCGATCTGACCCGCGCCGACTATCAGGAGTACTACAACGGCTTCGCCAACCGGATGCTGTGGCCGATCCTGCACTACCGGCTCGACCTCGCGGAATATTCGAGCCTCGATCTGACCGGGTACATGCGGGTCAACGATCATTTCGCCGAGCAGCTTCACAAGGTGCTGCTGCCCGACGACATCGTTTGGGTGCATGACTATCACCTCCTGCCGCTCGCCAAGGCTCTGCGCGAGCGCGGGCATGAGAACCGGATCGGCTTCTTCCTTCATGTGCCGTTCCCGCCGCCGGAGCTCATCACGGCAGTTCCCAAGCATGAGCGGGTTGTCTTGTCGCTCTGTCACTACGACCTGGTCGGATTTCAGACCGACAACGACGCCGAAAACTTCGCCCGCTATCTCAAGGATGAGTGCCGGATGCCGTACCGCGGCCCGCGAACCTTCATCGCCGGTCAGCGCGCGGTGCAGATCGGTACATTCCCGGTCGGCGTGGAGACAGTGGAATTCGAGCGGCTGGCGCGGCGCAGCGTGCGCTCGCCGTTCGTGCGCGAGGTGAACGACAGCCTGGCCGGACGCGCCATGATCATCGGCGTCGACCGGCTCGATTATTCCAAGGGCATCGCGCTGCGCATGAGGGCGTTCGAGCGACTGCTCGAAGACCATCCGTCGCGCCAAGGCGCGGTGACCTACCTGCAGATCACGCCGCGCAGCCGCTCCGAGATCAGGGAGTACTCCGAGATGGAGCGCCACATCTCCGAGACGGTCGGGCACGTGAACGGCCGTTACGGCGAGCCGTCGTGGACACCGATCCGCTACGTGAACAAGCCCTTTAGCCGCCCGGCGCTGGCGGGGCTCTATCGCTCTTCGCGAGCGGCGCTGGTGACTCCGCTTCGCGACGGCATGAATCTCGTCGCCAAGGAGTACGTGGCGGCTCAGGATCCGGAGGACCCGGGCGTGCTGATCCTGTCGCGCTTTGCCGGCGCGGCGGTGGAATGCGCCACGGCGCTGCTGGTCAACCCTTATGACGCCGAGGCCGTCGGCAACGCGATCGACCAGGCGCTGTCGATGCCGCTCGACGAGCGGCAGGGCCGCCACGCTGAAACCGTCAAGGTGCTGATGCAGAATGACATCAAGTTCTGGGGCGAGCGGTTCGTGGAGTCATTGCGCCGGCCGGCCGGCGTGGCGGACGCGGCGGCTTGACCGTCAGATCGTGAAATCCACCACCACCTTGATGTCGCCGTCGCGATGCTCCAGCGCCTCGTGCCAGCGCGGAAGCGGCACCCTCCGCGAGATCATCCGGCCGAGCCAGTCCTGGTCGGCGATCATGAGCGCGTGCGCCGCCATCTCGTAGTGCATGCGGTTGGCGTTGACGGCGCCGAACACGACGTCGTTGTCGAGCACCGCGACGCGGTTGAAGCGGCCGATGTCGAACGTCGCCTTGTGGTCGCCGCCGATGCCGGCGAGGCAGACGATGCCGCTCGGCGCCGTGCGGCCGAGCACGCCGGCGATCACGGAGGGCGCGCCGGTGCACTCGATGATGACATCGGGCGCGAAGCCGAGTTCGTCGACCGATCCGGCATGATGGCTCGCGCCCAGGTCGCCGATCATTGCGACCTTGGATTGGTCGCGGCCGCGATCGAGCACGTGAACCTCGTAGCCACGCTGGATCCCGAGCAGGGCGGCGAGCAGGCCGATCGGGCCGGAACCCGTGACGGCGAGCGTCTTCGGTTGCCACGAATTGAAACGGCGCCCGATCCGCTCGATGTGGTCCCATGCTTTCGCAACGATGCTCGCAGGCTCCATCAGGACGCCGAGTCCGCCGAGCGCCGGATCGACCTTCACCGCGAACTCCGGCTCGATGCGAAAGCGCTCGGCGCCGAAGCCGTGGCGCGCCTTGATGCCGCGCTCGGTGTACTGGCCATTGCGGCACATATCCCATTCGCCGGAGGCACAAGCCGGGCAGGGCTCGGGATCGGGCCGCCGCACGATGCCGACCACGAGGTCGCCCGCAGCGAAGCCGCTTGATGGCGGCGCCTCGATCACGGAGCCGAACGATTCATGGCCGAGCACCAGACGCTCGCTCCCCGGCGGGGCGTCGCCGTAATCGCCCGCGACGATCTCGCGGTCGGTGCCGCACACGCCGAGCGCCAGCGTGCGCACAAGGATTGCGCCGTCGTCGAGCGGCGGCTCGGCGATATCATCGAGCCGCGCCGATTGGGGTACGCCGGGGAGGACCGTGATGGCGCGCATGGCGTGCAACCGCTCCGATTTCGATGCATTTGCGAAATGTATTGTTATTCAATGCTTTGCAGGCCAATTGATGACGCGAAACGCGGTAAAAAGTTCCCCTGTGCTGTGCGCTCGGCGCCAAACTTGGGGACCGCGCTAGTGCCGCAATTTGGCTTGGACTAGAATTGATTTTCGAGATCGGTGCGGGCGGCGCCAAGCCGCCGAGACAAACTCGATCCCAGGGAGCGCGACATGACCAGCAAGGCTCGGGGCCCGAAAGTAGATCGTCGCAAATTTCTTGCCGGCGTGGCCTTAGCCGGAGCTGCCGCGTCCTCTGTAACGACGACTGCGAACGCCGGCACGGCAACTGCTCAAGCGAAGCGTCTGCCTTCGGCGCTACCGCCATCGGCGCAAGCCATCGCGGCCGAGACTGGCACGCCGCCGGCGCTGGCCCGTGCGACACGCCCCGATGGTTCCGACTTCATGGTCGACGTCATCAAGACGCTCGACATCGAATACCTGCCGTCGAATGCGGCTTCGAGCTTCCGCGGCATTCACGAGTCGCTGATCAACTACGGTCAGAACAAGAAACCCGAATTCCTCACCGTCAATCACGAGGAGATCGGCGTCGCCATGGCGCATGGCTACTTCAAGGTCACCGGCAAACCGCTGATGACGCTGGCGCACGGTTCGGTCGGTTTCCAGCATGCCGCGATGGCGGTTTACAACGCGTGGTGCGATCGCGTTCCTGTCATCGTCGTCGGCGGCAACCATCTCGAAGCCTCGATGCGCCCGCCGGGGGTTCCGACCTTCCACTCGGCGCAGGACATCAATGCGCTGCTGCGCGATTTCACCAAGTGGGACGACACGCCGCTTTCGCTCCAGCACTTCGCGCAATCGTTCGTGCGCGCCTATAAGATCGCGATGACACCGCCCTATGGGCCGGTCGCAATCGCGCTTGACGCCGATCTGCAACAGGAGCCGATCAAGGGCAACGGCGAGCGGCTGACGATCCCGCGCTATGTGCCGACCACGCCGCCGCAAGGCGATGCCGGCGCTGTGAAAGAAACCGCGCGGCTTCTGGCCAATGCCGAACGTCCAGTGATCGTGGCCGACCGCGCGGCGCGCTCGCCGAACGGTGTCAGGCTCTTGGTCGAACTCGCCGAGTTGCTGCAATGCCCGGTGGTCAACCAGGGTGCGCGGATGAACTTCCCGAACACCCATCACCTGAGCCGCGCGCCGGGCGTGGTCGCTCAAGCCGACGTGGTGCTGGGCCTTGAGCTGTCCGATTTCTGGGGCACCGTGAACGCCTGGATCGACAACGGCGAGGGCGGTCATGGAATTCAGGAATCCCGCATCAAGGACAGCACCAAGCTGATCAGCATCGGCACGGCCGATCTGCGCGGCAAATCGAACTACCAGGACTTCCAGCGCTTCCAGGTCACCGATGTGTCCATGGCGGCAGACGCGGAAGCGACACTTCCGGCATTGATCGAGGCCGTGAAGGCTGCGATCCCGGCGGACAAAAAGGCTGCGTACGAGCGGCGCGGCGAGGCCTCGCGCAAGGCCAAAGTTGAGGCACGCGAGCGCAACCTCGCCGCCATGGCGGTCGGCTGGGATGCAAACCCGATCTCGACCGCGCGCCTGACCATGGAAGTCTGGGCGCAGATCAAGGACCTCGACTGGTCGATGGTCGGGTCCGACCGGCAGATGAGCGGCTGGCCGTCTCGCATCTGGCCGATGGAAAAGTATTACCACCATCTTGGCCATTCCGGCGGCGCCGGCCTCGGCTACAACATTTCGGCTGCCGTCGGCGCGGCGCTGGCCAACAGGCCGCTCGGCCGCTTCTCGCTCAACTTCCAACCCGACGGCGATTTGATGTATTCGCCCGGCGCGTTGTGGACCTCGGCGCATCACAACATTCCGATGTTGACCGTGATGCACAACAATCGCGGCTACCATCAGGAGGTGATGCACGTGCAGCGCCTCTCCAACCGGCGCAACCGTGTCGCCGCGCTGGGCAAGACCCAGGGTCCGATCGGCACCTCAATCGAAGCGCCCGACATCGACTACGGCAAGCTAGCATCATCCATGGGCGTTCAAGGCTTCGGCCCGATCAAGGACCCGAAGGAACTCGCGCCCACGCTCAAACGCGCCGTCGAGATCGTCAAGCGCGGCGAGTCCGCTTTGGTCGATGTCTGGACCCAGCCGCGATAGGAGATCTGCGATGCGTAGCGTTGGCGCGGCAATGATCGCCTTGATGTTCGGCTGCGGAGCGGCGCTCGCCGCTTCCGCCGAGAACGGCAAGAAAGTGTATATGGCGGTCGGCTGCTGGGGCTGTCACGGCACGGTCGGGCAGGGCGGTGTGACCGGCCCGAAGGTCGGGCCTGATCCGGTTCCGCTCGACACGTTCGTGTCTTACATCCGCACCACCAACCGCGCGATGCCGCCATATCGTGAGCCCGTTTTGTCGAACGGCGATATCGCCGACATCCATGCCTATCTGGCGTCGGTGCCGAAGCCAGCGGACTACAAGAGCATTCCGCTGCTCAATCAATAAGGAACGGCGCGTTTTAGCGTTGCGCCGCCAGCTTCT
Organism: uncultured Alphaproteobacteria bacterium; assembly: GCA_963711955.1. Taxonomy (GTDB): domain Bacteria; phylum Pseudomonadota; class Alphaproteobacteria; order Rhizobiales; family Xanthobacteraceae; genus Z2-YC6860. The sequence continues at coordinate 165,342 of CAVQGC010000012.1, read as the reverse complement.
CTTTGTCGAAGCCCGCAATGCGCTGATAGCGATGCAGCAGTCCGGCGAGGTCCGCCTGGCTGATCACGTCGTCGATGTGGCGGAACGGCTTGTCGCCGGTGCGCTTCCACACCTCTTGCAGGATCGCGTCTGGCGGCGTGTTGCGGTTGGTCAGCACGACCTGACTGGTCGGCGGGAGCCGGCGCTCTTCATAGGCCTTCAGCGCCGCGACCGGATCGGCAACGCGTGCCAGGCAATCGGCGAGGGCGCCGCAGTCGAGGATCGACTGCGCGCCGCCGTTTGCGCCGCGCGGCTGCATCGGGTGCGCGGCGTCGCCGAGCAGCGTGACGCGGCCGTGCGACCAGCGCGGTAGCGGGTCCTGGTCGACCATCGGGTATTCGAGGATCTGGTCTGCCGCGCGGCACATCGCCGGCACGTCGAGCCAGGGGAAGCGCCAGTCTTCGATCGCGCCGATGAAATCCTCGAGCTTGCCTCGCCGGTTCCAGTCGCGCTGCTGGATCGGCGTCTCCTGCTCGATGTCGCACACCCAGTTGATGAGCTGGCGGCCTTCGCCGTCGATGTTGTCGCGGATCGGATAGATCAGAACCTTCGCCGGCTTGTGCCAGCCGATCCGCACGAAGGTCGCGCCGTCGAGGAACGGCTTCCAGCGCGTCACGCCGCGCCACATGTTGATGCCGGAGTAGCGCGGCGGCCCTTCGTCCGGGAAAAACTGCTTGCGGATGACGGAATGCATGCCGTCGCAGGCGATCACCACCGAGCCACGCTGGGAGGGAAGCTTCACGCCGGTCGTGGCGTGCTCGAAATGCGCGGTGGCGCCGCTATCGTCCTGCTCGACTCCGGTGCAGCGGTGATTGGTGACGACGCGATCGGCGCCCGCGCGGCCGATGAACGCTGCGAGCAGCACCATCTGCAGGTCACCGCGGTGGATCGAGAACATCGGCCATTCGTAGCCGCCGTAGCGCCCGCACGGATCGTTGTAAATCAACTGACCGAAGCGGTTGTAGTAGCCAATCTTGGTGGTGGTGATCGCGACCTTGGCGAGCGCATCTTGCAGGCCGAGCTCGGTCAATTCCTTGCTGGCATGCGGCAGCAGGTTGATGCCGACGCCGAGCGGCTTGATCTCCGGCGCGGCCTCGTAGATCCGGCAGGCAATACCGGCCTGATGCAGCCGCAGCCCGAGCGTCAGCCCGCCGATGCCGGCGCCGACGATGACGACATCCTCATCGTTCATGGCCGCAAGCTAGCTGATGAGTTTATCACTGTCATGCCCCGCGAGAGTGGAGGCATCCAGTTCCTCAATCCGATACGGTGACAACTGGATCGCCGCTGTCGCGGGCGATGACCGCGGTGTGAATCGCAGCGGTCAGATATCGGACCATTGCCGCAGCAGATTGTGATAGACCGCGGTCAGCTTCACCAGCGATGGATGATCCGGGTGATCCTGGGTCATCCGGATGATCGCCATGTCGAGATCGAACAACAGCGCGCGCTTGCTCACGTCCCGGATCAAGCTCTGGATCCAGAAGAACGAGGCGATGCGCGAGCCGCGGGTGATCGGCGTGACGTTGTGCAGGCTGGTGCCGGGATAGATGATCATGTCGCCGGCCGGCAGCTTCACCGAATGGGCTGCCGTAGGTGTCCTCGACAATCAGCTCGCCGCCGTCGTAATCCTCCGGCGCCGAGATGAACAGCGTTGCGGACACGTCGGTGCGGATGCGCACTGGCAACGTCGAATGCGAGCGGATCGCATTGTCGACATGCGAGCCGAACATCATGCCGGCGTCGTAGCGATTGAACAGCGGCGGAAACACCTGCTTGGGCAGCACTGCCGACATGAACAGCGGGTTGCGTGTAGATCGCTTGGACGCACCATGTCGCCGAGCTCGCGCGCGGTCTGCGAATTCTTCGGGCAGTTGCAGGTTGTGCTTGACCTTGCGCGACTGATGTCCGGCGGTGACGTTGCCGTCGACCCAGTCGGCCTTGACCATCACGTCGCGGCAGCGCGCCACCTGTTCCGGCGTCAGCACGTTGGGAATGTGAAGCATCATCGGACGGACTTCGGCTGTTGCGTCAGTGATTTGACGCGACAGCGTCAGCGCCGCAGTTCGGCTCTGGCCCGCGGCACCACCCAGTTGCGAATACGCCGCCGCATAATAAACCTTGTCGGTGAGGTTGTAGACGTTGAGCTGCAGCGTCGACGTTCTTGTGGATCTTGTATGCGGCCATGGCGTCAAAGCGCCAACACTCCGGCACGAAGCCGGTGTTGGTGACGTCGCCCCACACCGAGCTGCATGTAGAAGGCGCCGCCGCCGACCTGAAATTTTTCGGTCACGTCGTAGGTCGTCCACAACGAGAAGGCGTCGATCGGTGTGTTGGTCGGCGTCTTGCCAAGCTGTGCGGCCACCGACGTTCTGGTGATCTCCGCTTTGAACAGGTGCTGGTAGGACGCGATCACCTGCCATTGGTCGGTCAGCTTGCCGACGGCGCTGGCTTCGAAACCGAGGATCGTGCACCGCACCAGCGAGCACAGTGAAGGTGTTGTTGGCCGGATCGGGCACGCGCATGTTGGTCTTTTCAGTCTTGAAGAAGGCGCGAGGCGAGTGCCAGTTGCCCGTTGAGCACGTCCGCCTTGACCCCGGCCTCGGTGGTGACGTTCTTCTCCGGTCCGAGTTCGATTTGGCTCAGCGCCGCCACCGGCGTGGCCACGCTGATCGACAGATTGTCGGCGGTCGGATTGAACGACGTGCCGTGCATCACATAGATGCTGCTGTTGGCGGTCGGGTGGAACATGGCGCCGGCGCGCCAGCTCACCAGGTTGTCGGTGTGCTCGAGGTTGTTGCACCGAAACCGCAGCAAGGGGCGCGTTTTGCTCGTAAATCGGAATTGGTCGAAGCGTGACGTTGCCGAGGACCTCAAACCATTTCGTGAGCTTGACCTGATCGGCGACGTAAACGCCGACGTTGTCCGACTTACCGTAGGTCAATTGCTGACGCGGTCGGCGCCAGCGGGGTACCGCCCCCAGCGGAACGGATTCGGGATACAGGAAATTGGTCGCGGCTTGCCCGGCGAAATTGTTTCGTGCGAAGTCCCGCGTTTCCTGGATCAGGTCGAGGCCGGCAGTCATCGTGTGTTGCGCGAATCCGGTGTTGAACTTCGCGAGCAATGTCGGTCTGGTTCGCCAGCAGCGTGTTGTGCCGCAAGCACCTGGGCACGGTTGGGCGTCCAGTTGGCGTTCAGCGTCGGTGGTGGGGGCACGCTGGCGTTCGGTTCGGGGAATACGTTGCGCTGCAGCCGGTCAACGCTGGTGTAGCGCGTGACGTTTGTCGACTTTCAGGCTGTCGTTGAATTCGTGCTCGATCTTGCCGGTCCCGATATGGACGTCGACCTTTTCCGTGTCCTTGAAAGGACCGCTGAGGATGCCGTACCAGGTTGCCGCGCGGGACTGGCGCCGACCTGGCGCGAACGTGCCCCACGCCAGTGACAGGAATGGATGGCCGTAATCCGGGATGCTGTCGTCGTGCTGGTAGATGTAGCCCAGCGTGATCTTGGTGCGCTCGGTCGACCTTCATGCTCAGCGAGGGCGCAACGCCGACGCGGTTTTCCTCGACATGATCGCGGCCGGCGATGTCCTGGCGCTGGCCCATGACCTGGATGCGGGCCGCGACGTTTGTCGTTGACCTTGGCGTTAGCGTCGAGCGTGGCGCGCACGCCAGGGCCGGTGTTGCCGGTCACCGTGCCTTCGACGAACGTTCTGGTCGAGCGGGTTCTTGGTGATCAAGTTGATCACACCGCCGGTCGAGCCGCGGCCGAACAGCACCGACGACGGGCCTTTGTAGACTTCGATCGCGTCAACCGCGAACGCGTCGCGGGTGTACCAGCCGGGATCGCGGATACCGTCGCGAAAGATGTCGTTCTGTGCCGGTGAAGCCGCGGATGTAGGGCGTGTCGCCCTGGTTGCCGCCTTCACCGGCCCGGAAGGTGACGCCGGCGACGTTGCGCAATGCGTCTTTGACGGTGGCGACGTTCTGCTCCTGAATGACTTGCTGAGGCACCACGTTGACGCTCTGCGCCGTGTCCCGGATCGGCACTGGGCTTCGCGTGAGGCCGGGATTGACGGTCTGATAGCCGCTCGCCCCCAGCACATCGATCGCCGGCAGCGCGGTGTCCTGAGCCGCGGCTCCGCTGGCAAGCACAATGGACGCTATGCTGAGCGCAGCTGGGGTCAGCGGGTTCTTGATCGTTGCCCGGATGGCGCCGCCCCGATGGTTCTCGGCTTGTTGTTGGTCTTCTTGGCGGTCGCGCGCGGCACGCTGACGGCTACGCGTCTTCTTTGACATGTCACCTTACTTTCAGATTATTACAATGTAAAAATAGGTACCCGTAGTATTTTGAGTAGCATTCAAAGTATTCGTAAACAATTTGAAATGGTTGAAACTTACATACTATTGAATTTGAATACTTAAAAACGGCGTTCCTTTTGTTTTTTATTTCCATCACGCCGCATGGCGAGGCTATACAGATCGCGACTGTCGCGTGGCGGATGGAATACTTCTAAGGAGCCGATGGCGTACTGGGGCGCGGCCACGAAAAAAGGACGTATAAGGATGCTGGTGGACTGGTTGCGCGTAATTCGAATGCCTTGGAAACTCACAGCGTATTGGCCGCGGCACATTTCTCGTGCGGTGCTGATCCTCGCCATCGTTGCCATGGCGGCGTCGCCTCAGGCTTTGGCACAAGGCGCCCCGGAGCCATCGCCGTCGGCCGCCGTGTCGAGCGAACCAGCCGTTCAAACGCCTGCCGTTAATCCGCGACCGGTTACGCCGAGTGCAACTGAGCTTGGCACGCGGCCGCTCGCGAACGCCACGTTGCCTCGTGACCTGTCGCCGTGGGGCATGTTCGTCAACGCCGACATCGTCGTGAAAACCATCATGGTCGGCCTGCTGTTCGCCTCGCTCGTGACCTGGACGGTTTGGCTCGCCAAGAGCATCGAGCTCGCGTCGGCGAAACGTCAGGCTCGCGCCAGCTTGCTCAAGCTTCAGGAGGCGCGCTCGCTGCCGGATGCGGAGCGCAAGTTCGGCGAGGCCGATGACACCGTGGCCCGATTGGTCCGCACCGCCAGCGCCGAAGTGGCGCTGTCCGGCCACGCCAGCGGCGAGGGGCTTAAGGAGCGCGTCGCTTGGCTGCTGGAGCGGCTCGAGGTCGCAGCGGGCCGGCGCATCGGCCGCGGCATGGGCGTGCTGGCCAGCATCGGCGCGACGGCGCCGTTCGTCGGCCTGCTCGGCACCGTCTGGGGCATCATGAACAGCTTCATCGGCATCTCCAACGCGCACACAACCAATCTCGCGGTGGTGGCGCCCGGCATCGCCGAAGCGCTGCTCGCGACGGCGCTCGGCCTGTTCGCGGCGATCCCCGCGGTCGTCATCTATAACGTGTTCGCGCGCTCGGCCGCCGGCTACCGGATGCTGATCGCCGACGCGGGCGCGCTGGTGCTGCGCCTCGTCAGCCGCGACAGCGAGCGCGGCGCGATGCCACTCTCGCGCGCCGCGGAGTAACGCCGTTGTCCATCCGTCTCGCCCGTGAAGACGACGATTTCGCCGAAACGCACGAGATCAACGTCACGCCGTTCATCGACGTGATCCTGGTGCTGCTGATCATTTTCATGATCGCCGCGCCGCTCGCGACGGTGGACGTGGCGGTCGACCTGCCGTCGTCCACGGCGCAGCCGCAGCAGAGGCCGGAAAAGCCGATTTTCCTGTCCATCAAGCCTGATCTTTCGCTCGCGGTGGGCGAGGACATCGTGGCGCGCGACGCACTCGGCGGTGTGCTTGCCGCCGCAACCAAGGGCAACAAGGATGAGCGCATCTTCCTGCGCGCCGATCGTGCGGTGAGCTACGGCGATGTCATGGAGGTGATGAACCTGCTGCGCACCGCGGGCTATCTCAAGGTGGCGCTGGTCGGGCTGGAGAACCGGGACGCCCAATGACGACGCGCGCCATCGTTCTTTTGGAACGCGAGGGCGGCGTCGATGTTGCGCGCTGGGCGAGCGCGGCGGCGATCGTGCTGGCGGCGCATCTGGGCTTGATGGCGACCTATCTGCTGTTCTTCTCGCAGCCGCCGATCGGCGTGCCCGAATCGCCGGCGGTCGTCATCGATCTGGCGCCGCTGCCGGTTGCGCCCTGCTTCTCCGATGGACGTGGCGCCGGGCCCCGAGATGGTGGAGGCGCCGCCGCCGCCCGAGCCGGAGGCGGTCGAGCCCAAGCCCGAGCCGATCATCGAGCCGCCGCCACCCGGCGGTGGAGCCTTTGGTCTCATTGCCTGAACCTCCGAAGCAACCGCCACCGCCACCGCAGGTGAAGGAAGAGCCCAGGCCGAAGCCGCCGGAGGTGAAGCGCTCCGAGCGCACACCGCCCGCGCCGCGCACCACCGCCGCGCCGCGCTCGGAGCGCGCCACCGCCGAAAGGCCGTCCGCGCCGAGCCCCGGCGCGGTCAGCGCATCCGCGGCAATGGCGTCGTGGCGCGATCAGGTGGTCGCGCAATTGCAGCGCGCCAAGCGCTATCCGAGCGGCGCCCAGTCGCGGCGAGAGCAGGGCGTGGTGATGCTGAGCTTCACGCTGAGCCGCGGCGGCAGCGTGCTTGCGCGGAGCATCGTGCGCAGCTCCGGCAATTCCGAGCTCGATCAAGAGGCGCTGGCAATGATCATGCGCGCCCAGCCATTTCCCCCGTTCCCGGCGGGCATGCCGCAGGCGCAGGTCCGTCTCCCCGTACCGATCAACTTTTCATTGCGCTGACGTCGACGGCAGCGTGCACGGGTGCTGTTGCCTGCTTCACGCAGGCCGCTACATTGCCGCGATGGACGAGTTCGAACGTTTTCATCACGATGCTGCTGTTCGCCGGCTTGTTCCTGAGTTGGAGCAAGGCCGTCATCAGCGCGGCCATCGCCATCGTCATTCGTAATCGCGCGCTGAGTCTTGTTGTCGTGCTGATCGTCGGCGCGTTTGAAGGTCTGTTGGGCTCGCGGCTCGAGCTGCTCGACCTTTATCTCAGCCGAACCGGCTGGCAGGCGATCGACGCGCTGACGGTGATCACCGTCGTTCTCTCGGCGCTCGGCAGCCTGCTGTGGTGGATCGTCGCCCGCGCGTTGTATGCGCTGGTACGTCGCGTTATTCGTGGGCCGGCCGCCGCGCAGCATCGCAAATGAAGGCCGCCGCAGCGGTGCTGCGGCGGCTCAATTTGACGGATCGCGCTCAGCGCGCCGCAGCGCTGGCGCCGCCCTTGCTGAGCTGCATCGTCACCGAGGAGATCTGGCTGCCCGGTGAGTTCAGCGAGACCGCCTGCGTGTTGCCGGTCGTCCGCAGCGACAGATGCGCGGAGAAATAGGGGCCGGTGGCTCTCGCGGAGATCACGCCGCCCTTCACGGTGCCGGCGATCTCGCCGGCCGCGCCGTGCGCCGATTCGCTCCAGGTGCCGCTGACGTTGCCATTGACGGCGTTCACTCCCCCACTCAGGTCGAATTTGTAGCTGTCGCTGGCGCACCGGATCTGGAGATCTACGGTCGCGCCACCGTTGCTGACATTGTAGTTCGCCCGGCAGCGCAACTTTTCTCTGTTGTTGTTGACGGCGATCGTGCCGGTGCCGGTCCATGCACCTGCCATGCCGCTGAATTCGGTGGCGCGGCTTTCGATTGCAGGAAGCAGCACGAAGGCCAAGACTACGCCCCAAGCAATACGAGCGAGCGGACTTGTGGAACGCCAAAACATGAAAGAATTGCCCGTCTATATGTTGAGTCTGCGACGATGATGAGCGGATATTAGCGTCTCAGTTGCTCCTGAGAAGCTCATGTTGCGCGCAAAAACCTGGTCAGCGAGCCCATTTTGGCGTCGCCCGCAGCCGGTCCAGGCCGCTCCATCCACATCCTCGTCATGCAGTGTGTACGCAACAGCCATTGCGAGAGCGCGTATCGGGCTTATTTGAACGAAAGGAGCGTGCCAGCTAAACCATTGAAATTGCTATGCCGCGCCTTTGACAAACTCGTCGAAAAGGCCGTAAACACCGGAAGAATTGACGGCTCGAACTTTGCAAGAGTTTGGCGATTGTCTATCTTAGGCGAACGGCTGCTGGTTTCAGCGGCGGGCCATTCGCGTCTTAACCCAAGGACTTGTCTAACAAAGACTTGCCCCCTTATCGCCCTTTGATCGCCACTCAGTAGGCCCATGCGCTGAGTTGCTTACCAGCAGACTGGACGTGCAATGCTTGATGCCATCAACGACCCGAGTGATCTGCGTAAGCACGATCCAGCGGACCTTCGACAGATTGCCGATGAGTTGCGCCAGGAGACCATCAACGCGGTCTCTGTGACCGGCGGCCATTTGGGCGCCGGACTCGGCGTGGTCGAGTTGACCGTTGCACTGCATCATGTCTTCGACACGCCCCGTGACCGGCTGATCTGGGACGTCGGGCATCAGGCGTATCCCCACAAGATTCTCACCGGACGCCGTGACCGCATCCGCACGCTTCGCATGGGCGGCGGTCTGTCGGGCTTCACCAAGCGCGCGGAAAGCGAATACGACCCGTTCGGCGCGGCGCACGCTTCGACGTCGATCTCCGCCGGCCTCGGCATGGCGGTGGCGCGCGACCTGCGCGGCGACACCAACCACGTGGTCGCCGTGATCGGCGACGGCTCGATGTCGGCTGGCATGGCCTACGAGGCGATGAACAACGCTGGCGCGATGAACTCGCGTCTTATCGTCATTCTCAATGACAACGACATGTCGATCGCGCCGCCGGTTGGCGCCATGTCCGCCTACCTTTCGCGGCTGCTGTCCGGCGGCACCTATTTGAAGCTCCGCGACATCGGCAAGCAGTTTGCCAAGCACCTGCCGAAGGCGCTGGAAACCAAGGCGCTGCGCGCCGAGGAGTTCGCGCGCGGCTTCCTGACCGGCGGCACGCTGTTCGAGGAGCTTGGCTTCTACTACGTGGGGCCGATCGACGGTCATAACCTCGATCACCTCTTGCCGGTGCTCAAGAATGCACGCGACGCCAAGGAAGGGCCGATCCTGGTCCACGTCGTGACGCAGAAGGGCAAGGGCTACGCGCCCGCCGAGGCGTCAAGCGACAAGTATCATGGGGTCGTCAAGTTCGATGTCGCGACCGGCCAGCAGGCCAAGGCGAAGGCCAACGCGCCGTCCTACACCAAGGTGTTCGGCGAAAGTCTCGTCAAGGAAGCGCGCAAAGACGATCGTATCGTCGCGGTGACCGCGGCGATGCCGTCGGGCACCGGCGTCGATATCTTCGAGAAGGCATTTCCGGATCGCACCTTCGACGTCGGCATCGCCGAGCAGCATGCAGTGACGTTCGCTGCAGGTCTTGCCACCGAAGGCTATAAGCCGTTCTGTGCCATCTATTCGACCTTCCTGCAGCGCGGCTACGACCAGGTGGTGCATGACGTCGCCATCCAGTCGCTGCCGGTCCGCTTCGCCATGGATCGCGCCGGACTGGTCGGCGCCGATGGGCCGACCCATGCCGGCTCGTTCGACGTCGCCTATCTCGGCTGCCTGCCGGGCTTCATCATCATGGCTGCGGCCGACGAGGCCGAGCTTGCGCACATGGTTGCGACCGCGGTCGCGATCGACGACCGCCCCAGCGCGTTCCGCTATCCGCGCGGGGACGGTGTTGGCATCGACATGCCGGAGTTCGGCGTGCCGCTCGAGATCGGCAAGGGACGCATCATTTCCGAAGGCACTAAGGTAGCACTGCTGTCGTTCGGCACCCGTTTGGCCGAGTGCAGCAAGGCGGCGCGCGAACTGGCGACGTTCGGCCTTTCGACCACGGTGGCCGACGCGCGCTTCGCCAAGCCGCTCGACGTCGATCTGGTGCTGCGGCTGGCCCGCGAGCATGAGGTTCTCATTACGGTGGAGGAGGGCTCGATCGGCGGCTTCGGCTCCTACGTCCTTCAAGCGCTCGCCGATCATGGCGCGCTCGACACCGGCCTGAAGGTTCGCTCGATGGTGCTGCCAGATGTCTTCCTTGACCAGGACAGCCCGGCGGCGATGTATGCCAAGGCAGGGCTCGATTCTGCCGGAATCGTTGCAAAGGTGTTCGACGCACTCGGCCGGGATGCGCGGACCGAAGCGGCGCGGCGCGGCTGATAGCGTACAAACGCAATGGCGTCGGTGCGGTCGAGGTTTCGACAGCGCCGGACGCTAGGGACAATGAAACTTTGCCTGCTGAACTGGCGGCGGTTTGAAAGAAAGACAAAGATCCGAGATGGCCATTCCATTTTTTAAAGAGATCAAGATCGGCGCGTATCTGGTCAAGCAGAAGCTGGCCGGGCGTGAACGCTATCCGCTGGTGCTGATGCTGGAGCCGCTGTTCCGCTGCAACCTTGCCTGCGTCGGCTGCGGCAAGATCGACTATCCGGATCCGATCCTCAACCAGCGCATGTCGGTGCAAGATTGCCTCGACGCGGTCGACGAGTGCGGCGCGCCGATGGTTGCGATCCCCGGCGGCGAGCCGCTGATCCACCGCGAGATCGGCGAGATCGTCAAAGGCATCGTGGCGCGCAAGAAGTTCGTCTCGCTGTGCACCAACGCGCTGCTGCTGGAAAAGAAGCTGCACCTGTTCGAGCCGTCGCCGTACCTGTTCTTCTCCGTCCACCTCGACGGCATGAAGGAGCATCACGACAAGGCGGTGTCGCAGGAGGGCGTGTTTGAGAAGGCCGTGTCGGCCATCAAGGCGGCTCAGGCCAAGGGCTTCACCGTCAACGTCAACGCGACAATCTTCGACGGGCATTCCGCCGAGGATATCGCCAAGTATCTCGATTTTGCGCAGAGCATGGGCGTCGGCGTCTCGATCTCGCCCGGCTATGCCTATGAGCGCGCGCCCGACCAGGAGCACTTCCTGGCGCGACGCAAGACCAAGGAATTGTTCCGCAAGGTTTTCGCACTCGGCAAGGGTAAGGGTTGGAAGCTGATGCACTCCGGCCTGTTTCTCGACTTCCTGGCCGGCAACCGCGAATTCCACTGCACGCCGTGGGGCATGCCGACCCGCAACATCTTCGGCTGGCAGAAGCCCTGCTATCTGCTCGGCGAAGGCTACGTGAAGTCCTTCAAGGAACTGATGGAAACCACGGACTGGGATTCCTACGGCACTGGCCGTTACGAAAAGTGCGCCGACTGCATGGCGCATTGCGGCTATGAGCCGACTGCGGCACACGCCTCCGTCAGCAACCCGCTGGCGGCGATGTGGAACGCCATCCGTGGCGTCCGCACGGAAGGCCCGATGGCTCCGGAAATCGCCATGAGCGCGCAGCGGCCCGCCCAGTTCGTATTCTCCCGCCATGTGCAGGAGATGATGAGCGGGATTCATACCGCCAAGGCCAAGCCCACCCCCCCTGCGGTCCCCGTAGAGGCCCGGGCGGCGCAGCCTAAAGTGACGGTTGCGGCGCGTTAAGGCCCTGTCTTCGCCCGATTTCGGCGCTTCAAATCACCGCGGTGATGGAACGCTGCCGGGGCGCCGTTGTTTTCGTTAGTGTCCGTACCTGGGTCGTGAGACGCGTGCGTTCCGTTTGCAGGATAAATTTCAAAAGCTCATGCTGACTTCCACCGTCGCCAACATCATAGAATTCTGCACCCGTCATGCTTGGCGCGTGATCGCTGCCGGGCTGGCGCTTGCACTGTTGTGCGGCGTGTACTCCGCGCGCAATTTCGCCATCACGTCGGACATCAATGCGCTGCTGTCGCCCAACCTGGAATGGCGCAAGCGCGAGCTTGCCTTCGAAAAGGCGTTCGGCCGCTTTGAGACGATCGTCGTTGTGGTGGACGCGCCGACGCCCGAGTTCGCGGCGGAAGCGACCGCCAGTCTTGCGGACAAGCTCGCGCAGAACAAGGAACGCTTCCGTGCGGTGACGCGCACCGGCGAGTTCTTCGCGCGCAATGGGCTGTTGTTCCAGAACGTCGATCAGCTCAAAAGCACCCTCGACGGCCTGAACAAAGCCGAGCCGATGATCCGCGATCTCGCCACGGATCAGAGCCTGCGCGGCCTCACCACCGGGGTCGACAACGCGCTGATGGCGGTGCGGTCCAAGTACCTGACGCTCGACGATCTGGCCACTTCCTTCAACATGGTCTCGGATACGCTGGACAAGATCATCGCCGGGCAGCCGGCGAGCTTCTCCTGGCGCGTGCTGGCGCAGCGCAAGCCGGCGGAGAAGAATGAGCTGCGCGGCTTCATCGAAGTTCGTCCGGTGCTGGACTACAAGGCGCTGGAGCCGGGACACGCGGCCATCGCGGCGATCCGCGCCGCCGCCGCGGAGGTCGCGCCGCAGTATCAGGCAACCGTCCGCCTCACCGGGCCGGTGCCGATGGCGGACGAGGAGTTCGCCACGCTGAAGGAGAACGCCGAGCTGAACGGCATCATCACGCTGGGCATCGTGCTGTTCATCCTGTGGCTTGCGCTGCGCTCGAAGCGCCTGATCCTGGCGGTGTTCATCAATCTGTTCGTCGGCTTGTCGCTTACGGCGGCGTGGGGCCTTTTCATGGTCGGCGCGTTCAACCTGATCTCGGTGTCGTTCGCGGTGCTGTTCGTCGGCATCGGCGTCGACTTCGGCATCCAATATGCGGTGCGCTATCGCCACGAACGCCATGAGCTGGACGATTTGCCCGGCTCGATCCGCGATGCCGGCAAGTACGTCGGCGCGCCGCTTACTCTCGCCGCAGGCGCGACCGCGGCCGGGTTCCTTTCGTTCCTGCCGACCGCTTACCGCGGCGTTTCCGAGCTGGGCCTGATCGCCGGTTGCGGCATGCTGATCGCGTTTGCCACCAGCATCACGCTGCTACCCGCGCTGATCCGCGTGCTCAACCCGCCGGGCGAGCCCGAGGCGCTCGGCTACAAGTCGCTGGCGCCGGTCGACTCCTTCATGGAGCGCAACCGCGTCCCGATCATCGTCACGACCGCCGTGCTGGTCGTCGCCGGGCTGCCGCTGCTTTATTGGCTGCGGTTCGACTTCAATCCGGTCAACCTGCGCAGCCCGACGGTGGAGTCGGTCGCGACCTACCTCGAGCTCAGCCGAGAACCGGAATCCAACACCAACACTATCGGCGTACTGGCTCCATCGCTCAAGGAGGCCGACGTGGTTGGCGCGCGGCTCTTGAAGGTGCCGGAAGTCTCGCGCGTCATGACGCTGTCGAGCTTCGTGCCGGAAGGGCAGAACGACAAGCTGCCGCTGATCCGCACCGTGCAGAAAAATCTCTCGTCGGCGCTCGACCCCAAGGAGGCGGCGGACCCGCCGACCGACAAGGACAACGTCGAGGCGTTCAACGAAACCGCCGCGCAGCTCAACAAGTTCGCAGCCAGCCAGCCGGGGCAGGGGGCCGATGCCTCGCGCCGGCTCGCCACCGCTCTCTCAACCGTCGCAAAGGGCGATCAGGCGTTGCGCACGCGCGTCGAACAGGTGTTCCTGCCGCCATTGAAGGCGTCGCTCGGCGGGCTTGCGCTGGCGCTCGGCGCGCAGCCGGTGACCCTGCAGTCGCTGCCGGCCGATCTGACGCGCGACTGGATCGCGCCGGATGGCCGTGCGCGCGCCGCGGTGGCGCCGAAGGGCGACCCCAGCGACAATGAGCAGATGCGCAAGTTCGCGCGCGCCGTGCTCGCGGTCGAGCCGACCGCGATTGAAGGCCCGATCTCGGTGCTGGAGGCGGGCGACACCGTGGTGCGCGCCTTCATTGAGGCCGGCATCTGGGCTATGCTGTCGATAGGCCTTCTGCTGTGGATCGTGCTGCGCCGGATCGGCGACGTGCTGCTCACCCTGATCCCGCTGCTGCTCGCCGGCGTCGTCACGCTGCAGATCTGCGTGCTGATCGGGATGCCGCTCAACTTCGCGAACATCATCGCGCTGCCGTTGCTGCTCGGCGTCGGTGTGGCGTTCAAGATTTATTACATCATGGCGTGGCGCGACGGGCAGACCAACCTGTTGCAGACCAGCCTGACCCGCGCGGTGTTCTACAGCGCACTCACCACCGCCACCGCGTTCGGCAGCCTGTGGTTCTCCAGCCATCCCGGAACGTCGAGCATGGGCCGCCTGCTGGCGCTGTCGCTGGTCTGCACGCTTGCGGCCGCCGTGCTGTTCCAGCCGGTGCTGATGGGCAAGCCGCGCGAGGCCGTGCCCGAGAACGAACTTGAAAAGAACGAATTTGGAAAGGATGAAGTGGCGGATAGCCCTGGTCCGATGACTGCGCCTATTCGCAACGTCACCGCCGCAAAACGGAGAAACGCTTCATGAAAGTTCCCTGCGAGAATCGCCACGAGACCAAAAATCCTATGAAAATTCGCATGGCATTCATGTCCGCGTTCCTGGTCGTTGTGTCCTCGGCAGCGCTGGCGCAAGAATCCTCAGGCGGCTCGCGCGACGAGCAGGCCGCCTGCCGCGCCGACTCCCGCCGGTTTTGCCGGACGGTCGATCCGGATTCGGGAACCCATGGGATACTCACGTGTTTGAAACAAAACCGCTCTAAGTTGAGTCGCGCGTGTCGAGGAGTGCTGGAGAGTCATGGCCAATAATCTCCACATTGACGCGCGTCTTGCACCGTGAAAGCAACACATTGCAGGACGAAGCAGGTGAATGATGCAAGGGAATGAATCCGATGCGGCTGCCGCTCTTGCGATACGCCGTCGTAGCAGGTGTCCTGTTTGCGATGTCCGTTGCGCCGAGTTCGGCGCAGCAGCGTCCCGCGCCGACCGTCGAAGGCGTGTGGGAACAGGTCAACGACGACGGTAAGGTCGGAGGCTGGTTTCACATCTACGAGCGTGGCGGCGTCTACGAAGGCAAGATCGTCAAGATGTTCCCGCGCCCGGGAGAGAAGCCCAACCCGGTTTGCACCAAGTGCACGGGCGAGCAAAAGAACCAGCCCACGCTCGGCCTCACGCTGATCAAGGGCATGCAGCGCAAGGGCCGCAATTACGAGAACGGCACCATCATCGATCCGCGCGACGGCTCGGTTTACAGCGCGCGAATGGAACTCAGCGCCGACGGACAGAAGCTGATGGTTCGCGGCTACCTCGGCATCGACCTGT
The DNA here is from genome assembly GCA_963711955.1 of uncultured Alphaproteobacteria bacterium. Lineage (GTDB taxonomy): Bacteria > Pseudomonadota > Alphaproteobacteria > Rhizobiales > Xanthobacteraceae > Z2-YC6860. The sequence goes on along the minus strand of CAVQGC010000012.1, from coordinate 150,276 downwards.
TCGGTCAGAGCCAGATCTGGCGCCGGCTGCCGGACACGGCATTGAACGAGATCACCGGCTCCGTCCCGCCGCCGCAGGCGGCTTCGAGCACGGCGCCCGCGAACAGCAAGCCGCCGGCCACCACCAAGCGCTAAATAATCGAGACGTAATCAGGCCGCGGCCTGCTGCTGCGCGCTCCGCTCGTGCGTCGAGTAGAACGACGCGTTCTGCTCGCCGCGCAGCGCCTCGCGGGTGAAGCGGATCAGGTGGTAGGACACGAAGCCCATCCCCATGATGGCGTCGATCTGGCCGTGCTTGAAAGCGTGCTTCGCGGCGCGCCAGAAATGCCGGCGGTAATCCGACTTGATGCCGACCTTGAACAGCAGCCGCCATGCCAGCACCGCGCCCATGCGGAGATTGGCGAAGGTGAGCTTGCCGCGGCCCGACGGATTGGTGCGATTGACGTAAGTGCGCTCGACCTGGTGCCAGAAGCGCTCGAACAGCCGCTCCGGCTCGTAGGCGTGCGCGATGCAGCGCCGCCATGACTCGACGACGTCGTCGTGGGGGCGCAAAAACCGCACGTTCGATTCCAGCGCCGGATCGTCGGTGATGCGGTTGGCGCGGGCCAGCCGGTCCCAAAGCGGAGTCTTCGGCAGCGCGTGAAGCAGGTTGATGGTCAGCACCGGAATCTTCGATTGCTCGATGAACTCGATCAATTGGTCGGCCGTGGTCTCGGTATCGGTGTCGAGCCCCAGGATGATCCCGGACGTGACCTCCATGCCGAAGCCGTTCAGCGTCCGGATCGAATCCATCATCGGAAGGGTCGCGTTCTGCTCTTTCCGCATGCTCTTGAGCGCGTCGAGATTGGGCGTCTCGATGCCGACGAAAATGTTCACGAACGAGGCGGCCTGCATCAGCTTCAGAACGTCGGTCTGCTTTGCGATGTTGAGCGTCGCCTCACAGGCGAACGCCAGGGGATACTGGTGGCTCTTCTGCCATTCGATCAGATGCGGCAGCAGATCGCGCGCTGCCTTGCGATTGCCGATGAAGTTGTCGTCGACGAAATAGATCGTCTGCGGATGCGACGGCTGCTCCAGCATGCAATCGAGCTCGGCGATGATCTGCTGCGGCGTCTTGAGCCGCGGCACGCGGCCGTATAGCCCGGGGATGTCGCAGAACTCGCACTGGTAGGGACAGCCGCTGGAGAACTGGATGCTGCCGATCAGATATTGGCCGAGCTTGACCAGCCCGTAAGCCGGGATGGGGAAGTGGCCGAGCGGCAGCCGCTCCTTGGTCGTGAATTGCACTTGCTGCGCGGGAACCGACACATCGGCGGCGAGCCGCTCGATCATCGCGTCGGTCGCGTCGCCCATCTCGCCGATGTGGAGATACTCGACGTCGGGATACATCTCCGGCGCCGCCGAGACGGAGGGGCCGCCGAGCGCCATCGGCTTGCCAGCCGCCTTGGCGCGCGCATGGATATCGCGGACTTGAGGAGCCTGGATGTGCATGCCGCTGACCATCACCGCGTCGGCCCAGGCGAAGTCCTCCGGCGTGGCGCGCGCGATGTTCTCGTCGACGAAGCGGACCGGCCAGTGCTCGGGCAGATAGGCCGCCAGCACCAGGAGGCCCTGCGGCGGCATGAACGCTTTGACGTTGTAGAGCAGGGGAAAGGCGTGCGCGAACGTGCCGAACGCCGGGGTATAGGCCGGAAATACGCAGAGGACTTTGCGGGTGGTCGTGGCCTCGACTGGACTACGCAAGCGGAGCACTCCGTGCTTTGCCGCAGAGAGTGGAACGAATTTTGTGAAAGTTCAACGACTTGCTTGAAAAGCCTGAAATTGACGCGGTTCCATACCGGCTTAATCGGCTCGCGCGACCACCGCTTGCGCTGCAATGGCCGGCTCGGAAACCGCGCCGAGCCCAAATCCAGGACCGAGCGTCCGCCGCGCGCGCGCCAGTGCGGCGCGCGCCGTGCGCGTATCGAGGCCGACGCGGACCAGTGCCCTGATCTGGTGCGGGCGGCCGATCACGGAGCGCATCACCGCCGCGCATGTCCGGCTTGCCGCCGGGTAGCAGGTTGATCTGCGCCGCCGGGGGCAGGGCGCGGTGGCTGGGATCGGCCACCACGCGCACCGCCGCGAACGGCAGGCTGTGGACCTTTGCCAAAGTGGCGCAGAGCAGGGATTCCATGTCCACCGCGACGGAATTGGTGGCGCGGCCCAGCGCGAGCTTATCGGCCGGCGTGCACACCGGCGCGCTCGCGCCCGCGATGTCGGCATGGACTGAGCCGGGAATGTTCTGCAGCAGGTGGCTCGCCCATTCGAGATGCGACTCGAACCGCTCCGCCGGCGTGACGATCGACCGTGCGATGATGCAGGCGCCGGGCTGCAGATGCTCCGCCAGCCCTCCGGCGATGCCGAACGATACGATGCCCCGGCAGCCGCGCGAGATCGCCTCGGTGAGATCGGCCTTCAGCCGCGCCAGATGGCCGCCGCCGCAGACCGTGACGACGCCCGGGCCCGCGGCAATCCGCGCCTCGAAGGTCAAGCCGGTGACCGCAACCACCGGCAATTGCGAATATGGCGGCATCTACATCCCGAACACGGCCGATTGGCCGACCCGAAGGTTGTTGTAGCGCGCCAGCGCCCAAAGCGGAAAGAATTTCGGATAGCCGTGGTAGCGAAGGTAAAACACCCGCGGGAAGCCGGTTGCGGTGTAGCGCTCCTCGGCCCACAGGCCGTCGGTTCCCTGGGTGGCGATGAGATAATCGATTCCCTTGGCGACCGCCGGATGGTCGGCGGCGCCGGCCGCCATCAGCCCGATCAGCGCCCAGGCGGTTTGCGACGCGGTGCTGGGCGCGTTCTCATAGCCGCGATAGTCGAGCTTGTAGCTGGTTCCATCCTCGCCCCAACCGCCATCGCTGTTTTGAATCGAAATGAGCCAGTCGCGCGCCTGTTGTATCTCGGGCGCGTCGGGCTGCAGGCCGGCGGCGTTGAGCGCGCACAGCACCGACCAGGTTCCGTAGATGTAGTTCATGCCCCAGCGGCCATACCAGCTTCCTTCGGCGAGTTGGGTGCGGCGCAGATAGTCGATGCCGTCGCGCACTTGCATTGTTGATGCTTCGCCGAGTTGCGCCAGCATGGAAACGCAGCGGCCGGTGACGTCCTCGGTCGGCGGGTCGAGTAGCGCACCGTGGTCGGCGAACGGGATGTTGTTGAGATAGAGATACTCGTTGTCGGCGTCGAACGCGCCCCAGCCGCCGTTCTGGCTTTGCAAGCCGCATATCCATTCCCGGCCGCGGTCGATCGCAGTCTGGAAGTTCTTGTTGTCGCGGACCTTCTGCGTGCGGTCCATCGCCATCACCACCACGGCGGTGTCGTCCAGATCGGGATAGTGCGGGTTGGCGTACTGGAACGCCCAGCCGCCGGGCCGCACGTCCGGGCGGCGTGCGATCCAGTCGCCGCGCACGTCGAGCACCTGCAAGGGCACCAGCCAATTCAAGCCGGCGACGCAGCGTCGACCGCTCGTTGGGTGCCGACCTCGAGCAGCGTGTGGCAGACGAGGCCGGTGTCCCACACCGGCGACATGCACGGCTGGCAGTACGCTTCGTCGTCCTTGACGATCAGCAGCTTGTCGACCGACGTGCGCGCGGCGACGTAGTCCGGATGCTGGCTCGGATAGCCCAGCACCTGGTACATCATCGCCGAATTGGCCATTGCCGGGAAAATCGCGCCGAGCCCGTCCTCGCCGTTGAGGCGCTCTTTGACGAACTCCACCGCCTTGTCGATCGCGCGCTTCCGCCAGCTCTTGGGGAACATCGGCTCGACCACGCGCAGCACTGCGTCGAGCGCCTGGAAGGCAATAAACCAGCTCCACTTCTGGTGCGGCGCTTTGGATTTCGGGCCGAGGGTCTTCGGATCTTTCAGGAACAGCTCGTCGATTGCGATACCCTTCGGGTTCTTCGCCTTGGGCTTGAGCGCTTGGAGCACCAGCAGCGGGACGATCACGGTGCGCGCCCAGTACGAGATCTTGTCGATGTGGAACGGAAACCACTTCGGCAGCAGCATGATTTCGACCGGCATCACCGGCACCGCGCGCCAGGCTGTTACGCCGAACAGCGACAGCAGCACGCGGGTGAAGACGTTGCTCTGCTCGGCGCCGCCGCGCGAACGGATCGCTTGGCGGGCGCGCGCCATGTGCGGCGCGTCGATGTCGTCGCCGATCGTCTTGAGCGCGAAATAGGCCTTCACGCTGGCGCTGATGTCGAAGTCGCCCTCATGGAACAGCGGCCAGCCGCCGTGCTTGCCCTGGATGCGGCGCAGGTAAACGCCGATCTTGCGCTCCAGCTCGGCATCGACCGGCTCGCCGAAGTAATGGCGCAGCAGCACGTACTCGGCGGGAATGGTGCAGTCGGCCTCGAGCTCGAACACCCAATGACCGTCGGGGCGCTGCTGCCGCAGCAGCGCGTCGGTCGCACTCGATATCGCGCGGTTGAGCGCGATGGACTTCGGTTGATCAGCAGAGATATTCAATTTGTCGGCCGTCTCTGTTGCTACGTTTTTGCGGCGATCAGAATCCGCCGCACGCTGCCCCGAACGGATCGCTCCCTCGATGGTCGCCGGCAGTCCGGTCGCAGTCCAATCGCCGGCGAGAGCGAGGTTGCGAAAGCGTGTGGCCGTGCCGGGCCGCTTGGCATTTTCTTGCGGCGTGGCGGCAAAGGTCGCCCGCCGTTCCCGCACGATTTGCCACGGGGGCAGTTCATCCGCAATGCCCGCGATTTGAGCGACATCCCGCCAGATTTGCGCTGCAAGCTGCTCGCGCGGCACGTCGAGCAGGCGGTCGGCGCCGCTGATCGTCACGGACAACCGGCCGGGGAAGGTGAACAGCCACTCCACCGTGCCGCCGATGACGCCGGTGATCGGCGGCAGGGCAGGCGGCGGATCGATCTTGAAATGGGCGTTGACGATGGCGCGGAATTCGGTCGGCGTCTCCAGGCCGGGGACGAGCGCGGCTGCGGCCCAGGGCGGCACCGCGAGCACGACGGCATCGTCGTGACCGACCGGCAGTTGTCTATCGCCGAAGTCCAGCGCCGTGACGCGATCGCCGTCGAACGCGAGGGTGCGAAGCTGCCGTTCGAACGCGAGCGTGCCGCCGCTGTTGGCAATATGCGCCACGCCCGGCTCGATGAAAGCGGTGGACAGCCCCTCGCGCGCGATCAGCGGATGATAATTGTGCCCGCCCGCCAGCAGTGTCTCGTTGACGACGGCGGCGGCAAGCGCGGCGGAGCCCTCCGGCGGATCGATGTTGAGTGCGGCGAGCAGGAACGGCCCGACCAGCCGGTCGTACAGTGGTCCTTCGCATGTCATCACGTCGCCGACCTTGGCGTGCGGCGACGCGCGCAGCAGATTGAGCAACGACAGATAGGAGCGCGCGCTGGTTCCCGGCACGCGGCGGCCGGGATGGAATATCCACCACGGGATCAAGCCGTCGTTCGCCCGCAGCGTCCAGCGCTCGCCGGTTTTCAGATCGATGAACGGCACGCTGGCTTCGCCCGGCCCCGATCAGCAGATGCCGCGCGCCGATCGCATCGAGGTACGACAGCGCAGCGCGGTTGCCCGACAGCAGAAGATGATTGCCGTTGTCGATCGTCATGCCGATGGTGAGGTCGTGGTAGGAGCGGCAGCGCCCGCCGGCCTGCGCGGTGGCCTCATAGACATGAACATGAATACCGTGTCCGATCAGCCGGACGGCAGCGGAAAGGCCGGCCAGCCCGGCGCCGATGATGTGGACGGTGCGCGGCATCACACGATGGCGTAGCGCAAAAGGATCCAGAGGAATTGCAGGCGGCTCAGGCTGACCCGCTCGCGCGGCGCGTCCCATCCGCGCTCGACCATCATCGCGCAGCCTCGGGCGATAGGCGGCCGCCATGATGCGCGGCGCCTTCACGGCGCGGCGCGGGCTGCGATCCATGATCTTGTCAGCCTCGGCGAAATGCTGCTCGGCGCGCGCCGCGATCGGCGCGCAGGCGCGGCCCAGCGCAGGGCTTGCCAGCACCTGCGCGGGATCGGTTGTCATGATGCCGGCCTCATGCAGTGCTTCCTTCGGCAGATAGAGCCGGCCGATGGCGGCATCCTCGTCGAGGTCGCGCAGGATGTTGGTGAGCTGCAGCGCGCGGCCGAGGTGATGCGCCAGCGTCAGCCCGTCATTCCTCTCCATGCCGAACACACGGACGCTCAGCCGGCCGACCGCGCTCGCGACCCGGTCGCAATAGAGGTCGAGCGTCGCGAGGTCCGGCGCGCGGATGGTAGCCGTGACGTCCATCTCCATGCCGTCGATCACGGCGAGAAAGTCCTCGCGCTGCAGATCGAAGGTGCGCACCGCTTGCGCCAGCCCGCGCAGGTTGGCTGGCGCGTTGCCGGCATAGATCGCGTCGATGTCGTCGCGCCAGCGCTGCAACCCTTTAAGTCGCTCGGCGCGTATCGCCGCGCCTCGTCCGCGATGTCGTCGACCGCGCGGCAGAACGAATAGATTTCGAACATCGCCTCGCGCTGCTCGCGCGGCATGATTCGCATCGCGGTATAGAACGAGCTGCCGGACGCGCGCGAGCCTGCGTCGGATGCGGTTTGCGCGCTCACGTCATTCACCGGGCTGCGCCGCAACGGCGGGACGCGGCCCAAGGCGGCGCAGCATCCCCTTCAGCACGGCGCTCAGCGCAATGCCGGCCGCGCCGGCCTTGCCGATGTGCACGCTCTCGCTGAGCGGATCGCGCGCGATCAGCAGATCAGCGATGCGATCCGCCATCGCCACGATCACCGAGATTTCCAGGCCGAGCCGACGGTCCTGGACCATGCACCGCCAGCGCGTCGCCCTCATGCAGCAACGCCTTGGTGCGCTTCGCCAGCCCGGCGATGCAGCGCAGCAATTCGGGCGACGCTTTCGCGGCGCCGAGCGCTTCGACATTGGTGCCCGCCGCCGCGAGCGCATCGAGCGGCACATAGACGCGATTGAGGTCGCGGTAGTCGTTGGCGCAGTCCTGCAGGTGATTGTTGATCTGCAATGCGGCGCAGATCGCGTCCGACGCCGGCCAGGTCGAGCGGCTTTCGCCATGCACGTCGAGCACGATAGCGCCCGACCGGCATGGCCGAGTAGGCGCAATAGCCGATCAGGTCGTCCCAGTTCTGGTAGCGCAGCTTGGTGGCGTCGAGCCGGAACGCCTTGAGCAGGTCCTGGGCGTGGCGCGGCGACAGCCCTCGCTCGGCGAGCACTTTGCGAAGCGTCGACCGCAACCGCGACTGCCGTTGCCGGAGCCAAGCAGGTCGGCCTCCATCTCGTCGAGCATCTCGACCTTCTTTTGCGCGGTGAGTTGTGCGTGGTCGGCGATGTCGTCGGCGGTGCGGACGAACTCGTAGAAGGCGAGGATCGGCGCGCGATGCCGCGCCTGGATCAGCCACGACGCGACGGGAAAATTCTCGTCGCGGTGGCCTTTTCCTGATCGCAGGTCTTCGGCATTCGTCATCGGATCTCGGTCGCGTTGGCCTGCACGCGGCCCTTCCAGAGGCCGCCTTGCCCACGGGCATTTTGATAGGCGGAGTCGAGCGTAAAGGCCAGATAGGCCAACGCGATCGCGGGTAGCAAAGGTCCCCAAAATGGCGACAATCTGTAGAACTTCAGCACCGGCTGGAACGCGATGGCCATGCCGGCCCAGACCAGCAGCCCTGCCGTCCGCGCAAAGCCGTGGCCGAACAGCGCCAGCAGGACGGGCGCCAGATAGATGACAGCCATGCCCGCCACGGTTCCGGCGAGCAGGAGCGGGGAATATCGCAGTTGCGCATAGGCCGAGCGCGCCACCATGCGGCGGATATCCTCGAACTCCGGGTAGGCGCGGGTGCTGCGCGCCCGCTCGGTGAGGCCGAGCCAGATCGGCCCCTGCGTCTTCATCCGCTCGGCCAGCGCGCAATCGTCGATCAGCGCGCCGCGGATGCTCTCGATGCCGCCGGTCGCGGTGAGCGCGTCCCGCCGTGCCAGCATGCAGCCGCCGGCCGCCGCCGCGGTCGCGACGGTCGCGGCGCCGCACCCAGTCGAACGGATAGAGCATTTCGAAGAAGAAGATGAACGCCGGGATCAGCGCGCGCTCGGCGAAGCTCTCGCAGCGCAGCTTCACCATCCAGGAGGTAAGGACGAGTTCGTCGCTCTGCGCCTTCGCGACCAGGCGAGACAACGCGTCGGGCTCATAGACGATGTCGGCGTCGGTCAGCAGCAGATAGGTCGGCTCGCCCGCCGCGGCCTGGTCGATGCCCTGCTTCATCGCCCACAGCTTGCCGGTCCAGCCTGCCGGCAGCGCGGCCCCGGACAGCACCGTGAGCCGTTCCGCCGCTGAAACCTCCGCCGCCGCGCGCCGCGCCGCATCCGCGGTGCCGTCAGTGCTCTGGTCGTCCACCAGCACGACGGAGAAGGTGCCGGGATAGTCCTGCCGCAGCAGCGATCGAACGTCTCGCCGACACCGTCGGCCTCGTCGCGGGCGGGAATCACCGCGGTCACCTTGGGCCAGCTCAAGGGCAGGGGCCCGCCCTCGTCGCGCACCGCCGCCATCCAGAAGCCGCCGCGGGCGGCGAGGAGATAGATCCAGGCTGCAAGCGCGGCGCAGGCGAGGAGATTGACCATCGTCGGATCGGAATTGGGCTCGATTGCGTGATCGGCAGGCCCGTCCAAGTGACAGCGCCGCCGCCATATTGTATGCCGGGCCGGGTGCGATTTTCCAAGGCCCGCGCGGCGTGCGCGGAGCGGCCAAGGCGGGGATGACCAGCGGCGACAGAGTGTTGGTGACCGGAGCCAGCGGCTTCGTCGGGTCGGCCGTGGCCAAGACCCTGACGGAAGCCGGCTTTGCGGTGCGCGCTTTGGTCAGGAAAACCTCGCCGCGCGGCCATCTCGACGGCGTCTCCGTCGAGTTCGCCGAGGGCGACCTGCGCGATGCGGAATCGGTGCGCCGCGCGATGGCGGGCGTGCGCCACGTTTTCCATGTCGCGGCCGACTACCGGCTGTGGGCGCGCGACCCGCGCGAGATCGCCCAGGTCAATGTCGAGGGCACTCGCACCATCATGACCGAGGCACTTCGCGCCGGCGTCGAGCGCGTCGTCTATACCAGCAGCGTCGCCACGCTCACGCTCAACGCCGAGGGCAAGCCGGTCGACGAGACGCTGCCGCTTGCCGAGGCCGCCGCGATCGGCGCCTACAAGCGCAGCAAGGTCGCCGCCGAACGCCTGGTCGAGGCGATGATCGCCAACGACAAGCTGCCGGCCATCATCGTCAATCCGTCGACGCCGATCGGGCCGCGCGACGTCAAGCCGACGCCGACCGGCCGCATCATCGTGGAGGCCGCGACCGGCCGCGTGCCGGGTTTCGTCGACACGGGGCTTAACCTTGTCCACGTCGACGATGTTGCCGCGGGTCACCTCGCCGCGCTCCAGAAGGGCAAGATTGGCGAGCGCTACATCCTCGGCGGCGAGAACGTCGCACTCTGCGACATGCTGGCGGACATCTGCGCAATCGTCGGCCGCAAGGCGCCGCGCTGGCGCTTCCCGATCCCGATGGTGATGCCGATCGCCTATGCGGCCGAGGGCTGGGCGCGCATCAGCGGCCGCGAGCCGTTCGTGACGAGGGACGGGCTGCGGATGGCGCGCTACCGCATGTTTTTCAGCGCCGCCAAGGCTGAGCGCGAGCTGGGCTACCGCGCCAGACCCTATCGCGAGGGCCTCGCGGATGCGGTTAAATGGTTTGGCCAGGCCGGTTATTTGAAGTAAGGCCTGCCGGGATTTATTCAGAAACGCGGGGATGAACGTTGTCCACGGAGAGCTTCCAGTCTCAGCTCACCAGCGTTGCGGCGGACACCGAGCGGCTGCTGACCGGCCTGCTGGCGCCGCAGCCGGCAGCCGGCGAACTGGCGCGCCCGAACCGCCTGCTTGAGGCGATGCGCTACGCCACGCTCAACGGCGGCAAGCGCTTCCGCCCTTTTCTGGTCGCGGCGAGCTCAGCGTTGTTTGACGTGCCGCGCGAGCGCGCTCTGCTGGTCGGCGCCGCGCTCGAATGCGTGCACTGCTACTCGCTGGTCCACGACGACCTGCCGGCGATGGACGACGACGATCTGCGGCGCGGCCAGCCGACCGCGCACAAAAAATACGACGAGGCGACCGCGATCCTGGCCGGCGACGGCTTGCTCACCTTCGCGTTCGACATCCTGGCGCGGCCCGATGTGCACCCTGACGCGGCGGTGCGCATGGAGCTTGTCATGGCGCTCGCCCGCGGCTCGGGGCTCGGCGGCATGGTCGGCGGGCAGATGCTCGACCTCGCGGCGGAGGGCCGCTTCGACAGCGGCAAGCGTCAGTCGCTCGACGAGCGGGGCGTTGCGACATTGCAGGCCATGAAGACCGGTGCGCTGTTGCGCTTCGGCTGCATCGCCGGCGGCATCCTGGGGCAGGCGAGCGGCGAGCAGCGCGCCGCGCTCGACCGTTACGGCGACATCGTCGGCAAGGCGTTCCAGATCGCCGACGACCTGCTCGACGTCGAGGGCGACAGCGCGACGCTCGGCAAGGCGGCGGGGAAGGACGCCGAAGCCGGCAAGGCGACGCTGGTCGCGGTGCTCGGCATCGACAAGGCCAAGGCACGGCTCAAATCGCTGGTCGATGAAGCCGAAGCGTCACTCAAGCCGTTCGGCGCGCGCGGTGCCGTACTCGCGGAGGCGGCGCGCTTCGTCGCGGAGCGGAAGGCATAGATACGGCTGCGCCCATGATCCGTACGATCCTGGCCATTGCCGCCTTGCTCGGGACCGCGCCGGCCGCGCAGGCCGCCTATTGCGCGATGTACTTCAATGGAAGCCGCGCCTGCGGCATTCCCTCCCTGGAGATGTGCCGGCAATCGGTCACCGGCGTCGGCGGCACCTGCGAGCAGGATTTCACCGACCGCATTCCGCCGAACTTCGTGCAGCGCCTGCGCAGCAACTCTATTTCGATCCAGCGGGGGCGAACGCCGGGCGCCCGGGCGCCGGCGGCACCCTTGAAGCCCGTCACGACGTCGCCGTGCATGTCGCTGTCGGGCGACACCTGTGCGCCGAACTATCTTCATTGAGGTGGCTGGAGGATGACGCGGAACGTCGCGCGTCGATGCCTTATTCGATCACCTCATCAGCCAGCGCCAGCACAGTCGCTGGCACGGTGAGACCGAGTGCCTTGGCTGTCTTGAGGTTCAGGACGAACTCGAACACGGCGACCTGCACGACTGGAAGATCGCGCGGTTGTTCTCCCTTCAAAATGCGGGCGACATAGCCGCCGGCCATCTCCCAGGCACTGTCGGATTTGGTGCCGTAGCTCATCAGGCCGCCGTCGATCGCAAACTCGCGTTCGTAGGCGATCACCGGCAGGCGGTGGCTTGCCGCCAGCGACGCGAGCAGAGCGCGGCGGATGAAAAAGGTCGGATCGTTGCCGACCACCAAGGCGCTGTCGGGCTTCGACGAGGCCTGCTTGAAGGCCGTCTGGATCTCATCGTCGTTCCTGGCGAGGATCACCTCCGTCCGCACATTGAGGTTGCGCGACACGGTTTGAAGCTCGTTGACCACGGACTGCGCGTTCGGATTGGACGGATTGGCGAGCACATAGATGTTGGCGACCGATGGCACGACCTCGCGCAGCAATCCGATGCGCTTGGGCATGACTTCCGAACTGAGCGAACTCACGCCCGTCGCGTTGCCGCCGGGCCGGTTGAGGCTGGCCACCAAGCCGATCGCGATAGGATCGCTTCCGACCTGGAAAACGATCGGGATCGTGCCGGTCGCGACTTTGGCCGCGAGCGCGGCCTGGGTCGCGGAAAGCGTTACGATCACCGACACCGGCCGGCGGACCAGCTCGGCGGCAAGCTCCGCCAGGCGGTCGCCTCGCCCTTCGGCCCAGCGAAAGTCGATTGCGACGTTCTGGCCTTCGACGAAGCCCGAGTCGCCCAGGCCCTTGCGAAAGCCCGCCAGCCGTTTTGCGTTCGGTGCAGGCGAGCCCAAATGCAGAAAGCCGATCACCGGCATTGCGGGTTGGGCACGCGCGGCGAGGGGCATCGCCAGCACGCCGCCGAGCCCCGCGACGAAATTGCGCCGTTTCATCGGCGCATCCTAACGAGGGGCCGAGTTTCAGTCCACGCAGCCATGGCGAACACATGAATACCCGCTGTCCGCGGCGGGGCAGCGGTCCTATGTCAAATCACTCGCCGTCTTTGAGGTTCATGTCCTGGGAACATTCGCATGATTGGAACGTCTTCGTTGCGTACCCCCAACCGGAGAACCTCCATGGCAAAAGAGCCAAAGAAATTGGATGACCTTTTTCACGACACCCTGAAGGACATCTACTACGCCGAGAAGAAAATCCTTTCCGCACTGCCGAAGATGGCAAAAGCTGCGCAGAATCCAGACCTGAAGGCGGCGTTCGAGAAGCACCGCGGCGAAACGGAACAGCAGGTCGCTCGCCTCGAGCAGGTTTTCGCCTCGATCGACGCAAAGCCGCAGGGCAAGAAATGCGCCGCGATTGAGGGAATCCTCGATGAGGGCAAGGAAATCATTGAAGACTACAAGGGTTCCCCAGCCCTCGATGCCGGCCTGATCTCCGCGGCCCAGGCCGTCGAGCACTATGAGATTACGCGCTACGGAACGCTCGCCACGTGGGCTGACGAACTCGGCAACAGCGAAGGTGCCAAGCTTCTGAAGGCCACCCTGGCCGAGGAAGAGGACACCGACGAGGCGCTGAGCGAGCTTGCAGAAACGACGGTCAATCAGCAAGCGCAGCAAGAGGCGGCTGAGTAGCCGCTGGGCCCTGCACGGCGCTCACTGAAAAAGGTGAAAAAAGACCCCGGCCAAGCCGGGGTCTTTTTTTGTCTTAGCGCAGGATCATCAGCAGGATGATCAGGCTGAGGGGAACGCCCAGCAGCCACAAGATGACAGGCATCGTTGCCTCCTTTGGTTTTGTTCAGAACGTCGCAGTGCGCTTCCAGCCCGGCTCGTACCAACGCTCGTCGCGATAAACGCCGCCCTCGAGAGCGGCGAGACTGGCGGCCAATGCACCGGCAAGCATCGAAGCGGCCAGCCAAAGCGAGAGCTGCATGGCTCCCTTGCGGGCTTCGTCGGCGGCGGCCTTGGCGCGCGCCGTCACTTCCGTCACGCGGCGCTCGGCGTCCGCCTGGCTCAGTCCCGTGCGGGCCGCGACCATCCGCGTCACGTACTCACGATCGGCGGCCGCCAGGTCCGTGCGCGTTCGCCAGCTCGCGCCGAGAATGCGTCCAAGCTCTGCCCGCGTTGCCGCCATGTCGCCCGGGGGCGTGCGCGCGGGGTCGCCGCGCAGCAAGGCATCGACGTACGGGTCCGAAGGACTGCTCGCGGCCGTCGCGGCGGCGGCGCCCGTTGCGGGAATGAGCCCGGCCGATGCGCCCGCCACAATGGAGGTGGTCGCCGCACCAAGCAGCGCGGCGGCGATCACGGTCGCCAGGGCCCAGGCTAGGAAGCCGTGCGCGGTGTCGCGAAAGAACACCTCGTCGCGATGCGCGCGCACCCAACGCGAGCGGAACCGGCCGGCGATGAGGCCCCCCACCGTCGACGCGAGCATCGCAACCACGATCAGATACACACCCGCGCCCACCTTGAAGGTCGTGGCCGATACGCCCTCGTTAGCCCACGGAGAAACCACCGCGAAGCCGAGACCAACCCCGAATGCCAACAGCACCAACGTCACGGCAGCGGCGGCCAGGCCGCCCGCGATGACCGCACCCCACGAGATCAGGGAGACATCGCCCTCTTCATCGATCGCTGAAACAACTGCAACTGGTGTCGCCATGTCCGCCTCCGGCTCGGTGGGTTGATTGCGGAGCCGTAACCTTTGGCGGCGCTGTTGGTTCCAACAGGGCAATGGTGCAGTGCACTTTGACGCTCAGTGCACCGGGGCCTCGTCGGCCGCATGCTGGCGGTGGAGTGCCGCGGGCGGGGCGTGCTTTCCTTCGCGCTGCGCCAGCTCGGCCAGCACGGCCGCCACGAGCCGGTCAAAGTCGCGTTGATCGTCGCGGCGGGAGTGGCCGGCGTGGGCGGCACGCGGCGGCGCGGCGGCAACGGGCTTCTTCCGGCGCAGCAGCAGGAACACCACGCCGCCGAAACTGAAAACGGCCGGGCCGCTGATGAGCCCGTAAACAAAACTTATTCTTGATTCGGCCGCCGCGAAGGACAGCGCGGCTTCGGCTGTCATCTTGACAGCCTCCAGCGGAGCGCGCGCGGCATCGGTCGCAGTCTTGATCGCGCCGGCGTTGACCGGGGCCTCGTTGTCTTTTGCCGGATCCATCGCGGGCTGCTCTTTTTCAGCGGCAAGGCGATCCATTGCGGCCTTGGCCGCCATCTGCTCCTCCGCAGCCAGTTTATCCGCAGCCAGTTTATCCGCGGCGAGCTTGTCTGCGTCCGCTGCGGCTTTGTCGGCCGCCAGCTTGTCTGCAGCGGCCTTCTCTGCCGCCAGCTTGTTTGCAGCGGCCTTCTCTGCCGCAACCTTCTCTGCAGCGGTCTTCTCCGCCGCGGCTTTCGCTGCCGCGGCGCGTTCCGCCGCCAGCCTGGCTGCTTCGTCGGCCCTGGCCTCGGCAGACGCCGCCAGCGCCTGCGATCCGCCAAGCATCTGCGACGCAGCGCCGGCGCCGGCAGGATTGGACACCCGCGCTTGCGCCCGGCATGCGGTGCGGATCGCCGCGACCGCGGCGTCGGCCGGATTGACGCCCCGCTGTATCGTGAGCCACAGACTCGACCTTCGGGTGCGCAGCGTCTGATCGACGCAATCGACCTCCTTCTGCGGCAGTTTTCGCCATTCCGAATAGGCCGATTGAATCCTGGGGTTCTGAAGCCTGGGGTCGCCGGCTGTCTGCGCCGACGCCGGGCCGCACGAAAGCAGGCACGCGACGGCGGCCGCCGTCCAAAGCGAGGGCGGTCGCGGTTGCACCATGGGTGGCAGCGGCGATGACATTGATGGACGCACCTTCCGGCGTCGCGTTCAAGCCAAGCAATGCCGGCTTTGGCCCGGACGTTAGGCGGCGCTTGGCCCGCCAGCAATGTCGCAGCGTCGTTTACCTAAACGGACATGGCTAACGGCCGGGTGGGGACGCGCATCGCCGCTTATTCGTCAGCCCGCGATGGAACGTAAGGTGATAGCCCCGCGTTGCCTCCTCAGCAGCGACGCACCGATTTGAATCGAAAATCAATTTGTGGCGGAGCCGCCTAACCCTGGAGATTTCAAGATGAGAGTACTCTCGCTTGCTTTGCTTGCGGCGTCTGCGATCGGCGCCGTGTCGATCGGAAGCGCCTCCGCCATGCCGTTTGCAAATCCGGCGTTGGCACAGGACAGCATGGTGCAGGACGTTCGCGTCGTGTGCGACCGGTTTGGCCGGTGCTACAACACCAATCGCGGGCGCTATGGTTATCGCGGGGGCTACTACCGCGGCAGTCGCGCCTATGGTTATAACCGCGGGTACTATCGCCGCGGCGGCCCGAGCGTCGGCATCGGCGTCGGCCCGGTCGGGATCGGCGTCCGGACCTGGTAAGCTCCGGCCATCAAGACTTGATTTGAATCCGCCGGGCGTCAGCCCGGCGGATTTTTTGTTGCCGCCGGATGCTGCGGGTGCGCCAATTCAAAGCGTCAAGTCGAAGCCAATGCTCCAATGTGCGGTGTCGCACAATGCATGTGCGTTCGGCATCGAACACAAAGCCGATCGAGACATCGTCAATGAGTCTTGCCCGCTCGACGGGCACGTCGTCGCAAACGCCGCAGTCGCCGGGTGGCCCGGGCGGCGCGATGTACTCCGACCTGCCGCGCTGCTGATCACACGATCGGCCGTCGCCGATTGACTTTAAGTCTCCCCGTCCCCGTCCTGCGCGCGAGTGCGTTCCCTCCGCCTCGCGCTTGCAGGGCGGGGACATTTTTTCGAGGAACGTGTGACAGGGTGGCGCGTTATCGTTCCGACAGTGGCGAGGCGTGAACTGCAAAGTAACGCTCCCACCATAAGTCACAGAACGGCCCGCCCGGATGTACGGCGGGCCTTCTGCTTTTATGCAGCGTCATCGCGTTCTTGCCGCCGGTGAGGACCGGCGCGGCCGGCCCCGTGCAGCATCACTACGGGCTGCTGCACTGTCCTGTCGCGGTCTTGTAACAGAGCGTGACGTTCATACGAGGCGGCGGAGACCGGCCGAGCTCGCGCTGAGGCTTTGGCGGGTCCGGGGTGAGATCGACGAAGTGCCTCTGCGCCGGGCGCGCGGCGGGTTCCTCACGCTTGGCGGGCGGGTCATCGCGCTTGGTTGCTTCAGCCGAAGCCTTGTCAACCGAAGGCATTCCCTCGCCCATGACCGGGGCGGGCGTCGCGGTGGCGGCCACTGGCGCGCTGGCCGCGGCTGCGCCATTCGGCGGCCGGATGGCGACGCCGGGCGTCACAAAAAAATGCGGTCTCGCGAGACCGCCGTCCTTGCGGGCGGCGGCGACGGGCGCCGGCTTCGCGGCGGCGGCGGGCGCGGCCTTCGCGGCGGGCATCGAAAGACGAATGCGCCGTGCGTGGCTCGGATCGATGCTGAAGCCAGTGACTGCAACGACCAGGGCGATCAACACTGGGAGCTTGTTCTTCACGTCGCCTCTCACTGAGATTGATGGCGTGACCTTCTATTCCATGATGATTATCGACGTGTTGACGGTCAAAGGAGTTGAGTTGCTCAGCCTTAATGGAGGCTTGCGACGAACGAGACAGATTTAATCAAGCGGGCCGCTGGGCCCTGTCGCCGATGCGATCAAGCACCTGCGACGTTTAAGGCGCGGTGAGCCGCGTTGTGGCGTCGGCCGACACGGTCGGGCCGCCACGCTCTACTTGAGCCGCACGCCCGCGATATCGACGATCTGGGAGTAGACCGGCATGTCCTTGCGGATGGTGGCGAGCGCCTCGTCCGGCGTTGTGCCGAGCGCGTCGATGCCCAGCTTGTTGAAGGTCTCGACGATCTGCGGCTCGCGGGTGATCGGCAGCAGCACTTCGGCGAGACGCTTCTTGACCTCCTCCGGCACGCCGCCCGGCACGGCGTAGCCGTTCCAGGCGATGTAGTCGTAACCCGGATAGACTTCGGCAACGGCCGGAACGTCCGGCAGTTGCGGCATGCGCTTCGGCGTCGACACCGCAAGCGCGCGCACCGTGCCGGCCTTGGCCGGCTCGATCAGGTCGGACGAATTGCTGAACAGCATGTCGACCGATTTCGACATCACCGCCGTCAGCGCGGGCTGGCCGCCCTTGAACGGCACATGCACCATGTCGAGCTTTTCCTTGCCGGCGAAATACGCGGTCGCGAGATGGTTGTTGGTGGCCGGCCCGCCGGTCGCATAGGTGATCTTGCCGGGGTTCGCGCGCGCGTAGTCGACGAACTCCTTCAGCGTCTTGAACGGCGAATCCTTCGGCACCACCATCACCATGCCGTTGGTGCCGGTGATGCTGACCGGCACAAGATCCTTCAGCGGCTCGTAGTTCACCTTCTGCGCCAGCGGCAGCACGGTGAAGAGCGTGCTGCCGACGAACAGGATGGTGTAGCCGTCGCGCGGCAGGCTCAGCGCATAGTCGACGCCGATCGCGCCGCCGGCGCCGACCTTGTTCTCGATGACGAACGACTGGCCCAGCGCCTTGGTCAGGCGGTCGGCGGTGAGGCGCGCCATGGTGTCGGTGACGCCGCCGGCGCCATACGGAACCACGACCTTCACCGAGCGGGTCGGCCATTGCTGGGCAAACGCCTGCGTCACCGACCCGGCCAGCGCCGCGCACGCGGCGACGATTGTCGTGAGTTGCTTCAAGTTCATCGTCGTCTCCTGCGCTCGCGCGTGTCCGCCGGATCAAGCAAGACCCGGACCATTCTCGCCGGTTTTATTGCGGAATGTACACCCACAGATCGACCTGCAGCCGCGCATCGGGCACCGGGAGCCACGGCACTTCGATCGGGGAAAGCGGCAGCGGCATTCCGTCGAGCGCCTCCGTCCACACGTCGAGCGTCGCCGGCAGATCGGCGAGGCTCGAATGGAATTGCTGAATGCGCACCGTGTTGTTGAGGCTCGTGCCCGCCGCCTGGCAGATCGCCTCGGCCTGCGCGAGGATTTCGCGCAGCTCCGCCTTCGCAGGAATGGCGTAGAACGGCTGCGCCGGATCGGCCTTGGCCTGCGGCACCAGCGCGCCGCCACGCACCGCCATCAGCCCGGAGATGAACAGCAGGTCGCCGGCGCGCACCGCGGCCGTTGCGCCCGTGAACAGCGGCGGGATCGGAGCGATCACCTCTTTCTTCGTCTTGCCGTCCTTGGCGAGCGCGATGACGTTAATCTCGATGCGCGACTCCGGCATGATGAAGCCCGGCGTCTCGGTCGCGATGATGGTGGTCGCGGGCTCGACCGGGAAATGCTTCGCCCAGACCTCGCGGAAGTTGGGGACGTCCGCCTGGTCGCGCAGGTAGATTTGCGCCTTCACCACGGTGTCGAGGTCCGCGCCGACCGCCTGCAGCGTCGGCTGCGTCTTGCGCCGGATGATGAAGTCGGTTTCGAATTTGATCGGGATCCCCTTCCACAAGCCGCGGCCGCGCTTCGCCTCGGGATCGAGGCCCGGCTCGTGCTCGTCGCGCGCTTCGGCGGTCTGACCGGGGACGAAGCGGAAGTCGCCGGCGCTCAAGGCCGGGCTGTACCCGGAGCTCGAGTGGATGGCGTAGGCGCCGGCGCCGGTTTCGTGGCGCGCCTCGAAGCCGCCGCCCGGCACGGCCGCCATCACCTGCACCTCCATCGACTGCTGCGCGCGCGAAAACCGGCGATGCAGATTGGACGTCGACGGCGGCACCTTGCCCTTGAAGTATTCTTTCCGGGTCTCGTGGTAAGCCGGCACGGCGTCCGCCGACGTGTAGTACTGATCGACCCGCACGACGTTGGCCGCGTTCGATCCGCCCGCGGCGAGAACCTCATCGACATTCCTGAACAGCCGCCGCGCCTCGCGGTGCGCCTGCGAGGGCCCGTCGAACGGATGGCCGGATTGCAGCACCTCCGGCGCGAGGCCATGGACGTAGTCGGTGCCGGCCTGCCCGGTGGCGAACAGCCAGCGGCCGGCCCGGATGCCGCGCGCGAGACGGTGTTGCGTGCCCGGTATTGCCACCGGCAGGATGGCTTGGGTCTTCGGGTTCTTCGTTGCAGGCGACATGCTGGCCTTTCGCCGTGTATCCTTCAGTGTTCACGAAAGGCGGAGTGGTCGTAAAGACCCCGCAGGCCAGGCAGAGGGACACCAATGAGCGCGATCGAAGACAAAGTCCGGCAGATGGGATACACGCTGCCGGCGCCTTTCAAGTTTCCCAATCCCAACCGGACCGGATGCGTGGTGGCCGGCCCGATCGTGTTCGTCTCGGGTCACGGCCGCGATCTGCCGGCGCTGCCGGGCGTCAAGCACGCCGGCAAGCTCGGCAAGGACGTCACCATCGAGGAGGGCTACGCGACCTCCCGTGCCGTCGCGCTGTCGATCCTCGCCAGCCTCAAGGCCGAGCTGGGCGATCTCGACCGCGTCAAGCGGCTGGTGCGGCTGTTCGGAATGGTCAACGTGGCGCCCGGCTTCGACCGCATGCCGCAGGTCATCGACGGCGCATCCGATTTTTTCTACGAGCTGCTCGGACCTAAAGCGGGCCAGCACGCGCGCTCAGCCGTCGGTCTCGCCGAATTGCCGCATGGGATTCCCGTCGAGATCAACGGCGAGTTTGAGATTCATACTTGAGGCAGACTATCTAAAGCCAGCTCGATAATAAGCGGCCAATCCCTCAATCTCGGCCGGAGTGAGCTGTGATGCTATGACTTTCATGCGCCCGTAGACGTCGTTGCGCCGTTCGCCCGACGCATACAGCTTCAACTGCGAGGCGGTGTATTCCTGCACCTGTTCGGCAAGGATCGGTGTTTCAATCGGGCCGCCCGAACCCGGCCGATGGCACGACGAACAGGGCGGGATGTTGCGGCTTGGGTCGCCGAGTTCGACCAGTTGGACGATCGCTGCAGGCGCCGAGGCCAGAGTCACGGGATTTGGATTGCGCGTTGGCTGGGCTGCGTAGTAGGCGGCAATGTCGGCCAACGTCGGTTCGTCCAGCGCCTTCGCGACGTCCGTCATTTGCGGATGCGCGCGGCTGCCCGACCGGTAATCGTTCAGTTGCTTGTAGATCGCTGCGCCCGATTGACCGGCCAGGTGCGGAAACTGCGGCCCCACCGACACGCCCTTGTCGCCGTGGCATGAAACGCAAACCTCCTGCGCCTTGGCCTGTCCTCGCTCCGGTTTAGCATCGGCGAGGATTTGCAGCACCCCCGATGTCCAAACCACCTGCGACACCGGGCTCGGCGGCGTGCGATCGGAGACCTGCTGCCGGGCCGGCGATCCCGGCAATATTCCGAGCGCTCTGCAAATCGCGGTGAAGGCGTCGATCCCGTCGCTCCGTCCCTGGACAATGGGAATGATCACCACGCCCAAAACGATGCCGGCCAGCATGATGCTGAAGACGGAGATCGTTGCCCAGATTCGCCAGGGCCGATCGAGGACATGAGGGTCGGATGGCTGCGCCATTGCCGGCTCCTAATGCATCCGATGCACCATCGCCGACGGCGATGGGTCGATCACGAACTGAGCGATAGGGTAGCCGTAGGCCAGCACCATCAGAACAAGCACAAGCACGTTCCAGAGTCCGAACCCGTTGAGCGCGGCAGGAACGCGATGCGGCGGATGTACCGCCAGCGCGTAGAACGGCTGGTGCTGCACGCGCAATGGACTGCGGTGGAGCACGGCGAGATTGCGCACGAACAGCACCGCGGAGACGAGCAGAACCAGGCCGCCGACAAGAGAGACGATGACCCATGGTCCCCAGCTCGCGATGATCGGATCGGCATAGTTGAAGTTGGCGACGCGCCGCCACTGGCCCTCAAGGCCGAGCCAATGCCACGGCAGCGTCATCACCATCATGCCGATGAACCACAGCCACAGTTGCAGGCGCAGCGGGGCAGGGGATGCGTACTCGCGGCCAGTCAATCTCGGCCATATCTCGTAGGCGATCGCGAAATACATGATGACCACGGAGCCGCCGAAAATCAGATGGAAGTGCGCCGTGATCCACGCGGTGTTGTGCACCATCGCGTTCATGCCGTAGCCCATGTTGATCAGCCCGCCGAAACCGCCGAAGCCGAGCATGATGAAAGCAAGGCCGGTGGCCAGCACCATCGGCCGGTCCCACGGCAGCGCGCCGATCCAGCCGAACACACCGCGGCCGCCGCGCAGCCGTCCCGCAATCTCAAGCGACGCGGTGATGGTGAAAATCGTCAGCAGCGTCGGCACGGCGACGAAGGCCGTGAGCAGCGACTGGATGAACTTCCAGCCGTTGGCGTGCTGGGGGTCCATCAGCAGATGGTGCATGCCGACCGGAAGGCTGTAGATCAGGAACAGGATGAACGTGAGGCGGCCCATCGTATCGCTGTAGAGCCGCCCGCCGGCCGCGCGCGGCACCATCGTATAGAACGCGATATAGGCCGGGATGAGCCAGAAATAGACGATGGCGTGGAGCGTCCATGAGAACAGGGTGCGGGCTAGGCCGGCGTCGATCGTTTGCACCAGGCCGAGCGAAGCGGGAATGACCTGAAAGACCAGTTCCGCCGCCACGCCGACCGTGGTCCATAGCCACAGCATCGCGTTGGCCACCGTGGCGAACATCGCAAGCGGTACGGGCTGTCCGGGATTTTCTCGTTTCCAGTCGCGCATCGCGACGAGCATGAGAACGCACCAGATCCAGGAGCCTGCGACCACCAGCACCAGCCCGATGTAGAACCATGGGCTTGCCATGAGTGGCGGATAGAACGTGAAGAGCACCGAGGCCTTGCCCATCAGGATCGTGATCACGGTCATCACGACGCCTGCGGTCGCAATCCAGAATGCCGCCCATGCCCAGCCTTTGCCGGGGAGCGGACGATTGAGCGACGTCACCGCGACGAAATAGCCGAACCCCATGATGAAGAACGTGGTCAGCACATAGGCCATCGAAACGCCGTGCGCCGTGACCGACATGAAGTACTGGCCCGGCGTGCCGATGTTGGCGCCCAATGGACTGCGAACCCACATCTGCCACGCACCGAGCAGGCAGGCGACCAGGAATGCCGCGAAGGCCACCCAGAAATGCGCGAGGCAAAGCCGCTCAACGCTGCGCACAGGAAACTCTCCCGTCTGGACCCGGCTTGAATTGGCTTTCCGGCATGACCTGAACGGTCGCCCACATCTCGCTGTGGCCCAGGCCGCAATACTCATGACACGGCATGAGCAGGTCGCCGGTCCGGACGAATTCGGTGTGCACCTGGGCAACAAAGCCGGGCATCACCATGGTGTTCACATTGGTCCCGGTGACCAGAAGTCCGTGGACGACGTCAGGTGTCGCGAAGCGGAGCGTAACGGGCCGCCCCTGGGGGACGGCAACGCAGCGCGGCACGAACATGAATTGCGTGGCGATGATCCGCGCCGTGACGCGGCCGTCCGGTCCCACCGTGGTGCCGAGATTGTGCTCAGCGAACTCGCCCGAAAGATGCAGCGTCTTTGGGTCAATGCGTTCGACGTTGCTCGGCGGGTTGATGTTCATGGACAGCGCCGTGAAGACGATGACCGAAAGCATTGCGGCAACGAGAATGCCGACGCCGAACGCCCAGAGCAGCTCCGTGCCGAGAATTCGCCGCTCGTGAACTTCAACGGGGTGGTCGGTCATGGCTATCCCACCGTGCCGCGCGGCAGGAAGACGAGGAAATACATTGCCAGGTAGCCTGCGACCAGCAACGCAACGGCCGTGCCGGCCACGACCGCGGCGCCGAGCGGCGTAACCCGCATCACTTCGGCGAGCGCCGCTTCGTCGATGTTGTCAGGGCCTTCCGGTGGAAGGTCCGCGGCTGAAGGAGGAATCGGAGAGTTCATAGCTCTGCCCCCTCACTTACCAATTGTGCACGCGGATGCTGAGCAAGCCAAGTGCTATATGGCCAGTGGACGTTTCGCGTTGGATTGCTCGCTGGGGAAAAGGACCGCCTTGCAAGGTTTCGGCGACCAGCAATCAAGTTACCAACGCCACAGGTTGCTGCGCTGCCCTCTGGCCACCCGCACCACGCCGCACCAGCGCCTACCGGCAGCGAGATACTCTTACGCGGCTTTTCTCTGTTGCGGCTGTTGGCTGGGTGTCGGCGCGGATGTTGGCTGTTGCCGCTGCGAGGCCGGTTGCTCGTCCTCGGACAGCGGGCGAAGCAGCCGCGCGACGAATTTGAGCGCGCGCATGCAAAGCCATCCGAGAATGCACAGCGTCGTCGTGAACAGCACGAACAGGGCGAAGACAGTGTTGATGCCGAGGATGATATTCATGGAGGGCCCGAACCGGAGCGGCGAAACTACTCCGCTGCCTTCTGCCCGCCAGCCCCATACCGCTTCTCGATATAATCGATCACGATCTGCTTGAAGTCGGCCGACACGGTCGGGCCGCGCAGCGTCATCGCCTTCTTGCCGTCGATGAACACGGGCGCGGCCGGCGCCTCGCCGGTGCCGGGCAGCGAGATGCCGATGTCGGCGTGCTTCGACTCACCAGGTCCGTTGACGATGCAGCCCATCACCGCGACGTTGAGCGCTTCGACGCCGGGATAGCGCTTCTTCCACTCCGGCATCGAGTCGATGATGAACCTCTGGATGCCGCCCGCGAGCTCCTGGAACGTGGTCGAGGTGGTGCGGCCGCAGCCGGGGCAGGCCGCGACCAGCGGCACGAAGGTGCGAAAGCCCATGGTCTGCAGAATTTCCTGCGCGACCTTCACCTCGACGGTGCGGTCGCCGCCGGGCTCGGGCGTCAGCGAGACGCGGATGGTGTCGCCAATGCCCTCCTGCAGCAGGATGCCGAGCGCCGCGGAGGAGGCGACGATGCCCTTGCTTCCCATGCCGGCTTCGGTGAGCCCGAGGTGGATGGCGTAGTCGGAGCGGCGGCCGAGGTCCTGATAGACCGCGATCAGGTCCTGCACCGCGGACACCTTCGCCGACAGGATGATCTTGTTGCGCGGCAGCCCGATCTCCTCGGCGCGTGCGGCGGAGAGCAGCGCCGACTGGATCATCGCCTCGCGGGTGATCGCGCGGGCGTCCTGCGGGTTCGGCGACTTGGTGTTCTCGTCCATCAGGTGCGTGAGCAGCTCCTGGTCGAGCGAGCCCCAGTTGGCGCCGATGCGCACCGGCTTGTCGTGCTTGATCGCCATCTCGACGATCGCGGAGAACTGCTTGTCCTTCTTGTCCTTGAAGCCGACGTTGCCGGGATTGATGCGGTACTTGTCGAGCGCCTCGGCGCAGCCGGGATGCTCGGCCAGCAGCTTATGGCCGATGTAGTGGAAGTCGCCGACGATCGGGACGTCGACGCCCATCCTGAGCAGCCGCTCCTTGATCTTCGGCACGGCCGCGGCGGCCTCGTCGCGGTCGACGGTGATGCGCACGATCTCGGAGCCGGCCTGGGCGAGGGCCGCGACCTGGCGCACCGTGGCGTCGATGTCCGCGGTGTCGGTGTTGGTCATCGACTGCACCACGATCGGCGCGCCGCCGCCCACCGTCACGTTGCCGACCTTGACCGGGACGCAGGTGCGCCGGTCGCTGGGGGCCGCCGAACTCGACACCGAACCCGACATGGAATTTCCTTCTCCGAAACGGGGTCTTCCGGAGCGTTGGTGCAATAACTCGCGATAGTCCCGGAACAACGCCCGGAATATAGCCACGAGGTCGCGGAGAACCAAGAACAACGGGCTGTTCTGAAAGGCTGAAAAGTAGCGGTTTGGGGAGGAAATCCGTCTCTCCTTGCGGGGGTCCCCGGAAATAGTTATGCGTTGACCGGGGCTTGGAGCCGGGGCGCCGGCGGTGCAATTCGGAGAATTGGCGTGTCCGGCGGATCGTCCGACCCCTTGCGGTCGCAGCCCTGGCATAAGCAATTGGCGCTCGGCATCGAGCGTGTCGGCCTGATTTCCCTGATTGCTCCGCGCGTTTCGGCGCTCATTCTGGTCGTTCTGATGGTGCTCGCGGCATTTGGCGCGCTGCGCCTCAAGGTCGACGATTCGCTCAGCCAGCTGTTCCGCTCCGACACGCCGGAATTCAAGCAATTTGAAGAGGTTACGAAGCGGTTCCCGTCCAGCGAATACGACGTGCTGATCGTTATCGAGGGCAAGAACCTGCTGGCGCGGGAGAATCTCGAGCGGCTGCGCAATCTCGTGACCGACGTTCAGTTGATCGACGGCACGCGCGGCATCATCTCCCTCTTCTCCGCCCGCCAGCCGCCCGAAGGCAATCAGCTTCCGGCGCCGCTGTTTCCCGCAGACTTGCCGGAAGGCGCGGAATACCAGGCGCTGGTCAAGCGCATCCTCTCCAACGAGATCATCCGCGGAAAATTGCTGTCGGAAGACGGCGAACTTGCGCTGGTTGTGCTCGCGCTCAATCCGGCGATCGTCCAGACGCGAGGGCTCAACGATACGATTGGCGAAATCCGCAAAACCATGACGGAAAACCTCGAAGGCTCGGGGCTGCGCAACCAGCTCGCCGGCGTTCCGGTGATGCAGCTCGAGATCCGCAACGCGGTCGAGCGCGACCGGCTGCTCTATAACGCGTTCGGCTTCGCGGCCGGCTGCCTGATCGCAATCCTGTTCTTCCGCCGGGTCTCGTTCATGATCATCGCGGCGGCGCCGCCTCTGGTGGCGATCCTACTCTCGCTCGGATTCCTCGGCTGGCTAGACTTCCGCCTCAATATGTTCCTGAACGTGATGACGCCGCTCATCATGGTGATCAGTTTCGCCGACAGCATGCAGCTCACCTTTGCTGCGCGCGACCGGCTGATCGCCGGACAGAACAAATACGAAGCGTTCCGCGAAGCGCTGCTGGTGGTCGGCCCGGCCTGCGTCCTGACCCACGGCACCGCGGCGATTTCGTTTATCGCGCTGATGTTCTCGAACTCGGAGCTGATCCGCACCTTCGGCGAAGCCGGCCTCGCGGCCACCGTCATCGCGCTGCTCGGCGTTCTCATGCTGGTGCCTTTGCTCGGCGTTCTCTTGATCCGCGACGAGAAGAAGTTCACGGCAACTCTCCAGGCCAAGGACACCGGCGTCACGGTGTTGCGCCGCTTCTGCAGCTGGATCGCCGTGCGCATGGTGAGTCACCCTGGGCTCTACAGTTTGATTGCCATTGTGGTTGTGATTGGCCTTTCGGTGATCTACGCCAGCCTTGAGCCGCGCTACCGCCTCGCCGACCAGGTTCCCGACAAGCAGCAAGCGGTGGAAGCAAGCGGCCGGCTCGACGCCAAGCTCACGGGGGCCAATCCGATCGACATTCTGATCGAATTTCCAAAAGGCGCATCGCTCTATGGCGATGAAACCCTCAAGACCATCGCCGACGTCCATGCGATCGTCGAGAAACAGGCGGGCGTCGGCAACGTCTGGTCGGTGGAGTCGTTGCGGCGCTGGCTTGCCGAGAAGGCAGGCAAGAACGACATCGCGACGCTCAAGCAATATGTCGATCTGCTGCCCGAGTATCTGACCCGGCGGTTTGTTTCCGCGGAACAGGACGCCGTCGTGGTTGCCGGCCGTATCCCGGATTCCGACGCCAGCCAGCTCCTTCCCGTGGTTGAGGCGCTCGACAAGGCGCTCGGCACGGTGCGTCAGGCGCACCCGGGCTACCGGATTTCGGTCACAGGTCTTTCCGCCATTGCGGCGCGCAACAGCGCCAGCATGATCGGCAAGCTCAACATGGCGCTGACGGTGGAGATCGTCTTCGTTGCGGCCTTCATCGGGCTGGCTTTCCGCTCGGTGCTGGTGATGCTGGTCAGCATTCTGCCCGGCATCTTCCCGGTCGTGATGGCCGGGACCGTGCTGTGGCTGATGGGCGAGGGCCTGCAGTTCGCCAGCGTGGTGGCGCTGGTGGTGTCGTTCGGCCTGGGGCTGAGCGCGACCATTCACTTCCTCAATCGGCTCAGATTGGAGGACCGGCCCGACGCCGATCCGGGGGTGGGCGTGGAGCGTGCAACCATCCTGGTCGGCCCGGCGTTGATCCTGACCTCGGTGGTGCTGGCGTGCGGCCTCGCGGTGACCGTGTTCTCCGACCTGCCGTCTTTGCGGCTGTTCGGTTGGCTGAGCGCTTTTGCCATGCTGGCGGCTTTGACCGCCGATATGCTGATCCTGCGGCCGACGGCCATGTTCCTGAACCAGATCGCCCGGCGCATCAACGCGCGGCGTGGCCGACCTCCCGCAAGGGTGTAAAATCCGCTTAAGGGTGCCGAATAGGCTGCGACAATCGGGTCCCGCGCGTTAGTCTAAGGCCGCCGCTATCATCGTTGTTGCCGCTCTGTAGAGAAACGGAACCAAAACCCAAGGGTTGACCGACGCGCATGAGGCACGACATCACCGGGCTGTTTGCCGAACGCGAGGCTGACCGTTACCAGCTGCACAGCCGCCATCTCAACGAACAGATGGTGCGGGTTCTGCGGACGATCGGCTACGACGTCGGCTTCTGCAAAGGCCAGGGGCAATATCTCTACGACCGTGACGGCAGCCGCTATCTCGATCTGCTCAGCGGCTTCGGCGTTTTCGCGATCGGGCGCAATCATCCCGTGGTGCGCGACGCGCTGAAGAGCGCGCTCGATGCCGATCTGCCCAATCTCGTGCAGCTCGACGTGCCAACTCTCGCCGGCGTCCTCGCCGAAAAATTACTGGCGTACACGCCGTATCTCGAAAAGGTGTTCTTCGCGAACTCTGGTGCGGAGGCCGTCGAGGCCGCGATCAAATTCGCTCGCGGCGCGACCGGCCGGCAGGGCATCGTCCATTGCGATCATGCGTTCCACGGCCTGACGTACGGCGCGCTGTCCCTCAACGGCGACGATATGTTCCGCGCCGGCTTCGGCCCGCTGCTGCCGGACTGTGTCAGTGTGCCGTTCAACGACCTCGCCGCGCTGGAACAGGCGCTGTCGTCGCGCAACGTAGCTGCCTTCATCGTCGAGCCGATCCAGGGCAAGGGCGTGAACCTGCCATCTGACGGCTACTTGAAATCCGCGGCCGAGCTTTGCCGCAAGCACGGGACCTTGTTCGTTGCAGACGAGATCCAGACCGGGCTCGGCCGCACCGGGCGATTTCTCGCCATCGAGCATTGGGGCGTCGAGCCGGACATGGTGCTGCTCGCGAAGGGCTTGTCCGGCGGACAAATCCCGATCGGCGCCGTGCTCACCCGCAAGTCTATTTTCGAAAAAATCTTCAACCGCATGGATCGCGCCGTGGTGCATGGCTCGACCTTCTCGAAGAACGACCTGGCCATGGTGGCCGGCATCGCCACGCTCGACGTGATCGAGTCCGAGCGTCTCGTTCAAGAGGCCGCTCAGAAAGGCGAGCGGATCATGAAGGCGCTGGCCGCCATGATTCCGCGTTACGAACTTCTCCATAATGTGCGAGGCAAGGGCCTGATGATCGGCGTCGAATTCGGCCCGCCGAAATCGCTCACCTTGAAGGCGTCGTGGAACATCGTCGAAACCGCGAGCAGCGGGTTGTTCTGCCAGCTGATCGCCATCCCGCTGTTCAAGGACCACAAGATCCTCACCCAGGTTGCCGGGCACGCCAGCCACACCATCAAGCTGCTGCCGCCGCTTACGGTGACGGAGGAGGACTGCGACTGGATCATCAACTCGTTCGATGCGGTGATCGCCGCCAGCCACCGCGTCCCCGGCGCGGTCTGGTCGCTCGGCAAGACTCTGGTCGGTCACGCGCTACGCGCCCGCGCTTGAAGAGACTTCCGTGAAAATTGCAATTCCGGACGACTATCAGGATGTCGTCGACAAGCTCGCGTGCTTCTCCCTGATCAAGCATCACGACGTGACGCGCTACCGCGAGCCGGCGCGCGACCTCGATCATCTGGTCGAGCGTTTGCGCGATGCCGATGTGGTGGTGTCGATCCGCGAGCGCGTCGAGTTTTCCCGCGCGCTGCTGGAGCGGCTGCCCAACCTCAAGCTGCTGGCTTTGGTCGGGCGCGGCGCCGGCACCATCGATTTCAAGGCCTGCACCGAGCTCGGGATTCCGGTCTCGACGGGAAAGAGCAATTCGCCCGATGCGCCGGCCGAGCTCACCGTCGCGCTGATCGTCGCCTCGCGGCGGAACATCGCGCTGGAGGCCGAGCGGATGAAGCGCGGCGACTGGCCGTGCACGCTGTCACATCGCCTGAGCGGCTCGACGCTCGGCATCTATGGCCTCGGCTTCATCGGCCAACTGGTGGCGAAGTCCATGGCCGGCATGGGGATGAAGGTGCTGGTGTGGGGCCAGGAGAAGTCGCTGCAGAAAGCGCTGCGAGGCTGGCTACCAGGCCGCATCCGGCAAGGACGACCTGTTCGAGCGCTCCGACGTGCTGTCGCTCCATGTCCGGCTTCGTCCTGAAACCCGCGGCATTGTCGGCCCTGAGGATCTCGCCCGGATGAAGCCGACGGCGCTGATCGTCAACACGGCGCGGGCCGAGTTGATCAAGCCCGGCGCGCTGGTCGAGGCTTTAGGCAAGGGCCGGCCCGGCTACGCCGCGGTCGACGTCTATGAGAAGGAGCCGGTGACCGGCGGCAATCATCCGCTGCTCAAGATGCCGAACGCGCTCTGCGTGCCGCACCTCGGCTGGGCGGAATGGGACAATTTCGAGCTCTATTTCCGCGAATGCTTTGAGCAGATCGCCGCCTATGAGAAGGTCGAGCCGCTGCGTCTGGCCAATCCGGACGTGAAGCGGCGCTGACGCGCTCGGCTTTATTATTCTCCTATCCATTTTTTATCTGCAATTGCACGGCAGGCCGCGCACGACGCGGCCTCAATCGTTAACGCACGGTTAATTTTCGCAACCCAATTTTAACGAACTGGGGCAGGGATGGTTAGAGGTATTTAACTTCTGAATGTGAATTTACGTACACCCAGGCGTTTGTCCATTCGCGCTGGAGCCGAGCCATCGCGCCGCAGAATGCGGGAGTACGTTTGATGCCGTCGATCATTTCGCTGTTGACCCCTCAACAGGTTTCTCTTCTCTCCACGACGGCTATCGTCGATCTCGAAACCACCGACATCGCTGCGCTGAGCACGGCGCAGGTCAACGCGTTGACCGCGACACAGGTCAACGCGATGGAGACGACCGATCTTCAATACCTGGTGACCACGCAGGTCGCCGCGCTTTCGACCAACGTCATCAAGTCACTGCTCACGCTGCAGATGGAAGCGCTGACCAACACGCAGGTCGCGCAACTGACCGCGACCCAGATCGGAGTGATGACGACGACCGGCATCGGCGCCCTGTCGTCCACGGAAGTTCAGGCTTTCACCACGACGCAGGCCAACGCCATCACGGCGACGCAGCTCAAGGGCCTCACCAGCACCGCGCTGAGCAATTTCTCGACCACGCAGCTGGGCGCGCTGAACACCACGCAGACCCAGGCACTGACCACGACCCAGCTCAACGCGCTGTCGGCGGGCAACCTGAACGCGCTGACGGTCACGGAATTGTCCACCGCGCAGGTCGCGGGCCTGACCACCACAGCGGTCGACAGCCTGACCGCCACCAATGTCGGCCTGCTGACCGCAACTCAGGTCGGCGTCCTCTCCACCGCCGCAGATCGGCGCGCTGACCTCGACCGAGGTGCAGGCCTTCACCACCACGCAGGCCAACGCGCTGACCGCCAACCAGCTCAAGGGGCTGACCAGCACGGCGCTGGGCAACTTCTCGACCACGCAGCTCGGTGCGCTGAGCACCGCGCAGACCCAGGCACTGACCACGACGCAGCTCAACGCGCTGTCGTCCGGCAACCTGAATGCGCTGACGCTCACCGAATGTCGACGGCCCAGGTCGCCGGTCTGACCACCACCGCGGTCGACAGCCTGACCGCGACCAACATCGGCCTGCTGACCGCCGGTCAGGTCGGCGTGCTGACAACCTCGCAGATCGGCGTGTTCACCTCGACCGAGGTGCAGGCCTTCACCACCACGCAGGCCAACGCGCTGACCGGCAACCAGCTCAAGGGCCTGACCAGCACCGCGCTGGAGCAACTTCTCGACCACGCAGCTCGGTGCGCTGAGCACCGCGCAGACGCAGGCGCTGACCACCACGCAGCTCAACGCGCTGTCGTCCGGGCAACCTGAACGCGCTGACGATCGACCGAGCTCTCCACCGCTCAGGTCGCGGGCCTGACGACCACGGCGGTCGACAGCCTGACCGCGACCAACATCGGCCTGCTGACCGCCGCCAGGTCGGCGCTCACCACGGCGCAGATCGGCGTGTTCACCTCGACCGAGGTGCAGGCCTTCACCACCACGCAGGCCAACGCGCTGACGGCGAACCAGCTCAAGGGTCTGACCAGCACGGCGCTGGGCAACTTCTCGACCACCCAGCTCGGTGCGCTGAGCACGGCGCAGACCCAGGCGCTGACCACCACGCAGCTCAACGCGCTGTCGTCCGGCAACCTGAACGCGCTGACGCTCACCGAGCTTCGACGGCTCAGGTCGCCGGTCTGACCACCACCGCGGTCGACAGCCTGACCGCGACCAACATCGGTCTGCTGACCGCCGCCAGGTTGGCGGTGCTGACCACGGCGCAGATCGGCGTGTTCACCTCGACCGAGGTGCAGGCCTTCACCACCACGCAGGCCAACGCGCTGACCGCGACCCAGCTCAAGGGCCTGACCAGCACGGCGCTGGGCAACTTCTCGACCACGCAGCTCGGTGCGCTGAGCACGGCGCAGACCCAGGCGCTGACCACGACGCAGCTCAACGCGCTGTCGTCGGGCAACCTGAACGCGCTGACCTGACCGAGTTGTCCACGGCCAGGTGGCCGGCCTGACCACCACGGCGGTCGACAGCCTGACCGCGACCAACATCGGCCTGCTGACCGCCGGCCAGGTCGGGGCGCTGACCACGGCGCAGATCGGCGTGTTCACCTCGACCGAGGTGCAGGCCTTCACCACCACGCAGGCCAACGCGCTGACCGCCAACCAGCTCAAGGGGCTGACCAGCACGGCGCTGGGCAACTTCTCGACCACCCAGCTCGGTGCGCTGAGCACCGCGCAGACCCAGGCGCTGACCACGACGCAGCTCAACGCGCTGTCGTCCGGCAACCTGAACGCGCTGACGCTCGACCGAGCTTCGACGGCTCAGGTCGCTGGCCTGACCACCACCGCGGTCGACAGCCTGACCGCGACCAACATCGGCCTGCTGACCGCCGGCCAGGTCGGCGTCGCTGACCACGGCGCAGATCGGCGTGCTCACCTCGACCGAGGTCCAGGCCTTCACCACCACGCAGGCCAACGCGCTGACCGCCACCCAGCTCAAGGGCCTGACCAGCACGGCGCTGGGCAACTTCTCGACCACCCAGCTCGGTGCGCTGAGCACGGCGCAGACCCAGGCGCTGACCACCACCCAGCTCAACGCGCTGTCGTCAGGCAACCTCAACGCGCTGACGCTGACCGAGCTCTCCACCGCCAGGTCGCGGGCCTGACCACCACTGCGGTCGACAGCCTGACCGCCACCAACATCGGCCTGCTGACCGCCGGCCAGGTCGGGGCGCTGACCACCGCGCAGATCGGCGTGCTCACCTCGACCGAGGTGCAGGCCTTCACCACCACGCAGGCCAACGCGCTGACCGCCACCCAGCTCAAGGGGCTGACCAGCACGGCGCTGGGCAACTTCTCGACCACCCAGCTCGGCGCGCTGACCACGGCGCAGACCCAGGCGCTGACCACGACCCAGCTCAACGCGCTGTCGGCAGGCAACCTGAACGCGCTGACGCTCGACCGAGCTCTCGACCGCGCAGGTCGCCGGTCTCAACACGACCGCGGTCGACAGCCTGACCACCACCAACATCGGCCTGCTGACCGCCGCTCAGGTCGCGGCGCTGACCACGGCGCAGATCGGCGTGCTGACCTCGACCGAGGTGCAGGCCTTCACCACCACGCAGGCCAACGCGCTCACCGCCACCCAGCTCAAGGGCCTGACCAGCACGGCGCTGGGCAACTTCTCGACCACGCAGCTCGGCGCGCTGAGCACCGCGCAGACGCAGGCGCTGACCACGACCCAGCTCAACGCGCTGTCGGCCGGCAACCTGAACGCGCTGACGCTCGACCGAGCTCTCCACGGCCAGGTCGCGGGCCTGACCACCACGGCGGTCGACAGCCTGACCGCCACCAACATCGGCCTGCTGACCGCCGGCCAGGTCGGGGCGCTCACCACGGCGCAGATCGGCGTGTTGACCTCGACCGAGGTGCAGGCCTTCACCACCACGCAGGCCAACGCGCTGACCGCGACCCAGCTCAAGGGGCTGACCAGCACGGCGCTGGGCAACTTCTCGACCACCCAGCTCGGTGCGCTGAGCACGACACAGACCCAGGCGCTGACCACCACCCAGCTCAACGCGCTGTCGTCGGGCAACCTGAACGCGCTGACGCTCACCGAGCTCTCGACCGCCCAGGTCGCGGGCCTGACGACGACTGCGGTCGACAGCCTGACCGCGACCAACATCGGTCTGCTGACCGCCGGCCAGGTCGGCGGCGCTCACCACGGCGCAGATCGGCGTGCTCACCTCGACCGAGGTGCAGGCCTTCACCACCACGCAGGCCAACGCGCTGACCGCGACCCAGCTCAAGGGCCTCACCACCACGGCGCTGGGCAACTTCTCGACCACGCAGCTCGGTGCGCTGAGCACGGCGCAGACGCAGGCCTGACGACGACGCAGCTCAACGCGCTGTCGTCAGGCAACCTCAACGCGCTGACGCTCACCGAGCTCACGACCGCGCAGGTCGCCGGCCTGACGACCACGGCGTTCGGCAGCCTGACCGCGACCAACATCGGCCTGCTCACGTCCGCTCAGGTGCGGTGCGCTGACCGGCGAGCCAGCTCAACGTCCTGACCTCGACCGAGTTGCAGGCCTTCACCACCACGCAGGCCAACGCGCTCAACGCCACGCAGCTCGGCGGGTTGACCACCACGCAGGCGGGCAACTTCTCCACCACCCAGCTCGGCGCGCTGAGCACCGCGCAGACGCAGGGCCTGACCAACACGCAGCTCAATGCGCTGTCGGCGGCGAACCTCAACGCGCTGACGATCACCGAGCTATCTCTCGCCCAGGTGGTCGAGCTTAACACCACGGCGGTCGGCAACCTGACCGCGACCAGCGTCGCTGCGTTGACCGGCACCCAGTTCGGCATCCTGACGACGTCGCAGCTCAATACGCTGACCACGACGAAGCTCGGCGCGCTGACCACGGCTCAGGTGGGCGCACTTTCAAGCGCTCAGGTCGCCGGTCTGACGACGACCAACTTCAGCGCGCTGTCCAGCACGACGGGCATCCCCGCGCTCTCGACCGCGGCGATCGCCGGCATCAGCGTCGCGGACATCAACGCACTGACCACGACGCAGGGCAATGCGTTCACCACGGCGCAGGTCCAGGCGATGAACGGATCGCAGATCAGCGCGCTGGTGGTGCTGGTGGCGTAACGATTTCGAGTGATGTTCGGCGGCTCTTGTCGGCCGCCGAAGTCCAGCAAGTGCGGAGTACATGGTAAGGCGTACCCGGCTTTTCAGCCGGGATCGGTTGCGTGTTGCGTACACAACATCAATGCCGAAAGGACGTCGCCATGCTTCAACAGCCCGTCGGGTTGCCTGCCGTCGCCGAAATGTTCAAGCGCTGGCTCGCACTCGCGCAATCCCGGCAGCTCACGATCTTCGATCTGTTCAATGCCGCCGCGACATTGCAGTCGCTGGGGCAGCAGCTTCTGGCCGCCGACCTTTACAAGGCATGGATCGCGCACAACGGCGACAACGAAGTGCTTGTACGCCGTCTATTTCAACTATGCGGTCGCGCTGAACGATGCGCAGGACCGCGCCGGCGCCATCAACGCCTTCCGCGAGAGCATCCGGCTGAAGCCCGATTTCGCTCCGCCCTACATCAATCTCGGCCGCGTGCTGGAGGACAGCGGACAGACCGGTCCAGCCGTGGCGCAGTGGATGGAGCTCGCCAAGGTGCTGTCGGCCGTCAACGGCGAGTCGGTCTCGCACAAGGTGACGGCGTTGCATCAGACGGCGCGCGTGCTGGAGAGCCTGGATCGCGATCAGGCGGCCGAGGATACGCTTGCGGCAGAGCCTGGACATCAACCCGCACCAGGTCGAGGCACTGCAGCACTTCATTTCGCTGCGCCAGCGGCAGTGCAAATGGCCGGTGATCGAGCCATGGGAGCGGCTCAGCCGCAAGGATCTGCTGACCGGCATTTCGTCGCTGTCGCTCGCCAATCTGGCCGACGATCCGATGTTCCAGCTTGCCAAGGCCTACCACTACGGCAAGACCGTCCTTGGCCGGCACCAAGCCGGTGCGCGCCAGCCGTCGCGCCAAACCGGCGCGATCAGTCCAGGCTTCGCATCGGCTATGTCTCGTCGGACCTGCGCGAGCATGCCGTCGGCTTTGCCATGACCGACGTGATGGAAACGCACGACCGCAGGCATTTCGAGATTTTCGCCTACTACTGCGGGATCAACCGCCCCGATGCGACCCAGCAGCGCATCATCAAGGGCGTCGACCGCTGGCTCGACATCAATCCGCTCAGCGACGAGGAAGCGGCCGCTAAGATCGCGGCGGACGGATCGACATCCTGGTCGACCTCAACGGCTACACCAAGGACGCGCGCACCAAGGTGTTCGCGCGCCGCCCGGCGCCGATCGCAGTGAACTGGTTCGGCTTTCCCGGCACGATGGGAACGCCGTATCACCACTACATCATCGCCGACCCGACCATCATCCCGCCGGAGCACGAGATCTATTACTCGGAAAAGGTCATGCGGCTGCCGTGCTACCAGCCCAACGACCGCAAGCGCGTGGTCGCCGACCAGCGCCCGACGCGCGCCGAAGCCGGGCTGCCGGAGAACGCGTTCGTCTATTGCTCGCTCAACGGCATGCAGAAGATCACGGCGCGGGTGTTCGAGCGCTGGATGAAAATCCTGAACCGCGTGCCGGGCAGCGTGCTGTGGCTGCTCGGCGCGTCCAAGGAGGCCAACGAGCGGCTGCGCAGGCTGCGGCCGCGCAGGGCGTAGCCGCGGATCGGCTCGTCTTCGCGCAGAAGATGCCCAATCCGCAGCATCTGGCGCGCTATCCGCTGGCCGATCTGTTCCTCGACAGCATGCCGTATGGCGCGCACACCACGGCCGCCGATTCGCTCTGGATGAACGTGCCGATCCTGACCTTGCCGGGCCGCAGCTTCGCCTCGCGGGTCTGCACCAGCCTGATCCGCGCCGCCGGCGTCGGCGAGCTGGAATGCTCGTCGCCTGACGACTACGTCGCGCGCGCCGTCGAGCTCGGCCAGAACCGGGAGAAGCTCGCCGCGATCAAGGCGAAGCTTGCGGTCGGCCGCGACGCCAGCCTGCTGTTCGATACGCCGAAGCTGGTTCGGCAACCTCGAGGATCTCTACCGGCAGATGTGGGGCGACTTCAAGAACGGCGCGTTGCCGGTGCCGGATCTGCGCAATCTCGACATCTATCATGAGATCGGCCTCGAGCTTGAAATCGAGAACGTCGAGACGCTGAGCGACGACGCCTTCCACGCGCTCTATTCGGACAAGCTTTCGGATTGGCACAGCGCCTATCCGATCAAGCCGGACTCCAGGCTATGGCAGGCCGCGCGGCCCGAGGGCCTGACGCTGGTCGAGCGGAAAGCGGTGGCATAGGGGTGAGGAGTTGGCTGGGGGACTAGGATTTGAACCTAGAAAAACAGAGTCAGAGTTTGCTGTGATACCATTTCACCATCCCCCAGCACGCCGGCAGAAATCCGCTCGGGTCGAACGGGTCCGCTTGCTATAGCGTCATCGACCGCGCCCGCCAAGTTCCATTGCCGGGAACAGAAATATTTCTCCGTTGTTCGGCGGGTTTTTTATTCCGCGGCCTGTTTCCAGGTCGTGGCATGGGTTTTCGGCTTGGCCTTGAGCTTGAGCTCCGTCAGTTCCGTTCGTTCCCGAGCGCTGTTCCGGAACAGCTGCTCACGGCCTGCCTCGTATTGCGGCGGACATTCGACCGGCGCGCCGTACCAGGCGGCAGCCTTCATTGTGAACGACGGGTCGGCGAGGTGCGGCCGCGCCAGCGCCACAAGGTCGGCGCGCCCTGCAACGATGATGGTATTGACCTGATCTGCGGTGGTGATGTTGCCAACGCACATGGTTGCGAGGCTGGCCTCGTTGCGGATCTGATCGGAGAACGGCGTCTGGAACATGCGGCCATAGACCGGCTGGGCGTCCGGCGTGGTCTGTCCGGTCGAGACGTCGATCAGATCGCAGCCGCTCTCTGCAAACAGCCGGGCCACCTGCACGGCGTCGTCGCCGTTGAGGCCGCCTTCCTGCCAGTCGGTCGCCGAGATGCGCACCGACATCGGCTTGTTATCCGGCCACGCGGCACGCATGGCGCGGAACACCTCGAGCGGGAAGCGCATGCGATTCTCGATCGACCCGCCGTATTCGTCGGTGCGCTGATTGGTCAGCGGCGAGATGAAGCTCGCCAGCAGATAGCCGTGCGCGGCGTGCATCTCGATCATGTCGAAGCCTGCGCGAACTGCGCGCTTCACCGCCTGCACGAAATCGGCAACCACTTCGTCCATGTCGGCGCGGGTCATCTCGCGCGGCACCTGGCTGTGGGGGTAATACGGTAGCGGCGACGCCGAGACGATCGGCCAGCTGCCTTCGGGCAGGGGCTGGTCGATGCCCTCCCACATCAGCTTGGTGGCGCCCTTGCGGCCGGCGTGGCCAAGCTGCAGGCAGAGCTTCGCCGCGGAATTGGCGTGCACGAAGTCGACGATGCGCTTCCACGCCGCCTCCTGGGCGTCGTTGTATAGGCCCGTGCAACCGTAGGTGATACGTGCCTTTTCGGAGACGTCGGTCATCTCGGTGAACATCAGCCCCGCGCCGCCGATCGCGCGCGAGCCGTAGTGCACCATGTGCCAGTCGCCGGGCAGGCCGTCCTTGGCCGAGTACTGGCACATCGGCGACACCACCACGCGGTTGGCGAGCGTCATGTTGCGGATCCGGAACGGCTGAAACATCGGCGCAACGGGCTGAGCGACGTCGGCCTTGAAGCCCTGTGCCTGAACCTCGCGCGCCACCATCTTGTCGGCCTCGCCGATGAACTCTGGCGCGCGCAACGCGAGGTTGTCGTAGGTGATGGCGCGCGAGCGCGTCATCAGGCCGAACGCGAAGCGGGTCGGGTTCATGTTCCAGAACCGCTTCACGTGCTCGAACCAGACCAACGACACGTCGGCGGAATGCTGCGTGCGCTCCACTTCGTCGCGGCGCTGCGATTCGAAGCGGGAGAGAGCGGTCTTCACGTCGCGGCCGCCGGTCGCGCGGAACGCCTCGTAGAGTGCGATCGCGTCTTCCATCGCGAGCTTGGTGCCTGAGCCGATCGAGAAATGCGCGGTCGCCTTGGCGTCGCCGATCAGCACGGTGTTCTCGTGCGTCCAGCGCTCGCAACGGATGGTGGGGAAGTTGCGCCAGATCGAGCGGTTGGTGATCAGCTTGTGGCCGTCGAGCTCGCCGGCGAACACCTTTTCCATGGCGGCGGCGGAACCCGCTTCGTCGAGCGATGCGAGGCCCGCGCGCTGGAACGTCTCGGGATCGGTCTCGAAGATCCAGGTGGAGCGGCCCGGCTGGTACTGGTAGCAGTGCGCGATGAAGATACCGTGCTCAGTCTCGCGGAAATAGAAGTTGAAGGCATCGAGCGGCTTGGTCGAGCCCATCCAGACGAAATGGTTGGGCCGCATCTCGACCGTCGGCTTGAACTGATCATTCAGCGCCTCGCGGGTGCGCGAATTGATGCCTTCGGCCGCGACCACAAGGTCGGCGCCGCGGATCGTCGGCTTCATCGGATCGACTTCGGACTGGTACTTGATTTCGATACCGAGCGAGTGCGCGCGCCGGCCCAGGATTTTCAAGAGCATCGTGCGCGACGTGCCGCAAAATCCGTTGCCGCCAATCCGGTGCACAGTGCCGCGGAAATGAATTGCGATATCGTCCCAGTAGGAGAAATGACCGACGATCTGCCGGTAGGTCTCGCGATCGTAGGCCTCGAACGCCTCCAAGGTCTGATCGGAGAAGACGACGCCGAAGCCGAACGTATCGTCGGGCCGGTTGCGTTCGAACACGGTGATTCGCGTTCGCGGCCACGCCTTCTTCATCAGAATGGCGAAATACAGCCCGGCCGGGCCGCCGCCGACGATATGAACCTTCATGCCGCCTCCGTCCGGGTCCCGGAAACCCGCATGGCCGCTGGGTACTTGAAGCTTATAAAGTTTAGGCTTAAAGTAATATCCGCACAAGAGGGATTTGATGGCTGGTCTTCAGGGACGGCATGCGCTGGTCACAGGCGGCGGACGCGGCATTGGCCGCGCCATTGCGGCTGCTTTGTCGGCTGCGGGCGCGAACGTCACGGTGGTCGGCCGCACCGAGAAATCGCTGCAGGAGGCCGCTGCCGCGGGCGACGCCAAGGGCTGGATCGTCGGCGACGTCACTCAGCCGGAGGCGGTGATCGACAATTTGCGGGTGATCGAAACGGTGAGGGGCCCGGTCGATATCCTGGTCGCCAACGCCGGTGGTGCCGATTCTGCGCCGTTTTCCGAAACCACGCCCGCCCAATTCCGCGGCATGTTCGAGCTCAACGTCATGGGCGTGGTGAGCACCACGCAGGCCGTGCTCGGCGGCATGGTCGAGCGTAAATTCGGCCGCGTGATCGCGATCGCTTCGACTGCCGGCGTGAAAGGCTACGGCTATGTCTCGGCCTATTGCGCGGCCAAGCACGCCGTCGTCGGCCTCGTGCGCTCGCTGGCGATCGAGACCGCAAAGACCGGCGTCACCGTCAACGCAGTGTGCCCCGGCTACACCGACACCGAAATAATGCGCGAGAGCGTCGCGCGAATCGTGGAAAAGACCGGCCGCACACCCGCCGAGGCGGAGGCCGCAATTATTAAGAACAATCCACTGGGAAGATTTATCAAACCGCAGGAGGTCGCTGCCGCCGTGCTCTATCTGTGCTCGCCGGATGCAGCCTCCGTGACCGGGACCACGCTGATGGTTGCCGGTGGAGAGCCATGATGGACGACAGAACGACAATCCCGTTGGACGCAGAGACCAAGGTCACGGAGCGGCCCGACGACCACAAGACCGAGCTGCGGCTCTGGCTGCGTCTTCTCACCTGCACGACTCTGATCGAGAACGAGGTGCGCCGCCGCTTGCGCGACAATTTCGACATCACGCTGCCGCGCTTCGATCTGCTGGCGCAGCTCGAGCGCGCGCCGAACGGCATGACACTCGGCGAGCTCTCTCAGCGCATGATGGTATCGAACGGCAACATCACGGGCCTGGTCGACCGGCTAGCGGGTCAGGGCCTGATCCTGCGGCGGCCGGCGCCGAACGACCGCCGGGTGCAGATCGTCAGCCTGACCGCGGAGGGGCGGCGCTTCTTCCGCTCCATGGCACGGGAAAATGCCGACTGGATCGGCCAGATTTTCTCCGAGCTCTCGCCCGGCGACATCTCGGCGCTGATGTCCGCGCTGGCGAAAACGAAATCCTCCGCCCGCAAGGCGCTCGACGGTGGAGCGCGCAGATGAGCGCGGCCAATCCGGTGACGCTGCCGCTGTCGGGATACAAGGCGCGTCACGTGCACTTTGTGGTCGATGGCAAGGTTGCGACGCTGACGCTTGACCGGCCTGACAAGAAAAAT
Source organism: uncultured Alphaproteobacteria bacterium (assembly GCA_963711955.1). GTDB lineage: Bacteria > Pseudomonadota > Alphaproteobacteria > Rhizobiales > Xanthobacteraceae > Z2-YC6860. The sequence goes on along the minus strand of CAVQGC010000012.1, from coordinate 109,492 downwards.
CCGCTGACCTTTGAGAGCTATGCCGAGATCGTCGACCTGTTCCGCGCCGCCGCCAAGGACAAGGAAGTTAAGGCTATCGTCGTGACCGGCGCCGGCGGCAACTTCTGCTCAGGCGGCGACGTGTTCGAGATCATCGAGCCGCTGACCAAGATGGGCACGACGGAACTCCTCGACTTCACCAAGATGACCGGCGAGGTGGTGAAATCGATGCGGGCCTGCCCGCAGCCGATCGTCTCCGCGATCGATGGGGTTTGTGCCGGCGCCGGCGCGATCATTGCCATGGCGTCAGACCTGCGGATCGGCACGGCCGCCGCCAAGATCGCGTTCCTGTTCAACCGCGTGGGTCTTGCCGGCTGCGACATGGGCGCGTGCGCGATCCTGCCGCGCATCATCGGCCAGGGCCGTGCGTCGGAGCTTCTCTTCACCGGCCGCTCCATGAGCGGGGAGGAGGCCGAGCGCTGGGGCTTCTTCAACCGGCTGGCGTCTTCGGAAACGGTGCTGTCCGAGGGCACGAAACTGGCCCGTGAGCTGGCGTCCGGCCCCACCTTCGCCAACGGCATGACCAAACGCATGCTGGACATGGAATGGGCGATGTCCATCGAGGCGGCAATCGACGCCGAGGCGGTGGCGCAGGCGTTGTGCATGAAGACCGAAGATTTCACCCGCGCGTTCCGCGCGTTTGCCGCCAAGCAGAAGCCGGTGTTCGAGGGCAATTGAGATGGCGCTCGACGACACGCTCCGCCTGCCGTTCTTCAACGACGATCACCGCCGTTTCGCGGAAGCCTTGGCGCGCTGGGCCGACGCCAAGCTGCCGAGCCTGCACGCATGACGACGTCGATGCGGCCTGCCGGGCGCGTGTTGCGGCGCTGGGCGAGGCGGGGATCCTGAAGGCTGTGGTGCCGGCCGAATTCGGCGGGCTCCATCCGCAGCTCGACGTGCGCACGCTTTGCATCGCGCGCGAGACGCTGGCGTTCCGCGACGGGCTGGCCGATTTCGCCTTCGCCATGCAGGGCCTCGGCACCGGCTCGATCTCGCTTTACGGCACCGAACGATCTGAAGCGGCGCTATCTGCCGCCGGTGCGCGACGGCAAGGCGATCGCTGCTTTCGCACTGTCCGAGCCGGAGGCGGGCTCCGACGTGGCCGCGATGGCGACCACTGCGAAGCTCGATGGCAATCAGTTCCGGCTCGATGGCGAGAAGACCTGGATTTCCAACGGCGGCATCGCCGACCATTACGTTGTGTTCGCGCGCACCGGCGAAGCGCCGGGCGCCAGGGGCTTGTCGGCCTTCGTGATCGATGCCGATACCCCGGGCTTGAACGTCGCCGAGCGCATCGACGTGATCGCGCCGCATCCGCTGGCGCGTTTGACGTTTGACGGCATGCGCGTGCCTGCCGCCAATCGCCTGGGCGGTCCGGGGGAGGGCTTCAAGGTGGCCATGGCGACGCTCGATATCTTTCGTTCGACGGTCGGCGCCGCGGCGCTGGGCTTCGCCCGCCGCGCGCTGCACGAGACCGTCGAGCATGCCGCTTCGCGCAAGCTGTTCGGCGCGCCGCTTGGCGACCTCCAGATGACTCAGGCCGCGATTGCCGACAGCGCCACCGAGGTCGACGCGGCGGCGCTGCTCGTCTACCGCGCCGCCTGGACCAAGGATCAGGGCGCGGCCCGCGTCACCAGCGAGGCCGCTATGGCAAAGATGTTCGCGACCGAGGCGGCGCAGCGCGTGATCGACCGGGCCGTGCAGCTCCACGGCGGGCTTGGTGTCACCAAGGGCGTCAAGGTCGAGGAACTCTACCGGGAAATCCGGGCGTTGCGCATCTACGAGGGTGCGACCGAGGTGCAGAAGATCGTGATCGCGCGCGAGGCGCTGAAGAACCGGGCCGGGAAGGCCGCGCTCGCAGCGGAATAATTCTCTCCTTTTCCTCCCCCGCTTGCGAGGGAGGGTAGGGTGGGGGCGAGTGCACGGGGATTGATTGATGGGTTACACGGGGCACATCGACACCTTCGCGCGGGACAATCTCCCGCCGCGTGCGCAATGGCCCGAATTCCGCTTCGACCTGCCGGAGTTGCGCTATCGGCGACCGGCTCAATTGCGTCACCAAATTCCTCGACCGCTGGGTCGCGGCGGGCGAGGGCGGCCGGCCCTGCCTGATCTCGCTATCGGAAACGCTGAGTTACGCGCAGCTCTCCGAGCGGGTGAACCGCATCGCCAACGTGCTGACGCGCGATCTCGGGCTGATCCCTGGCAATCGCGTGCTGCTGCGCTCCGCCAACAATCCGATGATGGTCGCCGCCTATCTCGCCGCGCTGAAAGCCGGCGCGGTGGTGGTGGCGACCATGCCGCTGCTGCGCGCCAAGGAGCTGAGCTATCCGATCGCCAAAGGCAAGATCGCGCTGGCGCTGTGCGACGCGCGGCTTGCCGACGAGATGGAAAAGACCAAGGCGGTCGCGCCCGATCTCAAGCGCATCGTCTATTGGGGCGAAGGCCGCAACGACGGCCTGGAATCCATGATGCAGCAGCCGGGGTATGAGCATTTCTCCGCCTGCGACACCGCCGCGGACGACGTGTGCCTCATCGGCTTTACCTCGGGCACCACGGGTGAGCCAAAAGGCACCATGCACTTCCATCGCGACATGCTGGCGATCTGCGACAGCTACGCCAAGCACGTGCTGCGCGCCGAGCCGTCCGATCGCTTCATCGGTTCGCCGCCGCTCGCCTTTACCTTCGGGCTCGGCGGGCTCGTCCTGTTTCCGCTGCGGATCGGCGCGTCCACCGTGCTGCTGGAGCAGCCCACACCGGACAATCTGCTCGGCGCGATCCACAAATTCGGCGCCACGGTTTGCTTCACCGCGCCGACCGCGTACCGTGCGATGATCCCGAAGCTCGGCGAATACGACATCAAATCGCTGCGCAAATGCGTTTCGGCCGGCGAAGCGCTGCCGAAGGCGACCTTCGAGGCATGGCACAAGGCGACCGGCATCAAGATTCTCGACGGCATCGGCGCGACCGAGATGCTGCACATCTTCATCGGCTCGCCGGAGGACGAGGTGCGCGCCGGCTCCACCGGCCGCGTGGTGCCGGGCTACGAGGCGATCGTGATCGACGATGCGGGAAACGAGATGCCGCCCGGCATCGCGGGACGTCTTGCGGTGCGCGGCCCGACCGGCTGCCGCTATCTCTCCGACGCGCGGCAGTTCAACTACGTGCAGAGCGGCTGGAACGTCACCGGCGACACCTACGTGATGGATAAGGACCGCTACTTCTGGTACCAGGCGCGCTCCGACGACATGATCATCTCGTCCGGCTACAACATCGCGGGGCCCGAGGTTGAATCCGCGCTGCTCACGCACGCCGCGGTCGCCGAATGCGGCGTGGTCGGCGCGCCGGACGAGGAGCGCGGCCAGATCGTCAAGGCGTACGTCATCCTGCGCGCCGGCATGACCGGCGACGACGCCATGACCAAGCAGTTGCAGGATCACGTCAAGGCGACGGTCGCGCCATACAAATATCCGCGCGCGATCGAATACGTCACCGAATTGCCGAAGACGCAGACCGGCAAGCTGCAGCGCTTCGAGCTTCGCAAGAAGGCGGCCGAGACCGCCAGGACAATGGCCTCGTAGGGAGAACTGGAAGTGCAGCAAGAACCTTCAGCCGCAGGGCTGGCGCAAGCCGAAGGGCTATTCCAACGGCATCAAGGCCCAGGGCGAATTCGTGTTCGTCGGCGGCATGGTCGGCTGGGACAAGGATGAGAAGTTTCCGGAAGGCTTCGTCGCGCAGGCGCGGCAATGCCTGCAGAACATCGCCGCGGTGCTGGCCGAGGGCGGGGCCAAGCCCGAACATGTCACGCGCATGACCTGGTACGTGCGCGACATGGACGAGTATCTTGTCGCCCGCAAGGATCTCGCCGCGCCCTATCGCGAGGTCATGGGCCGCACTTTCCGGTGATGGCTCTGGTCGAGGTGGGCCGGCTGGTCGAGCCGCAGGCGCGGCTGGAGATCGAGACGACCGCGGTGGTTCCCTAACCGCTACGCGGACAGCCCGCGGTAGGCGAGCCAGGCAAACAGCAGGCACAGCACGGTCCAGATCGCGATGATGGCGATCGCGCCGCCCGTGCTCTGCGGTTTCTCGCGTGTTGCTTCCGCCGTTGCGCGATGCTGCGCCATGATGTGAGGCGGGATCAGCGCCACGACCAGCAGGATGCCGAGCGGCACGATGATCAGGTCGTCGAGATAGCCCAGAACCGGGATGAAGTCGGGGATCAGGTCGATCGGCGACAGCGCGTAGGCGGCGACGCACCCGGCGATCATCTTGGCGTACCAGGGCACGCGCGGATCGCGCTGCTGCGAGCCAGATGGCATGAACGTCGCGCTTGAGCGCGCGCGCCCACGTCGCGCAGCCGAGCGAGCACGTTATTCTGCCGCTTGCTGCAGCGGCCGGATGTCCTTGATGGCCGCGTTGAGGGCCGCGCCGGTGTCGTCGGCAAGCGCGGCCTTGCGCAGCTTGCCGAGCGTGGCGGCGGCGTCCGGCGCTTCCATGATGCGCGGCAGAAGCTGCATCAGCGTGTCGTAGCGTTCGCGGCCGCGCTCGTGGGTGTCGCTGTAACCCTTCACCAGCGTGCGGGTGAGAGCGATCTCGGTCGCCAGTGCGTAGTTGGTCTGCGCCACGTCGAGGATTTTGCGAAGCCACGCGTCCAGGAAGGCGTGCTCGTTCTGGAAGCGCAGCGATCGGCGGCGCGTCGGCTTGAGCGAAGCGACGAAGTAGAGCTGGAGGAAGCCGAGAATGCTCGACGTCTTCAGCACCTTGCCCTTCCTGGTGAAGCGCTCCAGAAGCCGGCGCGGCCAGCCGCTGCCGAGCAGCCAGCGGCCGAGGCCGGCCGGCAGCGTGTCGGCGATCTCCTGCACGCGCGGATGGAGGAACTCGGCGATCTCCAAGATCTGCCCGTCGGCGAGCTGAGCCTCCTCGCGGACGCGTTCGAACCGGCCCGGCCGGATCTTGAGTTCGGCGACGCGCACGGTGTCCTCGTAGGCCATGCCGAGCGCGAGCTCGCGCGCGGTCTCGGCGAACATCAATCCTGAGCCATTGCCGTGCCTACGCTCGGCCTCGGCGATCGGCTTCAGACGATCGAGGTATTCGCGCGCATAAGCAACGTCCTGGTAGTCCGCCGTCCGCTCGATGCCGGCGCGGACATAGGTGCGGGCCGGCTCCGGATAAGCGCTCGCCTCCGCCATCAGCGGCGCAAGGGCAGGGGAGACATGTGACACGACAGGCTCGGACGCCTTGAGCGTCACACCGTCGGTCGCCGCTGCAAAGCCGGCGCCGAACGCCGCGAGACTTTCCTTGACGCCAACGCCGCCGCGCCGGATCGCCGCCTCGAAGGCCATGCGCTGCATCGGCAGTACGTTGGCGCCAGCCAGCGCGCCGAACAGCACGGACGAGATCACGCTGCCGGTCGACTTCCGCAAGCTGCGCCATGTCGCCGTGAATGAGCCGCTTCGCCGCGGTGCGGCACGCCTTCCAGCAAAGCCGGCGAATCGACGCGGCCGTCGGCCATCGCGATCTTCTCGGTCATCGCATAGACGCGGTTGGTCGAGACGATGAACGTGGTGCTTGTCCGGCGTCACCAGCCCGCGCTGCACGGCGCGGCCGGCCTCCATCAGCTCGGATGCGATGACGATGTCGACGTCGCCCGGCACCGGGGTGAGGCCGAGCACCGGCGGTGCCGGTGTTCGACGGTGGTCGCCGATCTTGGGAAACAGCTCGACGTAATAGTTGGTCGCGCCGGTGCGCTGCGCGACGCCCGGCACCGAGGTCATCTGCGCGATGTAGCCGCGCGTGCTCGGCGAGATCGACGATCCATTCCGCCAGCACGCCGCCGCCTTCGCCGCCCATGGCGAGGATGGCGATGGTGATGGGGCGCGGCGCGTGCGGCGGCCATCGTCTCAGGCCGCCGCGAGCTTGCGCTCGATGCGCCGCTGGAAGAAGCCGATCACGGCGTCGCGGACGCGGGCCTTGAACCTGTCCCAGCCGGTCGGATTGGTGATCAGCGAGGCGCGGTAGAACGACGGGCACAGCACCGCGGCATGGCTCACCTCGCCGCACAGGCCGCAGCCGACGCAGGAGTTGATCACCTTGGTCATCGGCTCGCGGCGCAGCGGATCGGGATTCGGCGCGATGGTCAGCGACGGGCAGCCGGACAGCCGGATGCAGGAATGATCGCCGGTGCAGGTGTCGGCATCGACGCCGAAGCGCTCGCGCACCACGCGCTCGCCCTGCTGCGCGGCCTTGCGCAGCAGCGGCCGGATGCGGCGCTGCTTGTTCAGCATGCATTCGGATTGCGCGACGATGACCTTCGGGCCTTTTTCCTTGGTGGTCAGCGCTTCACGCAACGTGTCGCGCATCATGGCGACGTCGTAGGTGTGGGTGATGGTCGCACCCATTTCACGCCGACGCCGCGCACCGCCTTCTCGATCGAGTTCTGGGTGTTGCGGTTGGCGTTGCGGGTGGAACGAGGAGGGGATGTCCTGGCCGCCGGTCGCGGCCGAATAGCCGTTGTCGACGATGATCAGGACGTTGTCGCTCTTGTTGAACACGGCGTTGCCGACGCCGCTGGTCAGCCCGTTATGCCAGAAGCCGCCATCGCCCATCATCGAGATGGCGCGCTTGCCGGCCTTCACGTTGAGCGCGGAGGCGCCGGCGGCGCCGAGGCCGTAGCCCATTGTGGTGGCGCCGACGTTGAACGGCGGGAAGATCGAGAACAGGTGGCAGCCGATGTCGGCGCTGACGTGATGCTGCCCGAGCTCGCGCTCGACCAGCTTCATCGCGGCGAAGATCGGCCGCTCCGGGCAGCCGGTGCAGAACGACGGCGGCCGGCCGTGCACCTTGCCGTTCGATGACGGCCGTGCGCGTCGGCCTTGCGCTTGTCGAGCGGCGCCACGTCGCCTGCGGGCGGGTGGCCGGCGAGCAGATCCGGCCGCATCTTCGCGATGAATTTCGCGACGCCCGTCGCGCACCACGCCGCCGGTGTATTCGCCGGCCATCGGCAGCATGTCCTTGCCGTGGATGCGTGGTCTGGATGTCGGCGCGGCGCAGGATGGTGTTGACGTTCTGCTCGATGATAATCGGGCTGGCCTTCCTCGACGATCAGGATCGCCTTCTTGCCGGCGCAGAAGCGCACGAACTCGGTGTCCACCAGCGGATAGGTGACGTTGAGCACATAGATCGGCACCTTGCTGTCGCCGAAGCTGTCGGCGAGGCCGTGCAGCTCCAGCGCCGCGCAGCGTCGTGTTGTAGACGCCGCCCTGCACGACGATGCCGATGTCGTCGGCGTTGCCGTCGAAGAACTCGTTGAGCCGGTTGCTCCTGGATGTATTTGACCGCGGCCGGCCGGCGGACCTCCCACTTGTCCTTCTCGTGGACGTAGACCATCGGCGGCATGGCGATGCGCGAGAGATCGCGGCGCGGATTCTCCAGCGCGTCGGTCAGGCCGAACTCGGGCCGCTTGTTCGCCTTGGTCGTGAAGCGGCCATAGACGTGGCAGGCGCGGATGCGCAGCTCCAGCATCACCGGCGTGTTGGAAGCCTCGGACAGCTCGAAGCCGTCTCGACCGCGCGCACGATCGACGGCAGGTTCGGCCGCGGATCGATCAGCCACATCTGCGACTTCATCGCGAAGGCGTGCACGCGCTCCTGCATGATCGAGGAGCCTTCGCCGTAGTCCTCGCCGATGATGATCAGCGCGCCGCCGGTAACGCCGCCGGACGCGAGGTTGGCGAGCGCATCGGACGCGACATTGGTGCCGACCGTGGATTTGAAGGTGACCGCGCCGCGCAGCGGATAGTTGACGGAAGCGGCGAGGGTGGCGGCGGCGGTCGCCTCGCTGGCGCTGTTCTCGAAATGGATGCCGAGCTCTTCCAGGATGTCGTTGGCGTCGGCCAGCACGTCCATCAGGTGCGAGATCGGCGCGCCCTGGTAGCCGGCGACGTAGGACACGCCGGACTGCAGCAGCGCCTTGGTCACGGCCAGGATGCCCTCGCCGTGAAACTCGTCGCCGTCGCCGAGCTTCAGCTTCTCGACCTCTTCCTTGAAGGAGCGTTCAGCCATGTCATCTCTCTCGAGGTCTCGGGCTCCTCTTATATTGAAGGACCCACCCGACCGGAAGCGCGGCGCCTTCCACCGCAGGTGCGTTGTCCCGGGCGCATCGCCGTGCGATACCGCCTGTGATTTGCCGCAAACGGCGCGCTCCATGCGGACGCTGAGTTGACTTGCCCGCAGATTGGCGATCGGCCTAGAACAAGGACTTCGATCCTAGAACCGGAAGGTCGCCTTGCGCAGGTTCCTCCTCGTCCTGATCAAGCCGTCGCACTACGACGACGACGGATACCTGATCCGATGGTGGCGGGCGATGATCCCGTCGAACTCGCTCGCATGCCGTTTACGGCATTGCGGCCGACTGCGCCGTGCGGCAGGTGCTCGGACCCGGACGTGGCCATCGATATCGAGGCGATCGACGAAACCAACACGCGCATCGACATCGAGGCGCTGCTCGCCCGCTTCGAGCGCAACGGCGGCTTCGGGCTGGTTGCGCTGATCGGCGTCCAGTCGAACCAGTATCCCCGCGCGCTCGACATCGCGCGGCCGTTCCGCGAGGCCGGCATTGCCGTCGCGATCGGCGGCTTCCATGTGTCGGGCTGCCTGTCGATGCTGGACGGGCATGCGGTCGATCTCGATGCCTGCCGCGGACATGGGCATCTCCATATTCGCGGGCGAAGCGGAGGGCCGGCTCGAGACGCTGCTGCGTCGATGCGGCCGCGGGCAAGCTCGCGCCGCGTCTACAACTTCATGAAGGATCTGCCCGGGATGGAGGGCACGCCGGTGCCGTTCCTGCCGAAGCGATACGTCGTGCGCACGCTCGGCCAGAGCACCAGTTTCGATGCCGGCCGCGGATGCCCCTATCAATGCTCGTTCTGCACCATCATCAACGTGCAGGGCCGCAAGTCGCGCTATCGCATCGCCGGACGACGTCGAGCATTTGGTGCGCCTGAACTGCGGCGCAAGACATTCACAAGTTCTTCATCACCGACGACAATTTCGCGCGCAACAAGGAGTGGGAAGCGATCTTCGACCGGCTGATCGAGTTGCGCGAGGTGCGATGGCCTCCCGATCGGCCTGATCATTCAGGTCGATACGCTGTGCCACAAGATTCCGAACTTCGTCGAGAAGGCCAAACGCGCAGGCGTCACGCAAGGTCTTTATCGGGCTGGAGAACATCAATCCGGAAAATCTGGCGGCGGCGAAGAAGCGGCAGAACAAGATCACCGAATACCGCAAGATGCTGCTCGCCTGGAAGGCGCAGGGCATCATTACGCTTGCCGGCTACATCCTCGGATTTCCCGCCGACACGCCGGAAACGATCCGGCGCGATATCGCGATCATCCAGAATGAACTGCCGCATCGATATGCTCGAATTCTTCTGCCTGACGCCGTTGCCCGGATCGGAGGACCATCAGGTCCTATGGAACAAGGGCGTCGCGATGGACCCCGACCTCAACAACTACGACACCGAGCACGTCTGCACGCGCGCATCCGCAGATGAGCCAGGCGGAATGGCAAGGCATCTATCACGAGGCCTGGTCGCTCTATTATACGCCGGAGCACATGAAGACGCTGTTGCGCCGCGCGGCCGCGACCGGCGTTGCCGATGGGGAGCCTCGTCAAATATCTGCTGACGTTCTCGACCACCGTCCGCCTGGAAAACGTGCATCCGCTGCAAGGTGGAATTCTGCGGCTGAAGCATCCCTCGGAGCGCCGGTCCGGCTTGCCGCGCGAGAGCGCCTGGCTGTTTTGGCCGCGTTTCGTGGGGCAGACGCTCTACAATCACGCGGTGTTGGCGAAGGTGGCCGGATATCTGTTCGCCTGGAAGCTGCTCATCGCGGCCGATCCCCGCGCGCTGGCCTACATGGATCAGGCGCTCACGCCGGTCGATGACGATGACGACGCGACGCTCGATCTGATGACCAAGACCACCGGAGTGCGCGAAGCGCTCATGCATCAGAAGAAGGTGGCGGAGCTGACGCGCGCCGCGCATGCCTGATATCCGCGCCCGCAGCGTCTTGGCACGCCCTTGTGCGTTCCACTAACATGGCCAAAGCCAATTCCGACCCAGGGGGAATCGATGAAAGGGATGCTGCTTGACCGCGTTGTTCGCGCTGGCCGCGAACGCCGCCGGTGCCCAGGAGGTGACGCTGCGTGCCGTCACGTCCTTCGCCGAGAAGACCCAGTTCTCGAAGAATTTTGAGCGCTTCATCGACCGGGTGAACGAGACCGGCAAGGGGCAAGTCAAGATCAACTATATCGGCGGCCCCCGCGCCATGCCGCCGTTCGAGGTCGGCAATGCGGTGCGCACCAAGGTGGTCGACATCGCCAACGTGACCGGGGCGTTCTACACCAACCTGATGCCGGAGGCCGACGGCCTCAAGCTGATCGGCAAGCCGATGAGCGAGCAGCGCAACGAACGGCACCTGGGCCTACATCAACGAATTGCACAACAAGAAGCTCAACTCGTATTTCCTGGCGCGGCAATTCCATAACGTGCCGTTCCACATCTATCTCAACAAGAAGCCCGACAAGCTCGACTTCACCGGGCTCAAGATCCGCGTCACGCCGGTATACAAGGACATCGTCGAGGCGCTCGGCGGCACCGCGATCACCACCGCGCCGGGCGAGGTCTATACCGCGCTGGAGCGCGGCGTGGTCGACGGTTACGGCTGGCCGGTCACCGGCATCTTCGATCTTGGCTGGGAGAAGGTGACCAAGTTCCGGCTGGAGCCCGCGTTCTACGCGGTCGAGGTCAACGTGCTGGTCAACCTCGACGTCTGGAACGGCCTCACCGCCGCGCAGAAGAAGGTGCTGAGCGACGCCGCGCTCTGGCTCGAAGGGCTCGACACCGAGAACGTGGCGCTGATCAAGGCCGAGCGCGACCGCCAGACCGGCGCCGGCATCCAGCCGATCGATTTCGGCCCGGCCGAGGCGAAGAAGTTCCTCGATCAGGCCAACGACGTCGCCTGGCAATCGGTGATCAAGCGTGCGCCGGACACCGCGCCGAAGCTGCGGCAACTGTCTGGAAATTAGCGGAAGGATCCTCCGCCCGCGTCACGTGGGCGGAGGCTCGCCGCGGCTCACTTGTCGTAGATCGGCTCGGCCGCGGTGATGATGTCGGTCGTCGGATTCCTGGCGCAATACTCGACCAGCCTTTGTCCCTGCGACGTGAGCTTGCCGAAATCCACCACCGGATCGGCATCCTGATCGGAATAGTAGCCGTAGAGCCAGGACCATATGATGATCAGGCCGTCCTTCCCGCTGTCGATGAGCTCCTTGCAGGTGGTCTTGGACAGGTCGAGCACCTGAGCGTGCGCGGCCGGGGCGCAAGCGAACAGAGTAGCGGTGAGAGCGAGCGCGCGAATCGATTTCATGAAGGAAACCTTCTCGTTGGGGACTGCTGCGTGAACTTACCCCTGCCGGCAAAGCCGGTCAAAACCATTGGGCTGCCGTGAACAGGCTGTCTGCAACCTTCGGTCGGCTGTTCGACGCGCTGGCGGTGCTGGCGGCGCTGATCCTGCTGGTCATGGTGATGCTGGTGACCGCCGACATCATGCTGCGCAATCTGACGCGCATCGGATTCCCCTGGGCCAACGAAGTCTCCGAATACGCGCTCTACGGCATGACGCTGCTCACCGCGCCATGGCTGCTGCGGCGCGGCCAGCACGTGCGGATCGACCTGCTGCTGTCGGTGGTGCCGGCGCGCGTCGCCTGGCTGATGGAGGCGGCCGGCGACGTCATCGGCTTGCTGGTTTGCATCGTGATGGTGCGTTACGGCGCGCACATGGCGGCCGATAGCTACCGGATCGGTTCGCTGACCATCAAAAACCTGGTGTTCGCCGAGTGGTGGCTGCTGGCGCCGCTGCCCATTTTCTTTGCACTGCTCGCCGCCGAATTCGCGTTCCGCCTGCACCGCCTGCTCAACAGCGATCCGGGTCGGCGGATCGAAGCTACGTCGAGCTAGCCATGGATTGGATCACCGCGAGCCTGATCCTGTTCGGCGGCCTCAGCGTCGCGATGGGCTTCGGCGTGCCGGTCGCCTTCGCGTTCCTGATGCTGGACGTGATCGGGGCGTTCTTCTTCCTCGGCGGCGAAGCGGGTCTCTCGCAGCTTGCGCGCAATTCGGTGGCGTCGGTGACAAGCTTCTCGCTGACGCCGATTCCATTCTTCGTACTGATGGGGGAGGTGCTGTTCCGCACCGGTCTCGCCGTCAAGGCGATCGACGCCATCGCCAACCTGATCCACCGCGTGCCTGGCCGGCTTGCGGTCATCACCATTGTTGCCGGCACGATATTCTCGGCGATCTCGGGCTCGACCATTGCCACCACCGCGATGCTGGGCAGCCTGATGCTGCCGACCATGCTCAGCCGTGGCTACGATCCGAAGATGGCGATGGGCCCGATCATGGCGATTGGCAGCGTCGACGTGCTGATCCCGCCGTCGGCGCTCGCCGTGCTGCTCGGCAGCTTGGCCGGCATTTCGATCTCGGGGCTGTTGATCGGCGGCATCGTGCCGGGGCTGATCCTGAGCGCGATCTTCATCGGCTACATCGTGCTGCGCGCCCATTGGAATCCATCGCTTGCGCCGGAGCCCGCGGTGGTGGAGTTGCCGGGCGGGATGGCGCGATGGCGCCCGTTCGCGGTTCACGTCATGCCGCTTGTTCTGATCTTCGCTGTCGTGGTCGGCGCGATGACGCGCGGCTGGGCGACGCCGACTGAAGCAGCGGCCCTGGGCGCCGCCGCGACCATCGTCGCCGCCGCGCTCTATCGCAGCCTGACCTGGGACAATCTGATGACCGCGCTCAAGGGTACCGTCGCGGTGTCCGGCACCATCCTGTTCATCATCGTCGGCGCCACCACGTTCTCCCAGGTGCTCAGCTTCTCGGGCGCGACCAACGGCATCATCAGCCTGGTCGGTGCGCAGGGCTTGCCGCAATGGGCGCTGGTGCTCGGCATGATGGCGCTGCTGATCTTCCTCGGCTTCTTCGTCGACGAAGTCAGCATGATGATGATCACGCTGCCGTTCTTCATGCCGCTGGTGGCGCAAATGGGCATCGATCCGATCTGGTTCGGCGTGCTGTTCCTGATCAACATGCAGATCGGTCTGCTGAGCCCGCCGTTCGGACTTCTGCTGTTCGCCATGAAGGGCGTGGCGCCGCCGCACATCACTATGGGCCAGATCGTGCAGGCGGTGATGCCGTATCTTTATTTCGGCATGGGCGTGATGCTGCTGGTGTTCCTGTGGCCGCCGATCGCGACCTGGCTGCCGCGGCTGCTGGGGGGCTGATGATGAAGAAAAAATGGTCGAGGTGCCGACCGCCGACGGAACAATGGACGCCTTCGTGGTGCACCCCGACGAAGGCGGGCCGTTCCCTTCCGTCTTCATTCTGATGGACATCTGGGGGCTGCGCGAGGAGTTGTTCGACGTCGCGCGCCGCGTCGCGGTCACCGGCTATCACTGCATCCTGCCGAACTTCTGGTACCGGCGCGGCAAGATTCGCTTCGAGTTTCGCAACGAGAAGGGGCAGATGCGCTCGCTGCTCGACCTGCCGCAGAAGGTGCAGGACGAGCTTCACGACAATATGAATCTGGTCACCGATCCGATGGCGATGGCAGACATCCGCTCGGCTCTGAACCACCTCGACAGCGAGCCAGTGCGCCGCGGGCCGAAAGGAAGCATCGGCTTCTGCCTCGGCGGCCGGCTGGGGCTGGCCGCCGCCGGACACTTTCCGGAGGAATTCCGCGCTACCGCGAGCCTGCACGGCACAAGACTGGTCAACGAGACGCCGGATTCGCCGCATCTCCTGGCGTACAAATTCAAGGGGTCTGTCTATTGCGGCTTTGCCGAGAAGGATCACTGGGCGCCGCCGGAGACGATTGCTGCGATGGACAAGCTGATGAAGGGCCGCGAAAACGTGCGCTACCGGTCCGTCGTGCACGCCGGCACGGTGCACGGCTATTCGCTGCCCGACCGCGACATCTTCCACAAGCAGAGCGCCAACCGCGATTGGGAGAACATCTTTGCGATGTTCAGGCACGAGTTGCACTAGCGTAGCCAGTTGAGTTCGCGGGATGCTATGCCCTGAGCCTGGGAGCCGGAATGCGACGGCGTGATTTCATCAAGCTAACGGCCGGATCGGTCGCCGCGTGGCCGTTCCCCGCCTCGGCGCAGCAGGGCGCGCGCATGCGGCGCATCGGCGTTCTCAGCACGCTGCCGGCCGACGATCCGATATGGCAAGTCCGCCTCGCGGCGTTCCATCAGGCCCTGGGGGAATTGGGCTGGACCGTCGGCCGCAACATCCAGATTGAATATAGCGTGGGGTCGGGCAGTGACGCGCAATTGCGCCGGCGTGCGGCAGAGATAGTCGCGCTCGCACCCGAGGCCATCTTGAGCAATGGCACATCGGCGGTCCAGCCGTTGATGGATGCCACCCGAAGCGTGCCGATCGTTTTCATCAACGTGACCGACCCGGTCGGCGCGGGGTATGTCGCAAGTCTGGCGCGGCCGGGCGGCAACATCACCGGCTTCACGCAGTGCGAATACGGAATGAGCGGCAAGTGGCTGGAGTTGCTCAAGCAGATGGCGCCGAACTTGAAACGTGTGGCGGTGCTGCGCGATCCCGCGACACCGACCGGCATCGCGCAACTGTCCTCAATACATTCGGCGGCGGCGTCGGTCGGCGTGGAGGTCAGCCCGCTCGACGTGCGCGTACCGGCCCAGATCGAACGTGCGGTTGCGGCATTCGCAGGCGGCGAGAATGGCGGACTGATCCTCTCCTCCGGAGCGTCAAGTATCCGCAACCGCGAGCTGGTTGTCGCGCTTGCCGCGCGTCATCGTCTGCCCTCGATCTATCCGTTCCGTCCCTTCGTCGCGACCGGCGGCCTGATGTCCTATGGGCCCGATACGACCGATGCCTCTCGTGGCGCGGCCGGCTACGTGGACCGCATCCTCAAGGGCGATAAGCCCGCCGACCTGCCGGTGCAGCAGCCGACCAAGTTCGAGCTGATCATCAACCTCAAGACCGCGAAAGCGCTGGGCCTGACCGTGCCGCAAACGATCCTGGCCAGCGCCGACGAGGTGATCGAATGAGCGCCGCCGCTTAGAATCCCCCCAGCGCGCGCTTGGGCAGGTAGTGCAGCACGCGCGTCTCGATCAGGATCACGCCGAGATAGGCGACGCCGCCGACCAGCGTCAGCATCAGGATGGTGACAAATACCATCGGCGTGTTGGCCTGGCCTTCGCCGAACGCCAGCAGATAGCCGAGCCCCATGTTGCCGCCGACCAGCTCGCCGACCACCACGCCGACCACGGCGAGCGTCGAGCCGATCCGCAGTCCCGCGAACAGCGGGGGCAGCGAAGCCGGGAATTCGATCTTCCAGAAAATCTGCGCTCGCGTCGCCTTGAACGCGCGAGCGAGATTGATGAGGTCCGGATCGACGGTGCGGATCGCAGTCAGCACGTTCACCATCACCGGAAAGAACACGATCAGGATCGCGACCAGGATTTTCGGATAGACCGTAAAGCCCATCCACATGATGAACAGCGGCGCGAAAGCCACCTTGGGCGCGATCTGCAATGCGAGGATATAGGGCGACAGCGCGAACTCGGCGGTCGGCGACATGCCGAGCATGTAGCCGAAGAACGCGCCGAGCAGCGAGCCGAGAATGAAGCCGGCGATCACCTCGGCGGCAGTCACGCCGGTGTGGAACATCAGGGCGTTGCGCGACAGCATGCGCACGAACTCATTCGCCACGGTCGACAGCGGCGGCACGATGAACGTCGGGATGCCGAGCAGGCCCGGCCCCCATTGCCAGGCGGCGAGGAACACGACCAGCACCGCGACGCTGAAGGCCGCGCCGCGCGCCATGGTCTGGTTCGTGCCGTTCAAGCGAGCGCTCCCGCGAGTTCCGGCGTATGGCCGATGTCGAGCCGGTCCATCAGCCGCGCCACGTATTGGCCGACCTTGGGGTCGGAGCGCCGTGCGATCGGATCGTCACGGCGCGGCAGGTCGATCATGAGCTCGTCGATGATGCGGCCGGGGCGGCGGCTCATTACCAGAACGCGGTCCGACAGCGTGACCGCTTCGAGCAGGTCGTGGGTGATGAGCAGCGCGGTCTTGGCGGCGCGCTTGAGCGTCTGCGCAAGCTCTCGCTGCAGCACGATGCGGGTCTGGGCGTCGACCGCCGAGAACGGCTCGTCGAGCAGCAGAACCGTCGGATCGACCGCCAGCGTGCGGGCGAGCGCGACGCGCTGGCGCATGCCGCCTGAAAGCTGATGCGGATAGTGATTGGCGAATTCGCCGAGGTTGAGCGTGTCGAGCAGCGTCTTGGCGCGCTTCTGCCGCTCGGGCAGCGGAATGCCTTGAATCTCGACGCCGAACTGCACGTTTTCGGCGATGGTGCGCCACGGCAATAACAGGTCCTTCTGCAGCATGAAGGCGACATGCGCGTTCGGACCCTCGACACGCTCGCCGTCGACGAACGCTTCGCCCTCGCTCGGCGCGTAGAGGCCCGATCCGATGTTGAGCAGCGTGGACTTGCCGCAGCCGCTGGGCCCGATCAGCGACACGACCTCGCCGTCGCGCACGGACAGGCTGACCTGCTGCACGGCCGTGAGGCTTCTGCCGGAGCTTTCGACGAACCGCATGGTCACGTTGCGGTATTCGAGCCGTACCACGTCGGACATTGGGCTGAACTCAGGGGCGTGACCGCGCAGCATGCATTTTGCCGCGCCTCGCCGTGGATTATAGTGGCAATCGGTGTGCCAGCCGATAGGCTACCGTTTACGGGTTCTGCGACGTTTTTGCCGAGAAGGGAGCGAGAGATGTTCGCAATTGAGAGTAATAAGCTGTCGCGCCGTCTGCTGCTGGCCGGTGCGGCGATCGGGCTTGCGTTCGGCGGCGCTCCCGCCCAGGCGCAGACGCTCGAAAAGGTGACGTATCTCTTCCCGGCGCCGCCGGTGCTTCCGGCGTTTGCGCCGATCCGGCTCGCGCAGGGCAAGGGCTACTTCAAGGATGCCGGCCTTGAGGTCAGCTTCGCAGTCGGCCGCGGCGGCGTCGATGTGGCCAAGCAGGTCGGCGCCGGTAACGCGCCGATCGGCGGCATCGTCGGCGATGGCCCGATCATGGTGCGCGGCAACGACGTGCCGGTGAAGATCGTCGCGGTGTTCGGCGGCAAGGGCTTCATGCAGCTCGTGGTGCGCGACGACAGCGGCATCGCCAAACCCGCCGACCTCAAGGGCAAGACCATCACGGTGATGTCGTACCAGGACACCACGTTTTATGCGCTGCTCGGATTGATGGCGAGCGTCGGCCTCAAGCAGGACGATGCCAACATCCAGCAGGCCGGCCCGGTCGGCGTCTGGCAGTCGGTCGCGACCGGCAAGTCGGTCGGCATGGCCGGCGTACCGGACTGGATCGCCTCGGTGCAGGCGGCCGGCACCAAGGTCAACGTGCTGCCGACCGACGAGTTCTTTCCGCATATGGCGCAGGGCATCGCGGTGTCCGACGACATGATCAAGAAGAACCCGGCGATGATCCGCAAGTTCGTCGGCGCCGCACTCAAGGGCATGAAGGACGTAATGGACAACCCGGACCAGGCTGCCGCTGATTTCGTGAAGTTCGTGCCGGAATGGCAGGGCAAGGAGAACGAGGTCAAGGTGGCGCTCAACTACTACGCCAAGCTCGTCTATCCCGGGCAGAAGCAGCTCGGCGAGGTCAATGTCGAGCGGCTGACCAAGCTGCAGGACTTCTATCTGGCCAACGGCTTCATTCAGAAGAAAAGCCCGGTGGCGGAACTCTACAGCAACGAGTTCATCAAGTAACGGAACTCAATCGCGCGCCCAGAATTCGGCTGTCGTCCCCGCGAAAGCGGGGACCCAGTATCCGCAGTTCTCTCGATAGACCTCGGGTACTGGATTCCTGGTCTCGCTTCGCTCGGCTGGGATGACAACTGCAATTTGGCCTCGCGCCGAAACATCAAATTTCAGGAGGAAACGAGTGCATCTCACCCGCCGTCATACGCTGAAACTGACCGCAGCTACGCTCGCTTCATCCGCGCTGCCGCAATCCGCCTTCGCGCAAGCCTGGCCGGCGCGCGGCATTCGCGCGATGGTTCCGTTCGCGGCGGGAAGCTCGCTCGACATCGTCGGACGCATTGTGCTTGACCCGCTGTCGACCCAGCTCGGCCAGTCGATCGTGGTGGAGAACCGCGGCGGCGCGGGCGGCTCGATCGGCACGGCACAGGTCGCCAAGGCCGACCCGGACGGCTACACCATCCTGATCCAGGCGTCGGCACATTCCTCGGCGCCTGCGGCGTATCCGAACATCACCTATGATCCGGCGGCCGATTTTAAGGCAGTGATTCCGTTCGGCACGATCCCCAACGTGACTGTGGTGGCGCCTGCGAGCGGCATCAAGACGCTGAAGGAGCTGGTCGAGAAGTCCAAGGACGGCAAGATGAGCTACGCTTCAGCCGGCGTCGGCAGCGCGACGCATTGGGCCGCCGAGCGCATCCGGATGGCGGGCGGCTTCCAGGCGACGCACGTGCCGTTCCGCGGCGGCCCCGAGGCGCTGACCGAAGTGATGACCGGCCGCGTCGACTGGACCAGCATGGGCATGTCGGCGGCGCTGCCGCTGATCCGGGATGGCAAACTCGTTGCGCTCGCGGTCAGCTCCACCAAGCGCTCCAGCGCGCTGCCGAACGTGCCGACCACGGTTGAGGCCGGACTTCCCAATTCCGACTATGTGTATTGGATGGGCATGTTCGTGCCTGCCAAGACGCCGCCTGCCATCATCGAGAAGCTCCGCGCCGAAACGGCCAAGGCGCTGCAGAACCCGAACGTGGTCGAGAAGTTCAAGGGGCAGGGCATCGAGCCGATGCCGCTGTCGCCGGCCGAATTCGACGCGCTGATCAAGCGGGAGATCCAGGCCAACATCGACTTGGTGAAGGCGGCGGGGCTGAAGTTCAACTAGAGCTACTTCTTATACCCATCCGTCCCCTGCCAGCCGTGCTTGGAGATGTCGAAGATCACCCCATCAGGGTCCTTGAACTTGCGCTCGAAGTTGCCGGCGCGCTCGTCGCCGAGGTCGAAGAAGAACTTGCCGCCGGCCGCCTCGATCTTCTTCTGCGTCTCCACCAGGTCTTCGACCTGGATGCCGAAGTGGTGCGCGCCGATGAAGGTCTGGCCTTCCTTGATGTCGGACGCCTCGCTGCCGCCTTTGCCCTTGAAGTTGAGCAGCGCCATGTTGATGACGCCGTCGCTCATGTAGACGGCCGAGCCGATGTCGAGGTCCTCGCGGCCGATCCGCTTGAACTCGAACACCTGGGAATAGAACTCGGCGGCCTTGTCGAGGTCGCTGACGCAGACGGCGATATGGCGAAGGCGGGCCATGGGGTTCTCCTGGAAAATTTCTGGGATCATAGCGCCGATGGTGCGTCGATGCCATAACATGCCGTGATGACAAAACGGCACGCGGAAATTGTCGGCGCCGGCTTTGCCGGGCTGTCCGCCGCCTGCGCGCTGGCGCAGCGTGGCTGGAGCGTGCGCGTGCACGAACGGGCCGATGCGCTGCGTACCACCGGCGCGGGCATCTACATCTACGAGAACGGCCTGCGCGTGCTGGAGGCCCTCGGCGCCTACGAGGCCGCGGTGAAGGGCGCGCCGTTCGCACACACTCGCGAGGTGCGCGACGATCATAACAATGTGGTGTCGGTGCACCGCTGGGGCGGCAGCCGGGTGTACTCGATCGTGCGGCAGACCGTGATCAATGCGCTGGCCGAGCAGGCGAGAAAGGCCGGAGCCGAGATCGTCACCAATTCGGTGGGCGCGATCGCATCGGCCGACGGCGAACTGATGACGGCGAAGGGCCAGAAGTACAAGGCGGATCTCATCGTCGCGGCCGACGGCGCCAACTCCCGGCTGCGCGACGCGTTCGACCTGATCGAGAAGCGCAAGGCGCTGGTGGATGGCTGCACACGGCTTCTGATTGCCAAGACACCGGAGGAGCGGCTTTCAGGCGAGGGCGCGACCACAGTCGAATACTGGTCGGGCAGCCGCCGCGTGCTCTACACGCCGTGTAGCGAGACCGAAGTCTATATCGCGCTGGTGATGCTCGACAGCGATGAGGTGGCCAAGGCGACGCCGGTCGACAAGGCGGCGTGGACGCGGTGGTTCCCGCATCTCGCGCCGCTGATCGACCGGCTCGGCGTCGAGGGGCGCTACGACCGCTTCGAGCTGATCCGCCTCAAGCGCTGGTCGGAGGGCAAGGTCGCTGTGATCGGCGACGCGGCGCACGCGCTGCCGCCGAACATCGGGCAGGGCGGCGGCTGCGCCATGATGAACGCGCTGGCGCTTGCCGTGCATCTCGACCGCGAGAAGGACGTGCCGAAGGCGCTGGCCGCGTGGGAGCGCGCCGAGCGGCCGATCACCGACCACACCCAGCGGGTGTCGGTCGCGCTCGGCTGGCCGGCCACCTGGCCGCCGAAGCTACGCGCGCTCGCCTTGTCGCTCGCGGGGAAATCGAAATGGGTGGTGAAGCAGCGCACCAGGACGGCGCTGCATCGGCCAACGGGGACGTAGTTCGTCGCACGCGAGGCGCGGACGGTTCGTCATCAGCGTTGGTGTAAGGGTAGATGGGCCCGCGCACGAACTGTGGCGTTACCCCTCAGTGCGGCCACCTCAAGATAGCGAGGATTTTGCTCGCTGCCTTTGGGCGCTCGAAATCTTACGGCGCCCGGCAGTACAGCCGGGTCTGGCACCCCGAGTTCCTTCTGCGCGATATGGCCCATTCGAAGTCACCTCTGCAAGGTAACGTGCCAACGCAGTCCTATGTTTCCAGGGAACTTTAAGCAGCAAAGGCCCAATTGCCATTTTGCTGACGTATTCGAGCGCGGCCGATCAAAACGGTTGCGTCAGGCCGTCCATCGGCGCGTCGCAGTTGATCAGGTCGACCGCGCTTCCACGCGATCCGGATCGCGCCGTCGATCTGCACCAGCCGGTGCAGCGCGGTGCCGGCGAACAGCCGCTGCTGCTCGCGGCGATACTCGATCATCAGGAACTTGGAGCGCACGGTCGCGGCGCGGCCCTCGACGTCCTCCAAGGTGACGTTGCCAACCAGCCGGCTGCAGCGCGAGCGCGGCTCCTGCGAATACATGCGCGGGCTGGCGAGGCGGCGCACCCGCGTCTCCAGGAGCCGCCGGTCGTCATACATCAGCGACACGGTTTCGTGCGGATTGTCCTGGTTCGGCTCGCTCGGCACCCAGTACCAGGCGTCGGCGGTGAACAGCGCGAGCCAGCCGTCGAACTTCGACTCGTCCAGGAGGCGCGCCTCGTGCATCAGGAACTGCTCGCAGCGGGCGAGGTCGAGCGTGTCGGCGGGCTTGGCGGGCAGCCTGCCCGCGCGGCGCCACGACACGGCGGCGGCTCGACGCAATCTTGGTCTTGGGCTTGCCGCGCTTCGCCATTGTCAGCTTGCGGCGCGCGCCTCGTGACGCGGTGTCTGGTTCATGTAGGCGAGCCAGGCGTCCAACATGTTGCGAATGTAGATCTCGCTGGTCGAGTTCACGCCCCGCCGTCCGTCATGCGCGTCGGGCACATCGGACTGGTAGCCGCGGCCGACCTGCAGCCATTCGGTGCCTTCGCTCGAAAGACCGAGTTCGATGCGATTGTAGATTTCGAGATCGTCGGTCAGCACCAGCGAGCCGGTGCCGTTGACGATGTTGGCGAACGCCACCGTGTTGCGGAACATCTGCTCCGGGGCGCCTTTCAGCCGGAAATTGTAGGTCTGCACCACGGTGCGGTTGACCGCGATCGGATGCACCACGCGCAACTGCTGGAATTGGCTCATCAGCGAGACGTTCGGGTAGATATTCGAGTTCCACCTCCGCACCTCGAGGATGCGTTTCGTCTCGGCCTTGCCCTTCTTCTTCTCCAGCGCCGCGATGTATTCCCGGAACACCGGATCTTTCAGCGCCGCGACCAGTTTGGAGTCGTCGTGGTAGTCGCCGAGATAGCTGTGGCCGTTCGGATAGGTCCAGATGCCCACCTGGGTTTCCCAGAACGAGTAGGGCGCCGCGTTCTGCCGCATCTGGCGGATCGCGATCTCGCCGGTGCCGTCGGAGTGCACATTGTCGGACTGCGCCTGCGCCGCCTCGATCGAGGAGCGGTGCGTGAACAGGGGATGCGCGGCGTCGCATAGATTCTCGAAGTAGATTTTCCAGTTGGCGTCGTAGGCATGCTTGAACGTGCCGCCCGCGACTTCGATCTCGCCGTCCGGCGCGCGGTCGACCAGATCGTCGAGCGAGGTCAGCATGTGGCCAAGCGACTCTTCAAGGCTCGGGCCATTTTCGGAAAGGCTGCCGAACACAAAGCCGCGGTAGCTTTTCACCCGCGGCACTGCGCGCATCGAGGTCTTCGGGTTGCTCGGGTCGAAGTCATGCGGATAGCCGTGGTTAAGCGGCACCGCCTTGAGCCGGCCGTTCAGATGATAGGTCCAGCCGTGGTAGCAGCAGGTGAACTCCGGCGCGTTGCCCTTCTCGGTCGCGACCACCATCGCGCCGCGGTGGGCGCACTGATTGTGCACGACGTTGAGCTTGCCGTCGTTGTCGCGCACCATCACCACCGGCTTGCGGCCGATCTGGGTGGCAAAATAATCGCCGGGATTTTTAACCTGGCTCTCGTGACCGACGTAGATCCAGGCCGCGCCGAACACGCGCTCCATCTCCAGCTCGAAGATCGCCGGATCGGTGTAGATCTGCCGGTGTACGCGGCCGGGGGCGAAGAACTTGGAGAAGTCTTTGCCGTTCGAATGCTGGCTCATGGCGCGACTTTACGGCTGCCGCCGACGGCGAACAAGATTCACTTTGCCTCGCTGGCCTTGATCCCGGAGCTTTCGACCAGCTTCGCCACCCGCGGCAGATCGCTGGCGAACAGGCGTGCGTGGGCTTCGGGCGTCATCTCCGCGTCGGGGAAAGGCAATGTGCCGAGCTGCTTCAGCTTTGGCACGACAGTGGAATCGGTGAGTGCCTTACGAAGCGCCGCATTTAGGGCGGTCACTGCTCCCCTGGGCGTGCCCTTCGCCACGTAGAGCCCGTGCCACATCGTGTAGCTTACCTCGGGCATGCCGAGTTCGGCCGTGGTCGGCACGTCCTTCAACTGCTCGAGCCTTTCTTTGGAAGTGATGGCAATGCCGTGCAGACCGCCGGCCTGGACCTGCGTGATCGCATTCGTCACCTGATCCCACAGCAGGTCGATCTGTCCCGCGAGGAGATCGGTGATCGCTGGCGCCGACCCGCGATAGGCAACAACCGTCGGCTTGAACCCCAGCACGTTGCCCATCATCACAGCGCAAAGGTGACTGTTGGTTCCGACGCCGCCATGCGCGAAGTTCGCCTTCGAACCCTGCGTTCTGATCCAGTCGACGAAATCCTTCGGGCTGTTGCCCGGGATCGACTTGCGGCCGACCAGAAGCATCGGCGCGTTGTTGACGAGACCGACCGGCTCAAAAGCCGTTTGCGTGTCGTATCGGAGATTGTTGAACAGGCTGGGCGCCGCCAGCAGCGCGACGTGATTGATGAGGACGGTCGAGCCGTCGGGCATTGAGCGCGCGACACGCTCGTTTGCGATCGTGCCGCCGGCCCCGGTCACGTTTTCGATCAGGACGGTCTGGCCGAGCGTGCGCGACATCGCCTCGGCGATCAGCCGCGCCACGACGTCCGTGCCGCCGCCGGCTGCATAGGGCACCACGATCGTTACGGTCCTGGAGATCGATTGTGCCTGGGCCTGCGGAACGCAGACGGCAACGAAAAGTGCGATGCATGCAAGCAAGCGCCTGCCAAGTCGATCGATCACGACAGCCTCCCCATAAGTCTGATCGGATCGTCTCCCCGAAACCCTCTGGAGAGACGTCGGTTCCCGGAAAGGCTACGCCGCGCCAGACAGCGTGGCAAATGCCGGGAAGCCGCGGGCTAGCCCAATTCCTGTGCCCGGCGCAGCGTCGCGATCATCGACACGCGCAGCAGATACTCGTAGGTCCGCTTCGGGTCCGCCTTGATCGCCTCAAGCTTCTCCTTGAACGGCTCCGGCGTCTCCAGGTCCTTCTTGTTCTGGATGGTCTGGGTCTGGATCGTCTCCAGCGTCACCAGCCGGCGCTGCGCGTCGTAGCGGTCGAGCTCGGCGTCGTGCGCCGGGCCGTGCCAAACTTCGGCAAGGCGATCGGTCAGGTTGATGGCATCGTGGATGCCGCCGTTCATCCCCATGCCGCCGAGCGGATTGTTGATGTGCGCGGCGTCGCCCGCGAGGAACGCGCGGCCCTGCCGGAACGTCTTGGCGACGCGCTGATGCACCTTGTAGAGCGTGGTGTGCGAGATTTCGTAGCTCGTGATGCCGGGTATCACCGTGGCCATCAGCGACTGCGCAAACGCGTGCGTCCGGATTTGCTCGTCCGAAATGTCCTCCTTGATCAGGAACATCACTCGCCACAAGCCCGGAATCTGAAGCAGGAAATGCCATCGCACCGCGTCGGCGACGTAGTTGACCGCGGTGAGGCCGGGGATCACCGAATGAAAGTCGAACGGCGTCGATACCACCAGCAGCCGGTCGGGCCAGGTGAAGCCCTCGAAACCGATGCCGAGCGAGCGCCGCACGCTGCTGCTCGCGCCGTCGGCGCCGATCAGCCAGCGGCCGGTATGATTTTGTGTCGCGCCGTTCCGCTCGATCGCGACCGTGACAGTCGATCCGTCCTGCATCACGCTTTGCACGCGACTGTCGAATGCAATCTCGAAGCCTGGTTTCCCACGCAATTGATCGAGCAGGATACGCGTCAGCTTGGATTGCTCGGCCTGAACCCGATAGGGATGCGCGGTCGCATCGGCAATCACGCCGAAGTCGAACTCCGCGACCAGCCCGTCCTTCTTGGTCCGGTATTGGAATCCCGGCGCGATCAGCCCTTGCGCGATCAGCGGTTCTGCCGCGCCGAATGCATGCAGCATGTCGAGCGTCGGTGGATGGAACGTCGAGGCGCGCGACTCGTGCTGAGGTCACTGCCTGCCTCGAACACGGTGACCGGCACGCCCGCGCGCACCAGATTGGCGGCGGCCACGAGGCCGACCGGCCCCGCGCCGGCAATGAAAACGCGATCTTGAGCGCTCACGCGATCAAACGGCCACGCCGCTATTCAATCTTCGCAATTCCCGCCTTGGTGATGATGTCGCGGTACTTCACGATCTCATCGGCGTGGAATTTCTTGGCCTGCTCAAGGCCCAAGCCGATCGGCACGGCGCCGGCCTTCTCGAAGCCCGCCTTCACCGCCGGATCGTTGAGCGCGTCGTTCAGCTCCTTGTTGAGCCGCTGCATGATCGGTGCCGGTACGCCGGCAGGAGCAGCGAGCGCGAACCAGCCGTCGACTTTGTATTGCGGCAACCCGGCCTGCGTGGTGGTCGGCGTGTCGGGCAATGCGCCGAGCCGCACATCGCCGGCGACGGCGAGGGCTGTCGCGCCGTTGGCGTTGATCGGGCCGGCGACGTTCGGATACCACTGGAAGCCGAGCTGGACTTGTCCCGAGATCAGGTCTGGCCCGAATTGCCCGATGTTGCGGTAGGGCACGTGGGTCATCTTCACGCCGGTGACCTGCGCGAAGTATTCGCCGGCCAGATGTTGCGAGGAGCCGATGCCGACGGAGCCGTAGTTCAGCGCGCCGGGCTCCTTCTTGGCGCGCTCGACCAACTCCTTAACGGTCTTGATGCCGAGCTTGTTGCTCGCCGTCACCACGATGGTGAAGCTGGCGAATGGCGAGATGATGGTCAGCTCTTTCAACGGGTCGTAGCCGAGGCTCTTGTAGAGCTCGAGATTGGCCGCGATCGGGCCGGAGCCGGCGCCGACCAGGGTGTAGCCGTCGGGCGCGGCCTTGGCGGCAAGCTGCGTGCCCGAGTTGCCGCCGGCGCCGGGCTTGTTCTCGACCACGATCGGCTGGCCCAGCGACTTCGACATCTTGTTGAACATGATGCGGCTGACCACGTCGCTGGCGCTGCCGCCGGCGAATGGGATGATCACGGTGATGGGACGGGTCGGATAGCTCTGCGCGTGCGCCGCGCACCCGATCGTCATCGCGGCCGCGACGGTCGCCCCCATCAGGAACCGCTTGGTCATCGTCATGTCTTCTTCCTTTTTATCTCAGGTGCCTTTGAACTTGGCCGGACGTTTAGCATGAAACGCCTCGACGCCCTCGCGGAAGTCGTCGGATTGCCGCAGCCGGCTGTAGCAATGGCCTTCCAGCTCGATGGCCGTGGTCAACATAGCATCCTCGGTATCGTTGAGGAGCTTCTTTGCTGTGCGCTGCGCGAGCGGCGAAAAGGCACGCAGCTCGTCAACCAGCGCATCGGTTGCCGTTTCGAGCTTGCCGTCCGGCACGCATTCGGTGGCGATGCCCCAATCGTAGGCTTGCTTGCGCCGGAATGCGCCGCGAGCGCATCACGATGTCCTTGGTGCGGGTGATGCCGACGATCTTCTGCAGTCGCGCCGAGCCGCCGGAGCCGGGGATCTGCCCGAGCCGCTGCTCGGGCAGGGCGTAGTGCGTGGTCTCGGATGCCATGACGGAAATCGCAGGCGAGCGACAACTCGAAGCCGACGCCGAAGCAGAAGCCGCGGTTCGCGACGATCACCGGCTTGGAGCAGCGCGCGGGCGCCGCGATGTTCCAGGCGAGCTTGGAGACGGTTTCCGGCGTCGCCTCCATGAAGCCCTTGATGTTGCCGCCGGAGGAGAAATTCTCGCCGATCGCGCGCAGCACGATAACGCGCACGCGGTCGTCCAGGTCGAGCGCCTCGAACACCAGCCGCAACTGATCGCGCTGCGGCATCGACACCACGTTGAGCGGCGGCCGGTCGAGGATGACGTCGGCGCGCTCGCGAGCGGCATCGACCTCGACGCGGAAGCCGTCGAGTGTGGCGAGGCGGGGATCGGTGAAGGTTTCGCTCATGGCTTGGGTCCTGTGGGCGGATTGCGTTCTTTCTCGTATTCGCCGGCGACCAGCATGCGGCGCAGCAGCTTGCCGACCGGCGACTTCGGGATCGTTTCGACAAACACATAACGGCGCGGCCGCTTGAAGTTGGCGAGCCCGGAGGCGCGGCAGTATTGGTCCAGCTCGTCCTCGCTGACCGCGGCGCTGCGCTTGACGAACGCCGTGACGATCTTGCCCCAGCGCTCGTCGGCGAGCCCGACGACCGCAACCTCCGACACCGCCTTGTGCAACGACAGGCAGCTTTCGATCTCGACCGGCGAGACGTTCTCGCCGCCGGTGATGATCATGTCGTCGACCCGCCCGGTGACGAACAGGTCGCCGTCGCCGTCCATGTATCCGGTGTCGCCGGTGAAGTACCAGCCGTCACGCAGCGCCTTGGCGTCGGCGTCGGGCCGGCGCCAGTAGCCTTCGAAGGATTCGTCGCCGGCCAGCAGCGCGACGATCTCGCCTTCCTCGTTCGGCTTGGCGATCTCGTCGGGCGACTTCGCGCCGAGCTTCACCACGCGCACCATCTGGTTGATGCCGGCGCGGCCGGCCGAGCCGGGCTTCTTCGGCGCGTCCTGGTCGATGGTGAAGGTGTAGATTTCCGACGAGCCGTAGTGGTTGACGAACAGCTCCGGCTTGAACTCCGCCGCAAGCTTCTTGAGCAGGCCGTCGGTCATCGAGGCGCCGGCAAAGCCGAGCTTGCGCACCGAGCGCACGCGCTCCGGCTTGAAGCGCTGGTGATGCACCAGGTCGTGATAGAGCGTCGGCACCAGATAGAGATTGGTGATCTTCTCCGCGCGCGATCAGCTCCAGCGCCTGCGCCACGTCGAACCGCGGCAGGCAGACGAACGTGCCGCCGATCAGCGACATCGCGAGCAGCGAGCGCACGCCCATGGTGTGATAGAGCGGCATGACGCCGAGCGTGCGCTCGCCGTTGCGGTAAAGATTCTGCGCCACATGGGCCAGCGCCGCGGCGCGCTCGGCGCGCTGGCGGCGCGGCACGCCCTTCGGCCTGGCGGTAGTGCCCGACGTATAGAGCATCACCGACCATGCCTCGGCATCGGCGCGCGGCGCGATGTCCGGCCCAGGATCGTTGACCAGCGAGATGAAAGGGATGTCGTCCGGCACGCCGACCGAGATGCGCGGATGGTGCTGCGCCTCCTTGGAGGACGCCACCGCGCGAGCCGACGCCTCCTCGTAGACCAGCGCCTTGGCCTCGGCGTCGGCCAGCACGTAGTCGAGCTCGTCCGCGGTGGCGCGCCAGTTGATCGGCGTGACGATGATGCCGGCGAACTGGCAGGCCCAGTGGACGGTCGCGGCCTCCCAGCGGTTCTGCAGCAGCGTGACGAGATGGTCGCCGGCCTCCAGCTCCAGTTCGTCGAAGCCCGCCACCAGCGCCGAGATGCGCTCGTACCATTGCCGGTAGGTGAGGCGGGTGTCGCCGTCGACGATCGCCAGCGCGTTCGGATCGCGCGCCACGCTCGCCAGGAAGCTGGTGCCGAGATCAAGCATCGCGCGCACCATCCCGCAGCTTTTCCGCGGCGTCGAGCGCCGCGGCGACGATCGGCACGTAGCCGGTGCAGCGGCACAGATGCCCGCCGAGGAACTCGCGCAGTTCCGTCTCAGTGGGCGACGGCGTGTCACGCAGATAGATGTCGAGCGACATCAGGATGCCTGGCGTGCAGAAGCCGCATTGCAGCGCATGGTGGCGGCGGAACGCCTCCTGCAGCACGGACAGGCGGCCGGGCTCCGGCGTCAGCCCCTCGACAGTGCGGATCGTCGCGCCATCGGCCTGCACCGCGAGTGTGAGGCAGGCGCGGCCCGGCGCGCCGTCGATGTCGATGGTGCAGGCGCCGCACACGCCGTGTTCGCAGCCGACGTGCGTGCCGGTCGCGCCGAGCACATGGCGCAGGAAATCGGTGAGCAGCATGCGCGGCTCGGCGTCGCCCTCGACGGCGCGGCCGTTGAGGGTGAGGCGGACGCGATGGCGCTGCTCGGCGCTCAGGCGCGGCATACTCGCGCCTCCTCGATGGTCAGGCGGCCGAGCTTGCGGACCAGATCGCGGCGCTGGTCCGCGGTGGCGTTGAGATCCTCGCGCGCCTCAAGCTCTGCGGCGAATTCCTGCAGTGCGTCGTCGAGCGCGGAGCCTTCGAGCGCGCCGAAATCCTGCGCGGTCGGCCGGTCGGCAACGCCGCCGATCGCGAGCCGCGTGCCTTTGGCGCCGGCGATCGCGGCGCAGGCGACGATGGCGAAATCGCCGTGCCGGCGGGCGAATTCGCGGAACGCGTGGCCTTCGCCGGACTCTGGCGCAGGGGAAGCGCACCGCTTCGATCAACTCGTCGTCCTCGCGCGCGGTGGACATCAGTCCGGTGAAGAAATCGTCGGCCGCGACGCGGCGTTTGGACTTGGCCGAGGACAATTCGATCTCGCCGTCGAGCGCGACCAGCGCCAGCGGAATTTCCGCGCTCGGATCGGCCAGCGCGGCCGAACCGCAGACCGTTCCGCGCGCGCGCGTCTGGGCGTGGCCGACCCAAGGCAGCGCGAGCGCGAGCAGCGGCTGGCGCTTCGCTAGCTCCGGCCACGCCAGCAGCGCGCCTGCCGCTCGGTTGCGCCGACGCGGATCGCGTTGTCCTGGACCGAGATGCCGCCCAGCTCGGCAACGTGCATGATGTCGACCAGCAGCTTCGGCCGCGCCATCCGCATCGACAGCAGCGGCACCAGCGTCTGCCCGCCGGCGATGATACTGGCGTCGGCGCCATCCGCGGCGAGCGCCTCGTGCGCTTCCGCGAGTGAAGCGGCGCGCAGGTAATCGAACTTCGCCGGTTTCACGATTTGCGCTCCGCGAGCAGCGGTAAGCAGCCGCTTCGGCGTCAGCGGCAGGTCGATCTGCGCGACGCCGAGCGCATCGGCGACCGCATTGGCGATGCAGACCGGCGTCGACATGCAATTGCCTTCGCCGACGCCCTTGGCGCCGAGCGGCGTGAACGGCGAGGGCGTCTCGATATGCAGGATGACCGGCTCCGGCACTTCGGTGGTGGTCGGCACCAGATAGTCGGCGAACGTGCCGGACAGGAACGCGCCGTCCGTCGGAATAGACGAACTCCTCGTACACCGCCGCGCCGAGCGCATGCGCGAAGCCGCCGGTGATCTGGCCGGCCACCATGCCGGGATGCAGCACCGTGCCGCAGTCGTGCATGGTGACGTACTTGTCGATCCGCACCGCGCCGGTGACGCGGTCGATCTCGACGCCGCAGAAATCGAAGATGAAGCCGTGGCAGAGCGACGAGTTGGTCTCGTCGCCGTCGCCGGGCGCTTCGAGCTGCGGCGGCGTCCAGAACACGGTCTCGCGCAGCGCCTGCGCGCCGTCCGGCACCACGCCGGGCGACCAGTGGCTTGCCGCCGCGAGGCGGCCGAACGGCATGGCGTTGTCGGGATTGCCCTTGGCGCCGATCTTGCCGTCGGCGAACTCGATCTGATCGGCCGGCACGTTGAGCTGCGCCGCCGCGCTGCGCGTCAAGCTTCTCCTTCAACTGCACCGCCGCGAGATGCACCGCGCCGCACACCGCGGCGGCGAACCGGCTGGAGTAATTGCCCGACGCGATCGACCATGCGTCGCGCGCGGTGTCCATCTCGCCGACCACGCGGATGTCCTTCGGCGCGAGGCCCAGCGCGTCGGCGACGACCTGCGCCAGCCACGGTGCGGTGGCCCTGGCCCTGCGGCACCGAGGCGATGTGCACCGACACCGCGCCGGACGGATCGACCGACACCGTCGCGGTCGCCTGCGCGCCGTTCTTCGGCCCGGCCTTGCGGCGCTCCTCGGGCGTCAGCACCGCGGTGATGTAGCCCATGTTGGAGACGCTCGGCTCGACCGCGGCGGTGAGCCCGATGCCGTAGAGCTTGCCCTCGGCGCGCGCCTTCGCTTGCCGCGCCTTCAATTCGGCGAGGCCGCCATCCTGCACGGCCTTCTCGACGGCGGCCGGATAGTCGCCGGAATCGAGCAGGCCGCCGCTCGCGGTGCGATAGGGGAACGCGCCGGCGGGAACCAGATTGCGGCGGATCACGTCGAGCGGATCGAGCTTCAGCTCGATCGCGATGCGCTGCATCAGCCGCTCCAGCGCGTAATAGACCTGCGGGCCGCCGAAGCCGCGGTTCAACCCGGTCGGCGTCTTGTTGGTCAGCACCACGCGGTTCGTCACCGCGACGTTGCGGATCGCATAGGCGCCGGTGAGGTTGCCCTGCATGCGGTAGAGCGTCGCCGGCTCCGGCGCGCGGATGTGCGCGCCGACGTCCTCGATCTGGTCGTAGGAGAGCGCGGTGACGCGGCCGTCGGCCTCGACCGCGGCTTCGAGCCTGGTCACGCGGTTGGTGGCGGAGACCGACGCCGCGAGATGCTCCAGCCGGTCCTCG
Organism: uncultured Alphaproteobacteria bacterium; assembly: GCA_963711955.1. Taxonomy (GTDB): domain Bacteria; phylum Pseudomonadota; class Alphaproteobacteria; order Rhizobiales; family Xanthobacteraceae; genus Z2-YC6860. Next base: position 77,993 of record CAVQGC010000012.1, on the reverse strand, counting down.
ATCCATTTCACCGGCCGCCCCGCGATGCGCGCCGCAAGCGCCATCAGCACGATGTAGGGAAACACGCCCTGCTTGACGCCGAAGCTGCCGCCGGAATCGGGCGGCGTGCGCAGGCGGAAGCGGTTGCCCGGCACCTTCAGCGCGCGCGCCATCACCGCGTGCAGCGTGAACGGTCCCATGAAATTGGCGAGCACGTCGTAGCTGTCCTCGCCGGGATCGTATTCCGCGACCACGCCATAGGTCTCGATCGGCGTGCAGGAGTTGCGCGGATATTTGATCTCGACGGCGATGCGATGCGCGGCCTTGGCGAACGCGGCTTCCGGATCGCCGTAGCGGAACGAGCGCTCGCTCGCGATGTTCGACTTCAGCGCCGTCGTGCAGCAGCACCTTGGACGACAGCGCCGCGAGCGGATCGACCACCGCCTCCAGCGGCTCGTACTCGACCTCGATCAGCTCCAGCGCGTCCTCGGCGAGATAGCGGTCGGCGGCGACCACCACGGCGACCGGCTCGCCGACATAGCGCACCCGCTCGACCGCGATCGGCCAGCACTGGATCGGCGCGCGCATGCCCATCGCCAGCGGTGCCGAAAGCTTCGTAACCTCCGCGCCCGTCAGCACCGCCGCCACGCCCGGCGCGCGCAGCGCTGCGCTCGACATCGATCCTCTTGATGACCGCATGGGCGTGCGGCGAGCGCAGGATCGCGGCGTGCAGCGTGTCCGGCCCGCACGCCGATATCGTCGATATAGCGCCCGCGGCCCGTCAGCAGCGCCGCGTCCTCGACCCGCTCGATCGATTGGCCGCACCATTTGGCGTTGTTGCCGGCATTTTCCGCGGTCATGTCGTCGGTGTTCCTCCGGCGGCAACAATGCTACATCTGCGGACGATGACCAAGCACGAGATGCCGAAGGGTCCGCGCACGGCAGCAATGCGCCGCAGCCGGTGCGCACATTGCGGGACTGGCTCGATCATCTCGCGCGCGCGCGACCGGCTCGCGGTGATCAAGCCGAACGCCAACCTGCGGTTCGAGGTCGCCGCCTATGCCAAGCGGCTCGACGGCCAGCGCGCCACGGTTTTCCCGAAGCCGGGCGGCCATCCGATGCCGGTGGTGTCCGGCCTCGATCTCGGATCGCGGCTGGATGGCCGAGGCGATGGGCGTCGAGCCGGCCGAGGTGCGTCGCGCGCTTCCAGGAGGCCGCGCTCAATCCGATCGCCGTGGCAGGAGGCGAAATCCGCGCCGGCGCAGGAGGTGGTGCATCGCGAGGTCGATCTGGTGCGGCAGCTGCCGCTGCCGACCCACAACGAGCACGACGGCGGGCCCTACATCAGCGCCGGCCTGATGATCGTGCGCAATCCGAAGACCGGAAAGCAGAACGTCTCGATCCACCGCTGCCAGCTCACCGGGCCGAACCGGCTCGGCGTGCTGCTGCTGCCGCGCCACACCCACGTGTTCTTCGACATGGCCGAGGAGAGCGGGCAGCCGCTCGACGCCGCCATCGTGGTCGGCGTCGATCCGCTGACCTTGCTGGCCTCGCAGGCGATCGCGCCGATCGACTTCGACGAGCTGGAGATCGCCGGCGCGCTGCAGGGCCGGCCGCTGCCGGTGGTGAAATGCGTCACCAGCGACATCCGCGTGCCGGCCGAGGCCGAGATCGTGATCGAAGGCCGCTTCCTGCCGAAGGTGCGCGAGCCGGAAGGCCCGTTCGGCGAATTCCCGCAATACTACGGCGAGCCGCGCCAAGCGGCATGTGATGGAGGTCATCGCGGTCACGCACCGCAAGGACGCGATCTTCCACACCATCGTCGGCGGCGGGCTGGAGCATCAGCTGCTCGGCGCGATCCCGAAGGAGGCGACGCTGCTCACGCACCTGCGGCGCAATTTCCCGAACGTGCTCGACGTGCATCTGTCGCCCGGCGGCGTGATGCGCTTCCACCTCTATGTGAAGATCAAGAAGCGCCAGGAAGGCGAGGCCAAGAACGTCATGATGGGCGCGTTCGCCGCCTCGTTCGACCTCAAGCACGTCATCGTGGTCGACGACGACGTCGACATCCACAATCCGACCGAGGTCGAGTGGGCGGTGGCGACGCGCTTCCAGGCCGACCGCGATCTGCTCATCGTGCCGGAGAGCCAGGGCTCCAAGCTCGATCCCTCCAACCGCGACGGCGTCGGCGCCAAGATGGGCATCGACGCCACCAAGCCGCTCACGCGCCGCGAGATGACGTTCAAGCGCATCCGCGTGCCGGGCGAGGAGGCGATCGACGTCGCCGACATGCTCAAGCGCGCGGCGCAACTGGCGGACGTTTCAAGGGATAGCCGTCATTCCGGGCGCGCGCCAAAGCGCGAACCCGGAATCCATAGCAATGGCACGCCTGCTAGTCGGATTCCGGCTCACGCGCTGCGCGCGTCCGGAATGACGCGCAAGGTCGGAGTGATTCATGGACATCGATCTGCCCGACGTCGTCGCCGAGGTGAAGGCGGCGTTCGACCGCTACGAGAAGGCGCTGGTCACCAACGACGTCGCCGTGCTCGACGAGACGTTCCGCGTCGATCCGCGCACCATCCGCTACGGCATGGCGGAAATCCTCTACGGCCACGCACGAGATCGCGGCGTTCCGCGCGGCGCGCGCGCCGGTCGGACTGGCGCGCACCATCTCGCGGACCGTCATCACCACCTACGGCCGCGACTTTGCGGTCGCCTCGACGCTGTTTCACCGCGCCAGCGTGCCCGGCAAGGTCGGCCGGCAGATGCAGACCTGGGTGCGCTTCCCGGAGGGCTGGCGGGTGGTCGCCGCCCATGTCAGCCTGATCGACGAAGCGACGGTCTGGAAGCCGGCCTAGCTCGCTGCCGCTTCTGAGCCAGCCGACGCCGCCCAAATTTGCAACGGCACTCGATCGCGTCAGCCGACGGGCTGGCAGCCCTTCCCCGCGGCGCTGGATTGGCGCGAGGCTTGCACGACCTGGGAACAGGCAGGCCGTCCGCCGCGTTGACGGCGGACGGGCAGGGGGGTGCCGGGTGCGCGTTGCTTTCGACGAGATGACGGGGACGGACGGGCAGGTGCGCCCGGCCTATGCGGCGCTTGCCGCCTGGCTCGGCGAGGTGCGGCCCGACGTGCTGCGACTACCGCCGCCGCGAGGCCGAGCTGCTGTTCCGCCGGATCGGCATCACCTTCGCGGTCTATGGCGAGGCCGACGCCCAGGAGCGGCTGATCCCGTTCGACGTCATTCCGCGCATCCTGTCGGCCGGCGAATGGGACCGGCTGCGCCGCGGGCTGGAGCAGCGCGTCAAGGCGCTCAACCTCTATCTCAAGGACATCTACGGCAAGCGCGAGGTGCTGCGCGCCGGCATCGTGCCGGAGGACCTGGTGTTCCAGAACCCGGTGTTCCGGCCGGAGATGAACGGCCAGAAGGTGCCGCACGACATCTATCTGCACGTCGCCGGCATCGACATCGTGCGCGACGATGCCGACACCTTCTATGTGCTCGAGGACAACGCGCGCACGCCCTCCGGCGTCTCCTACATGCTGGAGAACCGCGAGATCATGATGCGGCTGTTCCCGGAGCTGTTCTCGCGGCACCGCGTCGCGCCGGTCGAGAACTATCCCGACGAACTGCTCGCCACGCTGAAATCGGTCGCGCCGGAGACCGCGCCGCGCGATCCGACCGTCGTGCTGCACACGCCCGGCGTCTACAACTCGGCCTATTACGAGCATTCGTTCCTGGCCGACAAGCTCGGCATCGAGCTGGTCGAGGGCAGCGACCTGTTCGTCAAGAACGGCGTGGTCTACATGCGCACCACGCAGGGGCCGCAGCGCGTCGACGTGATCTACCGCCGCATCGACGACGACTTCATCGATCCGCTCACCTTCCGCCCGGATTCCGCGCTCGGCGTCGCCGGCCTGATGTCGGCCTATCAGGCCGGCAACGTCACGCTCGCCAACGCGGTCGGCACCGGCATCGCCGACGACAAGGCGATCTACAGCTACATGCCCGAGATGGTGAAGTTCTATCTCGGCGAGGAGCCGATCCTGAAGAACGTGCCGACCTGGCGCTGCCGCGAGGCGGAGCATCTCGCCTACGTGCTCGACCATCTCGAAGAGCTGGTGGTGAAGGAGGTGCACGGCTCGGGCGGCTACGGCATGCTGATCGGCCCGGCCGCCGACAAGGCGACGATCGCGGCGTTCCGCACCAAGCTCAAGCTCGATCCCAAGAACTTCATCGCGCAGCCGACGCTCGCGCTGTCGACCTGCCCGACCTGCGTCGAGAGCGGCGTCGCGCCGCGCCACGTCGATCTGCGGCCGTTCGTGCTGACCGGCCGCGACAAGGTCCGCATCGTGCCGGGCGGGCTGACCCGCGTCGCGCTCAAGCAGGGCTCGCTGGTGGTCAATTCCAGCCAGGGCGGCGGCACGAAGGATACCTGGGTGCTGGACCGATGATGGGTGTCGCCGACGCAATCCGGTCTCGTGTCCCGCGACGCGGGCGAGCGCGTAGCGATGCACCGCGAGTGCGGGACCCGGTTTGCTCTCGCAAGCGCAACCGGGGTCCCGGGTCTGCAGCGCATCACGCGCGTAGCTGACGCTGCGCCCGGGACACGAGTGACTGACATGCTCTCCCGCACCGCCGATAACCTCTACTGGCTGGCGCGCTACGTCGAGCGCGCCGAATATCTCGCGCGCATCCTCGAAGCGACGCAGCGGCTGACCGCGCTGCCGCTCGCCTATGTCGGCGAGACCAACGAATGGGTCACGGCGGTGGCGACCGCCGGCTGCTCCAACGCGTTCTTCGCCGCCCACGAGGAGGCCAACGAGGAAACCGTCACCGACTTCCTGGCGTTCTCGCCGGCCAATCCGTCGTCGATCCGCAACTGCTTCGAGGTCGCGCGCCACAACGCGCGCGCGGTGCGCACCGCGCTGACCATGGAGATGTGGGACGCGATCAACAGCACCTGGCTGGAGCTCAAGCGCTTCGGCAACAAGCCGAACACGCGCGAGGAGCTCGCGCGCTTTCTGCAATGGGTGCAGGCCTCGTCGCTGCGCTACGACGGCTCGGCCTACCGGACCATGCTGCGCAACGACGCCTACTGGTTCTCGCGGCTCGGCGTCTACATCGAGCGCGCCGACAACACCGCGCGCATCCTCGACGTGAAGTATCACCTGCTGCTGCCGGACGACGAGCACGTCGGCGGCCCGCTCGATTATTTCCAATGGTCGGCGATCCTGCGCTCGGTGTCGGCGCTCACCGCCTATCACTGGGTCTATCGCGAGAGCCTCAAGCCCTGGCTGATCGCGGACCTGCTGATCCTCAACGAGCAGATGCCGCGCTCGCTGGCGAGCTGCTACGAGAACCTGGAGCAGAACCTCGACCGCATCGCCGACGTGTACGGCCGCCAGGGCCCGGCGCAGCGCCAGGCCCGCGCCATCCGCACCCGCCTGCAGAACAGCCGGATGGACGACATTTTCCAGTCCGGCCTGCACGAGTTCATCAGCGCGTTCATCGCCGACAACAACAATCTCGGCGGCGCCATCAGCAAGCAATACCTGTCGTAAGCCGGGCATAGCGTCGAAGACGGCGTCGCTTCCGCTCGACCTTGTGTCCCGGCGGCGCGCGCCGGTAGTGTGGTCGACATGCGCATCCGCATCGCACACACGACCAGCTATCACTACGACCAGCCGGCGCGCGCCGTGATCCAGACGCTGCGGCTGACGCCGCGCAATCACGACGGCCAGTACGTGGTCGGCTGGCGCATCGACGTGTCGGAGAACTGCCAGCTCGGCCAGCACGAGGACGCGTTCGGCAACATCAGCCATGTCTTCACCGCGGAGGGGCCGCTTTCGGAATTGCGCCTGACGGTGGAAGGCGAGGTCGAGACGCAGGACACCAACGGCGTGGTGCAGCGGCACGGTGGAGCGGTTCCCGCCGAGCCTTTATCTGCGCGAGACGCCGCTGACCCGGATCGATCCGGCGATCGACAATTTCGCCTTCGCGGCGAACCAGGACGCCGGCGGCGATGTGCTCCAGACCATGCACGTTTTGGTGCAGCGGCTGCACGCCGACGTGGCGTTCGACACCAATCCGACCGGCACCACGACCACGGCGGCGCAGGCCTTCGCGCTCAAGCGCGGAGTGTGCCAGGACCTCAGCCACATTTTCATCGCGGCGGCGCGCAGCCTCGGCGTGCCGGCGCGCTACATCGGCGGCCATTTCCACCGCAGCGACGGCGTCACCGAGCAGGAGGCCGGCCACGCCTGGGCCGAGGCTTACGTCCCCGATCTCGGCTGGGTGGCGTTCGATCCGACCAACGGCATCAGCGCCACCGACGCGCACGTGCGCGTCGCGGTCGGGCTCGACTATCTGGGCGCGGCGCCGGTGCGCGGCACCAGGCAGGGCGGCGGCGGCGAGCCGATGCAGGTCGCGGTGCGTGTCGCACAGAGCGGGCGGCAGACGCAGAGCTAGGCATGGTCCTGGAAAAGCGGAACGCTAGCGCGCTTGTGACCGCGCTGAATTGGGCCATAAGCTATTGCTCGGGGCGGCATGACAACAAGCTGGGACATGCAGACCGTGCGCGCCAGGCTGCGCCTTGCCAGCGGCCTGATCATGCTCGCCTTCGTCACCATGCACATGGCGGCGCATGTCGCGCTGCTGGTGTCGTTCGAATGGGCCGACGCGGCGCTCGCGTTCATGATGGCGCCGTGGCGCACCATGCCCGGCACCGTCCTGCTCGCCGCGGCATTCCTGGCGCACTACGCCAATGCGCTGTGGTCGATCTATTCGCGTCGCAGCCTGCGCATGCCGCAATGGGAGCTGTGGCAGGTGCTGCTGGGCCTTGCCATTCCGTTTCTTGTGTCGCTCCACGTGATGGGCACCCGCGTGGTCGAGCTCGCGCACGACGTCAGCACGTCCTATGCCTCGATCCTTCTGACGTTCTGGTATTCGGCGCCGTGGATCGGCGTCTTGCAGACGGTCGCGCTGCTGGTGGTCTGGGCGCACGGCTGCATCGGCGTCCATTTCTGGCTGCGCAACAAGCGCTGGTACCGCGATTGGGTCGTGGCATTCCGCGCCTTCGCCATTCTGTTGCCAACGCTGGCGCTGGCCGGTTTTATCACCGCCGGCAATCAGACGCTCCGCGAGGCGGCGAGCGATCCGGATTACATTTCGACCGTCCGGCAAAACACCAATGCGACAGCCGGAAGTCCGTGGCGCTGGTTTACGGCGGCGCCCAGTTCGCGCTGCTCACTCACATCGGGCTGGTCGGCTTCGCGTTCGGCGCGCGCGCGCTGCGCGGCTGGCTGTACCGCCGCCGCGAGCCGCCGATCCTCACGCACGCCAACGGGCGGCGCATGACCATAGCCGCCGGCGCGAGCGTGCTGGAGACGCTGCGCGACAACGGCATTCCGCACGCCGCGGTGTGCGGCGGCCGCGCCCGCTGCACGACCTGCCGCGTGATGGTCACGCAAGGCCTCGACCCGTTGCCGGAGCCGGGGCCGCAGGAGGCCGCGGCGCTCGCGCGCATCAAGGCCAGCCCCGGCACACGGCTCGCCTGCCAGATTCGCCCGGCCGAAAGCATTGCCATCATGCCGCTGTTCGCCGCCGACGCGGCCGCCGCCGACGGCACGGTGCGCGGCGGGCTCGAAGGCAGCGAGCGGCTGATCACCGTGCTGTTCGTCGATCTGCGCGGCTCCACCACCATTGGCGAGGCGAAGCTCCCCTACGACGTGCTCTATCTCCTCAACCAGTTCTTCCATGAGATGACGCGCGCGCTCACCGCGACCCGCGGCCACTACTCGCAATTCACCGGCGACGGGCTGATGGCTCTGTATGGCCTCCACGAGTCCGATCCGGCTCGTGGCGCCGCCGACGCGCTGCGCGGCGCGCACGCGATGCTGAGCGGGCTCGAACGGCTCAACCGGCAACTGCGCAACGAGATGTCGCAGCCGCTCAAGATCGGCATCGGCATCCACCACGCCGAAGCCATCGTCGGCGCGATGGGCCCGCCCAAGTCGCAGATCATCACCGCGATCGGCGACACCGTGAACACCTGCGCGCGGCTTGAAAGCCTCACCAAGGAGTTCAACGTGCCGGTGGTGGTGTCGCGCCAGGCGGCCGAAGCGGCGCGCCTCGATACGGCGGGCCGGACGCTGCACGAAGTGCCCGTGAAGGGCAGGGTGGCCAAGGTTGAGTTCTATGCCCTGGAGACGGTTCCGGAACTGCCGCGCTAGCGTTCCAGGTCGGCAAATTGTGGCAAACGCCACCCGGGCCGGCCGGGACTGTGGCGGAGAACTTAAATCGCGTCTGCATTCTCCCGCATTAACCTTGTCCCGCCTTGAGGTTTCGTTAGCCGGACTTTTTTACCGCCACAGGGTGTCGTTTTTGCTAGTTTGGGGCGCTGTCAGAAGCCATAACGGCCTGAGCGGGCTCCAAAATTGTGCCACTGCCGCACAAAAGCCCGCTCGCAGCCTGATAGATTGATGCGGGGGCGTCATTCGCGTGCGGGACATGGTTCGGGTGCTAACGCCGATTGACGGGTCGGGGCGTTGCTCGGGCAGCTTTGCTGTCCGTGGTTTCGCGTGCCTGGCGTTTGCGCTGGCCGCCGCCGGCTGCGCCTCCATCAACAACGACCCGATCAACAAGCCGCTCGAGGCGCTGGCCCAGCAAGACGCGTCCGCCGCCGGCCGCGAAGCCGAAACCCATTTCGACGACACCGTGATCGCCCTGGCGTTCTCCGGCGGCGGCATGCGCGCCGCCGCGTTCTCGCATGGCGTGCTCACCGCCATGGCCGACACCAACATCCGCACCCGCAGCGGGCCGGTCTCGCTGATCGACCGGGTCGACATCATTTCCGGCGTGTCCGGTGGTGCGGTGCCCGCCGCCTACTTCGGCCTGAAGAAGCGCGCCGCGCTCGCCGACTTCCGCGAGCGGTTCCTGCTGCGCAACGCCGAGGAGTCGCTCTCGACCGACGTCAACATCACCAACCTGTCGCGCGGCTTCTCCGGCGGCATCAACGATTCGACGCAGTTCCCGCGCTGGCTGGACGCCAACCTGTTCAACGGCGCGACCTTCGCCGACATGAGCGCGACGCAGCGGCCGCGCGTCTCGATCAACGCATCCGACATCTACAACCGCACGCCGTTCCTGTTCGGCCGCGGCGCGTTCGGCGCGCTGTGCTCGGACTTCTCGCAGTATCCGGTATCGCTCGCGGTCGCCGCTTCGGCGGCGGTGCCGGTGTTCTTCGCGCCGGTCGTGATCCAGAACTTCTCCGACAAGTGCCCGCTGCCGCTGCCGGAGTGGGTCGAGCGCGTGCGCAGCAATCCCGATGCTCCGCCGATGCTGCGGCAGTACGCCGACGCGATCGTGCGCTATCGCAACGGCGACGTGAAATTCGTCAAGCTGCTCGACGGCGGCCTGGTCGACAACTACGGGCTCGCCGGCTTCACCATCTCGCGGCTGTTGTCGAACACCGCGCACGGCCCGCTGTCGGCCCGCGAGGGCGTCAAGCTGCGCCGCGTCATGTTTATGGTCGTCGACGCCGGCCGTCAGCCGTCCGGCGCGTGGAGCAAGACGGTGGCCGGCCCCTCCGGCGTCGACCTGATCATGGCGACCGCCGACACCGCGACCGGCTCGAGCGCCGCGCAGAGCTACACGGCGTTCAGCGAGATGATGAACGACTGGCAGGCCAAGCTGGTCGCCTGGCGCTGCCGCCTGTCGCCGACCGAGCGGGCGCGGCTCGGCGCCGGACCCGGCTGGAATTGCCGCGATGTGAAGTTCTATGTCAGCCGCATCGGCTTCGAGCAGCTCGGTGCCGAGCGCGCCGCGCAGCTCGACGCGGTGGAGACGCGCTTCAGGCTACCGGTGGCGCAGGTCGACATGGTGGTCGCCGCCGGCCGCGATGCGCTGAACGCCAACACCAAGTTCCGCGCGTTCCTGCGCAGCCTCGATGGCAGCATCGCGCCGCCGGCATCGCCGCGCCGCCCGAGGATGCAAGGCGTGCCGGTCGCGGAAGAAACCGCCGACGATTTCCCGCAGGAAGCCACGGCGCTCGCGCCGCGTTGAGCATCACATAATCGCGAATTCCGAATTCTTCCGGTCGGTCACCAGCATGCAGCCCGGATAGTGGGTGATGCAGAACTCCGGCTTCACCGTGGCCACCACCGATTGCGGCGTCACGCCGCAAGCCCAGAACACCGGAATCTCGTCCTTGTTGATCTGCGGCGGATCGCCGTAGTCGGGCTTCATCACGTCCTTGATGCCGATCTGCTCGGGCATGCCGAGGTGCACCGGCGCGCCATGCACCGCGGGGAAGCGCGTCGTGATCTGAATGGCGCGGATCGCGTCGGCCGCCTTCATCGGCCGCATCGAGACGACCAGCGGGCCGTGGAACGGGCCCGCGGCGGTGGTTTGGATCGAGGTGCGGTACATCGGCACCGTGGTGCCGCAGGTGATGTGGCGCAGCTCGATGCCGTCCTGCAGCAACGCATCCTCGAACGAGAACGAGCAGCCCAGCGCGAAGATCACGAGATCGTCGCGCCAGTGCTTCTTGAGGTCGGTCGGCTCGTCGGCCTGCTCGCCGTTGCGGAATATCCGGTAGCGGCACAGGTCGGTGCGGATATCGAGGTCCTTCGCCAGCGACGGCAGCCGCCAGTCGCCCGGCGCGCCGACCGCGAGCACCGGGCAGGGCTTCGGATTGAGTTGGCAGAACCGCATGAAGTCGGAGGCGAGCGCGCCCGGCAGGATGGCGAGATTGCCCTGCACGAAACCCGGCGCGATCCCGGAGGTCGGACCGTTCCATTCGCCGCTTCGGATCGCCAGCCGGGCCTCGAGCCCGGTCTGCGGAACGGCAACTGCGTGTTGCTTTGCGGAAGCGACGGCCATAGCAACTCCTCGGCTGGTCCGCGTCACCGCGACGCGCATTTCGCCTATCTTATCATCGCTTTGGCGATGGAAAACCGGTTGAATTGGCCGTCTTTATCGCGTTTGCTTACGCCTACAATTTTGAAGAAGCCCGGCTTCGGGCAGGGGAGGATCGATGAAGCGTCTCAAATGGTCACTTGCGTTGGCCGCCGGCCTGACAGCCGGATCGGTCGCAACCGCGTCAGCTCAGCAGGCCGCCGCTCCCGCCGCCGCGGCGCCCGTCAAGCTCGGCATCGTCTCGTTCCTCAGCGGGCCGGCCGCCAGCCCGTTCGGCGTTCCTGGCCGCAACGGCGCCGAGATCGTCATCGAGGCGCTCAATTCCGGCAAGGCGCCCGCGCCCTACGACAAGGTGGGCCTTGGCGGCGCCAAGATCGAAATCAAATGGGTCGATGAGGCTGGCTCGACCGCCCAGGTCGTGACCGAATTCCGCAACCTGGTGCAGCGCGACCAGGTCGACGCCGTGGTCGGCTACATCTCGTCGGGAAGCTGCCTCGCGGTGACTCCGGTTGCAGAAGAGCTCAAGGCGCTGACCGTCTATTTCGACTGCGGCACGCCGCGCATCTTCGAAGAGAAGCCGCGCAAGTACGTGTTCCGTCCCTCGTCGCATGCGACCAAGGACTCGACCGGCGCGGCGCGCTACGTGCTCGCCAAGAAAAAGGACATCACGCTGTTCTCCGGCATCAACCAGAACTACGCCTGGGGCCAGGACTCGTGGAAGGACTTCGTCGGCGCGATGGGCGTGCTCGCGCCCAAGGCCAAGGTCGACAAGGAGCTGTTCCCCAAGCTGTTCCAAGGTGAGTTCGGTGCGGAAATCTCCACGCTGCTGACCTCGAAGTCGCAGGCTGTGCATTCCAGCTTCTGGGATGGCGACCTGGAGAGCTTCATCATCCAGAGCTCGGCGCGCGGTCTGCAGAAGCGCATGCCGTTCATCGGCACCACCGCGGAGTCGTCAATGGCGCGGCTGCGCGACAAGATGCCGGACGGCACCATTATCGGCGCGCGCGGCCCGCACGGCCCGCTCGCGCCGGACAACGCGCTCAACAAGTGGTTCAAGTCGATCTACATGGACCGCTACGGCACGGCGCCGACCTATCCGTCTTACCAGATGGCGCTGTCGATCCTCGGCCTGAAGGTGGCGTGGGAGAAGGCGGCCGCGAAGAAGGGCGGCGCCAAGCCGACCACCGACGAAGTCGTCGCCGCGTTCGAGGGCATCGAGTACGACAGCCCGAGCGGCAACGTGAAGATGGCGCTCGGCGGCGGCCACCAGGGCATCCAGGCGACGGCCTACGGCACCTATCGCTTCAACAAGCAGAAGAACGAGCCCGAGGTAATCGACGTGATCCGCTTCAACGCGGAGTGCGTCAATCCGCCGTCCGACAAGACCTCGGAGGAGTGGATCAAGGCCGGCATGCCCGGCGCGAAGTGCTGAGCGTCGTATTCTGACGTCTGGCGGCGGAGGCCAATCCGGCCTCCGCCGTTCCGTTGCATAACGCGAAGGTCCGATCGTGCTCACCGCATTTGCCATCTTCTCCGATGGTCTCGTTTACGCCGCCTACCTGTTCCTGGTGGCCGTGGGCCTGACGCTGATTTTTGGCGTCATGAAAATCCTCAACGTGACGCACGGCTCGTTCTACGCGTTCGGCGCCTACGGCGCCGCGACAGCAGCCGGCGTCTGGTACGACCGCGGGCTCAACGACGCCGGCGGTTTCTTGTTCATGGTCGGTCTCGCGATGCTGATCGGGCTGGTGATCGGCATCATCCTGGAGCGCGGTATCCTGCGCTTCGTCTACGGCCGCGACGAAGTCGTGGTGGTGCTGGTCACCTACGCGGTATTCCTCATTCTCGAGGACGTTATCGTCCTGATCTGGGGACCGCGCTCGTTCACCGCCTATCAACCGATGGTGGCCGCGGGCTCGATCGATGTCGGCGACCTCACGCTGTCGAACTACGATATCGGCCTGGTGCTGCTCGCCGGCGCGCTATGTGCGCTATGCTGGTGGGCGCTGAAATACACCCGCTATGGCCGCCTGCTCACCGTGGTGATCTTCGACCGCGAGACAGCGGCCGCGTTCGGCGTCAACGTGCGCGTTCTCTACACCGTCACCTTCATCATCGGCGCCATGCTTGGCGCGCTCGGCGGCGCGGTGATGGCCCCGAAAATGTCGATCACGCTCGGCATCGGCGTCGAGGTGATCGTGCTTGCGTTCGCGGTTGTCGCGATCGGCGGCATGGGCTCGATCGAGGGTGCTTTGATCGGCGCGGTTCTCGTGGGCCTTGCGCGCGCCGCCGCGGTGCATCTCGTGCCGCAGCTTGAGCTGTTCGTCATCTATGCCGTGATGGCGCTGGTGCTGAGCTTCCGTCCTCATGGGCTGTTCAGCCAGGTTCAGCCACGGAAGATATGACGATGGGTGCGCGATCGACCATTTTCGGAGCGCTGGCGTTCGTCGCGGTCGGGTTGATCGCGCCTTGGCTGCCGCCGTGGCTCGTTTCGCTCGCCACCATCGCGTTTGCCAACGCGCTGGTCGTGCTGGGCCTGATCATCCTCTGGCGCACCGGCCTGGTGCCGTTCGGCCAGGCGCTGTTCTACGCGATCGGCGCGTATGCGGTGGCGCTGCTCGGCCGCTACACACCGGTCCGCGACGTGTTCATTGTGGTGCTGGCCGGAGCCATCGCCGCCGGCATCGTTGCCTATCTGATCGGCTTCCTGCTGGCGCGCTACCGCGAAATCTTCTTCGCCATGCTCAGCCTCGCCATGTCGATGATTTTGTATGGGGTGCTGGTGAAGACCGAGACGCTGGGCTCCACGGATGGCTTCCACGTCGAAGCCGGCTCGTTCCTCGGTTGGAGGCCGCAGGGCGCGACCCGCAACCTTGCGCTGTTCTGGCTGGTGCTGGCGTTCTCCGCCGCCGCAGCGTGGCTGGTGGCGCGCTATTTCCGGTCCGTCGCCGGCTCGCTGACCCATCCGATCCGCGACAACGAGATCCGCGTCGAGTTCCTCGGCATCTCGGTCGACCGGCTGATCCATCTCAAGCTGGTGGTGTCCGGCATCCTGGCCGGCATCGGCGGCGCGCTGGCAGCACTCGCGGTGCAGCACGTCGACCCGCAGATGGCATACTGGACCACATCGGGCGGCTTTGTGTTCGTCACCATCCTGGCCGGCGCGGGCTCGGTCGCCGCCGCGTTCGTCGGCTCGCTGCTGTTCGAACTGGTGCGCTCCATCGCGGTCACGCTCGTTCCCGGCGAGTGGCAGATGATCCTCGGTACGGCTTTGCTGCTCACCATCTTGTTCCTGCCTGAAGGCCTGGGCTCACTGGTGTCGCGGCTGCGGCAGAAGCGGAAGACCGCGCCATGAATTCGCCCACCAGCGCGATCCTCTCCGTGCGCGATCTGGAGAAAACCTTCGGCTCGGTGGTCGCCGCGCGGGACATCTCGGTCGACGTGCCGGCCCAGCAGACCGTCGGCATCATCGGCGCCAACGGCGCCGGCAAGACCACCTTCGTCAACATGATCACCGGGCATCTCTCGCCCAGCAAAGGCTCGATCCGGTTCGAGGGCCAGGAGATCACCGGCATGCCGTCGCGCGCCATCACGCGGCTCGGCATCTCCCGCTCGTTCCAGGTGGCGCAGGTGTTTCCCACCATGACGGTCGCCGACAACATGCGGGTCGCCTGCGCGATCGCGCGCGGCCGCGACAGCATGCTGGACCGCCTGTTCACGCCGCTCGACACGCCGGAAACGCGCGCCGAAGCGGACGCTGCGATCGAGCTATTCCAGATCGCGCCTTACCGCGACGCGCGCGCGGCGACATTGCCGCAGGGCGTGCGCAAGCTGCTCGACATCGCGATGGCGGTTGCCGGCCAGCCGCGCGTGCTGCTGCTCGACGAGCCGACCAGCGGCATCTCGATCGAGGAGAAGTTCGGCCTGATGGACGTGGTGATGTCGGCGCTCAAGACGCGGCGCATCACCGTGCTGTTCGTCGAGCACGACATGGAGATCGTCGGGCGCTTCGCCGACCGCGTGCTGGCGTTCTACGACGGCACCGTGATCGCCGACGAGGCGCCGCAGGCGGTGCTCGCCAATCCCAGGGTGCAGCAATTCATCTCGGGCACCAGGCCGGCGGGCTTCCATGCTTAGGGTCGCAAACCTCAACGTCGCGATCGGGCCGATCCCGATCATCCGCAACGCCTCGCTCGATCTCAACGAGGGCGAGATGTGCGGCCTGATCGGTCGCAACGGTGCCGGCAAGACCACGCTGCTGCGCGCTTTGATGGGCGCGCTGCCGGCGAGCGGCAGCGTCACGCTCAACGACGTCGACCTGCTGGCGCTGCCCGACCACCGCCGCGTGTTCCACGGCATCGGCTACATGCCGGAGGACCGTCGTTTGGTCCCCGAATTCACGGTGGAAGAGAACATCCGGCTGCCGGCCTGGACCACGCAGGACGAGGGCGCCGACGAGCGGCTCAAGTGGATTTTCACGATCATGCCGGAGATCGAGAATTTCCAGGACCGCCGCGCGCTGGAATTGTCTGGCGGCCAGCAGAAGATGGTGGCGCTGGCGCGCGCGCTGATGGCCGGGCGGCATATCCTGCTGCTCGACGAGCCGTTCGAGGGTCTCGCCCCGGCGCTCGCCCGCCGCCTCGGCGAGGTGATGGCCACCCTCAAGACCCAGGGCGTCTCGATCCTGATCGCGGAAAGCAACGAGGGCCATGTCGCCGACTTGCTCACCCGCGCGTTCCGCATCGAGCGCGGCTCGGTCGCGACGGCGTAGCCGCCCCCAGCGTCATTCCGGGTTCACGCCTTCCGCGTGCCCCGGAATGACAAACCCGACCCACCTGCTAACATCGCGGCAAAGCAGCGGGAGGGACGCCATGGCCAAGTTCGGAATCGGACAAGCGGTGCGCAGGGTCGAGGACCAGCGCTTCCTCATTGGCAAGGGCCGCTACGTCGACGACATTGTGCTGCCCGGCATGGCCTTCGGCGTCAACGTGCTGTCGCCGCATGCCCACGCCCGCATCAAGAAGGTCGACGTTTCCAAGGCGAAGGCGGCGCCCGGCGTGCTCGCCGTCCTCACCGGCGCCGACGTCGCCGCCGACAAGCTCGCCGGCATGACCGCGCACCTGATGCCGGAGGATTTCGGCGCGCCGAAGGGCCACCGCACGTTCCTGCCGCTGCTGGTCGCCGACAAAGTGCGCTGCATCGGCGACCGCGTCGCGTTCGTCGTCGCGGAAACGGAAGCGCAGGCGCGCGACGGCGCCGAACTGGTCGCGGTCGAATACGAGCCGCTCAAAGCCGTGGTCAACATCGAGGATGCCGCGAAGGAGGGCGCGCCCAAGGTCCACGACGACAACCAGATGGGCAATACCGCGTTCCGCCTGATGTTCGGCAGCGCCGAGGCGACCGACGCCGCCTTCGCCAAGGCCAAGCACGTCGTCAAGCTGCGCGTGGAGAACAACCGGGTATCGCCGGTCTCGATGGAGCCGCGCGTCGCGATCGGCGACTACGAGGCCGCGACCGACCAGTACACGCTGTATTCCGCTTCGCAGAACCCGCATGGCGTGCGCATGGAGATCAGCCACATCTTCCACGTGCCGGAGAACCAGATCCGCGTCATCTCGCCGGACGTCGGCGGCGGCTTCGGCCTCAAGGGCGGCGCCTATCCCGACGACCTGCTGGTGATGTGGACGTCGAAGAAGCTCGGCCGCCCAGTGAAGTGGGTCGCCTCGCGCTCCGAAAGCATGATGAACGATGCGCACGGCCGCGAGATGGTCTATTACGGCGAGCTCGCGCTCGACGACAGCGGCAAGATCCTGGCGCTGCGCTCGAAGTCGCTGTTCCAGATGGGCGCCTGGTTCGTCAACGCGGCGCTCGCCGCCGGCGCGTTCTCGATCCGATTTGTTCCCGAGGCCTACGACATCCAGACCATGCACCTGATGTCGCAGGGCGTGTTCACCAACACCTCGTTCTCGGGGCCGTACCGCGGCGCCGGCCGCCCGGAGGCGGCGTATTTCATGGAGCGGCTCATCGAGCAGGCCGCGCGGCAGATCGGCATGGACGGCGCGGAGATTCGCCGCCGCAACCTGATCCCGCCGTCGAAGCTGCCGTACACGACGCCGACCCACTGGGTTTACGATTCCGGCGAGTTCGTGAAGCTGATGGACACCTGCATCTCGCTCAGCGACCCCAAGGGCTACGCGGCGCGCGTACGCGAGTCCAAAAAGAACGGCAAACTGCGCGGCCGCGCGGTCAGCTACTACATCGAGTTCGGCGGCATCTTCAACGACCGCATGGAGCTGCGCTTCGACCCCTCCGGCTCGCTCACCGTCTACGGCGGCACGCATTCGCATGGCCAGGGCCACGCCACCGTGTTCGCGCAGGTCGCGCATGAGTACCTCGGCGTGCCGTTCGATCAGATCAAGTACGTGCAGGGCGATACGGCTCAAGTTGCGATCGGCCGCGGGACCTATGGCGCGCGTAGCGCCGTGGTCGGCGGCAGTGCGCTCAAGCGCGCCACCGAGCAGATGATCGAGAAGGGCAAGGAGCGCGCCGCCGCCATGATGGAGGCGGACGCCGGCGACATCGAGTTCAAGGACGGCACCTATCTGGTCAGCGGCACCGACAAGAAGATCGCGCTGGTCGACGTCGCCAAGGCGTCGTTCGCGCCGATGGGGCCGCTGACGCAGAAATTCGGCATCGGACTCGAGGCGGAGGGCAGCTTCTCGCCCGAGCCGCCGAGCCACCCGAACGGCTGTCACGTCTGCGAGGTCGAGGTTGATCCGGAGACCGGTGTGGTAACGCTCGAGCGCTACCACATGATCGACGACCTCGGCCGCATCCTCAACCCGATGATCGTACTCGGTCAGCAGCAGGGCGGCACCGTGCAGGGCATGGGCCAGGCGCTGATGGAGCACCAGGTGTACGACCGCACCAGCGGCCAGCTCCTCACCGGCAGCTTCATGGACTACGCGATGCCGAAGGCGTCCGTGCTGCCGTCGATCGACGCCAAGATGGAGGAGATCGCCTGCAAGACCAATCCGCTCGGCGTGAAGGGCATCGGCGAGAGCGGCACCATCGGCGCGCCGCCGACCATCATCAACGCGCTGATCGACGCGCTGCGGCCGCTGGGAGTCGAGTCGATCGATATGCCGGCGACGCCGCTGCGGGTGTGGGAGGCGATCCAGCGGGCGCAGAAGAGCAAGGCGGCGTAATCGCTTCGGCGCGCGGCCGGCTGTCACGTTGCCGCGGCCCCGGTTTCGCCTTATACGGCGTCCTCGTATTGATTTTTAAGCGTCTGGCGGCGAGACGCGCCGGACGCAATTGCGTAAAGTTTTATCGGTCCGATCGCGTCTCCGAGTGTTCGAGTTCGATCATGCGTCGGCGGGATTTCATCCAGGCGACAGTTGGAGCGGCCTGTGTCTGGCCGCTCGCGGCGCATGCCCAGCAGGGCGCGCGGATACGGCGCATCGGCGTGCTGATGGGTCTCGTGGCGGACGATCCGGAAGGCCAGGCGCGTCTCGCCGCGTTCGCGCAGGGGCTCCAGCAGGCGGGCTGGACGGTCGGCGAGAACATCCGGGTCGACTACCGCTTCGGCGCCGGCAACCCCGCGACCTTGCGCAAGCAGGCGGCCGAGTTCGTCGCGCTGGCCCCCGAGGTCATCCTGGCGCATTCCAGCGCCGCCGTCGCGCCGCTGCTGATGGAGAGCCGCACCATCCCGATCGTGTTCGCGCTGGTCGCCGATCCGGTCGGCGCCGGCTACGTCGCCAGCCTGGCGCGCCCGGGCGGGAATGTCACCGGCTTCACCAACTTCGAATATTCGATCGGCGGCAAATGGCTGGAACTGCTCAAGGAGATTGCGCCGGACGTGACGCGCGTCGCGGTGCTGCGCGAATCCTTCGTCGCCTCCGGGCCCGGCCAGTTCGGCGCCATCCAGGCGGTGGCGGAGGCGCACAAGGTCGCGCTGCGCCCGATCGACGTGCGCGATCCCGGCGAAATCGAGCGCGACATCACGGCGTTCGCGCAGGAGCCGAACGGCGGCCTGATCGTGACCGGCAGTCCGGCTGCGACGGTCCACCGCGAGCTGATCAACGCCCTGGCGCTGAAGCACCGGCTGCCGGTCGTGTTCAACTCGCGCTTCTACGTCGTCAACGGCGGGCTTGCCTCTTACGGGCCCGACTTCGTCGACATGTTCCGCCGCTCGGCCGGTTACGTCGACCGCATCCTGAAGGGCGAGAAGCCCGCCGACCTGCCGGTGCAGACGCCGGTCAAGTACGAGCTGACGCTCAATCTCAAGACCGCCAAGGCGATGGGGCTGACGCTGCCGGCCACGCTGCTCGCCCGCGCGGATGAGGTGATCGAGTAGGGCTCGAGGGGTATCGGCGGGATCGTCACCCTCGGTGCGCCGCCTACTGCATCGTAATCTGGACGCCGCCGACGCCAAGCGTGGCTTTGAGGCCGGCCTGCCGTCCGCGCAGCCGCAGCACGACGCCGTTGGAATTCTGCAACGTGACGGCCGACACGCCGCCCACCACGGTCATGCCGGCGCCGGCCACCGAATAGCTGCCGACGATGTCCCTCGCGGTGCGCAAATTTGAAGCAGTGCCGACGAACTCCGCCGACGCCACGCCGATCGTCCCGGCGCTCAGGCCACCGACGCCCAGCGGATAGGTCCTGCCCTTGAAGTTGAGCGTGCCGGAGCCGCCGCCGGTGCCGATGATGAACCCGGCGCTGGCGACCCTGAAGCGGACCGAGCCGGTCGACTGCGCATCCGCCGCCGTCGGCAGCGCCGCGAGCAGCATCGCTCCGGCCGCCGCGGCCATCATTCCTCGCTTCGTGATTTGAACGAACGCACCCATGGTTTCCTCCTCAATGTGTTGGCACTGCAAGCTGACGTAATCGTATGCGAAACGCCCATCATACGCGGCCGGGGTAGGAAAGATACCCGGATGAGGGCGGCGCATGCTGCCCGGGCACCACTGTGTGGAAAGAGAGGAACACGACGCGGATACCTACGCATCCACGACTTTGACAGACCGCAGACGTGACGTCGCATGTTCGCCATGCCGCGGCGCCGGTTGAAGGCGGCGCGGGCGTAGGGCAATGATGTCGCCATTTCTCCATCGGCTCGCGACGAGCCGTCCGCACGTGAGGCCCCACTTGCGCTTTACAATTCCCGCTCTGCTGCTGCCCCTCGTGCTTGCTCTGGCGCCGGCCACGCTGGCGCACGAGCCGGAGCACGTCCGCAAGCCGGAGCCCTACAAGGCCGGACGCGACGTGCCCTGGGTGCCGACGCCGCAGGTGCTGGTCGACAAGATGCTCGACATGGCGCGCCTGACGCCGCGCGACGTGGTGGTCGATCTCGGCTCGGGCGACGGCCGCACCGTGATCGCGGCGGCGAGGCGCGGCGCGCGGGCGCGCGGCGTCGAGTTCAATGCCGAGTTGATCGAGCAGTCCAAGCGGCTTGCCGCCGAGGCCGGCGTCGCCGTGACATTCACGTACGGCAACATGTTCGAGGCCGACATTTCGGACGCCACCGTGCTGCCGTTGTTCCTCTTGCCCGAGAACCTCGACCAGCTCGTGCCGAAATTCCTGGCGCTGCGGCCCGGCACGCGCATCGTCAACAATGGCTTCGAGTTTTCTGGCTGGGACTACGACGAGATCGGCCACCTTGCGGGGCCGGCGTGCGGGCATTGGTGCGTGGCCTATCTCTATATCGTGCCGGCGCGGGTGTCGGGCGTCTGGCAGACCACGCACGGCGAACTGGAGCTGCAGCAGGAGTTCCAGTGGCTCACGGGCACTCTGACCGCCCACGGCCAGCGCATCCCGATCGAGCGCGGCCGGCTCCAGGGCGACGTGATCCGCTTCAACGTCGGCCCGGACCGTTACACCGGCCGCGTCGCCGGCGACACCATCACCGGCCAGCTTGCCGGTGAAGCGATGCGGCGGTGGAGCGCGAAGCGGAGCGGGCCGTAGCGGTGCGTTACACCTTCATGTCGAGCAGCAGCTTGAACGACGCCCCGCAGATGCGCTCGATCACCTGGCTGGCCTCCTTGTCGTAGCGGGCGAACAGGCCCGCGGCCCCTTCAAGTGAAATGTCCTTGGAGGGATCGACCGCCATGCCGAAGGCGTCGGCATAGGGGTTGGCGCGCCGGATGTTCTTGATGTCCAGCGCCTCCGGGATCGCGGGCGTGCGATCGGCCTGGTCGATCCGCGGGATCGTGAAGGCCGGCGGAATAGGCAGCTCGCGCCGCGCCGTGACGGCGGCAAAGCTGGTGCCCGCGATGGTCTGCACGCTGCTCATCGGACCCGATTAAAACGGGTCCGGGTTCCGGTTGCCTTGCGGGAAACGGTGCAATTTATGTCGAATTATTGCGGACTGGCCCATTTGTGGCCGCTGCCGGCATGAAGGGCATCGGCGAGCGCGGCATCATCGGGTATGCGGATTCCATAAGATGATATCTTTACTAACTTACGCGCCGGGAGTACGTTCAGCGCCATGACCACCCAGCGCTCCGCCATCGCAGGCTCGCTGCCCGGCCGGATCTTCTTTCCCGGCCGCACCGGCTCGCTGTCCTCGCAGATCGTGAGCGACGTGCGCGACGCGCTGTTTGCCAAGAAGCTCAAGCCCGGCGATTTCCTCGGCACCGAGAACGACCTCGCATCGAAATACGACGTGTCGCGCATCGTCGCGCGCGACGCGCTGCGCACGCTCGAGGCGCTGGGCATTGTCGAGATCAAGATGGGGAAGGGGGGCGGCGCGCGGATCGCGCGCGGCAACGCGCGGCTGTTCGCCGAGGCGCTTGCCGTGCAGCTCGACCTCACCGGCGTCGGCGCCGCCGAGATCATGGAGGCGCAGCGCGCCATCGAATGCCTGGCCGCGGAATTGGCCGCGGAGAACGCCACCGAGGCGGACGTTGCCAAGCTGCGCGCGCTGATCGACGCGGCCGACGCCGCGATCGGCGATCCCGAGCAATTCACGCAGCTCGGCGCGGAATTCCACTTGGCGGTGGCCGAGGCCTCGCACAACCGCGTGCTGGTGGTGCAATTGATCTCGCTGCAGCATGTGTCGTGGCCGCGCAGGAATCCGACGCTGACGCCCAAGGTGGCGCGCCGCGTCAACGAGGTGCACCGCGAGCTGTTGAGTTTGATCGAGATGCGCGACCCGACCGGCGCGCGGCAATTGATGGACGACCACGTCAAGATGATCCGCGCGAGGCGCGTGGCGGAGCACAAGCATCCGCCGCGGGCGCGGGGCCGCAATGCGGACGACGGTATCGACTGCTGCTGAAATTCGAAATCAAACGGAGGACAAAATGGCCAAAGAAAAATTCATCATCGAGCCGCACTTCCGGCTGCACGAATGGGTGGCGGAGGAGAAGGGCTATTTCAAGGACGAGGGCCTCGACTACCAATTCCGCGAGCAGGTGCAGTCGTCGGACGGCGCTTCGCATCAGCTTGGCGACAAGGTCGGCGCGATGCAGACCTTCGAGCGCGGCCGCAAGTCGGACATCTCCTGCGCCTGCCACTGGACGGTGAACGTCGCCGCCGGCAAGGGTCACGGCAAACTCTATGGCGATGTCTATCAGGTCTCGACCTGCGGCATCTTCGTGCCGCCGGATTCAAAGGTGAAGAAGCCGGAGGATCTCGCCGGCGTGCCGATCTCCGTCGGCTACCAGTCCGGCAGCCACTACGCCACGATCCAAGCGCTCGAGCAGTTCATCCCACGGGACAAGATCAATCTGTCGTTCAAGGACGGACTGGTGTTCGGCCGCATGGAGAAGCTGATCAACGGCGAGGTGCCGGCCTGCACGCTGTTCTCCGGGCCGTATTACTTCGTCGAGCAGTTGGGCTTCCGCAAGGTGCTGGACTGCACCTTCATGATGGCGACCATGCTCACCGGCGATCCGGACCTTGAGGACGTAAAGAAATTCTTCCGCGCATTGAAGCGGGCGCAGGCCGACATCGATCTGCGGCCGGAGCTCTACACCAAGCACTACAAGAACGAATTCCCCAAGCGCTTCCACGACGCGATGGACACCCGCCGCTGGGGCCCTGGCGAGCGCATCGTGTTCGAGCCCTACACCAAGGAGGTCTACGAGGAGACCTTCAAGTGGATCGCCGACCACGGCATCTTCGCCGACACCGGCATGGGCAACGGCCGCTACGAAGACGCGGTGATCCGGGCAGCCTCTCCACGCGTCGGAGTTGATGCGTCTAGTCGAGCTTGATGTTGAGCCGCTTGATCACCGGCGCCATGCGCGTTTCGAGCTGCTTCATCGCGGCGGACACTTCCTCCGCGCTCATCGGCGTCGCGTCGAAGCCGATCTCGGCGAAGCGCTGCTTCAGCGACGGCTCCGCGATCACCTTGTGCAGCGCAGCGCCGAGCTGCGCGATCACCGGCTTCGGCGTCGCCGGCGGCGCGTACAGCATGAAGTGGGTCGCCGCCGAATCCATGCCGGGAAAGCCCTGCTCGGTGGTGGTGGCAACGTCGGGCATCAGCGGGGTGCGCTTCTCCGCCACGATCGCCAGCGCCTTGAGCTTGCCGTCCGCCACCAGCGCCTTGGTGGTGCCGGCCAGGAACGCGCCGAAGTCGAGCCGCGCCGCGATCAGGTCGGTCATCGCGGTGCCGCCGCCGCGGTAGGCGACGTGGGTGAACTTCACGCCGGCGCGCTGCGCGATCTCCTCCATGGAGAGGTGCTGCTGCAGGCCGTAGCCGGCGGTCGAGTAGTTCAGGCCCTCGGGCTTGCTCTTGGCCCATTCGATCAGCCCCTTCATGTCGCTGGCCGGCACCGAAGGCGCCGCCACCACCAGGACCGGCGTCACGCCGACGCCGCCGACCGGCGCAAGATCCTTGAAGGGATCGTAGGAAAGCTTGCGAGAAGCTGTGCGGGAAGGTCGCGATCACGGTGGCATTGATCAGCAGCGTGCAGCCGTCCGGCGGCGCGTTGACCACCGCGACCGTGCCGATGTTTCCGGTCGCGCCGCCGCGGTTCTCCACCACGATCGGCTTCTTCAGCGCGGCATCGAGCCGCTCCGCCACGATGCGGGTGGCGACGTCGGTCGCGCCGCCGGCCGGGTAGGGCACGATCAGCCGCACCTGCGAGCAGGGCAGCTCCTGCGCGCCCGCGGTGCTCATGGCGGCGCCGAGCGCCAATGCCGCTATCACGATCCGCATGCCACTCTCCCTCGATTTATGTGCTCGCTCAATCCTCTCAGATGCGGCATCACTTCGGACGCGAACAGCTCCATGTTGCGCTTGGCAAGATCGTCCGGCAGCACGCCGAACTGCAGCATCGTCACCAGATTGTTGGCGCCGGTCTTGTCCCGCAGCGCGGAGAGCTCATCGCGCACGGTCTTCGGCGATCCCACCACCACGGTGCCGCTCTCCATCAGCTCTTCCAGCGAGTGCCGCTTCTGCGCGCCGAGCTGCTTGCGCATCCGCATGGTGTTCTTCATCGAGGACAGCGACGTGTAGCCGGGCGGCAGCAGCATCTGGAACGGCACCGCGAGGAAGTCGTTGAACAGCGATTCCATGCCGGCGCGGGCTTCGTCCTTGGCGCGTTCGTCGGTATCCGCCACATAGACCGGCGACGCCCAGCCGAGCTGATCCGGCGAACACTCGTAGCCGAACTGCTTGGCCTGCTCGCGATAGAGATTGAGGTAGCGCGCCACCAGTTCCCGGCCGCTGAACGTCACCAGGAACGGATACTTGCGGGCGGGGTCCGCCGCCCACTTGATCGTCTCCGACGATCCCATCGAGGGTATCCAGATCGGCGGGTGCGGCGTCTGGTAGGGCCGCGGCCACAGGTTCACATAGCGGTTGTTGAAATGCTCGCCCTCGAAGGCGAACGGGCCAGGCCTGGTCCACGCCTGCACGATCAGGTCGTGCGCCTCCTGGAAGCGCTCGTGCGACCAGTACGGGTTGATGCCGGTGGCGTGGTACTCGTTGCCGATGCCGCGCACGAAACCGGTGATGATGCGGCCCTTGGACAGGTTGTCGAGCATCGCGAATTCCTCCGCGATGTTGACCGGGTTGTTCACCAGCGGCAGCGCACGGCCGACGATGGCGATCTTCACCGTGCTGGTGCGCGCGATCAGGTTGGCGGCGATCAGGTTCGGCGCCGGCATCAAGCCGTACGCGGTCTGGTGGTGCTCGTTGACCGCGATGACGTCGAAGCCGAGCTTCTCCGCATACACCAGTTGATCGATGTAGGACTGATATTCGTCGGCGCCCTTCTTGGGATCGTAGAGCGAATTCGGCAGCACGACCCAGGCGGCGCGATGCTTGTGCCGCTCGGCCATGTCGAGCGGGCGGTACGGCATCAGATGAAAGAACGTGAACTGCATCAGCGCGTCTCCGCGTACTGGCGAACGATCGCTTTCGCGGTGACATCCGGTTTCTCGACCGCGGGCACGTGCCCGCAGTCGGGGACGATCTCGACGCGGCTCATCGGAATGCCGTCGCCCCAGCGCTTGGCGTATTCGACCGGAAACAGCTTGTCGTTCTTGCCCCATACGATCAGGGTCCGCACGTTGATGCGATGCAGCCAGCGCTCCAGCGACGGGTTGAACCAGCGCGGCTCCCAGCCGAACTTGGTGGCAGCGTAGCGGCTGGTCAGCGCGAGGTCGGCATCCTCCTCCGACATCGGCATCGCCAGGATGCGGTCGGCGATCGACTGGTCGTGATAGAGATTGCGGACGGCTTCCTCGGCGTCCCAGATGAAATTGTCGCCGGGCAGCGCGCCCTTGATGCGGATGCCGGCTGGCGCGAGCAGGGTGAGGCTCTTCAGTCTTGTGCAGTTGCGCACCGCCAGTTCCGCCGCGGCCCAGCCGCCGAGCGACTGTCCGACCAGATGGACCGGGTAATGGAATGCCTCGATGAAATCGAGGTAGTACATCGCAAGGTCACCGATGTTGCGCATCCACGCTGGATTGTCGGACGCGCCAAAGCCCGGATGTTCCGGCACGATCACCTCGAAATGCTGGGAGAGCAGGTCGAACACGGGCAGCCAGACCGGCAGGCCGTTGGCGCCGTGCAGGAACAGCAGCGGGTCGCCCGATCCGCCCCGCCGCGCCCGCACCGTCACGCCGCGTACCTTGTGGCTCGACAGCTCGCCGGCCATGCCTTGCCCTCCCTGTTTTGGTCACGCAATGTAGCCCGCGACTAAGAACAAACACCAGGGAATGGCCCCGAGGGAATGGCCCCATGAGCAAAACGCAATGACCGCCGCCGACACCGAACGCTTCCGCCTGCGTCGCTTTGTCGAGCGGCTGGTGCAGCTCGGCGAGTGCGACATTCACGACAAGCCGATCGATCTCGTCGACGTTGCCGCGGTGCTGGAAGGCAATCCGCGCGCGGTGTGGTTCAAGGCAGTGGGTCCGGAGAAGGCGGAGCTGATCGGCAACGTGATGGCGTCGCGCAAGCGGCTTGCGCTGTCGCTCGACACGGATGAGCCAGGCCTTATGCCGGAGCTCGCAAAGCGGCTGGCGAGTCCGGTGAAGCCGGTGAAGGTCGAAGCCAAGGATGCGCCGGTCCAGCAGGTCGTGCTGAAAGGCGAGGATGCCGACCTCTGTGCGCTGCCTGTGCATCTGCAGCACGGCGAGGACGGCGCGCCTTACATTTCGGCCGGGCTCGACTTTGCGATCTTCCCCGAGACCGGTTGGACCAACGTCGGCTGCCGCCGCATCATGCTGCGCGGCCCGCGCCAAGCCGGCGTCGACATGATCGCGCCGAGTGACATGCGCGCGATTTTCCTCGACGCGGTGGCGCGCGGCGAAAAGACGCCGGTGGCCTATGCCGTCGGCTCGCACCCGTGCGATTTCATGGCGGCAGTGAGCGGCACGCCGCCGATGGATGAGCTCGACGTGCTCGGCGCGTTGCGCCAGGCGCCGGTGCCGGTGGTGAAATGCGTCACCAACGACATCTACGTGCCGGCCGACGCCGAATACGTGCTGGAGGGCTATCTCGATCCGAAGGGCCATACCGAGCCGGAAGGGCCGTATGGCGAATACGTCGGCTATTACGGCATCGTGAAGCGCAATCCGGTGTTTCATGTCACCGCGATCACGCATCGCAAGGACGCGCTGTTCCAGACCGTCACCATTGGCGGCAAGTCGCTGGCGCGCACCGACACCGCGCAACTCACTACGGTCAAGACCGAAACCGCAGCCTGGGCCGGGCTGGTGACGGCGGTGCGCGAGCCGGTCGCTGTGTTCGCGACGCCCTCGTCGGGCGGCATGTACAACGTGCGCGTCTCGCTGCGCCAACGCGTGCCGGGGAGGCGCGCAACGCCATCGCCGCGGTGTTCGGCTCCATGGCCGAGGCCAAGCAGGTGTTCGTATTCGATGACGACATCGACGTGTTCAACGACGAGCAGTGCGACTGGGCGTTGGCGACGCGATTCCAGGGCAACCGCGACATGATCGTGGCGGACGGCTTCCGCGTGGTGCCGCTCGATCCCTCGCTCGGCGGGCAGCGCGTCGGCGCCAAGGTCGGATTCGACTGCACCATTCCGTTCGGCAAGCGGCAGTCGCTGGAGTGGGGCATCCCCACGCCGCCGGTGATGCCAAAGATGAACGGCAAGCGTCCGGTTGCGGATGTGCTGGCGGAAAAGCCGGCGAGCTTCCTCGAATTGATGGCCGCGGCGGGAACCCGCGACGGCCGCGAGATCGTGCGCGAGCTGGATAAGCTCTATGCTGCCGGCAGGCTGGCGAGAGACGAGAGCGGCAAGTACACCCTCAAGACAAAATAATCCCCGGGAGGAAAGCAATGACGTTTCACACACGCCGCGTCGCGCTGCTCGCTGCAGCCGCGCTCGCCTGCGCGCTGTCGACGCCAGCCTTCAGCCAAGCGAACTATCCGAGCCAGACCATCCGCTTCATCATTCCAGCGGCGCCCGGCGGATTGCCCGACACCGTGGCGCGCATCGTCGGCAAGCGACTGCAGGAAAAGATCGGCCAGAACGTGGTGGTCGAGAACCGCGCCGGCGGCAACGGTGCGGTGTCGGTCGGTGCGCTGATGGCTTCCCCGGCGGACGGCCACGCCTTCATCGTGCAGGACGGCTCGCTCGTTTCAATCAACCCGCACATCTACGCCAAGATGGCCTACAAGGCCGAAGACCTTGTGCCGGTCGTGCTGATCGCGCGCGCGCCGTTATTCCTTGCCGTGCACCCGAAAACTCCGATCAAGACGATGAAGGAGTTCATCGAATACGCCAAGGCCAGTCCCCAAAAGATGAACTACGGCTCGTCCGGGGTCGGCAGCACGCACCATCTGACCATGGAAGGCATCCAATCCGGGCTGCAGATCAAGCTGACCCATGTGCCATTCAAGGGCACGGGTGAATCTGTTCCCGCGCTGCTCGGCGGTCACATCGACACCCTTTTCTCCGCCTATCCGTCGCTGAGCGGCGCAGTGGGCAGCAAGGCCGTCACGCTGCTCGCGACCAATGGTGCGAAGCGCTCCGCCCAGGCGCCCGACGTGCCATCGGTGGCCGAGTTCATCCCGGGTTTCGACTTCGCGCCCATCATCGGCATCTACGCGCGCGCCGGAACGCCCCAGTCGGCGATGGACAAGATCGCGAGCGAGGTGGCTGCGCTGGTGAAGGAGCCGGAAATCATCAAGCATTTCGCCGCCGCGGGCATCGAGGCCGATGGCGCGGGGCCTGCGGCTTACGCGCGCGAGCTCAAGGACGTCAGTGACCGCGTCGCCAAGGTGGTGAAGTCCGCCGGCATCACGCCGCAGTAGGACTCAGGGTTTTTTGCGCGCCTTCGCCTGATCCGCCAACGACTGCCGCAGCCGCGCCCGCACCGCTTCGGCGGCCTCCGGCGTCCATTTGCGCAACCCCTCACCGGTGCGCATGCCGAGTTTTCCCGATGCGACCAGATCCTTGAGATACTGCGTCGGCTCGGTGTCGCGGTTGAGATCGGACGAGCAGCACGTTCTGGATGTCGAGCGTGAGGTCGGTGCCGACCAGGTCGGACTGCTCCATCGGGCCGAGCACCGCCATGCGCGCGCCGAACCCGGTCTTCACCACTTCGTCGATGGTGTCGGCATCGCACACGCCCGCGGCGACCAGCGCGATCGCTTCGCGCTTGATCGCGTGCTGCAGCCGGTTTCCGACGAAGCCGGGGATGTCGCGCTTGATGTGAACCGGCGCGCGGCCCGCGTCGCGCAGCAATTCCATCGTCTTTCGCACCGTCTCGGCGCTGGTCTTCTCGTTCTGCGTCACCTCGACCAGCGGCACCAGATGCGGCGGGTTCCAGAAGTGCGTGCCGATTACGCGCTCGCGATGTTTGAGCTTCTCGCCGATCCGGGTCGAGGGAATTGCCGAAGAATTGCTGGCGAGGACGGCCGTGGGCGCGGTGAGGCTTTCCAGCTCCGCGAAGATCTGCTGCTTCAGCGGCAATTTCTCCGGCGCGGCCTCGAACACAAAGCCCGCATTCTTCATGGCGGGCGCCATCGTGTCGTGCGCGGAAACGCGTGAGAGCAGGGCCGGATCGCCCTCGAGCAGATCGAGCGCCGCCTTGAGCCGCGTCTGCAGCGAGTTGCGCCATTCCGCCGACGGATCGTAGATGCGCACCGTGTGCCCCGCCGCCGCCAGCAGATAGGCGATGCCGTGACCCATCAGGCCCGCGCCGATCACGCCGATATTTTGAGGTGTCATTGCTTCGCCTTCTGTATCGCGCTCCAGATGCGGTGCGGCGTCGCCGGCATGTCCATGTGCTCGACGCCGAAGTCCTTCAGCGCGTCCATGATCGCGTTCATCACCACGGCGAGCGCCGGCGTGATGCCGGCCTCGCCGCCGCCCTTGACGCGCAGCGGATTGCCCTTGGTCGGGTCCTCCGCCAGCGCGATGTCGAACATCGGGAACATGTGCGCGCGCGGCATGCCGTAGTCCATGAAGCTGCCGGTCAGCACCTGGCCGCTGTCGTCGTAGATCACGTCCTCGACCAGCGCCTGGCCGACGCCCTGCGCGATGCCGCCATGCACCTGGCCGTGCAGGATCAGTGGATTGATCGCCTGGCCGGCGTCGTCGATCGAGCCGTAGCGGACGACTGACACGGCGCCGGTGTCGGGATCGATCTCGACCTCGCAGATCGCGCAGCCGGTGGGATAGGCGGGGATGCGGCCGGTGAAGGTCGCCTTAGAGTGCAGCATTTTGCCGGGCGCAAGCGCGGGATTGTCGGCCATCGCCTGCGCCACGTCATAGATCGTCAGGCGGCGATTGCTGTTCGGCGTGACGAACAGCCCGTCGATGAAATCGATCTCGGCCTCCGGCACGTCCAGCATTTTCGCCGCGACCGACTTCGCCTGCGCCACCACGTCGCCCGACGCCTGCACCATCAGCGTGCCGGCCAGCCGCATCGAGCGGTCGGAGTGCGTGCCGCTGCCCGATGCCACCAACTGGGTGTCGCCGCCGATGAACTTGATGTCCTCCGGATGCACGCCGAGCAGGTCCGCCATCACCTGCGCGAACGTGGTCTCGTGGCCCTGGCCGGTCGATTGCGTGCCGACCGCAAGCTCGACCTTGCCGGCCGGCTGCACCGTGACCTCGACGCGCTCGTGCGGAATGCCGACCGGCGTCTCGACATAGTTGGAGATGCCGATGCCGCGCAGCTTGCCGCGCCGCTTGGACTCGCGCCGCCGCGCCGCGAAGCCCTTCCAGTCGGCGGCCTCGACCATGCGCGTCATGTTGCCGGTGAAATCGCCGCTGTCGTAGAGGAGCCCGCTGGCGGTGCGGTAGGGCAGCTTCTTGCGCGTGATCATGTTCTTGCTGCCGGATTTTGACGCGATCCATGCCGAGCCGCGCCGCGGCGAGGTCGATCAGCCGCTCCAGCACCAGCGTCGCCTCGGGCCGGCCCGCGCCGCGGAACGGCGCGGTCGGCACCGTGTTGGTCACCACCGAGCGGCAGCGCATGTGCATCAGCGGGATGTCGTAGACGGTGGTGGCGACGCGATAGGCGTTGCTCAGCGGCACGTAGGTCACGGTCTGCCCGCCGGTGGTGCCGATGTGGTCGACCTGATAGGCGGTGATGCGGCCGTCGACGCGTGAACGCGAGCCGCGCCGTCGTCACGAGATCGCGGCCGGCGTAGTCGGTGAGGAAGGATTCCGAGCGGTCGTTGGTCCATTTCACCGGCCGGCCGACGCGCTTTGCCGCCCACAGGATCGCGGCCTGCTCGGGATAGAGGTTGTTGCGCAGCCCGAAGCCGCCGCCGACGTCGGGGCAGATGAAACGGATTTTCTCATTGGGCACGCCGAAGCTTTCCGCCAGCACGCCGCGCGGCACGTGGACGCCCTGGTTGCCGGAAATCAGCGTGTAGGAATTCGCTCGCCGCGATCGTAGGAGGCGACGCCGGAGCGCGGCTCCATCTGGGCAGTTGACGATGCGCTGGTTGCGGAACGTCTGCTTCGACCACGAGGTCGGCGGCGGCGAACGCTGCTTCGCACCGCCGCGGCGTCGCCGAACTCCTGATCGAGCGCGATATTGTCGGCGGCGGATGACGGCCAGATCGGCTCGGCGCCGATCGCCTTGCGCACGTCGGTTGCAGCCGGCAGCACCTCGTACTCGACCTCGACCGCTTCGGCGGCGTCGCGTCGCGGCGAGGATGCTGTCCGCGACCACCATCGCCACGCATTCGCCCGGATAGCGCACGCGATCCAACGCAAAGCGGATGCTGCCGCTCGTCGAGCACCGGGCGCTTCTCCGGCGCGAACGCCGGAATCTTGATGTCGATCGCGCCGGCCGGGTTGGGCCGCTGCAGCGCGCCCTTCATGCCGTCGGCGATGTAGTCCGCGCCGGTGAGCACCGCGACCACGCCCTTCATGGCGCGGGCCTTGGCGGTGTCGATGCGCTTGACCAGCGCATGCGCGTGCGGCGAGCGCACGAAAACCGCGTAGGCCTGGCCGGGCACGGAAATGTCGTCGGAATATCGGCCCGCGCCGCGAACGAGCCGCAGATCCTCGAACCGGGGCATCGGGCGCCCGATATAGGGACCGCGGTCGGTCGTTTGCTGCGGTCCATTCGCCCTCTTGTATGCCTTCCTGGCCCACTGGCGGCGCGACATTATCCAACGCGAGCCGCGCTTGCCAATCGCCTGCAATCCGTCGTTGGGACGGGGCCGAGAACCTTCTATAATTGCGGTTGAGAGGAAACCCCATGAACGTTGCCGGTAAGCCGCAAGAGGGCCGGTCTGCGCAGGCCGTCGATTTCGACCGCTTCCGGCTGCGCCGTTTCATCGACGAGCTCGCCGGCACCGGCGAGCTCGAAACCCACGCGGACGCCGATCGATCTTGCCGGCATTGCCGAGATGCTCGAAGGCAATCCGAAGGCGGTGCTCGTGCCGTGCCGCGGGGCCGGAGAAGCCGGAACTGGTCGGCAGCGTCATGGGCAGCCGCACCCGGCTCGCCCGTGCCTTCGGCAAGACGCCCGGCACGCTGCTTGCCGAAATCCAGCGGCGGCTCAAGACCAAGCCCGAGATCGTCGAGGTGTCGCGCGGCGAAGCGCCGTGCCAGCAGGTGGTGCTGACCGGCGACGACGCCGACCTGACCAAACTGCCGGTGCATTTGCAGCACGGCGCCGACGGCGCGCCCTATATTTCCTCATCGATCGACTACGTGATCGATCCCAAGACCGGTTTCACCAACGTCGGCCTGCGCCGCATGATGCTGCGCGGCCGCCAGGAAGCCGGCATCGATCTGGTGGCGCCGAGCGATCTGCGCGCGATCTACGAGGCGACCGCGGCGGCAGGGCAAGCGTCTGCCGGTGAGCTTCGTGGTCGGCGCGCACCCGATCGACCACGTCGCCGGCGTGATGCGGCTGCCGATCGACGAGCTTGGCATCGTCGCTTCGCTGCGCGACGCGCCGCTGCCGGTGGTCAAATGCGTCACCAACGACATTCGCGTGCCGGCCGATGCCGAATACGTGCTCGAGGGCTATCTCGACGAGCGCGGCCATGTCGAGCCGGAGGGGCCGTACGGCGAGTTCCTCGGCTACTACGGCGCGGTGAAGCGCAACCCGGTGTTCCACCTCACCGCGATCACGCGGCGCAAGGACGCGCTGTTCCAGACCTCGACCATCGGCGGCCGCACCATGGGCCGCACCGACACCGCGCAGCTTTCGGCGCTGCGCACCGAAGTGATGATCTGGCGCGCGCTCGAAGGCGCGGTGCGCGAGCCGGTCGACGGTCTATGCCACGACGTCGAGCGGCGGCGCGTTCAACGTGCGCGTCGCGTTGCGCCAGCGCGTGCCGGGCGAGGCGCGTAACGCCATCGCCGCCTGCATGGGCGCGCTGGCCAATTGCAAGAACGTGTTCGTGGTCGATCCCGACATCGACATCTTCTCCGACGAGCAGATGGACTGGGCGATGGCGACGCGCTTCCAGCCCGACCGCGATCTGATCGTGATGTCCGGCATGCGGACGCTGCCGCTCGATCCGTCGCTGCCGCCGGGCAGCCGGGTCGGCTCCAAGGCCGGCTACGACCTGACCTGGCCGTTCGGGCAGGGCGACCGGCTGGAGACGCGCGTGCCCGCGCGCGCCGACGTTCGAAGGCAAGCGCTTCGCCTCGGTCGAAGCCGCGATCGCCGACGGCCCCAAGTTCTTCGAGGAACTGATGGCCGCGGTGGGCAGCCGCGACGGCCGCGAGGTGGTGCGCGACATCGAGGCGCTTCGCGAAAGCGGCGAGCGATCGAGCGGGATGGGGAAGGGCGCTACTTCTTCAACTAGGCTACTTCGGCTTCCAATCCTTCTTCCACGCCGGCGGCACCTGCGAGTTGATCAGCACGAAGCAGATCCGGCACGGCTTGCCCGACGTATTGACCCAGGCGTGGTTGGTGGCCTGCTGCACCATGATGTCGCCGGCCTTCATGTGGACCTGCGTGTCGTCGAGCAGCATGTCGATCTCGCCTTCCAGCACGATGGCGTAGTCGATCGAGCGGGTGCGATGCGTGAAGGCGTGGCGCTGGTAGCCCTGCGTCGCCGGGTCGATGCCCATCTGCTTGAGGATCTCGTGGTGGTCGACGCCCTTGACCTCCGCCGTCGCCTGCGGCGCGAAATCGACCACGCGCAGCGTCGAGCCGTTCGGGAGCGGCGGCACGCCGGTCTTCTGGTTGGCGCCGTCGCGGCTGTGCGACAGGTCGGCGGGCGTCTCGTTGGTGAGCCAGAGCAGTTGCACCACGTTGCCTTCGCCGCGCTGGTTGACGTAAGGCGTCGGCCCGTCCATCAGCACGACGGCTTTGCCCTGTTCGTCGTGGCCGGTGACGACGCGCCTGACTGGTCGCTTTTCCATTTCGCTCTCCGCATTGACGCTGGTTCGGCGCGGCATCCTTCGGCGCGGCGGCGGCCTTGTCAATGAGGTGTCACGGCTTGAGCAGCACCTTGCCGATCACCTCGCGCGCTTCCAGCATCTCGTGCGCGCGGCGGGCGTCTTGCAGCGGCAGCCGGGCGTGGATCAGCGGCCGGATGTCGCCTGCGGCGAGGCGCTCGATGAGATACGTCATCGACTCCGCGCGGTACTCCGGCTTGTCGTCGAACGTGTGCATGGTGAAAAAGCGGATTGCGGGGCTGCCGAGATAGCCCGGCCCGCGATCCAGCGCGGCGAGCAGGCTGTCTTCCAGTGGCGCCTGCAGCTTGCCGTACGACACGGCGAGGCCGAACGGCGCGAGCATGGCGACCTGCCGGTTCAAGCTTTCGCCGCCGGCGGCATTGAGCACGAGATCGACGCCGGCGCCGCCGGTGATCGCGGCGACGCGCGCCGCAACATCCTCGGTGCGATAGTTGATGGCGTGGTCCGCGCCGTAAGCTTTCAGTGCGCGCGCCTTCTCGTCGCTGCCGACCAGGCCGATCGCCGTCATGCCGGCGAGCTTGGCGAGCTGTATCGCGGCGCTGCCCAGTCCGCCGGACGCCACATCGATCAGCGCCGTCTTGCCGGGTACGCCGCGCGTCGCGGTGTGCAGCAGGTGCCAGGCGACCTGGTAGTTGGACAGGCACGCCGCCGCTTCGAGATCGACGTGCGGCGGCAGCAGGCGCAGCGCCCGCGCCGGCACCGCGATGTATTCGGCGTAGCAGCCGGCGCGCTGCGGCAGTTCGCGCGCGCTGACATAGACCTTTTGCCCAAGCTTGAAAGCCGGTTGCGCCGGCGCCGAGCTCGGCGACGGTCCCGGCCATCTCGATGCCCGGAATGGCGGGCAGCGGCGGCATCCATTTGTAGGTGCCTTGCCGGACCAGCAACTCCGGCCGGCTGACGCCGATGGTGTCGGCCTTGACCAGCACCTCGCCGGCCTTCGGCCGCGGCGTCGGCATGTCGACGTATTCGAGGACGGACGGATCGCCGGTGCGGGTGAGCAGGATGGCTTTCATCGCGAGCGTTACTACTCGATCACCTCGTCGGCGCTGGCAAGCAGCGACGGCGGCACCGTGAGGCCGAGCATACGGGCGGTCTGGTGGTTGATGACCAGCTCGAACTTGCTCGCCTGCACGACCGGCAGGTCCGCGGGTTTCGCGCCCTTGAGGATGCGGCCGACGTAGGCGCCGGACTGACGAAACGCATCCGCAACGTTGGCTCCGTAGCTCAGTCAGCCCGCCGATGTTCGGGAAATGAACGCCCTGACATAGGTCGCGGGGATTCGCGTGGCGTGCCGCCAGTTGGACCAATTGGACGCGCCGGCCGGTGAAAAAGGGACCGCTGGCGACGAACAGGGCATCGGGCCGGTCGCGCACAAAGCCAGCGAAGGCCATATCGATCTCGGGGCTGGTGTTGGCGTTGAGCACGTGGATTTGCAGCCCGATGGCGCGCGCAGCCGGCTGAATATCTCGCAACGTGGCTTCGGTCGACCGCGGCGTTGGCCGGATTGACCAGCACGGCCACGCGAGCCGCTCCGGGCACCAGTTCACGCAGGAGTTCCAACCGCTTTGCCACCAGCTCAGTTCGAGAAAATTGACCCCTGTCAGGTTGCCGCCCGGCCGGGCGAGGCTTGCGACAAGACCGAGCCTGACCGGATCTTCGCTATCATGAAGACGATGGGGATCGTCGCGGTTGCTGCCTTCGCCGCGAATGCCGGAGGAGGACGCTTGAAGTCGTGACGATCACGGCGACCTCGCCGGCGGACCAAATCGGCTGCCAGCTCCGGCAGCCGATCCATCTGATTCTCGGCCCAGCGGTATGCGATCGCGACGTTCTCGCCCTCGACATAGCCGGCTTCTCTTTCAGTGCCGGGCGAAATGCCACGGAGATAGTCCGGATTCGTCCGGGATGTGGCGCCGAGGAAGCCGATCACCGGCATCGTCGCTTGCTGTGCCTGCGCTGCGAGCGGACAGGCCACCGCGCTGCCGAGGAGCGTGATGAATTCGCGCCGTTTCATTCGATCACCTCGTCGGCGGCGGTGAGCAGCGACGGCGGCACAATGATGCCGAGCATGCGCGCGGTCTGGTGATTGACCACCAGTTCAAGCTTGCTCGATTGGACCACGGGAATGTCCGCAGGCTTCGTGCCTTTGAGGATACGGCCAATGTGGATGCCAACCTGGCGATACGCATCCACGATATCGGCTCCATAGCTCATCAGTCCGCCGGTGTCGGCGATAGTAGCGACGCGGATAGATCGCGGGAATGGCGTGGCGTGCCGCCAGTTGCGCCAACTGAACCCGGCGGCTACTGAAAAAAGGATCGGTGCCGACGAACAGTGCGTCGGGCCGGTCGCTGCGCCATCGCCGCGAAAGCCGCATTGATATCTCGCGGCCGGTGCTGGCGTTGAAGACCTGGACCTGCAGTCCGAGCGCGCTGGCGGCGGGCCTCAGGTCTCGCAATATGGATTCGGCACGCGACGCATTGCCCGGATTGACGAGGGCGGCGACGCGCGTCGGCGTTGGCACCAGTTCACGCAGCAACTCCAACCGCTTTGGCCACCAGCTCGCGGTTGACGAAATTGACGCCGGTTAGGTTGCCGCCCGGCCGGGCGAGGCTGGCGACAAGACCGAGCCTGACCGGGTCCTCGGCGACGAGGAAGACGATGGGTATCGGTTGTGGTCGCGGCCTTCGCCGCACTGCGCACGCTAGAGTCGCCGCTTGCGATCACGGCGACGCTCTCGGCGAACCAGGTCGGCAGTGAGCGCCGGCAGCCGATCGATTTGATTGTTCGGCCTAGCGATAAAGGACCGATATGTTCTCGCCTTCGACATAGCCGGCCTCCTTCAGCCCCTGGCGGAGCCCGCGCAGACGGCTTCGATCGTCTCCAGCGATGCGGCTGAGAAATCCGATCACCGGCATGCGGCTTGTTGCGCACTGGCCGCGACCAGTAGGCCACGCCAGCTGCGCCGCCGAGCACCTGTGATGAAATCTGCGCCGCCTCATGTAGCCCCCGCGAGGCGGGAACGGCTACGCATCGTGCGGCAACGATAGCGCGGGTGGCGCGATCTGGGCGCTACTTTGCCAGCTCCATCACCACCTTCGCCACGCGCTCGCCGAATGCCTTGGTGCCGAGCGGGCCGCCGAGATCGCCGGTGCGCCACTGCGGTTCTCGATCGTCTTTTCGAGCGCGTGCTTGATCAGTCTCGCGGCCTTGGTGAGCTCGCACGGATTTGCGCCGCTCGCCGAGCCAGGCGAGCAGCATCGCTACCGAGCCGATCAGCGACGCCGGATTGGCCTTGTCCTGGCCCTCGATGTCGGGCGCCGAGCCGTGCTGGGCCTGCGCCAAGGGTTGACGCACCGCGGCACGCCCGCCGCCGGCTTGTGATGGGGATCACACAAATGCGGGTTTGCCCCGGACCCTTAGAACCTTTCCGGCCGCTCCCGCGTCGAATGGTCAGCAAGGCCATTCCGGCCGACAGGTAAAACGGGAGACGATCATGAACACCAAGACCTTCACCGCTGCTTTGACCGCCCTGACGATCGCCGCGACCTTCGCGCTGCCGTCGAATGAAGCCCAGGCCCGTGGCCGTGGCTGGGCGATCGGAGCCGGCATCCTCGGCGCCGCTGTCGTGGGTGGCGCGATCGCCGCCAGCGCCCAGCCGGTCTACGTCGAAGGCTATCGGAGCTGCCGCTGGGTCGCCAACTATGACCGCTTCGGCAACTTCCTCGGCAACACCAAGGTCTGCCGGTACTACTAACGACTAGCGCTAGGAGCTGCGGTCGGCGCGTACGCCCCGCCTTTCCCACGCGCCGATTGCTGGACCCGCCCGATCGCCTCCGGGCGGGTCGTCTTTTTGCGGGATCGCTTAAGAGACGTTGCGCGGGCTGATCGCGCGCGCCCCGGCGAGGATGCCGAGCGCGATCGAGCGCGGTGATCGCGGCCTGCCATTTGCCCGACGCGGCGAGGCCGGCGGTCGCCGCCCAGGCAATCGAGGAGAACGCCTCCGCGAAGGTCGCGACGCGCGACGAGGTCTGCCGGCGGCGGAAGTGCTTGCGCCGCGCCTGGGTGCGGAACCAGAGCTGGATCAGGGTCGAGGACAGCACCGCGGCGGCGATGCCGGCGGCTGCGGCCACGGCGTCGCGCGGCGACGCGATCGCCACCGCCAGCACGAACGGCGCGAACATCGCGGCGACGCCGCCCGCGCACCGCTTCGAACTTGGCGCGCACGATCCAGTGCGCCGGCATCGGCGCGGTCTGCACCAGGTCGGGCGCGTCCTCGCCGGAGATGGCGAGCCAGGCAAGGCCGCCGGCGAATTGGCCCGCCGCCATCACCAGCACCGGCACCAGCAGCACCAGGTCGTCGACGCCCCGTCCGAACGCCTGCCACAGCATCAGCGCGGGAGGCAGCAGATAGAGAAGCTGCATCAGCGTCTGCGAGGCGAGCCAGGGATCGCGGATCAGCAGCGTCCATTCCTTGCGCCGCAGCATCTGCTTCGGCGAGGCGGCGCGGAAGGCGCGTGCCGGCGCGCGCTGCCCGATGCTGCCTTGCGAGACGCCGGCGGCGGCGATGGCGTGCTCGCCGAAGCGCGCCGAGAAAATCGACGATCGACGCCGCCGAGCATGGCGAAGGCGGCGGCGAGCACGGCGAGCAGCGCCGTCATGTCGCCGAGGATGGCGCGCGCCGGCCACCATGACCAGGCTTTCGACCGGCGGCACGATCGCCACCAGCGTCTCCGATTTCAGGAACGCGATCTGCGAGATCGTGCCGTAGGAAACGATCGCCGCCATCTGCAGGCCGATCACGAAGATCGCGCCGATCACCGCGGCGACGATCTGCGCCGCCAGCCGGGTGCGCCGCGGCCCGATGGTGCGGAACAACGCGACCGTCAGCGCGACCGACATCGCCGCCGCGATCGCGCCGACCGCCAGCACCACGCCGTAGGCGGCAAGCCAGCGCGCGCCGCCGCGCCAGACCAGCACGTTGATGAAGGGCGCCGCGATCAGCACGGCCATGAACATGGTCGAAGCCGCGATGGTCGCGATGCGCACCGCGAAGACGCGCTGCGCGATCGCCGGCGACGACAGGATCAGGTCGAGGTCGGAGCGTGCGTAGAACGCGCGCGTCACCGATTCCATCGCCTGCGACATCATCAGCGACCAGGCCAGCAGCGCGCAGCCGGTGATGACGACCAGCGTGCCGCGGTCGGCGTCGACCTCGATCTCGGCGAACTGCGCCACCACCGAATAGGCGACGAAATGCATGAACACTGCGAACGCCAGGAAGGCGAGGGCGACGACGCGGGCGCGGCGCCGCTTGCCGGCGGTGAGCATGGACAGCCAGTCCCGCCAGGCCAGGCGGAACTCGTGGTGCGCGAACCAGGCGAGGGAGGCGGTGCCGGTCACGCGGCTTGCGCCTGTTCCGCCACCAGCGCAAGGAACGTGTCCTCCAGGCTGGTGTCGCCCTTGCCGGCGCGGCGGCGCAATTCGTCGAGCGTGCCCTCGGCGATCAGCCGCCCGCCGGCGATGACGCCGATGCGGTCGGCCATGCGCTCCGCCACTTCGAGGATGTGCGTGGTCATGATGACCGTGCCGCCGGCGGCGACGCGTTCGCGCAGCACGGTCTTGACCTGCCGCGCCGAGCCGGCGTCGAGCCCGGTGAGCGGCTCGTCGAGGATGATCAGCGCTCGGGTCGTGCACCAGCGCGCCGGCGAGCGCCACCTTCTGCCGCATGCCCTTGGAGAAGCCCTCGCAGCGCTCGTGCGCGTGCGGGCCCAAGGCCGAGCCAGCCGATCAGCTCGTTGGAGCGCGGCTTCCGCGACACTGGGCTCGATGCGCCACAGCCCGGCGACGAACTCCAGATATTCGAATGGCGTCAGCTTGTCGTAGATCATCGGCTCGTCCGACACCCAGGCCATGATCTGCTTGGCGGAGACCGGATCGGCCAGCGCGTCGATGCCGCCGATCGAAATCGTGCCGGCGTCGGGCCGCAGCAGCCCCGCGACCATGCGCAGCGTCGTGGTCTTGCCGGCGCCGTTCGGGCCGAGCAGCGAATAGAACTCGCCCGCGCGCACCACGAGGTCGAGGCCGTCGACGGCGGGCCGGTCGAAATTTTTCTGCAGCCCGCGGATTTCGAGCGCGGCGAGCGGCTTGTGCTGGTTCATGAAGGCGGCGTCCCGGTGCGGGGCAAGCCTAGTTGAGAGAAGTTTCAGGCCCGTGAATCAAGAAATGCGAAATTGAGTTGAATTTGTAATGCGACATTGCGGGCTCCGGACGCCCCGGAATGACGGCTACTTCGGCCGTGCCGCCGCAATGTCGGCCTGGGTGGTGAACGTGTCGATGAAGAACTCGCGCACCGGCAGCCCGGCGGCGCGGAAATCCTTGCGCGCGGCGCGGCACAGCGCCGGCACGCCGCACACGTAGGCCTGGAAATCCGCCAGCGAGGGATGATCCTCCAGCACGGCCTGGTGCACGAAGCCGTGCCGCATGCCCGGCTCGACCGCGTCGGAGATCACCGGGATGTAGCGGAAGCGCGGGTTCTGCGCCGCCCATTTCTCGGGCAGGTCGGAGTAGAGCCCGGAGCGCTGCCGCGCGCCCCAATAGAGCGTCATGTCGCGCTCGATGCCGTTGATCGCCATGTCCTCGATCATCGACTTGATCGGCGCGAAGCCGGTCGATCCGGCGACGAACAGGATCGGCTTGTCGCTTTCGCGCAACGTGAAACTGCCGAACGGCACCTCGACGTCGAGATGGTCGCCGAGCTTGATCTTCTCGAACACGATGCGTGGTGAACGCGCCGTCCTGCACGAGGCGGACATGAAGCTGGATGCCGTCGCTTTCGCGCGGCGGATTGGCCATCGAGAAATCGCGCTTCTCGCCGTTGCTCCACAAAATGCTGACGTACTGCCCGGCCTTGAAGCGCACGCGCTCGCCGGCCGGATAGCGCAGATGCACCAGCATCACGTCGTCGGCCAGCTGCTGCATGCGGAACACGCGGGCCTTCAGTTTCTTGCGCGCGAACGGATCGGCCTTCTCGATCGACTTCGGCGCGATCTCGAGGTCGGAGCGCGGCCTCGTCTGGCAGTAGAGCACCTGGCGGTCGGCCTGCTCGGCCTCGCTCAGCGCATCGCCAGCGTAGGCGCGCACCTCGCCGGACACGATCTGGCCCTTGCAGGAGCCGCAGACGCCCTTGCGGCAGGAGTAGGGCACCTCGTAGCCGGCGCGCTGCGCCGCATCGAGCACCGTCTCGCTCGGCTCGCAGGGAAACTTGATGTCCTTGCCCTGGACGGAGACCGTGAACGCCATTTTTGAGATTACAGCGGAATCGCCATCAGCGTGTCGATGCGCGAGGAATCGCACACCACCAGCCGTGACGCGAATTTCAGTTGATCGCCCTGCGCGCGCAGCTTGTCGATATAGATGCCGGTCGCGAACACGTCGGTCTGGCCGTCGTGCATGATGCGCACCACCAGGAACGGCGTCTCGCACTCGGCTTCGCCGCCGCCGTTCGAGACGATCACCGGCAGGCCGAGGATGTGCCGGTAGCTCTGCTTCTCGTAGATGTTGGCCTGGCGCAGCGCCAGGATGCGGTCGGTCCAGCATGCCCTTGGAGTCGGCGTAGATGATGCCGGCCTCGAAGCCGTTCTTGTGGTTCTCCGCGGTCGTCACCTTGTAGAGGCAGTCGTCGGCGAAGAACTCCGGCCATTGCTCGAGCGCATTGCTGTCGATGCACCGGATATAGGCCGCCTGCACCGCGACGATGCGGTCGAGCGTGATGTCACTCATCGCGGATGCTCAATTCTAGATCGCCATATGCGCGCGGTAGCACTTCCAGAAGCCGCGCACCGACGCCTCCGTCGCGCGCGTGCCTTCGTTGGTGGTGCCGCTGCCGCCCATCTCGACCACGGCGCGCTCGTCGCCGGCGGTGGCGACGCCGCGCTGCACGAAGCCGCCGACCGCGCCGTCCTCCATCG
Organism: uncultured Alphaproteobacteria bacterium; assembly: GCA_963711955.1. GTDB lineage: Bacteria > Pseudomonadota > Alphaproteobacteria > Rhizobiales > Xanthobacteraceae > Z2-YC6860. Next base: position 35,783 of record CAVQGC010000012.1, on the reverse strand, counting down.
AGACGTAGCCCGCCGGGCCGGCGAGATTGCCCTGGCGCAGCCGCGCGGTCTTCATCTCCGGCGTGTCGTCGGCAAAGCCGATGGTGGTCCAGTTCAGCGCGGTCTGGAACTGGCCCTTGGGCAGGATCTGGCGGATCGCCAGCGCGTTCTGGATCTGCTGCACCACGAGGCCCGGAAACACCGTGAGGATCTGCATGTTGCAGCCGTCGCCGAACTCATCGACGGTGGCCAGCAGGCTGGTGTCCTTGAGCGCGAAATCCTCGTTGTCGGAGCGCAGCCCCAGCGCCGCATAGTCGTGGTCGGCCGGCTTGCTCTCGGTGTAGGAGAAGCTCGCGTGGTTGCCGCCTGACGGCGAGACGACCATGCCGCCCTTCTGCGACAGCCGGTTGATGCGGAACGTGGTGAAGAACGTGTGCAGCAGGCTGGCGTGATAGGTGTCCTTCACGTTCTCGAAATAGAGCTTCCAGTTGTTGTTCAGCGACTGCGTGAAGCGGCCGGTCACCACCACCGGCTTGCACAGCACGCGCTTGATCTTGGCTGCGATCTCCTCGCCGAGATACTCCTCGATCGGCGGCACGTCGTCGGAGAGCAGGCTGCCGAACACCAGGCCGGCGAAGGTCGCGATGCGCAGCTTGCGCGGGCCGTGATCGGAGCGGCAGAACGTCTTGGCCATGCCGCCCTTGCCGTTGACGCCGTCCTCGAAGGCGACCGCCTTGAGGTTGCCTTTGAGGTCGTAGTTCCAGGCGTGATAGACGCAGGTGAAGTCGCGCGCCTTGCCGCCCGATCGAGCGCGATCAGCGCGCCGCGGTGCGCGCAGCGGTTCTCGAACGCGTAGATTTCTTCGTCGAAGTCGCGCGCCACCACGACCGGCATCGAGCCGACGAAGGTGGTGCGGTAGTCGCCGGGCTTCGCCACCTCGGCTTCGAGGCAGAGATAGTTCCACACCGGGCCTTCATAGATGCGCTTCTGCTCCAGCGCGTAGATTTCCGGCGCCTGGTAGATCCAGAACGGGATGCGGGTCAGCTCGCCGTCCGGCCATTCCATCGGCTGCGCCGCGTTGCATTGCGCGCCGCTTGGAGTGACGTTGATGTTCATGGTCAGCCAGTCTTGCGGGCAGGCGCGGTGGCGTCCCACCACGGGCAGACGTCGCGGGCAAGCTTGTAGTTGCCTTCCATCACGTTGAGCGGAATGCGAAGCCCGGCTTCGGCGTTGTCGATGCGCAGCTTGCGCGCCATGTCGCGCTGCTCCGGCGTCGTCCAGTAGCGCTCGTGGCCCCACAGGCTCGGGCCTTCCATGACCACGCGCGGCGTCCAGTTGTCGACGTCGATCGAGCGGCCGCCCCAGCCGTATTCGAACATGAACTCCGACGGCGACCACGAATAGAACGACGTCACCTGGTCGTTGAAGTGCCGGCCGAACGTGGTCGCGATCATCTCCGGCTTGCACTGCGCGAGGTCGTAGGCCTGGCCGACGTCGTCGAGGTAGCAGCATCTCCACCATCAGGTGATGGATGCCCTTCTTGCCGGTCTCGATGAAGGCGACGCTGTGGTGGCGCGGATTGAGATGGAAGAAGTAGGCGGCGAACGGCTTGGTGAAATAGTCGCTCAGCCGGAAGCCGAGGATGTCCTGGTAGAACGGCAGCACGTCGTCGATCTTCTCGCAGTGGAGCACCGCGTGACCCATGCCGAGCGGGCCGGTGCGGAAGCCGGAGATGGCGCGGCCGGGCTTGAACGGATCGGTGGTGGTCTCGGCGCCGTGCGACACTTCGAGGCGGTTGCCGACCGGATCGTTGAACACGATCAGGTCCTTGACCTTGCGCTCCTCGGCGAGCGCGCGCGAGCCGCGCGCGAACGGAACCTTGTGCTGCTCCAGGTGCGCGGCGAAGGCGTCGAGCGCGGCGGCGTCGGCGACCTCCCAGCCGTAGAAGCCGGGCGCGTCGACGCTGTCCTCGTGAACCACGAGACGCTGCTTGCGGTCGTCCATGCGGAACGTCGCGGTGCCCCGGCTCTTGTCGACCAGCTGCATGCCGAGGAACCGGCTGGCGTAGGCCGTCCAGTCTTCCAGGTTCTTGGTGCGAAGGCCGATATAGCCCAGCGTCTGCAAGCTCATCGCAGGTCTCCTGCGGGAATAACGCCCGATTTGCGCGGATTGTACCACGCCAGGGCGGCGCTACGGAACAATTCGATATGCCCTGCATACATAGGCTGGAAACGCAGAATTTCCATGGTTCTTCAAGCGCATAGGCCCGGGACCTGCCGACCGCCCGGCGTCGCGACAACGCCGTCGCCGATGCTGCGCCGTCGCGCGTGGGCTTCCGCCCAATTTGGCCGGATGTTAGCGTTGCGATCAGCCGAAGATCGCAACGCGGCGTCGCAAAAACACCGCTAGGGAGGAAGCAATGACAACTCAGCTTGCTCGAATTGGTATTGCGCTGCTGGCGAGCGCTGCGATGGTGAGTGCCGCGGCGCGGGTCGCGCAAGCGCAGGAAAAAGAACTGCGCATCGGCTTCATCGCGCCGATGACGGGCCCGTTCGCGCAGGTCGGCAGGACATGGTCGACGGCCTCAACATGTATATCGAGGAGAACAAGGGCGAGTTCGCCGGCGCGAAGGTGAGGGTGATCGTCGAGGACAGCCAGGCCAAGCCGGACACCGCCGTCACCAGGGCGAAGAAGCTCACGCTGCAGGACAAGGTCCACATGCTGTTCGGCGGCGTGCTGGCGACGGAAGGCTATGCGCTCGCGCCGGTCAGCACCGCGGACAAGACGGTGTATATGGCGTCGGTTCCTGCGGCCGACGATCTGACCCAACGCGATTTCAAGCAATATCCCTATTTCATCCGCACCGGCTGGGCCGGCTCGCAGCCGCACCATGCGCTCGGCGCCTGGGCGTGCGAGCAGGGCCACAAGAAGGTCGTTACGATCGCGGCCGACTACGCGTTCGGTCACGAATCCGCCGGCGGATTCCAGAAGGCGTTCGAGGATTGCGGCGGGCAGGTCATCCAGAAAATCTGGCCGCCGCTCGGCACCAAGGACTTCGGGCCGTTCATTCCCGGCATCAAGGCGGAAGCCGATGCGGTGTTCACGCTGATGGTCGGGCCGATGGTGATCCAGTTCCCCAAGCAGCTTCGCCAGGCGGGCTACAAGAAGCCGATCCTCGGCGGCGGCACCAGCTACGACGAATTCGCCCTGCCGTTCATGGGCGACGAGGTGATCGGCGACGTGTCGGCGCTGCAATACAGCGCGGCGCTCGACACGCCGAAGAACGCGGCGTTCGTGAAGGCCTATCGCAGCAAGTACGGCAAGGTGCCGTCGTATTTCTCCGAGACCAACTACACCAGCGCGCAGATGATCCACGAAGTATTGAAAAGCACGAACGGCAACTGGCCGGGCGCCGAGCCGTTCGTCAAGTCGATGGCGGAGCTCAAGATCGACACGTCCGCGGCCCCGTTGCGTTCGACGACATGCGCAATCCGGTGCACAACATCTACATCAAGAAGGTCGAGAAGAAGCCGATGTTCGGCTACGACAAGCCGGAACTCTGGAACACGGTGATCAAGACCTATCCGAACGTCAGCCAGTTCTGGACCTACGGCAAGGACGCGTTCCTCAAGCAGCCGGTGTACAGCCGCGACTTCCCGCCCTGCAAGTTCTGCCAGTGAGGTCGCGCTGTTGTCGCGAGCACTGTCGTCACCCGCGGGCGTTCCGCGCATCCAGCCGTGAGCCTGTAGCCCGGATGGAACGAAGCGACATCCGGGGCAATCTTACCCGGATTTCGCTGCGCTCAATCCGGGCTACGCAGCTGCCGAAGTTGGGCAACGCATTCGTGGGCCGATGCCCGCCGCGTTGCAGCCTTCCGAAGGTTGAGCCGGCGGTGATAACGTGGCCGTGCCGGGACACGCCGCGTGACAGAGACGGCGGACGGCTCACGGGAGGACGCTATGCATCGCAGGACATCGTGCGCGTTGCTGCTGCTCGGCGGGACAGTGCTGCTTGGTGCGTCGCCGGCGCTTGCACAGCAAGAGCTTCGCATCGGCTTCATCGCGCCGAAGACCGGCATCTTCTCGCAGCTCGGCATCGACATGCAGAACGGCTTCCAGATGTATCTGGACGAGAACAAGGGCGAGCTCGGCGGCGCCAAGGTCAATCTGATCGTCGAGGACGACCAGGGCCGGCCGGACACCGGCGTCACCAAGGCCAACAAGCTCATCCTGTCGGACAAGGTGCACATGCTGGTCGGCGGCGTGCTGGCGACGACGGGCTACGCGCTGGCGCCGGTCGCCACGCGGGAGAAGATGCTCTACATCGGCTCGATCGCGACCGCCGACGATCTCGGGCAGCGCGACTTCGACAAATATCCCTACATGGTGCGGCCGACCTTCGTGCCGTCGCAGCCCGCGCATCCGCTCGGGCAATGGGCCTGCGAGCAGGGCTACAAGCGGATCAGCCTGCATCGCTGCCGACTATGCGTTCGGCCACGAGACGGCCGGCGGCTTCCAGAAGGCGTTCGAGGATTGCGGCGGGCAGATCGTGCAGAAGATCTGGCCGCCGCTCGGCACCAAGGACTTCGGGCCCTACATCCCGACCATCAAGAGCGACATCGACGCCATCTTCTCGCTGATGGTCGGGCCGATGACGCTGCAATTTCCGAAGCAGTTGCGGGCGGCCGGGTACAAGAAGCCGATCCTGGGCGGCGGCACCAACTACGACGAATTCATCCTGCCTTCGATGGGCGACGAGGTGATCGGCGACGTGTCGGCGTTCATGTACTCGTCGGCGCTCGACACGCCGAAGAACGCCGAATTCGTGAAGAAGTACCGCGCCAAGTACGGCAAGGTGCCGTCGTATTATTCCGAGGCCAACTACACCACCGCGCAGTGGATCGACGAGACGATGAAGAAGCACGGCGGCAAGTATCCGGGGCCGCTGGAGTTCATCAAGACCATGCAGGGCATCAAGCTCGACGCGGTGCGCGGCCCGGTTCGCTCGACGACAGGCTCACCGCCATCAACAACATCTACATCAAGAAGGTCGAGAAGAAGAAGATGTTCGGCTACGACAAGGACGAGCTCTGGAACACGGTCATCAAGACCTATCCGAACGTCAACCAGTTCTGGACCTACAACAAGGACGCGTTCCTCAAGCAGCCGGTCTACAGCCGCGATTTTCCGCCGTGCAAGTACTGCAACTAGGGGCGCGTTGCTCTCTCCACTGTCGTCCCCGCGAAAGCGGGGACCCAGTAATCACCGACGTGTACTGGATCGCCCGCTTTCGCGGGCGATGACACCTGTGGGTGACGACCGGAATCGCGCGTTTCCTTAGGAAACCGCACTTATCCCCGCCCCGAAATCCTCGCGTATGATGCACGCACCTTGCTCGATCGAGGGCGTCATCTAGAGGCGTCTGTTTGGCGGAGCAGGGTGCGGTCCCTCCGGACAGGTTTCGCAAAACCTGGACTGGGGCGGCGCCGGGGCTCCCCCCGGGGATACTAAGGTCCCCTGCCAGGAGCTGGCTGACCTTGAGAGCCGGATGTTCTAGCTCTCATGAGAAAAGCGGGGCCCGGTGTCGAAAAAAGCCGCGGTGGAGCGCCGGCAGGCGGCACGCTCTCCGATAACGAGCGTGGTCGCCGAAAGGCGAAGACTGAGAAGGAACGCCTCCCGGCGCTCCGCCTCCCTCACTTGGAAAGAGGGAGGAGACGACGAGGAAGGTCTCGCGAGCCTCAAGTCCGCGGACGATGACGCATGGCTGTTTGAAATCGGAATCGGGCGAGTGTGCAGCAATCACTGCTGTCATCCCCGCGAAAGCGGGGATCCAGTACGCGCCGGTGTTTACTGGGTCCCCGCTTTCGCGGGGACGACAAATGAGAGAGCAGGGACGATAGCCGGAGACTATTCAAAACCCATAAACTTGCAGAACTCGCCGAGCTCCGCGCGCGGCGAGCGGAAGTCGTTGGCCTTGTGCTTGCGGTCGCCGTAGCCGATCGCGACGCCGCAGAACAGCATCTGCTCCGGCGGCAGCTTGATGAATTCGCCGACCGTGTCGTAGAGCCGCGCCCAGGCCTCCTGCGGGCAGGTGTCGAGGCCGTAGCCGCGCGCCAGATACGCGAGGGTGTGGATGTAGCCGCCGAGGTCGGCCCATTGGCCGGGACCGAGCTTGCGGTCGATCGCGATGAACAGCGCGACCGGCGCGTTGAAGAATTCGAAGTTGCGCTTGTACTGCGCCAGGCGGCCCGCCGCATCGTCTGCGGTCGATGCCGAGCGAGCCGTAAAGCTGCACGCCGTGCTCCTCGCGGCGCTCCTTGTAGGCGCCGAACATCGGCTCCGGATAGATCGGATACTCGGACTTGATGTGCCGCGGGTCTTCGTTGGCGATGCGTTCGGCGACGATGCGCTTGAATTTCTGCGAGCGGTCGTTCGCCAGCGCATAGACGTACCAGGATTGCAGGTTGCCGCCGGATGCGGCGCGCTGCGACTTGACGATCAAGTCCTTCACGATGGCGAGATCGACCGGCTTGTCGTGAAACCAGCGGCAGGCGATGCGCGAATCGACGGCTTCGAATACGTCCATAATGGTCTCTGTTCTGCTATTCCGCGGCGTCGCTGTCCGGGCCGGCAAGCCTGCGCGGTGGTGAGGGAATGGCGGCGTTGCCGTCAGGTCCGGCGAGCGCCGCAGGATCGTTGTGCACGCGATAGAGCTGCGGCGCCGCGCGATTGATGTGGAGCTGGAAAATGTCCGGCCGGTTGTAGTGGCCGGCGAAGTCGTGGCGCAGCTTCATCTGGATGCCAAGCTCAAGATTGCAGTCGGCGTAGAGGATGCCTTCCTCCGCGCCCATCGGCCCGGCGATGATGCGCGACAGCGGATCGACGATCATCGAGCCGCCGCAGCAGTTCGGATCGCGCAGGAATTTCTCGCCCTCGGGCCCGGCTTGCAGCATCTCGATCATGCGCTCGTCCACCGTGCCGCAGGCCGAGATGACGAACGCCTTGCTCATCTGCGCGAACGCCTGGGTGTCGATCGCCACGCGGTTGCGCAGCGGGTCGCCGCTGGTCGGGAAATGGTTGGGCCAGCTCATGACGTGGATGCGCGTGCCCTCCGCGATCAGCGCGAACACCGCGAGCGGATTGGAGTTCTCGCCGCAGATCAGGCCGGACATCGGGCCGAACTCGCTGTGGAACGCGCCGAACGTGTCGCCGTAGCCGCCCATGTGGACGAGCCGCTCGCCGACCGTCGGCATGATCTTCTGGTGCTTGCGGATCAGCCTGCCGTCCGGGCCGATGTAGAGCTGGGTGTTGAACATCGTGCCGATGGTGTCGGGAGTTTTCTCGCAGACGCCGATCGTCACATAGGCGTTGGCGTCGCGCGCCGCCTCGCAGAGCGCGTCGGTCTCGCGGCCGGGAATCTCGACCGAATTCTTGAACAGCTCGACGGCGAGCTTGTTGGCGATGCGCGCCGGTCGCGGCGTGGTGGTGATACCAGACCGGATGCGCCGGGATGAAACCTTCGGGAAAGCCGATCACCCGCGCGCCGCTTTTGCCCGCCTCGCGGATCAGGCGGCACGCCTTCGCGGTCGAGCCCTCGCGGTCGAGGAACACGGAGGCGGCCTGCACCGCCGCGACCTTCACCGTGCCGTAGCTGTCACCCATCGCGTCAAGCTCTCACGCGCTTTTGTCGCGCAGCACGATGGTGGGTGCAAGGCCGATCACGACCAGCATGCAGACGACGATCGGAATGAACGGGGCGAACGTCCAGCCGCTCAGGTCCCAGAACGCGCCGCTGATGATCGGCACGATCACCGCGCAGGAATAGCTGATGGTGAACATGCCGGCGGAGACGCGATGGACGTCCTCGGGCGGGCTGATCAGCGGCGGCAGCGCCAGCACGAGCACCAGTACCGCGGCGCCGAAGCAGCCCCACACCGCGGCGCCGACACCACCCAGATGCCGCCGAGCAGCACATCGCCAGCACGCGACACCAGGCAAACGACGCCGCACACGAGGTAGGACCACATGGTGCGCACCATCCGGTCGGCCGAGGCGAGCAGCAGGAACGAGGCCGGAAGCTGGCCGAGATTGAGCGCGGTCAGCGCGGCGTTGATCAGGTCGGGCCGGCCGGTGTGGGTGAGGTAGTCGGGCAGGAAGCCGTTGAGCGCGAAATAAGTGGCGTTCACGCTGCCGAGCAGCAGGCCGATGCGCCAGATCTGCGGACTGCGGAAGTCCGGCATCCAGCGCCGGCTGGCGGCGGTCGGCGCGGCGGCCGGCGTGCGCGGCGCGGCGATAGCGATGATCGCGGCGATGACGACGACCGGCACCGCCCAGAACACGAAGGTCCACTGCCAGCTTTGGTGAAGCATCGGCAGCACCAGCGGGATGGTCAGCGCGGCGGGCAGTATCTCGCCGATGATCAGCCCGTTGGTATAGACCGCGGTGGCGAAGCCGACGCGCTGCGGCACCCAGGCGCGCACCAGCGGCGGCAGCGACGGCTGCATCACCGCGACGCCGAATGCCATCACGACGGTGCCGCGTAAAGCATCGCGATATTCGGACCGACGCCGCGCAGCGCCGACCCCAATCGCGCAGAGCAGCAGCCCGACGATCAGCGCGCTGAGCGCGCCGAAGCCGCGCGATCATCAGCGAGCCGGCGATCGCCGCGCCGGCGAACAGCACCATCGGCAGTGCCGGAGAGAATGCCGACCTGGGTTTCCGACAGCTGCAGGTCGAGTGGATCAGCGGAATGACCGGCGGCACCGCCAGGATGGTCAGCCGCAGCGCGTTGCCGCGCAAGCCAGAGCAGCAGCAGCGCGTGGCGAAGCGATCGCGGGCGGGGCCATGTGCCGTCAGGCCGCGCGTGCGGCGCGGCACGCTCACCACCGCGACGATGGCGAGGAGGCGTGACGGCAAGCGCCAGGAACACGGCGCGCGGCTCGCCGTGATCCATCAGCGCGCCGAAGATCAGCGGCGAGACCATGCCGGCGATGTTGAAGCCGTTGGTGACGAAGCCGAACACCTTGCCGAAGGCGCCGGGCGGCGTCACTTCGCGGACGATCATGTCGCGCGACGGCATCAATGCGCCGGTCATGAGGCCGGACAGCGACATCACCAGGATCAGCAGCACAGCGCCGAGATCGACGGTTGCCATCAGGATGCAGGCCAGCGCCGTCATCAGCATGCTGGTCGCAGCGACCAGCGCGTGCCGCTCCGTGCGTGCGGCGATCCAGCCGCCGATCAGCACGCCGATGGCGCCCAGCACCAGGTTGCTCGGACAGCGCCGTGTTGGCGGTCACGGCCGAGGTGCCGTACAGCGCGCCGAGCGCCACCACCGAGAAATTCATCATGCCGAAGTTGCTCGAACGACAGCAGCATGAAGAACACGAAGTTGATCAGGATCGGCGCCGTATCAGCAGCCGCCAGCTCGTGTCAACTGTGGGCGCGCCGTCGCGCGGCTTGGCGGCGGTGCGGTGCGGGCGCTTCGTCGCGCTGGAACAGCAGCACCAGCGGCAACGATGACGCCGAGCACTCGCCGCGCCGATGAACGCGCCGCGCCAGCCGAACAGGCTGTGCATCAGCAGAACAGTGGCCGGCGCGACCGCGCCGCCGAGCAGGCCGGCGAAGGTGTGGACCGAATAAGCCTGGCTGATCGCGCTCAGCCGAGACGTGGCGCGAGAGCAGCGCATAGTCCGCCGGGTGATAGACGGTGTTGCCGATGCCCATCAGGCCGAACATCGCGACCAGCACCCAATACGAATTGACCAGGCCGAGGCCACGGCAAGGCCGAGCTGCGCCGAGCAGATAGGCCCGGCCGCCAGCACGAGCCGCGCGTTGACGCGATCGACCAGGAAGCCGGCCGGCGTCTGCAGCACGGCCGACACCGCGTTGAAGACGGTGAGCGCCAGGCCGATCTCGGTGTAGCTCACGCCGTAGTCGGCGCGGATGAAGGCGAACAGCGGCGGCAGCACCAGGATGTAGTAATGGCTGACGAAATGCGCCGCGCTCACGCCGGCGATCAAGCCGGCATGTCGCCAGCGCGCCGGGCTGCGAAGGCGAGATCGGTCGCCTGCGTCATTGCGCCTTGGCCTGCGCGCCGCCCTGCGCTTGCTGGATCGCCTGCCAGACGCGCGCCGGGGTCGCCGGCATGTCGATGTGCTTGATGCCGTAGACCGACAGCGCGTCGACCACGGCGTTCATGATCGAGGTGAGCGAGCCGGCGCAGCCGGCCTCGCCGCAGCCCTTCACGCCGAGCGGATTGGTCTTGGCCGGCACCGGATGGCTGTGCACCGCGAAGTCCGGCGCGTGGTGCGCGCGCGGCATCGCGTAGTCCATGTACGAGCCGCTGAGCAGTTGGCCCTGCTCGTCATAGACCGTGTGCTCCAGCAAGCGCCTGGCCGATGCCCTGCGCCACGCCGCCGTGGAGCTGGCCGTCCACCAGCATCGGATTGATGATGGTGCCGAAATCGTTGACCGCGGTGTACTTCACCACCTCGGTGTTGCCGGTGGTCGGGTCGATCTCGACCTCGCAGACGTGGCAGCCGTTGGGGTAGGCGGCCGGCGCGCCCTCGCTGACATGCTTGACGTCGAGCGACTGCGGCGCGTCCGGCGGCAGCTTCATGCCGGTGCGCAGCTTGTCGGCCAAGCTCCATGAAGCCGATCGAGCGGTCGGTGCCGGCGACCGTAAAGCGGCCCTTGGCGAACTCGATGTCGCCGGCCGACGCTTCGAGCGCGTGCGAGGCGATCTGCTTGCCTTGCTCGACGGCCTTGTCGCGCGGCTTCGACGATCGCCATGCCGGAATTCATCATCGAGCGCGAGCCGCCGGTGCCGCCGCCGGCCAGCAATTGGTCGCTGTCGCCCTGCAGCAGCTTGATGCGCTCGAACGGGATGCCGAGCTTTTCGCTCAGCACCTGCGCGAACGGCGCGGCGTGGCCCTGGCCGTAGTCGAGCGTGCCGGTGAGGATGGTGACGCTGCCGTCCGCCTCGAAGCGGATGCCGCCCATTTCCTTGTTGGCCGGCGCGGTCACTTCGAGATAGCAGCCGACGCCGATGCCGCGCAGCTTGCCGCTCTTCTTGCTCTCGCGCTTGCGCTTGTTGAAGCCCTTCCAGTCGGAGACCTCGAGCGCCTGCTTGAGGATCGCCGGGAAGTCGCCGCTGTCGTAGGTCGCGCCGGAGGCGGCCTTGCAGGGAATCTGCTTGGCGCGGATCTGGTTCTTGCGGCGCAGCTCGATGCGGTCGAAGCCGGTCTCGGCGGCGGCGTAGTCGATCAGCCGCTCCATGAAGTAGTTGCCCTCGGGCCGGCCGGCGCCGCGATAGGGACTGACGAAGCTGGTGTTGGTGAACACGCACTTGGTCGACACCTCCATCAGCGGCGTGTGGTAGAGGCTGATGACGTTGCGCACGATGTTGAGCGTCGGCGGCTGCGGCGACATCGCGCCCTGGAAGCCGCCGAGATTGCCGTAAGCCGGCGAGCCGCATCGCCAGGAATTTGCCCTCGGCGTCGAGCGCGAGCTCGGCGGTCTGCTCGTGATCGCGGCCGTGGTTGTCGGAGACGAAGCTGCCCGAGCGCTCGTCGGTCCATTTCACCGGACGGCCGAGCGTCTTGGCGGCGTGCAGGATGCAGACGTATTCCGGATAGACCTGCGCCTTCATGCCGAACGAGCCGCCGACGTTGCCGGTGAGGACGTGCACCTTGTCGGGCGTCGTCTTCATCACGTTGACCAGGCCGGCCTTCATGCCCATCACGCCCTGGCTGCAGGAGTGCAGCGTGAAGCGCTCCTTGCCCGCGTCGTAGTCGCCGATCGCGGCGCGCGGCTCGATCGCGTTGACGATCATGCCGGTTGTTGATCAGCTTGAGCTTGACCTTGTGCGCGGCGGCGGCGAAGGCGGCGTTCACCTTGTCGGTTTCGCCGTAGTGGAAATCGAGGCAGACGTTGCCGGGCACGTCTGTCGAACAGGGCCGGCGCGCCGGCCGCGGTCGCCTGCGCGGGCGTGGTCACGACCGGCAGCGGCTCGATGTCGATCTCGATCGCTTCGGCCGCATCCTTGGCCTGCAGCAGCGTCTCCGCCACCACGCAGGCGATCGGATCGCCGACGAAGCGCACCTTGTCGGTCGGCAGCGCCGGCCGGGGCGGCTTCTTCAGGTCGGAGCCGTCCTTGCTCTTGAACGGCAGCGCCGATTGCAGCGTGCCGTACGCCTTCACGTCCTCGCCGGTGTAGACGCCGAGCACGCCCGGCATGGCCTTCGCCGCCTGCGTGTCGATCGACTTGATGCGGCCGTGCGCGACGCGTGCTGCGCACGATGAAGGCGTAGGCCTGGCGCGGCAGGTTGATGTCGTCGGTGTAGCGGCCCTCGCCGCGCAGCAGCTTGGGGTCTTCGGTGCGGAGCACCCGCTCGCCGATGCCGAATCCGGTTCGGTCTGGCCGTGTTCTGAATGTTCATGAGAATGTGCGCCATTGACGGGGGAGGGCGAGGGCGCGGCTGGCGCACCCGACGAAAGTATCGGCCTGAAATATCGGACCGATGCCGGATTCACAAGCACAGCCGCGGGTTTCCGTCATGTTTTGCCCGCCGCCCAGAGTTGCGCCCCCCGCTGCCGCTGCTACACTTTTCGTCGAAGTGGGATTCACCGCCGTGCCGTCGAGCCGTGATCGGCTTCGGCACGGGGAAAGGTTTTCAATGGACGACGAGGCCCGGGCGACCGGCCTCGGCCCCGTCCCTCATCGGGCGCCCGAAGCGCACCGGCGGGGCCGGCGGTCGCCATATGGTCACCCGCGCCATGACGGCGCGGGCGGGCCGGACCTGTCCGGTCCGACCTATGCTGCGCTCGATCTCGGCACCAACAATTGCCGGCTGCTGGTGGCGCGCGCGACGCGCGACGGCTTCCGCGTCGTCGATGCGTTCTCGCGCATCATCCGGCTCGGCGAGGGCGTCACCAGCTCGGGCCGGCTGAGCGAGGCGGCGATCGCGCGCGCGGTCGAGGCGCTGCGGGTCTGCCGCAACAAGATCCGCAACCGCGGCGTCACGCGGGCGCGGCTGATCGCGACCGAAGCCTGCCGCGCCGCCGAGAACGGCAACGAATTTCTGGCGCGCGTGCGCGAGGAGGTCGGCATCGACCTCGAGATCGTCGACCGCGAGACCGAGGCGCGGCTCGCCGCGACCGGCTGCACGCCGCTGGTCGATCCGGCATCGAAGGGCGTGATCCTGTTCGACATCGGCGGCGGCTCGTCGGAGCTGGTGCGGCTCGGCCGCACGACGCCGATTCGGACATGGCCCGCCGCATCCCGAGATCGAAGCCTGGGTCTCGCTGCCGATGGGCGTCGTGACGCTGGCCGAGCGCCATGGCGGCGTCACGGTCACGCCGCGAGAGCTTCGAGGCGATGATCGCGGAGGTCGCCGGGACATGTGAGCCGCTTCGCCGCGCAGCATGGCGGCGCGCTCGACGGCATGCACATGCTCGGCACCTCGGGCACGGTGACCACCATCGCCGGCGTCTATCTCGAACTGCCGCGCTACGAGCGCCGCCGCGTCGACGGCTGCTGGATGAGCGATGACGCAGGTGACCGGCGTGGTCGAGCGGCTGCTCGCCATGAGCTACCAGGATCGCGTCGCCAATCCTTGCATCGGCGCCGAGCGCGCCGATCTGGTGCTCGCCGGCTGCGCCATCCTGGAAGCGATCCGCCGCGCGTTCCCGTGCCCGCGGCTGCGCGTCGCCGACCGCGGCCTGCGCGAAGGCATGCTGGTGCAGATGATGCGCGAGGACGGTGCGTGGAATCATGCCCGCGAGTCGCAGCCGTGACCGCGCGCGGCGAAAAAAGCGGACGCGGCGAACGCGCGCTCAAGGTGCGGGTCAAGACCGCCAAGAAGCGCTCGCTGTCGTCCACGCTTTGGCTGGAGCGCCAGCTCAACGATCCCTATGTGGCCCGCGCCAAGCGCGAGGGCTTCCGCTCGCGCGCCGCCTTCAAGCTCGCGGAGATCGACGACAAGCACCATTTCCTGAAATCCGGCGCGCGCGTGGTCGACCTTGGCGCGGCGCCCGGCGGCTGGAGCCAGGTGGCGGCAAAGCGCGTCGGCGCCAAGGGCCGCGTGGTCGGCCATCGACATTCTGGATATGGATGCGATTGCCGGCGTCGATTTCGCCAAGATCGACTTCCTCGATCCCGCCGCGCCCGACAGGCTCAAGGCCATGCTCGGCGGGCCGGCCGACGTGGTGCTGTCCGACATGGCGGCGAACGCCACCGGCCATCGCGCGACCGATCATCTCAAGATCATGGCGCTGGTCGAGGCGGCGGCGGAATTCGCCGGCGAGGTGCTCAAGCCCGGCGGCGCGTTCCTCGCCAAGGTGATCCAGGGCGGCACCGAGAGCACGCTTGCTCGCCGCGCTCAAGCGCGACTTCGCCACCGTGAAGCACGTCAAGCCGGCGGCGAGCCGGGCGGACTCAGCCGAGCTTTATGTGCTGGCCCAGGGATTTCGCGGTGGTCAAACGGGTGAATAAGCCCGGATGCCCTATGCATTTGGCATGGGCCGTGCTACCCACCATCGCCAACCCATAAGCGGGCCGCCGAATGGGGCGAGGGAGCAGTCCCTCGCAAAGCCTCCGCTCATTCCCTATTTGGCGGGCTCGCAGGTGCCCGCGCGGGCGAAGCCCGCAAAAGCCCAGGCTTGGGCGGAACGGATTGGCGATGGCCCCGAAGATCGATTCGGCGCTCCCCGAAGCATTCACGTTCGACGACGTGCTGCTCAAGCCCGGCCTGTCGGACGTGCTGCCCTCCGAGGTGGACATCCGCACCCAGATCACCCGCGAAATCGCCTCAACATCCCGATCGTCGCCTCGGCGATGGACACCGTGACCGAATCCGCCATGGCGATCGCCATGGCGCAGGCCGGCGGCATCGGCGTGATCCATCGCAACTTTGAGCCGGACGAGCAGGCGGCGCAGGTCCGTCAGGTGAAGAAGTTCGAGTCCGGCATGGTGGTCAACCCGCTCACCATCCACCCGGAAGCCACGCTCGCCGACGCGCTCGAGCTGATGAAGCAGAACAACATCTCCGGCGTGCCGGTGGTGGAGGGTGGCGGCAATGGCAAGGCCGGCAAGCTGGTCGGCATCCTGACCAACCGCGACGTGCGCTTCGCCACCGACACGCGGCAGAGGGTTCGTGAGCTGATGACCAAGGACCGGCTGATCACGGTCCGCGAGGGCGTGCACCAGGACGAGGCCAAGCGCCTGCTGCATCAGCACCGCATCGAGAAGCTTCTGGTGGTGGATGCGGGTTATCGCTGCGTCGGCCTGATCACCGTGAAGGACATCGAGAAGGCGGTGGCCAATCCGAACGCCTGCAAGGACGAGCAGGGCCGGCTGCGCGTCGCCGCCGCGACCACGGTCGGCGACAAGGGTTACGACCGCACCGAGCGGCTGCTCGAGGCCGGCGTCGATCTCGTCGTCGTCGACACCGCGCACGGCCATTCGCAGCACGTGCTCGATGCCGTCAACCGCATCAAGCGCGCTTCGAACAAGGTCCAGGTGGTGGCCGGCAATGTCGCCACGACCGAAGGCGCCAAGGCGCTGATCGATTCCGGAGCCGACGCGATCAAGGTCGGCATCGGGCCGGGCTCGATCTGCACCACGCGCATGATCGCCGGTGTCGGCGTGCCGCAGCTAACGGCGATCATCGACGCGGTCGAAGCGGCGCGGAAGAACAACATCCCGGTGATCGCCGACGGCGGCATCAAGTATTCCGGCGATCTCGCCAAGGCGCTCGCCGCCGGCGCCGACGTTGCGATGGTCGGCTCGCTGCTGGCCGGCACCGACGAGACGCCGGGCGAGGTGTTCCTCTATCAAGGCCGCTCCTACAAGAGCTATCGCGGCATGGGGTCGGTCGGCGCGATGGCGCGCGGCTCGGCCGACCGCTATTTCCAGCAGGACATCAAGGACAATCTCAAGCTGGTGCCGGAGGGCATCGAAGGGCAGGTGCCCTACAAGGGGCCGGTCGCAACGGTGCTGCACCAGCTCGCCGGCGGCCTGCGCGCGGCGATGGGCTATGTCGGCGCCAAGAACCTCGACGAGCTGCACCAGAAGGCGCAGTTCGTGCGCATCTCCTCGGCGGGCCTGCGCGAGAGCCATGTCCACGACGTCACCATCACCCGCGAGAGCCCGAACTATCCGAGCCGGGTGTGACGGGCACCGTCAAGTGTATTTGCGCACGTGGTAGCGGATGTCGCGCAACCGAACAGAGGCGCGAGAGCATGGCTCCCAAAACGTGCCCGCGATCGTTCCGAACACGGCACCCACGATTGCACTCGCGAGAGCCTGAACATAGGCCATTGGTATTCACGGGCGATAAATCGAGCGCTTTGCCTTAGTCTGCTCCGGCGGCTAGAAACGTCAAAGCGGGGAGCGATCTGCACCGCGATGCAACACAGGTTCCGAGCACAGCCATGACGATCCAGATGATTCTTGCGCCGTTGTTCGTCCTGGTGCTGCTCACGTTTGTGATCGGATTCGGACTGGCGGGATTGCGCACGGGCGCGCTGACCCGGCGCGAAGTCAGTCCGCATGACATCGACCTCGGCCAGCCGAACTGGCCGAAACGCTCGACGCAGGTCGCCAACTGCTTCCAGAATCAGCTCGAACTGCCGGTGCTGTTCTATGTGCTCACCATCCTGGCGATCATGACGCGGCATGCGGATTTTCTGTTTGTCATGATGGCCTGGATATTCGTGCTGACGCGGTTGGTTCACGCCTATATCCACGTCACCAGCAATAATCTGCGGATGCGCGGGCTTTGGTTCGGCGTTGGCGCGCTCGTGCTGTTCATCATGTGGGTGATTTTCATCGTGCGCATTCTGCTCGGCCTTCCATGACGCCCGGTGCACGACTTGCCGCCGCCATCGAGGTCGTCGCCGATATCGACCAGCATCGGCGGCCCGCGCCCGACGCGCTCAAGGCGTGGGGGCTGACCCATCGCTTTGCCGGATCGGGCGACCGCGCGGCGATCGCAGGACTTGTCTATGACGCGCTGCGCCGGCGCGCGTCGTCGGCATGGCTGATGGGCGAGGCGACACCGCGCGCCGTTCTGCTCGGCATGCTCAAGCGCGAACGCGGCCTCGATGCGGACGCCATCGCGCAACTTGCCAGCGGCACCGGTCATTCGCCGCCGCCGCTCGCCGATACCGAGCGTGCGGCGCTCGATCGCGGCTTCAACGAAGGCGCGCCGCCGCACGTCGCCGGCGACTATCCGGAATGGCTCGATCCGTATTTCGCTCGCGTGTTCGGCAGCGAACGTGCGGAGGAGGCCGCGGCGCTCGGCTCGCGCGCGCCGCTCGATCTGCGCGTCAACACGCTCAAGTCCGACCGCGATGCAGCGGCGGCGTCGCTCGCCGATCTCGCGCCGGAGCCGACGCGCTGGTCGCCGCACGGCTTGCGCATCAGGCTCAGTGCGGACGCCAAGAGCCCGGCGGTGCATGCCGAGCCGGCGTTCATCAAGGGCCAGATCGAGGTGCAGGACGAAGGCTCGCAGCTTGCCGCGCTGTTCGCTCGTGCGCGGCCCGGCGAGCAGGTGCTGGATCTTTGTGCCGGCGGCGGCGGCAAGACGCTGGCGCTGGCGGCCGCGATGGAGAACAAGGGCCAGCTCTACGCCACCGACGACGACAAGCGCCGCCTGGCGCCGATCCACGACCGGCTGGCGCGCTCGGGTGCGCGCAACGTCCAGGTCGGACGCCGAAGTCGGTCGGCACCGAGATCGACGACCTCAAGGGCCGCATGGACCTCGTGCTGATCGACGCGCCCTGCACCGGCATCGGGGCGTGGCGGCGCAACCCGGACGCCAAATGGCGGGTGCGGCCGGGCGCGCTGGAGCAGCGCGTGAAGGAGCAGGGCGAATTGCTCGACCGTGCCGTGGAACTGGTGAAGCCGGGCGGGCGCATCGCCTACGTCACCTGCTCGGTTCTGAACGAGGAGAATGGCGATCAGGTGCGCGGATTTCTTGCCCGGCACGCAGAATTTTCCGTGGAAAAGCCCGCCGAGACGGCGAGCGTCCTGGGCGAGCGCGCCTATATGTTCGGCAAGGCGGCGCTGCTGTCGGACGAAGGGTTGTTGATGACTCCGCGCCGCACCGACACCGACGGGTTTTTCGTCTCTATCATGCGGAGATCATGAGTTCGGCGGTCAAGATTACGGAGGCGTCTCGACAGGCGGATGCGGGTTCTCTAGAACCCGCCATGGACCCTCACGACAAGATTTTGCACGACAAGATTCTCATCGTCGATTTCGGCTCCCAGGTGACGCAGCTCATTGCGCGCCGGGTGCGCGAAGAGAAGGTCTATTCCGAGATCGTGCCGTACCAGAAGGCGGCCGAGGCCTTCGCCCGGATGAAGCCGAAGGCGGTGATCCTGTCCGGCGGGCCGGCCTCGGTGCTCGACAAGGACGCGCCGCTCGCCCCCAAGGAATTGTTCGACGCCGGCGTGCCGATCCTCGGCATCTGCTACGGCGAGCAGGCGATGGCGCACCAGCTCGGCGGCAAGGTCGAGGGCGGGCATCATCGCGAGTTCGGCCGCGCCGAGGTGCTGGTCACCGAGGACACGCCGCTGTTCGAGGGCGTGTGGAAGAAGGGCGAGCGCTATCCGGTCTGGATGAGCCACGGCGACCGCGTCACCGAGCTGCCGAAGGGTTTCCGCGTGGTCGGCACCTCGGAGAACGCGCCGATCGCCATGATCGCGGACGACAAGCGCAAGTTCTACGCCACGCAATTCCATCTCGAGGTGATGCACACGCCGCAGGGCGCGGCGCTGATGCGCAATTTCGTGCGCAAGGTCGCGCAGTGCCGCGGCGACTGGACGATGCGCGCCTTCAAGGACGAGGCGATCGAGCGCATCCGCAAGCAGGTCGGGCGCGGCCGGGTGATCTGCGGGCTGTCCGGCGGCGTCGACAGCGCGGTGGCGGCGGTGCTGATCCACGAGGCGATCGGCGACCAGCTCACCTGCGTGTTCGTCGATCACGGGCTGCTGCGCCTGAACGAAGGCAAGACCGTCGTCGAACTGTTCCGCGGCCACTACAACATCCCGCTGGTTCACGTCGACGCCTCGGCGCAAGTTCCTCGGCGCGCTTTCGGGCATCAGCGATCCCGAGCAGAAGCGCAAGACCATCGGCAAGCTGTTCATCGACGTGTTCGAGGCAGAAGCGAAGAAGATCGGCGGCGCCGAGTTCCTCGCCCAAGGCACGCTCTATCCCGACGTGATCGAGAGCGTGTCGTTCACCGGCGGTCCTTCGGTGACGATCAAGTCGCACCACAACGTCGGCGGGCTGCCGGCGCGCATGAACATGAAGCTGGTCGAGCCGCTGCGCGAACTGTTCAAGGACGAGGTGCGGGCGCTCGGCCGCGAACTCGGCCTGCCGGACGTGTTCGTCGGCCGCCATCCGTTCCCGGGGCCGGGCCTTGCGATCCGCTGCCCCGGCGACATCACGCCGGAGAAGCTCGACATCCTGCGGCTCGCCGACGCGATCTACATCGACGAGATCAGGAAGGCCGGGCTCTACGACGAGATCTGGCAGGCGTTCGCGGTGATCCTGCCGGTCAAGACCGTCGGCGTGATGGGCGACGGCCGCACCTACGATTTCGTGGTGGGGCTGCGCGCGGTCACCTCGACCGACGGCATGACGGCGGACTTCTATCCGTTCGACATGAAGTTCATCGGCCGCGTCGCGACCCGCATCATCAACGAGGTGAAGGGCGTCAACCGCGTGGTCTATGACGTGACGTCGAAGCCGCCGGGCACGATCGAGTGGGAGTGACGCCGTGCCCATCACCATCTACGGCATCAAGAATTGCGACACGATGAAGAAGGCGCGCGCCTGGCTCGACAAGCATGGCGTCGACCACGCGTTTCATGACTACAAGGCCGCCGGCATCGATCGCGATCGGCTGGAGCGATGGAGCAAGAAGGTCGGCTGGGAGACACTGCTCAATCGCGCCGGCACGACGTTCCGCAAGCTGCCCGACAAGGACAAGCAGTCGCTCGATGAGCGCAAGGCCATGGCGCTGATGCTGGCGCAGCCATCCATGATCAAGCGGCCGGTGCTCGATCTCGGTGGCGGCAAGCTGCTGGTTGGCTTCAAGCCGGAAACGTACAAGGAGGCGGTGCCGCACTAACGGCCGCGATGTGTTCTTATCCGGCACAACCGGCGTTTATTGATCGAGCAATATTCGTGGGCCGATAGCTCTCGGCCGAATTCGGCATTGGGCGTTCGGCTAGAGTGTGACGACAATTCGCGGGCGGGCTCCGGCAATTCTTTATGCAGATCGATTCCTTCACGGTTCTGCTGTTCGGGCTGTTCATCAAGCTGGTGCTTGGCGGCCTGTTTCTGGTGTTCTGGTACAAGCAGCGCAGCGCGGCCTGGTATGTTTGGTGGGGCGCGACGCTGCTGCTTGCGTGCGCGGCCACGGTGCTGTTTGCCGTGCGCGGCTTCACCGCCGACCTGTTCGCAATCGGCATTGGCAACGTCGCCCTGATCGCGGCCTTTGTCTGTAACTGGCAAGCGGCGCGGGTGTTCAACCATGTGCGCCCGCTCTGGACGCCGATCTTCGCCGTGCCGGCGCTGTGGTTCGCGGCGTGTCTGGTGCCGGCCTTCATCGAGAACACGGCCTACCGGGTCGTGCTCTCCTCGCTGATCGCCGCGTCGCTGCTGGCGCTGGCCGCCTACGAATTCTGGCGTGGCCGCGACGAGCCGCTGCCGTCGCGCTGGCCGGTGATCGTGCTGTTCTCGACCTTCGCGCTGTTCTTCGTGTCGCGCATTGCGCTGGTCGGCGTGCTGCCGTTTCCGTTCGGCGCGCTGCCGATGCAGCCCGGCTCGGTCGGCGCGTTCAATCTCATCATGTTCTTTCATACTCTGCTGATCACGGTGCTGATCGTGGCGATGTCGAAGGAGCGCCTCGAGCTCGACCAGCGCGTCAAGGCGCAGACCGACCCGCTGACCGGCGCGCTCAACCGCCGCGCCTTGATGTCCCGGGGCGACCGGCTGCTGCGGCGTCACGGCGTCGAGCAGAAGCCGCTGTGCCTGCTGTTTCTCGATCTTGACGATTTCAAGTCGCTGAACGACCGGTTCGGCCATTCCGGCGGCGACGACGTGCTGATGAAGTTCGTCGCAGTCGTGAACGACAACATCCGCCCGACCGATTTCCTGTTCCGGATCGGCGGCGAGGAATTCTGCTGCTTGCTGCCGTACACCGGAGCGGCGCAGGCGCATCGCGTGGCGGAGCGCATCCGTCATCAGTTCGAGGCCGCAGCGGTCGATGTCGCAGGTGCGACGGTACGCACGACGGTCAGTCTCGGCATCGCCTCGACGGAGACGTTTGGCTACGACCTCGACATGCTCATGCGGCGGGCGGACATGGCGGTCTACGCAGCCAAGCAGCAGGGCCGTAACCGCGTGATGGTGGCGAGATCAGACGATCCGGCGCAGGACACTTCGCGCATCAAGGCCGTGGCCGTCTGACCGAGGCCGCACAACAGCCAAAGTGGCCCGTCAAGCGGCTTTCGCCGCCCGCCTGGGTGTAGGACCATGCGGCAGGCGCGGCGTTTGCGCGCAACCGGAGGACAGCATGGAAATCAGCTTGAAGGGCCGCAGCGCGATCGTCACAGGCGGCAGCAAGGGCATCGGCTACGCGGTCGCGACGCGGTTCGCCGAGTCCGGCGCCGACGTCGCGATCTTGGCGCGCACCCGCGAGACGCTTGACCAGGCCGTCAACGCCATCAAGGCGAAAGCCAAGGGCAAGGTGATCGGCGTGCAGGCCGACGTCAGCGAGGCGGCGGACATCCAGCGCGCCTACGACGAGGTGATGAAGGCGTTCGGCAAGGTCGACATCGTCGTCAACAATGCCGGCACCTCGCGAAACGGCACGTTCGAGAAGCTCACCGACGAGATCATGCAAAAGGACCTGGAGGACAAGCTGTTCGCCGCGCTCCGCATGATCCGCCTGGTGTCGCCGCAAATGAAGGAGCGCCGCTGGGGCCGCATCATCAACGTGCTCAACATCGGCGCCAAGGCGCCGCGCGCGAACAGCATGCCGACCTCGGTGTCGCGCGCCGCCGGCATGGCGATGACCAAGGCGCTGTCGCAGGAGTTCGCCCCGTACAACGTGCTGGTCAACGCGATGCTGGTTGGCTTCATCGAGGCGGATCAGCACGTCCAGGCCGCGAAGCGCGCCAATATCCCGCTTGCCGACTACGTCAAAGCCCGCGAGAAGGAGATTCCGCTTGGGCGCATCGGCAAGGCCGAGGAATTCGCCAACCTCGCCTGCTTCCTGGTGTCGGACGCCGGCGGTTACATCACCGGCACGGCGACCAACGTCGACGGCGGCCGCTCGCCGGTTGTGTAGCGGCTGTAACAGTTAGGCCGGAATATCGGGGCGCGGCTTTGGCGCCGGCGCCGCGGGTGCGTCGCACTGGCGTCAAGCCGGTGCGGCATGCCCAGTTGCTCATCGTCGCGGTGGCCTGGATCGCCGAGCCGATCGCCGCGACGACGATGAAAAACGCAATGATGCTCGCGCCGATCACCTGCTGCCGCGACATCATCAGCCGCCGCCGCACCTCGACCGGCTTGCCATCCCAGTAAAGGCGGCCGTCGTTGTCGATCGACAGGCGGCTCAGGTCCATCGCAGTGGCGGGATGGATGTTGCGGCCTTCAGCCTTCGCGGCGGGCTCGATGAGTTCAGTTTTGGAGGATTTCTCCGGCTCTTTCGGCCGCTCGTATTTGTCCGAGGCGCGCGGCGGAATGAGATTGAAGATGTCGGCCCGCGATTCGTTCTCCGGCTCCGTGGACGGGGCCGACTTCGTCATCCGGGCGCTTTCGCGAACCGAAATAGGCGGGAAAGAGACTCATCGCGCGGGATGTTTGCCGCGCGCGCGATTCGTGTCCAGCGCGCGATGGCCGCGGCTGCGGCCCGGTGCACAACTTGCGCTATTGGACCGGATATTAGGCCGGGATGTCGGGACGCGGTGCCGGCTTCGGCATGGCCGGCGCGGGCGCGCAAGCGCGCTTCACGCAGCCGGCCTTGCAGCCCCAATCGTGCGCGGCGACGAAGCCGGAAGCCGCCATGCCGGCCGCGGCGACCAGGAAGCTGACGATCACGATCATCAGGCCAAGCGACTGCCAGCCGGTCAGCCGGATGCGGGTGGTGCCTGGCAGGCCGACCGCGGGAACCATGATCTCGTGGCGCCGCACTTCGACGACCGGCGTGGCCTTGTCCACGGCAGGGGTTACCGGCGCGAGCTGGTCGGCCGGCGTTGCCGCCAGTGCAGGGGCGTCCGTCGTCACCGTGTCGGGATTCACTTCGACCGTTGTCGTGGTCTCAGCGGAGGGCGGAGGTGCATTCGGATCAAGCTCGCGCGCAGTCCGGTCGAGCAGGTCCATCGCATGCTGGTCGAGATCGACCGGCTTCTCGATGCGGCTGGGATGCGCTTCGTAATTGACCAACTGGCCGTCCCAGTAGAAGCGGCCAAGGCCGTCGATGGTCAGGCGATCGAGCTCGTTCGCGGTCAGGGTGCGGATCTTCTTCGGCCATTCCGGCTTGGGGCCGCCTTGCGGCGGCACGAGCCCGGCGTCCTCGCCGCTGACCTCAGGGTACTGATCCGAACGCTCTGTGCTCATCTCGCACCACTCCCCAACGGAACAAACGCACTCTACCGCCGACTTAGTTAACCTTGATCCCGGCGGCCTTGATCACCGGCCCCCAGCGGGCGATCTCGGCCTCGATCTTGGCCCGGAACTCGGCCGGCGTGCTGCCGGTCGGCTCCATCAATTGCGCCGCAAGCTTGTCGCGGATGCCTTTCGATTCAATTGCTTCTATCACCTCACGGCGAATTCTCGCAACGACGGGTTCCGGGGTTCCCGCGGGCGCAATCAGGCCATTCCAGGCGTCGGCTTCGACGTCGATGCCGCTTTCCTTGAGCGTCGGAATGTCCGGCAAATAGGGCGAGCGCTTCGCGGTCGAGACGGCAAGAATTTTCACCGCGCCTGATGCGGCATGAGGAGTCGCCGCGATCGCAGGCAGACAGCCCATTTGCACGTCGCCGCGGATGATCGCGGTCATCGCCGCGGGCGAGCCGGGGTAGGGCACGTGCACCATGCTGGCGCCGCTTGCGAGCGCGATCGCCTCCATCGCGAGATGCGAGAGCGAGCCCGTCCCGATCGATCCGAAGTTGAATTTACCATGTTCGCGCTTGAGCAGCGCCATCAGTTCGCCCGCGCTGTTAACCTTAATATTGGAATTAACCACCAGCGCGCTCGGCTGGCTGGTCAGCAGCGTGACCAGCGCGATGTCCTTGCCCGGGTCGTAGGGCATCTTGGCGAACAGCAGCGTGTTGATGGCGAGCGGTCCGCCGATGCTGATGCCGATGGTCGATCCGTCGGGCGCGGCCTTGGCGACCGCATCGGTGCCGGTCATGCCGCTCGCGCCGGGCTTGTTCTCGATCAGGAACGGCTGGCCGAGCTTCTGCTGCAATTGTTCGGCGATCAGCCGCATGATGATGTCGGGCGTCGAGCCCGCGCCGAACGGCACGATGATCTTCACCGCGCGGCTCGGCCAGTCCTGCGCGGCGGCAGGCGAGGTGCAAAGCGCGACCACGGCGATCGCCATTGCAGCAAATGATACGGCGAGTTTTCCGCGGATGTATCGGGTCATCGCCTCATGGTAGCCTTGCCGTCCCGACATCGTCATGGCTGGTCGCCTGACGACGGAGCAAAAGATGGGTCTTGCGATCCTCATTGCCGGCTTGGCGCTGTTCCTTGCGCCGCATGTTTTCACCGCGTTTCGCGAGCGCGCGGCAGGGCGTGATCGCGCGCATCGGCGAGAATGCCTACAAGATCGTCTATTCGCTGATCTCCCTGATCGGGCTCGTGCTGATCGTCTACGGCTATGCGCGCTACCGCGCGACCGGATGGATCGACGTCTGGTATCCGCCGGCCTGGACGCGGCACGTCACGGTGGCGCTGGTGTGGCCCGCGATCATCTGCTTTGTCGCGGCCTACAGCCCGGGCCGCATCAAGACCGCGCTCAAGCATCCGATGCTGGTCGGGCATCAAGCTCTGGGCGCTCGCGCATCTGATCTCGAACGGCGATCTCGGCTCGATCGTGCTGTTCGGCGCCCTGCTGGCCTACGCGGTGTTCGACCGCATCTCGCTCAAGCGCCGCACCGATCCGGGCGCGCCGCCGATCCCGGTCGGCGGCGTGAAGAACGACGTCATCGCGGTGGTTGGCGGCACGGTGCTCTATCTCTTGCTCGGATGGCTGTTCCACCCCTATGTGATCGGCGTTCCGGCGTTCACGAGTTGATTGGGCCATGTCGACCCAGAACGAGATCAAGCGGCTCACCGCGCCCGATATCCGCGCCCGCAAGGGCGGCGAGCCGATCGTGTCGCTGACCTCCTATCACGCGCACACCGCGCGGCTGGTCGACCAGCACTGCGACGTCATCCTGGTCGGCGACTCGCTCGGCATGGTGATGCACGGGCTCGAGACCACGGTGCCGGTCACGCTCGACATGATGATCCTGCAAGGGCCACGCGGTGATGCGCGGCTCCAAGCGCGCGCTGGTCGTGGTCGACATGCCGTTCGGCTCCTACGAGGCGTCCAAGGAGCAGGCCTTCATGAGCGCCGCGCGCGTGCTGAAGGAAACCGGCTGCGGCGCCATCAAGGTCGAGGGCGGCCGGCGCCTTGCCGAGACCATCCGCTTTCTCACCGAGCGCGGCGTGCCGGTGATGGGCCACGTCGGACTCACGCCGCAGTCGATCAACACCATCGGCTCGTTCCGCGCCCAGGGCCGCGAGGAGAAGGACTGGGCCCCGATCGAGGACGACGCCCGCGCGGTCGCCGACGCCGGCGCTTTCTCGATGGTGATCGAGGCGGTGGCCGAGCCGCTGGCGCGGCGCATCACCCAGCAGGTGGCGATCCCGACCATCGGCATCGGCGCGAGCTCGGCCTGCGACGGCCAGATCCTGGTGCTGGAGGACATGCTGGGGCTGTCGCCGCGGGTGCCGAAATTCGTCAAGCGCTATGGCGACATCGGGCCCGGCATCGAGGCGGCGATCGCGGGCTATGCCAAGGACGTCCGGGCGCGGGCCTTTCCGGGCGCCGACCACGTCTATGCCATGAAGAAGCCGTAAACAGCTAACTGCGGTGGACCGCGTCCGCGGCCGCTCCTGTAGAAGTCGGCCCGATTTTGCCTTGCCTCCGCCACATCGGTATTTTACGCGCCTGGGCATGGCCTTAGCCGAGGCGGCGGCTGCGGCGGGCGCCGGGGAAGCTTTCGTGTCCGACATTTTCAATGAAGTTGACGAGGAATTACGCCGCGAACAGCTCAAGAAGCTGTGGGAGCGCTACGGCATCCTGATCATCGCGCTTGCGGTGCTGTTCGTCGCCGCGGTCGGCGGCTGGCGCGGCTATCAATGGTAGGAAGCCAAGAAGGCCGCCGAAGCGGGCGCCGCGTTCGACGCGGCAGCGTCGCTCAGCGAGCAGGGCCAGCACAAGGAGGCCGAGGCCGCCTTTGCCAAGATCGCCGCCGAGGGAACGGCGAGCTACCGCGTGCTCGCCAAGCTGCGCGAGGCGGCGGCGCTGGCCCAGCGCGATCGCCAAGGCCGCGGTCGCGATCTACGATGCGGTCGCGGCCGACCGCAGCCTCGACCAGATGCAGCGCGATCTCGCGGCATTGCGCGCGGCCTATCTCCTGGTCGACACCGCATCCTACGACGAACTGAAGAACCGGATCGAACCGCTGACCGCCGACAACCGCACGTTCCGGCACAGCGCGCGCAGCCTGCTCGCGCTCGCGGCATGGCGCGCCAACAACGCCGCCGAAATGCGCCGCTGGACCGACATGGTTCTGGCCGATCCGCAGACGCCGTCGAACACGCGCGGTCAGGTCGAGATGCTGATCGCGCTGGCCGGCGCCGGACGGCAAGAGCTGAGCTGCGATGACGCTGCGCCGCTCCCTGTCTGTCGATGCTTGCTGCTCGCGGCCGGCCTTGCGCTGGCGGGTTGCGAGACCTTCGACCTCGAAAGCATCTGGAGCAGCAAGAAGCCGCTGCCGGGCGAGCGGCGCGCAGTGTTCCCGCAAGGCGTGCCGGGCGTGCAGCAAGGCGTCCCGCCCGACCTGGTGCGGGGCTATCAGCCGCCGGCAGGAGCCGCCGCCGGCGGCCGGCCGCAGCCGGAGAAGCCCAAGCCTGCGCCGCGCGCGTCGCGTCGCCGCCGCGCGCGGCTCCGCCGCCGCGTCAGCGCCGCTCCGCAGACCCCAAGGCAGCAGCAGCAAGTTCAGGAGGAGCCGCCGCAGCACAGGCCGCTCCGCAGGCGCGGACCGCACAGCCGCAGCAATCTGGCGGCGGCCTGGCCCGACCCGCCGTCGCGCACCGCTCAGCCCCAGCAATCGGCACCGGCCTGGCCCGATCCGCCTCGTCCCGGGACCGCCACCCGTTAGAGTGGAGCCATGAGCTTCACCATCGCCATCGTCGGCCGGCCGAACGTCGGCAAGTCGACGCTGTTCAACCGGCTGGTCGGCAAGCGGCTCGCCTTGGTCGACGACCTGCCGGGCGTGACGCGCGACCGGCGCGAGGGCCATGGCCGCCTCGGCGATCTCGAATTCACCGCGATCGACACCGCGGGCCTCGAAAGCGCGGCGCCGTCGAGCCTCGCCGGCCGCATGGTGGAGCAGACCAAGGCGGCGATCGAGCAGGCCGACGCGGTAATCTTCCTGATCGACGGACGCGCCGGCCTGGTGCCGGACGACCGCGTGTTCGCCGACCTGATCCGCAAGTCCGGCAAGCCGGCGATCGTTGCCGCCAACAAGAGCGAGGGCAAAGCCGGCGAAGCGGGCCGGCTCGAAGCCTATGAGCTGGGGCTCGGCGATCCGCTGGCGATCTCGGCCGAGCACGGCGAGGGCCTGTCCGATCTCTACGACGCGCTGCGCGAGGCGCTGCCCGACGCGACCGCGGAGCCCGCGACAAGAAGAAGCGGCGGACGACGATCCGGCGCGGCCGATTCGCGTCGCCGTGATCGGGCGGCCCAACGCCGGCAAGTCGACGCTGATCAACCGCCTGATCGGGCAGGAGCGCCTGCTCACCGGCCCCGAGGCCGGCATCACGCGCGACACCATCGCGGTCGATCTCGACTGGCAGGGCCGTGCCTTCCGCCTCTACGACACCGCGGGCATCCGCCGGCGGCCGAAGGTGCAGGAGAAGCTCGAGAAGCTGTCGGTCGCCGACGCGCTGCACGCCATCCGCTTCGCCGACGTGGTGGTGCTGCTGATGGATGCCGAGAAGGCGTTCGAGGAGCAGGACCTGCGGCTTGCGTCGCTGGTCGAGCGCGAGGGCCGCGCGCTGGTGATCGGCATGAGCAAATGGGACCTGGCGAACGCAGGCCGGCGCGTTCGCCAAGCTGCGCGCGCAGACCGACCACTGGCTGCCGCAGCTCAAGGGCGTGCCGGTGGTCGGCGTCTCGGGCCTGACCGGCGAGGGGCTCGACCGCCTGATGCAGGCGGTGATCACGATCTACGGCGTCTGGAACAAGCGCGTGGCGACCGCGGCGCTCAACCGCTGGCTCGAGGACACCGTCGCGGCGCATCCGCCGCCCGCGGTGTCCGGCCGCCGGCTCAAGCTCAACTACCTGACCCAGCCCAAGGGGCGCCCGCCGAGCTTCGTGCTGTTCTGCACGCGGGCCGACGCGGTGCCCGACGGCTACCAGGCGATACCTGGTCAACGGCCTGCGCGAGGCGTTCGAATTGCCCGGCACGCCGATCCGGCTCACCTTGCGCGAAAAGGACAATCCGTTCGCCGGCCGGGCCAATCGCCGGCTAACCAATTAACCAATCGCGGAAACGGATCGGCGTGGCGCGGCGCGAGGCGATACATTAACCGGATCATGAGGAGGCCAGGTCTCGCACGCGAGAGAGCCTCATGACGAAGATGCTTGCTGCTGCCGCGCTGTCGGTCCTCGCCTTGGCGATGACGGCGCCCGCATTCGCCACGGACAACGAGCCTGCAAGAACTGCGTTGCGCCGCGGCCGCAATACGACAGCCAGGAAGTGGTTCGCACCACGAAGGACGTCGATCAAGTCGCGCGTCATCAACACGCAGAGCGTGGTCGAGGTGCCGAGCGGCCAGGTCCGCACCCGCAACCATCTGGTGATCCGCCAGAACACCATTCGCCACGTCGGCGTGATCCGTCACAACCACACGATCATCGAGAAGGAAGTCCGCTACAAGCGGCGGGCGCCTGTCCTGCGCGCACCCATGCGGCGCGTCTATGCGGGCCCGGTCGTGGTGAACTTCGTCACCCAGCAGTATCACACCGTGCGCCGGCCGGCGCTGGTGGAAGCGCCGACCGTCTATCCACGCTGCCGCTCGTGTCATCGCGTGCTGCGCGTGCGCGGGTAATCTCGCTGCCGCGTCCAGCGAAGGCAATCACGCTTTACTCCGGCGCACGGAACGACAGCAGCCTCCTGACGCGGAAGTCGTAGAGCTTCCCGGTTTCCGAAAAATTTGGCAGGCAGAGCGGCACGATCGCCGCCGCGACCTCGTCCGCCGGCGGCAGCGTCATCGGGTCTTCGCCCGGCATCACGGCGGCGCGCATCCTCGTGCGCGTCGGCCCCGGATTGAACAGGTTGACGCGGATCGGCGTCGCTGCGGTTTCCGCAGCGTAGGTGCGCACCATGGTGTCGAGCGCCGCCTTCGACGCCGCGTAGAGCCCGCGATAGGCGCGCGCGTTGGTCGACGAGCCCGACGTGACGAACACCGCGCGTCCGGCGTCGGACTTGTGCAGCAGCGGATTGCAGAAGCGGATCAGGTGCCAGTTGGCGGTGACGTTGACCGCCATCACCTCGTCCCACTCCTTGGGGTGGAAATGGTCGAGCGGCGAGTTCGAGGCGCCGAGCGCCGCGTTGCCGACCAGCACGTCGAGCCGCCCGTAGCGCTCGCCGAGCGCCGCGGCGAGACGGGCGATGCCTTCGGCGTCGCGCAGTTCGAGCGGCACCAGCGTGGCGGTGCCGCCGGCCGACTTGATCGTGTCGTCGAGCTCCTCCAGCCCGCCGACCGTGCGCGCGGTCGCCACCACATGCGCGCCTTCGCCAGCGAGCGCGATCGCGGCGGCATGGCCGATGCCGCGCGAGGCCCCGGTGACGAGCGCGATGCGGTTGGCGAGGGGCTTGGTCATGCGTGATCCTTCAGCGTGCCGTGCCTAGCACGTTTTGCGGATCGCGGGAGTGCCCAGAGTAGGAGCCATCGCCGCCGGTGTTGCCGTGGGAATGATAGAGCCGCCGCACCTGCACGCTGTTGGGCAGCTCGATCAGAAACTCGACGTCGCGGTCGAGGTGATGGATGCGCGCCGGATCGCCACCGCGCCGCGACCCTGCATGTCCGCAGGGTCAAGAAGGGCACGCCTGCGACCCATCCGATCCGTGGCGACGAGCTGCGGGCGCTGCGCCGGTTGCAGCGGGAGCAGGATCCATCCTCGCCGTTCGTCTTCACCAGCGAGCGCGGCTCACCCTTCACCACCGCTGGCTTCGCGCGCATGATCGAGCGAGCTGGCGAACCCGCCAAGCTGGGTTTCAAGGCCCATCCCCACATGTTGAGGCACGCCACGGGATACGCCCTGGCCAATGCCGGGCACGATACGCGGGCGCTTCAGAGCTATTTGGGGCACCGAAATATTCAGCACACGGTGAAATACACCGAGCTAGCGCCGACCCGCTTTCGTGACTTCTTCCGGTAACCGCCATTGGCAAACAGCCTGCCTGATCCGCGCAGTCGCGCGACCAAGCGAAGTAGGGCATTCACTGACGGCTCTGACTTGGGCGGCCTGTCTTGTCGATGTCCGCTTTACCCCCGATAGCGGACATCGGGCGGCTGGGCTGCAATGTCCGCTAAGTGCCAATAGCCGACATCCGCGCCGCAGCGCGAAGCATCGTTATTCGATCACCTCGTCGGCGCGGGCGAGCAAGTTGGGCGGGACTTCGAGACCGAGGGCCTTCGCGGTCCTCAGATTGATTACGAATTCGAAACGCGACGACTGCACAACCGGTAGGTCAGCGGGCTTCTCGCCCTTCAGAATACGCCCCGCATAGCTTCCTGCTGTTTTCCCAACCTCATTGCGATCTGTGCTGTAACTCATGAGGCCGCCGGCTGTGACAAATTCGCGCCATTCGTACAGCGATGGAATCCGGTAACGTGCAGCGAGAGCGACGAGGCGGTCACTGATCACTTGGAAATAAACGCCTGCTGCATAGACGATCGCTGCAACGTCGCGCTCTGCCATCATCGCGAACGCTTTGTCGATCTGCTCTTCAGTCCCGGCCTCGACCACGAGCAGTGGTTGTCCGACAGCCTGCGCTGCAGCTTGCATCTCCTCGATCGCAAAAGGCGCAGAGGCGGAATACGGATTAACGACGAAGGCGATCGTGCCCGGTTCCGGTAACAGTTCGCGTACAAGACCCAACCGTTTTGGTCCGAGTTGGATTGTCACGTTTGCCGCTCTGTCACTCAGCGCCGTTGTGCCGATGTCGGCTCAGGCAACACCGCTCGGCGCAACCCACGCGATCGGACGGCCCGACAGTGCGGTCGAACAGGTCCGTGCTGGGCGTGGTGGTGGCAGCTACCGCGGCGGCGGTGCCTATCGCGGCGGAGCCGCCTATCGCGGCGGGGTCGCCTACCGCGGCGGGGCCTGGGCCCGGCCTGGCCGGTACTGGTGGCGGCCGGGCGGCGCGATCGCGGCCGGTGCAGCCATCGGCTTCGTCTCGGCGGCGACAGCGGCCGCATGGGCCGGTGCTGCCCCGGCAGCCAACATGTGCTGGTACTACACCGATCCGAGCCAGACGCAGAGCTTCTGGGACTACTGCATGTGACGGTTGCCGCCGGTCCCGTGCTGCGCACCGCGCGGGCCCGGCCACGGACACCACGGCCCGGTCTCAGGCCTGCACGTCGTCGATCGCCGCAAGATGCAGCGTCGCGATGTCGCGCGTCGCGACCTCGAAACTCTCGTCATCTGCGGTGAAGCGAAACGACTGGGTAAATTTGCAAGACGAGCCGGTCGCTCGCGTTCATCGGCACGCCAGCTGCGCGTGTGGCGCGGATCGGCGGCACGGCGATTGCCCAAATGCGGCGCGAGGGCTTCGCATCAAGTAGGCTTAAGTCGCTACCGCGTAGTGACCGCCCGACGCATCACGTCGGGCGGCTTTTAAATTGCGCTTGCTTGGCAGTCGCTGGCAGATGTCCGCTTCGGCGGTGTTCGCCACCACGAAATCATGGGCGAACTCTCCGGCATTCTCGATGACAAAGCGGATTTGTTCTCCGCGACGCACGACAAGGCGATCCCGCACGAACAACATCTTGCCGTCGCCTTCACGCATGATGACCTGCTATACGGAGCATCCCCTGTTAGGGTACAGCCTGTGACCAGCGGACGGAGGCGTACCCCATGCTGAGATATTTGTTCCTCGCTGTCATCCTGGCCGCATCGCCCGCGCTTGCCGACGCCGACAACGGTCGGCGTCTTGCGCTCGCGCACTGCGCGACCTGCCATGCCGTTACGCCGCTTGCGCGCAGCGATGAGGTGTCCGCGGCGCCGCGTTTCGATGAGATCGCCCGCAGGTTTGGCGGCGACGTCGCCGCGATCTCGCACGCTATTTCCGGGCCGCACCAGAAGATGAATTTCTCACCACCATCGCGTGAGGCTAACGACCTCGCGGCTTACATCGCAACATTGCAGCGATAGCGACCTTTCAATCGGCTCCGGCGGGTGGCGAAGATCTTCAAGGCTCGCTGAGGCTCGCGCGGCGGACCCGGATGTCGAAACCAAGAAACAAACCATCACTTTTGTGACAGCCGTCACATCAATTTGCGGTCAGAGGGGGCAAGCTGCATCATCAGAGGAGGCCGCTATGAGGAAGATATGGTTCACAGCGCTTTTCTCGCTCGCGATGTTGGCCTTTGTCACGCCTGCTCAGGCAGGGCCCTTTGACATTCCAGACAACTCCTACGTGCAGTATCCGCGTCCTTGCGATTGAATACGCGGGGATCAACAAGGCCCAAACAAGCGGCAAAACTTACTTGGAGTTGTCAGACTAGCCGCCCGGCTCACCTCCGGGCGGTTTTTGTTTGGTGGCTTCCTTGAACCGCTGCTGAGCCTCTTCCAATGTAGAAATAGCCCTGCGAAGCGAAAAAAAGGGTTTTTTGACGTATTCAACGCGGATGTGCACCCTTTCGTGAAAAGGTTGACGGCATTTAGAAGGCGATATTTTTGCCTCAGTCCCTCGGCGAACTCATTCAACATTCCTTGCCCCGCTCGGCCGAAGCTGAATGGCTTGCGGCAATTGAACCCGACCTTGCGGCCAAAACTGAACTGCTGAATTTGGCTAGCAGTTGGCGAGAGGTTGCCGCCAAATACGAATATGTCGCTAAGTTCGAAAACTTTTTGAAGACCCATCATCCGGCGGATCAGCTGACGCACAAACATTGATCAACTTGGGCGGGCTAATGCATTCGTTCTGAGAACACCTGAACTGCGAGTGGTCGAAGCGGGAGGCGCAGATCTTGGCGGTTGTCGACTCTACCGTTGGAATGGTGGGCGACCTGCAGGGCATCGCCGGCAAGGCTATGCCCGAAATTCCCAGCCTCGACATGCCGTTACTCGAGGCGGAGCGACCGTGTCAAAGGCGTTTTTCGGCACGATCTGCGTGACGCCTCTTCGAGCGTGACAACGGGCCCTGAACCTTAGCAATTTGTTGCCACGGATGTTGCCACGACGGCCGACCCAGACCGCCGAGCTGGTTTTGCCAGCTGTGTGTTGGCATTGTTTTAAAAGAGTTTTCGACACTTTCTGCTTGTTTTTCAAGACAACGTGCCAAGTCTAGCCGGTCCATGACGCGGACCGGCGCGCCTTCCGGCGCTTCACCGCGGCGTTTTCCTTACGACGGCGGGCCCCGCTTTCTCAGGAGAGCGGGAACATCCGGCTCTCAAGGTCAGCCAGCTCCTGGCAGGGGACCTTAATATCCCCGGGGGGAGCCCCGCCGCCGCCCCGGTGCAGGGTTACGAGCCCTGCGCGGAGGCGCCGTATCCCGCCCCGCTCAAATGACGTCTCATGAGAACGCCTCGGGTGGTGGGATTGGAGGAATATAATCAGATTAAAAGGAATAAAGTCAATAGCCATGTTTTTTATGAGCGAATTGCTCGGCCGCTACGTGCAGTTTCATCGGCCGTGAGCCCATACCGCGCGCACCTGTTCATCGGACGCGAATTCGCCCCGCTCAGCGGCGGCCTTCGATTTTCGCGATCGCCTCGCGTTCATCCGGGGTAAGTGGAACAGGCGGCATATCGCGGCCGCCCGCGAGTTGCAGGATGGCGCGCGCGATGTCGTCCTGCTCGTCCGGTGGCAACCGGAGCGCGGTTTCGATGGCGTGTTCGAGGAGCTTGGTCATCGGACGAGTATAGCACAGTGGCCTGGGGCGTTCATCGGCTCTGCGTTCACGGGGACGACAGTGGAGTGAGCGCGGTCGTAGTCGCTTACACCTTCGGAATATTCGCGTCGTTGATCACCTTGGTCCACTTCGCGATGTCAGACACCACGCGCGCCTTGAACGCTTCGGGCGTGGTCGGAGTGAGATCGGCGCCGAGCGCGCGAAGCCGCTCGATCACGGCAGGCTCCGCCAGAATCTCCCGGACCTGCGCGTTGAGCTGCTTCACCAGGTCGGCCGGCAGGCCGGCCGGGGCGCCGAGGCCGAGCCAGCCGGTCACCGAATAGCCGGGCAGGCCGCCGGACTCGATGGTCGGCACGCCGGGCAGCGCGAAGAACGGCTTCGTGCCGGTGATGGCGATCGGCCGCAGGCGTCCGTCTGAAAGGAAGGGCAGCAGCACCTGCGGCGTGTCGACCTGGAAATCGACGCGCTTGGCGATGAGATCGGTGAGCGCCTGCGGCGAGCCGCGATACGGGACGTGCTGGATCTTCGCCTTGGCCATGGCGACGAACAGCTCGGACGCGAGATGCATGCCGGTGCCGTTGCCGGCGCTGGCATAGGTCAGCTTGCCGGGGTCGGCCTGCGCGGCCTTGATCACGTCGGCGATCGTCTTGGCGGGGTGGTCGGGGTAGGTCACCAGGATGAACGGGTTCTCCGTCAGCATGCTGATGAAGGTGAAGTCGTCGATCACGTTGTAGGAGAGCTGCTTGTAGAGCGCGGCCGCGACCGGATGGCCGCTGGGCAGGATGGTGAGCGTGCTGCCGTCCGGCGCCGCGCGCGCCACGGCTGCCGCCGACACCGTGCCGCCGGCGCCGAGGCGGGATTCCACCACCACGGGCTGGCCCAGGCGCTTGCTCAACCCGTCGGCGACCAGACGCGCGGTGATGTCGACATTGGCGCCGGGCGTGAAGCCGTGCAGCAGCGTGATCGGGCGGCCTTGCGAGACGGCAGGGGCGGGGAACGCAGCGGCGGCTGTGAGGCCGGCAAGCGCAGCGCGGCGGGTGATTTTGGTCGTCATTGATTGCGTCTCCGTCTTCTTGCAAGGCTGTCGTCCCGGCCGAGCGAAGCGAGAGCCGGGACCCAGTACCCGGGGCCTATCGAGGAACTGTGCGTACTGGTCCCCGCTTTCGCGGGAACGACATCGGTGATTTGGGCGAGCGAGGATCATCAATTCGGCGCGGTCTCCACCTTGTAGCCGCCCTCGCGCATGATACGGGCGCCGGACGACGCCAGCTCGCCGAGGCGCTTACGCAGCACGTCGGCCGGCAACGTCAGCTTGCCGTTCTGCTTGCGCACGACGCCATCGATGATGACGGT